>NZ_JARZAI010000015.1 GCF_029893355.1 Kitasatospora sp. MAA4
GGGGGGGGGGGGGGGGGGGGGGGGGCCACGGGGGGCCGGCGGCCCACCCCCCCCGCCCCGCCTCCACGCGGGGGGGGGGGGCCGCCCGCGGCCGCCCCCCCCACCGTGCTTCTCGCTTGCGTCTGCGGCCTACTACATGCCGTCGTGTTCGTCCCGGCGGCGCTGCCAGCGCTGTTCCATCCGGTCCATCACGCTCGCCTTGCGGCGCGGCGCGGGGGCGGTCCGCTGCCCGGCCCCCTGGCCGGCCGGCGGATGGCGGCGCCACCCGGTGACGGCGAGGACCGCGCAGCCCAGCATGACGAGGAATCCGACGACGCTCACCCAGATGAGTTGAGCGACCATGCCCCCCATCAGGAGGGCGACACCCACCACGAACCCGGCCGCAGCCTGGTACACCCGGCGACGGGTGTACATGCGCAGCCCGGTTCCCTCAAGCGCTGTCGCGAACTTGGGATCTTCGGCGTACAGCGCTCGCTCCATCTGGTCGAGCAGTCGCTGCTCGTGCTCCGAGAGCGGCACGGAGTCCTCCTACTCGTCGGTCGCGGGGGCGACCGGTCCGCCACCTGGCTTCGTTGTGGTCCATATGCCCCATGCGCCTGGCCGTCATGCGTTCTGGCTTTACCCAGATCATACGGTCCACGGGTGCCCTTCGGGGCGGGCGACGATCCGTCGTGTCCGACACATCTGCGAGCACCCAGCACCCAGCCAACGACCCGGGACACGCCGGAGTGCCCGCGGGCGCGAAGGCTAACTCAGCCGAGCGCCGCGAGCACGTGCAGCTGGGTGGCGACCGCGTGAAAAGCGGGCTGCTGGGAGGCGGCCTCCTCCAGCTTGAGCAGCGCCTCCATGGCTCCCGGTTCGGTGTCGACCAGGACCCCGGGCACCAGGTCGGCGAAGACCCGCACGCCGTGCACCGACTCGACCCGCAGGCCGGCCGCGGCGGCCAGCTCGCCCAGCTCGTCGGCGGTGAAGCGGCGCGGCATCGGGTCGCCGGCGCCCCAGCGGCCGTCCGGCGCGGTGAGGACCGTCCGCGACTCGTCGAAGTGACCGGCCAGCGCCCGGGCCAGCACGGCGCCGTTGCGGTTCGCGGCCAGCAGGCTGACCAGCCCGCCCTTGTGCAGCGTCCCGGTCAGGCTGGTGAGCGCGTCCGCGGGGTCGTCGACCATCTCCAGCACGCCGTGGCAGAGCACCGCGTCCACCGAGGAGGGGGCGATCAGGTCGGGCAGCGTCTGGGTGTCCCCCTGGACGGCGCGCACCAGGTCGGTCACGCCCGCCTCGGCGGCGCGGCGCTCCAGCGCGAAGAGCGCGTCCGGGCTCGGGTCGACCACCGTGACACGGTGGCCGAGCCGGGCCACCGGCACGGCGAAGTTGCCGGTGCCGCCGCCGGTGTCCAGCACGTCGAGCACCGGCTGATCCAGCTCGGCCGCCCGACGCTCCAGGGCCGTCCGCACCACCTCCCAGACCACGGCGGTACGCAGGGCGCTGCGGGGACGCGTCGGGTACAAGGTGAGGTCTCCTCAGAAGGGCGGCGAGCCTGACGACTCCACCTTAGAGCCTGTGATCAGGGGGTGGCGGGCCGAGGCGCAGCACGCGTTCGACCAGGCGCAGGAAGACCGCGGTGTTGCGGACCAGGTCGTCGGCGTCGCGCTCGCTCGCGGCGCCCTGCAGGCCGGCCTCGGCCGCGGCGCGTTTTCGGGCGCCGGCTGCGAAGTAGACCGCCCACTCGGCCAGTTCGGGCGCTATCTCGGGCAGCACCTCCCACGCGCTGCGGATCGCCCTGCGCCGGCGCGGGTTGGTCTCCGGGCGCCCGCGCACGGCGAGCACCGCTGCGGTGGTGCGCAGCGCGGCCAGGTGCGCGGTGGCGTACCGCTCCAGCGGGTCCTGCGCGCTGCCGGCTCGGACCAGCGTGCGGTGGGCCTGCGCCAGCAGGTCCAGGGCAGCCGGCGGCGCCCCCGCCCTGAGCAGCACCGGATGGACGTCGACGGAACGCAGCGGGATCTGGTCGGACGCCGAAGCGGACGTCCTGTCGGGGATCTCGTTCGGGAGGTCGGTGACGTTCATGTTCTCCCCCGGTCCGGAGCAGGCCGCACGGATCGGTCGACCCGTGCTCCCCCATGCTGTCCCCCGGCACTGACAACGACGGCGCGCGATACGGTGACCGGCGAATATTCGACACGGGGAGAGAACCTTGACGGTCCTACCACTGATCTTCACCAGCGGCTGGGCGAGCGGCATCAACGCCTACGCCGTGGTCATGCTGCTCGGCCTGCTGGGCCGCTTCGGCGGCGCGGACTCGGTGCCGCCGGTGCTGGAGCGCACCGACGTGCTGATCGCCGCGATCGTGCTGTTCCTCTGCGAGGCCGTGGCCGACAAGATCCCGTACGTGGACTCGGTCTGGGACGCCGTCCACACGGTGATCCGCCCGATCGCCGGCGCCGTGGTGGCCGCCCTGCTGGCGAGCCAGCACCCGGGCTCGCTCGGCCAGCTGGCCGCGGGCGCGATCGGCGGCACCACCGCGCTGGCCAGCCATCTGGTCAAGGCCTCGGTCCGGATGGCGGTCAACACCTCGCCCGAGCCGTTCAGCAACATCGTGATCAGCCTGCTGGAGGATCTCGCGGTGGCCGGCCTGGTCACCCTGGCGATCTTCCACCCCTGGGTGGCCGCCTCGATCGCCGCGGTGCTGCTGGCCGCGGGTCTGCTGGTGGTCTGGTTCGCCTTCTCCCGGATCCGCCGCTTCCTGGCCAACCGCCGCGAGCGCCGGGCCCGCCGGATGCGGCAGACGCCCCTACTAGGATCTTGAGCCATGGCACGGATCGTCATCATCGGAGCGGGGATCAGCGGACTGGCGGCGGCGGCGCGGCTGGCGACGGTCGGGCACCGGGTGACGGTCTGTGAGGCGAGCAGCACGTACGGCGGGATGCTGGGGCAGTACCGGCGCGACGGCTTCGCCTTCGACACCGGTCCCACCCTGCTCACGCTGCCCGCGGTCTACCGCGACCTCGCGCTGAAGACCGGCCGGGAGCCGCTGGAGCAGCTGGTCGAGCTCTCCCCGGTGGACCCCGAGAGCCGGCACGTCTTCGCCGACGGCTCGTCCGTCCTGCTGCCCAACGCCTCGCGCGGCGGGGTCGGCCAGGCGCTGGACGCGGCCTTCGGCGCGGGGGCGGGCGAGCGCTGGGGGCAGCTGACGAACCGCGGCCGCACGGTCTGGGAGGCCACCCGCCGCCCGCTGCTCGAGGAGCCGCTGCCCGCCGACCCCGCGGCTCTGCGCAGCGACCCGTACCCGGCCGCACCGCGCCGGGGACTGGGCCGGCTGCTCGGCGGCGAACCCACCCTCGCCCAGGTCGCGCAGCGCGAACTGGGCGGCCACCCGGCGCTGACCGCACTCCTTGAGGAGTACGCCCTGCGGTTCGGCTTCGACCCGCGGACCGTCCCGGCCGGCGCCACCGTGATCCCGTACATGGAGCAGAGCTTCGGCGTCTGGTACGTCCGCGGCGGCATGCGGGCGCTGGCCGAGGCGGTCTACCGGCGCTGCGAGCAGCGCGGCGTGGAGTTCCACTTCAGGACCCGGGTCGTGGAGCCGCCGACCGGCGTGCTGCTGCGTCAGGCGCCGGGCGACCCGACGCTGCCGGGCCGGGTCAGCGTGCTGCTCGCGCTGCGCGGGGCGCGGCCCGCCGGGACGCCGCACCGCACCGTGCTGCATGCCGCCGACCGGGCCGACGAGCTCGACGCGCTGTTCGGCCCCACCGCCCGGCTCTGCGACCGCCCGACCGTGCAGGTGCTGCGGCCCGACGACCCGTCACTGCGCCCGGACGACAACCACGAGTGCGTCACCCTCACCGTCACGGTCCCCTCGCAGGCCCGGCTGGACTGGACCGCCGCCGGCGTCGCCGACCGCTTCGCGGACCGGCTGCTGGAGCACGCGGACGCGGCCGGCCTCGGCCTGCGCGAGCGGCTGCTCTGGCGGGTGGTGCGCACCCCGGCGGACACCGAGCGGGAGACCTCCGCCCCGGGCGGCGCCGTCCCGCGGCCGGCCCTGGCGGGCGCGCGCGGGGAGTTCCTGCTGACGCCGAACGAGGAACCGACGCCGGGCCGCTACCTGATCGGCGGCTCCGCGCACCCGGGCGGCGGGCTGGCTCGCGCGGGCATGTCGGCCTGCATCACGGCCGGGCTGATCGGCCCGGCCTGACCCGCCTACTGCTGCTGGGTCCAGCTCTCGGGCTGCTGGTAGTGCTGCTGCTCGTAGCCCTGCTGGTGCGGGATGCCGTAGTCCTGCTGGTACTGGGCGGGGTCCTGGTACTGCTGTTGCTGCTGCGGCTGCCAGTACGGGTCCTGGTACTGCTGCTGCTGCGGGTAACCCTGCTGCCCGTCCCAGCCCTGCTGGTAACCGGCGTCCTGGTAGCCCTGGACCGGCTGCTGCTGCCACTGCTGCTGCTCGCCGTACTGCGGGTACGACTGCTGCTGGGGCTGCGGCTCCTCCTGGGGCGAGTCCTGCAGGTAGCCGGGGGTCTCGTACACGCCGAAGTCGTCCTCGGTGAGCGGCTCCGGCAGGATCCCCTGCTCCGGCTCCTCGATCGGGCCGACCTCACCGACCACCGGCACCGCCACCGCCGCGACCGCCGCCTCGCCGCCGGTGGCCGCGCTGAGCAGCGGCACCTTGGCCAGCGGGCCGGGCAGCGCGCCGTCCGAGGCGCGCAGCGACCAGCTCCTGGTCGTCCCGCGCTTGACCGCCAGCGTCACGAAGACCTGGCCGGTCGCGAAGGCCACCGCGCCCGCCCCGATCACCGGCACCGAGCGGATCGCCATCCCGGCGACCACCAGCAGGAACCCGCCGAGTGCGACGCCCCGCCAGTGCAGCGGCGCCCGGTTCTGCAACAGCAGTTCGGCGACCAGCCACAGGGCGACCACCGCGAGGGCCGCGTACAACACCAGCAATCCGATGCTCATCTGCGACCTCCACCACAGCCCGGCGCGCGGGCCCGCGCGTGCGGCGACTGTACCGGTTCCAACCATCCGGCCCCACATCCGGCCGGGGCCTGCCGGTACCCGCGGTCAGCCCCGGTGCAGGCCGAGGTTCTGGTAGATCTGCAAGGTGGCCAGCGAGCCGTTGAGGGTGATGAAGTGCAGCCCCGGCACGCCCTCGGCGAGCAGCCGCTCGGACATCGCGGTGGCGTGCTCGATGCCGACCTCGCGCAGCGCCTGCGGGTCGTCCACGACGGCGCGCAGCCGGCTCTCCAGCTCCGCGGGGAAGGCCGAGCCGCTCAGCTGCGGGAAGCGCTCCAGCTGCTTGGCGTTGGTGACCGGCATGATCTCCGGGATGATCGGCACGTCGCAGCCGGCCGCGGCGACCTTGTCGCGCAGCCGCAGGTAGTCCTCGACCTCGAAGAACATCTGGGTGATCGCGTAGTCGGCACCGGCCCGCACCTTGGCGACGAAGTGGCGGATGTCCTCGTCCCAGTTCGCCGAGCGCGGGTGCATCTGCGGGAAGGCCGCCACGCCCACGCAGAAGTCGCCGATGCCCTTGATCAGCTCGACCAGCTCGTAGGCGTAGGTGACGCCCTCGGGGTGGCGCACCCAGTCGCCCAGCGGGTCGCCGGGCGGGTCGCCGCGCACCGCGAGGACGTTGCGGACGCCTTCGTCCGCGTACTGGCCGATGATGTTGCGCAGCTCCGCCACCGAGTGGTCGACGGCGGTCAGGTGCGCGACGGGCGTCAGCGTGGTCTCGGTGGCGATCCGGCCGACCATGTTGACGGTGCGCCCGCGCGAGGAGCCGCCGGCGCCGTACGTCATGCAGACGAAGTTCGGATTGAGCGTCTCCAGACGGCGGATCGCGTCCCAGAGCTTGTGCTCGGCTGCCTCGCTGCGCGGGGGCATGAACTCGAAGGAGAAGGACCTCTGCCCTGCCGCCAGCAGTTCGCGGACCGTGAGCGCGCGGTCGGTTCTGGTGGAGGGGATTCCTAGTGCCATGACCGCAGATTAACGGTCACCAGGGGGTCGCGGACAGAGAACGTCCACAGAACGAGACGGAATGTCCACATGTCCAAGGGGCGCCACGGAAGCGGCGCGGCGGCCAGTGCCCGGCACCCGGCGCTAGTCTGGCGGTACCCCAATGATTGCGGAGAACCGTCGTGACCTCGCCCAGCCCCTCGCCCGTCCAGCCCCTTGATGTGGAGGCGGTCCGCGAGCGCGTGAACGCCGCTCTCGCGGCGTTCATGGACGAACAGGGCGTCCTGCTCGGCAAGATCTCCCCCGGCCTGGTCCCGGCCGCCGACGCGCTGCGGGACTTCCTGTTGGACGGCGGCAAGCGGCTGCGCCCGGCGTTCTGCTACTGGGGTTGGCGGGGCGCCGGCGGGGCCGCCGACAGCAGCGGCATCGCACACGCCGCGGCGGCGCTGGAGCTGCTCCAGGCCAGCGCGCTGGTGCACGACGACCTGATGGACCGCAGCGACACCCGGCGCGGGCTGCCCTCCATCCACCGCCGCTTCGAGGCACTGCACCGGGACAGCGGCTGGCGCGGCGACCGCGAGCAGTACGGTGCGGCGGCGGCGGTGCTGCTCGGCGACCTGCTGCTGATCTGGTGCGACGAACTGTTCGTCCGCTGCGGCCTGGAGTCCGCCGCGGTGCTGGCCGCCAAGCCGGTCTTCGACCTGATGCGCACCGAGGTGATGGCCGGCCAGTACCTGGACGTACTGGAGCCGGTGGCCGGCGACTCGACCGACGCGCTGGCCCTGGACCGGGCGCAGACCGTCCTGCACTACAAGTCGGCGAAGTACACCATCGAGCGGCCGCTTCAGGTCGGCGCCCGGCTCGCGGGCGCCTCGCAGACCCTGGTCGACGCGTACTCGGCCTTCGGGCTGCCGCTCGGCGAGGCCTTCCAGCTCCGCGACGACCTGCTGGGGGTCTTCGGCGACCCGGCCGTGACCGGCAAGCCCGCCGGGGACGACCTGCGCGAGGGCAAGCGCACCCTGCTGATCGCGCTCGCCCTGCGCGCGCTGGCCCCGGCCGAGGCCGCCCGGCTGGACGCCCGGCTCGGCGCGCCGGGGCTCACCCCCGAGGAGATCGCCGAACTGAGCGAGCTGGTGGCCCGCAGCGGCGCGGCCGAGCGGGTCGAGGAGCGGATCGACGTGCTGATGCGTCAGTCGCTGTCCGCCCTGGACGCGGCGCCGCTGGCTGACGAGGCGGCCCGGGCCACGCTGCTCGCGCTCGCCCGGGCCGCCACCGTCCGCCGCTACTGAGTCAGGAGACGGCGCGCACCCGGCGGGCCAGCTCCGCGGCGGCCGCGCCCGGGTCCTCGGCCGCGGTGATCGCCCGGACCACCACGACCCGGCGGGCACCGGCGGCCAGCACCTCGTCCAGGTTGCCCAGGTCGATCCCGCCGATCGCGAACCACGGACGGTCCGTCGACTGCCGCGCCGCGTACTCCACCAGGCCCAGGCCCGGTGCGAAGCGGCCCGGCTTGGTGGGCGTCGGCCAGACCGGCCCGGTGCAGAAGTAGTCCACGCCGGCCTCGGCGATCGCCGCGTCCACCTCGGACTCCGCGTGGCAGGACCGCCCGATCACGACGTCCTCGCCCAGGATCGCCCGGGCGTGCGGGACCGGCAGGTCGTCCTGGCCCAGGTGCAGCACCTGGGGGCGAGCGGCGTGCGCGACGTCGGCGCGGTCGTTGACCGAGAAGAGCTTCCCGTGCCGCCGGGCGGCGTCCGCGAAGACCTCCAGGTACTCCAGCTCCTGCTTGGCCTCCAGGCCCTTGTCCCGGAGCTGGACGATGTCCACGCCGCCGGCCAGCACGGCGTCCAGGAACTGCGGCAGGTCGCCCTGCTCGCGCCGGGCGTCGGTGCACAGGTAGAGCCGGGCGTCCGCGAGCTTCGCCCGGTGGTCCGCGCCGGCCATCAGATCAGCATCGCCTGGGCGCGCCGCTTGACCTCGGTCCCGCGGTTCTCCTGCAGCGCCTGGATCGGGCTGCCCGGCAGAGTCTCGTCCTCGGTGAAGAGCCACTCGATGATCTCTTCGTCGGTGAACTTGGCGTCTTGCAGCAGGGTCAGTGTGGGGGCCAGGTGCTTGGTCAGGCCCGGGCCGTCGATGAAGGCGGCCGGCACCTGGAGCGAGCGGTTCGCGCCGCGGCGGAACGCGATCAGCTTGTGGTCCTTGACCATCTGACGCACTTCGGTGACCAGTACACCCCACTGTTCGGAGATGTCGGGCAGGTACATCCACTCGCTCACGAGGGCTTCGATCTTGGCATCCGTATCGCTACTCACAGCACCAGGGTCTCAGACGACGGCCGACTTCAGGGCCACCGAGGGGTCGGCTGCCCGCTCCGGATCGAACGCCGAGCCCTGCGCGATCAGCTTGCGGGCCTGCACCACGTCGCGCGGCCGATCCACCGCCATGGCCGCCACCAGCACGCCCTCGCGCAGCCAGAGCGCGCTCCACGCCGGGTCCTCGGGCGAGCCGCGCAGCACCATCCGGTCGCCGGCCGCGTGCCGGCCCGCGTACTGCACCATCCGCCCGAACTGCTCGGACCAGAAGTACGGCACCGGGTCGTAGGGCTCGTCGGAGCCCAGCAGCGCGGCGGCCACCGCCCGGCCCGAGTGCATCGCGTGGTCCCAGTGCTGGACGTTGATCCGCTCGCCGAACCGCGCCGAGGGGTAGCTGACGCAGTCCCCGGCCGCCCAGACCAGCGGCAGGCTTGTGCGCAGCGAGGCGTCGGCGACGATCGCCCCGGCCGCGTCCAGCTCGATGCCCGAGTCGGCCAGCCAGCCGGTGGCGGGCCGCGCGCCGATGCCGATCACCACCTCGTCGGCGGCAACCCGGTCGCCGTCCGCGAGCACCACCGCGCCCGGCTCCACCGCGGCCACCTTCGCACCCAGCCGCAGTCGCACCCCGGCCTCGGCGTACCAGCGCTCCATCGGCGCGGTCAGCTCACGCGGCAGCACGCCGGCCAGCGGCTCGGCGGCGGCCTCCAGGACGGTGACCTCGCAGCCCAGCTGCCGGGCCGCGGTGGCGGTCTCGGCGCCGATCCAGCCCGCCCCGACCAGCACCAGCCGGCTCCCCGGACCCAGCGCGGCCCGCAGCGCGAGCGCGTCGTCGACGGTGCGCAGCACCCGGGCGCCGTCCGAGACCGGCAGCCGGACCGGGTCGGCGCCGGTGGCCAGCACCAGCCGCCCGTACGGCAGCTCACCGGCGTCGGTGTGCAGCACCCCGGGCCGCACGGCGGTGGCCCGGCGGCCGGCCAGCAGCTCGATGCCCAGCTGGTCGAAGTCCAGGTCGAAGACGCTGCTGTCGGCCTTGCCGAGCAGCACGTCCTTGGAGAGCGGCGGCCGGTCGTACGGCGGGTGCGGCTCCGCCCCCAGCAGGCTGATCCCCCCGCGCCAACCGCCCTGGCGCAGCGCGAGCGCGCACTGCGCCCCCGCCATCCCGGACCCCACCACGACCACTTGCTCCGCCCGCTCCAGTTCAGCCACCCGCTCACCCTATCGAGGGGTATCGCGCACCGGACAGGCCTTCGGCGCGGCTGCGGCCCGGAGTTATGGTGGGGGCATCCTCATCACGGGAGCCCGGTGCACCGGGCTGAGAGGCGGGCCGATGCAGCCTGCGACCGTCCGAACCTGATCCGGGTCATTCCGGCGAAGGGAGCATCAGCGCCTTGGCTTGCACAGACGCACGACCTGACGTGCTCGTGATCGGCGGCGGCATCATCGGGCTCGCGGTCGCCTGGCGTACCGCCCAGCGCGGGCTCGCGGTGACCGTCGTGGACCCGGACCCGGGCGGCGGCGCGGCCCAGGTGGCGGCCGGGATGCTGGCTCCCGTCACCGAGCTGCAGTACGGCGAGGAGCCGCTGCTGCGGCTGGGGATGGCCTCCAACGAGCGCTACGCCGCGTTCGCCGCCGAGCTGGAGAAGCTCACCGGCCTGTCCACCGGCTACCGCGCCACCGGCACACTCGCCGTCGCACTGGACGCCGACGACCGCGAGGAACTGCGCGAGCTCTACGCCTTCCACCAGCGCCTCGGCCTGGACTCGCGCTGGCTGACCGGCCGCGAGTGCCGCCGCCTGGAGCCGATGCTCTCCCCCGCGGTGCGCGGCGGCCTGCTGGTCGCCGACGACCACCAGGTGGACGGCCGCCGGCTCAGCGCCGCCCTGGTGGCCGCCTGCGAGCAGGCGGGCGTGGTGCTGCGGCGCGCCCTGGCGACCGAGCTGCTGGTCGAGGACGGCCGCGCGAGCGGCGTCCGACTGGACGGCGGCGACGCGCTGAGCGCCCCTCAACTGGTGCTCGCCGCAGGCCCGCAGAGCCATCTGCTGCCCGGCCTGCCGGCCGGGGTGCTGCCCGCGATCCGGCCGGTCAAGGGCCAGATCCTGCGGCTGCGGATGCCGGACCGGCACGGCCCCTTCCTCTCGCGCAACGTCCGGGCGGTGGTCCGCGGCCAGCACCTCTACATGGTGCCGCGCGCCGAGGGCGAGCTGGTGATCGGCGCGACCAGCGAGGAGCAGGGGTACGACACCACCGTCACCGCGGGCGGCGTCTACGAGCTGCTGCGCGACGCGCACGACCTGGTGCCCGGGATCACCGAACTGCCGCTGGTGGAGACCAGCGCCGGCCTGCGCCCGGGCTCGCCCGACAACGCGCCGCTGCTCGGACCCACCGACCTGCCCGGCCTGGTCGCCGCCACCGGCCACTACCGCAACGGCGTGCTGCTCAGCGCCGTCACCGGCGACCTGCTCGCCGAGTACCTGGCCACCGGGGTCACCCCCGCGTCGGCCCTCCCGTTCTCTCCCACCCGCTTCACCGTGAAGGCCGCATGATGACCGCGACACCGATCCTGATCCCGCTCACCGTCAACGGCGAACCGCGCGAGGTCGCGGAGTCCGCCACCCTCGCCGAGGTGGTCGGCACGCTCAGCAGCGCGCCCACCGGGGTGGCCGCGGCGCTCAACGAGACCGTCGTGCCGCGCAGCGCCTGGGAGCGGACCGTGCTCAGCGCGGGCGACCGGGTCGAGATCCTCACCGCCGTCCAGGGAGGCTGACCACCATGGCCGACGACCTGCTGACCATCGCCGACACCACCTTCGGCTCCCGCCTGATCATGGGCACCGGCGGCGCCCCCAGCCTGGAGGTCCTGGAGCAGGCGCTGCTGATCTCCGGCACCGAGCTGACCACGGTGGCCATGCGCCGGGTGAACGCCACCACCCAGGGCTCGGTGCTCGACGTGCTGACCCGCAACGGCATCCGGATCCTGCCGAACACGGCCGGCTGCTTCACCGCCGGCGAGGCCGTCCTGACGGCCCGGCTGGCCCGCGAGGCACTCGGCACCAACTGGGTCAAGCTGGAGGTCATCGCGGACGAGCGGACCCTGCTGCCCGACCCGATCGAGACCCTGGACGCTGCCGAGACGCTGGTGGACGACGGCTTCGTCGTGCTCCCCTACACCAACGACGACCCGGTGCTGGCCCGCAAGCTGGAGGACGTCGGCTGCGCTGCGATCATGCCGCTGGGCTCGCCGATCGGCTCGGGCCTGGGCATCCGCAACCCGCACAACTTCCAGCTGATCGTGGAGAGCGCGAACGTCCCGGTGATCCTGGACGCGGGCGCCGGCACCGCCTCGGACGTGGCGCTGGCCATGGAACTGGGCTGCGCAGCGGTGATGCTGGCCTCGGCCGTGACGCGGGCTCAGGAGCCGGTGCTGATGGCGGACGCGATGCGCAGGGCCGCCGAGGCCGGCCGCCTCGCTCACCGGGCCGGCCGCATCCCGCGCCGCTTCCACGCCGAGGCCTCCTCCGCCATGGCCGGCCGAGCCGACCTCGACCACCGCGAGCGCCCGGCGTTCTGACCCCGCGGCACCCGGCGGGAATCGTCGGACCCGGCCCTAGACTGCTCCGGTGGACATGACGCTGAACGATCCCCTGCTCGGAGCGCTGCTGGACGGCCGGTACCGGGTCGAGCAGCGCATCGCGGTGGGCGGCATGGCCACGGTCTACCGGGGGACCGACACCCGCCTGGACCGGGTGCTGGCGCTCAAGGTGATGCACCCCGGGCTGGCCGGCGACGCGGGGTTCACCGAGCGCTTCATCCGGGAGGCCAAGGCCGTCGCCCGGCTCTCGCACCCCAACGTGGTCAACGTCTTCGACCAGGGCGCCGACGGCACCGCGGTCTTCCTGGCCATGGAGTACGTCCCCGGGCGGACCCTGCGTGACGTGCTGACCGACCGCGGGGCGCTGAGCATCCGGGCCGCGCTGGACGTGCTGGAGCCGGTGCTGGCCGCGCTCGGCGCCGCGCACCGGGCCGGCCTGGTGCACCGGGACGTCAAGCCGGAGAACGTGCTGATCACCGACGGCGGCATGGTCAAGGTCGCCGACTTCGGCCTGGTCCGGCTGCTCTCCACCAGCGGCGCCGGCCCCGCCGACACCGGTGGCGCCACCACGCCCGGCATGATCATGGGCACCGTCTCGTACCTGGCGCCCGAGCAGATCATGCAGAGCGAGCCGACCGACCAGCGGGTGGACGTCTACGCGGCCGGCATCATGCTCTACGAGCTGCTGACCGGTCAGAAGCCCTACACCGCCGAGAGCCCGATGCAGGTGATCTACCGTCATCTGAACGAGTCCGTCCCGGCCCCCTCGATCGCCGTCCCCGGCATCCCGCCGGAGCTGGACGCGATAGTCGCCGCGGCCACCGCGCGCGACCCGCAGTACCGCCCCTGGGACGCGGTGGAGCTGCTGGCCGCGCTGCAACGGGTGCGCCGCGCCCTGACGCCGGACCAGCTGGACGCCGAGCCGCCCGCCTCCACCCGGCCCACCCCGCGGTTCGCCACCAACGAGGCGACCTCGGTGATCACCGCCCCGGCCCCCGAGCCCACCAGCGTGTTCGCGTTCCCGCCGCCGCAGCAACCGCAGCTCGTCACCCCGTCCCGGCCGTACAACGAGCCGACGCCCGTCCGGACCCCGCGCCCGCGCCGGACCGGTCGCTCGCGGCGCTCCCTGGTCTGGGGTTCGGCGCTCGGCGCCGTCCTGCTGGTCGTCGCGGTGGTCAGCTACTTCCTGTCCGGCGCGGTGTACGCGTCGGTGCCCAGCGTGCTCGGCCAGACCCAGGCGCAGGCCGTCGCCACCCTGGACGGCGCCGGGCTGCAGGGCCGGTTCGTCCAGGCGTTCAGCGAGACCGTGCCGGCCGGCCAGGTGATCAGTACCGATCCCGGGGTCGGCGCGCGGGCCCGCAAGAGCGACGGGGTCAAGGTGACCCTCTCCAAGGGGCCCGAGCGGATCAACGTCCCTGACGTGGGCGGCAAGCCGCTGGACCAGGCGAAGCAGCAGCTCACCGCCGCCCGGCTGACCCCCGGCACGACCAGCCAGGACTTCAGCCCCACCGTGCCGCAGGGCTCGGTGATCAGCACCTCGCCGGCCGCCGGCCAGCCGCTGCCGGTCAACGCCCCGGTCTCGCTGGTGGTCAGCCAGGGCCCGGCGCCGGTCGCCGTGCCGAACGTGGTCGGCCAGCCGGTGACCCAGGCGCAGAGCGCGCTGGCGACCGCAGGCTTCAGGGCGGCGCTCGGCAGCGACCAGGCGTACTCCGACACCGTCCCGGCCGGGGCGGTCACCGCGCAGGACGTCACCGGCACCGCCGTGCCGGGCTCGACGGTGACGCTGACGCTCTCCAAGGGGCCGCAGCCGGTGGTGGTGCCGAACGTGACCGGGATGAGCGAGTCGGCGGCGACCAGCGCGCTGACCGCGGCCGGTTTCAAGGTGAAGGAGAGCGGGCTCAGCCTGCTGGGCCTGATCAACGTCAGCTCGCAGAGCCCGAGCGCCGGTCAGTCGGCGCCCAAGGGCTCCACCGTGACGATCAAGTTCTGACGCGCTAGCGCATCGGCCCGTCGCCGGGCTCCTCCTGGTAGGAGTAGCGCTGCTCGGCCCAGGGGTCGGCCCGGTTGTGGTAGCCGCGCTCCTCCCAGAAGCCCCGGCGGTCGGCCCGCATGTACTCCACGGCCCGCACCCACTTGGGGCCCTTCCAGGCGTACAGCTGCGGGACGACCAGGCGCACCGGGAAGCCGTGCTCGACGGTCAGCGGCTCGCCGTTGCGGTGGGTGGCGAAGAGCGTCCGGGGGTCGGCGAAATCCTCCATCCGCAGGTTCGAGCTGTAGCCGTACTCGGCCCAGACCATCACATGGGTGACGGCGGGGTCCGGCGGGGCGAGTTCGAGGATGGTGGCTGCCGACACACCGCTCCACTCGCTGCCGAGCATCGAGAAGCGGGTGACGCAGTGGAAGTCGGCAGAGACGGTGCGCCGGGGCAGGCTGTGAAATCCCTCGTGGTCCCAGCTGTGCTTCTCGGCCGAGGCGGTCGCCCCGAAGACCTGGAAGTCCCAGGTCAGCGGCTTGAACCGGGGGACCGGACCGTAGTGCAGGACCGGCCAGCCGCGTTGCAGGCGCTGGCCGGGCGGGAGGCTCGGGTCAGACTGCTGAGTTTCTTGTTCGGACTGACCCATGCGTCCATGGTGACAGACGGCGGGCGATGCTCGCCGCGCGCCCCTTGGCCGGGCCGCGCGCCCCTCAATCGGGAGAATCTCCCTCTATCGGACAATCCCACCCATCACGGGGTAAGTGTGAACTTACTGGAAATTCCCCCTCACCCAGTGCCACTATGCCGTTCGAAACAACCTGTTCCCCCCGCAGGCAGGAAGGCACGCCATGAAGGGCGACCCCGAGGTCATCGAGTTCCTCAACGAGCAGCTCACCGCCGAGCTGACCGCGATCAACCAGTACTTCCTGCACGCCAAGATGCAGGAGAACTTCGGCTGGACGAAGCTCGCGAAGTACACCCGGCACGAGTCCTTCGACGAGATGAAGCACGCCGAGCTGCTCACCGACCGGATCCTCTTCCTGGACGGCCTGCCGAACTACCAGCGGCTCTTCCACGTCCGGGTCGGCCAGACGGTCAAGGAGATGTTCGAGGCGGACCGGCAGGTCGAGGTCGAGGCGATCGACCGGCTGCGCCGGGGCATCGTGGTGATGCGCGCCAAGAACGACGTCACCTCGGCCAACATCTTCGAGGCGATCCTGGCCGACGAGGAACACCACATCGACTACCTCGACACCCAGCTCGAACTGCTGGAGAAGCTCGGCGAGGCGCTCTACCTGGCGCAGCTGATCGAGCAGCCGGAGTCCTGACCCGGGAGCCCTGCTACGCGGCGCGGCGAACGGATGACTCCGCCACGGCCGGCAGGTTGACCTCCGGATCGGCCAGGCCCAGCTTCGCGGCCAACCGCGCGGTCGGGCACGGCCGCGCGCCGTGCTCGCCGAGCATCGCCTGGATCCGTCGGACGCACGAGCCGCAGTCGGTGCCGGCCTTGCAGCCCTGGGCTATCTGACGCGGGGAGTTGGCACCGCCGTCGATGGCCTGCTTGACCTGGTCCTCGGTGACCGCATGACACATGCACACGTACATCGCGGTATCTCCCGGAGTCTCAGGGCCATTGAGCTAAGCCTTACCTTACCTGGCGGTCGGAGAACGAAAAAGCCCCTTCGGTCCTGGAATCGTCCAGGACCGAAGGGGCCTTCGTCACACTCGGCGGGTCAGTGCCCGCGGTACATCTCGGCGACCAGGAACGCCAGGTCCAGCGACTGGCTGCGGTTGAGCCGCGGGTCGCAGGCCGTCTCGTAGCGCTGGTGCAGGTCGTCCACCGACACCTCGTCGCCGCCGCCGACGCACTCGGTGACGTCGTCGCCGGTCAGCTCCACGTGGATGCCGCCCGGGTGGGTGCCGAGCGCGCGGTGCACCTCGAAGAAGCCCTTGACCTCGTCGAGCACGTCGTCGAAGCGGCGGGTCTTGTGGCCGGTCTCGGCCTCGAAGGTGTTGCCGTGCATCGGGTCGCAGATCCAGACCGGCTGGGCACCGGAGGCGGTGACCTTCTCCACCAGGGTGGGCAGGTGGTCGCGGACCTTGCCCGCACCCATCCGGGTGATGAAGGTGAGCCGGCCGGGCTCGCGCTCGGGGTCGAGCCGCTCGATCAGGGTGAGCGCCTCGTCCACCGAGGTGGTCGGGCCGAGCTTGACGCCGATCGGGTTGCTGATCCTGGACGCGAACTCGATGTGCGCCCCGTCCAGCTGGCGGGTGCGCTCGCCGATCCAGACCATGTGGCCCGAGACGTCGTAGAGGTTGCCGGTGCGCGAGTCCACCCGGGTCAGGGCGGTCTCGTAGTCGAGCACCAGCGCCTCGTGCGAGGAGTAGAACTCGACGGTCTTGAACTCCTCGGGCGCGACACCGCACGCCTGCATGAAGCTCAGCGCGTTGTCGATCTCCTTGGCGAGGCGCTCGTAGCGCTGGCCCGCCGGCGAGTTGCGCACGAAGTCCTGGTTCCAGGCGTGCACCTGGCGCAGGTCGGCGTAACCACCGGTGGTGAAGGCGCGCACCAGGTTGAGCGTTGCCGCGGAGGCGTTGTACATCCGCTTCAGGCGCTCGGGGTCGGGGCGACGGGACTCCGGCGTGAACTCGAAGCCGTTCACCGAGTCGCCGCGGTAGACCGGCAGGGTCACACCGTCGCGGGTCTCGGTCGACTTGGAACGCGGCTTGGAGTACTGCCCGGCGATCCGGCCGATCTTGACGACCGGGACGGACGCCGCATAGGTCAGCACGGCGGCCATCTGCAGCAGGGTCTTCAGCTTGTTGCGGATGTGCTCCGCCGAGACGCCGTCGAAGGCCTCGGCGCAGTCGCCGCCCTGGAGCAGGAAGGCCTCACCACGCGCAACGGCAGCGAGCCGGGCGCGCAGCTGGTCGCACTCGCCGGCGAAGACGAGGGGCGGATACGAGGCGAGGTCCGCAAGAGCGGTGCGCAGCGCCTCAGGATCCGGCCATTCAGGCTGCTGCGCCGCGGGCAGGGACTGCCAGGAGTGATGATTTGTCACGGTCACGGGCCCAAGGCTACGGGGTGCGACAACCGAATTGTTCCTGCTGCCCGGTGGGTGAGACGGCTCGCGGACAATTCACCGATCGGCTTCACTCCGGCGGCCCATCGGCTACTGTCGCATCCATGAACGCGCCGCACACCTTCTGCTGGTGGTGGACCATCCCCGAGGTGGCCCACTGATCGCGCGTCCCTGACGACACGACGGCCGCCCCTCGGGGCGGCCGTCGGCATCTTCCCGGCAGACGGCCTTCCCGGCAGAGCGGACCCGCATCCCTCACCCGAGAAACCCTCCGGAAGGAAAGCCGAACGTGACCAGCCCCACAGCTGCCGCTCTGCTCGCCCGTCTCAGCGCCCCCGGCGCACCCGCCTTCGCCCTCCTGCACCGCCGCGCTCCCCGGCTCGCTCCGGACACCGTCGAGATCCTGCTGGGCGAGGTCGGCTCGTACGAGACGCTGGCCGAGCTGCCGGTGCGGTTCGGGCGCCCGGCCGACGGCGCACCGCGGCACGACCTGCTCGCCCTCGTCCCGTACCGGCAGATCCGGGAGCGCGGCTTCGAGGCGCACGACGACGGCACGCCGCTGCAGGCCCTCTCGGTGACCGAGCAGTACGCGTTTCCGCTGGCGGAGGTGCTGCCCGCACTGCCCGTCCGGCCGGTGACGCTGACCGGCGGCGGCTTCAACATCGACGACGCGCGGTACGCGGAGATCGTCCGGCAGGTCATCCGGGAGGAGATCGGCAACGGCGAGGGCGCCAACTTCGTGATCCGGCGCGACTTCGCCGCCACCCTGGAGGACTTCTCGCCCGCGCTGGCGCTCACCCTGTTCCGCCGCCTGCTGGAGCAGGAGCGCGGCGCGTACTGGACCTTCCTGGTGCACACCGGGGAGAGGGTTCTCGTCGGCGCTTCGCCGGAGGTGCACGTGCGGCAGAGCGGCGGGACGGTGGTGATGAACCCGATCTCCGGGACGTACCGCTATCCGGCCGCCGGGCCCGACCTCGGCTCGCTGCTCGACTTCCTGCACGACCCCAAGGAGCTGGAGGAGCTCACCATGGTGGTCGACGAGGAACTCAAGATGATGTGCACGGTCGGCGACCTGGGCGGCCAGGTGCTCGGCCCGCGCCTCAAGGAGATGGCCCACCTCGCGCACACCGAGTACGAGCTGCGCGGCCGCACCTCGCTGGACGTCCGGGAGGTGCTGAAGGAGACCATGTTCGCGGCCACCGTCACCGGCAGCCCGGTGCAGAACGCGACCCGGGTGATCCGCCGCTACGAGAGCAGCGGACGCGGCTACTACTCGGGCGCACTCGCCCTGATCGGCCGTTCCTCCAGCGGCGGCCAGCAGCTGGACTCGCCGATCTGCATCCGGACCGCGGACATCGAGCCCGCCACCGGCCGCCTGGTGGTCCGGGTGGGCGCCACCCTCGTCCGGCACTCCGACCCGGACTCCGAAGTGGCCGAGACGCATGCCAAGGCGGCCGGGGTGCTGACCGCGATCGGCGCCCGCCCCGCCTCCGCCCGCCCCTCGGCGCACGGCTCGGGCCCGCGCCTGGCCGACGACCACCGGGTGCAGAACGCGCTGGACGCCCGCCGGACCAACCTGGCGCCGTTCTGGCTGCGGATGCAGCAGCCCGCACCGGCCTCCCAGCAGGCGCAGACCCTGGTGGTGGACGGCGAGGACACCTTCACCTCGATGCTGGCCCACCTGCTGACCTCGCTCGGCCACCGGGTGAGCGTGGTCCGCTACGACGTCCCCGACCTGCGGGCCCGGGTGGCCGCGCACACCGGACCGCTGGTGCTGGGCCCCGGCCCGGGCGATCCGGCCGACCTCGGCGACCCCAAGATGGCGCTGCTGCGGCAGATCACCGCCGACGTACTGGAGGGCGTCCGCTCGCTGACCCGCACCGCGCCGCTTCTCGCCGTCTGCCTCAGCCACCAGCTGCTCTGCCGGGAGCTCGGGCTGCCGCTGGGCCGCAAGGCCGTACCGTTCCAGGGCGCGCAGGAGAGCATCGACCTGTTCGGCGAGCGCCGGACGGTGGGCTTCTACAACACCTTCACCGCCCGCTGCACCGACGCCGGGGCCGAGCGGCTCGCCGGGGCCGGGATCCAGGTCGCCCGCGACGAACTCACCGGCGACGTCCACGCGTTGCGCGGCCCGGGCTTCGCGAGCCTGCAGTTCCACCCGGAGTCGGTGCTGACCCGGGACGGCGTGGACATCGTGGCCGCCCTACTGCCGATCGCGCCGAGCCTACCTGCTGTCCTGCGGTGAGCCCGGGTCAGTCCGGTGTGTCGAGGCCGGTCTCGATGGCGTAGCGGACCAGCTCGACCCGGTTGTGCAACTGGAGCTTGCCCAGGGTGTTCTGGACGTGGTTCTGCACCGTGCGGTGCGACAGCACCAGCCGGTCGGCGATCTGACGGTACGACAGGCCCTTGGCCACCATCCGCAGCACCTCGGTCTCGCGTGCCGTCAACTGCGGGACGCCTTGCCGAGGGAGTTCCGCCGGCTGACCGGCCAGTCGGCGGAACTCCCCCAGCAGCAGGCCGGCCAGGCCCGGGGTGAAGACCGGGTCGCCGGCCGCCGTGCGCCGCACCGCCTCCAACAGCTCCTCGCGGCCGGCCGACTTGACCAGATAGCCGGTCGCCCCGGACTTCACCGCCTCCAGCACGTCCGCCTGCTCCCCGCTGGCGGAGAGCACCAGCACCCGGACGGCCGGGTCCTGCGCCATCACCCGGCGGCAGACCTCGACGCCGGGCAGCGCCGGCAGGTTGAGGTCCAGCACGATCACCTGCGGCCGGCAGGCCAGGGCCCGCCGGACCGCCTGCTCGCCGTCCCCCGCGGTGGCCACCACCGCGAACCCGGCGTCGGCCAGGTCGCGCGAGACCGCCTCCCGCCACATCGGGTGGTCGTCCACCACCATCACGCGCAGCTGCTCCATCGTCACGCCCCCTTTCGCGGCACGCACATCTCGATCTCCACGCCCTCGCCCGGCGCGGAGTAGAACTCGGCGGTGCCGCCGAGGTCCAGCAGCCGGCCCTGGATGGACTGCGCCACGCCGAGCCGTCCGTCGCGCCGGGCCTGGGCCAGGCGGTCCGGCGCGCAGCCCGCGCCGTCGTCGCGGACGCTCACCGTCACCCGGTCCGGTTCGTCCTCCAGCAGGACCCAGGCCCGGGCGTCCGGTCCGGCGTGCCGCTGGACGTTGTCCAACGCGGCCGCCACCGCGGCCAGCAGCTCGTCGGCCACCGCTCCCGGCAGCAGCACCGGCTCCCCCGGCGCGGACACCGTCACCCGCTCGCCCGCGTACGGCGCGAGCAGTGCGCCCAGGTCCCGTGGCTCCCCGCTGCGCTGCTCCGGCAGCGGGCCGCCGGTCATCAGCGCGCGCAGCGCCCGCTCCTGCTCTCCCGCCAGTCGACCGAGTTCGGCCGAGCCACCGCCCTCGCGGGCCACCAGCGCCAGCACCTGGAGCACCCCGTCGTGGATGTCGCGCGACAGCCGCTCGCGCTCCCGGTTGGCCGCCTCCACCTGGAGGGCCTGGGTCAGCGTGGCCTCGCTGGCCCGGGCCAGCTCGATCACGTACCCGATCGCGCAGCCGGCCATCAGCAGCAGCACGATGTCGTGCACGTTGTCGGTGGTGAAGCCGCCGTGCCGGGCGATGTTCGCCAGCCCGATCACCAGGCCGGCCACGGCGGCCGGCCGCCAGCCGCCCTTGCCCGCGCAGCCCAGCACCGTGCCCGCCGCCCAGATGGTGGGCAGCGTGGCCGCGCCGGCCGCCACCCGGGCGGGCGTGTCGATCACCCCGCTCATCACCACGCCGGTGACGGTCATGGTGAGGTCCCAGGCCAGCACCGGCCAGGTGCAGCGGCCCGGTCCGGTGAAGGCGCGCAGGCTGGCCAGCGTCCACAGGACCAGCGCGCCCAGGTAGATCCAGCCCGCGACCGGGTGCCGGACGTGCTGGTAGGCGAGCGCGAAACGGATCAGCGCGTAGCCCAGGGCCAGCACCCGGAACCAGGAGATGGCCCGCCAGAGCGGCAGTTCGACCGACATGCCGCCGGCCGCCACCGCCCCGCCGGGCCCACTGCGCAGCAGTGCGCGGGCAGGTGTCTGCGCCGCCATGTCGTCCCCCGTCGACCGACTTCTACGAGTTGCCCGGCTCCTGCTTCTTCGCCTGTTCCTCGGACTTGGCGTCCGCGTTTCGCTGGGCCTGCTCGGCCTCCTGCTGCGCCTTCAGCGCCGCCTTCTGCTCGGCGTGCAGGGCGCGCTGCTCGGCCCGGCGCTCGGCGTCGGCCCGCTTCTTGTCGTCGGCGATCTGCCGCTTGGCGGCGGTCGCGTAGATGTCCACGTACTCCTGGCCCGACAGCCGCATGATCTCGTACATCACCTCGTCGGTGACCGAGCGCAGGATGAAGCGGTCGTTCTCCATGCCCTGGTAGCGGGAGAAGTCCAGCGGGCGGCCGATCCGGATGCCGGGGCGGATGCCGAAGGTGGGCAGCACCTGGCCGGGCGGCTGGACCTTCTCGGTGTCGATCATCGCGACCGGGATCACCGGAGCACCGGTGGCCAGCGCGACGCGGGCCAGGCCGCCGACCTTGCCGCGGTAGAGCTTGCCGTCCGGCGAGCGGGTGCCCTCGGGGTAGACCCCGAAGAGCTCGCCGCGGTCGATAACCGAGATCGCGCTGCGGATCGCCGCCTCGCCCGCGCCGCGGACGCCGGAGCGGTCCACCGGCAGCTGGCCGACGCCCTTGAAGAAGGCCGCGGTGAGCTTGCCCTTCAGTCCGGGCGTGTTGAAGTACTCCGCCTTCGCGATGAAGGTCACCCGACGCTTCATCAGCGCGGGCAGGAAGAAGGAGTCCGAAAAGGAGAGGTGGTTGCTCGCGATGATCGCGGCTCCCTCGTCGGGGATGTTCTCCGCACCCTCCATCCACGGCCGGAAGAAGATCCGTAGCAGCGGCGCGACGATCATCTTCATCAGTCGGTAGAACAACCGGGGCCTCCTGTGTTGCAGACCGGTCGATCCTAATGCCCCGAAGCGTCCCTCCCGACACCCGACCGCCCGGGCGCACCGCTCACAGCCGCTCCGCGGGGCGTTCCGCGGGGTGTACTGCCGCCCCCGCGCATGGGACGATTCGCTCCCGGCGCTTCCCCCACCTCCGCGAAGGAGCCTGCGCATGCCGCTGCTGCCCGGTGCCGAACCGTACCGCCACCGCGGCGGGCCGGTCGGCGTCCTGCTCTGCCACGGCTTCACCGGCTCCCCGCAGTCGATGCGCCCCTGGGCCGAGCACCTGGCCGCCGCCGGACTCACCGTCTCGCTGCCACTGCTCCCCGGTCACGGCACCCGCTGGCAGGACATGCAGGTGACCCGTTGGGAGGACTGGTACGCCGAGGTCGTCCGCGAGCTGCTCCTCCTCTCGGAGGAATGCGAGCAGGTCTTCGTGGCCGGCCTGTCGATGGGCGGCGGGCTGGCGCTGCGGCTGGCCGCCGAGTACGGCGAGTTGATCTCCGGAGTGGTCGTCGTCAACCCGTCGGTCCGCTCCGACACCCCCGCCACCGCCCTGCTCCCCGCCCTGCGGCACCTGGTGCCCAGCATTCCCGGGGTGGCGGGCGACATCGCGCTGGAGGGTGCCTCGGAGGTGGGCTACCACCGCACGCCGCTGCACGCCGCCTGGTCGCTCTCCCGGCTCTGGCGCGAGATCCAGCGCGGCCTGCCGCGGGTGACCCGGCCGGTCCTGCTGCTGCACAGCCCGCAGGACCACGTGGTCTCCCCGGCGAACTCCGCGCTGGTGCTCGCCCGGATATCCTCGGTCGACGTGACGGAGCGGCTCTGCGAGCGCAGCTTCCATGTGGCCACGCTGGACCACGACGCCGGACTGGTATTCGAGGAATCTCTCGCGTTCATCCAGCGTTTGACCACTGTCGCGAAGGCCGATGATCGTCAGGGCTAGGGCCACCAGGGCTGAAGGGCCGGCAGAGCAGATGAGGCAGTACCGATGAGCGGGGCGCCGGGCGCCGACGAGGACCGTCCCCAGGAGAGCGAGAACACGCCTGCTCCGGCCCCTGGCAGCCAGGCCGAACAGGACGCGATCTTCGCCGCCCTGGTCGCGCAGTTCGACGACCCGGTGGATCTCAACCGGCCGGACTGGCCGGAGATCGAGAACCTGCGCGCCAAGAACGACCTGGCCGGGTTCAACCCCCAGCCCCGCCCCCGTCCCAGCACCACTCCCGCCGAGCCCCCGCGCAGCTGGACCCCGGCCGAGGACCCGGACGAGGGCCACTACATCCCCCCGGAGCCGCCGCCGCTCCCCCAGGGCGACACCACCGCCAAGTTCGCCTGGATCGCCGTCCTCGGCGGTCCCGCCCTGCTGCTCTTCGACGCCTTCTTCTGGCGCGAGATCGCCGGCTGGCCCGCATGGGTCGGCCTCACCGCCTTCCTCGGCGGCTTCGCCACGCTCGTGATCCGGATGAAGGACCGCGACGAGGACGAGCCCCCGGACCCGCACGGCGGCGCGGTCGTCTAGGACTTAGACCGACCGGCAATTGGGGGGCGGCGTCGCGGCCCGATGGCTGTCTCCCCCACCCTTCGGGCGGGAGGTGCCCCCTTGGACGGCTTCTCCTCAGTCGCCAATGCTCCGCAGTGGCTCCCTCGTCGGCACCGCCCAGACTCGGCCCTCGACCCTCCCCCAGCCTCCGGCCGGGGGGACCCCCTTCTTCACCCACCCCCCAATTGCCGGTCGGTCTTAGCGGCTGGGATCTGGAGCACCGCGACCACCGGGAGGTGGTCGGTGGCGGCCATCAGGTCGGTGTGCGGCAGTGCGGGGACGCCGCAGGCGAGGATGCGGATGCCGGGGGTGGCGAAGACGGAGTCCAGGCGCTGGTAGGGGTCGCCGGGGCGGGAGGTGTACTCGCCGCCCCAGGGAGCGGTGGCGTGGCCGTCCTGGTAGCGGGCGGCCAGCCACTGCCAGCCGGGGTCCTCGGGGTGCTCGTTGAAGTCGCCGCCGATGACGGCGTGTTCGGCGCCCGAGAGCTGTCCGGGGAGCAGCTGGAACTGGCTCAGCCGCTCGGCCGGGTCGAGGCTGAGGTGACAGCTGGTCAGCGCGAAGGGGGCGGCGCGGCCGATCCGGACGACGGCGGTGGCGAAGCCGCGGGCGTGCAGTCCGCGGGCCTTGGGCAGCAGCAGGTCGGCGCGGCGCAGCACGGTGACGCGCGGGCTGCCGAGCAGCAGCGGCCCGGCGGCCGCGCGGCCGCCGCCGGAGAGCACGACGGTGCCGGTCTCCCGGGCCAGCCACTGCGCCTGGGCCTGGGGCCGCCAGTAGCGGGGTGACTCCTGGATGCAGATCAGGTCGGCCTCGCAGGCCCGGACGACCCGGACCAGCGCGCGCCGGTCGTCGCGCTGCGAGCGGATGTTGTAGCTGAGCACGCGGACCCGTTCGGCGCCGTCGGGTTCCGGGCCGGAGGGCGGGAGGTCGAGGGTCATCCTCGACACGCTACCGGTTCCGCCGCTGCGGGACCGGTAGCGTGACGGATCCTCAGCGCGTGCGGGCCAGGTCGGCGGCGCCGACGATGCCGGCGGCCGAGCCCATCGAGGCGAGCACCACCTCGGCGCGCGGGCGGTGCACGCCGCCGTTCAGGTAGGTCCCGAAGGCCTTGGCGACCGGGTCGAGCAGCAGTCGGCCGGAGTCGGAGACCCCGCCGCCCAGCACGAAGACGCCCGGGTCGAAGAGCGCGGCCAGGTCGGCCATGCCGCGGCCGAGCCAGTCGGCCAGCTCGGCGTAGCACTCCAGGGCGAGCGGGTCGCCGTCCTCGGCCGCCTCGGTGATGTGGATGCCGCGGATGGTGTCGGCGGCGCCGTCGTTGAGCTCCAGCATCCGCTTGCCGGCGATCGGGTCGGCGGCCGCCTTCTCGCGGCCGTAGCGGCGCAGCGCCCGGCCGGAGGCGTACTGCTCCCAGCAGCCGTGGCCGCCGCAGCCGCAGAGCAGGCCGTCGGGGACCATGTTGAGGTGGCCGATCTCGCCGGCCACGCCGAAGCGGCCGCGGTGCAGCCGGCCGTCGAGCACCAGGCCGCCGCCGATGCCGGTGCCGACGGTGATCAGCACCATGTCGCTGTGCTCGGCCGCGGCGCCGAAGCGGAACTCGGCCCAGGCGGCGCAGTTGGCGTCGTTCTCGACCACCGCTTCGAGGCCGGTGAGCTCCTCGATGCGGCTGCGCAGCGGCTCGTTCTCCCAGGCGATGTTCGGCGCGAAGATCACCGTGGACCGCTCCCGGTCGACGAAGCCGGGGGCGCCCACGCCCACCGCGGTCACGTCGCCGTACTGCTCCTTGAGCTCGCGCACCGCCTGGGCGATGGCGTCGACGGCCCACTGCGGGTCGGCCGGGGTGGGTACCCGGGTGCGGGCCAGGATCTCGCCGGCCTCGTCGACCACACCAGCCGCGATCTTGGTCCCGCCGACGTCGACGCCGATGGTCAGAGCCATGTGTCCCTCAGTCATTCGCTCGTGCCCGATGGGTGGGCCGGTACTCGCCCGGTCCGTACTCCCCTACACACCGTGCCATACATTATCCGAAGACAACAGCAAGCGAACCCCGCCGAGAGGCTTCAATAGTCGTACGATTCAAGCCGATCCGTAATTGGTTTGGACCTCTGGGTAACCGTGTTCAGTCGTCCACGTCGATGTGTTCGGTTCCGGTGGATTCCGGGGCGCACCAGCGGCGCTCGTGACCGGCCACGGCGGCCCGGTAGGCGGCCAGCAGTTCACTCCCGGCGGTGGCGAGGTGCCCGTAGACGTCCGGGTACTGGGCGCGGAACTGGTCGGCGGCCTGCTGGGCCTTCTCGCCGACGGCGGAGGCCAGCTTGCGCGCCTCCTCGACGACCGGGCCGAGCGGGTTGTCGACAGGATCTGAACTGTTCATGACGGGCGCCTCCTCGTGCCGGCGACCGCGACCGCGGCCCCTGCTCCGACGCTACCGGAGGCCGCCACATGCGCGGCCAAGAGCGCTCAGGAGCGCGGCCAGAGCTCCGGATCGGGCGCGAAGCGCACCGTCAGCTCGCCGTCCCGCAGGCCGGCGCCCGCCACCGTGCAGCGGCGCAGCGCGGACGGGAGCGACAGGATCCGCCGGTACGGGCCGAGCCCGACCACCAGCTCGTCGCCCCGCCGCATCAGCTCCAGATCGGCGCGGTCGGCGCCGGGCACGGTCAGCCGCCAGATCAGCACGCCGTCCTGCGCCAGGCGGTCCTCGGCCGTCCAGGGCCAGACCTCGGCGGGTTCGGGCCCGGGACCCTCGCCGTACAGCTGGCGGGCCAGTTCGCTGGGCTGCTCGGCCAGTTGGTCCCCGACCAGCAGCGGGACGTCCAGGGCGAGACCGTCCAGCCGGTCGCGCTCACTGGCGGCCAGCGCGGCGAGCCAGGGGTCGGACGAGGCGAGCGCGGCGGCCGGCAGCGCGCGGTGCGCGACGACGGCGTCCACCCGGTGGCCGAACAGCGCGAGGCCGGCCCGGGCCCGGCGCAGCCCGGCGGCGGTGCTGCCACCGGCGTCGGCCACCAGCCGCACGGTGGTGGCCGGGGACTCCACCACCTCGCGGGCAGCGGCGAGTTCACCGGCCGCCCAGCCGCGGGCCTGGTAGATCCAGTCGGCCGGCATCGGCATGCCGACCAGGGCCGCCAGCATCGGACGCAGCGAACGGGCGGCCTGGTGCTGCTCGGGCAGCAGCCGGGCGAGGTAGCGGTCGAGCTGCTCGGGCAGCGCGAGGGCGGCGGTCAGCTCGGCGGGCGGCGGGGCGGCGGCCACCAGGACGTCCCAGGTCCCGGGCGGCTGGCGCAGCGCCCGGAGCAGGGCGAGGTGGCGGGTGCCGGGCAGGGCGGTGAGTTCGTCGTCGTCCAGCGGCTCGACGCCGAGCAGGTCGTAGCCGCTGCGCAGCCGTCCGTCGAGGCCGGCGACGGCCTGCCGGAAGGCCTGCTGCTCGTCGATCCGGGCGGCCCACAGCCCGTCGGCGATCTGCTGGGGCTCGGCGCTCAGGCGGTGGCCGAGCAGGTCGTCGAGCCGGCGGTGCGAGTCGTCGGCGGCCACCAGCAGGGTGCGCCGACCGCGCCCGGCGGCGTGCAGCGCGGTGGCGGCGGCCACCTCGGGCACCCCGCCGCTCTCGCCGGTGACCAGGATCGTCCGCATCAGGCCCGCCGCGCCTCCGTCCGGCATCCGGCGATCAGCCCTCGACGCGCTTCTTGAGCCCGGCCAGCGCCCGGTCGATGATGACCTTCTCGGCCTTGCGCTTGATCATCCCGAGCATCGGGATCTTGACGTCCACCGCGAGCTGGTAGGTGACCTCGGTGCCGCCCTGGGCGGGCGCCAGCGCGTACGAACCGTCCAGCGCGCGGAGCATCTGGCTCTTCACCAGGGTCCAGGAGACCTCGCGGTCGCCGTCCCAGGTGTAGGCCAGCACGTGCTCGTCGCGGATCGCCCCGGCGTCCAGGACCAGGCGCACCTCGGTGGCCCGCCCGGCGTCGGTACGGCCGAGGACCTCGATCTCCTTGACCTCGCCCGTCCACTGCGGGTAGGCCTCGAAGTCGGCGATCACCGCCATCACCTCGGCCGGGGTCGCCTCGACGACGATGCTCGACCTGGTGTGTTCCGCCATGAGTGGGCCTCCGCGTTGTCCCGTGCGAGTCGTCAGGTGTGCGCGCTCGAAGGCTATCGCGGTCGGGGACGCCGCCCGGCCCGCGGGTACCACCGCTGTACGTCCCCCGCCTGTCCCCGCAGACGGGGCTATCCGCACGTCACGGGCGGCCTGCCGTAAGGTGCGGATCGGAACGACCCCCGGCGGGCCGCCGGTGTGACACTGCGAACACCATGCCCGACACCCCTACCCGAATCTCCCTACCGGGCAGTAACGTCCTGCCGTCCCGCAGCGTCGCAGACAGGAGCAGCAGTGCTCGAGTTCAGCCTTCCGGCCCTCTACCAGGTTCCGAGCGGTGGAAACCTCTCGGACCTGGTCCACCAGAACGCCGCCGCGCGCCCCGGCACCGCGGTGCTCAGCCGCAAGGTGGACGGTCGCTGGGAGGACATCACCGCAGCCGAGTTCCTCGCCGAGGTGCACCGCACCGCCAAGGGCCTGATCGCCTCCGGCGTCGTGCCGGGCGACAGAGTCGGGGTGATGTCGCGGACCCGCTACGAGTGGACGCTGCTGGACTTCGCCATCTGGTGCGCGGGCGCCATCACCGTGCCGGTGTACGAGAGCTCCTCCGCCGAGCAGGTGCAGTGGATCCTCGGCGACTCCGGCGCGGTCGCGGTGATCACCGAGACCGACGGGCACGCCGCCGTGCTGGCGGAGGTCCGCGAGGGGCTCACCGAGCTGAAGCACAGCTGGCAGATCGAGCGCGGCGCGATCGCGGCACTGGCCGAGGCCGGCAGCGCCGTCGCGGACGCGGTGGTGACCGAGCGCCGCTCGGTGCCCACCGAGGACTCGATCGCCACCATCGTCTACACCTCGGGCACCACCGGCCGCCCGAAGGGCTGTCAGCTGACCCACGGCAACTTCCTGTCCGAGCTGGGCAACGTGACGGCCCGGATGCCCGAGCTGTTCCGCCCCGACCAGAGCTCGGTGCTGCTCTTCCTGCCGCTGGCGCACGTGCTGGGCCGGATCGCCGAGATCGCCGCGGCGATCTCGGGCTGCAAGCTGGGCCACGTCTCGGACATCAAGGACGTCACGGCCGAGCTGGCCTCGTTCCGGCCGACCCTGATCCTCGGCGTGCCGCGGGTCTTCGAGAAGGTCTACAACACCGCGCGCTCCAAGGCCCAGGCGGACGGCAAGGGCAAGATCTTCGACCAGGCCGCCGACACCGCGATCGCCTACAGCCGGGCGCTGGACCAGGGCGGCGCGGGCCTGGCCCTGCGGCTCAAGCACAAGGTCTTCGACAAGCTGGTCTACGGCAAGCTGCGGGCCGCACTGGGCGGCCGGGCCACCCACGCGATCTCCGGCGGCGCCCCGCTCGGCGAGCGGCTCGGCCACTTCTACCGGGGTATCGGCTTCACCGTGCTGGAGGGCTACGGCCTGACCGAGACCTGCGCGGCCACCGCCTTCAACCCGGACGACAAGCCGAAGATCGGCTCGGTCGGCCAGCCGCTGCCCGGCTCCGCGGTGCGGATCGCCGAGGACGGCGAGGTGCTGCTCAAGGGCCCGCAGGTGTTCACCGGCTACTGGAACAACCCGGCCGCCACCGCCGAGGCGCTGCGCGACGGCTGGTTCGCCACCGGCGACCTGGGCAGCCTGGACGACGAGGGCTACCTCTCGATCACCGGCCGCAAGAAGGAGATCATCGTCACCGCCGGCGGCAAGAACGTCGCCCCGGCCGTGATCGAGGACCGGATCCGCGCGCACGCGCTGATCGGCGAGGTGATGGTGGTCGGCGACGCCAAGCCGTTCATCGCCTGCCTGGTCACCGTCGACGAGGAGTTCCTGCCGCGCTGGCTGGAGGCGAACGGCCGCCCGGCCGCGCCGCTCTCCGAGCTGCGCGACGACCCGGCGCTGCTGGCCGCCGTCCAGGAGGCCGTGGACGAGGGCAACAAGGCGGTCTCACACGCGGAGGCCGTGAAGAAGTTCCGGATCCTGGACACCGTCTTCTCCGAGGCCAACGGCTACCTGACGCCCTCGCTCAAGCTCAAGCGCGGCGTCGTGCTGAAGGACTACGCCGCCGAGGTCGAGGCGCTCTACCGCAAGTAGGCACCGCAAGCCGGCTGGGCGCCCTACTCCCCCGCGAGCAGGGTGCCCAGCCGGCCCGCCAGCAGGTCCCAGCGCCAGGCCTCCTCCACCCAGCGGCGCCCCGCCGCGCCCAGCTCGCCGCGCAGCCGCTCGTCGCCCAGCAGGCGGACGATCCGCTCGGCCGCCGCACCCGGCGAGCCGCCGGGCACCACGTACCCGGTCTGCCCCTCCAGCACCGCGTCCGGCGCCCCGCCGGAGTCCCCCGCGACGACCGGCAGCCCGGTGGCCGAGGCCTCCAGGTAGACGATCCCCAGGCCCTCCACGTCCAGCCCGCCGCGCCTGGTCCGGCAGGGCATCGCGAAGACGTCCCCGGCGCCGTAGTGCGCCGGCAGTTCCTCCCACGGCACCGCTCCGGTGAACCGCACCGAGTCGGCGACACCGGTCGCCTCCGCCAGCCTGCGCAGGTCCGCGAGGTAGGGCCCGCCGCCGACGATCAGCAGTACGGCGTCCGGCTGGGCGGCCAGGATCTGCGGCATGGCCGTGATCAGGGTGTCCTGGCCCTTGCGCGGAACCAGCCGCGAGACGCAGACCACCACCGGCCGATCGGTCAGCCCGAGCCGCGCACGCACCTCGGCGCCGCCCGAGTCGGGGTGGAAGGTCTTCTCGTCGACGCCCGGCGGCAGGTGCGTCATCCGCGCGGCCGGGCCGGGGCCGACGGCCCGGGCGATCCGCGAGCGGGTGTACTCGCCGAGGTAGGTCAGTGTGTCGGTGCCCTCGCCGATCCGGCGCAGCAGCTGCCGCGAGCCCGGCAGCTGGGCCCAGGCGGCCTCGTGGCCGTGCGTCATGCCCAGCAGCCGCCGGGCGCCCGCCCGGCGCAGTGCGGGGGCCATCAGGCCCAGCGGTGCGGCGGCGCCGAACCAGACCGCGTCGCAGCCCTCGGAGCGCAGGATCTCGGTGGCCCGCCGGGTCACCCGCGGGGTCGGGACCATCATGGTGGTCCGGTCGCGGATCACCGGGAAGGGCTGCTCCACGTCGAAGCGGTCCATCTTAATTTTGTCGCCCCACGATGAGGCGTACACCACAATGCTGCCCGCCGGCTGGCGCACCGCCATGTTGTGGACGAAGGCCTGAATTCCGCCTGGGCGCGGGGGAAAGTCGTTGGTGACGATGAGGGTCTTGCGCATACTGGCCACGGCTCGCTCGGTCGGGGGGTGCACGGTTCACCGCTCACAGATCCGTACCATAGGACACCATGCCCACCTGCTGGGAACGGATGACCCGACCGGAACCGTTTCTCCGCTGAACCTGTCCTAGTCGGAAAAGGTTCAGGACGGCATGCGGAGAGGCCGGCATGCGGAGACGTTGACGAGGGAGCTCAGTGGTGTTGGCGCAGGACGGCCCAGCCGGCCAGGCTGGCAGCGGCAGCGGCGGTCTCGCCGTCGCCGAACACCGGGCACAGGGCGCCACCGCGCTCGCCCCGACGGCCCCACCGGCCGCCCGCGGAGCCCTCTGGGCGCTCGGCGCTTCGTGGACGGCCACCCGCGTCCTGATCCTGCTGCTGGTGTTCGGCGTCATCAGGATCAGCCAGCTGGACGTGACCACCGACGTCTCGGTGATCTACCACGGCTGGTACGAGGTGCTGCAGACCGGCACCTTCCCGATGGACGACGTGACCTGGCAGTACCCGCCCGGTGCCGCCCTGGTGATGCTGCTGCCCGGGATGCTGCCGTGGGCGTACATGACCTCGTTCTTCGTGCTGTGCTGCGTCTTCGACGTGGTGGCCATGACGATGCTGGTGCGCAACGGCCTGCGCAAGGGCCGCAGCTTCGCGGGCAGCTGGGTCTGGGTGGTCGGCGTGCCGCTGCTCGGCCCGACGGTCTACTGCCGCTACGACATCCTGGTCACCACGCTGGCCATCGCCGGGCTGCTGGTGCTGCTGCGCCGACCGGTGCTGGGCGGCTTCCTGCTGGGCCTGGGCGGCCTGATCAAGGTCTGGCCGCTGATCGCCCTGGCGGGCACCCCGCGCGGCCGTCGCACCCGGCACTCCTGGACGGCGGCGGCGGCCACCGTGGCGGCGCTGGCCTTCCTGCTGGCGGCCGGGATGAACGGCGCCTTCGAGTTCCTGACCTTCCAGGCGAACCGCGGCATCGAGGTCGAGTCACTGGGCGCGCTGCCACTGCACTTCGCCCGGCTGGCCGGCGCCTGGCACGGCCAGGTGATGATGAACTACGGCTCGGTGGAGATGCTCGGGCCCTGGGTGCCGGTGATCTCCAAGATCGCGGTCCTGCTCAGCGTGGCGGGCTTCGGCTGGCTGCTGGTCTGGCGGCTGCGGGCGCGCCGCTGGCAGCCCTCCACCACCTTCGACGCGGCGCTCGCCGCGCTGCTGATCTTCACGGTGACCAGCCGGGTGATCAGCCCGCAGTACATGGTCTGGCTGGTGGGTCTGGCGGCGGTCTGCCTCACCGTGCGCGGCACCAGCCAGAAGCCGGTGGCGGCGCTGATCCTGCTCGCCACCGCGCTGACCACGGCGGAGTTCCCGCTGATGTTCGGCCAGGTCGTGAACAGCAATCCGTGGGGCGTGGTGGTGCTCTCCAGCCGCAACCTGCTGCTGCTGGCCGCGACGCTGATCTCCTGCTACCGGCTCTGGCAGTCCACCAAGGGGACCGCGCCGCTGCCCGTCACCGCCTCGGCGGCGGAGCCGGAGAGCAACTACCCGGTCCGGCCCGGGATCGCCTACGAGCAGAGCCTGCTGGACGACTGAGTTCGCCGAGCTCAGCTCAGCTGGCTGACCGTCTCGGCCGCCCAGTCCTGGGTGAACTTCGCCAGTCCGTAGCCCAGTTCGGCCTGGAAGACCTGGTCCAGCTGCTGCTCGCGGCCCGATCCGGGCCCGGCCGCGCCGACCGCCCGGTAGAGCCGTACCAGCGCGGGCCTGCCGTGCCGCCGGGCGATCAGGTCGCAGGCCAGCCAGGCGAGCTCGTAGGCCTGCGCGATCGCGGGGGCGCCGGCCGCGAAGTCGCTGTCCAGCGGCAGTTCGGTCGGGGTCCGGCCCGCCGCGACGTCCTTCGCCAGCTCCGGCGCGATCTGCCGGGCCGTGCGGCCGGTGCCGAGATAACCGGTGTAGTCGGCGACCCCCTCGGAGAGCCAGAGCGGGGTCCAGGGGTGGGTGTCCGCGCGGGTCGCCACATGGGTGGACTCGTGGGTGATGACCACCCGCCGTCCCAACGCGCTGAGTTGCCGGTACGCCTCCGGGTTGACCAGCACCCGGTCGGCGGGGGTGTGCACGGGCGCCCCGGCCGCCGCGCTGGTGACCGCGGCTATGTCCTGGTAGGAGTCCGCCGCCACCGCCAGCAGGCTCGCGAACTGAGCTTCGGTCTGCGGGAGTTGGACGAGCAGCCGATCCGCCCAGGCGGTCCCCCAGAGATCGCTGACGGCCGGCACCGCGGCGTCGGCGACGGCGGCCAGCGCGGTCAGCTCCTCGCGGTCGGCCGCGCCCAGCACCAGGCTGCTCTGCCCCTGGACGACGGCGAGCGGGCCCGGGTCCCACGGCGCGGCCGGGGCATCGGGGGCCGCCGCCTCGGCGACCGGCCGGCCGTCCGCACCGAGCGTGAGGCGGCGTTGCAGCACGGCCGGAAAGTCGTCGAAGTCCTTGATCCGGTAGGAGAGTTCGGCGGAGACCTGGGACCCCTGCCGGGCCGTCACCCGGTAGTCGAGAGCGGCCAGCGGCAGCGCGGCCAGCGGGCCTTCGCGCAGCTGGAGGGCGTGTTCGGCGAGCAGCTGGTCGACCTGCCGCGCCGTAGGCCCGCTCGCCACCGCCCGGGCCGGAGCCACCACGCGGGGCAGCGACAGCTGGGCCAGCCCGCCGACCGCGAGCAGCAGCGCGGCACGCCGCGGCAGCCCCAGGGCCGCTGCGGCCGCCGGGGCGGACCGCAGCCGCTCGTCGCCGTTCAGGGTCGCACCACCGCCGCGACCGGCATCGCCGAGACGCTCTCGTAGCGCACCCGGGCGCCGGGGTAGGGCGCGTGCACGACGACACCGCCGCCGGCGTACATGCCGACGTGGTGCATGTCCCTGAAGAAGATCACCAGGTCTCCCGGTCGCGCCTCGGCCAGGCTGATCCGCTGCCCCCCGAACGCCTGCTGCTGCGAGGTGCGCGGCAGGGTCACTCCGGCCTGCCGCCAGGCCCAGTACATCAGACCCGAGCAGTCGAACGTACCGGGGCCGGTGGATCCGTAGACGTACGGCGAACCGATCTTGCCGATCGCCGCCGCCAGTGCGACCGCCGCCCGGTCCGAGGAGGGCACCTGGTTGCCCAGGTCGACCCGGTCGGCACCGCGAGCGGCCCGGGTCTCCGCGTCCCGGGCGTCCTGCGCCTCGAGTTGGGCCCGGTCGTGGGCGTCCAGGGTGTTCAGCAGGGCCTGTGCGGTCTTGAGCCGCTGCTGGACCTGCTGCTTGCTGTCCACCAGGGTCTTGCGCACGCCGTCGAGTTCGGCGAGCTTGCTGGTGGCCTCGGCACGCCGCTGGTCGAGTCGGCGCTGCTGCTCGACCACCTCGCGCAGCGAGGCGGCCCGCTGCTCGGCGGCCTGCTCCAGGCTGCGGGCCCGGTCCAGGTAGCGCTCCGGGTCCGAGGAGAGCATCAACTGCACCGAGGGGTCCATGCCGCCGGTCCGGTACTCGGCGGCTGCGACCGTCGACAGCTGGCCGCGCATCCGGTTGAGCACGTCCTGCCCCTCGGCGACCTGCGCCTGCAGGGCTCCCGACTCGTTCAGCAGGCGCTTCTGGGCCTCCTCCGCCGCGTTGGACTTCTCCGATGCCTGCTCGGCCTCCGAGTAGAGCTGGTCGACCTGCGCCTTGACGTCCTTCTTGTCAGGGGTGGGCGAGGTGGGGACGGCCTGGGCGCCGCCGGCGGCGGCTATCGCCACGGCGGTGGTGGCGGCAGCCGTGACCGCCAGCGCGCGGGCGAACCGCCGTGCGGTGCCCGGGAGGGCAGCGCGACCGGGGTTGGTCGGACGGTGCGACATCACCATGAGGCGACGGCTCCAATCGACGGGGATAGCGGAACTCCGAGCGCCGACGTTAGCGGTGTGCAGCGAATGAGTCCAAACCCCTGCCAAGGCGAATATTTGACCACCAATCGGACATCTGTCCGCTCCGGGGAACGCCAACGGCCCGGCCTCCCAGGGGAGACCGGGCCGTACGGGCCAAAGGGGCCTGCGATCAGGGGCGCACGATGGCCGTGATCGGCATGTTCGAGGCGGCCTCGTAACGGACCACCGAGCCGGTGTGCGGCGCGTGGATGACATTGCCGTTGCCGACGTAGATTCCGACGTGGTCGCCGCCGTAGAAGATGATCAGGTCGCCGACCTGGGCGTTGGCGAGGTTGGTGCCCAGGTTGGTGCCGGCCGACTCCTGCTCCTGCGAGGTGCGCGGCAGCGAGACGCCGGCCTGCGCGTACGCCCACTGCGTCAGACCCGAGCAGTCGAAGGTGCTCGGCCCGGTCGCGCCGTACACGTAGGCCGCACCGAGCTTGCTCTCGGCGGCCGCGACGGCGGCGGCGGCCTGCGGGTTGGCGCCCGCCGTGGAGGTCAGGGCGCTCAGGTCGGTGCGAGCCGCGCTGCGCGAGGCGGTGCCGCCGGCCTGGGCGGCGGCCTTCGCCGCGGAGTCGGCGGCGGCCTTGGCGTCGGCGGCGGCCATCTGCTGGCGCTGCTGCTCGGTCAGCGTGTTCAGCAGGGCCTGCGCCTTCGCCAGCTTGCCCTGCATGTCCGTCTTGGCGGCCTGCAGGGTCTGCGTGGTGGCGGCCAGGTCGGCGAGCTTGCTCTGCGCGTCCGCCTTCTCCTGGTCGAGCTTCTGCTGCTGCTGCTGAAGGTCCTTCAGCGTCTCGGACTGGGTGCTGTTCATCTGGCTGACCGAACCGGCCTGCGTGAGGAAGCTGTCCGGCTTGGCGGTGAGCATCAGCTGGACGGTCGGGGATATCCCGCCCGACGCGTACTGGTCGGCGGCCACCTCGGCCAGGCCGCCCTGCAGAGTGGTCACCTGGTCCTGCTGGCGGGCCACCTGGTCCTGGAGCTGGCTGACCTGCGTGTTGAGCGCCGTCTGCTTCTCCTGGGCACCTTCCAGCGCCTGGCTGGCGGCCTCGGCCTGCTGGTTGAGGGTGTCGACCTGTGACTTGACCTGGTCGAGCGTGGGTGCCGGGTCTGCGTGCGCACCCGTCTGGGAGGACAGGGCCATGGCGGTTGCGGCAGCCGCGGTCAGGATCGACGCGCGAGTTCGGCCGGCGGGCTTGGGACGACGATGGGACGCCACGAAGGCGAGCTCCTTCTTCCTACGTCCGCCTACCGGGTGAGCTGACGGGTTCGGGCTGGAAGAGATGCCCTACGACGCCTCACCGACCTCTCGGTCGACCTGGCGCCGATTCACCCCGAGGAACGTGGTTCCCCGGCTCCGGTCCGCAGCACTTCGGGAGGGATCCCCCGTCGGGCAGTCAACTGCCCCGCTGCATTCCAGACTCGGCGGTGCCCCCGCTGCCACCCGGGTCGGGTGATCTCCATCGCGGCGGCTCGAATCATGACCCTAGTAACAGAACCGTGATCCGTTCAAATCCTTGTCGGAAAAAACGTGCAACTTTGACTGTGGGTGATATGAGGGTCACCGGCGGTCGATCAAGAAGGGCGCGCCGAGTGGCGCAGCTCACAAAAGCCGGTGGTGGAGCGTCAGTTCGTCGCGAGCGCAGTCGCGGCGACTCGGCGTCAGACCCGGCGGATGGTCTGGATCGTGCCGATCGAGGTGGCGTCGGCGATCCGGACCACGTCACCGGTGTGCGGAGCGTGCACGACCTTGCCGTTGCCGATGTACATGCCCACGTGGTGCGCGCCGGGGCCGTAGATCACCAGGTCGCCGGGCTGCGCCTGGGCCAGGCTCGGCACCGTGGCGCCGTAGGAGGCCTGCTCCTGCGAGGTGCGCGGCAGCGAGACGCCGGCCGAGGCGTACGAGAAGACCATCAGACCGGAGCAGTCGAAGGTGTTGGGGCCGGTCGCCCCCCAGACGTACGACTTGCCCAGCTCACTCAGCGCGGTGGCCACGGCGCTGGCCGCATAGCCGGAGGCCGGCGGCAGGTTGAGGCTGCTGAGGTCGGTACGGGCACTGTCGCGCGAGGCGCGGTCGGCCTGCTGGAGGCTGGCCCGGTCGGAGGCGCTGAGCGAGTTCATCAGCTTCTGCGCTGCGGCGAGCTTGGCCTGCACGTCCGCCTTGGCCTGGTTCAGCTCCTGGGTGGAGCGGTCCAGCTCGGCCAGCGTGGCGGCGGCCTCCTGCTTCTCCTGGTCCAGCTTGCGCTGGTCGGACTGCAGGGACTTGAGCGCCTCGGTCTGGGTGGTGGTCGCCTGCTCCATGCTGGAGGCCTGGTCGAGGTAGGCCGTCGGGTTGGAGTTGAGCATCAGCTGCACCGACGGGTCGATGCCGCCGCTGCGGTACTGGTCCGCGGCCACCCCGGCGAGCCCTGACTGCAGCTGGGTCACGTCGGCCTGCTGACGGGCCACCTGGTCCTGCAGCTGGGAGGCCTGCTGGCGCAGCTGGTCGCCGCGCTCCTTGGCCCCGTCGTACTTCTCGGAGGCGGCCTCCTGCTGCGTGTTGAGGCCGTCGATCTGTGCCTTGACGTCGTCCAGCGAGGGCTTGGGATCGGCCCAGGCACCGCTCTGCGCGGACAGCGCGACAGCAGTCGCCGCAGCTGCGGTGAGCACGGTGATCCGTGCGCGGCTCGGCTGCTTGGGTCGGCGATGGGTCGCCACTGGACGGCTCCTTCTTCCTGCGGTCTCACCCGATCGGGCGAGTGGCCGGAAAAATAGGTTTGACGCCAGACCCTAGTGAAGATCACATCTTTGCGCCACTCTCCTCGTGGCACGAACTACCGTCCGGCCGAAGGCTCTCACCGAACCTCCACACACCCGTGGGCTAGGCGCGCGAGAGCCGGTTCAGCAGCAGCACCGAGGCGACCGGACGGGCGCCCGCCTTGCGCACGCCGTCCGCGACCTCCTTGTCGGTGGAGACCACCACGACCGGCCGCCCCTGCGGCTCGGCCCGCACCAGCTGGCGGATCAGCTCGTCCGCGGTCTGCCCGGTGCGGCTGAACCGCACCCGCACCCCGCGCGGCGGCGCCATGATCACCGGAACGTCCAGGTCCTGGCCGTCGAAGACGCAGGTCACCTCGGCCTGGGTGCGCTGCGCCAGCATCGCCAGCCCCCCCAGCAGGCGCATCCGCTGCTGCTCCAGCGGCAGGGTCGGATAGCCGGTCTTGGTCACGTTGTAGCCGTCCACCACCAGGTGGACCTGAGGGATCGCCAGCAGCTGGTCGAGCAGCGCCGGGTCGTCCTCCGCCAGCGCCCGGCGGGCGACGTCGTGCGGCGAGGCCGAGGCCGGCACCACCGCGTCCACCAGATCGGCCGGGTGCAGCTGGGTCACCGGCAGCGCCAACTCGCGCTGGAGGCCCTGGGCCGACTGCAGGACGGTGTCCAGCAGCAGCCGCAGCCGCATGTCCTCGACACTGCGGCCCTCGCGGGCCGAGCGGCGACCGGTCTCCAGCGCGCTCTCCAGCTCGGTGACCCGGTGCTTGAGCCGCCGGTTCTCACTCTCCGCGGCGCCGCGCTCGGTGGCGGCCGCCGAGGCTGCGGCGGCCAGTTCGACCTGGAGCTTCTTCACCTCGGCCTGGGCGCGGCGGGTGTCGCTCTCCAGGCTGCGCTGCTTCTTGCGCAGCGACTCCAACTCCCGGCGGGTGCCCTCCGACTCGGCCCGCTGGCGGTCCAGGTCGGCCCGGGCCGAGGCCCGCAGGGAGGTCAGCTCCTCCTGGAGCTTCTCCACCATCCGCGCCGCCTCGGCGGCCGCATCGTCCGCACCGGCCCGCTCCACCCGGTCGCTGACGTCCTCCACCAGCCGGACCCAGCCGCGCGGGCGCAGCAGGTAGGCGGCGGCGGCCACATCCAGCGGCTCGGCCGCGCCGGGCACACTGCCCGCCTCCAGCGCCCTGACCAGGTCGGGCTGGCCGAGCCGGAGCCGTTCCGCTATCCGCAGCCGGAAGACCGGTTCGGCCTCGAGTGCGGCGGCCAGCGCCGTCCCGGCGTACTTGGCCCGGCGGGCCGGAGTGAACTTCGCATACGGACGGAGCGTGGCGGGCAACTCCCCGGCGGGCAGGCCGCCGAGCGCATCGGCAGCGAGGCCGACCACCCGGCGACGGACGCCCTCGGGCAGCGGCCGGTCCAACTGCTCGCCAGCGCCGGACGCCTCCTCAGGGGTGTCCGCCTCCGGGCCGGGAACAGCGGACAGCTGCTCCTGCGGCTCGGCGGGCTCCCTCGCTGCGTCCATCGCGTCCTCGGCTCCGATCCTGGTCTGCGGGGGCCGTGCGGCCGGGTGCCGACGCCCTGAAACTCACCACTCTGTGCAATTGTCGCGTGAACCGTGCCTCGGCGGACACCACGCCACACATCGCACCCCCCGGCCGACCCGGACCCGCTACTCTTCGGAACCCGGGCGGGCGACCAGCTCGATCTGGTCGACCGCGTTGCACCAACGGCAGCGGACCGACTCCACCGACTCGCTCAGCACCTCGCGCTCCTCGACCTTCGGCTCGCCGGCCAGGTCGAGGTGGACGTACTCGACCACTCGGGACGAGCGCGTCACGTCGAAACGGGTCAGGTTGCCGCACAGCGTGCAGCGCCAGCGGGTCTCGGCGGTGGGCGCGGGGACGGGCATGGGCGGGGTCCTCTCGACTGGTCCATGGTCCGGGCCGGTACACCGCCCAGGCTCCAAGCCTAGGGCCTGCCCCTGACGCACCGGGCACCGGATACCGGTTCCCACCAGCCCCGGACCGGCCGCGCGGCCCCTGCGGTAACCCGGTCGCAGCACAGCGCGGTGTCGGCGGCCGCCCGGCGCGGAATGCATCCGCCCATGGTGCTCACGGTGCGCGACGAGGCCGGCCGTCCCGAGGACGAGCCGGCCGGCCCGGCCCCACTGGTCAGCTATCTGCTGATCGGGCTGAACTGCGTGGTCTTCCTGCTCGGCCCCAGCGGCGTCAACCCGCTGTACGGCGCGAGCGCCGCCGACCGGGCCTGCGCCGCCCAGCACTACCAGCAGCGCTGGGGCGCGATCCCCGCCGAGCTGCTGAGCGACCGTCCGCTGACCGCGGCTCAGCTGGCCGGGAGCACCCCGCCGCTCCCCGGCTGCCCACTGGTCGCCACCCCCGGCAAGAGCCCGGCACTCTCGCTGCTCAGCTCGCTCTTCGTGCACGGCGGCTGGCTGCACCTGCTGGGCAACATGCTCTTCCTCTTCGTCTTCGGCCCGGGCGTGGAGGAGCGGCTGGGCCGGCTCCGCTTCCTCCTCTTCTACCTCGCCGCCGGGGCACTGGCCGCGTACGGCTACGCCCTGACGGGAGGTGGCGGCGCCGAGTCGCTGCGGCCGCTGGTCGGCGCCTCCGGAGCGATCGCCGGGGTGCTCGGCGGCTACCTGCGGCTGTACCCGCGGGCCCGCGTCACCGCGCTCGTCCCCCTGCTGTTCTTCCTGCCGCTGCGCTTCCCCGCCTGGCTGGTGCTCGGGCTGTGGTTCGGCGTCCAGTGGTGGTCGGCCCGCGACGCCCTGCCCGGTGTCGCCTACCTCGCGCATGTGATCGGCTTCAGTGCAGGCTTTCTCGCCGTGTGGGTGGCCTGTCGGCGTCCCCGATACGCTGGCCGCACTTCTCGCTACCCAGGAGCTCCCTCGTGATCACCGCCATCGTCCTCATCAAGACCAGCGTCGACCGGATCCCCGAGATCGCCGAGGCGATCGCCGCCATCGAGGGCGTCAGCGAGGTCTACTCCGTGACCGGCGGGTACGACCTGGTGGCGATGGTGCGGGTGCGCCACCACGAGGACCTGGCCGAGGTGATCCCCGGGCGGCTCAACAAGGTCCCCGGTGTGGAGCACACCGAGACCCAGATCGCCTTCCGCACCTACTCCCAGCACGACCTGGAGACGGCCTTCGCCCTCGGTCTCGAATAAGAGTGACTAACGGCGGGTGTCCGCCACGCAGCGGCCGCCCTCGTTGCGGTAGGTCCAGCGCGCGCCGTCCGAGACCAGCTCGCGGACGGCGCCGAGGAAGCGCTCCAGGTGCTCCTCGGGGGTGCCGGCACCGAAGCTGATCCGGATCGCGTTCAGGCTGCGCTCCCCCGGCAGCGAGGCGTCGGGGGCGCCGCAGCTGGAGGCCGGCGCCGGGGCGTCGCCGGCGAGCAGGGTGCGGACCAGCGGGTGCGCGCAGAACAGTCCGTCGCGCACCCCGATGCCGTACTCGGCCGACAGCGCGGCCGAGAAGTGCGAGCTGTTCCAGCCCTGCACCACGAACGAGAGCACGCCCACCTGCGCAGCCGCGCCGCCGAACAGGCTGAGCACGGTGACCTCCGGGATCTCGGCCAGTCCGGCCTTGAGCCGGGCGAGCAGCTGCTCCTCACGCGCCTGAAGGCTGTCGAAGCCGGCCTCGGTCAGCGCCCGGCAGGCGGAGGCGATCGCGTACGCGCCGATCACGTTGGGCGAGCCGGCCTCGTGCCGGGCCGGGCCCTGGTGCCACTCGACGGCCACCGAACCGTCCTCCTGGCGGGCCACCGTCCGGCTCGCGCCGCCGCCGGCCAGGTACGGCTCGGCCGCCTCCAGCCAGTCCGAGCGCCCGGCCAGCACGCCGGCGCCGAACGGCGCGTACAGCTTGTGCCCGGAGAAGGCGACCCAGTCGACGTCCAGCTCGCGCACCGAGACCCGGTGGTGCGGGGCGAGCTGCGCGGCGTCCAGCACCACCCGGGCGCCGTGCCGGTGCGCCACCTCGGTCAGCTCGGCGACCGGCCACAGCTCGCCGGTGACGTTGGAGGCGCCGGTGACACAGAAGAGCCGGTGCTCGGCGGGCTGCGCGGCAAGCGCCGCGTCCAGGGCGGCGACGGCCTCGGCGTGCGAGCGCGGCGCGGGCAGGAAGCTGACCTCCAGGCCCTGGCGGCGCCAGGGCAGCAGCGAGGCGTGGTGCTCGGTCTCGAAGGCGAAGACCCGGGTGCCGGCGGGGACCACGGCGGCCAGCAGGTTCAGCGAGTCGGTGGTGGCGCGGGTGAAGACCAGCTGGTCGCCGTCGCGCAGGTCCAGGAACTCCTCGACGGTGCGCCGGCTCTGCTCGAAGAGGTCGGTGGACAGCTGCGAGAGGTAGCCGGCGCCGCGGTGCACGCTGCCGTAGTACGGGGCGTACGCGGCGACGTCGTCCCAGACCCGCTGCAGGGCCGGGGCGCTGGCGGCGTAGTCGAGCGCGGCGTAGGTGACCTTCTCGCCGCCGACCAGCGGGACCTCGACGGCGGAGCCGAGCACGGCGAGCGGGGCGCAGACAGCGGTGTCGAGAGAGGTGTCGAGAGACATGGGGATGCACTCCTCCTGGGGTCTGGACCCCGGGGAGTGGATACACCGGTGGTCCGCGCTTGCCACACGGACCTGTCGCCGTCTGGCCTGGTCTTCACCCAGGGCACCCCGCCACGGACGGAGGGTTGCCGGACAGCAAGCTGGGGCTAGTCGCGCTGTCACTCATGACCTGACGAAGACTTTAGCCAGCGACCGAAGGATGGTCAAACACTGTTCCACCATCCGGACAGCAGTGAGACCCGCAGGTCAGCGCCCTGCGGGTCTCAACTCGCGCGGAGTGCGGAGTGCGGAGGGGTCAGGCTCGCGCGGTCGCCTCGGCCCAGCTCTTCAGGGTGGCCTGCGCCGCCCCGGAGTCGATGGCGGCCGTGGTGCGCACCATGGCGGCCGCGAGCTGCTCGGTCAGCGGAGCCCCGGTCAGGTCCAGCGCCACCAGCGCGGCCGCGGAGTTCAGCACCACGGCGTCGCGCACCGGACCGCGCTGCCCGGCCAGCACCCGGCGGGCGACGTCCGCGTTGTACTCGGCGTCCGCGCCGCGCAGGCTCTCCACCCCGGCCAACTCGATGCCCACCTCACGCGGGTCGAAGACGGTCTCGGCCACCTCGCCGCCGCGCACGATCCACACCCGCGAGGTGGTGCAGACGGTCAGCTCGTCCAGGCCGTCGTCACCGCGGAACACCAGCGCGTTGGAACCGCGCCGGGCCAGCACCCCGGCGATCAGGCCGGAGAGCCGGGTGTCGAAGCAGCCGACCGCGTGCGCGGTCACCCGGGCCGGGTTGGTCAGCGGGCCGAGGATGTTGAAGGCGGTCGGCACCCCGAGGTCGCGGCGCGCGGGAGCGGCGTGCCGCATCGCGGGGTGGAACTTCGCCGCGAAGCAGAAGGTGAGACCGACCTCCTCGGCAACCTCGGCCACCCGTCGGGCGCTGAGGTCCAGCCGGATGCCGAGGCGCTCCAGGACGTCCGAGGAGCCGCTGGACGAGGAGGCCGCCCGGTTGCCGTGCTTGACCACCTTGGCGCCGGCCGCGGCCGCGACGATCGCCGACATGGTCGAGATGTTGACGGTCTTCGCCCGGTCGCCGCCGGTCCCCACGATGTCGACCGCCGGGCCGGGGATGTGCAGCGGCTCGGCGTGCGCGTACATCGCCTCGACCAGCCCGGCGATCTCGTCGACGGTCTCGCCCTTGGCCCGCAGCGCGACCACGAACCCGGCCACCTGCGCGGGGCTCGCCTCGCCGCTCATGATCCGGTCCATCGCCCAGGCGGCGTCCGCCTGGGCGAGGTTGCCGCCGTTCAGCAGCGTGCTCAGGACGTCCGGCCAGGTGTGGACCACCTGCACGGGGTCCTTGCCGCCGTTCGCAGGGTTCACATTCACCATGGCTGACTCCAGCTCGCATCCGAGGTGCTCGAAAAGGATGCCGCCAGCCTATCGAGCGGGGCAGCCGACGGGGCCGCCGCCGGGTCGACGGCGGCTCCGTCTCTCCTGGTGAGACATCTCGCGCGCAGCTGGGTCGGCGAGCGTCAGCTGGAGAGACTCCGGGCGCCGAGCCGGGCCCGCAGCAGCGTCGCGGCGGCGTCGGCCAGCGCCACCGGATCCACCGGGTGGGAGATCGCCGCGTCCGCCCGGCTCCAGGCGGCGAGCCAGGAGTCCTGCGGGCGGCCGATCAGCACCAGCACGGGCGGGCAGCCGTAGATCTCGTCCTTGACCTGGCGGGCCAGACCGAGGCCGCCGGCCGGGACGGCCTCGCCGTCCAGGACGCAGAGGTCCACGCCCCCCTTCTCCAGTGCACGCAGCACCGCGGGGGTGGTGGCGCACTCCAGGTAGGCCAGCTCCGGCAGGTCGGCGGCGGGCCGCCGGCCGAGCGCGGTGATGACCTGCTCACGGGTGTTGCGATCGTCGCTGTAGACGAGAACGGTCAGCTTCTCGTCGCTGGTGTGCGTCATGGGCCCTGCTCCCGGGTGCTCAGAAAAAGGTGCCTCGCTATAAAGGTCGCGTCACGGATGTGATCCGCACCACGTCCACCACTCCCGGATGCTACTCCGCATCACCCGCCCCGGTGAGCGTCCCGCGTGATCTCCTGCGGACCGGCTGCGGACCGGCGTCACCCAACCGGGCGAACGGCCGTCACCCCCGCCCCCACAGATCACCCGAACGGCCCACGCGCTACCTCCTCACGGCCTCCCCGAGCGTCAGGACACGCAGGGCGAAGGGGTGGTCCAGCCGGACGAACCGTCAGAAAAGTCGCATCGGACGACGAATCTCATCCGCCCCGCACAGCTCGCCGCGTCCCGGGCGACCCGGACACGGCCATCCGGGCATACCGCACGCACCGGACACTCCGAGGGACACCCCCCGACGTGAAGACGGAATAAGGGACCGACATAATGTCGGTCGTGGCGACAGCAACAGCAACAGAAACCGGGCACGCACATGGATCGGTCAACCGACCGAACATGACCAGCGTCGGAACCATCGTCTGGCTGAGTTCCGAGCTGATGTTCTTCGCGGCCCTCTTCGCGATGTACTTCACGGCTCGCTCCGTGAAGGGACCAGACTTCTGGGCCGAGAAGGCACATGCCCTCAACGTCCCCTTCTCCTCCGTGAACACCACGATCCTGGTGCTCTCCTCGCTCACCTGCCAGCTCGGCGTCTTCGCCGCCGAGCGCGGTGACGTGAAGAAGCTCCGCTCGTGGTTCTCGCTCACCTTCGTGATGGGTGCGATCTTCATCGGCGGTCAGATCTACGAGTACACCTCCCTGGTGAAGAAGGACGGCCTGTCGCTGTCCTCCGACCCGTACGGCTCGGTGTTCTACCTGACCACCGGCTTCCACGGGATGCATGTGACGGGCGGTCTGATCGCCTTCCTGCTGGTCCTGGGACGGACCTACGCAGCCAAGCGGTTCACGCACGAGCAGGCCACTGCGGCGATCGTCGTGTCGTACTACTGGCACTTCGTCGACGTGGTCTGGATCGGCCTGTTCGCGACCATCTACCTGATCAAGTAGCCGATCAGGTCGCTGGCCGCCGGCCGGACCCGCTGCCCTCACCGGCTACGGGTCCTTCTGTCCGTGCCGATGCCCTGCCGACGCCGACCGCGCGCCGGGCCCACCACCAGCCGACCAGATCCTGACACCGGGGTTATTCCGTGAAAAAGCTCTCCGCACGACGGCGCCACCCACTGGCGGCGCTGGTCGTTCTACTCTTCGCCCTGGCGATCACCGGGGGGGCTTACGCTGCGTTCGCGCCCGCCGAGAAGGCACAGGCCGACAGCTCCGCTCAGTCGCTCGCGATCGACGAGGGCAAGCGGCTCTTCGCCGTGGGCTGCTCCTCCTGCCACGGCCTCAACGGCGAAGGCAGCGCTGACGGTCCGAGTCTGGTGGGCGTCGGTTCCGCCGCGGTCGACTTCCAGGTCGGCACCGGCCGGATGCCGGCCCAGCAGCCCGGCGCTCAGATCCCGAAGAAGAAGAACATCTACTCGCAGTCGGACATCGACCAGATGGCCGCCTTCGTCGCCTCGCTGGGCCCGGGCCCGGTGACGCCGACCTCGGAGCAGTACACCTCCACGGAGACGGACGCCATCTCCAAGGGCGGCGACCTGTTCCGCACCAACTGCGCGCAGTGCCACAACTTCGCCGGTGCGGGTGGCGCCCTGACGCAGGGTAAGTACGCCCCCTCGCTGGAGGGTGTCAGCGCCAAGCACATCTTCGAGGCGATGCAGACCGGCCCGCAGAGCATGCCGGCCTTCCCGGAGAGCACCATGCCGGAGAAGCAGAAGCAGGAGATCGTGGCGTTCGTCCGCTACCAGGCGAACGAGGCCCCCAACCCCGGTGGTCTGACCCTCGGCAGTCTCGGTCCGGTGACCGAGGGCCTGTTCGGGTGGATCTTCGGTCTCGGCGTTCTCATCGCGGTCGCGATCTGGGTCGCTGCCCACACCACCAAGGCCAAGAAGTCATGAGCCACGACAACATCTCAGATGACAAGCTGCCGGAGGCTCACGCGGCCTCCGAAGGGCACGGCCTCCCCGCCGTAGCCGACGACCCGTTCGCGGACCCGGGCCTGCCGGCCCACGAGCCGCGGCGCACCGACATCGACGAGCGGGCCGCCAAGCGGGCCGAGCGCCAGGTGTCGCTGATGTTCGTCACCTCCATGCTGGCGACCGTCGGCTTCATCGCCTCGTACGTGGCGATCAAGCCCGACAAGCTGGTCTACATCTTCCCGCTCGGTCACGTCAGCGCGCTGAACTTCGCGCTGGGCATGACGCTCGCGGTGGCGCTCTTCTGCATCGGCGCGGGCGCGGTCCACTGGGCCCGCACCCTGATGTCGGACGTCGAGATGCCGGCCGAGCGTCACCCGATCGAGGCTGACGACGAGGTCCGCGCGGACGTCATCCAGCAGTTCAAGACCGGTGCTGCGGAGTCCGGCTTCGGCCGCCGCAAGATGATCCGCAACACCATGATCGGCTCGATGGCCATGGTGCCGCTCGCCGGTGTCGTGCTGCTGCGCGACCTCGGCCCGCTGCCGGAGAAGAAGCTCGACCACACCGGTTGGATCGAGGCCACCCCCGCGGCGCCGATCCGGCTCGTCAACATGAACACCGACGAGCCGATGAAGGCCGAGGACATCGCCGTCGGTTCGCTGACGTTCGCCAAGCCGGGCCCCTCGGCCAGCCGTCCGAACGGTCTGCAGGACTCCGACGAGGACTTCCAGCAGGCGATCGCCAAGGACGCGCTGATGCTGATCCGCATCCAGCCCGAGGACCTCAAGGACGAGAAGTCCAAGAACCTGGGCTTCGAGGGCGTGCTCGCCTACTCGAAGATCTGCACGCACGTCGGCTGCCCGATCAGCCTCTACGAGCAGCAGACCCACCACGCGCTCTGCCCCTGCCACCAGTCGACCTTCGACCTGTCGGACGGCGCTCGCGTCATCTTCGGCCCGGCCGGCCACCCGCTGCCGCAGCTGAAGATCACTACTGACACCGAGGGCTACCTGGTGGCCACGCAGGACTTCACCGTGCCCGTGGGCCCGAGCTTCTGGGAGCGCAGCGCATGAGTTCCTCGCCCAGCACCACGCCGCCGGCCGCCCCGGCCAGCACCCGTGCCAAGCCCGCCAACAAGGGCGAGGCCGCGGCCGACTACCTGGACGGCCGGCTCGGGATCTACTCCCTGGCCAAGGCCAACCTGCGGAAGATCTTCCCGGACCACTGGTCCTTCATGCTCGGTGAGATCTGCCTCTACACCTTCGTCATCATCATCCTGACGGGTGTCTACCTCACCCTGTTCTTCAAGCCCAGCATGGGCGAGGTCGTCTACAACGGCTCGTACGCGCCGCTGGACGGCATCAGGATGTCGGAGGCCTACGCCTCCACGCTGAACATCAGCTTCGAGGTCCGCGGTGGCCTGCTGATCCGTCAGATCCACCACTGGGCAGCGATCGTCTTCGTCGCCGCGATGTTCGTGCACATGATGCGCGTCTTCTTCACCGGTGCGTTCCGCAAGCCCCGCGAGATCAACTGGGTCTTCGGGTTCCTGCTGCTCTGCCTCGGCTTCTTCGACGGGTTCATGGGCTACTCGCTCCCCGACGACCTGCTCTCCGGCACCGGTATCCGGTTCATGGAGGGCGCCGTCCTGGCGGTCCCGCTGGTGGGCACCTACATCCAGATGTTCCTCTTCGGGGGCGAGTTCCCCGGCACGGACATCATTCCGCGGTTCTTCACGATCCACGTGCTGCTGATCCCCGGCGTCATGCTGGGCCTGCTGGTGGCCCACCTGATCCTGGTCTTCTACCACAAGCACACCCAGTGGGGCGGCCCGGGCAAGACCGAGAAGAACGTCGTGGGCATGCCGCTCATGCCGGTCTACATGGCCAAGGCCGGTGGCTTCTTCTTCCTGGTGTTCGGCATCATCGCGATGATGTCCGCGGTCGCCTCGGTCAACCCGGTCTGGGCGTACGGCCCGTACCGGCCCGACCAGGTCTCCACCGACGCGCAGCCCGACTGGTACATGGGCTTCGCCGAGGGTCTGATCCGTGTCATGCCGGGCTGGGAGGTCCGCGCCTGGGGCCACACCCTGAACCTGGGTGTGTTCATCCCGCTGATGCTCTTCCCGCTGGTGCTGGTCCTGATCGCGGCCTACCCGTTCATCGAGGGCTGGATCATTGGTGACAAGCGCGAGCACCACATCCTGGACCGCCCGCGCAACGTCCCGGTCCGCACCGGTCTGGGCGCGGCCTGGATCACGCTCTACGTGGTGCTGCTGATCGGCGGTGGCAACGACCTCATCGCGACCCACTTCCACCTGTCGCTCAACGACATCACGTACTTCGTACGGGTGGGTTCGTTCGTGCTCCCGATCGCGGTCTTCTACATCACCAAGCGCTGGTGCCTCGGCCTCCAGCGCCGTGACAAGGAGAAGGTGCTGCACGGTCGCGAGACCGGCGTCATCAAGCGCCTGCCGCACGGTGAGTTCATCGAGGTGCACGCCCAGCTCCCGCAGGGCGCGCTGCACACGCTCACCTCGCACGAGCAGCCCCAGCCGCTGGAGCTGCCGTCCGAGGTCGACGAGAACGGTGTCGCCCGCAAGGTCGGCCTGCTGACCAAGACCCGCGCCAAGCTCTCCGAGGGCTACTTCGGCGAGGGTGGCCAGATCCCGAAGCCGACCGTCGAGGAGCACCAGGAGATCACCAGCGGCCACGGCCACCACTGATCTCCTGAGCTGACCACTCGCCACCTGAGGGCCCCCGTCCGGCACTGCCGGGCGGGGGCCCTTGGCGTTCGCACCGGGCCGGATCGCGGGAGAATGTCCCCCGACCCGAACCTTCGCCGACCCACCTAGGAGGCTCCACCCGTGCAGCTCAGCATGGACCACTCCGCCGCCACTCCCCCGTACGAGCAGCTCCGCTCGCAGATCGCCGAGCAGGCCCGAGCCGGCGTGCTGCCGGCCGGGCTGAAGCTGCCCACCGTCCGGGCGCTGGCCGAGCAGCTCGGCCTGGCCGCCAACACGGTGGCCCGCGCCTACCGGGAGCTGGAGGCGGACGGCGTGGTGGAGACCCACGGCCGGCGCGGCACCCTGGTCGCCGCCACCGGTGACAGCGCGCACCGCCTGGCGACCACGGCCGCCGTGGAGTTCGCCGAACGCGCCCAGCGGCTGGGCGTCACGCGCGACGAGGCCCTGGCGGCCGTGAGCGGCGCGCTGGACCTCGTCTACGGGAAGAGCGGGGAGAGCGGGGAGAGCGGGACGGACTGATCAGATCTGCGGCCGCAGGGCCGCGGAGGCCTCCGCCACCGGCGTGGAACTGGTGGTGCTGACCTCCTTGCCGAGCGCGCTGCCCTTGACCCAGTCCGCCCAGTCGAGGTTCCAGTCCCCGAAGCCGTTGCCGAACGGCTCCATGGTGTGGCCCTTGCTGTTCACCACCTGGACGATGTCGCCCACCCGGGTCTGCTCGTAGAACCACTCGGCGTTGTCGGTGCTCATCCCGGTGCAGCCGTGGCTGACGTTCTCCACGCCCTGCGAGGCCACCGACCAGGGCGCCGCGTGCACGTACTCGCCGCTCCAGGTCACCCGGGTGGCCCACTCCACCTTGAGGTCGTACGCCTCGCTGCTGCCCTTGGCGATGCCGATGGTCTCGCTGCTCATCTGCACCTCGCGCTCCTGACCGAGCACCACCTTGATGCCGTTGCGGGTGTCGAAACCGGGCTTGCCGGTGGTCACCGGGATGGTGTTGACCACCTCGCCGTTGCGCTTGAAGGTCAGCTCGTCGGTCGACGCGTCGACCAGCGCCTCCACCCGGTCACCGGTGCGGAAGGCGACCCGGCCCGGCGCGCCGCCGTACGTCCCGTCGGTGCCGATCGCCTTGCCCTGCACGTCGAAGGTGAGCCGCACCGAGGCGTTGGCCGGCCAGTACCCCTGCGGGCGGAAGTGCAGGTTCTTGTCGTCCACCCAGTGCCAGGCGCCGGTGACCGCGGGCTGCGAGAAGACCGTCAGGCCGCGCTCCACCTGCTTGCGGACGGCGGGGTCGGTGACCGCCTGGGAGAGCTGGACGGTGAGCGGCTCGCCCACCCCGTAGACGTCCCGGCCCAGGTCGGGGCCGAGCGCCGCGGTGAGCAGCCGGTCGGCGGGCTTGGTGGTGACGTCGGCGGTGGACTCACCGCGGGCGCCGCTGCCGTCGGCGGCGGCGATCCGCGCGGTGTAGTGGGTGGCGGGGGCGAGCGGGGCGGTGCTGTGCCAGCCGTGCCCGTCGCTGTCGAGCGCCCCGGCCACCACGGTGCCGCCGGGGCCGCTCAGGGTGACGTCGGTGATCTTGTCGCCCGACTTGGCGGTGACCGTGAACGGCTTGGCGGGGTCGGCGTTCACGACGTCCGAGGTGTTCACCAGGGTGGCCGCGTTGACGGCCCGCGGCGGCTTGCCGCTGCCGTTCTGCCCGCCGCCGTCCGAGCAGCCCGCCAGCGGACTCAACAGCAGTGGCGCCAGCGCCAGCCAGGCCGGCACCGTGCGGTGCCGCGCCGTCCCGTTCTCTCGACCTGCTGCGCGTGTGCCGGCCACCGGAGCCTCCTGGGGGTGCGGATCTGTAGGAACATCAGCGCATTCCGATCGGCCCCACGCACGCCGCAGCGCCCACCCGTGTGAACGGCCCACCCGGTGAGCCCAACAAAAATGGCGGGACCCCTCCGAAGAGGGATCCCGCCGTGCTGCGTGAGCGAACCGGCCTTACTGGTTCCGGTTCTCGCCGCGGTAGAACTCGAAGGTCCAGCCGAAGAGGCCGATCAGGATGACCGGGATCGACCAGAACATCAGCCACCAGCCGAAGACGACACCGAGGAAGGCCAGCGCGCCGCCACAGGCGAGCGAGAGCGGCTGCCAGCTGTGCGGGGCGAAGAAGCCCTGCTCGCCGGCGTCGTCGGAGACCTCGGCCTCGGGGTTGTCACCGGCACCGAGGTCCACCCGGCGGGCCGTGAAGCCCAGGTAGAACGCGATGAAGGCGCACAGGCCGAAGGCCAGGAAGAGCGCGGTGGTACCGGCGGCCTCCGTGCCGTGCGAGCTGTGCGTGGTCCACAGACCGTAGGTGATGGCGCAGATCAGGATGAAGACGGCGAAGCCTGCGAAGATCTTTCCCTGTTCCTTCATCAGGCGTCGCCCTCCTTCTTACCCTTGGTGGTCAGCTCGGGGGTGTCGTAGACGGCCGGCGTGACGCCCTCGAAGTGCTTGGCCGGGTGGCCGTGGAACTCCAGGTAGTCCAGCGCGGCGATGTCCGGGTGGTGCAGGTCGAACGCCGGGGATTCCGAACGGATCCGGGGCAGGGTGAGGAAGTTGTGCCGCGGCGGCGGGCAGGAGGTCGCCCACTCCAGCGAACGGCCGTAGCCCCACGGGTCGTCAACCTCCACCTTCTCCCCGTACTTGGCGGTCTTCCAGACGTTGTAGAGGAACGGCAGGATCGACAGGCCGAGCAGGAAGGAGCCGATGGACGAGACGGTGTTCAGGGTGGTGAAGCCGTCCGAGGGCAGGTAGCTGGCGTAGCGGCGGGGCATGCCCTCGGCGCCGAGCCAGTGCTGCACCAGGAAAGTGGTGTGGAAGCCGATGAACAGCGTCCAGAAGGTGATCTTGCCAAGGCGCTCGTCGAGCATCTTGCCGGTCATCTTCGGCCACCAGAAGTGGAAACCGGCGAACATCGCGAAGACGACGGTGCCGAAGACCACGTAGTGGAAGTGGGCGACGACGAAGTACGAGTCCGAGACGTGGAAGTCGATCGGCGGGGAGGCGAGCAGCACACCCGTCAGACCACCGAAGAGGAAGGTCACCAGGAAGCCGACCGTCCAGAGCATCGGGGTCTCGAAGCTCAGCGAGCCCTTCCACATGGTGCCGACCCAGTTGAAGAACTTCACACCGGTGGGGACCGCGATCAGGAAGGTCATGAAGGAGAAGAACGGCAGCAGCACCTGTCCGGTGACGTACATGTGGTGCGCCCACACCGTCACGGAGAGGCCGGCGATCGCGATGGTCGCGGCGATCAGGCCGGAGTAACCGAACATCGGCTTGCGGCTGAAGACCGGGATGATCTCCGAGATGATGCCGAAGAACGGCAGCGCGATGATGTACACCTCGGGGTGACCGAAGAACCAGAAGAGGTGTTGCCAGAGCAACGCCCCGCCGTTGGCCGGGTCGAAGATGTGTGCCCCGAATTTCCGATCCGCCTCCAGCGCGAAGAGCGCGGCGGCGAGAACCGGGAAGGCCAGCAGGACCAGCACGGCGGTCAGCAGGACGTTCCAGACGAAGATGGACATCCGGAACATCGTCATGCCGGGCGCGCGCATGCAGATGATGGTGGTGATGAAGTTGACCGCACCGAGGATCGTGCCGAAGCCGGAGAAGGCCAGACCCATGATCCACATGTCGGCGCCGACGCCCGGCGAGCGGACCGCGTCGGAGAGCGGCGAGTAGGCGAACCAGCCGAAGTCGGCCGCACCCTGCGGGGTGAGGAAGCCACCCACCGCGATGGTCGAGCCGAACAGGTAGAGCCAGTAGGCGAACATGTTCAGACGCGGGAAGGCGACGTCGGGAGCGCCGATCTGGAGCGGCATGATCCAGTTCGCGAAGCCGGCGAAGAGCGGCGTCGCGAACATCAGCAGCATGATCGTGCCGTGCATCGTGAACGCCTGGTTGAACTGCTCGTTCGTCAGGATCTGGCCGTTGGGCTGAGCCAGCTGGGCACGCATGACGAGCGCGAGGATGCCACCGATCAGGAAGAACGCGAACGAGGTACCGAGGTACATCGTGCCGATCGTCTTGTGGTCGGTGGTGGTCAGCCACTTGATGATGGTGGAACCCGGCTTGCGAGTGCGCTGAACGCCCCCGCCCACCCTGACGGTGCCCCCGGATGCCCCGCCGGCAGCGGCGGGCTCATTGAGGATGGTCACTATTCACTTCCCATGGTCGTGATGCCCGAAGGCACCGCGCCTGCCTGGCCACTGGCCCGGAGCTGCTGCAGGTGGTTCATGTACTCGTCGTGGGTGACGACCTTGACCTTGAAGAGCATCTTGTCGTGGTTCACGCCGCAGAGTTCCGCGCACTTGCCGTCGTAGGTGCCCAGGACGGTCGGGGTGACCTCGAACTTGTTCACCACGCCCGGCACGACGTCCATCTTCATCATGAAGTTGACGGGCCAGAAGTCGTGGATCACGTCACGCGAGGTCAGCCGGAACTGGACCGACTCGTTGACCGGCAGCCAGAGGGTCGGCATGTCCTGCGGAGTGCCGACGTCGTAGGCCGCGATCTGGCTGGTCGGGTCCGGGGTCTCGGTGTTCTCGTAGTTGAACGCCCAGCTCCACTGGAAGCCGACCACGTTGACGAAGTGCTGCGGCTTGGCCGACACATGCGTCAGGCGCGACTCGTCGCGTGCGACGAAGTAGAACAGCACCGAGACGATGACGATGGGGACCGCGGTGTAGAGCGCCTCGATGGGCACGTTGTACCGGGTCTGCGGAGGGATCTGGATACCGGTGCGGCTGCGCCGGTGGAAGATCACACTCCAGATGATCAGACCCCACATCAGTACGCCGACCACCAGCGCCGCGATCCAGGAACCCTGCCACATCTGGAGGACGAGATGTCCGTCCGTGGTGACGGGGCTGGGGAGGCCAAGCCTGGGCAGGTCGTTGGCCGAGCAGCCGGTAGCGGTCGCGATGACGAGGCCCAGTGCCAGCGCCTGAGGCAGCTTCCGCCGCATCGTGCGCCGCGGCGAGCGGTCGGAGCCGTTGGGACTCACGTAGCGCCTTCCCGAAGTCTCGCCCGCGATCGCGTCGCCCCGAGGAGTGCTTCGCCTCCCCGGCGACCCGCCCACGGGCACGGTTTGAATGCTTATGCGGGCCAAACCCTACTCCAGCCTTATGCGGACCTGACGAGCAGGTCCCGGTAACGCGCCGTCCGCCTACCCGATCAGCCCCGGCGGGCGTGGACTCGCAGGTCACGGCAGGCATTCGGGGTCCATTCACCCGATCAGGGGACGGCGCCCGGGCGTCCGGGTGACGGATCGTCGGGTGCGGACGAAGCGGACAAATCCGGTGCTCAGCTGACGCGCAGTGAGACCCGGCTACGGTGTCCGTCGTGACCTACTTCGACGCCGCCTCCACCGCTCCCCTGCATCCGGTCGCGCGGCAGGCGCTGAACGCCGCCCTGGACGAGGGCTGGGCCGACCCGGCCCGGCTCTACCGCTCCGGCCGGCAGGCCCGGATGCTGCTGGACGCGGCCCGCGAGACGGTGGCCGAGGTGCTCGGCGCACGGGCCGACGAGGTGTCCTTCACCACCAGCGGGACGCAGGCCGTCCAGTTGGGGATGCTCGGCGCGCTGCGCGGGCGCCGCCGGACCGGGCGCCACCTGCTGCACTCCGCGGTCGAGCACTCCAGCGTGCTGCACACCGCCGAGCTGCACGAGGCGGACGGCGGGTCGGTCGACGTGGTGCCGGTGGACCGCTCGGGGCGCGTCCTGGTCGAGCGGTTCGCCCTCCGGCCGGACACCGCGCTGGCCGTGCTGCAGTCCGCCAACCACGAGGTCGGCACGGTGCAGCCGGTGGCCGAGGTGGCCGAGCGGTGCGGCGAGGTGCCACTGCTGGTCGACGCGGCGCAGAGCGTCGGGCGGCTGCCGGTGCCGGGCGGCTGGTCGCTGCTGACGGCCAGTGCGCACAAGTGGGGCGGACCGCCCGGAGTCGGCGTGCTGGCCGTCCGCAAGGGCGTCCGGTTCTCCTCGGTGCTGCCCGCCGACGAGCGGGAGGGCGGCCGGGTGCCCGGCTACGTCAACGTGCCGGCGATCGTGGCCGCGGCCGCCGCGCTGCGGGCCGTCCGGGCCGAGGCCGAGGCCGAGAACGCCCGGCTGCACGCGCTGGTGGAGCGGATCCGCACCCGGGTGCCGCAGCTGGTGCCGGAGGTGGAGGTGGTCGGCGATCCGGTCCGCCGGCTGCCGCACCTGGTCACCTTCTCCTGCCTGTACGTGGACGGCGAGGTGCTGCTGACCGAGCTCGACCGGGCCGGCTTCGCGGTCTCCTCTGGTTCCTCGTGCACCTCCAGCACCCTGACGCCGAGCCATGTGCTGGCCGCGATGGGGGTGCTGACCGAGGGGAACGTCCGGCTCTCGCTGCCGCAGGGCACCGCGGCCGAGGACGTGGAGCGCTTCCTCGCCGTGCTGCCCGGGCTGGTCGCGGCGGTCCGCGCCCCGCTGGGCCTGGACCTACCGGCCCCCGCGCCCGCACCCGCGCCCGCACCCGCACCCGCGGTGAACCAGGTGCTGGTGCTGGACGCGCTCGGCAAGCGCTGCCCGCTGCCGGTGATCGAGCTGGCCAAGCGGATCGGGGAGGTGGCGCCGGGCGGCGAGGTGGTGGTGCTCGCCGACGACGAGGCGGCCCGGCTGGACATCCCCGCCTGGTGCGCGATGCGCGAGCAGACGTACCTGGGCGAGGCCCCGGCCGCCGACTACGGCGCCGACCGGGGCCTCGCCTACCGGGTGCGCAGGGTCAGCTGAGCCGGGCGCGGACGTCGGCGGCGGCGTCCTCGCCGTAGGCGGCGGCGAAGCGCGCCAGGAAGGTGGCGGCGCGCAGCTCGTACTCCTGGGTGCCGACGGTCTCGATCACCAGGGTCGCCAGCATGCAGCCGATCTGGGCCGAGCGCTCCAGGCCGAGGTCCCAGGACAGGCCCGCCAGGAAGCCGGCCCGGAAGCCGTCGCCGACGCCGGTCGGGTCGGCCTTCTGCTTCTCCTTGGCGCAGGGGACGAAGATGTCCTCCTCGCCCTTGCGCGAGATCCGCACGCCCTTGGCGCCCAGGGTGGTGATCCGGGTGCCGACCCGCTCCAGGATCTCGGCGGCCTCCCAGCCGGTCTTGCTCTCGATCAGCGCGGCCTCGTACTCGTTGCTGAAGAGGTACGCGGCGCCGTCGACGATCTCGCGGATCGCGTCGCCCTCCAGGCGGGCCAGCTGCTGCGAGGGGTCGGCGGCGAAGGGGTAGCCGCGCTTGCGGGCCTCCTCGGTGTGCCGGACCATCGCCTGCGGGTCGTCGGCGCCGATCAGCACCAGGTCCAGGCCGCCCAGCCGGTCGGCGATCGGCTTCAGCTCGATGTAGCGGGCCTCGGCCATCGCGCCGGTGTAGAAGGAGGCGATCTGGTTGTGGTCCTCGTCCGTGGTGCACATGAAGCGGGCCGTGTGGCGGGTCTCCGAGATGTGCACCGACTCGGTGTCCACGTTGTGGCGCTCCAGCCAGCCCCGGTACTCCTCGAAGTCCGCGCCGGCCGCACCCACCAGGACCGGGCGCAGGCCCAGCACGCCCATGCCGAAGGTGATGTTCGGCGCGACCCCGCCGCGGCGGATGTCCAGCGTGTCGACCAGGAACGACAGCGAGACCGTGTGCAGCTGCTCGGCGACCAGCTGGTCGGCGAAGCGGCCGGGGAAGGTCATCAGATGGTCGGAGGCGATCGAACCGGCGACGGCGATGCGCACGAAGGCTCCTTGGTAGGAAGGAAGGGCCGCGGGGTGACAACAGGGGGACGCGGACAACGGGGACAACGGGGACAACCCCCTAACGGTAGCCGCAGCCCCCGCTGTCAAGACACCGTGCTCGGAAGATGTCCGAATTGACGACTACCTGTGGGTAGGTCTGGCCGGGCCCCGGAAGGCGGCCTAGGGTCGCGATCAGAGGGGCTCGTCGCAGCCCCCCAGGCCCGCGGCGACGAGGCCGCGGCGGCGATCGGAGTCCCAGCCATGCTGCCCAGCCACTCCCCCGTTCAGGTCCCCGGTGCCCTCCAGGGCGAGGCCGACCCGGACACCCTGGACGCCCTGCTCGACTCCTCCCGCCGACTCGGCGTCTTCTGGCCGCAGCTGGCCACCGGCCCGCAGCCCGCCAGCCGGCCCGGCAAGGGCATCTCGGTGCCCGCCCGCACCCGCGACCTGGTGGCCGGCATGGCGGAGTTCGGGCTGTAGAAGCCGTCTGTCCGCCCCGGGGAACCGGATTCCGCCGTGACACGTCACAACCGCGCAGCCACAGCTGCCCGTCAGGAATCCGCAGACTCTGGAGGACGTCGCACCATGGACGACAAGACCGCAGCCGAGCCGCTCGCCCACCCCGCCGTCAGCGGTGCCGCAGCGGCCGGTCCGCGCGGACGCCGACGGCGGGCGCTGGCGGCCGGCGCCCTGCTGCTGGCCGTCGCGGCGACCGTCAGCGGCTGCAACAGCGGCAAGACCACCGCGGCGGCCGGCAGCAGCAGCCCCGCGGCCTCCGCCTCGGCCGCGCCCAGCGCGGGCTCGGCGGCGCCCTCGCCGAGCACCCCGGCCGGGACGGCGACCGCGCCCGGATCGGCGCCCGGCGGGTCGACCGCGCCGACCGGCCCCGCGCCCACCCGGCCCGCCAAGCCCATCACGCCCACCGTGCCGCCGGTCGGCGGCGGAAGCGCGCCCGACCTGCCCAGCCACCTCAAGCCGAACAACTACCTGAGCAGCGGCACCCAGCTGACGGTGTTCTTCTTCGGCGGCGTCTGCGACAAGTACGGGCTGAAGGCCGACGAGAGCAAGGCCGGCCAGGTCGGCGTCAGCATCGTGATCACCGAGAAGGCCCCGGCCGGCCAGGCCTGCCCGGCGCTGGTCAAGCAGCAGGGCGTCCAGGCCACCCTTGCGCACCCGCTCGACGGCCGCGCGGTGGTTGACCTGGACACCGGCGCGAACGTCCCGCTGGAGTCGGTGCCGAACGGCGGCCCGGTCAGCGCCGGCAACTGACCGCACGCACACATGCCGAAGGCGGCCTCCGGAAGTCTCCGGGGCCGCCTTCGGTGTGTCGCTGCGAGCGACTAGCTGAACGAGTCGCCGCAGGCGCAGGAGCCGGTCGCGTTCGGGTTGTCGATCGTGAAGCCCTGCTTCTCGATGGTGTCGACGAAGTCGACCGTCGCGCCGCCGAGGTAGGGGGCGCTCATCCGGTCGGTGACGACCTTGACGCCGCCGAAGTCCTTCACCACGTCGCCGTCGAGCGAGCGCTCGTCGAAGAAGAGCTGGTAGCGCAGGCCGGAGCAGCCGCCGGGCTGCACGGCGACGCGCAGCGCGAGGTCGTCGCGACCCTCCTGCTCCAGCAGGCCCTTCACCTTGGCCGCGGCTGAGTCGGTAAGGAGCAGACCACTCTCGACGGTGGTCTCGTCCTGGACGGTCATCTCGTTACTCCCGGTCTGTGACGACAAGTCTGCCGCCGGTGCCAACCAACGGTTGCCCGGATTGATTCCGAGCGGTGAAATCTGTGCGCGTACGGTGACCCGCTCGCCCCACCCGTCCATGCTCGCACACCGCGGGACCCTGGTCACGGCGCAGCGACCGCCGGGGGCAGTGCCGCCGATCACCCCGGGAATCGCGGAACCGGCGGCGCGGGGCCGCGTCCGGCGGTCAGGATGGGTCCATGATCCTGCGCCAGGTCCGTGACACCCCCGCCGACGCCGCCGCCGTCCGAGAGATCGCCGGTGCCGCCTTCAGGGCCCTTCCGGGGGGCTCTGCGCTGCCCCCGGAGAGCGCGGCGGAGATCACCGCGCACCTGGCCCGGACCAGGCACCTGGCGGTCACCGACCCGGAGGGCTGCTGGCTGGCCGAGGAGGACGGCCGGGCGGTCGGGTTCGCGCTGTCGATGCGGCGCGAGGGCCTGTGGATGCTGAGCCTGTTCGCGGTGCTGCCGCAGGCGCAGGGCAAGGGGATCGGCAAGCTGCTGCTGGAAGCGGCCGCGGCGCACGGCCGGGGCTGCCTGCGCGGGATGATCTGCGCCTCCCCCGACCCGGGCGCCGCCCGCCGCTACCGGATGGCCGGATTCACCCTGCACCCGACCATGAAGCTCTCCGGGCGGGTGGACCGGACGGGTCTGCTGGACGCCGGCGACATCCCCGTGCACCCCGGCAACGCCACCCACAAGCACCTGCTGGACTCGGTGGACCGGCGGCTGCGCGGAGCCGCGCACGGGCCCGAGCACGACTTCATGCTGGCCCACTACGACGAGCTGCTGATCGCGGACACCCTGGCCGGCAGCGGGTACTGCTACCGCGTCGGCGGCGCCGTCAAACTGCTGGCCGCCACCTCCAAGCGGCTGGCCGTCCGGCTGCTGCGCGAGGCGCTGGCGCGGGTGCCGGACGGCACGGACGCTCGGGTGGAGCACCTGACCGCCGAGCAGGAGTGGGCGGTGGACGTCGGCCTGGAGCTGGGGCTGACCCTGGAGAGCACCGGCTACCTCGCGCTGCGCGGGATGAAGCCGCCGGCTCCCTACCTGCCGAGCGGCGGCTTCCTCTGAGTGACTCAGACCATCGTGTCGAGGATCTCGCGGACCATCTCCATGGTGGTGCCCGGGTGCAGGAAGGCGAAGCGGGCGACCGTCTCGCCGTCCCAGCCGGTCGGGGTGACGAAGCCGATCTGGTCGGCGAGCAGCTTCTGCGACCAGGCGTAGTAGTCCTGGTCGCTCCAGCCGGTGCGGCGGAAGCAGACGGCGGAGAGCTGCGGGTCCTGGAGCAGCTCCAGGTGCTCGGTCTCGCGCACCAGCTGGGCGGTCTCCCGGGCCAGCGTCAGGCCCTCCTCGATCGCGTCGGTGTAGGCCTGGGTGCCGTGCACCGCCAGCGAGAACCAGAGCGGCAGGCCGCGGGCCCGGCGGGTGAGGTGGTAGGCGTAGTCGGTGGGGTTCCACTCGTCGCCCTCGTGGTGCAGGACGTCCAGGTAGGAGGCGTCCTGGGTGTGCACGGCCTTGGCCAGCTGCGGCTCGCGGTAGAGCAGCGCGGCGCAGTCGAAGGGCGCGAAGAGCCACTTGTGCGGGTCGACCACGAAGGAGTCGGCGTGCTCGATGCCGTTGTAGCGCTCGCGCACGGAGGGGGCGAAGAGGCCCGCGCCGCCGTACGCGCCGTCCACGTGGAACCACATGCCGCGCTCGCGGGTGACCTCGGAGAGGCCCGCCAGGTCGTCGATGATGCCCTCGTTGGTGGTGCCGGCCGTGCCGACCACCGCGATCACGGTCTCGGGGTTGGGGTCGGCGGCCAGTGCGGCGCGCAGCGCCTCGCCGGTGAAGCGGCGGTCCACGGTGGGGACCTTGAAGGCCTCGACGCCGATGATGTTGAAGGTGTTCTTGACCGAGGAGTGCACCTGGTCGGCGACCGCGACCCGCAGCCGCGCCTCGGGGCCCACGCCCAGCTTGCGGCGGGCCACGTCGCGGGCGACCACCAGCGCGGACAGGTTGCCGGCCGAGCCGCCGGAGACGAAGGTGCCGCCGGCCGAGGCGGGCATGCCGGCGCGGTCGGCTATCAGGCGCAGCACCTGGTTCTCGGCGGCGATCGCGCCGGCCGCCTCCAGCCAGGAGATGCCCTGCAGCGAGGCGCAGGAGACCACCATGTCGAAGAGCAGCGCGGCCTTGGTCGGGGCGCACGGGATGAAGGAGAGGTAGCGAGGGCTGTCCGCGGAGATCACCGCGCGGGAGAGCTCGTGGTCGTAGAGCTTGAGCACGTCGGCGGCCGGGTTGCCGCGCTCGTTCAGCAGGCCGGCCAGGTGGGAGCGCAGGTGCTCGCCATCCCCGGGGTGGTCCAGCGGGACCGGGTCGTACTGCAGGCGCTCTCGCATGTAGCCGAAGACCAGGTCGACGAGCTCGTTGTCGGGCTGGTGCATACGGTGCGGTGCTGCGGACACGTCCGGGCCTTTCGATCGGGCTGAGGGCAGGCCGCTGGGCCTGTTGATCAGCGTAGGCAGCGGGGGCGTGCGCCCGCGCGTCGAAATGCGCCGGTCCGGGCAGCATTCGAGCGTGTTCGACCGCCGGGGCGCAGGAATCCTGCGCTGCTCCGGACGGTCAGCCGATCAACCGCGACAGCACCACCGAGCTGCGGCTGCGCTGCACGCCGGGCTCCTTGCGGATCCGCTCGATCACCGCCTCCAGGTGCCGGGTGTCGGCGGCTCTCAGGTGCACCAGCGCATCCGGGTCGCCGGTCACCGTCCAGGCCGCGACCACCTCCGGGAACTGCCGCAGGCTGGCCAGGATCTCCTCGGGCGCGGTGCGCTCGCGGCAGTAGACCTCGACGAAGGCCTCGGTCTGCCAGCCGAGCATCGCCGGGTCCAGGACGACGGTGAACCCGCGCACCACTCCGCGGGCCCGCAGCCGGTCGATCCGACGCCGGACGGCGGTGGCGGAGAGGTTGCTGAGCACCCCGATCTCGGCGTACGACGCCCGCCCGTCCCTGGCCAGGTGGGCCAGCAGCAGGCGGTCGGTCTCGTCCAGGGAGACACCGGCCGGTTCGGACGGTCGGGTGGTACTCATCGGTGCGGGGTCTCCACGGGATCGAGCCAGGGACAGTGGGGGTGTGGTCCCATTCTGACGACTTCCGCCGATCAGTCCACCATCAGCACGATCTTGCCTCTGGTCCGTCCCTCGGCGCTGAGGGCCTGGGCCGAGGCGGCCTGGGCCAGCGGGAAGGTCGAGGCGACGGTGACGGCCAGCTTGCCCGCCTCGACCAGGTCGCCCAGCGCGGTGAGGTCCGCGCTGTCCGGGCGGACGAAGTGGTAGTGCCCGCCGACCGCCAGCACCTCGTGGTTGGCGACCGAGGCGATCCGATCGGGGTCCGCGACCAGGGCGCGCGAGACCTCCACCGCGTCGCCGCCGATCAGGTCCAGGGCGGCGTCCACGCCCTGCGGCGCCAGCGCCCGGACCCGCTCGACCAGCCCGTCGCCGTACGCCACCGGCTCGGCGCCGAGGCCGCGCAGGTAGGCGTGGTTGCGCTCGCTGGCGGTGCCGATCACCCGGGCGCCGAGCGCCAGGGCGATCTGCACCGCGAAGCCGCCGACGCCGCCGGCCGCCGCGTGCACCAGCACCGTCTCGCCGGCCCGGACCCTGAGCACCTTGACCAGCCCCTGGTAGGCGGTCAGTCCGGCCAGCGGCAGCCCGCCGGCCTGTGCCCAGTCCAGCGAGGGCGGCTTGCGGGCCAGGCAGCGGACCGGCGCGGAGACGAGTTCGGCGTATGTGCCATGCTCGACGGCGTCCTTGCGGACGTAGCCGACCACCTCGTCGCCGGGCCGGAACTCGGTGACGGACGGGCCGACCCGTTCCACCACGCCGGCCACGTCCCAGCCCAGCACCAGCGGGAAGTGGACGTCCATCGCGGTGTCGAGGTAGCCCTCGCGGATCTTCCAGTCGACCGGGTTGACCCCGGCCGCCCTGACCCTGACCAGCACCGAGTCGGGGCCGACCCTGGGGTCGGGGAGTTCGATGTACTCGACGGCCTCCGGGCCGCCGTACTGCCGGATCGCGATTGCCTTCATGGACCCAGCGAACACGACCGGTCCACCGACGTCCTGTCGAGCGGATCGCGTCACATCGACACGATGGCCATCGTCAGAGTGACGCGAACGGGTTATCATAGATAACGTCAGAAAGACGAGAAGGCTGGGAACCTCCGGCCGCACAGGAGGGCACCCGCCCGTGACCACCACCGTTGAGACCCCGTCCGTCGGAGGGTTCGCCGAGCCGAGCCAGACGCCGCTCGCGCTGCTGCTGCTCGGCCGCCAGGCCGACCCGAACAGCGAGCGGGGCGTCGAGTGCCCTGGCGACCTGCCGCCCGCCTCCGACCCCGACCTGGTCGAGCGCGCCCGCGCCGCCAAGGCCGCGCTGGGCGACCGCGTCTTCATCCTGGGCCACCACTACCAGCGCGACGAGGTCATCGAGTTCGCCGACGTCACCGGTGACTCCTTCAAGCTGGCGCGCGATGCCGCGGCCCGTCCGGAGGCCGAGTTCATCGTCTTCTGCGGCGTGCACTTCATGGCCGAGTCCGCCGACATCCTGACCGGCGACAGCCAGCGGGTCATCCTGCCGGACCTCGCGGCCGGCTGCTCGATGGCCGACATGGCCACCGCCGAGCAGGTCGCCGAGTGCTGGGACGTGCTGGCCGACGCCGGCATAGCCGACACCACCGTCCCGGTGGCGTACATGAACTCCTCCGCCGACATCAAGGCCTTCACCGGCAAGCACGGCGGCACCATCTGCACCTCCTCCAACGCCAAGCGCGCGCTGGAGTGGGCGTACGAGCAGGGTCAGAAGGTGCTGTTCCTGCCGGACCAGCACCTGGGACGCAACACCGCGGTGCGCGACCTGGGCCTCTCGCTGGACGACTGCGTGCTCTACAACCCGCACAAGCCGAACGGCGGCCTGACCGTCGAGCAGCTGCGGAACGCCAAGATGATCCTCTGGCGCGGGCACTGCTCGGTGCACGGTCGCTTCACTCTGGACTCGGTCAACGAGGTCCGCGAGCGGATCCCGGGCGTCAACGTCCTGGTGCACCCGGAGTGCCGGCACGAGGTCGTCGCGGCCGCCGACCAGGTGGGCTCGACGGAGTACATCATCAAGGCGCTGGACGCGGCCGAGCCCGGCTCCAAGTGGGCCGTGGGCACCGAGCTGAACCTGGTGCGCCGGGTGGCCAAGGCCCACCCGGACAAGGAGATCGTCTTCCTCGACAAGGCCGTCTGCTTCTGCTCCACGATGAACCGGATCGACCTGCCGCACCTGGTCTGGGCGCTGGAGTCGCTGGTCGAGGGCCGGGTGCCGAACGTCATCACGGTGGACCCGGAGACCGAGAAGTTCGCCAAGGCCGCGCTGGACCGGATGCTGGCCCTGCCGTAGCGCAGTCGAACACGCGAGAGGGGCGGCACACCGGTCGGTGTGCCGCCCCTCTCGCGTGGTGCTGTGTTGCGGGCCTACTCCGGGATACCCGGAATGAGCCCGTCGCCCTCGGTCCGCAGCAGCTCGCGGACCTGGTCGAGGGTGGCGCCGTCGTCCGGCAGGATCAGCTCGGACGGCTCCAGGGAGTCGTCCGGCAAAGGAGCACCGACCTCGCGGACCGCGCTGAGCAGACTGCCCAGCGCGGTGCGGAAAGCGGTCTCGTCCCCTGAATCCAGAGCGGTGAGCAGCTCGTCGTCGAGCTGGTTCAGCCGGTTCAGGTGCTCGTCGGCAACCTGGAACTGACCCTCACCCATGATCCTCATGATCATGCTGGCGTTTCTCCCTGCTGTCGACGGGCCTCTTACTTGTGGTAGTTGATGGTGGGCGGAGTGTCCTGCGGAGCGCCACCCTGCGTACCACCGTGCTGGCCGCCCTGCTGGGCCGCCCCGCCGTTGCCCTGCTCGATCGCGGCCGGGCCCGAGGACCCGCCGCCGAGCTCGGCCTTCATCCGGGCCAGTTCGAGCTCGACGTCCGAACCGCCGGCCACCCGCTCCAGCTCGGCCTCGATGTCGTCCTTGCGGCCGAGACCGCTGGAGTCGTCGAGCGCGCCCGAGGCGAGCAGCTCGTCGATCGCACCGGCGCGGGCCTGCATCTGCGCGGTCTTGTCCTCGGCCCGCTGGATCGCGAGACCGACGTCGCCCATCTCCTCCGAGATCCCGGAGAAGGACTCCGCGATCCGGGTCTGCGCCTGGGCAGCCGTGTAGGTGGCCTTGATGGTCTCCTTCTTGGTGCGGAAGGCGTCCACCTTGGCCTGCAGCCGCTGGGAGGCGAGCGTGAGCTTCTCCTCCTCGGCCTGGAGCTGCTGGTACTGCACCTCCAGGTCGTTGATCTGCGACTGCATCGCCGACTTGCGGGTCAACGCCTCACGGGCGAGGTCCTCGCGGCCCAGCGACAGGGCCTTGCGGCCCTGGTCCTCGTACTTGGACGACTGCTGTTGCAGCTGGGTCAGCTGCAACTCCAGGCGCTTGCGCGACGTGGCGACGTCGGCCACGCCCCTGCGCACCTTCTGCAGCAGCTCCAGCTGCTTCTGGTACGAGTAGTCGAGCGTCTCTCGCGGATCTTCTGCACGGTCCAAGGCCTTGTTGGCCTTGGACTTGAAGATCAGCCCCATACGCTTCATGATTCCGTCGCTCATGGGCCTCGGGTGCCCCCTTCTCCGGCCTGCGGTTTCTATCTCGTACCAAATCTAGTGCGAGTGTAGTTGCAGCGTGCCATCCACCGCAGTACACCGGCCTGCCACAAGACTGCTACGGATATCGCCGCACGACGTCATCCCGTGGGTGGATGTGGAGTCGGTCCCCAGGTCAGGGTGTCCCTGAGTGGTACTCCATGAGATCGATACGGGTTTGGGTCCTGCATCACCCCGAGTCCACTTGGACCAGCACGTAGGCTTGTGGTGTGTTCCGACGCCGTTCAGATGAAGCCCCCTCCTCCGCCACTGCGCTGGCCGAGCAGGATGACGCGACCCAGGCCCGCGATCCGCAGGCCAAGAAGGGCCGCCCGACACCCAAGCGCAGCGACGCCGAGGCCAACCGCCGCACCCGCGTGGTCGTCCCCAAGGACCGCAAGGAGGCCGCCAAGCAGTCGCGCGAGCGGCTGCGCAGCGAGCGCGAGAAGCAGCGGGTCGCGCTGATCAACGGTGACGAGCGGGCGCTGCCCGCCCGTGACAAGGGTCCGGTGCGCAAGTTCGCCCGCGACTTCGTCGACTCCCGCTGGTCGCTGGCCGAGTTCTTCCTGCCCTTCGCCGTGGTCATCCTGATCCTCAGCGTGGTCCGGGTGCCGGCCCTGCAGCTGCTCTCCACCGTGCTGTTCCTGCTCTTCTTCGTGCTCGTGGTGCTGGACTTCCTGCGCCTGGGCTTCGGCCTGCGCAAGCAGCTCGCTGAGCGGTTCCCGGGCCAGAACAGCCGCGGCGCGGTCGGCTACGCGCTGATGCGCATCCTGCAGATGCGCCGGCTGCGGCTGCCCAAGCCGCGCGTGAAGCGGGGCGAGCGCCCCTGACCGCCGAGCCGCTGCCGTACGACTGGTCCCCCGCCGCGCAGGAGCCCGGTCTGTACGCGCTGCCCGGGCAGGCGGCGGGCGGGCACGAACGCACCGGCTACGAGCAGCGCGTCGGGTACGACCAGCGGACGGGCTACGAGCAGCGGGGCGGCTACGAGCCGCGCACCGGCTACCCGGAGTACGACCAGCGGGCCGGCTACGACCTGGCGCCGTACGACCGGGCCGGCGGCCACGGCCGGGTGCCGGCCCGCAGCGGCTCGTTCGCGGGCGGCGCCGGGGCCTGGCTGGACCGGCAGGGCGGGCTGCGCAACCTGGTCCGCCAGGAGATGGTGGCCCGGCAGCTGGCCGAGCGGATCGGCACCCACTTCGGCGAGCGCGCCACCGCCGCACCGCTGCGGGTGCTGGACGTCGGCTGCGGCCAGGGCACCCAGGCACTGCGGCTGGCCCGGGCCGGCCACTTCGTCACCGGCCTCGACTCCGACCCGGTCACGCTCGGCGCCGCCCAGGCGCAGCTGGCGGCCGAGCCGCCGCAGGTGCGCGAGCGGGTCCGGCTGCTGGGCGGCGACGGCCACCAGTGCGGGCGCTGGTTCGGCGCCGGCAGCTTCGACCTGGTGCTCTGCCACGGCGTGCTGATGTACCTGCCGGACCCCGATCCGATGATCGCCTCGCTGGCCCGGATGCTGGCCCCCGGCGGACTGCTCTCGCTGCTGGCCCGCAACGGGGACGCGCTGGCCATGCGGGCCGGGCTGACCGGCGACTGGCGGGCCGCGCTGCAGGCCTTCGACAACGACCACTACGCCAACCGGCTGGGCCTGACCGCACGCGCCGACCGGCTCGCGGACCTGGCCCGCACGCTCTCCGAGGTCTCCGTACCGCTGCGGCACTGGTACGGCGTGCGGGTCTTCACCGACGCCGCCCCCGACCACGCCGCACTGCCCGTGGACGGGCGCCAGCTCGCCCAGCTGCTGGAGGCCGAGGAGCGGGCCGGGCGCGAGGACCCGTACCGGCAGGTCGCCGCGCTGATCCACCTGGTGGGCACGAAGTAACTCCGTGCCCACCCGGGCGTCAGCTCTCGCGCAGGCTCATCGTGTAGATCTCCCGGCCGTCGTCCAGCAGCGCCACCTTCTCGATGCCCTGCTCCAGGAGCTGCTTCCACTCCTCACCGATCCAGGACTCCGCGTCGCCCTGGCCCGGGAAGTCCTCAGGCTCCTCGGCCGGGGTGATGACCGAACCGTCCGCCGCCTCGTACCGCCACGTCCACGCCATGCCCGGCTCCTCCCTCGGAAATGCTTGAGCGCGCAGGCTATCGCCTCTGCTCAGACCCTCAGGCTGCCCTGGGGTGATCGGTGTCAACCCATTCGGGCAGGATGACGGCCATGGCACGCACCCTGATCCTCGGCGGCGCCCGGTCCGGCAAGTCCACCCGGGCCGAGCAGCTGCTGCTCGACCACCCCGACGTCTGCTACGTCGCGACCAGCGGGAACCGGGACGGCGACGGTGAGTGGGCCCAGCGCGTCGCGCTGCACCGTGAGCGCCGCCCGTCGAGCTGGCGGACCGTGGAGACCTGCGACCTGACGGCCGTGCTGGCCGACCGGGCCGACCCCGCTCCGGTCCTGATCGACTGCCTGGCGCTCTGGTTGACCGCCGTGATGGACGAGGCCGACGCCTGGGACGACCGGGCCTGGGCGGCCGGCGCCGAGCAGGCGGTGCAGGAGCGCTGCGCCGCGCTGGCCGAGGCCTGGCGGCTGACGGATCGCCAGGTCGTCGCGGTCAGCAACGAGGTGGGCATGGGCGTGGTGCCCGGCACCGCCGCCGGCCGCCGGTTCCGCGATGCGCTGGGCCGGCTGAACATGGCGGTGGCCGAGGAGTCCGACCGGGTGCTGCTGGTGGTGGCGGGACAGGTACTTACCATCAAAGATGTTGCGGGGCCCGGGCACCGGACAGCGTGAGCACCGGTTGGTAATGTTCCCCGCGATGGACACCACCGTGGATCTCGATACCTTCGCCTCGCTTGTCGAGCGCCCCGACGACGCTGCCCGTCGCGCGGCCGAGGAGCGCTGGCTCGATCTCGACAAGCCCCGGGCCGGCCTGGGCCGGCTGGAGGAGCTGGGCAGCTGGCTCTCCTCCGTCCAGGGGCAGTCCCCGGTGCGGGCGATCGCCGCCCCCAAGGTGCTGCTCTTCGCCGGCGACCACGGCATCGCCTCGCTCGGCGTCTCGCGGCTGCCCGCCGAGGGCGGCACCGCCCGGCGGGTGCACGCGGTGCTCGACGGCAGCGCGCCGGTCGCCCGGCTGGCCCGCCGGTTCGGCGCGGACGTGCGGGTGGTGGACCTCTCGGTGGACGCGGATCCGGCGGAGTTCCCCGCCGAGGTCGTGCGGCACCGGGTGCGGCGCGGCTCGGGTCGGATCGACGTCGAGGACGCGGTGACCCCGGCGGAGGCCGCCGCCGCGTTCGCGGCCGGTATGGCGGTCGCCGACGAGGAGGCCGACCTCGGCACCGACCTGGTGGTCCTCGGCGACCTCGGGGTCGGCTCGACCACCGTGGCCGCCGTCCTGATCGGCGCGCTCTGCGGCACGGACGCCGCGGCGGTCTGCGGGCGCGGCTCGGGCATCGACGACAAGGTGTGGATGGTCAAGTGCGCCGCGATCCGCGACGCGCTGCGGCGGGCCCGCCCGGTGCTCGGCGACCAGTTGGCGCTGCTCGCGGCGACCGGCGGCGCGGACTTCGCGGCGATCACCGGCTTCCTGCTGCAGGCCGCGGTGCGCAAGCTTCCGGTGGTGCTGGACGGCGTGGTCTCGGCGGCCTGCGCCCTGGTCGCCCAGCGGGTCTCGTTCCGCGCGCCGGAGTGGTGGCGGGCCGGTCTGCTGACCGGTGAGCCGGCCCTGGCCAAGGCGTACGACCGGCTGACCCTGACCGCGCTGCACGACCAGCAGATCACCATGGGCGAGGGCGTCGGCGCGCTGATGGCCCTGCCGATGCTTCAGGCGGCCTCGGACGCGCTGGCCGAGCAGGGCACGGCCGGCCCGGCGGCGCCGCTGCTGCCGAAGGCGCCGGTCAAGCTGCCGACCGCGCTGGAGCTGCTGGGCAAGGGCTGAGTCGTGCTGCACGGCCTGCGCTTCGCCTTCGGCACGCTCTCCGTCCTGCGGGTCCGGGTCGAGCGCTGGGACCGGGCCTCGGCCGGGCGGGCGATGCTCGCGGCGCCGCTGGTCGGGCTGGTACTGGGCACGCTGGCCGGCGCGCTGGGCGCGGTGGCCGCCTGGCGCGGCGCTCCGCTGCTCGCCGCCGTCGCCTCGGTGGCCGCGCTGGCCGCGCTCACCCGGGGGCTGCACCTGGACGGTCTGGCGGACGTCGCGGACGGCCTGGGCAGTGGCAAACCCGCCGAGGACGCCCTGCGGATCATGAAGCAGTCCGACATCGGGCCGTTCGGCGTCCTGACGATCGTTCTGCTGCTGTTCGCTCAGATCGCCTGCCTGGAAGGGCAGTTCGCGCACTCTGCGGCGCGCGGGGCACTGGCCGTGCTGACCGCGGCGGTGGCCGGGCGGTGTGCGCTCGGCTGGGGCTGTCTGCGCTCGGTGCCCGCCGCCCGCCCCGGCGGCCTCGGCGCGATGGTGGCCGGCACGGTCTCCCCCGCGGGCGCGGGCGCGGTCTCGCTGCTCAGCGCCGTCGCGCTCGCCCTGCTCGGCGCGGATCCGCGCTACGCGTTGGCCCTGACGCTCGGTCTGCTCGCCGCCTGGCTACTGCTGCGCCGCTGCGTACAACGCTTCGAGGGGATCACCGGGGACGTGCTCGGCGCGATGACCGAGACGGCCGCCGCGGTCTGCCTGATCGGACTGACCCTCAGCCGTCCGTGAGAGCCCGTAGCCCGTCCGTAACCTGCGAGGACCGGGGGCGGCGATGTCCCAGCATGCGGACTACCATGCGGGGGAGCACCGTAGCCCTGCGCCGTATTGGCGGAGCACGCTGGGGCTGTACCCATGCCGCAATCCGGCCGTGGACCGCGAAAGAACAGGACGCAATTACGTGACTGCATTGTCTGTGAGCACCTCCTCAGCCGCCGCGCTGCGTGCGGACGCTCTGGTGATCGGCGTGGCGAAGGGCCCGAAGGGTCTCGTCGTCGCGCCCGGCGCGGACGCCGTCATCGAGGCGTTCGAGGGCAAGCTGGCCGAGACCCTCGCCACCCTGGGCGCGAACGGTGCTGAGGGCGAGGCCGTCAAGCTGCCGTCCCCCGCCGGTCTGAAGGCCGGCTTCGTGCTGGCGGTCGGCCTGGGCGAGGCCGCCGAGGGCGGCTACCCGCTGGAGGCGCTGCGCCGTGCGGCCGGTGTCGCCGCCCGCACGCTGTCCGGCGCGAAGAAGGCCGGCCTGGCGCTGCCGGCCGAGTCCGCGGAGGAGATCGAGGCGGTCGCGCTGGGCGGCCTGCTCGGCTCGTACGACTTCAGTGCCTACCGCACCTCCGAGGGCGGCAAGGAGCCGGTCGGCGACCTCGTGGTGCTGACCGGTCGCAAGGGCAGCAAGGACGCCAAGGCCGCTGTCGAGCGCGCCACCGTCCTCGGCGAGGAGATGAACCGCTCGCGCGACCTCGTCAACACCCCGCCGAACGACCTGCACCCGAAGTCGTTCGCCGCCATCGTGCAGGCGGCCGGCAAGGAGCACGGTCTCAAGGTCGAGGTGTGGGACGAGAAGGCGCTGGCCAAGGGCGGCTTCGGCGGCATCCTCGGCGTCGGCGTCGGCTCCGCCAACCCGCCGCGGCTGGTGAAGGTGGCCTACACCCACCCGAAGGCCAAGGCCACCCTCGCCTTCGTCGGCAAGGGCATCACCTACGACTCGGGCGGCATCTCGCTCAAGCCGGCCGGCCACAACGAGACCATGAAGTGCGACATGTCCGGCGCGGCCGCGGTCTTCGCCGCGGTGGTCGCCGCCAAGCGCCTGGGCCTGGCCGTCAACATCACCGGCTGGCTCGCGCTGGCCGAGAACATGCCGTCCGGCAGCGCCACCCGCCCGGGCGACGTGCTGCGGATGTACGGCGGCAAGACCGTCGAGGTGCTCAACACCGACGCCGAGGGCCGCCTGGTGCTGGCCGACGCGATCGTGCGGGCCGGCGAGGAGAACCCGGACGCGATCGTCGACGTGGCGACCCTGACCGGCGCCATGGTGATGGCGCTGGGCAGCCGCACCTTCGGCGTGATGGCCGGCAGCGACGCCTACCGCGAGAAGCTGCACGCGGTGGCCGAGCGCGCGGGCGAGCAGTCCTGGCCGATGCCGCTGCCCGCCGAGCTGCGCAAGGGCATGGACTCGCCGGTGGCGGACCTGGCCAACATGGGCGAGCGGATGGGTGGCGGCCTGGTGGCCGGCCTCTTCCTCAAGGAGTTCGTGGCGGACGGGATCGACTGGGCGCACCTGGACATCGCCGGTCCGGCGTTCCACGAGAGCGCTCCGTTCGGCTACACCCCCAAGGGCGGCACCGGCAGCGGTGTGCGCACCCTGGTGCAGCTGGCGCAGGAGACCGCGCAGGCCTGACGCAGGAACCCGCAGGGCCCGGCCGCCTCGGCGCCGGGCCCTGCGGCGTTTCATATTTTCCGGTTACCAATTGGTAACCCCAGGATGACTCCCACCTTCGTGTTCGCTTCGGGCGAAACTTTGTTCCACAAAGCGGAATCAAGTTCGGTCACGATCGGCGCAGCATCTGGAACAAGCCCCGCCGTTGCGGCGTTGACCTGCGCAGACGGCGGGAAATGGGGGTCCTCGCACCCCCCGTCCGGCCACCGCGCACCCCTCGCGAAGTGGACCCGGACATCAGCCGCCGCGAACAAGTGCGAAGATGTATTTCCGGCACGACTGGGCGCCCCACAAGGGCCCGCCCGACACACCGGACCAGCCCCGGCCCGGACGATCCACACCCCATTGCATGGAGGACGTGACGTGGCGAACGACGCCAGCACCGTTTTCGACGTAGTCATTCTCGGAGGCGGAAGCGGCGGTTACGCCGCGGCGCTCCGCGCCGCTCAGCTGGGTCTGAGCGTGGCCCTGATCGAGAAGGGCGAACTCGGCGGCACCTGCCTGCACCGGGGCTGCATCCCGACCAAGGCGCTGCTGCACGCGGCCGAGATTGCCGACGAGACCCGCGAGGCCGCCGAGTTCGGCGTGCTCGCGACCTTCCAGGGCATCGACATCAAGGGCGTCCACAAGTACAAGGACGACGTGATCTCGGGCCTCTACAAGGGTCTGCAGGGCCTGGTCGCCTCGCGCAAGATCACTTATGTCACCGGCGAGGGCCGTCTCTCCTCGCAGACCTCGGTGGACGTCAACGGCCAGCGCTACGAGGGCCGCCACATCGTCCTCGCCACCGGCTCCGTGCCGAAGTCGCTGCCGGGCCTGACCATCGACGGCGACCGGGTGATCTCCTCGGACCACGCCCTCAAGCTCGACCGCATCCCGCAGTCCGCCGTCATCCTCGGCGGTGGCGTGATCGGCGTCGAGTTCGCCTCGGTCTGGAAGTCCTTCGGCGTCGACGTCACGATCGTCGAGGCCCTGCCGCACCTGGCGCCGCTGGAGGACGAGAACTCCTCCAAGCTGCTGGAGCGGGCCTTCCGCAAGCGTGGCATCAAGTTCGAGCTCAAGGCCCGCTTCTCCGGCGTCGAGTACACCGAGAACGGTGTGCGCGTCTCCACCGAGAACGGCAAGCAGATCGACGCCGACCTGCTGCTCGTCGCCATCGGCCGCGGCCCGGTCTCGCAGGGCCTGGGCTACGAGGAGGCCGGCGTCGCGATGGACCGCGGTTACGTCCTGGTCGACGAGTACATGCGCACCAACGTCCCCACCATCTCGGCCGTCGGCGACCTGGTCCCGACCCTGCAGCTGGCGCACGTCGGCTTCGCCGAGGGCATCCTGGTCGCCGAGCGGCTGGCCGGCCTCAAGGCCGTGCCGATCGACTACGACGGCGTGCCGCGCGTGACGTACTGCAACCCCGAGGTCGCGTCGGTGGGCATCACCGAGGCCAAGGCCGTCGAGGTGTACGGCAAGGACAAGATCGTCACGCTCAAGTACAACCTGGCCGGCAACGGCAAGAGCAAGATCCTGAAGACCGCCGGCGAGGTCAAGCTCGTCCAGGTCAAGGACGGCGCCGTGGTGGGCGTGCACATGGTCGGCGCGCGCATGGGCGAGCAGGTCGGCGAAGCCCAGCTGATCTACAACTGGGAGGCCCTGCCCTCCGAGGTCGCGCAGCTCATCCACGCGCACCCGTCGCAGTCCGAGGCGCTCGGCGAGGCCCACCTCGCACTGGCCGGCAAGCCGCTGCACTCGCACGACTGATCGCCCCTCCACTTCCCCCTTCCTGAACGCAAGACTTGATAGGAGTCGCTGAAACCATGGCGGTCTCAGTAACGCTGCCCGCACTGGGCGAGAGCGTGTCCGAGGGCACTGTCACCCGTTGGCTCAAGGCCGAGGGTGAGCGAGTGGAGGCCGACGAGCCGCTGCTTGAGGTCTCGACGGACAAGGTCGACACCGAAATCCCCGCGCCGGTCTCCGGCATCCTCGCCTCGATCAAGGTCGCCGAGGACGAGACCGTCGAGGTCGGCGCCGAGCTGGCCATCATCGACGACGGCTCGGGCGCCCCGGTGGCCGCTGCCGCCCCGGCCGCCGCCGCTGCGCCGGCTCCGGTCGTCGAGGCTCCGGCCGCTCCGGTGGCCCCGGCTGCTCCGGCCCCCGTCGTCGAGGCTCCGGCCGCCCCGGTGGCCGCTGCCGCCCCGGCTGCCGACGCCACCCCGATCCTGCTGCCGGCGCTCGGCGAGTCGGTGTCCGAGGGCACCGTCACCCGCTGGCTCAAGGCCGAGGGCGAGACCGTCGCGGTCGACGAGCCGCTGCTCGAGGTCTCGACGGACAAGGTCGACACCGAGATCCCGTCGCCGGTCGCCGGTGTGCTGGTGAAGATCCTGGTCGGCGAGGACGAGACGGCCGAGGTCGGCGCGCAGCTCGCGCTGATCGGCGTGGCGGGTGCGGTCGCGGCCGCTCCGGCTGCTCCGGCCCCCGTGGCCGCGCCGGCTCCGGTGGCGGCTCCCGCCCCGGTCGCCGCCGCTCCGGCTCCCGTGGCCGCTCCGGCTCCGGTTGCCCCGGCCCCCGCGCCGGTCGCGCCCGCCGCCCCGGTGGCTCCGGCCGCCCCGGCCGCTCCGGCTCCGGTCGCCGCTGCCCCGGCGCCCGTCGCCGCCGCGCCGGTCGCCGACGCCGGTGACGCCTACGTCACCCCGCTGGTCCGCAAGCTCGCGGCCGAGCAGGGTGTCGCGCTCGGCTCGCTCGCCGGCACCGGTGTCGGTGGCCGGATCCGCAAGCAGGACGTCATCGCCGCCGCCGAGGCCGCTGCCGCCGCTCGCGCCGCCGCTGCTGCCGTTCCGGCCGCCGCGCCGGCTGCCGCGAAGGCCGCCGCCCCGGTCGTCGCCTCGCCGCTGCGTGGCCAGACCGTGCCGATGACCCGTGTGCGCAAGGCGATCGCCAAGCACATGGTCGAGTCGCTCAAGGTGTCGGCGCAGCTGACCACCGTGGTCGAGGTCGACGTCACGCGCATCATGCAGCTGCGCGCCAAGGCGAAGAACGGCTTCCTGCAGCGCGAGGGCGTCAAGCTCTCGCCGATGCCGTTCTTCATCAAGGCCGCCACCGAGGCGCTCAAGGTCCACCCGATCGTCAACGCCCGGGTGAACGACGACGACACCATCACGTACCACGACGTCGAGAACATCGGCATCGCGGTGGACACCGAGAAGGGGCTCTTCGTCCCGGTGATCCACGGCGCCGGCGACCTCAACATCGCCGGTATCGCGAAGAAGGTCGCCGACCTGGCGGCCCGCACCCGCGACGGTGGCCTCAAGCCCGACGAGCTGGCCGGCGGCACCTTCACGGTGACCAACACCGGTTCGCGCGGCGCGCTGTTCGACACCCCGATCCTCAACCAGCCGCAGGTGGGCATGCTGGGCATCGGCGCCACCGTGCGCCGCCCGGTGGTCATCAACCACCCGGACCTGGGCGAGACGATCGCGATCCGCGACATGGTCCTGCTGGCCCTGTCGTACGACCACCGGATCGTCGACGGCGCCGACGCGGCCCGCTTCCTGGGCACCGTCAAGGCGCGCCTGGAAGAGGGCGCCTTCGAGGGCGACCTCGGCCTGTAAGGCACTTCAGGCAACATCTGCACCATCTGCACCATCGCCGAGCCCCGGTCCGTACCCGTGACGGACCGGGGCTCGGCGCTTTTCCGCTCGACGCGCGCCGCGCACGGGCGGCGCATAGGGTGTGCGTTCGGTTCGTGGACCAGGGATGCTGGAGCGGTGATGTACGAGACGGACTTCTGGCAGATCATCGATGAGACCCGCGACGCCGCCGACGGCGATCCGGACGACCAGGCCGACCTGCTGGTGGAGCGGCTCGGGCAGCTGACGCCGGATGAGGTGATCGACTTCGCCCGGCTGTTCGAGGCGCGCTTCCAGCGGGCCTACACGCGCGAGCTGTGGGGCGCGGCGTACCTGATGCTCGACGGGGCGTCGGAGGACGCCTTCGACTACTTCCGGTGCTGGCTGATCGCCCAGGGGCGGGAGGTCTTCGAGGGCGCGGTGCACCACCCGGACGACCTCGCCGAGCTGGTGTCCGACTTCGACGAGGAGGAGGACGGCGACGCCGAGGAGTTCGGCTACGCCGCCGACGAGGCGCACGAGCGGCTGACGGGCATGCCGCTGCCGGACCTGGGGACGCAGCAGCCCCGGCAGCCGGAGGGCGCGCCGTTCGACTTCGACGACGCGGCCGAGATGGCGAAACGATTCCCCAAGTTGTGGGAGCTGTACGGGGACTGAGCGCTGCTCGGTGCGGCGTCAGACGCTGTTGGCCGGCGCGGCGGCCCGGATTCCGGCGACGATCTGTTCGAGCACCGCAGGCTGCGGCGCGCTGGGGTCGTCGTCGACCGAGCCGACCAGGATGGAGAAGCCGCCGCCGGCCGAGGGCAGCGCCACCAGCAGGAGGTAGCCCTTGGCTCCGCTGGTCGGGACCACGTGCCAGCGGACCGCGTAGCCGGTCAGGCCCGCCGCGGTGATCGGGGTGGAGGCCAGTTCCTGGTGCGAGGCGAGGGTGCCGTAGAGCTGCGGCGCGTAGTTCGCCATGGTCGCCTGGGCCACCGACTGCGCGTCGGCGCCCTGGGTCGGCAGGCTGTCGATCGCGAAGCTGCCGCGGACGCAGCCGCCGGGCGTGCTGCAGTCGTACGGGGTGGTGGTCATCAGCAGCGCGCTGCTGGCGGGGCGGTCCACGGAGTTCCAGCCGGACGGCAGTGGGACGGTCCAGTCGTGCGTGGCGTCGGTGACCGAGCTGCCGTCCGGGGAGACCGGGGCCTTGCTCTGCGGGGGAAGCTGGTCCGAGGGACCCGGAGAGGGCTGGGCAGAGGGCTGCGCGGACGGCTGGGCGGGCTGCGGCGCGGCGGCGGCCGACGCGGGGGCGACGGCGGAGCTGCGGCTCGTGCTCAGCAGTGCGGCGGCGCCGACGACCGTGCCGCCGACCAGCAGCAGTGCACCCGCCAGCACGCCGACGATCACCCCGGTCTGCCGGCGCGCGGGCTGGGGCTGCGGCGGCGGGAGGTAGGGGCCGCCGTACGGCGCGGCCGCCGGGTAGGCCGGCGGGCCGAGCGGCGGGTACGGGGTGGGCGGCGGGGGCGGGAAGCCGTAGGCCGCGGGGGCGGGGACCGGGGGCGGCGGGGGGAAGCCGTAGCCCGGAGGCTCGATCGGGGCGGGCACGGCCGGGTGGCCGTACGCGGGCGAGGCGTCGGACACCACCGACCGGGGGGCCGGCGGCGCGGCCGGCCCGCTGACGTCCCAGCGCGGCGGCGCGGCGGGCGGGCGGGTCTGCGCGGTCCAGCCGCCACCGTCCCAGTAGCGTTCCTGCGCAGCGCCGCCGTCGGGGCCGCGCTGCGGGTCCGGGTACCAGCCGGGAGGAGTCGAGTTGCTCACCGCCGTACCGTATCGGTCGCGAGCGGCGGCAGACAGACCGGCCGGGTGACGGGCCGTCGGGCCTCCGGTGCCCCTCGACACGGGGCAGCGCGGGTGACGGGTCGGCGACACGCCCGGGCCGAGGGGCCCAGGAGGCCGGGCGGCCGGGACCGCCTGCCAGGATGGCCGCATGCGTATCGCTGTCACCGGTTCCTCGGGCCTGATCGGCTCCGCCCTCGTCCGCTCGCTGCTGGCCGACGGCCACCAGGTGGTCCGCCTGGTCCGGCACCGCCGCGCGCTCGGTCCGCAGCCCGACGGGTCGCTCGGCATCGGCTGGAGCCCCGAACTCGGCCAGCTCGACCAGGCCGCGCTGGTCGGGACGGACGCCGTGGTGCACCTGGCCGGCGCGGGCGTCGGCGACCGGCGCTGGACCGAGACCTACAAGCGGACGATCCACGACAGCCGGGTGGGCGGCACCCGCACCCTGGTCACCGCGCTGCTGGCGGCGGACAAGCCGCCGGCCGTGCTGGTCAGCGGCTCGGCCGTCGGCTACTACGGGCAGACCGGCGACCGGGTGATCGACGAGACGGCGCCGGCCGGGGACGACTTCCTGGCCCGGGTCTGCGTGGAGTGGGAGGGCGCCGCGCGGCCGGCCGCCGAGGCGGGCGTGCGGGTGGTGCACCCGCGCACCGGGCTGGTGCTCACGTCCCAGGGCGGGGCCGGCGGGCGGCTCTTCCCGCTCTTCAAGCTCGGTCTCGGCGGCCGGCTGGGCTCGGGCGAGCAGTACTGGAGCTTCATCTCGCTGGTCGACCAGGTGGCGGCACTGCGCTTCCTGATCGAGAACCAGGAGCTGAGCGGCCCGGTGAACCTGACCGCGCCGGAGCCGGTGACCAACCGCGAGCTCACGGCGGCGCTGGGCCGGGCGCTGGGGCGGCCCACGCCGTTCCCGGTGCCGGAGGCGGTGCTGCGGATCGCGCTGGGTGAGATGGCGGTGGAGGTGGTCGGGAGCCACCGGGTGGTGCCGCGCAAGCTGCTGGACGCCGGGTTCCGCTTCGCCCACCCGACCGTGGACGCGGCGGCCCGCGCCGCCCGCTAGGGAGCCCCAGTACGGCGCTGGCGCACGGTTGGCCCGGGGGGCGGCGCCGTGCGCCAGCAGGGCCGCAGAGGGGGCGCACGGGAGCACTCCACGGCGCCCGACAGCGCACGGCGCGCCGCCGTTCCCGACGGGCGTGCCACCGCATGGCGAAGACCGTCCAGATCCGACCGAATGCCCTTGCCTGAACAAGGCTTTGACGGGGCATCACCTGTTCGGACCGTCCCGGCACCCCGCAGCCGTCAGCCGGCCGGAGCTCCGGGACCAGGGAGGGAGCTCGCCCGTGACCGCATATGACATCACCCGCCGCAGCCGCCCCGCCGACCCCGACGTGGTCGTGGTCGGCGCCGGCCTGGCGGGCCTCGCCGCCGCCGGAGCGCTGATCAGCGCCGGACTCGACGTCCAGGTGCTGGAGGCGACCGAGCGGATCGGCGGCCGCATGGCCGACCACCAGCTGGACGGCTACCGGCTGGACCACGGCGGTCAGCTGCTCAACACCGACTTTCCCGAGCTGATCCGCCGGCTCGACCTCGACGAGCTCGAACTCTGCACGCTGGCCCCCGGGGTCCAGGTGCACAGCGCGGGCCGCCGCTACCGGACCGTCGGGCCGCAGCCGCCCGCACCCCGCCAGACCGCTGCCCGCGCACCGCTCGGCGGCTCGCTGGACAAGGCCCGGCTCGGCTCGGCGCTCAACCGGCTCGCCGCCACCCCGGTGCCCCGGCTGATGGCCCGTCCGGAGACCACCACCGCCCGGGCGCTGACCGAACGGGGGCTCTCCCCGCGGATGGTGGACGGCTTCCTGCGCCCGCTGCTGACCGCACTGCTCAGCGACCCGGCGCTGAGCACCAGCAGCCGGGTGGCCGACCTGGTGCTGCGCGGCTACGCCCGCGGGCCGCTCTGCCTGCCCGCCGCAGGGACGGCCGCCGTGCCGGGGCGGCTGGCCGAGGCGCTGCCGCCCGGCACGGTACGGCTGGGCGTGCGGGTGACCTCGGTCGGCGCGGGCGGCGTGCTGACCGAGGAGCACGGCTGGATCGGTGCGCGCGCCGTCCTGCTGGCCACCGACGCCCGTTCGGCCGCCGAACTGCTGCCCGGGCTGCGGCTGCCGGAGTTCCACCCGGTGACCACCTACTACCACTCGACCGCCGGCTCGCCGCTGGCGGAGGCGGTGCTGCTGCTGGACGCCGAGCGGCCCAGCGGCGCGGCCCCGGTGTCGCACTCGCTGGTGCTCAGTGAGGTGCACCCGTCCTACGCCCCGGCCGGGCGCTCGCTGGTGGCCACCACCGTGCTCGGGCGGCGCAGCTTCGACGCGGGCGGACCGGCCGGGCTCGAACCGGCGGTCCGGGCCCGGCTGGTGGAGCTGTACGGGGTGTCGGCGCGCGAGTGGGAGTTCCTGAGCGTGCGCCACCTCCCGGACGCCGTCCCGGCCATGCCGCCCCCGCACAACTTCCGCCGGCCGGTGCGGGTGCTGGCCGGCCTGTACGTCTGCGGCGACCACCGGGACACCAGCAGCGCCCAGGGGGCGCTGCTCTCGGGGCGGCGGGCGGCGCTGGCCGCGCTGCGCGACCTCGGGGCGGCCGGCGACTCCGGGGCACGGGAGGCCCGCGAGGCGGCCTGAGCCCCGGCGGCGCGGCGGCCCGCTGCGGCGGGCGGGCGCGGCCTGGCTGGTCGCGCTGGTGGTCGCGCTGGGTGCCGGGGCACTGGTCAACCGGTCGGCGCTGACCGGCGCCTTCGCCGGGCTGGCGCTGACCACCACCGCGCTCGCGGTGGCGTACGCGCGCCGCCCCGGCCAGCAGTTGGCCGCCTCCACGGCGGCCGCGCTGGTCGGGGCGGGGATGCTCTCGGTGCTCGTCCTCCCGCTGCTCGCCCAGCACCTGCGCGGCGAGAGCGAGCTGCCGGTCGGGGTGGCCCGGCCGCAGGCGGAGAGCTGGTGACGGGCCGCCTGCGGCACGGGTACTGCTAGATCACCCCGGCTTGACGGGCGGCCTCCTCGAAGGCGCGGGCCACCGGGCTGCCGCGGTACGGCGCCAGCCGGCGGTGGAAGTCGCGCAGGTACTCGACCGTCCGGGCCGAGCGCATCTCCCCCGCCGCGCGCAGCGCCTCGGTGGCCATCGCGCAGGACTCCTCCAGGTCGCCCATACCGAGACGGGCGGCGGCCAGCACCATCCGGCAGAAGACCCGGTTGCGCGCGTACACCGCCGAGCGCAGCCGCAGCGACTTCTCGGCATGCTGCGCGGCCGGCCGCCACTGCTGCAGGTCGCGATAGCAGTGGGCGAACTCGTCGGCCAGCTGGGCCTCGTCGAAGTACCGTGCCCAGGAGGGGAGTTCGTCGCCGCCGCGGGCGACCGCGAGGGCCCGCTCGGAGCGCACCAGCGCGGTGGTGCAGGAGCGGACGTCGCCCAGTATCCCGTGCCCGCGGGCCTCGGCGGCGTGCATCAGCGCCTGCACCGCGGCCGGCGCCGCCGTCCCCACGCCCTGCTGGGCGACCCGGGCCAGCTGCACCGCCTCGCGGCCGTGCCCCAGGTGCACGGCCTGCTGGCTCATGGTGATCAGCACGTACCCGCCGAGCACTCGGTCCCCGGCCGCCTGGGAGAGCCGCAGCGCCTGTACGAAGTAGCGCTGGGCCAGCCCGTGGGCGGCGATGTCGAAGGACGTCCAGCCGGCCAGCCTGGTCAGGTCGGCGACGGCGGCGAACAGCGCCCGGCCGATCTGCTCGCCGTAGCGGCCGCGCAGCATCGGCTCGGCCTCGCTCTCCAGGTAGCGCACCAGCGCCTGCCGGGCGTGCCCGCCGCCGTAGGCGTGGTCCAGGGCTCGGAACAGGTCTCCGACCGCCCGGACGGCCGCGATGTCGCCGCGGCCGACCCGCAGGCCCGGGCGCGGCGCCCGGACACCGGGGTCGGGCGGCGGGGCCGCCGCGGGCTGCGGGGACCTCAGCTCGGAGACCAGCGGGCGCCGGCTCTGCGAGGGGACCCGTCCGGTGCTGACCGACCGGGCGGCGGGCACGCCGCCCGGCCGCTGCGGCGGATGGTCCGGGTGGTGGTCGGCCTGGTCCGGCGTGACGCCCGGCCCCGCCGGGTAACCGCCGGCCGAACCGTCCCGGGCGACCTGCTCGTCGCTGCGACCGATCAGCCAGTCCCGGCTGGGGACCACCAGGCCGGCCGGGGTGAAGGCGATCCGGCGCAGCTCGGACTGCGGCCCGGTGTCCTTGCGCCACATGCTGGCGACGATGTCCACGGCCTCCTGCGGGGTCTGCGCGAACTCCAGGCCCGCGTAGACCGGCGCGCAGGCGTCCAGGCCGATGTCCTGGGCCGAGAGGCGCCGGCCCAGCCGCCGGGTGAAGACCTCGGCGATCAGCGCCGGAGTGGCCCCGCGCGGCTGCTGGCCGCGCAGCCAGCGGGTCACCGAGGTCTTGTCGTAGCGCAGGTCGAGCCCGTGTTCCAGGCCCAGCTGGTCCACCCGGCGGGCCAGGCCGGCATGGGAGAAGCCGGCCTCCTCGATCAGCGCGGCGAGCGCCGGGTTCTGGGCTCGCTCGACGTTCTGGGCGCGCTCGACGTTCTGGGCGCGCTCGACGTTCTGGGCGCGCTCGACGGGCGTCCGGCCGCCGGCGGCTTCGTCCGCACGTTCGTCGTCCGGCGGGGCGGACAGGGAGGCATCCGGCAGGGACCGCGCGGTCCGCCGTTCGTGCGGGTCGAGCGGACCGTAGGCCGGGCTGTCGGTCGCAGGCCGTTGGGACATGTCAGTCAACACCTCTCGGACGGCGCACCGGGAAGTCCAATCCCCCGCTGCCCGGCGCGGCGCCCCCTGTCGGGAATCGGCGTGAATGTAGCGAGCATTCGGGCGCTATGGGTGGATCTGGGCGGGCAATCCTCCGAACGGGTGAAGCAGGGGCGCCCGTTGTGGGGAAGGTGGCCCACTTGGGGTTTGGGTCTGCTCGCGTTTCGCGCCTCGGAGACCTCATGGCGTGCACGCCCATGTCGGGGCGGCTGATGGTGGTGGTTCACCACATGGGCTCCAGCTGCTCTCGGGTAGCCGAGCGACCGGGCGTACGCTAGCCAGGTTGGTCTCGAACGCCTGGGCAAGGAGCAGTGGTGAGCGAGAACGTGCGGTTCATACGCATGGGCATCGGCGAAGGCGCGGTGCCGTACCAGGTCGCCTGGGAGGAGCAGCAGCGGCTGCACGCCCTGCGGCGGGCCGACGAGATCCCGGACACCGTGCTGCTGCTGGAGCACCAGCCGGTCTACACGGCCGGTCGGCGCACCAAGCCCGAGGACCTGCCGCTGGACGGCACCCCCGTGGTGGAGGTCAACCGCGGCGGCGAGGGCACCTGGCACGGTCCCGGCCAGCTGATCGGCTACCCGATCGTCAAGCTGCCGGAGCCGATGGACGTGGTCGCGTACGTGCGCCGCCTGGAGGAGGCGCTGATCCGCGCCTGCACCGAGTTCGCCGTGGCGTCCAGCCGGGTCGAGGGCCGCAGCGGCGTCTGGGTGCTGGGCGAGGAGCTGCCGGACGCCCGGGTGGACCCGTCCCAGGTGGTCGACATCGGCCGCCTCACGCTGCGGATGGGCCTGCCGCTGGGCATCGATCCGCGGCTGGCCGGCCCCGAGTACGCGCCGTCCAACGCCGGCCAGCGCGGCGACGACCGCAAGCTCGCGGCGATCGGGGTGCGGGTCGCGCGCGGCGTGACGATGCACGGCTTCGCGCTCAACTGCAACCCGGACATGACCTGGTTCGACCGGATCATCCCGTGCGGGATCCGGGACGCCGGCGTCGGCTCGCTCTCCACCGAACTGGGCCGGGACGTCCCCGTGGGAGAGGCACTGCCGGTGGTCGAGCGCTACCTGGCCGAGGTCTTCGCCGAACTGCCGGAACCCGCACTGGTCGGGAATCCCTGACCCGCTTCGACTGTTGCCCTGCGAATGCGGGGCTCAGGCTCGGCCAAGACCGTACAAGCACAGGCGTACCCTGGGGGTACCCCGTCTAGTTCTAGGAGTCGCACGTGTCCGCTGTCGCCCCCGACGGCAGGAAGCTTCTCCGCCTGGAGGTCCGCAACAGCGAGACCCCCATCGAGCGGAAGCCGGAGTGGATCAAGACCCGGGCGAAGATGGGCCCGGAGTACAACGCCCTCCAGTCGCTGGTCAAGAAGGAAGGCCTGCACACGGTCTGCCAGGAGGCCGGCTGCCCCAACATCTTCGAGTGCTGGGAAGACCGCGAGGCGACCTTCCTGATCGGCGGCGACCAGTGCACCCGCCGCTGTGACTTCTGCCAGATCGACACCGGCAAGCCGGCCGACTTCGACCGCGACGAGCCGCGCCGGGTCGCCGAGTCCATCGTCACGATGGACCTGAACTACGCCACCATCACCGGCGTGGCCCGCGACGACCTGCCGGACGGCGGTGCCTGGCTGTACGCCGAGACGGTCCGCCAGGTGCACGCGCTGACGGCCGGCCGCAGCGGCGGCCAGACCGGCGTCGAGCTGCTGATCCCGGACTTCAACGCGGTGCCCGAGCAGCTCGCCGAGGTCTTCTCGTCCCGCCCGCAGGTGCTGGCGCACAACGTCGAGACGGTGCCGCGGATCTTCAAGCGGATCCGTCCGGCCTTCCGCTACGAGCGTTCGCTGGACGTCATCACGCAGGCCCGGGCGGCCGGCCTGGTGACCAAGTCCAACCTGATCCTGGGCATGGGCGAGACCCGCGAGGAGGTCAGCCAGGCGCTGGCCGACCTGGTGGGCGCCGGCTGCGAGCTGATCACCATCACGCAGTACCTGCGGCCCTCCGTGCGCCACCACCCCGTCGAGCGCTGGGTGAAGCCGCACGAGTTCGTGGAGCTTCAGGAGGAGGCCGAGGAGCTCGGCTTCGCCGGTGTGATGTCCGGGCCGCTGGTCCGTTCGTCGTACCGCGCGGGCCGGCTGTACCGGCAGGCGCTGGAGCACCGCGAGCGCACCGCCGTCTGACGTCATTCGGACGCATCAGGGCCCGGCTGCCGAGTGGCGGCCGGGCCCTGATGCTTTCATCTTTTCATCCGCGTTTGACCGCTTGGTCACTGTCCGGAAACACCGGCGGCGGAGACTGGGCCCGAGCCCAGCGAGAGGAGATGCCCGGCAATGGGAACCACCACCATCGGCACGGCGATCAGGCTGGCGGAGAGCGTGCTGCTGGCCGGCGGCCGCAAGCAGGCCCGGCTCAACGCCTGGACCTCCGTCTGCGAGAACCGCCGGTACGCGGCGGACCGCGAGGCGGCCAGGACCGCGTCGATTGCGAAGTAAGACCATCTGGATCACAGTTCCCGTCCAATCGGGACCGGGCTTCGTGATCCGATCACCCCGCCACGTACCATGACGTTCATGGCGAGGGAAACAACCGAGAATCCCGGGCGGCTCAAGCAGATCCGCCAGGCGTACAGCATGACCAGGAAGGTCGACACCAAGATCGGCCTGATTATCGGGGGCGTTGGCCTCCTCACCTTCGGCGTGTTCCTCGCCATCGGTTTCCTGATCGGTCATCCCATCTACCTGGGCATCCTGGGCTTCATCGTGGCGTTCCTGGCCATGGCGATCGTCTTCGGACGGCGGGCCGAGCGCGCGGCCTTCGGGCAGATGGAGGGACAGCCGGGCGCTGCGGCGGCCGTGCTGAACAACATCAAGCGCGGCTGGAGCAGCAACCCCACCCCGGTCGCGGTCACCCGCAACCAGGACGCGATCTACCGCGCGGTCGGCCGGGCCGGCATCGCGCTGATCGGTGAGGGCAACCCGAACCGGGTGCGCCCGCTGCTCGCCGCCGAGAAGAAGAAGATGGCCCGCGTGGTCGGCGACGTGCCGGTGCACGACATCGTGGTGGGTGACGGTCCGGGTGAGGTGCCGCTGAAGAAGCTGCAGATCCACCTGATGCGCCTGCCGCGCGCGATCACCCCCGCCCAGGTCACCGAGACCAACGACCGGCTGCGGGCGCTGGGCGACCTGCTCTCCAAGGCGCCGATCCCCAAGGGCCCGATGCCCAAGGGTGCCAGGATGCCCAAGGGCGGCCAGGGCCGCTGAGCCCCAGCACCTCCGAACATCCCAAGGCCCCGCCGCGGATCTCCGCGGCGGGGCCTCTCGTTGTGCTTCCGACGCGGGGCCGGCAATCAGATTCGGACCTCGACGGTGCCGACGGCCTTGTCGTGCAGGCCGCGCGAGTCGCGGTCCCAGACCAGCGCGGGCACCAGCATGCAGAGCAGGAAGGTACGCAGCAGCACCTGCGGGATCGAGGCCCGGGTGCCGCCCAGCCGCACCACGCGCAGACCGAAGAGGCGCTTGCCGATGGTCGTTCCGGTGGTCGCGAGCAGGAGCGCGGTGACCGTGAAGAAGAGCGGGGTGGTCCACAGGTTCGCCCGGGACTGCTCACCGTGCGCGAGCCAGCCGTACGCGACCAGGCTGCACAGCCACCCGTCGACGAAGAGCGCGCCGATCCGCCGTCCCGCACCGGCCATCGAGCCGGTGCCCTCCCGCGGGAGGCCCAGCCGCTCGCCCCGGTAGCCGAAGTCGGCGCCCATCCGCTCGGCGGCGGCCTTCGGCCCGTCGATCCACGATCCCAAAGCTTCTCTGCTGTCCACGAATCCACACTATCCGGGCAGCGCGTGCCGACCGGCATCGACTCCCCAGCTGCTCCCCGCCGACTCCCCAGCGACTCCCCCTGCGGGTGAATCCGCCGCTCCGGCTCTTTCCGGGTGGTCCAGACCACTTCGGAACCCCGGCCTGGGCCGGGATGCGATTTGCCCGTAGCCGTGCGGCTTTGCGGCCCGTTCGAGGCAGCCGGTTAACATGGGCGAAACGATAGGGTCACGACCAGGAAACGGCTGGTTCCTATCGTGAGCCGCACCACGGCCGGTTGGGACGACTGGTCCGTGAACGTCTGAACCCGGCTCTCAGCAGCCGGGCTGAGGAGGATTGATGTTCAAGAACGCCGCCGAGGTCAAGGCGTACATCGCGGAGAACGACATCAAGTTCGTCGATGTGCGGTTCTGTGACCTGCCCGGAGTCATGCAGCACTTCGCGGTGCCTGCGGCAACGTTCGACCCAGCCGAGACCCTGATGTTCGACGGCTCGTCGATCCGCGGCTTCCAGGCCATCCACGAGTCGGACATGGCGCTCGTCCCGGACCTGGCGACCGCTCGCCTGGACCCGTTCCGCAAGGAAAAGCACCTCAACATCAACTTCTTCATTCAGGACCCGATCACCGGCGAGGCCTACAGCCGCGACCCGCGCAACGTCGCCAAGAAGGCCGAGGCGTACCTCGCCTCCTCCGGCATCGCCGACACCGCCTTCTTCGGACCCGAGGCCGAGTTCTACGTCTTCGACGAGGCCCGCTTCGAGACCACCGCCAACGCGTCGTACTACCACATCGACTCCGAGGCCGGCGCCTGGAACTCCGGCCGGATCGAGGAGGGCGGCAACCGCGGCTACAAGGTCAAGTACAAGGGCGGCTACTTCCCGACCCCGCCGGTGGACCACTTCGCCGACCTGCGGGCCGAGATGTCGCTGGAGCTGGCCGCCTCCGGCCTCGAGGTCGAGCGCCAGCACCACGAGGTCGGCACCGCCGGCCAGGCCGAGATCAACTACAAGTACAACACCCTGCTGCACGCCGCCGACGACCTGATGCTGTTCAAGTACATCATCAAGAACGTGGCCTGGCGCAACGGCAAGACGGCCACCTTCATGCCCAAGCCGATCTTCGGCGACAACGGCTCCGGCATGCACGTGCACCAGTCGCTCTGGGCCGAGGGCGCGCCGCTCTTCTACGACGAGCAGGGCTACGCCGGCCTCTCCGACACCGCCCGCTACTACATCGGCGGCCTGCTGAAGCACGCGCCCTCGCTGCTCGCCTTCACCAACCCGTCGGTCAACTCCTACCACCGCCTGGTCCCCGGCTTCGAGGCCCCGGTCAACCTGGTCTACTCCCAGCGCAACCGCTCGGCGGCGATCCGGATCCCGATCACCGGCTCGAACGCCAAGGCCAAGCGCATCGAGTTCCGCGCCCCCGACCCGTCCTCCAACCCCTACCTCGCCTTCGCCGCGATGCTGATGGCGGGCCTGGACGGCATCAAGAACAAGATCGAGCCGCTCCAGCCGGTCGACAAGGACCTCTACGAGCTCGCCCCCGACGAGCACGCCAGCGTCCCGCAGGTCCCCGCCTCCCTCCCGGCCGTCCTGGACGCCCTGGAGGAGGACCACGAGTACCTCCTCGCCGGCGGCGTCTTCACGCCCGACCTGATCGAGACCTGGATCGACTACAAGCGCACCAACGAGATCGCCCCCATCGCCCTGCGCCCGCACCCGCACGAGTTCGAGCTCTACTACGACCTGTAGAGGCCCCTCCGACCTGCGGAAACGCTTGTTGACCTCTCACCGTTTCCGCAGGTCAGGCAAGGTCCTGACCTGCGGAAACGCGTAGCAGGGGGGCGGCTGCAGTACCTCTGGGGCTCGCGATGTGAAATGAGTGTGAAATGAGCAGGGGTAGATCGAACTCGCGATGACGCCTTCTTGCCCTTGCCAGCACTGGGCAGTACGCCGTCTAGCTACTCTCAGTAGCCATCACTCGGGCTCCCGACTTGATGGGTTCGATCTCTTACCGGCACTGCGCCCCTTTGGGCGAGGTGTCACCCGTGCTCGCCAAACAGCGGAGCCCGCTGTCATCGCCGTCATCGGGCCGCGCCGGTTCAGCGAGGCGGGTGATCGGGATTCTGGCCCGCGCGGAGGTCGGCAGCGCCGACGAGAGCCCTGCGGTGGTCGTCGGGGTGAACCGTCCAGTGGACGGGGCGATGGAGGCAGCCGCATGGGGGAATGTGTAGTGGAGCGCTTCCCAGCCGGTGGTCTGGGTCAGGCAAATGGCGGACAGCGCGGCGCGGGGCCGCGACCGGACGAGCAGTTCGGTCACGACCCCGCTGGATGGCTTCCTCGACGGTCAGCAGCCGCCTTCGGATGAGCAGGAACTGCCTGCTGAAGGAACGTCGAGGGTGATGAGCTGAGGTGCAGCGGGGGCTCCGCAGCAGCCGCCGTCCTGCTCCTGGGCGGCGGCGGGCTGGTCATAGAGGCCGACGCCGCCGCAGACGCCCGTTTCGGGAAGGGTGAGTTCGACGCGGGCCGCGGCCTCGTGGTCGCCGGCGAGGGCAGCGGCCACTGAGCGGACCTGCTCGTAGCCGGTCAGGGCGAGGAAGGTGGGGGCGCGGCCGTAGGACTTCATGCCGACGAGGTAGACCTGCTCGGGGTGGGAGAGCTCGTTCGCGCCGTGGGGGGTAGACGGTGCCGCAGGAGTGCTGGTTGGGGTCGATCAGCGGGGCCAGCTCAAGCGGGGCCTGGAGGCGGTCGTCGGGGCCGAGCCGCAGCTCGGCGAGGAAGGACAGATCGGGGCGCAGGCCGGTCAGGACGATGATCTCGTCCAGGTCCTCGGCGCGGGTGCCGTCCTCGGCGACCAGGGTGAGCTTGCCGTCGGCGGCCCGTTCGACGGCGGCGGTGCGGGAGCCGGTGAGCGCGGTGGCGTGGCCGCCTTCGACGGCGGCCTTGGCGGCGAGACCGAGGGCTCCGCGGGCGGGGAGCTGGTCGGCGGTGCCGACGCCGAAGGTGGAGCCGGTAAGGCTGCGGCGAAGCACCCACACCGTGTGGGTGCCGGCTTCCTTGTCGCGGTGACATCGCCCTTGTCAGCCGCCGGAACCGTGCTCCTACGGCTTCGTCGCCACTCTCCAGGACGACGCGAACTTCGGACGCATCCTAGCCGTCTACGGCGGTGTCTTCGTCGCTGCGTCGCTGGCCTAGGCCATGCCTTGGACGGCTACCGGCCCGATCGCGCCGACGTGATCGGCGCACTCATCTGCCTGGCCAGCGTCGCCGTGATCATGTACGCGCTGCGGACTAACTGAAGTACCTGCCCCGGCAGGGCCGGGGCTGTCCGGTCAGACTGCCGGACAGCCCCTGGCCTTACCGGCGGGTGCCTCGCACCGAGCGCACAAGTTCGGCGAACGCCCGGATGACGGCGGCGCGTTCACCCACCCCTGTGCCGTTCAGGGCGAGCGCGAGTGCGGTGACGAACGCGAGTGCCACGATGAACAGCAGCACGGCCACGATGCAGGGGGATACGGAAGCCAGCTCCGTGAGAGCGGACCACATGGGATTGGACTCCTTGACGGTGTGGGTGGAGTCATCCGCCGAAGGGGCACCCGTGCGGTGGCAGAACCCCAACGACGACAGATGACCTGTCAAGACGCAGGGCCCGAGGCTGCATCCACACCATCGCGGTGTGTTCGTTGAGATCTGCGAGAGATCGAGTAACGCCTGCTTGAGAGGGAGCATTGCGCTCCCGTTCGCACAAGGGGCCGTCCTGCCCATCGCGGGCGGGACCCGAAGGGAGCCGTTGCGGCTCCGAAAACTGTGGCCTGGCCGTTGCGGCCGGGCCTCCCTGGACTGGCTGCTCCAGGCGAGCACCCCGGGGGATCTACCCTGCGGGGCCCCGGAGTCTACCCGAGGGTGCTTCAAGTGATAGCACGTCAGCGGGAGAGCTGTCCAGAAGTGATCTGTGTGCAGCGAGAGTTCGCGAACCCGCCTGGCGCAGGCGACGCCTGGGTGGTCAGTGCAGCAGGCCGACAGTCTCGGTGACGGCGGTGCGGGCAGTGCGGCCCACCCCGATCAGGGTGGCGGAAGCGGGGCCAGTCCAGTCGCCGTAGCCGAGCAGGTGGACGCGGGGGTCCTCCAGGCTGCGGGTGCCCTCCAGCGGGATCCGGCCGACGGGGCGGCGCAGGCCGGCCGGGGCGAGGGCGGGCCGGCCGGGGCGAGGGCGGGCCGGAAGCCGGTGCACCAGATGACGGTGTCGGCCGGCCAGGTGGTGCCATCGGTCCAGGCAGGGCCGGTGGGGGTGAGGCGCTCGAACATCGGACGGGCCGTCAGCCCGGCGTCGCGAGCTGCCCAGACGGGTGGGGTGGCGACGATGTCGCCGAGCTCGGAGATGCGGGGGCCACCCCTGTGTCCACGCTCTGGTCGACACCTCAATCACCGGGTGCCATCGCTTCGACAGGCGGGGCCTGGGTAATCAGCGCGATCCGGGCGGCGAGATGGCAGCCCGCCCGCGCACAGCCGCCAGGCATGGGCGGTACCGGGCTGGTCCTGGAGGCACGCCACCAGGGGAGCGTCCGGCGCGGCCTCCGCGCCGGGCCGGCCGTCGGCCCGGCGCAGCATCTCCATCTCCGCGTCGGAGAACAGAGTCAGGTCACTGTCCAGCCGCCATGGGCACTTAAGGCACGGGGTTTGGCGGAACTCCCGTGTCTGGTCGGCGGGGACGGTCTGCTCTCCGCGCAGCGGCCCTGCGGGTTCCCGTCCGGTTCGCTGATCACACGGCTCATCGTCGTGCACCGGCTCCGCGGCCGGAAGGCTCGTTGCCGCGAGGACGTTGAAGTACTGGTGGACGCCACCGCGAACCAGGCGACGTCCACCCGCGCCGCCGGGCAGGGTGTTCGTGCCGCACTGGTCCTGGTGTGTTGCTCAAGTGAGGTCGCTCTGCTGCCAGCCTAGCGGGATCTTCGGCAGACCGATCAAGGCGTCAATACCGAGGTGGTCGAGGAGTAGGGCTTTGAGGTTGCGGCCGTCGATGAGGTCGAGCTGGTGGCGATGGGCGAAGTCGCGGCTGGTCTTGCCGTACCAGGAGGTGGTGACCAGCACACCTCTGGTGGCCTGCTTGTCCTTGAGCGTCCCCAGCAGGGCCCGGACGACCTCAGGGCTGACCACGTTCTTGGTGCGCTTGGCCTGGATGGCGAAGACGGTCACGCCCAGCGGGTCGCGCTGGATCGCGACCGCGTCCAGGCCGTCGTCGCGGGAGTTCTGGGTTCGCCAGGTCTCGTAGCCCATCGCGGTGAACAGCTCGCGCACCAGGCGCTCGAACGCGTACGGGTCCATCTGCAGCAGGTCCGGGCGGCTGTCCAGCGCGCCCACCACGGCGGTGTCCGCGGCGAGCTTGAACCGGCTGGGGTCGAACTCGACGACCGGCGGGACCGGTTCGAGGTCGTGCGGGTGCTGGGAGACCACCGCCCCGAGATTGCGCAGGCACCGCTGCGGATCCAGCCGCGGCTCGTCCAGGACGAGTTCGGCGAAGTCCGCGCGCTCCACCACCACGCTCACCACGCACGGTCGCACCGCCTGCCCCGTCGCCGGGTCGGTGGTGGCAACGTGCCCGTTCAGCAGGATCGTGTCGACCATCTGAGGGGGTGTCACCGAGAACGCCTCGTCCAGTGCCCGCAGCGCCAGGCGGGCCAGCAGCCTGCGGTAGGTCTCCTGGTGGTCCGCCTCCTTCACCAGCTGCGGGATGATCTCGGCGCGCTGCGCGACGAACCGGTAGCCGGCCACCGTCGGCACCACGTCCTGGGAGGGCAGGCCGATGTCGACAAGCAGTTGCGCGGACTCCGGGGCGTAGCCGACGACCGCGCCGTCACGGCAGCCGGGCGGAAGGGGCGAGCGGCGCAGCAGGTCCTCCACCACCTCGGCGACCCCGTTGGCGCCGTCGTGGGCGAAGGCGCGCTCCAGCAGCGGGTGCCAGTCCTCCAGGCCGTCTGGTCGCTCCCGCAGGACTGCTTCGAGTTCGGCAGCTTCGGTGGCGATCTCGCGGTTGCGGCGGTCGGCCTCATCCTTCAACTCCTGCTTCGTGGAGTCGCGTTGCTGGCGCTTCTGCTCGCGTTCGCTTCGTTCCTGCTCGTGCCGGCGCTGCTGTGCCTCGCGCTCGCGGGCGCCCTGGCGCTTGGCGAGGTCAGCCTCGATCCGGGCCGCCTCCTTGGCCTTGGCGGCGTCCTGCTTGGCGAGGAGCTTCTCCCCCGCCGCCAGCAGCCGGGCGTGCTCAGCCAGCGGATCCGGCGTCCGCGGCCGCCGCGGGCGGCGCCGAGCCGGTGCCGGCTGCGCGGGCTGGGACTGGGCGAGCTTCGCCTGCTGCTTCGCCAGAAGCGCCTCTGCCAGCAACTCAGGTACCGTCTTGCGCCGTGCCAACACCCCTCCCCCGGTTGAGCACCGACCTCGCCGAATCCTGACACGGCCAGGCCATCGCTCCGACTTCGGCAGCACTACCCGTATGCTCCCTGGCCGAATCCGCCAGTCGCCCACGGTCTCAGCCAATTCTCCAACTGCCTGTCAGGTGGCCTACTAGCATGAACCGTGGCCACGTTGGCCTCAGCTCCATCCCTCTCCTCGCACGTCACAGGAACTCGATGAAGATCAAGCGCGTACGCATCCAGAACTTCCGCAGCCTGCGGGAGGTAGAGATCGAATTCGATGCGACGACGTGCTTCATTGGCCCCACCGGCGCCGGCAAGTCCACCGTGCTGCGCGCACTCGACTGGTTCTTCAACGGCGAGAAGACGATCTCCCTGGACGACAGCGACCTCCACTCCTCGGCGGACGACCGTCGCATCGTGGTAGAGGTCGAGTTCGACCAACTCACTGTCCACGACCGCAGCGTGCTCGGCAGCTACGCCCCCGCGGACGTCGACACTGTGATCATCTGGCGCACGTGGGAGGACGGCGAGGACATCATCAGCGGCAAGGCGCTGGCCTATCCGCCGTTCGAGGCGGTCCGGGCGGGCGCCAACGCGACGGCCAAGCGTACGGCGTACAAGACGCTGCGCGAGCAGCGACCTGATCTCGGACTTCCGTCCGCCGGTTCGGAGTCCGCCGTCCTCGACGCCCTGCTGGCCTGGGAGCGTGATCACCGGGACCTGCTGGAGCGCACCGACCGGTACGACACCCACTTCTTCGGCTTCGCGGGCCAGAGCAAGCTCTCCGAGCTGATCGACTTCGTCTTCGTCTCCCCTGACCTGCGCGCCGTCGAGGAGGCCGAGGACCAGAAGAACTCCGCCCTCGGCCGCATCCTCAACCATGCCGTGGACCGGACCCAGGAGATCGAGGAGCTCAACAAGGTCGAGGCAGCCGCACACATCGAGCGCTTGCGCATCCAGAACGAGGCATACAACCCGGTCCTCTCGCGCATCTCCACCGCGCTCTCGAAGGAGCTCGCTCACTTCACCACCGGACGCGACGTCACCCTGGCCCCAGTCATCCACGCCCCCAAGGCAGCCAAGACCACCTTCACGGTCAGCATCCGGGACGGCGCGGCCCAAACACCCGTGAGCCGGCAGGGCCACGGCTTCCAGCGCGCGCTCATCATCGCCGCGCTGAAGCTCCTCGCCGACACCCGCAGGCCGGCCGGGGAGACGCGGACGGTCTGCCTGGCGATCGAGGAGCCCGAGCTTTTCCAGCACCCCTCCCAGGCCAGGGTGTTCGCCGATGTCCTGACCGATCTGGCCGACACCGAGGGCAGCCGGGTCCAGGTCACCTATGCCACCCACAGTCCGGTCTTCATCGATCAGCGGGCCTTCCACCAGGTTCGTCGCCTCCGACGAGACTTCGTCGACGGCCACCCGACCACCCGCACCAACCGAGTCACCGTGGACGACCTGTGCGAGACCCTCTCGGGCTACGTCGAGCTGGACAGCATCCGCCGCCAAGCTGGCCTCCGCTGCGCCGACACACTCGCCGAGGGATCTTCGCCCAGGCCGCCATCCTCGTCGAGGGCGCCACCGACGTAGGGCTGATCACCGGCTGCGCCCAGAACCTCAACCTCAACCTGGCCGCCCAGGGGGTGAGCGTGATCGACGTCAATGGCAAGGAGGGCATCTTCCTGTGCCACGCAATCCTCACCGCGCTCGGAGTCCCGTGCCACGTCGTGTTCGACGGTGACAACGGTGTCGCAGAGCGCAAACTCGCCTCGATCCAGGGGAAGGTCGGCGACGAGCGCGCCCGGGCCGAGAAGAAGATCCGGGAGGCTGCGGACAAGTCCGCCAGGCTGAACGGCCAACTGCTCAACTACCTCGACGCGACGACAAAGGTCCCCTGGCCGGCGTCGGTGTCTCAGCTGGCCTACACCGTCTTCGAGGACAACCTCGAGGAGTACCTCAAGGGCGCATGGCCGACGTGGACGGCGCGGCTGCAGGAACTCATCGCCACCGGCGACGGCTTCCCCGGCAAGAACGCCGCCACCTACCGGGAGGCCGCTCGGAGTACGGAGGGCAACCCGCCCGCTCTTCTGATCGCCCTCCTGGCGAACGTACAGGAGCTTCTGAGGAACAGTCAGCCTGCTGTTCAGTACTTCCTGCCGCTGCAGCCCGGACCCGAGCAGGCGGCAGTCGCGGAAGGTCCGCTCCTGAGCCAGGTCGGCGGCGCCTGACCTCGGCCTGAGACGCCGGCCACCGAGGCTGCAACGCTGCGGGCCAGCTCGGCGACGGGAGCACGATCGATCGACTCACGCCCGTGGAGACGGCGCTCGGGGCCGGCGAGGGGTCGCAGATCGCGGCTGGCAGCAACCACAGACCGGCACCGGCGACAGCCTCCACGCCTGTGGGCTGAACACCTCGGGTCAGCACGGTGACGGCACCGCGGACACCCGGAACAAGCCGGTGCCCGTGCCGGGCCTGACCGGCGTGCGCATGGTGGCCGGCGGCCATGAGCACACCATCGCCCTGCTGGGTGACAACACGGTCCGCTCCTGGGGCGCCAACAGCTCCGGCCAGATCGGCAACGGCACCACCACGGCAGCCCCACCCCGGTCACCACGTTCACCGCCCTGAACGGTGTCGACAAGATCGCCGCAGCACTGGCCGGTGACTTCAGCTACGCCAACTGATCCACCGCACGTGCCATGCGCCCGCCACCGACCCGTCCGCGGCGGGCACACATGCGTCCAGGAGACGCACCGGCGACCCGGCGGAGACTGCCGACTCCCGCCTTCAGCACACGCACAACCAAGTGGGAATCGAGAGCGAACCCGGCCGTGTCCGTAGATCCTCTCTCGCTCACCTCGATCCCTCAGCACAGCGCCGCCACCCTGCGCGAGTACGCCGACCGTCTGGACCAGGAGAGCGACACCAAACTGCGCAAGCACACCCCCGAGCAGTACGCCGCAGCACTGGCTCGGTTGCGCGAAGCCGAGCACCACCACCCTGCGGAGCCGCGCCGCGGCGGGCTCGGGCGCCGAGAAGAGCCGCCCGCGGTCGAGCTCCCGTACAACCGGGCCTCAACACGGCTCAGCAACACTGGCACCAGCCAGCACCGGGGAGGGTGCCAGACAGCGGGTCGGCCGATATCGCTCCTGGCATTTTGGGCACCGCCCCGTACGGCGCCAGGCCGAGCATGGCGCGGTCGCCAAGGTTGCGGATGTTGCCGACGGCACATGCTGAGTGAAATCGCCTCCAGGTAGGCAAGTTGTTGGTATCACCTGCCACAATTCCATGCATGAGTGCTGAGTTGGCGTCACCCAACATGTCCCTGCCGTTGGACGCTGATGCGAACGCGCCCCTGGTGAGTGAGTGGCTGCTCGGCACGAGCGCCGTGCTCGCTCACCACCTCGGGCAGGCCGACACGGCGAGGATGATCGCTGACGTGATGGTGGCAGAGGTCCGGCTCTGGAACTCCGACTACGACCATGAGGGATACCGGATCGTGCTCGTGGTGGACCCCAGCCTGTATCCCGCGTATGACAACGAGGCGGTCAAGGGCAACATCGCTGGCGTTATGCGGCAAGTGCTCAGGGGGTCGGGAAAGGACATCGACGAAGTCGATGCTCGCCCGTCGATCCTCCGGCTCGGTCCCGCCTGGCGCAGCCAGATCAAGGCCACCGACGGCCCCAAGGTCAGCAATCAGGGTCGGAAGCACCAACTTGAGCCAGGCCACCCCGTGCAGGACCAGCTCCGCTTCACTAACGAGTGGGAGCTGAGGGTGTACCAGACCCTCAAGAGGCGCCAGGAGAGCATGGATGAGAACGAGACGATCGGCATCATGCCACTCGGAGGCATGCGAGTACGTGGCCACACCTTTGAACCGGACCTGTTGATCACGTACTGCGGGTATGTCGGAGTGATCGAGATCGATGGCCCACAGCACCGAGGACACGCAGGTTACGACCACAGCCGCAGCCGCCTGCTGTTGAACGCCGGAGTGAAGCACGTCGATCGCTTGAACGTAGAGGACTCGACTCAACCGCTCCAGGTCGAGCGGTTCGTTGACGGGTTCCTCGCTCGCCTCAAGAGGTAGGCACAAGATCAGGGAGATCGCCGGTCATCGTGCGCATGGGTTCGCTTTCGCGGGCGGCGAGGTGTGCCGTCCTGTTGGCCAGCTCCATGAAGCACAGCACGAAGCAACGCTGCGCGTCCGCGATGTCGAACTGCCCATCGACCACACCCGCGTGAATGATCGCGTTCCTGTGCTTAGAACTCGTAACACGATCACTGGCCTTGGGTGTTGAGTTGTCGCCAGCAAATGAGCGCGCAGGCAAGTGAGACGAAGGCGTTGTGGAGGTCGAGGCGCCGTGAGGTGACCCCCGGATTGTGGACACAGGGTTCATGCTGCGAGTGAGAGTTTAGCTGCTGCGTGGTGCTGCTGTTCGAACTCCATCGGGGAGAGGTAGCCCAGCGCGCTGTGGCGCCGGCGAGCGTTGTAGTAGGTGAGCCACTGGAATATCTCCAGCCGAGCCTGGCTCATGGTCAGGAACAGCTTCCTGTGCATCACCTCTCGCTTCAGCCCCTGCCACAGGCTCTCGGCCAGGGCGTTGTCGTAGCTCGAGCCGACCCGCCCCATGCTTCTGCGGACGCCGTGCGAGTCGCAGACCCGCGCAAACGCGGCCGACGAGTATTGCGACCCGCGGTCCGAATGAAAGACCACTCCGCCCACGTTCCCGCCACGAGCCGCGACGGCGGCCCGCAGCGCGTCGATGACGAGTTCGGCCCGCATGTGGGGGAACCATCGACCAGCCGAGCACCCGGCGTGAGCGGATGTCGACGACGCAGGCCAGGTAGAGCCACGTCGCGCCGACCTGGATGTAAGTAATGTCGCCGCACCAGCGTTCGTCGAGGTCGGTGGCGGTGAAGTCGCGCTGGACCAGGTCCGGGACCGGCGGCGCGACCGGATCGGGAATCGTGGTGAGCTTCCTGCGGCGCAGGTGGCGGCCGACGATGCCATGCTTGCGCATCAGCCGCGCCACGCGCTTGCGGTTCACGGTGTTTCCGTAACCACGAAGTTCGGCATGGACCCGCAGCGCGCCGTAGGTCTCCTTGTGCTCGGCGTGGATTTCCCGGATCTCCTCGACCAGGGCGTCCTCGTCGTCCTGGCGCGCGGCACGGGCCGGGGTGCCGGCCTGCCAACGGTAGTAGCCCGAGCGCGAGACTCCCAGCACCCGGCACAGCCGCTGCACGCCGAAGGCCCCGGCGTTGACGGAGATGAAGTCCCAGCGGCGGGGCGTCACTTCATCTCCCTGGCAAAATAGGCGGCCGCCCGGCGCAGGATCTCCCGCTCCAACTGCCACTCCTTCTCCGCCTTGACCAGCCGGGCGTTCTCCGCCCGCAGCCGGGCCAGCTCGTCCTCGGACCCGCCGGCCTGCGGCCTGCCACCGGAGGACGCTTCCCCCTCAGCCTCGCGTACCCAGATGCGCAGGGTCTCGTGGTTGATGTTGAGGTCGTCGGCGACGGACTTGAACGTCCGCCTGCCCGCCGATGCCCGCCACAGCGCGACCGCGTCGGCTCTGAACTCCGGACTGTACTTCGATGGCCTTGCCACGCGGATCTTCACCTTCCTGGATCTACAAGATCCATTGTCAGGTGTGTCCACATCGCCGGGGTCACCTCAATGGCGGTGATCAGCGATTTCATGCGCCGCACCATAGCGACCGGAAACGACACTCACGCGCTCGCCGAACAACACACCGACCGGAATCAAGACAACAAGCGGATGTTGGGGGCCTGCGCGCTGGCGGCGAGGGGGTGAGCACAGTGGGTGCAGGCTTGGCTCACGGGGCGAACCATGTTGCTCTGGATACTGAATGCTTCGGCTGCTGCGATTCTGGGCAGCGGTATCCCAGGTACAGCCGGACCCATGGTGCGCGCGTCAGCGCGGTTGCTGGCTCGTCTCGCTTGGTGTCATGGAACGGCGCCCACCAGTAGTCGACGACGGCCCGGAGTGCCGTCCGCTCCCGCTCGTCGGTGACGTCGAAGGCGGCAACGCGACCCGCAGCCGGATGCTCCGCTCTCTGACTACCTGAACAAACCGCGCATTCCTCGCCATATCGGAGGTGAGTGGTACGCCCGGTGCGCTTACAGATGAAGCAGTCCAAGCTCAGGTCCAGTTTCTTCTGCCAGTGGAGGTTGTGGAAGACCTCACCTCGGAGGGGCAATGTCAATTCGGCGGTGATCTCAACGGTTCGCAGCACTGTGCGATTTTCGCAGACGAGCGGCTGAGAAGCGTCGGGGCACCGTTACGGTCATCGCCCAACGGATCACCATCGCGGAGCGGTCCGGGCAGGCTCTGTCCGGCGGATCGAGGCGGCATAGGCTCCAGGGCATGCACAGCACCCTGACGGAGCACGCCCGGTGTCTCTACGGAGACGAGTACCGACCTACACCGAAGTGCGACGGCGACCACCAGGAACACTACTTCGTCGAAGAGCTGACCTTCGCTGACGCAGATTCGATCCTCGCCATGCTGTGTGAGCTGTGCTCGCACGTCGTTGATGGCCATCTGCCGGTCTGGGTTCGCAACCTGGCCTACCGTCTGGTGCTCCTGCAGCGGCCGGACGAGCCGGCGTTGCTGCGAGAGGCCGCCGAAAACCTTTGGCTGCATGGACCGGACTGGGACGACATCGCGGCAGACCTGAAGCGGCGGGCCGACTCGCTGGAACCGGGCTGAGCCGAACGAGTTCTGTGGGAGAGGTGGGAATAGTGCACGGTCGGAATAACCCCCTCCCGCCAGTAATCCAGGAGATCACGAAGGGGTCGGTGGTCCAGTACTTCGAGGTACCCGCCATCGCCTCTGCGAAGCACAAGGGAGAGGAGGACTTCCCCGTCAAGCACTGGTGGATCATCGAGCCCGTCGCCCGGGCGATCGCCGTCGCCGAACACCTCTCCCCGCACGAGGAGCGGGTGTTCACCGGCGTCCGCAGCCGCACCGACGGCTCCGAGACGTTCGCCGCCGCTGAGCGCATCATGTCGTTCATCGCGCACGTCAACGCAACCACCGGGTGGACGGGGCTGTCGGAGATCGGCGCCGGAAACGTCTCCCCGCACATGTTCCGCCGCACGATGGCGATGCTCACCGACCAGTTCCCCGGCTCGGAGATCGCGCTCGGCATCCAGCTCAAGCACACGGCGGCCCGCGCGCTGGCGAACCGCGTCACCCAGGGATACGCCGCCCCCGCGGCGGACTGGACACGGTTCCTGGAGCAGGCTGTCGAAGCCGCCCGGTTCCGGGGGCTGCGCGAGCTGTTCGCCCTCCACCGGGAGGGGCAGCCGATCGGCTTCGGCCCCGGTGCCGAACAGCTCAAGGACGCCTTCGACAGCATCAGGGAGACGGTCGCCGCCCAGGGCGGGGACACGCTGGTCGAGGAGGGGATGCTGCGGCGGGCCCGGATCTCCATCAGGTTCGGCACCCTGAACAACTGCCTGTTCGACGAGGCCAGTCCGGCCGGCGCCGCATGCCTGGAGAAGGCCGTCATCCCGCCTGGCCACACGGGCCCGCTGGTGGACCGCTGCCGTCCGGAGCGGTGCGGCAACAGCATGATCGGTACCCAGCACGTCCCGATCTGGGAGAGCGAGGAACGCGGCCTGGCGGCCCTGTTGGAGTCTCCGGGCCTGCCGCCGGGGCGGCGGGCGGCCTTGGAACGCCAGCGCGCCGAGACTCAGGCCATCCTGCGGAAGGCCGTCCAGTGACGACAGGAGCGGGTGTCTCCGCCGCCGCCGAACGGTCCTTGCGTGAGGCCATGGCGCGGTTGTTCACCGGTCAGCCGCGACGTACGGACGGTAGGCTGACCAAGGACAACCTCGGCCGGGAGGCCGGGGTCATCCCCGCCACCGTGTTCCGAGCCAAGGACGTGCTGGCCGAGTGGGACGCTCACGTCGCCGAGCACGGCGCCGTCACCCCGGGGGAGGCTCGCAGGGACGCGGAACTGCGGGAACTTCGGCGCAAGCTCGCTGACGCCAAGGCGGAGATCACCGAGCTGAACCACCGGCTCACGGCGGCCGCCACGGTGATCGCGGCCCTGCACCACGACAACCAGCTTCTACGAACCGAGCATCATCACGCTGGAAACGTCACCGAGTTGTCGCCCAAGCCCCGAGACTGATCCACGCTGGTAACCGCGACTGGCACCCTGGGGGCGCGTTCGCCTTGGCACGTTCGAAAGCGCCCTGGGTATGTCGGTGGCCTCACTGACGAAGCCCCGCAGCGGAGCTGCATCGCCAGGACGGCCAGCAGAGCCGAGCTCGACATCGCCGCCAGCTTGGGCAGTGCGGACACCTTCGACAGCGGCGCCGGGCCGATACCTCCGTACAGGACCGGCCACAACTGACAGTTTCTCACCGCCTCTCGGGTACAGTGCGGACAAGACAAGCAGAGAGCCTGGGGGGTCCAGTGCGTGAGGTCATCTACCTATCCGAGGGCAAGCTTAGGGAGTTCCTGCCAGAGCCGCGCCGAGCTCTTCCCTCTGTCACACTAAAAGCTGGATTGCCCTTTGCTGGGGTAGGCGTGACGACGCCCACCTCGAACAATGTCCACGATCTGCGGCGCCATTTGAAGCAGGTAGAAAAAACCCTGGCCCGCAAATTGCGGTACCACACAGATGCCAATATTGGTACCGGCAGTTGGATCAAATTCGAGACACGGCTGGACTGGGTCACGCTGCGGGATAGGTATCAGGGCCTGGTCTTGTTTGTGGACTCGGATCTCAGTCACGAGGCAGGAGGCCAACGTCGACTGCTGTTGCACGGATCGGCCCGACACTTGCTTGGTCGGCTGCCAACCCAGGTTGACGGTCCTGCGCTTACTGGGATCGACGGCGGCTACAGCGCCGGGACGATATTCGTCACCAGCGCTGGACAGGTTGTTGACGTGCTGGCTAATTCCCCGGATGAGCTTGGACCGGAGGCCGGGGCAGACGCTGAGCCCTTCCCTGAGCCGATCGCTCCGCTGCCCCGCAAGGGCCTTCGTGACCTGCTGGCAGCACTTGACGCCGAGCGCACCGAGGTCAGCACCTCCGCTGTAGTGACCGGCCTCGCCCGAGTCAGCGCAGTGCTAGAAGGGACATCCACTGACGTCGGCTGCGTGGTGGCGAGCCCGCTGGTCGTGGAGTACGTGCAGCAGCACGCTTAACCTATTGCGCGTGGCACGCCACAGCGTTTCCCTAAGCAATCGACCTGAAGGGGGGCACGATGGAAGATCGGACCGGCATGCCGTTGCAGGTTCGTCAGGTGCGCCACGCCCTGACCCGGCAGTTCGCAGACCTCTTGGACCTGACCGACCTCCCAGGTCTCCCTGAGGCACAGCGCGAGCAAGTCTTCCTCTCACGAGCCCTGGCTGCAAAGGCAGCGATGCTGGTCGCCGACTACACAGCGGCGGAGGCGGCAGAGGCGGTGACCGACGGAGCCGACGACCACGGCATCGACGCTGTGCTGATCTCACCCGTCACTGCTGAGATCTGGCTGGTCCAGGCAAAGTGGAGCAACAGGGGAGCGGCACGGCTGGACGGAACAGCCGTTTCAAAGCTACTGCAGGGCCTCGAACGGCTGGTTGACTATCAATACGACCGGTTCAACGGGAAGTTTCAGCGGCTCGTTGGTCAAGTCAATTCGGTGCTTAATGGATATACGCCGCGAATCCACCTTGTCCTGGCGGCCTTGGGCGAAAATGGCCTGACACTCGAGGGTCAAGATCTACTAGACAGGGCAGTGGCGGAGTACAACGCGCACGGAGAGCTACTCGACTTCCGCGTCTTGGGATTCGCCGACTTCCATGCGGCCGCCCGGCAAGATACTCGCCCAGCTCCGGTATCGGTCAAAGCCATGCTGACCCAGGGCTGGCACACGAATACGATTCCCTATCAGACGTTTGTTGGGACCGTGGCCGCCGACGAGCCGGCGGCATGGTATGCGGAACACGGGGAAAAGCTCTTTGACCAGAATGTCCGTTACTCCCTGGGTCTCACCAGTGTCAACGCAGGCATGGTCGAAACTTTGCTGGAAAGCCCCCATGAATTCTGGTACTTCAATAATGGGATCACGGTTCTGTGTGATTCGATCCGCACTAGATTTTCCAGCCTTCGGCAGCCGACAAGCCATCCGGTACATCTTGAGATGATTAACGCCCGGGTCGTCAATGGCGCGCAGACTGTTGCTTCTCTTCATTACGCCCACACGCGAGACTCCGGGGCCGTCCAGGATGCAGCCGTCTCAATCCGAGTAATCTGTCTGGACGGCGCTCCTGTTGACCTCGCACAACGGATCACCCAGGCCACCAATAAGCAAAATAGTGTGCAGGAAAGGGACTTTGCTGCGCTCGATCCTCAGCAGGAGCTTATCCGTGAGGATTTTTCTCTGTCGTTGGGGAAGTCGTACGTCCTCAAGCGAGGCGTGCAGGAGCCGGCACCTGCCGCAGGTTGCAGCGTAGTCGAAGCCGCTCTTGCCCTGGCCTGTTCGCATCCGGATGCGTCGATGGCCGCCCGCATTCGGCAAGACATGGATGTCCTGTGGCGCCAAGGCCCCGATGGGATTTACTCTCAGATTTTCGGTAGCCGACCTTCAGCTCTGCAGATCTGGCGATCCGTCAGGTTTATGCGTGGGGTCCGCAATGAACTGGCCACCCTTAATGAAAACCTTGAAGGCCGTGACCGTGTCATTGCCGAACAGGCCGATCTGCTGATCATCCACATCGCATTCCAGCTGATTGGCATCGATGGTATCGACGATCCGGGTGACGATTGGGAAGAACGGCTCGAACCTACCGCTAAACGGACCGGTGCTATTCTCGACAGACTCCGCGATCAACTGAATGCCCGATACGGCCAATACAGAATTGTCAACCTGACTTTTCGCAGCGCGGAGAGCTGCCGACACCTGGTGTCGGGTGTACTGCTATCCATGGAGCAAGGTGCCGATCAACGTCCCTCTACTCCTCAGCAGCCAGGTCGTAAGCAGCGACGCCCTAACTCCGTTCCTGTGCTGGTGGAGCATGGTCGCATTGAGGACGGAACTCAACTAATCTACCGGCCCACGCACGACACAGAGAGGGCTGCACTTCACCACTGGTTGAGCAGAGCTCCGGAACGGGGCCTAGCGTCCTGGGTCAATGACGTTCGCAAACCCCTGATCTGGGCGGTAGATGATAAGCGCTACTCGCCGTCGGCGCTGGTAATGCAGATGTGGGAAGAGGCCGGGTGGGTCGAACGGCCTCTTGCAGTACAGGGCACGGCTCGTTGGTACTTGCCGGGCGAGGGTACGCTCACTGACCTTGCTGAGGAAATCCTGACCGACACGGACGCAATGGGCGACGGTTCTGGTGCGGAGTGAATGGCGCCTTATAGACGGACGCTACGAGCTCCGTCAGCTACTCGGAAGCGGCGCCATGGGCGAGGTCTGGCTCGGGCGTGATCGAGACTCGCGGCAATCCGTCGCCGTCAAGCTAATCCATCAGGAGTTGTTGGGTTCCTGCCCCCCGGACGAGCTGGCCGAGCGTTTCACGCGGGAAGCCCGACTGCTCGCGCAGTTGAAGCACGCGGGTATCCCGGCATTCCTTGGCGCCCGGATGGGATCTGGCCAAGATAGATCCTATTTTGTAATGGAACATGTCCTCGGTCGAGACCTCGCAGAGATTATCGGGAAAGGAGGCAGCTTTACCGAGCAGGAGGTCGTGTCTATTGCTGTTCAGATCTGCGACGTCCTGGAATACACCCACACAGTCCCGGTCATCCACCGCGACATCAAGCCGGCCAACCTCATGCTTACCGGCGACCAGCGAATCATAGTCCTGGACTTCGGGGTGGCCAGGATGTTCAGAACGGATCAAGCGCGGCTGACCCAGGGCGACAGGGTCCTGGGCACCGTGACCTACATGCCCCCAGAGCAACTCGAGGGCCGCGACGTAAATCCACGTAGCGATCTCTACTCCCTCTCCTGTGTACTCTACGAACTCCTCACTGGCCAACCGCCATTCTCCGGCGATGTCGCGAGTGTCATGCTTAAGCACCTAAAGCGCGCGCCGAATCCGCTAAGTCTGCTGTGCCCTGGTGTCGACCCCGTGCTGGAAGAGGTCATCATGGCCGGGCTGGCGAAACGGATGAGCGACCGCCCAGCGTCTGCTCAGGAATATCGTGAACAGCTCAACTCCGTGGGACGGAACGCAGTCGGTCCGAGGGTTCCGACGCTACTGAACTATGCCCAGGTGCTGGCACCAGCCGTCCCGAACGATCCCATGCCGATCGATGTGCGACTTACACAGGCTCAGGTCCTCTTTGAGCGGGGCCAGATCGGTGAGGCGCTTCCTCGCTTCGCCCACCTGAAAGGAGAGTTGGAGGCGCTTGGGCGTGATTATGCAGAAGAGGCCGCGTGGTGTCGTTTCAGGCACGGTTGTTGCCTAGCGCACCTGGGGCACCTGAAGGAGGCGCTGAATCATCTCCGCATGCTCGTGGACGACCTGGCTTCGTGTCGTGCGTCGGATGACCGCCTGCTGCTTGAGGCCCGCTTTCGCATCGGCCAGTTGCTTCTCGATGAGAATGATGGACACGGCATTGGCGAGATCATCGCAGTCTTCAATGCGCTGAAAGGCGCCAGCCGTCCGGAGGACGCCGAATTCTATGAGGCCGTCAGCCAGGCAGTGGTCCGTACAGCGTTCATGTCATAGAACTCCAGTGTTAGATCATGATCCTGCTGCTGGAGGGGACTGGAGACTGAGTGGCCAGCGCGTACTGGGCTGGTCGTCCTCCCCGGATTAGCCGCTGCGTCGGGTGATCGTGACGTCGATGGCGCCGGCAATCACCCCCGGCGAATCCACTGCGACACGCACGTCGAACTCACTGCGGTGGCCGACCTGGTAGACGAAACGGGGCAGTTGTTCGACGTCACCGACGGCCATGCGGCCGTCAGACAGCAGGAGCGAGCCGTCGAAGACTGTGGTGAATGCCAGGTCGGGTCGTTCGCTGTCCTGCCTCTGGGGCTCCGTGAAGAGACTACTTTGACGAGTCCCCGCTGGGCTCGGAGCCGTATTGCCACGTGGGTTTCGCAGCTGGCTGCGGGGCTGCCTCCAGCGCGAGGGAAAGCTGAACCCAGTCGGTCGCCCCAAGTGCAACTCGGGATGGTTCACGTATATGTCGACTCCGGTGACCTGCACCGTGCTCCCCGTGCGCTACAACAGATTCGGCCACCACGCCCAGATCAAGCTGGCCACGGTGCTCTCCGACATCTACGGCGTCTCCGGCCGGGCCATGCTGGAAGCGCTGATCGCCGGCGAACGGTCCCCGATCGCGCTGGCCTCCCTGGCCCACGGCACCGTGAAGGCCTCCCCGGCCCAGCTGGCCGAGGCCCTGCGCGGCGGCTTCGAGGAGCACCACGCCTTCATGATGCGCACCCTGCTCGACATGATCGACCACCTGACCATGCAGATCGACAAGCTCACCGCCCGGATCACGCACCTGTTCGCCGACCACGCGCCCACCACGTTCACCGACACCGATTCCACGGACGGCACGGGGCAGGGCCTGCTGGTGCCGATGTCCGACATCGAGCGGCTCGACGAGATCCCCGGCATCGGACCCGGCACCGCGCAGGTGATCCTCGCCGAGACCGGACTCGACCTCGCCGCGGTCTTCCTCACCCCAGGGCACCTGGTCTCCTGGGCGAAACTGCCCCCGCGCACGATCCAGTCCGGCAACAAGAACACCTCCGGCAAAACCGGCAAGGGCAACCCCTGGCTGCGCGGTGCGCTCGGCGAGGCCGCGATCTCCGCGGCCCGCACCGGCACCTTCCTCGGCGCCCGCTACCGGCGCCTGGTCAAACGCCGCGGCCACATGAAGGCCCTGGTCGCCGTCGCCCGCTCGATCCTCGTCATCGTCTGGCACCTGATGACCAACCCCCACAGCCGCTTTCGTGACCTCGGCTCCGACTGGCACACCCGCCACCAAGATCCCGCCCGTAAGACCCGCGACCTCGTCCGCCAGCTCAACGCCCTAGGCCACGACGTCACCCTGACCCCCACGACCGCCTGACAGCCTCGCTACCCAGCCCGCCGGCACCGACCGCCGACGGGCCATCCCGTGCTGCCCGGCAAACCCTCTGCTTTCCGGTCAGTTGGCGCTTGGCGCTCTCTCGCGGCTTCGAGGTTGGTCTGGGAGCAGTAGCTGGCGTCGACCAGTGCCTGCTTGGGGTGGGCGCCGGTGTTGGCTGCGCACTGGTCGAGCATGGTGGTGTAGTTCAGCGCGTCGGAGGCGTTGGTCGTCACGTCGGCGGCAGTGATGACCTGGTGTTCGGCGTCCACGACGGCTTGGGCGTTGTAGGCCTGGATGAAGGCGCCGTCGCCGTTCTTCATGATCCGCGAGTCGGGGTCGGTGAAGTTGGCCTGGGCCTTGGGCTTGGGACGGGACTTCGCGGCGGCCGCCTCGCCGGCGTCGGTCACGGCCTGCGCGTCGTCGGCGCCGGCACGCTCCTGGCGGCGGCGTTCCTTCTCCTCGGCGTGGGCGCGGGCCTTGTCGGCGGTTTCGGCCTCGATCTGTGCGCGGGCCGCCTGCAGTTTGGCCAGGCGCTTCTCGCGGCGGTCCAGCTCGGCGGGCAGGTCGGTGTCCTTGCCGTCGGCGCCGAACCGCTGGTCCTCGGCGGTGTAGGTCGCCTCGGCGGCGGCCAGCAGGGCGGCGGCGATGGCCTCCAGGGTGGCGATCTCGGCCTTGATTCGCTCTTCCTTGTCGACCAGGTGGCCGTAACTCATCGCCTTGTGCTTGGAGGCGCTGGCCTCCAGCTTCGTGCCGTCCAGGGCGCCGCGGCCCATCTTGACCATGCCCAGCCTCTGCGCCAGGTGCAGCAACTGCGTGAACAAGCCGGCGAGAGCGTCCAGATGGCGGCGGCGGAACCGTGAGATCGAGCGGAAGTCCGGGGCCTGGTCGGCGGCCAGGAACCGGAACGCGACGTCGTCGGCGCACTTGCGCTCGATCGCCCGCGAGGAGCGGACCCCGGTGGTGTAGCCGTAGATCAGCAGGCGCAGCATCAGCCTGGGGTCATACGGCGGGTAGCCCCGCTTCTCGGTGTAGTCCGCCAGGACCGGCCCCAGGTCCAGTACCTCGTCGACCAGGTCGGCCACGAACCGGGCGAGGTGGTCCTGCGGCAGCCAGTCGTCCAGCGACGGCGGCAGCAGCAGGACCTGGTGCGGGTCGAACGCCCTGAACCGCTTGTCCACCGCCGCCGGACGGTCCTGCGGCTGCTTCTTCTCGACCGGCTCGACCTCGAACAGCCCATCCCCACCACGCATACCGCCATCATCTCGCACGAAAGATCACGAAACGAAGGCGGGTTGCCCGTTACTGGGACACGCTCCTAGCATCTACCGGGCGCTCGCCGAACACGAGAAGCGCCAGGCGTACCCCGAAGCCGTCCGGCAGGCCCGTGCCGAGTTCGTAGCCCTCCAGATGGAGGGCTACCCAACTCGGTCACTCTGAGTTACTTGTCCTTCTGTCGTAGAAACCCGAACTTAGAACTCCTTTCGGGTGACTCGTGTGATGAAGTTCAGTCGAGGCTGATGCCGTGCTGCCAGTGCTTGGTGGCGGTGGTCAGTTCGGCCAGGTCGGGAATGGCGTCAAGGACTGTGACCTCGGCGACCTTCCGACTGCTTCTGCGGGTGAGGACGGCGGGGCCGGGGAAGTCTTCGGGGCTGGTGAAGAAGCGTGCGTCGCGGGGGAGGTTCTTGCCTTGGGGAATGGCGCCGGAGTTGAAGGCGCTGAGCTGGACGCGCTCGCCGTGGCGCTTGAGCAGTTCGGCGGTGCTGATACTGAAGACGGTCTGCCGGATGGGCCTGTACCGGGAGCTATTGAGGAGTTTGGTCAGCCGGTCCTGGTCGGCCCAGAGGAAGACGCGAGAGTTGAGGGCGTCGAGGAACTGTTGGGCGGTGGTGCCGTCGGCGAGGTTGTCCTCAAGGCCGATCAGCGGGGTCTGGTCGCGGATAATGGCGCTTCCGTGGACGGGGTGCTTGATCTGGATGCTGGAGCGCCGGACGGTGCCGAGGATTCGGGCACATTGGGCGTCGTCGACTTCGAAGAGGTCGAGGAGCACCGCGGTGCTGAGAAGTCCGTGCTGGTTGATCAGCTGTTCGGCGCGGGCGTCGGCCATGTGCCAGAGCACCGGGTGACGCTTTATGAGCTCCTGGGTGTCCACAGCGGGAGGCTACTCCGCACGGGTAACAGGGGAGGCTCTGTGCGAAAGGCGTACCCCGAAGCCGTCGACACGCCGATCCCCGGGCATCCCACTCACGGGTGGACTCGCCGTCGAGTCCAAGCGCTCCCAAATCTCTCGATCAGCACCGACGCGGGCTCGGTAGCAGCGACCGGATGCCCCATGGGCGAGTCATCTCATGAGAGTGCCGAACGATGGAGAATGCAACGCGTGCCTGTACGCCGGCATCCTCGGCTTCACCCTCACCGAGGTAGGTCAGGTCACGCTCGCTGAGTGCCGTGCCCTTCAACAAGAACGCGAGGGCGTCCAACAGCGCCGTCTTCCCGCCCCCCTCGTTCTGGCCGGTCAGTACGGTCTGCCGCAAGACCGGCACTTGCTTGATCTCCGCGAGGCAGCGAAAACCCTCGACCGACACATCACAAATCTGCACGCACGCCTCGACTTGGCCAGGAACGAGTGGGACTCAGAGCCGGGTCAGCCCGCAAGCTTGCGGGTCGGGTACCGTCCCTTGATATACCGGGCCACGAACCCGCCCTTGCTCGCGGCAGCCATCAGTGCGGTGTGCACCTGCGCGGGCACGCGCGTGTACTCGTAAAGCGATCCGCTGTGGAAGGCGATCTGCAGAGTGCTGGAGCAGTCGTCGTAGCCGACGGACAGGACATTAGTGGACTGGACCGGCTGGTGCAGCACAACGCCTCCTGCGATTGATGCGCCGGAAGGTGCCCGGTTGGCCGTTGATGCTATCAGCAGTACGCCAAGAGCCCGCCCGGAAAGGGAGGTTGCGTCGGGCGGCGGGCCAACCATGGGAGGCTACTGCTGCCGGGTAGCCGCGCGGTGAACCATTGGCGCAGTGGCTGGAACCTCCTCCGCAGCGACGCCAACAGCTTGGACCCGGGCGAGGTAGAAGTCCGGCGTGCCCACACCGCCGACCCAACTCGCCGAGGACCTTCCTGCCTCCACAAGGCCCTCCTCGGCATCGCTCTGACCACGCTCCTGGCCGCCGCGCTTGGCCTGCTCAACATCGGCCTCGCCACCGTCCGTGACCGGACCCGTGAGCTGACCAGCCGTCGAGCCGCGGGCGCCACCCGCTCGGTTCACCGCCGTCCTGCTCACCCCGTCATCCTTGGCCTGCTCATCGCGGTGCTTACCGTCGCCGGGACTTGCGCCGCTGTCACCCTGCTCGTCCCGCTCCTGATCGATCAGGCCAGCGCCCTGCACCGCCTGCTTCCCGACTGAGGTCACACTCGACGGCGTCGTCATCGCCCTCCCACGGCGGCATCGTTCCGGCCGTCCTCCCCACCCGTGTCGACCTGGCCCAGGTACCTCGTGAGTGAGGAAGGCACCTGTCCGCGCAGTAGACGCGGTGCACAGACATCCCAGCATCGCCTTTCAGACAGCGCTCAACGTTGCCCGGCCAGGACCGCACTACGGCCGATACTGTCGACGAACCTGGCACGCAAGACGGTCCAGGCCGGGTTGTGCAACCCATTCGAGGGCTGTCCAGCTACTTCAAAGGAGAACCGTCCCATGTACGGAGAAGCAGTTATGGCAGTGAGCACGGGAGCCGCCAGTGGAGTTCTCTCCTACCTACTCCAAGGCCAGGTCGACGTACTGAGCACTCGGATCTCAGCCATCTTCCGTCGCAGTAGCAACCCCCACGAGGAGACCTCCGCCTTGCAGATGCTGAATGAGCACGCGGAAGCGCTGAGCCGGCGCGAGATTACTGAGCGCGCCGTCACCGACAACTGGACCGAGCTGTTCGCAGCTTTTCTTGGTGCCCACACCGACGCCCGGGCCGATATCGAGGAACTCGCGAGCGCAGCACCAAACAGGGCGAATACCATCGGCTCTCAAAACAACTACAGCTCTGGGGTGTTCATCGGCAACAATCACTATGGTGAAATCAATATCAGCACCCGGAACGGCGGGTGACCGCCGACGCCCCAGTGCCTCAAAAGTCGCAGCCGGTTCAAAACAACTACGGCAACGGTGCATTTATCGGCGGCGACCAGCATGGCGATATCAATATTCACCATGAGATCGACCCGAAAACCAAGGCCACACTCGCAAAGCTGGGAAAGTCGGCACCTAGGCTTTCCCAGCTGCTCGAAAATGCCCTGCGCGACGGAATAATCTCACCCGACACGGCCAGCCAGCTCTCCGTGGCCGCCCGAAGTATAAATGAAGACGTAGCCGACCGGCTCACATACGCCTCACATCGGATAAATGAGGACGTCGCCGGCCTTCTCACCCATGCAAGCCGCAGCATCAACGAAGACGTGGCAGGCCAGATAGCCCAAGCCGCGGATCAGCTTTCCCGGCTCTCTACAAGAATCGACTTCGAATCGCTTGCTAATCTAGTTAGGCGCCTTGAGGGAATTCTCGGATCTCACAACAATGGCAGCCTCGACGAGCTCGCAGTCCGACTCGAAAGCAGCATTGAAATCCTTGGCACTGCAACAGATCAAATTAATCATCTAAAAGGTGGCAGCATCCACACAGCAGAGCTCAAGCAAGTGACTGTATCACTTGCGGAGATCGCGAAACGAGTTGAGGCAAGAGTAACGCCACCTCCCCCAATAGTCCTCCCCGACTGGGAAGGAAGATTTCGGTGGCTTGGCATTGGAATTTTCCTTGGGATTGCGATATCAATCATTTTCACAGCCTACTCGTAGAAGACCTCGTTCCTGCCGTTGGCCCAGTTCAGCCAAGCGGGAGCCGCCAGGTACCACCAGAGGCAGCGGGGTGGTTCACACCTTCGGTAGAGCTCGAATGTTCACCGCGACCTCGGCGATGATTTCGGCGACCAGTACCAGAGCTGCGTCGCATTCTGCCCACACACCATCGAGACTCCGCACGTTTCGGGCCTCACTCGTCCCGCTCGGGTTGACGTAGTCAAGATCGTGCACAATGGCGTTTCGCGCGATGAAGAAGTCATCGAGAGCCTTGAGCTTCGCCGCTGGCATCTGAGCATTGGTCAGGCCGAGGGTGTCACAGAGGCGCGACTTCAAGTCGCCACTGCCTTGAAAGCTGGCTTTAGCGCGTGCTGCGACGTACAGCCGGACCATCTCCTCGCGCGGATTCAGGCTGAGGATCGCTTTGGACATAGAGTCTGATGGCCCCTCAGCAAGATCCTGCTTCACATAGTCATCGAACTTTCTCGCGGCATTGGCATTGCCATTGATCAGCAGCGGGACGGTGTCCCGGAGTAGCCTCTTGGCGCAGGCATCGATACCGCTGGAGGTGAAGACGATGGCGGCCCGCAGCAGATCCGCTTCATCCCTGCCAAGCCGACCACGGGGGTCATCCTTCTGTTTGGCAACCCAAACAGCGGTGAGCCCGTCGAACACTCCCTGAACGGTGGCATGGGCACCCTTGAGGTACCGCCACGCCGGACTGATCGCTGTGCCTCGCGGCTTGGTAGGCAATGCAGTGAGCTCAATGAAGGTGTAGCCAGCCATGCCGCCCCCAGCCGTACAGAGTCCGCCATGCTCTCGTCTTGACGAGCCATCCTAGGACCAGAGGCGGGCACCGTACTTGCAGTGCACACCGTGCCGCCGGCGCCGGACACCAGGAGACACAGCCCACCATCCACTCAACCTACCAACCGCGGGCGAGCCGCCCATCCAGCGTCCCGCCAGCCAACACCGCCGACTGGTCCGGGCCAGCCAACTCGGTTAGCCCGTGTATCGGGGCGTCCATCCGGGTCCGGGCTGACTATCGTCGTCGCCCTGGCCACCACCTCTGTCCTCCCAGCTCGCCCACCTCGCGGCCAGGGGTGGGTTCGCGCTTCGGTGGCACTCCGTAGTGCCGCCCAACACCCGGCCGCGCGACCTCTCATCACGGCCCGACACGTCGCGGCTCTTCTCATCCGTTGAGGCCGCCGCGTGTGCACTGGTTGTGAAATGATCTTCTAGGTGGTCACTATTTCTGCAGGTCAGAGGCATGTTCGATCAGTACACCGACCTGTAGGCCTCTGACCTGCGGAAACGTGCGGTCTCATATTTGAGTCTCCGCAGGTCAGCGATTTGCTGACCTGCGGAGATGCCGTGTCGGTGAAAATCTCGGGCCAAGATCAGGGTGGCAGCCCTTCTTTCCAGGCCCTCCGCAGCTCATGCAGGGGAAAGCCTCCGGCTGACGGCATCAAGGCTCACAGTGCGCCGCAACTCGCATGGAGGGCGCCGTTCTCGACGTCGTCGACATGGACGATAGCGTCCGGAATATCTTTGAAGTGCATGAGGGCTCTGACGGAGACCTTGTAGCTCCGCCCCGCCCTCGCCATGGGGAAAGGGAACTCCCCTGCTCTGATGAGCCGGTGCGCGGCAGACTCGGCGATCCCCATCACATCTGCGGCTTCTCCGACGAGCCGAAGGTGGCCCACCCCTCCAATCTCACGGCCTTCGCTCGCCATATTGACACAATGACTGCGTCAATGTATTATTCCTGCATGCTTTACCCGACCCCCACCCTCAGCCCTGTCGACGAACCTGTGCTCGGCGAGATCGACCGCATGCGAGAGGAAATGCGGCACCAAGTGCGCACAGCGCCGTCGAAATGGACTGCCGGACTCCGCAAGTTCCTGACCGCCGATGCCGTCGCAGCCTCGAACTCCATCGAGGGCTTCAAGGTGTCCACGGTCGACGTCGAAGACCTGATGGACGGCGAGCGCGATGTCGAGGTCTCGGAGGAAGACCGCCAAGAAACCCTGGCGTATCAGCAGATGATGACGTACATCCAGACACTCCACGACGCACAGGACTTCAGCTACAGCAACGGCCTGCTCAACGCACTGCACTGGATGCTGCAGGGTCATCGCCACACCGTGCGAAAGCCTGCCGGGCAGTGGCGTCGTGGCCCGGTTTACGTCACCGACGCCCGTGACCCCAGCATCGCGGCCTACACTGCCCCGGACGCCGAGCGCGTTCCCGTGCTGATAAATGAACTCGTCGACTGGCTCAACGCCGATGATGGAACCCACCTACTGGTACGAGCTGCAATGGCACATCTGCACCTCGTCTCCATCCACCCCTGGGCCGACGGGAACGGCCGGATGTCCCGCTCGCTGCAAACACTCATGATCGCTCGCGAAGGAGTCCTGGCCCCGGAGTTCTCGTCCATCGAGGCATGGCTGGGCCGCCCCGGCAACACCTGGGAGTACTACCGCGAACTCGCCGACCGGGGACCGGAGTACGTCCCCGACCAGGACGTTTCCAGCTGGATTCGCTTCAACCTGACTGCCTACCACCAGCAGACCCAGACAGTACAAGGCCGAATCGACCGCTCCGGGCGGGTATGGGGATCGCTCTCCGATTTCGCTGAGAACAACCGCCTGGACGAGCGCGCGGTGACCGCCCTCCACGACGTGGCCATGGCCGGCCGCGTCCGCCGCTCCCGATACGAGCAGGCCGAAGGCCTGAGCCTGCAGCAGGCGCAACGAGACCTCCGCGACCTCGTCACCGCGCAGATCCTCGAACCGGTCGGCCGGACCCGGGCCCGCTACTACACAGCAGGTCCACGTTTCCCTCAGTCCACTCTGGAAATCGCGCGAACCCCGATGACTCTGAGGAATCCCTACGTGAACTGATCAGCATTCGGCAATCCTCGTCAACTCTTTGTGCAGCGGCTGTGCAAGATGATCAATCAGGCACTGCAAAGCCGCTGGTCAAAGCTTCTCCATGTAGTACTGCGACCTGTAGAGGCCCGCTGGCCTGCGGGAAATCGCGTTGCCCGTCGCCGGGGCTGCTCCGTAGGGTGGCCGCCAGCGACGTGTAGCTCAGGTAGGTAGAGCGCCGGACTCGGGATCTGGAGGGCGCGGGGGCAGGGCCCGCCATGTCGGCCATGGACAAGAACGCTGATCAGCAGCACCCGACCGTCGCCGTCTCCACCGACTACGCCCACGGGCAGCTCGCCCGGGCGTTCGTCACCGCGCTCTCGCACCCCGACGCCGCGACCCGCTCGCGGGCCGAGGGCCGCCTGGACCGGTGGCGCGCGGCGCTGGCCGGGATGAAGGACGGCAGCCTGCAGATCGGCACGCGGACCCCGGTGGCCGGCCTGCCCGCGTGGGTCACCCCTGAGGTGCTGCACGGCGGCTTCGCCAGCGGCCGGGCCTGTGCCGAAGGCACCCTCCAGCCGTACGAGGCCGAGGCCTGCCGGGCGGCGGGCATCCCGGCGGACCGGGCCGAGCTGTTCGCCCACTCGCTCACCGAGGCCGGACTGGCCCGGCTCTGGGAGCTACTGGACGGCGGGCGCTACCGGGTGACGGTGCCGGAGGAGGCCGCGCTGCTCACGGTGGCCTGGCTGGTGCGGGCCGGCGAGCAGGACGCCGCCCTCGAACTGGTCACCGTGCTGGCGCCGTTCGCCGCCCGCCTGCGGTTCACCCCGCCGATCGGCGACGGCCCGTCACCCGAGGCCGACGCCGTGCACCGGCAGACCGTCGCGGATACTGTCGCCGCTCTGGAACGACGTGGCCCGAACCACGCGGTGGAGACGCAACGCGAGGCGCTGACGGTCTGGTTGCCGTTCTCCGACGAACTGCTCGCCCACTGGTTGGAGACCGCCGGGTCGGACGGCCGAGTGCTGCGCCACGTCCCGGACCCCGGGTGGCACCAGCGCGGGGCCGAACTCCTCCTCCGCTACCGGACGTTGGCTGCCGCAAACCGGCTGTGCGGCAAGCACCGCAGCCCGCGGCAGAACCTCGGTGTCCTCCGGGCCGCCCTCGAACTGACGGTAGCTGGAGAGGAGTTGACCCCCCGAATGACCGGGCTGCTGCGGCTCGCGGCCGAGTCGATGGTGCGCCGGCGTGGCCTGCCCGGCTCCGAGCGACACACCGCGCTGCGCCGGACCCAGGCCGCGCAGGCCGCCCTGCCCTCCCACTCCGCGCTGGCCCAGCTGCTGGTGGCCCGGCTCGCCGAACTGCCCCAGGACGACGGGCTGGCCGATCCCGCGCACGTACTCGCGCCGACAGGCCCGGCCGAGGCGCAGAACGGCGGGATCCCGGTCGGCACGGCGTTCCCGGCCGAGCTGCGCAAGCCGGTGCTGGCTGCCACCAGTGCTCCGGTCGAGGCCCTGATCAGCCTCGGCCTGGTGCCCTCGGCCGAGGTACTGGCAGAGCTGGCACCGCAGTTGGCTTCGGCGGCGCAGGCGGACGCCTACCCGGACCGGGCGATCGGCGCCCTCGCGGCGGCCCACCACCGGGCCTTCGCCGGGCGGCGCTCGCTCCTGCTGCTCGACTACGCGCGCCAGGTGCGGGCTGAGGAGCTCCCCTGGGTGCGGGCGGTCGAGGCGCACCGTAGCACCGGCGGGCGCGAGCTCGAAGTCCTGCGGCGGCTGGGCGGGTTGGCGGTCAACGCCTTTCCCGGCACCATCCTGCCGAACCCGCTGGTGAGCGAACTCGCGGCGCTGGCCCGCCGGGCCGGGACCGGCACGCCGTTCGTGGAGGAGCTGGCCGCCGACATCTTCATGGGCAGCTTCACTCCGAAGTACCTCGCGGCCGCCAAGATCGCCACCGACCTGCTGGAAGGGACGCTCTACGAGCGGTACTTCGGCATCGACTACCCGGCCGTTCGCGCCATGCCGCTCGACGAGCCGGATCGCGGCCGACGCGCCGTCACCTCAGCCGGCTTCTCCGCCCTGTGCGGGCAGCGGGCGGGCCGCGCAGCCTCCTCCTGGTCGGTCGCAGGCAACGGCACGGTGATCGAACAGGCCCAGATCCTCACCACCCACAACCTGGCCACCCTGGTCGGTCCCGTCGGCGCCACCCCCGCCGACGGCTGGGACACCCTCGCCCTCGGCGCCTTCGCGACCACCGCCCGACTGGCGGCCCGGGCCGAGCGGCTCCCGTACCCGATGGCCACGATCAAGAACGCCGCCTTCGCCTGGCGGCAGATGATCTTCCACCTGTCACTCTGCACACCGCAGGCCCGTACGGCGGTGCTCGACAAGCTCATGGCTGACCACCCCACCCGGTTGGCCCCGGCCATGGCTGGCCTCGCGCTGGTCGCCTCCGGTGGAGAATTCGAGCACGACGGCACCGCCGGAGACGGCACTTCGCGCCGCCTGCTCGGCTGGACCGTCGGCCCGCACTGGCTGCTCAGCCGCCCATGATGATCGGAGAATCATGAAGCACATCACACTGGGTGACCTGGATGTCTCCCGGATCGGCCTCGGCGCGATGGGCATGTCCCACGGCTACACCGGCGCGGGAACCGACGACGCGGAGTCCGTTCGCACCGTCCACCGCGCCCTGGAGCTGGGCGTCACGCTCATCGACACCGCCGAGGTCTACGGCCCCTACGTCAACGAGGAGCTCGTCGGCCGCGCCCTGAAGGGCCGCCGGGACCAGGTCGTGCTCGCGACGAAGTTCGGCCTGATCTCCCACACCGGCCGCCAGGCAGGCCCGGACAGCAGCCCGGCGAACATCCGCGCCGCCGTCGAGGGCTCGCTCAGGCGACTGGGCACCGACCGCATCGACCTGTACTACCAGCACCGCGTCGACCCCGGCACCCCGATCGAGGAGACCGTCGGGGCGCTGGCCGAGTTGGTAGCCGAGGGCAAGATCCGGCACATCGGCCTCTCGGAAGCCGGCCCCGAGACCATCCGCCGCGCCCACGCCGTCCACCCGATCACCGCCGTCCAGTCCGAGTACTCGCTGTTCACCCGCGACCCCGAAGCCCGGGTGCTGCCGGTGCTGCGCGAGCTGAACATCGGCTTCGTGCCCTTCTCGCCCCTCGGGCGCGGCTTCCTGACCGGCACGATCCGCTCCACCGACCAGTTCGACCCCTCGGACTTCCGCGCCGACAACCCGCGGTTCGCCGAGGAGAACTTCCAGCACAACCTGCACCTGGCCGACCAGGTCGCCGACATCGCCACCGAGATCGGCGCCACCCCGGCACAGGTCGCCCTCGCCTGGCTGCTCGCCCAGGGCGACGACATCGCGCCCATCCCCGGCACCCGCCGCGTCGCCCGGGTCGAGGAGAACACCGCCGCCGACGCCGTCCACCTCACCGACGAGCAGCTAGCCGCTCTGAGCAGCCTCCCCCCGGCCGCGGGAGACACCCACAACAAGGCCGGCATGCGGATGATGGAGCGCTGACCCCTAGGAGAGGACGCCCGTGGACGATCTGATGTGGGAGAACGTCGATCGGCTCGACCGGTGGATCGATGCGGGGAGCCCGAACTCTCCTGAGCAGCAACGGATTCTGCGGGTGCTCAAGGTCAGCGAGGAGGCCGGGGAGGCTGCTCAGGCCGTGATCGGGGTGACTGGGCAGAATCCGCGTAAGGGGGTGTCGCACACCTGGGAGGACGTGGAGAACGAGTTGGTCGATGTCGCGCTCTCGGCGCTGGTCGCGCTGAGGGCGATCAACCCGCAGGCTCGGGAGGTCTTCGAGGCGCGCATGCGGAGCTCGCGCGCGTGGCTGGACGAGAACGGGCTGTGAGGGTCACTCGAAGCTGACGCGGTCCAGCCAGAAGTGCAGGAGTTGTTCGTCGCCGAGGATCTCGATGGGTGCGCCGGTGGCCGGGCGACGCTTGTAGACGAGGAGGAGCAGGTCGGTCAGGGGGGCGCGGACGGCCACGGCGGCCTTGGTGTGGGTGCGGGTCCAGGTGAGGGTGTCGCCGGTGAGGTCGAGCAGCCACTCGGCGGACAGCTGCGGCGGGGAGTCGGTGGCGTGCAGGTGGATGGTGCGGCCGGGCCGAGGAGTTCGCGCGTGCGGGGGTGGATGAGGGTCTCGTTGGTTAGGTCGTGGGGAGCGGGGAGAGCGCGAGGACGGCCAGGTCGTCGGTGGCCTGGCCGCCGTGGGCGCAGACGTCCTCGGCGAGGAAGGCGATCAGCTGGTCGGGGGCGACGGTGGTGCGTCCCTGGAAGCGCTCGGCGAGGCGGTCGGTCAGCGGGTAGAACCGGCCGGCCGGGTCACGGGCCTCGGTGACGCCGTCGGTGTGCAGCAGCAGGGTCTGCCCTGCGCCGAGCGGGACCGAGGTGACCGGCGGCGGGCCCTGGGCGCGCAGGTGGCCCAGGCCCAGCGGCAGGTCCTGCGGGCAGTGCACGGTCTGCACGGTGCCGCCGGTCAGCAGCACCGGGTCAAGATGGCCCCGGCTGATCACCTCGGCTCGGCCTGAGTCGGGTTCGTGCTGGACCAGGACGGCCGTGACGAAGAGCTCCTCGTCGCCGCACTCGGCCGCCTCGCGGCGGACCTGGCGGTCCAGCTGCTCGGCGAGCTCGCCGAGGTCCGCCGTCTCGTGGGCGGTGGCACGGAAGGCGCCCAGCACGTCGGCCACCGTCCGGACCGCCTCCAGGCCCTTGCCGCGGACGTCGCCGAGCAGGATCCGGGTGCCGAAGCGGGTGTGGCAGACCTCGTAGAGGTCGCCGCCGATCGCCACCTCGGCCTCGGCCGCCCGGTAGAGGCCGGCCGTGCGCAGCCCGCCGACCAGCTCGGGCACCGGTCGCAGCACGGTCCGTTGCAGGGCCTCGCTGACCGTCCGGGCGCGCACCAGGTAGCCGTCCTGGCGGGTGCGCTGGTGCGAGAGCGCGACGCCGGCCAGGCCCGCCAGCAGCGTCGAGACGTAGACCCAGAGGTGGTGGTGTTCGATCAGGTGGTCGACCCGGGCCGCGAGCAGCAGCTGCAGCGCCAGCGCGCCCACCGTGGACAGCCCGGTGGCCAGCGGGCCGAAGCCGAAGGCCACCAGCACGGGGAGCGTGGTGAGCAGGAAGCCGGCTGCGGTGAGCTGCGGGAGGGCGACCTCGACGACCAGGTCGGTGAGGATCAGCAGCACCGGGAGCCAGCGCACCCAGCGCGGGTCGAGCCGCCGTTCGGCGGCGGGAGGGGGCGTGCGTCGGGCGGGCGGCGCGTCGCGGTACGGGACGGCCGGGGCACGGCGCTGCTGGGCGGGTGCGGACACAGCGGACCTCCTCGGCCGTTCCGGTGGGGGTGGTGGGGGTGGGGGGTCAGTGGGGAGATTCCATCCTCTCGTAGTGGACGTGAGGGCGGCGGGGGCCGTTCGCCTCGCAGAGTCGGGACCTTCGTCCCGGTTCAGGCCAGCGCGACCGGGAGCGTCTGGTAACCGCGCAGGACCAGCCGGTCGCGGCGGACGGCGTCGCCTGCCGGGGTGAGCGCGGGGAACCGGGCGAGCAGGGCGGGCAGCGCGAGGTTCGACTCCAGGCGGGCCAGCTGGGCGCCCAGGCAGAAGTGCGGGCCGCCGCCGAAGGAGAGCGGCTGGCTCTCGGTGCGGGTCGGGTCGAAGACGTCCGGGTCCACGTAGCGCGCCGGATCCCGGTTGGCCGCGCCGAGCAGCAGGAAGGCGCCCGTGCCGGCGGGATGCCCGTCTATCGTCAGGCCCGGCTTGAGCGGCAGGCGCGAGGTGAGCTGCACCGGCGAGTCGTAGCGCAGCACCTCGTCCGTGAAGCCGGCCGGGGTGACCTTGCCGGTACGCAGGCCGTCCGCGGTCCACGGGTGCTCGAAGGCCAGCGCGAGCCCGTTGCCGAGCAGGTTGGTGGTGGTCTCGAAGCCGGCCACCAGCAGCAGGACCAGGTTGGCCAGCAGCTCCTCGTCGGTGAGCCGGGCGTCCGCCGCGTCCGCGACCTGGACCAGCGCGCTGACCAGGTCCTCGCGCGGGTGGGCGCGGCGCTGTGCGGCCAGCTCGCTGAAGTACCCGGCGAGCTGCTCGGTGGCGGCGTCGGCGGCCAGCGTCTCCTCCGGCTCGACGATCATCTCCAGGGAGGCCGTGAGGTCGGCGGCCAGGGTGCGGAAGAGGTAGCGGTCCTGCTCGGGGACGCCGAGCAGCTCGCAGATCACGCTGACCGGCAGCCGGAAGGCGAAGGTGTCCAGGAAGTCCACCGTGCGTCCACCGGCGCCCAGTTCGGCCATCTCCTCCAGCAGTCGGCGGACCGTGGCGGCCACCGCGGGCTCCAGCGCGGCCACCCGGCGCGCGGTGAAGACGGAGGCGATCAGTGAGCGCATCCGGGCGTGGTCCGGCGCGTTGACCTCCAGGATGGAGTGGCTGAGCATTCTGCTGGAGGCGTGCTCGGCGAAGTCGGGGTCGAAGCCCACCCGCCGCTCGGCGTCGGCCACGCCGAAGCCCGGGTCGCGCAGCAGCTGATGGACCGTCCGGTACCCGACCACCATCAGCATGCCGTCCCAGATCGGGGCGACCGTGCCGAGCCGGTGGGCCTGGGCGTAGAGCGGGTACGGGTCCGCCGAACCCGCGGGGGTGAGCAGCTGGTCGATGATCTGCGTACCGTTCATGCCTGAGCCTTCCAGCCTTCCACCGAGAGTCCGGACGGTAGGAGAACAGAGGACCGGTCGGGCGGAGTTCCCCGTTCCGGTTCCGCTGCCGGACGGGTGCGTACCCTGGCGGCATGGAGATCTGGATCAACCCACGCTGCGGCAAGTGCCGCGCCGCCCTGACCGAGCTGGAAGCCGCCAAGGCCGACTACACCGTGCGGCGCTACCTGGAGGACCCGCCGAACGCGGCCGAGCTGGAGGAGGTGCTCGGCCGGCTGCTGCTCGACCCCTGGGACATCACCCGGTTGGACGAGCCGATCGCCAAGGAGCTGGGCATGCGCGGCTGGACCCGCGGGGACGGCGACCGGGCGCGCTGGATCGCCGCGCTGGCCGAGCACCCGATCCTGCTCCAGCGCCCGATCATCACGGCGGACGACGGGCACGCCATCATCGCGCGCACGCCGGAGGCGGTGCGCTCGGTGCTGCCGAAGGCGTCCCCCAAGGCCTGACGGTCTCAGTCGCGACGCACGGTGTGTACCTCCTCGCCGGGCCGCCAGCTCTGGATGAGCAGGTGGTCGCCGCCCGGGCCGATGGAGGTCAGCACCACCTCGGTGAGATCCAACCGGAAGGCGTGGTACGGCCCGGGCGGCGGCTGCGGCAGCTCGGACTCGTAGGCCAGCCGGCTCACCTCGTCGACGATCTCCACCGCCCGCCCGGCGAGCTTGGCGTCGCCGCCCGCCATCGTGCCGTCGCCCGGGTTGGCGTGCAGGGCGAAGCGCGGGTCGCGGCGCAGGTCGCGCACCTTGACCGCGTCGAGCATCGAACCGAACGTCAGGTCGGCTCCCATCAGCAGCACCTCGGTGCCGCTGACCCGGGGCGATCCGTCCCTGCGGAGCGTGGCCAGCACATGGTGGCGGTGGGCCTCCAGCCGGGCGAGCACGGCGGGGGCGAGCTCGGGGGCTTCCTTCTCGAAATCCTGCCAAGTAGCCATGGCACCCACTCTGGCACCGGGGACTGACAATGGGGGCATGGCAGAGACCTTCATCGCATTCCTGCGCGCCGTGAACGTCGGCGGACGCACCGTCACCATGGAGCGCCTGCGCGGGCTCGTCGGAGAGCTCGGCCTCGCGGACGTGCGGACGTACATCCAGAGCGGGAACGTCTTCTTCTCCGCGGACGCCGCGATCGACCGGCCCGCGCTGACCCGCCGGATCGAGGAGCACCTGGAGCAGGCGCTCGGCTTCCCGGTCCCGGTCATGCTGCGCACGGTCGCGGAGGTGGAGGAGCTGATCGCCTCCGACCCGTTCCGGGGGATCGAGCTCACCGCGGAGAACAGGTTCTGCGTGGTCTTCCTCTCCGAGCCGCTGCCGCCCGAGCTGGAGCTCCCGCACAGCACCCCGAAGGGCGACCTGGAGGTGATCGGCGCCACCGAGGACGCGGCCTTCGTGGTCGCGCACATCATCAACGGGCGCCCGGCGGGCAATCCCGGCGCGGCGTTCGGCAGGTCCTACCGGGGCCTGGGCACCGCCCGCTTCCTGCACACCACGGTCAAGATCGTGGCCGCCGCGAAGAAGAAGGCGTGAGCGGGACGTGCTGGTGGCAGGTCAGTGCGGGAAGGCGCGCGGCGGTCGCTGACGCGGCAGTTCGTCCCGGAACTCGGCGATGACCGAGCTGATCTGGCGCATCAGGACGGTCCGCTCCAGCCGGTCGAGGTAGCGGTTGCGCGCGGCCAGCCCGCTCACCGTGACCGTGAAGTAGACCGCCATCAGCGGGTTGACGAAGAGCTCGCTGTTCCGGGTGCGGTCGGTGAACCGGACGTCGCCGAACTCGCCGCTCAGGGCCGCGGCCACCGAGCCCTGGACGATGCTCGGGCGCTCGGGGGTGGCCGCCTGGGCGTCTGCGACGGCGTCCAGGTAGAGCACGCCCTCGCGGCTGTCGCGCGGCAGCGAGAGGGCGCCGAGGTAGTCGCCGGTCCGCGCGAGGGCCGCCAGGTTCTCCAGCACCAGCGCGTGGCTGACCCCGTGATACGCATCGACACCGAACCCCAGGCAGACCACCAGGCGCTCGACCAGACCGTCCAGTCCGGCCACCGCCGCCAGGCTCGCCATGTCCTCCTCCGGCGTGCCGAGGCCCATCTCGTCGCCGCACATCAGGATGTCGGTGCCGCCGTCCACCAGCACCACCGCGTCGATGTCCAGGTGCGCGATCAGCGCGCGGTAGGCGGCCCGCAGCGGCTGGACGCCGACCGGGGCGAACGCCCAGACCGTGTCCGGCATGGCGTGCCGGCGCAGCCAGCGGGCCAGCGTGCGCTCGGGGAAGTAGCGCTCGTGCGAGGGGGTGTCCGGGCCGATCTCGGCGACGTCCTGGTCCAGCCAGACGTCCAGTGGCAGGCCGTGCAGGTGGCTGAAGGACAGGTTGGCGAGGTGCACCTCCTTGCCCGCCGCCCGCAGGGCGAGCGCCAGCGGGAGGCCCGCGTACACGTCGAAGCCGCCGCCCGCGCCCGCGACCAGGATCCGCGAGGCGCCCGTCAGGCGGGCGAACAGGGGTGGTTCGAGGAGTGAGGACATCCGCAGGACGCTAGCAGGCGCCGGCTGGGGCACAGCGGGAGCACCGTTCACTTCCCTCACGTACAGGACGTTCACTCGCCGACCGGCGGAGTTCCCCACAACTCGGCCGTGCAGCGGGCGTAGACGGCCTGCCAGTGCGGCCACTGGCGCGCCGTCAGGTCGTCGCACTGGCCGATCAGCGCCTCGACCTGCTCGGGCGCGACCCCATCCAGCAGCCAGGCCAGCGCGTCCGGCGCGCCCGGCCCCTGCGCGGCCCGCAGCAGGTCGAGCAGCTCGGCCAGGGTGCCGACCCGCGAGTGCGGCGAGAACAGCTCCTCCATCGCCGGGAGCACCTGGTCCTCCTCGACCCGCAGGTGCGTCTCCAGGCGGGCCGCCAGCTCCTCCAGCGCGTAGGCGACCGGCCAGGCGCTGGCCGGGTCCCCGGTGGCCACCCGCATCAGCGTGGTGGCGCGGGTGAACGAGTGGTCCAGGTTGTGGTGGTCGTCCTCCAACCAGTTGACCAGCAGCCGCAGTTCGGGGGCGAAGCGGCGCAGCAGCGGCCAGACCCGGTTGTCCTCCTGCTCGTGGTGGCAGGTGAGCATCGCGGTGAGGAACTCCCAGTGGCTGCGCAGCGCCGTCGCGCTCGCGTCGTCACCGGGCTGGAGCAGCCGGAGCGCGGTGGGCAGCCGGGCGAGGTCGCGGCGCAGTGCGGCATGGACCAGGCGCAGCCCTGCGAAGCGGAACGGCGGCCGGACGGCCTGGACCGGCTCGGCGGGGCCGCGCGGGGCGGGGACGGACAGAAGGTGCGTCTGCATGGCGCTCTCTTCACGACTGAACTCGGGGGACGGGACGGCGCCGCTCGGTCCGGTGGTGAGACCGGTGGAGACGGCGCCGCCACCCAATGTGGTCACAGTCGATCAGTAGCGAATCAATACTCGATTGCCGTGCAGGTCAGAGCGGGTTTCGGCGGTTTCTGCGGGCGGGCGTCAGGGGGCCGTCGGACCGGCCATGTTCTGGGTCAGCCACTGCAGGGTGTTCGGGATCATCTTCTTGAAGTCCGAGGTGAGGTGCTTGCCGCCGGGCTGCTCGTAGTAGTCGATCTTCAGCGGCGGCACGGCCTTGGCCACCCAGGTCTTGACCAGCTTGACCTCCTCGGCGTTGGCGCCGCCCGCGGTCGCCAGCATCCGCACGTCGGCCTTGCCCTGGCTGACCAGGACGTCCGGGCTGCCCGCCTGCTCCTCGGCCTCGTGCCCCTTCCAGTCCAGCGAGTCCGGCTTGAAGTAGCCGTCGATCGGCACCGCGGCCTTGAACTGGTCCGGGTGCTCCAGGGCCAGCTTGGCGCTGCACATGGCACCGGTCGAGGCGCCCATCAGGCCCCAGCCGTCCCGGCTCTTCAGCGTGCGGAAGTTGGCGCGCACGAAGTCCGGGATGTCCTGGGACATCCAGGTGCCCATCTTCGGCTGGCCGGGGATGTCACTGCAGTCCAGCGCCCGCTGCTCGTCGGAGATCAGGTTCTGCACCGGCATGATCATGATGAACGGGTGGGCCTTGCCCGCCTTGGAGAGCTGGGCGTCGGCGACCTGGATCGGCAGCTGGTCGTCGGTCCAGGTGTTGTAGCCGTTGCTCTGGCCGCCCGCATAAAGGGTGAGGACCGGAAAGCCGTAGTTCGCGTACTTCGGGTCGTTGTACTCCGGCGGGAGCCAGACCCAGACCTTGGCGCTGACCCCGGACTTCTTGCCGGTCAGCGTGGTCATCATGATCGGGCCGGCCGCGGTGTCCCGCGCCTTGCTGAGCTGGGTGGCCGGACCGGTCGGCATCAGCACCTTGTCGGAGGACGACGGCGTCGAACTCGGCGGCACCGCGGCCGGGCTGCCCGGCGTGCTCGGGGTGGTGGTCGGCGCGCTCTGTGCGGCCGGCTTGCCCCCGCTCCCACCGCATGCGGAGAGTGTGGCGGCCAGCGCCAGGGCGGCGGTGACGGTCAGGACGGCGCGTGGGCGGGCGGACTGCGGTAGCAAGGCGGGTCTTTCCGGCTGGTGGACGGCGTTCGGACCGTGGCGGATCCGAGCGGCGGCGCCGGGGCGAAAACGGCGCGCGATGATGCTGATCCTATGACGTGGTCCCAACCTCCCATGGTTGCGACCAGGCAGCCCACCAGCCAACATTTGGTCGGGTTTTGGCAAAATCCCCGCTGATCGGCGGGGGTCGTTCGGCGGGGATTCCCGGGAATTCGGACGTCTGTCGGAAAGGGCCGGAATGTGCTGGGAAACCGATCCGAACTCGACCCGGACCCGATCCGACAATCAGCTCGTGAGGCCGGCGAGGTCGACGGTCCCGCGCCAGAGCGGGGTCACCGAGGGGTGGCGCAGGTCGGGCTCCGCGCCCAGACCCGGCCCACTGGGCAGGGTCAGCCGCCCGCCGCTGATCTGCTCGGCGCCACCGAGCAGATCACCGCGCCAGGGCACCTCCCCGAAGGCGTACTCCAGCGGCTCGGCGGGCAACTGCACGGCCAGCTGCGCGCTGTGCAGGGTGGCGATCGGTCCGGCCGGATTGTGCAGCGAGACCCGGGCGGAGCCGGCAGCGGCCAGCGCCAGCACCGCCGCCGGCCCTCCGGCATGCCTGACATCCGGCGTCACCACGTCCAACAGCCCTGCCACAGCCTTGAGTTCCTCCACGGTGGCGGCAAACTCCCCACCAGCCAGCGGGATATCGGTGCGCGCCCGCAGCTCGGCGAGCTCCTCCGGACGGTCGATGCCGACACCGCCCTGCAGCCAGCCGATCCGCAGCTCGGCGAACGCGTGGAGCAGGCGAGTGAGTTGACTCAGCGGGAGGCGTTCGCGGCAGTCCACCAGCAGCTCGGCACCGGCCCCGACCGCCTCGCGCACCGCGCGCACCCGGGCCAGCCCCAGATGGGCGAGCCGGTCGCCGCCGGGACTGTCGAAGGGGGACAGCTTGACCATCCGGAACCCGGAGCGGACGGCCGCCTCGGCGGTCGCCGCCAGCGCGGCCGGGGCCCGGCCGCCCGGTGCGCGGTTGAGGGTGGCGTACAGCTCGACCGAGGGCGCCGACGTCGTGCAGGTGCCGCCGAGCCACTGCCAGAGCGGCAGCCCGGCCCGCCGGGCGGCCTGGTCGGCGCGCGCCTGCTGGAAGCCGCCGAGCAGCGTGGTCCGGGTGAACGCGCCGCCGTCCAGGGGGTGTTCGGCCCAGCCGTCGAGCTGCCGGAGCACCGCGGCGACCGGCCCGGCGTCCGAGCACTCACCCCAGCCGGTCACCCCGTCGGAGTCGGTCAGCCGCAGCAGCAGCCAGTCGGTGCGCAGGCTGACCGAGCAGCGGTACAGCTCGACCTGCTGGGCGTGGCTCGCAGTGGTCACAACATCCCCAGGGCAGCGAAGGGTTCGGTGATGACCCGTTCCAGCGCGGGCACCGCGGAGGAACGGACCAGGGTGCGTGCGCCGAAGGCCGCGGGCACGATGTCCTCGGCCACCGCGGGCCCGCGGTGGCTGCGCAGGGCGACCTCGGCCCGCAGGTCGTCCAGGTACTCCGGGGCGACCAGGATGCCGCCGGCCAGCACGATCCGGCTCGGGTTGAGCAGGTCCACGACGGTGGCGACGGCCCGGCCGGCCCGGCGGGCGCGGCGGCGCAGCAGCTCCTGCGCGCGGACGTCGCCGGTGCCCGAGCCGGCCGGGCGCGCGGCGGCCACCAGCCGTTCGAGGTCCAGGCCGGAGCCCGCCGCGCCGCCCTCGCCGGCCGGCGTGCCCTGCGCCGGGCCGAGCAGTCCGGCCGCGCGGGCCTGGGCCGTCAGCGCGATGTCGCCCGCGGCGGCGCTCAGGCAGCCGGCGCCGCAGCGCGGACAGCGGACCTCGGGGTCGTCGGTCACCCGCAGGTGCTCGATGCCGCCGGCCGCCGCGCCCGGACCGCGGTGCACCGTCCGGTCCACCACGATCGCCGCGCCCTGCACGTTGCCGATGGAGATCAGGACGAAGTCGTCGACCTCGCGCCCGGCGCCGAACCAGAGTTCGGCCCGCGCGATGGCCCGGACGGTCTGCTCCAGCACCACCGGTCCCGGCAGCCGCCCGGCGAGCAGGTCGAGCAGCGGGACGTCCTGCCAGCCCAGCGGGCCGTGCTCGACCACCCGGCCGCGCACGCCGTCCACCCAGCCGCCGATGCTGACGCCGGTGCCGACCAGCCGGCGGTCGCCGAGCCGGTCGTCCAGCAGGCTCCGGACCCCGCGGACCGCCTGGTCGGCGACGGCCCGCGGGGAGGTGTCGGCCAGCTCGGCGTGCGCGAGCTCGCGTTCGGCGAGCACCCGGCCGTCCAGCCCGACCAGGCCGAAGGTGGTGCGCAGCACGCCGATGTGCAGCCCGAGCGCGGCGGTGCGGTCCGGGTCGACCCGCAGCGGCACCCGGGGGCGCCCCTGGGTGGGCTCGACGGGGGCGAGCTGGCCGAGCAGCCCGACCTCGATCAGGGTGCTGGTGAGCTTGGTGACACTCGGCGCCGAGAGGCCGGTGTGCCGGGCGATCTCGGCGCGCGAGACCGGGCCGTAGGCGAGTACCGCGCGCAGTACGGCGGAGGCGTTGCCCTGCCGCATGTACTCGGCGCGCTGACCTGGGGTGACCAGGCCCTGGGGCTGGTCGTTCCGGACGTCCACGATGGCTGCCTCCTCCCCCGCACTCTAACGCCGTCAGCTAGTTAGTTTCGGAAATTAAATCATTCATTCCGTGCCACTCTCCAGTCCCCCGACCCGCGCACCCCCACTCTTTGGCCGCTCCTACCAATGACGTGGACACCACCGTCGGCGATCATCGGGAGGTCACCCCAGCACAGGGAGCAGCCCATGCCACAGCAGATCGCCGTCGTCACCGGAGCCGGCACCGGCGTGGGCCGCGCCGTGGCGCTCGAACTCGCGGCCGCCGGCTGGCAGCTGGCGCTGGCGGGGCGGCGCGCCGAGCCGCTGCACGAGACGGCCGAGCTGACCGGCTCCCCCGCCGCGGTGATCCCGACCGACGTCACCGACCCGGCCGCGGTGGACGCCCTGTTCGCCGAGGTCGCCGAGCGCTACGGGCGGATCGACCTGCTGTTCAACAACGCCGGCACCTTCGGCGCGCCCGTCCCGCTGGAGGATCTGAGCTACCAGGACTGGCGGGCGGTGGTCGACCTCAACCTCACCGGCGCCTTCCTCTGCGCGCAGGCCGCTTTCCGGCAGATGAAGGGCCAGCACCCGCAGGGCGGCCGGATCATCAACAACGGCTCGATCTCCGCCCACGTGCCGCGCCCGCAGAGCATCGCCTACACCGCGACCAAGCACGCCGTCAGCGGCCTCACCAAGTCGCTCTCGCTGGACGGCCGCCCCTACCGGATCGCCTGCGGCCAGATCGACATCGGCAACGCCGCCACCGACATGACCGCCGCGATGAGCACGGGCGTACGGCAGGCCGACGGGCGGATCGCCGCCGAGCCGACCATGGACGTCGCCGACGTCGCCCGCACGGTCCTGCACATGGCCCAGCTCCCGCTGGAGGCGAACATCCAGTCCGTCACCGTGCTGGCCACCACGATGCCCTACGTCGGACGCGGCTGAGACGCCGATGCCCCACCACGGCAACCGTGGTGGGGCATCGCAGTCTTGACGAGACGTCAGACTTCAGGACTGCCAGGTGTCGTTCAGCGCCACCTCGCCGCTCGCCGGGACGGTGGCGGTGCGGTTGGCCCCGGACTCCCAGGTCACCGCGCCGCTCGCGTCCTTGCGAATGTACTTGTACTGGAAGGACGTTCCGGCGGCGAGCGGGACGTCCAGCTTCCAGACCGGGTAGGCCGCGGAGGAGAGCAGCAGCGCCTGCCCGGTGTTCCAGGCGCCGAGCGCCGCGTTGTCGCCCACCACGTAGATGTTCTGGCCCGGCACGGTGGTCGCGTTCACCGCGAAGGAGGCCCCGCTGCTGATCGAACCGCCACCCGAACCCCCGCCCGGCGCACCGACGTAGAGCGCGATCGCGTCGCCCGCGCCGACCGTGGCGGTGAAGGTGCCATTGGAGGCGACCGTGTAACTCGGGCCGGTGCAGCCGCCGGAGGCCGGGTCACCGTGCTCGACGTCGCAGTAGCTGCCGGCCGGCAGCGAGGTCTGGAAGGTCTGGGTGACCGGGCCGCTCTCGTGGTTGAGAGCAACAAATCCCTTGTTGCCGCGGCCGAAGGCGATCGCGTTGTTGCCGTTGGACCACCAGTTGGTCACCGCCGTGCCCGCCACCGCGTTGTGGAAGCCCACCATGTTGGCGACCTGCCGCCAGGCGTGCGTGCAGTTCCAGCCGTCCTGGTAGCAGGCGTTGACGGTGCCGCCGTTGGGCGGGCCGTCGTCGGTGTTGGTGAACGAGTAGCCCGAGTAGATGTTCGGCGAACCGTAGTTCTCGGCCAGCAGGAAGACGTTGGCCAGCGTGTAGGTGTTGCCGTAGGTGTAGTTGAGCGTGGAGCCGTTGCGCTCGGTGTCCCAGTTGTCGACGAAGGACCGGGCCTGGCTGCTCGGCAGGTAGCCCCAGGAGGCGCCCCAGCTGCTCAGGTTGGCGAGCTTGTCGCTGGTGAACATCCGCTTCAGGTCGGTACCGACCCGGAACTCGTCCACGTCGCCGTTGCCGGTGTACTCGGACGGCTGGATCGGCTCGCCCGCACCGTAGATGACCTCCTGCACCCAGAAGGCGTTCGGGCTGGACGTCTTCGCCTTGATGGCGGCCAGCTCGGAGGCGGCGATGTGCTTGGCCGCATCGATCCGGAAGCCGTCCACGCCCATGCTCGACAGGTCGTTCAGGTAGTTGGCGATGGTCTGCTGGACGTAGGCGCTGCCGGTGTCCAGGTCCGCCAGGTTGACCAGCTCGCAGTCCTGGACGTTGGTGCGGTCCTGGTAGTTGGTGATCGGCTGGCGGCAGGTGTGGAAGTCCTGGTCCTGGTACAGGCCGGGGTAGTTGTACTTGCTGTAGACCGTGCCGCCGGTGCCGGTGCCCGAGCCGGCCGTCATGTGGTTGATCACCGCGTCGGCAATCACCTTCACGCCGGCCGCGTGGCAGGTGTTGACCATGTTCTGGAACGAGGCCCGGTCGCCGAGCCGGCCGGCTATCTGGTAGCTGACGGGCTGGTAGGAGGTCCACCACTGGCTGCCCTGGATGTGCTCCTCGGCCGGCGAGACCTCGACGTAGCCGTAGCCCTTCGGGCCGAGCGTGTCGGTGCAGGCCTGGGCGACCGAGTCGAACTTCCACTCGAACAGGGTGGCCGTGACATCCTTGGCCCCGGGCGGGGCGGCCTGCGCAGCCGGCGCGGCGGCGACGCCGGACACCAGCGAGAACGCGAGGGCGGTCGAGGCGGTGAGTGCGCTGACGACTCTGCGACCCCGGCGGCCGGAGCGGCCAGAGCGCGTCGGAACTGAGGTGACCACGTTGTCTCCTGGGGGGTGGCTGAGGTGGGGCAGCCGGATACGGCGGGTAACACATCACTGAAAGCTTGCTGAAACTTGCAGGAAACTTTCAGCGCTGAACCTAGAGCGACCTCAAGATCGCGTCAAGACTTCCGAAGGCAACGGTTTGGGCAACGGTCCGGCCGCGTGAGACCACCGCGAAACCAGTGTGGGAGCAGCGCGAGCCTCCCCCCGCCGGCGGCGGGGGGAGGCAGCGTGGCGGGTCAGTGCTGGACGAACACCGCCACCGTGCGCGCGGGCACGGTGAACGTGCCGCTCGCCGGGTCGAAGACGGACTGCTTGACCACCGGGTCGGCGCCGTCCGCCTGTGCCGGGTGCAGCGCCTGCGTGCTGCCCTGCAACCCGGCCACCGTCTGCGTCTGCGCCGTCGGGGTGGCGTTGAAGACGACGGTGATGCCCTTCTCCGCTCCCGCCAGACCGGTGCCGTCCAGGTGCATGGTGATCACTCCGGGGGTCTCACCGGGCGTGCCGGAGAGCGGGTAGGAGAGGCGCTGCTGCACCTGGGCCGCCGTGGAGAGCGCGAAGAGCGGCGAGGACTGCTTGATCGCCAGGAACGCCTGGTACTGCGCGCTCGCGCCGGTGATCTGCGGGCAGCCGACCGTCAGCCGCGGGTCGGCCAGCAGCGCGCCGGCCGTCGGCCACATCGACTGGTTGTCGGCCGCCATCGGCAGGCCGTGCCCCCAGCCGTTGCCGTCGGCGCACTGCCAGTGGATCGCGTTGAACCAGTCGCCCGAGTTGAAGGAGTTGCTGTCCAGCGACTTGGACCGCAGCAGGTCGCTGCCGGCCTGGGCGAAGCCGGGCCCCTCGGTGAGCGCGGTCAGCGAGAGCCCGAGCGCCTGCATCCGGGCCCGGTCGGCCGGCGAGGTGCTGGTCGGCAGCTTGTACGCCAGCGCGTCGAACAGGTCGGTGTTGTCGTGCGCGTCGACGTAACTGACGGCGTCGCCCGGCTCGGCCGCGTACCCGGTGGGTGAGCCGCCGTAGTCGACTCCCGCGCCGGTGACGGGCTTTCCGGAGCTGTCGGTGAAGGCGTAGCCCGCCAGGTCGCCGGTCAGTCCCACCTTGATCTGGTCCATCTGGTGCAGCAGCGCGGCCTTCTGCTGGTCCGGCGTCCCGTTCGCGGCCGACCCGTTGGGGTCGGTGAACAGGCCCGAGGCGAAGCCCTGTTGCTGCGCCGAGGAGAGCATGAAGTTGCCACCGCGCCCGGCGTCGCGGACCCGGTCGTCGAAGGTGGCGATGCCGGTGCCGGCCATGTTCTGCTGGGTGGCCTGCTCGAAGCGCGCGTTGTTCGCCACGACGCCGAAGTTCCAGCCCTCGCCGTAGAGGAAGAGCGAGGATCCGTCCACGCCGTCGTGCTGCGGCGTCAACTTCCGCAGCGCGGACTGCACATCGAGCATGGTCGACTTCGGGTCCAGGCCCATCAGGTCGAAGCGGAAGCCGTCCACCTTGTACTGCCTGGCCCAGGTGACCACCGAGTCGACGACCAGCTTGTCCATCATCGCGTGCTCCGGCGCGGTGTCCGCGCAGCAGCTGTCGGTGGTGACGGCGCCGGTGTCGCTGAGGCGCTGGTAGTAGCCGGGGACGATCCGGTCGAGCACCGAGTGCGGGTCCTGCCCGGCGGCGGCCGTGTGGTTGTAGACCACGTCCAGCACCACCCGCAGCCCGACCTGGTGCATCGCCTGCACCATCTGCCGGAACTGCACGGTGCGTCCGAGGCCGGTCGGGTCGGTGGAGTAGGCGCCCTCGGGCACCGTGTAGTGCACCGGGTCGTAGCCCCAGTTGTACGCGTCGTCGGCCTGCACGGCGGCTATGCAGGCCTGTTGCTTGTCGCTGTTCGCGGCCAGCGCCGCCAGGTCGCAGGCGGGCAGCTTCTGCTCGGAGGCAGGCGGGATAGAGGAGTTGTCGAAGGTGGGCAGCAGGTGGACGGTGGTGACGCCGGCCTTGGCGAGGTCGCGCAGGTGCTGCATGCCGGCCGACTGCGACTGGGTGAAGGCCAGATAGGTGCCGCGCTCGGCGGCCGGCACGGTGGTGTCCGCCGCCGAGAAGTCGCGCACGTGCAGCTCCTGGATCTGCTGCTTGACCGCCGGGATCGGCTGCGGACTGCTACTGCCGTCCCAGCCCGCCGGTTTGGCCGGGGCGGAGGCCAGATCGGCGACCAGGCTGCGCTGCGAGTCGGTGGAGAGCGCGACCGAGTAGGGGTCGGTCACCAGGTTGACGACCTCCTGCTGGACGCTCGGCGCCCAGACCTTGACCTGGTACTGGTAGTACCTGCCGTCCAGTTGCCACCGGTCACCGGTCAGCGACCAGACTCCGGTGGCGTCGTCGCGGTGCATCGGGACGGTCCGCGGCGTGCCGCCGGTGGGGCCGTCGAAGAGCTGGACGGAGACGTCGGCGGCGGTCGGCGCCCAGAGCGACAGGGTGACCTTGCGGTCCCAGGGCCACCAGCTCGCGCCGCCGCTGTAGACCGGCCCGAGCGCCGCCTTCGACGCGCCGCCCGCGTACAGCGCGTCCAGCACGCCCGGGATCTGCACGCCGGTGGCGGCCAGCACGGCGCCGTTGGGGAGGTGTTCGGTGAAGGCCAGCTGGCTGCGCAGCGCCTTGCCCACCCGCGCGGTGTCCCGAGGGTCGACGGCGAAGGCGCGGTAGCCCGCGAGGTTCGGGTACTTCTTCTTCTGCGCGTCGGTCAGGCCGCCCGCCACCGGGTTGAGCCGCAGCCAGTAGCCCTGCTTGCTCAGCACCCCCTTGTCGACGGTGATCCCGCCCGCCGGGTCGTAGACGAGCTGGGCGCTGGTGCCGCCGTTCAGCGCGCCGTCGCCCGCGCCGTAACCGGGCGGCACCACCACGGTGTTGGCGTCGATCCACTGCGCCTTGGCCGTGCCCAGGTCGAGCTGCGCGCTGTTGGTCGCCACCTGCGGCAGCAGGTAGCCCGGTTGGCCGCCGATCACCCAGACCTCGTGGCCGAAGGTGGCCAGGTCGAGCGACTGGTCGGCGCTCTGGTCCTTGGTGTCGCCGTTGTGCAGGATATAGCTGAGGCTGGTCGCGCCGGCCGCGAGCGGGACCTCGAAGACGTCCCCGAAGGCGTCCTTGCGGGCCGGTTGCAGCGGGTGGGTCCAGTCGGTCGGGGTGGCGGCGCCGGTCCAGTCGTGCAGGCCCCAACCGTCGTACGCGCCGTCGGCCCGGTGGTAGTGGATCACCGCCATGCCGGCGGGCACCGTGGAGACCGGTCCCGGATCGCTGGTGTAGACGGTCGGATCACCGTCCTTGAGCCAGACCTCGCCGGTCGCGCCGACGTCGATGTGCCGGTCTGCCGAGCCGTCCTTGGTGCCGTTGTTCTCGACGATGAACCCGACGTCGGAGGCAGCGCTGTTCAACTTGACGTAGGCGAAGGCGCCGTACGCGTCGCGCCCGACGAAGGGGTGCCCGGCGGGCCAGCTGGTGCCCTCGCCGTCGGCGATGTCGCCCCAGGCGTAGAGGTTCCAGCCGTCGTAGTTGCCGTCCCTGCGCTGGTAGTGCACGACGGCGTACGGGCGCGCGGTGGCGGTCGGCGGGGGCTGCGGGGCGGGGGTGCCGGTGGTGAAGCTCGCGGTGGCGGAGCTCAGGTGGCCGCTGGAGTCCTGGACGACCGCCTTGTAGTGGACCACCGTGCCGGGGGCGACGGCGCTCAGGTCCTGGGTCACCTTGTCGGCGCCGGTGTCGGAGCCGCCGAGGGTCTGCCAGGGGCCGTCGCCGATCTGCGCGGCGAAGGTGGTCCGGTGGAAGCCGTCGCCGCCGACGCTCGCGCCGACCGTGACGGTGCCGGTGGAGCCGGCGGCGGGCGGGTTCAGCGTGATCGCGGGCGCGGCGGCCACCGGGGCGAGCTTGCCCGCGGCCTTGTAGAGCACCGAGGAGAGCGCCGGGACGGTCACCGTGACCTTGCGGTCGGCGCCGCTGGTCAGCTTCTGCCCGGTACTCGGATACAGCTGGTCGAAGCCCATCGCAGCCGAGTAGGTGTCCAGCGTGACGGTCTTCGGCTCGGTCGCGTTGTTGACCGCGACCAGGTACTCCACCTGCTGCTTCGCATCGATCCGGGAGAACGCGTAGACGCCGGGGCCGTCGGCGGCGTACCGCTCGATCTGCGCGCCGTCGGCCAGCGCGGGGTTCGCCCTGCGCAGCGCGGCGAGGTCGGCGATGCCCTGGTAGAGCGGGCCGCTCTGGCCGTAGCGGTCGGCCGAGCCCGGGACGCCGCCGATCACCGCGTCGCTGTTGTACGAGGCGACCTTGGAGGCGAACATGTCCTGCCGCGCGTCCTTGTCGCCGCCCGGGCCGGTGAAGCCCTGCTCGTCGCCGTAGTAGACGACGGGCTGGCCGCGGGTCAGGAACTGCAGCTGGTCGGAGAGCTGGTCCTTGGCGAGCAGCATGGCCGGGTCCGCGCCGGGGTTGTCGGCCTGCAGGAAGCTGCCGATCCGGCCCATGTCGTGGTTGCCGGTGAAGGTCGGCAGCTCGTAGGCGTTGGTGTCGGCCGTGGTGTAGCGGTAGTCCTGCGCGTAGAGGGCGGCCAGCGCCTGGGCAGAGCCGCCCTGCGAGACGTAGCGGCGGGCCGCGTCCTGGAACGGGAAGTCCAGGGTGGCCTGCAACTTGCCCTTGGTCACGTACGGCGAGGTGACCGCCGGGTCGGCGTCGTAGACCTCGCCGAACATGAAGAAGTTCTTGTTGCCCTGCTTGGTGGCGTACGCCTTCAGGGCCGGCGCCCACTGCTGCCAGAAGGCCATGTCGACGTTCTTGACGGTGTCGATCCGGAAGCCGTCGACGCCGGTCTGCTTGACCCAGTCCTGGTAGATCTTCTCGAAGCCCTGGACGACCTTGGGGTTCTGGGTGTCCAGGTCGTCCAGGCCGGAGAAGTCGCCCTCGGTGCCGGACTCGCCGGCGAAGGTCGAGTCGCCGCGGTTGTGGTAGAGCGAAGGGTCGTTCAGCCAGGCCGGTGTCTTGGCCTTCGGGTCGGTGACGACCGGGGTGTAGGGGAACGAGTTCGCGGTCAGCTTCGGGTACGCGGTGCTCCCGGTGGCCGCGTCGGCGTTGGCGACGGCGGTCTCGTCGACCGGCGCGCCGTCCTTGTCGAGCGTGGGGTAGGCGCCGGTGGAGCGGTAGGCGCTGCCCGGCTGGGCATAGGAGATGACGTCGGCGGTGTGGTTGGTGATGACGTCGAAGAAGACCTTGATGCCGCGGGCGTGCGCCTTCGCTATCAGCTCCTTGAGCTGGGCGTTGGTGCCGAAGTGCGGGTCGACCTGGGTGAAGTCGGTGATCCAGTAGCCGTGGTAGCCGGCCGAGGCCGCGTCCCCGGTGCCCTGGACCGGCTTGTTCTTGAAGATCGGGGCCATCCAGATCGCCGTGGTGCCGAGGTTCTGGATGTAGTCGAGCTTGTCGATCACGCCTTGCAGATCGCCACCGTGGTAGAAGCCCTTGTCGGTGGGGTCGAGGCCGTTGTCCATCCGGCTGCCGGTGATGCCGCCGGTGTCGTTGCCGGGGTCGCCGTTGGCGAAGCGGTCCGGCAGGACGAAGTAGTACTGCTCGCGGGTCAGGTCGTGGCGGTCCGCGGTGGCGGCCAGCTGCCGGTCCGAGGGCGGCGGCGGGGCCGCGGCGGCGATGGCCAGCGGCGCCGAGCCGAGCGAGGCGGCGGTCAGCGCGACGGCCAGCAGCACCCCGCTGCGTGGTCGGCTTCGTCTGATGGTCCGGACGGGGCGGAGCTGAACAGCGGCCACAGCGGGCTCCCTTGGGCGGGACGTCGTCGTCGAGTGGCTGGACGCTAGCGCTTGAAATATGTTTCAGCAAGATGCTGAAAGGATTTCAAGCCCTGTTCCCCCAGGCCCCGAGGGGCCCGCCTCGCAGCCCACGTTGCGAACGAGTAACAATGGAACGCATGTGTGTCTCTCCGACGCGCCGTACTCGCGCGCCTCGTGCCGCCTCCCCCACGCCGGTCGGGGGTAGCCATCTAGCACTGTGGGAGGACAGCCGGTGACGAATCCACGACCAGAGGATGATCGGACGGCCACGGAACGTCTGGCAGACTTCTCGTCCATGGGGGAACCGACCGAGAACCATGAGCCAGGCGCCGAGCGCGCGGCCAAGGCCTCCGCAGGCGGTTCCGTCGCAGCACCTCGCCCGATGGACGAGGTGGCCGACGGAGCCACCGGGAGCACCGGCCTGCGGGGCGCTACCGCCCTGCGCACCCGGATCGGCGCCCAGCGCCGCGTCCCGGTCCGCCCGCGGCTGCTCTTCGAGCTCGCGCTGATCGGCATCAGCTACTGGCTGTACTCGCTGGTGCGCAACGCGGTGCCCGAGCAGGCCGCGATCGCACAGCAGCACGCCTCCTGGGTCTGGCACGTCGAGCAGACCCTGGGCATCGCCGTCGAGCGCTCGATCAACCACGGCATGAACTCGGTCACCTGGCTGATCGTCGGGATGAACTACTACTACGCGACGCTGCACTTCATCATGACCATCGGCGTCCTGGTGTGGCTCTACCGCCGCCATCCCGGCCGCTACGCGGCAAGCCGGACGGTGCTCTTCATCACCACCAGCATCGCCCTGGTCGGCTTCTACTTCTACCCGCTGGCCCCGCCACGGCTGATGACCAACGGCAACTTCATCGGCACCGTCGAGGCCCACCACACCTGGGGCTCGCTGGCCTCGGGCCCCGGCGCCAGCGTCTCCAACCAGTTCGCGGCGATGCCCTCGATGCACATCGGCTGGTCGCTCTGGTGCGGCCTGACGATGTTCTTCCTGGCCGAGCGGACCTGGGTCCGGGCCCTGGGCCTGGCCTATCCGACGGCCACCCTGCTGGTGATCATCTCGACCGCCAACCACTTCTGGATGGACGCCGTCGGCGGCGCGCTCTGCCTGGGCATCGGCTTCCTGTGCACGCGGTTGTTCTATCACCGCTGGGCCTACCAGTTCCCGCAGATCCCGGCGGCCTGGCAGGACAGCGCCCACGCGGTGCCCGAGCAGCGCCCGAGCCCGATCGGCGCCGGCAGCCGCTAGGCACGTTCACCCGTAGAAGAGCCGCTCCACCACGCTGCGCGCCCGCCGCGTGGTGCGCCGGTAGTCGTCCACCAGCTCGCCGGAGTGCCCCTCCCCGTACCCGAGGTAGCGGGCCACTCCGGCCAGTTCGCGCGCCTCGCCGGGGAAGCTGTCGCCCGGGCGCCCGCGCACCAGCATCACCGCGCTGCGCACCCGCGAGGCCAGCACCCAGGCGGCATCCAGCACCTCGGCGTCCTCGACCGCCAGCAGCCCGGCGTCGTGCGCCGCGAGCAGCGCCCGCCTGGTCCGGGTGGTGCGCAGGCCGGGCAGGTGGTGCCCGTGCTGGAGCTGGAGCAGCTGCACCGTCCACTCGACGTCGGCCAGGCCGCCGCGCCCGATCTTGGTGTGCGTGGTCGGGTCGGCGCCGCGCGGCAGCCGCTCGCTCTCGATCCGCGCCTTGATCCGGCGGATCTCCAGCAGGTCCCGCTCCGGCACGCCCTGCACCGGGTAGCGCAGCGGGTCGATCAGCGCGCGGAACCGCAGCCCGAGGTCGGCGTCGCCGGCGATCGGCTCGGCCCGCAGCAGCGCCTGGCTCTCCCAGACGTGCGACCAGCGCGCGTAGTACGCCGCGTACGAGCCCAGGGTGCGCACCAGCGGCCCCTGCCGGCCCTCGGGGCGCAGGTCCGCGTCGACCAGCAGCGGCGGCTCGGTGGACGGCGCGGCGAGCAGGGTGCGCAGCTCGTTGCAGACCGCCCGGGCGGCCGCGGTCGCGTCGTGCTCGGTGTCCGGGAGCGGTTCGTGGACGAAGAGGACGTCCGCGTCCGAGCCGTAGCCCAGCTCGTGGCCGCCGAACCGGCCCATCGCGATCACCGCGATCCTGGTCGGCAGCGGTTCGCCGTGCGCCGCCTCCCAACCCGCCGTGCAGGCGGTCAGCGCCCCCTGCAGGGTGGCCGCGTTGAGCGCGGTGAGCGCGCCGGCCGCGCCCTCCAGCGCCTCGCCCGGATCCTCGCCGAACCGGCCCAGCACGTCGGCCGCCGCCGTCCGGAACAGCTCGCGGCGGCGCACCGATCGGGCCGCCACGACCGCCGCACCCGGCCCCGGCGCCCGGCCGACCGCGGCCAGGATCTCCTGCTCCAGCGCCGCCCGGCCGCGCGGCTCCAGGCCCTGCGGGTCGCCCAGCATCGCCACCGCCTCGGGGGCCCGCAGCAGCAGGTCGGGGGCCAGCCGCCCGGCCGACAGAATCCGGGCCAGCTGCTCGGCGGCCGCGCTCTCGTCGCGCAGCAGCCGCAGGTACCAGGGGGTGCGGCCGAGCGCGTCGGAGACCTGGCGGAAGCCCAGCAGCCCGGCGTCCGGGTCGGCGGAGTCGGCGAACCAGGCGAGCAGCACCGGCAGCAGCGTCCGCTGGATGGCGGCCTTGCGGCTGACCCCGGCGGCCAGCGCCCCCAGATGGCGCAGCGCCGCGGACGGGTCGGCGAAGCCGAGCGCCTCCAGCCGGGCCTTGGCCGCCGCCGGGCTCATCGCGGCCGTCCCCGGGGTCAGCGCCTCGCCCGCCGAGAGCCCGGCCACCGCGTCCAGCAGCGGGCGGTAGAAGAGCTTCTCGTGCAGGCGCCGGACCTCCAGCGCGTGCCGCTTCCACTCCCGTTCCAGCGCGGCCACCGGGTCGGCCCGGGTGTCGTCGTTGATCATCGACGCCATCGAGCGGGCCAGTCGCCGCAGGTCGGCCGGGTCGGTGGGCATCAGGTGGGTGCGCCGCAGCCGGTACAGCTGGATCCGGTGCTCCAACGAGCGCAGGAACCGGTACGCGGAGTCCAGCGAGGCCGCGTCGGCCCGCCCGACGTACCCGCCGGCCGAGAGCGCGGCGAGCGCCTCCAGGGTGTTGGCGCTGTGCAGCGCCGGATCGGTGCGGCCGTGCACCAGCTGAAGCAGCTGGACGGAGAACTCCACGTCCCGCAGGCCCCCCGGGCCCAGCTTGAGCTGGCGGTCCAGCTCGGTGGCCGGGATCGCCTCGATCACCCGGCGGCGCATCCGCTGCACGTCCGCCACGAAGTTCTCCCGCTCGGCCGCCTGCCAGACCATCGGCGCCAGCGCCTCGACGTACGCCGCGCCCAGCGCCTCGTCCCCCGCGACCGGGCGGGCCTTGAGCAGCGCCTGGAACTCCCAGGTCTTGGCCCACCGCTGGTAGTAGGCCAGATGGCTGGCCAGCGTGCGGACCAGCGGTCCGTTGCGGCCCTCGGGGCGCAGGTTGGCGTCGACCGGCCAGATCGTGCCCTCCCCGGTGGTGTCCGAGCAGAGCCGCATCATCCGGGCGGCCAGCCGGGTGGCGGCCTGCAGCGCGCGGTGCTCCTCGACGCCCTCGCGGGCCTCCGCGACGAAGATCACGTCCACGTCGGAGACGTAGTTGAGCTCCCGTCCGCCGCACTTGCCCATCGCGATCACCGCCAGCCGGCAGGCGTCGGCCGCCTCCTGGTCCTGCTCGGCGGCGATCGCCAGGGCGGTGCGCAGCGTGGCGGCGGCCAGGTCGGCCAGCTCGGCGGCGGCCTTGGCCAGGTCGGTGGTCGCGGTCAGGTCGCGGGCGGCGATGGTCAGCAGGCAGCGCCGGTAGCCGGCCCGCAGCGCGTCGGCGGGGTTGTCCGGCCTGGCCGCCACGCACCCGGCCAGCTCGTGGTGGAACTCCGCGGTGCCGGGGTGCATGTCGAAGACGTCGAAGGTGACCAGGGTGTGCCAGTCGCGCGGATGCCCCGCCAGGTGGTCGCCGAGCGCGGCGGAGGCGCCCAGCACGCCCAGCAGCCGGTCGCGCAGCGGCTTGGAGGTGGTGAGCGTGTCGCGCAGCGTGTGCCGCTCGGAGTCCTCCAGCGCCTCCAGCAGCCGGGCCAGGCCCAGCAGGGCGAGGTCGGGATCCGCGGTGGCGCCGAGCGCGTCGAGCAGCACCGGATCGTCGGCCAGCCCGGTCAGGGCGGGGGCCGAGAGCCGCCGGACGGCCGCCTCGGGGTCCGTGAAGCCGCGGCGTACCAGCCGGACCTCCGGCCTGCTGGTACGGCTGCCCGCTGCCGTCATCCGGCGCCTCCTCGTTCGCAACTGATCATTTTGTAGCGTAGATGGTTCGCCACCCTCCTTCCCCCGCCCGAGCGAGTGACTCACCGACCGGTCGAACCGTTAGGCCCAGGTGTCCGCCTCCTCGCCCGCCCGGCTGCCCTCCCTGACGGGACTGCGCTTTTGGGCGGCCCTGCTGGTGGTGCTCTACCACCTCGCCCGCCAGGTGGGCCCGCTGCCCTGGCTCGGGCCGCTGGTCTGGTACGGCCGCAGCGGGGTGACCTTCTTCTTCGTACTCTCCGGCTTCGTCCTCGCCTGGACCTACGACGGCGCCAAGGTGGGCGCAGCCCGCTTCTACCGCCGCCGGCTCGCCCGGATCTGGCCGCTGCACGCGCTGACCACCGCCCTGTCGGCGGCGGCGTACGCGGCGATCGGCGCGGCCGTGCCGACCGCCGCGGCGCTCTGGTCCCTGCTGCTGGTGCACCCCTGGGTCCAGGGTCTCGCCAAGGGCGGCAATCCGGCGTCCTGGTCGCTCGGCGACGAGGCCTGGTTCTACCTGCTGCTGCCCGCCCTGCTGGCGGCGCTGCGCGGCCGTCCCCGGTGCTGGCTCCCGCTCGCCGTGCTCTGCGTGGCGGCCGGACCGGCCCTCTGGCTCGCCGGTTCGCTGACGAACGACACCGCCCTGCGCTGGTGGCTGCTCGACTACCTGCCACTCTCCCGCACCCCGCAGTTCGTCCTCGGCATGCTGGCCGGGCTCGCGCTGCGGCGCGGCCGGCTGCCGAGGCTGCGGGCCCACCGGTGGGCGGCCGCGCTGGCCGGCTGGCACCTGCTGCTGGTCCCGTGGTCGCTGGCCGCCGGCGACGACCTCTGGTACGGCGCGTACTCGGCCGCGCAGTTGGGCCCGGCCGTGCTCTTCGCCGGGCTGATCACGGCGGTCGCCCAGCGCGACCTGGCCGGCCGCCCTGGCCCGGGGCCCTGGGCGCTGCGCCTGGGGCAGTGGTCGTACGCCTGGTACCTGGTGCAGGAGATCGTGCTGCGACTCTGGCTGCACGGGTTCGGCCGCCCCTCCCCCGGCCCGGCCACCGCCGCCGTCTGGCTGCTGCTGACCGCCCTCACCCTGGCCGCCGCCGCCCTTCTCCACCACGCGGTGGAGGCGCCCTGCGAACGCCTCCTGCGCGGCGGGCGCCACACGCGGACGGGCCCGCTCCCCAGGCAGGGAGCGGGCCCGTCGGACGGACGACGCGTCAGAGCACCTGGAGGTTCTTCCGGAGCTCGAACGGGGTGACCTCGGAGCGGTACTCCTCCCACTCCTGGCGCTTGTTGCGCAGGAAGAAGTCGAACACGTGCTCGCCGAGGGTTTCGGCGACCAGTTCGCTGCGCTGCATCAGGTCGATCGCTTCGCCGAGGTTCTGCGGCATGGGCTGGATGCCCATCGCGCGGCGCTCGGCGTCGGAGAGGGCCCAGACGTCGTCGTCGGCGCCCGGGGGGAGCTCGTAGCCCTCCTCGATGCCCTTGAGGCCGGCGGCGAGGGTGACGGCGTAGGCGAGGTAGGGGTTGCAGCCGGTGTCCAGCGAGCGGACCTCGATGCGGGTGGAGCCCTGCTTGCCGGGCTTGTACATCGGGACCCGGATCAGCGCGGAGCGGTTGTTGTGGCCCCAGCAGATGTACGAGGGGGCCTCGCCGCCGGCGCCCGCCGTGCGCTGCGAGCCGCCCCAGATCCTCTTGTACGAGTTGACCCACTGGTTGGTGACGGCGGCGGTCTCGGCGGCGTGCCGCAGCAGGCCGGCGATGAAGGAGCGGCCGACCTTGGAGAGCTGGTACTCGGCGCCGGTCTCGTGGAAGGCGTTGCGGTCGCCCTCGAAGAGCGAGAGGTGGGTGTGCATGCCCGAGCCGGGGTGCTGGGAGAACGGCTTCGGCATGAAGCTGGCGTGCACGCCCTGCTCCAGCGCGACCTCCTTCATGACCAGCCGGAAGGTCATGATGTTGTCGGCGGTGGAGAGCGCGTCGGCGTAGCGCAGGTCGATCTCCTGCTGGCCGGGGGCGCCCTCGTGGTGCGAGAACTCGACGGAGATGCCCATCGACTCCAGCATGGTGATCGCCTGGCGCCGGAAGTCGTGGCCCACCCCGCGCGGGGTGTGGTCGAAGTAGCCGGACTGGTCGGCGGGCTCGGGCGGGGTGCCGTCGTGCGGGAGGTTCTTGAGCAGGAAGAACTCGATCTCGGGGTGGGTGTAGAAGGTGAACCCGAGCGCGGAGGCCTTCTCCAAGGTGCGCTTGAGGACGAAGCGCGGGTCGGCGTAGGAGGGGGAACCGTCCGGCATCATGATGTCGCAGAACATCCGGGCAGTGCCGGGCGTCTCCGAGCGCCAGGGCAGTATCTGGAAGGTGGTCGGGTCCGGCTTGGCGATCATGTCGGACTCGTACACCCGGGCGAATCCCTCGATCGCCGAGCCGTCGAAGCCGATGCCCTCCTCGAAGGCCTGCTCCAACTCGGCCGGGGCGACCGCCACCGACTTGAGGAAGCCGAGCACATCGGTGAACCACAGCCGGACGAACCGGATGTCACGCTCTTCGAGCGTACGAAGCACGAACTCCTGCTGCTTGCCCATGGGGACAGTCTCACCTCTGCTCTTTACGTTCGTGTTACGCCTGTGGCGATGCCAGCGCACTCCACTGGGACGTATGCACTATTGGCCCCATCATCGCGGATGCACGGGCCCGCGGGCACCCAGGGCGGATGAACAGGTGGTTCGCGCTCGCCCCGACCCCCCATAGCGTCAGAACGACGATTAGACTGCCGACATGCCCGGTCTCCGCATCGCCCTGAGCCAGCTCGACCCCTCCGTCGGCGACATCGCGCACAACAGTGAGCAGGTGGTGCGCTGGACCAGGCGCGCCGCCGAGCGCGGTGCGCAACTGGTCGCGTTCCCCGAGATGGCCCTGACCGGGTATCCGGTCGAGGACCTCGCGCTGCGCCGATCGTTCGTGGAGGCCTCCCGGGCCGCCCTGGTTGAGCTGGCCGCCCGGCTGGCCGCCGAGGGCCTGGGTGAGCTGCCCGTCGTGGTCGGCTATCTCGGCCGCTCCGAACGGGAGTCCCCCAAGCTCGGCCGACCGGCCGGCTCGCCGCAGAACTGCGCGGCCGTACTGCACCGCGGCACGGTGGCCACCCGGTTCGCCAAGCACCACCTGCCCAACTACGGCGTCTTCGACGAGTACCGCTACTTCGTCCCCGGCGACCAGCTCTCGGTGCTGCGCCTGCACGGCGTGGACGTCGCGCTGGCGATCTGCGAGGACATCTGGCAGGACGGCGGCCGGGTCACCGCCGCCCGGGAGGCCGGCGCCGGCCTGCTGCTGGTGATCAACGGTTCGCCCTACGAGCGCAACAAGGACGACCAGCGCCTGGAGCTCGTCCAGCGCCGGGCCGCCGAGGCGGGCTGCACGCTCGCGTACCTGAACATGGTCGGCGCGCAGGACGAGCTGGTCTTCGACGGCGACTCGCTCGTTGTCGGCGCGGACGGCCAAGTACTGTCCCGCGCACCGCAGTTCGAGGAGAGCCTGGTCGTCCTGGACCTGGAACTGCCGGCTGCGACCTCGGACCACACCGACGGGCTGCTGCTCAGCGACGGCCTGCACCTGGTCCGTACCGAACTCGGCGGCGAGCAGGACGAGTTGGCACCGATCGGGGCAAGCGCGCAGATCGCGCCGCGGATCGACGACGAAGCGGAGATCTACGCCGCGCTGGTCTCCGGCACCCGGGCGTACGTACGCAAGAACGGCTTCAAGTCGGTGCTGATCGGCCTCTCCGGCGGCATCGACTCGGCACTGGTCGCCGCCATCGCGGTGGACGCGGTCGGCGCCGAGAACGTGCACTGCGTGTCGATGCCCAGCCGCTACTCCTCGCAGCACTCCCGGGACGACGCCGCCGAGTTGGCCCGCCGCACCGGCCTGAACTTCCGCACCGTCCCGATCACCCCGATGTTCGACGCCTACATGGGCGCGCTCGGGCTGACCGGCCTGGCCGAGGAGAACCTGCAGTCCCGGCTGCGCGGCACGCTGCTGATGGCGATCTCCAACCAGGAGGGCCACCTCGTCCTCGCGCCGGGCAACAAGAGCGAGTTGGCGGTCGGCTACTCGACCCTCTACGGCGACTCGGTGGGCGCCTACGGCCCGATCAAGGACGTCTACAAGTCGCTGATCTTCCGGCTCGCGAACTGGCGCAACGAGGCGGCGGCCGAGCGCGGCGAGACCCCGCCGATCCCGGAGAACACCATCCTCAAGCCGCCCAGCGCCGAGTTGAGGCCGGATCAGGTGGACAGCGACTCGCTGCCCGACTACGACCTGCTGGACTCGATCCTGGACGCCTACATCGAGGGCGACCAGGGCCGCGACGCCATCGTGGCGCTGGGCTTCGAGGCGGCCGTGGTGGACCGGGTGGTGCGGCTGGTGGACACCGCCGAGTACAAGCGCCGGCAGTACCCGCCGGGCCCGAAGATCTCCGCGAAGGGCTTCGGGCGCGACCGTCGGCTGCCGATCACCAACGGCTGGCGGCGCGGCTGAGACCGACCGGCAAATGGTGGGTGGGTGAAGGAGCGGCGTCCGGGCCGAGTCTGGGCGGTGCCGACGAAGGAGTCCATGCGGAGCATCGGCGACTGAGGAGAAGCCGTCCAAGGGGGCACCTCCCGCCCGAAGGGTGGGGGAGAGAGTCCGGGCGCCGCGACGCCGCCCACCATTTGCCGGTCGGTCTGCGTCAGTAGCGGTAGTCGGCGGCGATCGCGCGGTGGTCGCTGCCGTCGGCCGGCAGCACCCAGGAGTCGGTGGGGGCCAGGCCGCGGCTCATGATCTGGTCGATCCGCGCCATCGGGAAGGCGGACGGCCAGCTGAAGCCGAACCCGGCGCCCGCGGTGCCCTGGGCCGAGCGCAGTTGCGAGGTGAGCGGGGCCAGGCTGCGGTCGTTCATGGTCCCGTTCATGTCGCCGAGCAGCAGTACCTTCTTCAGCTCCTCGGCCTGGATGGCGTCGCCCAGCGCCTGCGCGCTGACGTCGCGCTGGTCCGCGGTGAATCCCGCGTCGAACTTCACCCGGACGGACGGCATGTGCGCGACGTACACCGCGACCGGCCCCTTCGGGGTGGTCACCTGGGTGCGGAAGGCCCTGGTCCAGCCGATCTTGATGTCCACCACCCGGGTGTCCGCGATCGGGTACTTCGACCAGAGCCCGACGGTGCCCTCCACCACGTGGTACGGGTACGCGGCGGCCAGGCCCGACTCGTAGACCGGCAGTGCGGTGCCGGCCAGCTCCTCCAGCGCGACGATCTGCGCCCCGGAGCCGGTCACCAGCTTCACCGTGCCGGCCGGGTCGGTGTTGCCGGCCTCGACGTTGTGGGTGAGGACCGTGAAGTCGCCCTTCCCGGTGCTCTTGTCACTGAGCAGGCCGCCGAACAGGTTCACCCAGACGGCCGCCGGCAGCAGCAGCGCCAGCAGCGCGGTCGCCGAGCGGCGCCAGAGCGCGAACCCGAGCAGCACCGGGACGACCAGGAGGCCGAACCACGGCAGGAAGGTCTCCAGCAGGCTGCCGAGGTTGCCGACCGAGTTCGGCAGCTGCGCGTGGAAGGCCAGCAGCACAGCGATCAGCACGGCGAGCGCGGCCAGCACCCGGCCGCGCCGCCAGGTGGAGCGGCCCCGGCGGTCGGGCCCCCAGCTCCACCGGCCGGGCGGGCTCTGGACGGGCTGCTCGGCGCCGTCCGTCGGTGCCCATGCTTCGCCGGCCTGCGTCATACCGTGACCCCTTGGTGCTCGCGTACTGTCCGGGCCGTGCCGAGTTTCGGCGCAAATGATCGGATTCTCGGCCCAGCCTATGACGGGACAGACGCTCGACCGGTCACCCGCAGTTCCGGCACGGCCGGATCAGCGCGCGGCGGCGTGGGCCGGGCCGCCGAGACCGGAGAGCAGCGCGTCCACCATGGTGACGGGGAGCGCGGGGTCGTCCAGCGGCGAGTCGTCCCACAGGACGGTGCGCACCAGCATCGCCCCGACCAGCATCTCGGCCAGCAGGTCGAGATCGAGGTCCGCGCGGAACTCGCCGGAGGCGACGCCCCGCCGGGCCACGTCCCGGATCACCTGGCGCCGGCGCTGGATCACCCGGTCGTAGTACACGGACTTCAGCTCGGGCAGCGAGTGCAGCTGGTGGAAGATGACCATCAGCACCCAGCGCGAGCGCTTGTCCAGCCCGCGGCGCCGCATGTACTCCAGGGTCTCGATCAGATCCTGCCGGGCGCTGCTGCCGCTCAGCTCGGGCTCCGGGGTCTCCAGCCGGACGACGGCGTCGACCAGCAGGGCCTCCTTGTTGGGCCAGCGCCGGTAGATGGTCGCCTTGCCGACCCCGGCGGCCTGGGCGATGCCCTCGATGGTCAGGTCCCCGAGTCCCGCACCCTCCATCATCAGCCGCTCGATGGCCGCGAAGATGGCCTGCTCCGCCGCCTCCGAGCGCGGACGCCCCCGCCGTGGCGCCGCGCAGTGCGGCTCCACGGCGAGGGCGCTGGGAGGGGTCTGACGATCCGTGTCCATGTCACCATTCTCCATCGGACCGGTCAGGCCTTCGCCTGCCGCACCGGTTCGGCGACGCGGGAAGCCTCCGCGGGGGCGGCCGGGCCGCCGGCCGGAGCGCCGGGCACCTTGGCGGGCAGGAAGAACCAGGCCAGCAGCGCGCCGGCCAGCGTCACCCCGGCCGACAGGCCCGCCACCACGTGCATGGCGTGGATGAAGGAGTCGTACGCCGGGTGGACCAGCGCCTGGCCCTTGGGGCCGAGCGCGCCCGCGACGCCGAGGGTGGCCTCGATCGACTCGCCGGCCGTCTGCCGCATGCCCGCCGGCAGCGCGCTCAGGTGGTCGCTGATGCCGTTGCGGTAGACGGTGGAGAGCACCGCGCCGAGCACCGCGACCCCGAGCGAGCCGCCGACCTGGCGGAAGGTGTTGTTCAGCGCGGAGCCCGCGCCGGCCTTCTCGCGGGGCAGCGAGCCCATGATGGCGACGGTCACCGGCGGCATCACGTGCGCCATGCCGGCGCCCATCACGAACCCGATCACCTCCAGCACCCAGATCGGGGTGTCGGTGCCGAGCAGCAGGTAGCCGAGGAAGGCGATCGCGATCAGCGCCATGCCGCCGGCGCAGGTGGCGCGAACCCCGAGACGGTCCACCACCAGCCGGGCCCGCGGCGCGAAGAGCAGCTGGGCGACGGCCAGCGGCAGCATCAGCGCGCCCGCCGCCAGCGGGCTGTAGCCGCGCACGCTCTGGGTGTAGAAGACGCCGAAGAACGAGACGCCCATGAGCGCGAAGAAGACCATCCCGACCACGGTCACCGAGGTGGAGAACGCCCTGTTGCGGAACCAGGTGACGTCCAGCGCCGGGTGGCTGGTCCGCTTCTCGTGCAGGACGAAGGCGACCAGCGCGGCCACGCCGATGAGCACCGGGACGACGGCCTCGGGGGCGGTGACGGAGGCCAGGTCGCCGCCCTTGATGATGCCGTAGATCAGCGCGACCAGGCCGACGATGGAGAGCAGTACGCCGATCGGGTCGAGCTTGCCGGGGTTCGGGTCCTTGGAGTCCGGGACCAGCACGAACATCAGGACCAGGGCGACCGCCACGATCGGCACGTTGATCAGGAAGACCGAGCCCCACCAGAAGTGCTCGATCAGCAGGCCGCCGGTGATCGGGCCGATCGCGATGGCCAGGCCCACGGCGCCGGCCCAGATGCCGATCGCCTTCGGCTGCTCGCTGCGCTCGAAGACGTTCATGATGATGGCCAGCGTGGCGGGCATCACGAAGGCGCCGCCGAGGCCCATCACGGCGCGGAAGCTGATCAGCTCCCCGGGACCGGTGGCGAGCGCGGAGAGCAGCGAGCCCAGGCCGAACACCAGCATGCCCGCGAGCAGCGCCTTCTTGCGGCCGAAGCGGTCACCGAGCAGGCCGGAGGTGAAGAGCAGGCCGGCGAAGACCAGGGTGTAGGAGTTGATCGCCCATTCGAGGTCGCTCTGGGTGGCGCCCAGACCCACCGGAGCCGGGGTCGCGATGGTCTTCATCGCCACGTTGAGGATCGAGTTGTCCAGCACGACGACCAGCAGCGCGAGGACCAGCGTGCTCAGGATGACCCAGCGGCGGCGGTGGATGGCTTCCGGCACGCGCGGTGGCGCGGCGGCTACGGCAGTGGTCATACGTGTTCCCCGTCCGGGACGAAAGTGCTCCTGCTCTACGAGACGCGCTCGTCTCGTAAATCCTCTCTCAGCGTAGCCGCTTTTCGATACGAGACAGACCCGTATCGAATAAACATTCGGCAACGGCACGGGTCTTTTGCAGCACCGCGACGGCGTGCAAGCATGGAGGGGATCCGGGGACGCCGCACGGCGCCACGAGACGACAACCCTTCAGGAGCCTGTTCCATGAACGCTTCTCCGCTTTCGCCTGCCCAGACGCCGAACACCCCCTCTGCGCCGGCGGGCACCTCTCTCTACGGCGGGATCACCAACCGCCGCGTCACCGTCCGCGACCTGGCCGCCGCCAAGCAGCGCGGCGAGCGCTGGGCGATGCTCACCGCCTACGACGCGCTCACCGCCGGCGTCTTCGACGAGGCCGGCATCCCGGTCCTGCTGGTCGGCGACTCGGCGGGCAACTGCCACCTCGGCTACGAGACGACCGTGCCGGTAACGATGGACCAGATGACGATGCTGTCCGCAGCCGTGGTGCGCGGAACGAAGCGCGCGATGGTCGTCGGCGACATGCCGTTCGGCTCGTACCAGGAGTCCCCCGCCCAGGCGTTGCACAACGCGGCCCGGCTGATGAAGGAGGCCGGGGTGGGCGCCGTCAAGCTGGAGGGCGGCGAGCGCAGCGCCCGCACCATCGAGCTGCTGGTCGACGCCGGGGTGCCGGTGATGGCCCACATCGGGCTGACCCCGCAGTCCGTGCACGCCTTCGGCGGCTACCCCGTCCAGGGCCGCGGCGACGAGGCGGCGCACAAGCTCCAGCGCGACGCCAAGGCCGTCCAGCAGGCCGGCGCCTTCGCCGTGGTGCTGGAGGCCGTCCCGGCCGAGCTCGCCGCCCAGGTCACCGCGTCGCTGTCGGTCCCGACCGTCGGCATCGGCGCCGGCCCCGACTGCGACGCCCAGGTGCTGGTCTGGACGGACATGGCCGGCATGACCGCCGGACGGGTGCCGAAGTTCGTCAAGCAGTACGCCGACCTGCGCGCCGTACTCGGCGACGCCGCACGGGAGTTCGCCGCGGACGTGTCGGGCGGCAGCTTCCCGGCCGCAGAGCACAGCTTCCACTGACGGACCGGCAGCGACGGCGGAGTGAGGTGGCCACTCACTCCGCCGTCGACGGCGTCGCATAAGCTCCGCGCAAGGGGGGCGGCCGACAGTCGTCCGCGCGCCTGTCAGGGCCGTGACCAGGGGTTTTCCACAGCACCAACGTCACCGGCGGCATGCCGTCGGCCTTCCTTGTCCCCCTGCGGTGGCAGAACTGCTGCCGGTCGCTCCTCAGGGGAGACAACTGGTGCTACACATAAGAACATTGGGCCGCCGACTGGCCACTGGCGCCGCCACGGCGCTGGTGCTGGCGACGCTACCGCTCGGGGTGGGGACGACCGTCGCCGCCGCGGCGACCGGGCCCGCCGTCGCGAGCCTCGACGGCTCGGGGAGCTTCTCCGACTCGTTCACCCTGCCGTCGACCTCGGACACCACTCCGATGTACGGCCTGAACGTCGGTCTCGACAAGCGCGAGACGGGGTCCGCCAAGGGCATCGCCTACACCCGGGTCTCGGGGCCGGTGGGAAGCAACACGAACGCGCCGGACCCCTCGGACGTGCAGACCGGGAACGCACAGCACCCGAACAAGCTGGGCTTCTTCAACGGCGGCACCTCCGCCGTCATGCTCGGCGCGCCCGCGCTCGCCGACGCCAACGGCCAGTACACCATCAGCACCACCGTCGAACCCGTGGTGGGCCAGACCGGCAGCAGCGACTGGGCCTCCCTGGCCCTCAGCCGCAGCCACCGCAGCACGGGCATCGCGACCAACAGCGACGTCGACCTCGGCCTGACCGTGGCGTCCAATGGGACGCTCACGCTGTACCACGCCAAGACCCCGTTCTGGACCGGCCAGGTCACCCCCAACACAGGTGTCTTCACCGTCTCGCTGACGGTCTTCACCGGCGCGGTGCCGACGGTCGCGCTGTCGATCAACGGCGTCGCGGAAACCGGGATCTCGACACCCAGCTCCGTCACCCGCTGGCCGAGCAGCTCCTACCTGTACCTCGGTGCGAGCCAGTCGAACTCGAGCGAGGTGACGACATTCGGCGACGGCAACGGCAACGGGCTCACCGTGAGCAACGTCGACACCGTCGCGAGTGCCAGCATCAAGCCGCTCGTCGACACCTTCGACGGCGCGCCGAACAACAACCCCGACCACGGGCTGAACGACGATCTGAGCGCCCGCCAGCCGACCGTCGCCACCAGCGGCTACACGGTGGCCTCCGGCGCGGGCGACCCCACCGCCTCCGTGCAGGTCAACAGCCCCGCGTACCCCAACGTGCTCTCGCTGACCAGGGCGGCCGTCCGCCTCAACAAGCCCGTCACGGCCGACCTCTCCGGCACCTACACGGTGCACGCCGTGCTGACGCCCGTGGCCAACAGCACGAGCAGCACGAGCAGCACCGACTCGTCCTCGCTGGTCGTGAGCAACTCCGCGACGGCGACCGGCTCGGTGCAGGGATCCGACGTCGCGCTCGGCCTGCAGATTCAGGTCAACGGCGCGCTGCAGCTCTTCCAGGCCGGCACCCCGCTGTGGTCCGCCCAGCAGCAGGTGACCGCCGCTCCCTCGTACGACGTGTCGATGGCCGTACTCGACGGCACCTCGCCGCAGGCGACGCTCGTCGTCAACGGGACGAGCTTCACAGTGCCCACCCCCACCAACGCCTACCCGCGCGACGGCTACGTGTACCTGGGCGGCTCGGCGAATGCGAATGACGTCAGCACGGTCGACGACCTGCGGCTGTCGATGGTGGGCGGGCTCAGCTTCGACGGCTACTTCGACTCGTCCGACGTGACCGACGCCACCGCCAGCTCCCCCGTCAACCGCGCTCCCGAGGCCGCGGGTTGGACCAACCTGAACCAGTACTTCAGCAACGCGGGTTATGCCGGCGACCCGACGACCGGGTTCCTGGACTACTGCCTGCCCTCATCGTGCATCCTCTCGGTGGACAAGTACGAAGCGAGCCCGACCGCCCTCGCACAGCTGGTGCAGATTTTGGGGGCCAGCATCGAGAAGGTCGGCGCGGTCTACCTGCAGGACGAGCCCTACCTGGACCACGGCCCCGGTAACCCAGCCCTGACGCAGCAGCAGCTGAGGGACGTCGTTACCAACGTGCGGGCCGCGTTCCCCGACAAGCCGATGGTCCTCACCATGGCCTATACGACCATCGGGGACACGACGAACTACCCGGTGCCCGCCGGCGTCGACCTGGTCGGCTTCGACCGCTACTGCCATGGTCGGGCCGTCCTGGCCAACTTGCTGGGGACGCTGGAGCAGGAGGTGGGAGGCGCCGCCTCCAACACACACATGTTCCTCGTCCCCGAGGCCAGCACCGACCGCCTGGGCGGCGACTGCCGGGACGCGAGCGACGGCGCCGTCGCCAACGCCCTGCCCGACTACGAGGCCCTGGCGGCCGCCGACCCCCGGGTCACGTACCTGATGGGCTTCCGCTGGAGGGGCATCGCGACCGCCACCTCCACCACCCCCCAGTCGCTCGCCTCGCAGCAGGCCATGGGCAGCGCGATCATCAACGGCACCCCCATCCGCCCCGCGAGCTCGGTCGGCGTCTACCACCCGAGCACGGGGACCTTCTACGAGGGCGACCGGGCCGGTGACACGCTGAGCCATGCGTTGCCGTTCGGCAACCCCAACTGGAAGCCCCTGGCAGGTCACTGGGCCGGCCCCGGCCCGGACACCATCGGCGCCTACGACCCCAGCACCGGCACGTTCTACCTGAGCAACGACAACGCCACCGCCTCCGCTCCCATCAGGTTCGGCAACCCCGGCTGGATCCCACTCGCAGGCGACTGGACCGGCAGCGGCAAGGACACCATCGGCGCCTACGACCCCAGCACCGGCATCTTCTACCTCACCAACGACAACGCCCACTCCATCACCCCCATCAAGTTCGGCAACCCCGGCTGGATCCCACTCGCAGGCGACTGGACCGGCAGCGGCAAGGACACCATCGGCGCCTACGACCCCAGCACCGGCACCTTCTACCTGAGCAACGACAACAGCACCTCCGCCATCACCAAGACGTTCGGCAACCCCGGCTGGACCCCGATGGTCGGCGACTGGAACGGCGACGGCACGGACACCATCGGCGCCCTCGACCCCAGCACCATGAGGTTCTACCTGAGCAACGACAACGCCACCGCGGCGACCTCGTTCCTCTTCGGTTCCCCGGGCGACGTCCCGTTCGCGGGCATCTGGTAACCGCAGGAGCGGCATGACAGCCCGCTGTCGGGGGCGACAGCGCCCTGACAGCGGGCTGACAGCACGGCCGGACAGCCTGGGGGCATGACACAGACCGTCACCGCCCCGACCGACCGGGGGCAGCGCACCGGGAGCCGGCCCGACTCCGGCAACGCCCCAGACTCCGGCAACGCAGTGGAGGCCCGCGGCATCGTCAAGCACTTCGGCGCGACCAAGGCGCTGGACGGCGTCGACCTCACCGTCAAGCAGGGCACCGTACTCGGCGTGCTCGGCCCGAACGGCGCCGGGAAGACCACGCTGATCCGGGTGCTCTCCACGCTGATCAAGCCGGACGCCGGCAGCGCCGTCGTCGGCGGGTTCGACGTGCTGCGCCAGCCCAAGCAGCTGCGCCGCACGATCGGGCTGACCGGGCAGTACGCCTCGGTCGACGAGCTGCTCTCCGGCTACGAGAACCTCTACCTGATCGGCCGGCTGCTCGACCTCTCCGGCCGGGACGCCAAGGCGCGCGCCACCGAGCTGCTGGAGCGCTTCTCGCTCACCGAGGCCGCCAAGCGCGAGGCCAAGACCTACTCGGGCGGCATGCGGCGCCGGCTGGACCTGGCGGCCAGCATGATCGGGCGGCCCAGGGTGCTCTACCTGGACGAGCCGACCACCGGGCTTGACCCGCGCACCCGCAACGAGGTGTGGGCCGAGGTGCAGCGGATGGTCGGCGAGGGAACTACCGTGCTGCTCACCACCCAGTACATGGAGGAGGCCGAGCAGTTGGCCGACGACCTGACGGTGATCGACCGCGGCCGGGTGATCGCCGCCGGGTCGGTGGCGGGCCTCAAGGCCCAGGTGGGCGGCCAGACCCTGCAGATCCGGGCCGTCGATGCGGCCGAACTCCCGGAGATGGCCCACTGCTTGGGCGAGGCGGGGATCGTCGGCGCGAGCGTGTCGACCGACGCCGGACTGCTCGCGGTGCCGATCACCGGCGACGAGCAACTGACCGCCGTCATCGGGGTGCTGGGCACCCGCGGGTTCGGCGTGGCGGGCATCGACACCCAAGTGCCCAGTCTGGACGAGGTCTTCCTCGCCATCACCGGCAGCTCCGCTGTCGCAGCCGCAGCGAAGGAGTCCCAGGCATGAGCACCGTGACCTACCCCGTACCGGACGGCCGGATCGGCCTGGCCGGCAACCTGCGCCACATCGGCGCGCTGACCCGCCGCAACCTGATGCGGATCAAGGCCGACCCGGAGTCGATGCTCGACGCGGTGGTCGTGCCGATCATCTTCACACTGCTCTTCGTCTACGTCTTCGGCGGCGCCGTCTCGGGCGGCCAGCAGGCGTACAAGCAGTACATGATCCCCGGGCTGCTGGGCACCACCGGCCTCAATCTGGCGATGGCGGTCGGCACCGGACTGAACACCGACTTCCAGACCGGCGTGATGGACCGCTTCCGCACCCTGCCGATCGCCCGCTCCTCGGTCCTGGTCGGCAAGATGCTGGCCGAGGCCTGCCGGGGGATGGTCTCCTTCGCCGTCCTGATCAGCTTCTCGCTGATCCTCGGCCTCCAGCTGAAGACCGGTCCGCTGGGCGTGCTCGCCGCAGTCGGGCTCTCGATGGCCTTCGGCATGTCGATGGTCTGGATCTCGATGCTGCTCGGCCTGGTGATGCGCAGCGCGCAGGCCGTCCAGGGGGTGAGCATGGTGGTGATCATGCCGCTGCAGTTCGGCAGTTCGATCTTCGCGCCGACCAGCACCATGCCGGGCTGGCTACAGGCCTTCACCCGCTACAACCCGCTCTCCAACCTGGCGGACGCCTGCCGCAGCCTGATCAACGGCGGGCCGCTGGCCCACTCGGTGACCATGGTGCTGATCTGGTCGGTGGGAATCACCGCGATCACCGCGCCGCTCGCGGTCGCGCGGTTCCGCAAGAAGGCCTGACGGGCCGACCCGTCAGCCGACCACCTCGTCCAGCAGAGCGACGGCCTCCTCGAACGGGAGGCCGCCGCCCTCGGCGTACGCCCGTTCGTACTCCTGCTCGCCGAGCAGCCCGACCAGCACGGCACGGCAGCGCTCGTGCTCCAGTCGTTGCAGGTGGGAGCCCTGCACCATCACCTGGCCGTGCGCGCCGAGGATCAGGACCAGCCGCCCGGCCAGTGCGCGGTCCTCGTCCCGCTCAGCCAGCTGCGCCAGGACCCCGACCGCGACCGGCATCGTCATCATCGTGACGTGCTGGGCGAAGATGGTGGCGGTGCCGGAGACCTCGACGAGCTGGTTCCGGCCCTGCCGTAGGGCGGTCAGCGCGCGCGGCAGGTCGCTGGCCAGTGCGGCCACCAGGGCGCGGGAACAGGAGACCATCCCCTGGAAGACTCCCGGAACGGCCCTGCCGAACTGTCCGTTGACCGCGTCCAGCTTGTCCAGTTCCCGCTCGGCGGCGGCGAACTCACCGCGGGATCCGTAGAGCGCGGCGAGTACCAGGTGCCCGAAGAACAGCGGGCCGGCCGAAGCGGAGGCGCCGGGCCGCAGGCCGTTCAGCGCCTCGGTGATCAGCTTCTCGCCCGCCGCCTCGTCGCTCGCCAGCAGCGCCTCACCCAACTGGACCCGCAGGACCGGGGTCTCCTGGGTGGCACCCAGCTCCTCGGCCAGTTCGATGGCCCGGCGGTAGTACGGCGCGGCGGCGGTCGGGTCACCGCCGTGCGAGGCCGTCTCGGCCAGCGCGCCGAACGCCTCGGCCATGCCCCAGCTGTCCCCCAGCCGGGTGTAGATCTCCAGCGCCTCGGTACCGTCCCGTTCGGCCTGGGCCAGGCCGCCCGCCTTGTCGTTGGACATCTTCGCCCGCAGTTGCAGGCTGAACGCCAGCGCACTGTCCCGGCCGTAGCGACGGCAGCCCGCCACCGCATCGTCCAGCAGCTCCTCCATCCGGTCCATCCAGCCGGACAGGAAGCCCGCGAAGATCCTCAGCAGCGGGGTGACGGTGTACGACTGCGGCAGCTCCGGGGTGTACAGCCGCAGCACCCGCTGGGCCAGGTCGACGCAGCCCTCGTCGCCGATCACGTCCATGCCGCCGTCGAACTTGCTGACCAGCAGCAGGAGTCGGACCTGGCGCCGGGCCTCATGCAGGACCGGCTCGGCCATCGGCAGCGGGTACTCGATCAGCAGGCGGTCCAGCGGCTGCGGCGCGGGAGCGTCGTCGGCGTACGGGTCGGGGCCGAGTGCGGCCACCGCCTCGAACCAACTCCGGGACTCCTCACGGTAGTCACGCAGCGCCCAGAACCAGGACATGCCGAGCGTCAGCACCAGCGCGTCGGCCTCGGCGCCGGCGTCCACCGCGCGGCGCAGCGCCGCCCGGACGTTGTCCTTCTCGCGCTCCAACACCCCGAGCCAGTGGACCTGTTGCGGGCCGTGCAGGTTGAGTTCGGAGTTGCGCACCAGTTCGCGGAAGCAGGCCAGGTGGCGCAGCGCGACCTCGGGCTCGGCCGCCTCGGCCAGCCGCTCGGCGGCGTACTCGTGGATGGTCTCCAGCATCCGGTAGCGCGGCGGCCCCTCCGGGTCCAGGCCTGCCACCAGCAGGGACTTGTCGACCAGCGAGAAGATCAGGTCGGCCACGTCCGCGGACTGCACCTCCTGCCCGTCGGCGCAGACCTGGGCGGCGTCCTCCAGTGTCCAGCCGCCCGCGAAGACCGAGAGCCGGCGCAGCACCGCGCGCTCGCGCGCGTCCAGCAGCTCCCAGCTCCAGTCGACCACCGCGCGCAGCGTCTGCTGGCGCGGCAGCAGCGTCCGGCTGCCGCGGTTCAACAGGGCGAAGCGGCCGTCCAGTCGGGCGGCCAGCTGGCCCGGAGTCATGCTGCGCAGCCGGGCCGCGGCCAGCTCGATGGCGAGCGGGAGGCCGTCCAGTCGGCGACAGATCTCCGTGCAGGAGGCCGGGTCCTCGGCCGGGTCGAAGCCCGGACGGGCGGCGGCGCCGCGATCGGCGAGCAGCCGCAGCGCCGTCGGGTCCGGCAGCGGCTCGACCGGCAGGACCACCTCGCCGGGCACCCCAAGCGGCTCACGGCTGGTCGCCAGGATCGTCAACCCCGGGCACTCGGCAAGGAGTTGGTCGGCCAGTTCAGCGGCGGCCTGGATCAGGTGCTCGCAGTTGTCCAGGATCAGCAGCATCCGGGCGGGACCGCAGCGTTCGATGATCCGGCGCAGCGGGTCCTCCGGGCGGCCCTCGGCGGCGTCGGCCAGGTGCAGCACCGTGCCGCGCAGGCCGAGGACCGAGAGCACCGCGCCCGGTACGGCGGACGGGCTGTCCAGCGGGGCGAGTTCGGCCAGCCAGGTGCCGTCGGGCCAGAGCCCGGCCGCCTGGGCGCGATGGCCGGCCTCGATCGAGAGCCTGGTCTTGCCCGATCCGCCCGGGCCGGTCAGGGTCACCAACCGGGTCATGGCGGGGACCAGGCAACCGGCCAGCGCGTCGAGATCCTGCTCGCGGCCGACGAAACTGGTCAGCCTGGCCCGCAGGTTGCCGGTCGGCGGCGGGGCGGGGGCAGCCAGCGGCGCAGCTGCGGGCTCGGGCGCGCTGCGCGGGCCGTCGGCGGCGAGCAACTGCCGGTGCAGTTCAGCGAGTTGCATACCAGGGTCGACGCCGAGGCGGTCCGCCAGAGCCCGCCGCACCGCCTCGTAGCGGCTCAACGCCTCGGCCGTACGCCCGGATTGGTGCAGTGCGCGGATCCACAGCACGTGCAGCGGCTCGTCCAGCGGCCGGTCCGCGCAGAGGCCGGCCAGTTCGGCGGTCACCGCGGTGGCCCGCCCGAGCGCCAGGTCCGCGGCGATCCGCTGGCGCAGCACCTCGGTTCGCTGCGCCTCCAGCCGCACCGCGCTGCCCGAGCGGTCCGGCAGGTCGGCCAGCGCCGGTCCGCGCCAGAGTGCCAGCGCCGCCCGCAGCGACTGGGCGGCCTGGTCCGGCGCGCCCGACTCCAGCGCCGTGCGGCCGCGGTCGGCCAGCTCCTGGAACCGGCCCAGGTCGCTGCCCCGCCCGGTCACCCAGTACCCGCCGGGGCCCGAGCCGACCTCGTCCCGTCCGATGGTCCGGCGCAGCCGCCCGACCAGGGTCTGCAGTGCCGCGGCCGAGTCCTGCGGCTGCTCGCCGTCCCAGACCTCGGCGACCAGCGCGTCGGCCGGCACCGGCCGCCCCTGGCGCAGGACCAGCGCCGCGAGCAGGGCACGCAGCCGGGCACCGCCCAGCGGGATGGGTGTGCCGTCGTCGTGCTGGGCCGTGGTGGTGCCGAGGATGCCGTAGAACACCTGACCATTCTGTCCTGTCGTTTGTCCGCAGCCGTACCGCCCGGCATGATCGGTCGGGTCAGCCCGCCCGATGCCCAGTCCCCCCGGAGACCCGAACACCATGAGCTATGCCGACGCACGACGCCCGGGTAGTGAGGAGCGCCGGATCAGTCCGGTGTTCTGGGTCCTGCTGGCGATACTGGGCACCTCCGGCTGGGCGGTGTGGACGGGGTACGGCACCGCGAGCTTCGGCGTCTTCCTCTTCGTGGTGGCCGGCTGGATGGTCTCGCTCTGCCTGCACGAGTACGCGCACGCCCGCACCGCGCTGCACGGCGGGGACATCACGGTGGGCGCCAAGGGCTATCTGACGCTCAATCCGTTCAAGTACGCCAACGCGGTGCTGAGTTTCGTGCTGCCGGTGGTCTTCGTCATCCTCGGCGGCATCGGCCTGCCGGGCGGCGCGGTCTTCATCGAGCGCCACCGCATCCACGGGCGGCTCAAGCACAGCCTGATCTCGGCGGCCGGGCCGCTGGTGAACCTGCTCTGCGCGGTGCTGCTGCTGGTGCCGGTCGGCGCCGGCTGGCTGGACGACCTGCCGGCGAGCATCGCGGTCAACGGCTACCCGGTGAGCTCCTTCGCGGCCGCACTGTCCTTCCTCGGCCTGCTCCAGGTGAGCGCCGCGCTGCTGAACCTGCTGCCGATCCCCGGCCTGGACGGCTACGGGATCGTCGAGCCCTGGCTCTCGCTGAAGACCCGCCGCGCGGTGCAGCCCTTCGCGCCGTACGGGCTGATGGCGGTCTTCGTGGTGCTCTGGCAGTCGCAGGTGAACCAGTGGTTCTTCGGCCTGGTGCACGACATCCTCGGCCTGTTCGGGGTCCAGGACGGGTTCGCCGAGGCGGGGCAGTACCTGTTCCGGTTCTGGACGCACTGACCCCGCGGATCAGTTCCTGTCGGCCGCCTGGGCCAGGCGCTCCTTGCGGAGGTAGAACCAGGCCATGTTGCTGGAGAGGCCGGCCAGCAGCACCCAGATCACGCCGAACCAGTTGCCCTGCACGAAGGAGACCACGGCGGCGGCCACCGCGAGGACGAAGACGATCGAGGCGTACAGGGCGTTGCGGGGCATGGCGGCCGGCTCCAGGGGTCGGGGTCTGTCGGCCCCCATTCTCGCCGAAGGCCGTCGACCACCCGCAGCGGGGTGGCGCCGGGCCCGCCGTGTCGTCACACGATCTTCACAGCGCAGTCCCGTCACCGGATCGGGGGACGCTGGGGTGAAGAGCCTTTCGGCGACGTGCGAACGGCTCCATCCTGTGCGCATGGACGCGATGCGAGTGTCGGAACTCACCGAGCAGCTCACCTTCGACAGCGGCGCACCGGTCGGCGGACGGCTGGGCGGCCCGAGCGCCGGCTCGGGCCTGCTCGCGGCGACCCGCGCCTTCGCCGGGGCGCTGCGCGGCTCGGTCACCCGGCGCTCCGCCCGCGGGCTGCTGCTGGTCGGCACCCCGCAGCACGAACCGTGGCACCTGGCCGCGCACCTGCGCGACGAGGCGTCCTGGTCCGGCGCGCCGCTGCTGGCCCCGGCGCTGGTGCGGCACGAGGTCCCGGCCGGGGCGCCCGCGCACCTGCGGCACGACCTGCGGCGGCTGGCGCAGGCGCGGCGCGGCGAGACGGTGCTGGTGGTCACACCGGTGGCGGCCGACGCCGTCCTGCTGGACCGGGTGCAGGACGCCCGGCGCGCCGGGGCGACGGTGCTGGCGCTGGAGGCGGGCGACCCGGAGCTGTCGGCGCTCGCGCACGAGAGCCTGACGGTGGACAGCCCGGACGAGCCGGGCTTCGACCTGGTCCAGCACCTGGTCAGCGCGGCGGCCGGGGAACGGCGGCGGGCCGGCTCGCGGCTCTCCCGGCTGCTGGCGACCTTCAGCACCGAGCCGGTCAACCGCTGGTAGCCGACCTGCGGCGGGCGTGGCGAAATCCCGTTGCCCGCAGCGGCCGGCCCGCGCATCATGACCTCACGTGAGCGACGACAGCCGAAGTACCCGTCCCAGCCTGTTCGGCAGGATCCGCCCGGATCTGTCCCCCTGGCGCACCTCCCGCGACTTCCGGCTGCTCTGGGGCTCGGGCTGCGTCTCCTCCTTCGGCAGCTTCCTCACCTACGTCGCCGTCCCGTTGCAGGTCAAGGACCTCACCGGCTCCTACCTTGCGGTCGGCCTGATCGGCGCGGTCGAACTGCTGCCGCTGATCTTCTTCGGACTCTGGGGCGGCGCGCTGGCCGATGCGCTGGACCGGCGCAAGCTGGTGCTGGCCTCCGAGGCGGGACTCGGCCTGCTGTCCGCGCTGCTGCTGGTCAACGCGCTGCTGCCGCACCCCGTGCTCTGGCCGATCTACCTGGTCGCCGCGCTGGTCGCGGCCGTGGACGGCCTCCAGCGCCCGGCGCTGGACACCCTCGTCCCGCGGATCGTCGAGCACGACCAGATGACCGCCGCCTTCGCGCTGATCTCGCTCTACCGCAGCACGAGTTCGGTGCTCGGCCCGGCACTGGCCGGGTTCGTCGTGGCGTTCGCGGGCGTGCAGACCGCGTACGCGCTGGACGTCGCCACGTTCGCCGTCTCGCTGCTGCTGCTCGCGCGGCTCAGCGCGGTGCCGCCGCCCAGCGGCGCTTCGAGGCCGTCCGTCGCGGCGATCGTCGCGGGCGTGAAGTACGCCTGGAGCCGTCCGGAACTGCTGGGCACCTACGTGGTCGACATCGTCGCGATGTTCTTCGCGTTCCCCGTCGCGATCTTCCCGTTCCTCGCCGACGACCTGCACGCGCACTGGGCGCTGGGCCTGCTGTACGGCGCGTCGGCGGTCGGCGCGCTGCTGGTCTCGGCGACCAGCGGGTGGGCGTCCGGGGTGCACCGGCACGGGCGGATGGTGGTGCTGGCGGCGCTCGGCTGGGGCGCAGCAATGGCGCTGGCCGGGCTGGTGGGCAACCTCTGGCTGGTGCTGTTCTTCCTGGCGGTGGCGGGCGGCGCCGACATGATCAGCGGGATGGGCCGGTCGACCATCTGGAACCAGTCGATCCCGGACGAGCTGCGCGGCCGGCTGGCCGGCGTGGAGCTGCTGAGCTACTCGGTGGGGCCGCAGCTCGGCCAGGTCCGGGCCGGCGGTATGGCCGGGACGGTCGGGGTGCGCGGCTCGATCTGGATGGGCGGGCTGGCCTGCGTGGCCGGGGTGCTCGGACTGGCCGCCGTGCTGCCGAAGCTGCTCGCCTACGACTCCCGCACCGACCCGCACGCGGCGGCCGTCCGCGCCCAGCGGGAGCGGACGGCCGAAGCCACCGAGGTGGCCCCGGCAGCCTGACGCCGGCTCAGTCCCGGTCCTCCCCCTCCTCGGCGGGGCGGTCGTGCCAGCGCGGGTCGTTCTGCCACTCCCGGTTGCGCTCCGCCGCGATCTCCAGCGCGTGCGCGGCCTCCTCGCGGGTGGCGTACGGGCCCAGCCGGTCCTTGGCCGGGCACTCCGGTCCCTCCTCGACCTTGCCGTGCTTGACGCAGTAGAACCACTCGCCCGGCTTTCCGGTGGGCTTGCGGCCGAATCCCAGGGGCATGGGCCTCTTCCTCTCGTTCGGGGAGATCATTCCCGGCCGTCCTTCTCGCACACACAACCGGGGTGGAACAGGCCTGCGGGATAGAATCGCGGCCATGGCTCACCTCGTTCCCGGCACCCAGTCCCCCGTCCGCAAGGTTCCGGCGCACATCGCCCGTCCGGAGTACGTCGGCAAGCCCGCGCCGACGCCGTACACCGGGCCCGAGGTGCAGACGGCCGAGACCATCGACAAGATGCGGATCGCCAGCCGGATCGCCGCGCAGGCGATGGCCGAGGCCGCGAAGCTGATCGCGCCGGGTGTCACCACCGACGAACTGGACGCCGTCGCCCACGCGTACATGTGCGACCACGGCGCCTACCCGTCCGACCTCGGCTACCGCGGCTTCCCGAAGTCGATCTGCACCTCCGTCAACGAGGTCATCTGCCACGGCATCCCGGACTCGACGGTCCTTCAGGACGGCGACATCGTCAACATCGACGCCACCGCCTACATCCACGGGGTGCACGGCGACCTGAACGCCACCTACCTGTGCGGCGACGTCGACGAGGAGTCGCGGCTGCTGGTGGAGCGCACCCGGGAGTCGCTCGACCGGGCGATCAAGGCGGTCAAGCCCGGCCGCCAGATCAACGTGATCGGCCGGGTCATCGAGTCCTACGCCAAGCGCTTCGACTACGGCGTGGTCCGGGACTTCACCGGCCACGGGATCAACACGTCGTTCCACTCCGGCCTGATCGTCCCGCACTACGACAGCGAGCGGGCCACCGAGGTGATCAAGCCCGGGATGACCTTCACCATCGAGCCGATGCTCACCCTGGGCACCTACGACTACGAGATCTGGCCGGACGGCTGGACCGTGGTCACCAAGGACCGCAAGCGCACCGCGCAGTTCGAGCACACGCTGGTGGTCACGGCCGACGGTGCCGAGGTCCTCACCCTCCCCTGAAGCTCGGGGCTTGACGGCTGATCAGCTGATCAGCCGATCAGCCACTGCTCCTCGGCGACCGCGCCGACCTCGGTGCACGCGTCCGTCAGCACGTCCAGCACGCGCAGCGAGTCCGGCAGCGGCTGCTCGGGGCCGCGCAGCCAGCGCACCTCGGAGCCGTCCGGCAGCGCGGCCGGGGGCAGCAGGGTGTACGAGCCGCGGCAGTGCCAGCGCAGGCCGGGGTGCTCGGAGACGGTGTCCGGGTGGGTGTCCAGCGCGCTGGACCACCACTCGTCCTCGTCGGCGGGGGTGCCGCGGGTGGCGGTGAAGAAGAGGTAGCGCTCCTCGCCGACCGCCGCCACCGGCCCCTCGACGCCCGCCTCGGTCAGCCGCTCCAGCGCCAGCCGTCCGGCCGAGGCCGGCACGTCCAGGACGTCGTGGGCCCGCCCGGTGGCGGTGATGAAGTTGGCCTGCGGATCACGGGACAGCCAGCGGGCGAGCTGCTCGGCGTCGGTGGTCGCCTGGGACTGCCAGGCGAACGAGACCGGGTGCTGGGCGGGGGCCGGACAGCCGACCCGGTCGCAGGAGCAGCGATGGCCGGCCGGATGGGCGGCGGGGGCGAGCGGGAAGCCGGCCCGCACGGCGGCGAGCAGCAGATCGAGTCGGGCCGCCGGGGAGGTCGCGGCGTAGGCATCCGTTCCGGTGCGCTGCCGATCGCGTCGCTGCCACCACGTGGTCCACCTGCTGCTGGCTTCCATCGGTCCCCTTTCGCACCTGCTGTGTCTGGGTGGCACAGCGCTCGACGCACATCCGACGCAACGTCCCGCGCCACCCGCTGCTTCCCCGGGAGCGCAAGGTCGATCGGCCGGGCGGCCGGAGCCGGGGTCACCGGTCGGCCAACGCCTGGTCCACTGTGCGGAACGCGAGAACGGAGCTCGGCGGGCAGGCGCAGTTCTGCGCGCCACCCGGCCCGCACGGGGCCGCTGACCCGGGTGAACCCCGAGGGCGTACTGAGCAGGATAAGGGAGCGCCGGGCTACTGCGGACCCGGGGGTTTGGGTCCGTACCCGATCAGGTGCGAAGCTGGGCGAATGAGGAGTGCGGACACCGAATTCGTGGGCGGGCCGTTGGACGGGCAGGTGCTGCCGATCCTGCTGTCCCCGTTTCACGGCGTACCCAAGGTCTACCGGGTCCCGGTACCCGCGCACGGGGACGTGCCGGCCCAGACGCTGCGCTACGTCCGGGCCAAGGAGTACGACGCCAAGGGACGCTCCCGGTGGCGGTACGAGTACGCACCGCCACTGGAATAGACCACCCCTGTGCTCCTTCTCACCTTCTCCTCACGCCTCTTCGGCCAGGATCAGGTAGAGCTTCTTGCGGGCCTCGACGAGGACCGCGAGCCCCTTGGCGCGCTGCTCCTCGGTGCCGGTGCCCATCACCTGGCGGATCGCCTGCTCGACCGAGGCGAGCGCCTGGCCGACCTCCTGGACCGCCTCCCAGCCGACCTCGCGGCCGGTCTGCATCCACGGCTCCGCCGGGCCGGCCTCGGCCTCGGTGCGGCCCGCGTCGGTCAGCGTGAACAGCCGCTTGCCGCTGGACTCCTGAGCGGCGATCAGGCCCTCCTCCTCCAGTAGCTGGAGGGTCGGGTAGACCGAACCCGGGCTGGGGCGCCAGGCGCCGTCGGTCCGCCCACCGATCTCGGTGATCATCTCGTAGCCGTGCATCGGCCGGTCCTTGAGCAGCGCGAGCAGCGAGGCACGGACATCCCCGCGCCGCGCCCGCCCGCCGTGCCGCCCACGCCCCCGGCCACCGCCGCCGTGCCCGAAGGGCCCACCGCCGAACGGCCCGCCACCGCCGAACGGCGGCCCGAACCCCCCGCGCCCGCGCCCCTCGACGCGCTCTCCCCCTTCTCCCGGCAGCCCGCCGAAGCCCGGCCCGCGCCGCCTGCCCTGTCCACGCCTGCTCCGGCCGCCAGGGCCGAACGAGTACTCCGCGCGCATGATGCGCACCACCTCTCGGTTCATCGGCGGTACTTCCTCTCGAAGTACTGTCTCGATGCTTCGACGATATATCGCTAACTGTCGCTCGTCAACGCTCACCGATATATCGGTGGCTGTCTTGTGACAGCGAAGTCGGGACGGTTGTCAGCGAAGCCGGGACAACGGCTGCTCGTGTCAGCGATTGCGCGCAACTGGCATCTCGTCGGAGCGCGTCTCGATGGTGGCGACGTCAGAAGTCGTTGCCCGCAATGGCCATACGAGGTCATACCGTGTGGCCGAGACGATCAGGAGCCGTTCCATGCCGGATGAGATCACCGTGCACCCCGTCGCCTGGCCACCTGCTCCGATCAGGACCGAGCGGCTCGTGCTCCGCGAGTCCGAGGCCCGGGACCGTGCGGCTCTGATCGACCTGTTCGCCTCACCGGAGGTGGGCACCTACGTCGGCGGTGCTCGGCCGCGTGACGAGCTCGAGCGCGCGATGCCCGAGGTGCCGGGGCAGCGCTTCGGCTTCTTCGTGGTCGAGCTCGACGGGGCGACGATCGGCATGATCACGCTCGATCGGCGCGACGCGGAGCGCAAGGGTCACGTCCGTCCGGAAGGCGGCGAGCCCGAGCTCGGCTACATGTTCCTGCCGCAGGCGTGGGGGCGCGGGTATGCCACCGAGGCGTGCGCGGCGGTGCTCGGCTGGTTCGCCGACGCGCATCCCGGCGAGCCGGTGGTGCTCTCCAGCCAGACCGCCAACGAGGCCTCGGCGCGCGTCGCGGCGAAGCTGGGGTTCACCGAGGTGGAGCGGTTCGAGGACTACGGCGCCGAGCAGTGGCTCGGCGTGTGGTCCCCGGGCACGATGTCCGATTGAGCTCATGCCCGCAGGGGCGGGTCTCCGCCGAGACCCGCCCCTGCCGTTCAGTCGATCAGCTCTGCGTCAGGTGATCGAAGTCCACCTCCCCGGTGGTGCCGCCGTTGTTGTTGTGGGCGGTCATGAAGACGCCCGCGTCCTGGGCGGCCGCGACGCCGGGGACGGTGGCGGTGCCGACCGTCGTCCAGGTGGTGCCGTCGGTGGAGTAGGAGCCGGTGTAGCTGGTGCCGGTCCGCACCAGCTTCAGCCAGGTCGGGTAACTCGCGGTGCCGAGACCCGAGTTGGAGGGGGAGGAGTTGCTGTTGAGCTGGCCGCTGCCGGTGCTGTCCCACTGCAGGACGTAGCCGTTGCCGGGGGTGACCGCGAGGATCAGGTAGCCGGGTGAACTGCCCGGCGCCGTCACGTCGTTGCGGACCATGATGCCCGCCTTGGCCCAACTGCTGGTGGCGGCCTGGGCGGTGACCTGCACGATGGTGGTGGAGCCGTCGTGCTCGGCGCCGTGCTGGTAGACGGCGCTGTACTCGTCCGTGCTGCCCCAGGCGTCGGCGCCGCCGCCGAGGAGGCCGAGGCGGGTGCCGGACTGCCCGAAGACCGCCGTGGTGTCGCTGTAGGTCAGGTACGGCGCATGCACCGGGGCGGCGATCCGGACGGTGCCCGGCGAGTCGGCCGCGGTGCTGCCGCCGCTCCAGCGGGCGGTGGCCGTCCCGGTCAGCGTGTCGGTCTCGATCGGCGCGGTCAGCACGGTCGGCGCGGTGATCCGGAACGCCGCGATGGCCATGTGGCCCGGGCGCACGGTGCCGAATCCGGTGGCGGTGAGCGGCTCGACCTTCCAGCCGGCCGGCGTGTTCAGCCCGAGGGTGACCTGGCCGACCGCCGAGCTGCCGTTGTTGGTGAAGGCCGAGGTCACGGTGGCCGTGGCGCCGTCCAACTGGGCCGGGATCGCGGTGTTCAGTGCGATGCTCGGCGCGTACTGGCCGGGCTTGTCGGTCTTCGCCACCCGGTAGAGGACGGTTCCGTGGCCCGGGACGGCGGCGCTGATGGTGCCCGGCGACTCGGTGGTCGCCTTGCTCCACAGGTCGCGCAGCGTGTAGCCCTTGGCCGCGCCCAGGCCGACCGCCTGGGCGGTGGTGCTGATCGTGGCCGTCGTCGCGTTCTCGTTGAACAGGGCGACCGCGACGCTGCCGTCCGCGAGCGGCTTGGCGAGCACGTCCAGGCCGCCGCTGTGCGCGATCTCCACGCCCTGCTTGCCCAGCGGATCCTGGTCGACCGCGATGACGTCGCGGTTGGTGTAGATCGCCATGGTCTGCGGGGTCGCGGCGCGCAGGTCGGCGCCCGAGATCAGCGGCGCGGCCATCGCGGCCCAGAGCGAGAACTCGGACCGGTCCTCGGTCGGCGTCATGCCGTTGCCGACCTCCAGCATGTCCGGGTCGTTCCAGGCGCCCGGTCCGGCGCCGGCCGCCAGCGCGACGTTGGTGTGGAAGTTGCCGAGCATCGAGCCGAAGTCGGCGCTGATGTCACCGGTGGTGCGCCACAGGTTGCCGACGCCCGCGCCCCAGGAGGCGACGTTCTCGTTGCCCCAGTTGCAGAGCGAGTAGACGATCGGCCGGCCGGTCCTGGCCAGCGCCGCGCCCATCGCCTTGTAGCGCTGCTGGCCGGGGACGTTCTGGTTGTAGCAGTTGTCGTACTTGAGGTAGTCCACGCCCCAGGACGCGAACGAAGCGGCGTCCGCGTCCTCGTGGCCGAGGCTGCCCGGGTAGCCGGCGCAGGTCATCGTGCCGGCGCTCTCGTAGATGCCGAGCTTGAGGCCCTTGCTGTGCACGTACGCGGCGACGCCGGTGATGCCGTCCGGGAACTTGACCGGGTCGGGGACCAGGTTGCCGGCCGCGTCCCGGGACTTGCCCATCCAGCAGTCGTCGATGTTGACGTACTGGTAGCCGGCCTGCTGCATGCCGCTGGCGACCAGCTTGTCGGCGATCTGCTCGACCAGCTTCTCGCTGACGTCGCAGCCGAAGGTGTTCCAGTCGTTCCAGCCCATCGGGGGCGTCTTCGCCAGCCCGTTGTCCAGTGCGGCCGCCGGTGTCGCCGCCGCCGTGACGACGGTCAGCGGCACCGCCGTCATCGCGGCGGCGAGCAGCGCGGCCCACGCCTTCTTCATGCCATCTCCTGGGTGGTGAGAGGTGCTCGGGAGGGGTGCTGGTGCGGAGCAAGGGAATCAAAATTCCACATCATCGGTCAATAACTAACACTCAATTACGAGCCATCGCGCGCAGAGTCGGCAGAATCACCCAAACTCAAACAGCCGAATCTGGCATCGATCACCGTTCGAGCAATGGGTACGATGGCGAACTCCTGTGTGAGCACAGGGTCGGAGACACAACGGGGTGGGGATCATGACCATGGGCAAGCGTCAGAAGGCCGCGGCAGGACTGGCGGCGGTGGCGGCGGTAGGCGCGTTCGCGGCCTACGGGGTCTCGGACCTGGGGGCGAAGCACACCACCGCCGACGTGCGGACCGTCACGGTCGCCGACCCGCCCGCCGCCCAGCTCCCGTCCCCCACCGGCGCGCCGAGCGACTCGCCCGCCGCGTCGCCGAGCCCCAGCACGTCCGCGAGCACGTCGCTCAGCGCCTCGCCCAGTGCGTCCGCGACCCGTTCGGCCTCACGCGGCCCCTCCGCGACGGCCTCCGCCAAGTCCGGCGGCACGACAGCCAAGGCCCAGGCGGCCGCCTCCGCCGCGCCCGCGCCGACCGCCAAGCCCGGCCCGGTCGCACCGCCGCCCCCGCCGGTCGCCGCCCCGCAGACGCCGCCCGCCCAGGGCGGCTGCAAGAGCTTCAACGGCACCAACCAGCCGCAGGGCGACGTCTCCGCCGCGCTCACCGCGGCCGCCGGCAAGTCCAGGACGCTGACCCTCGGCAGCGGCGGCACCGACAAGCTCCCGCCGCTGCCCGTCAATCTGGTCAAGGCGATCGCCTGGCAGGAGAGCGGCTGGCAGTCGGCCATCCAGGCCTGCGACGGCGGCATCGGCACGATGCAGATCATGCCGGCCACCGCGACCTGGATGAACGGCAAGTTCGGCACCAGGAACGACGTCCAGACGCTGGCCGGCAACACCGACCTGGGCGCCGAGCTGCTGGACGAACTGGTCGCCTACTACGGCGACTCGGACTTCGGCGGCAAGTACGACCTGTCGCCGGACCCGGTCACCGGCAAGAGCCCGCTGCTCGACGTGGTCGTCGCGGCCTACAACGCGGGCGCCGGCAGCGTCCACTACAACACCGTCAGCACCACCGACCCCACCACCGGCGTGGCCACCGCCACCGGCACCGAGGTGATCCCCAACCCCGGCTACGTGCGGAGCGTCGAGGCGCTGATGACCAACTGCAGCTGCCTGGGCTGACCAACAGCCCCAACGGCCCCAGGGCTCACGGCAGTCGGCGCAGCACCACGACACCGCCCCGGTCGAAGACCGCGCCGTAGCGCGCGCCCGGGTGCAGCGCCGACGCGTACCCGGGCATGTCGGTGGGCGCGTCGCCCCAGCCGTCCCGGTCCACCAGGAGGTACTCCGGCGGCACCGGCGTGCAGCCGCCGAGCCAGTACGTGTCGTCGCGCGCCGCCAGCTGTGCCAGCGGTCCCATCGAGGACTCGACCCGGACATCCGGCGGGATCTGCGCGATCGCCGCCCGCAACACCGCCGCGTGCTGCCCGCCGCTCCAGGCCGCCGGGTCGGCCAGGCCGCCGAACCCGACCGGCAGGCTCACCAGGCAGGCCACCGCGATGCCCGGCGCGGCCGGCACCATCCCGTCCGCGAACGCCCGCAGGCCCGGACGAGCGGAGCGGCCCAGCCGCTGCACCGCGTCCACCAGCGCGAGGAAGAGGATCGGCATCAGGGTCGCGTTGTAGTGCCAGTCCGGACCCCAGAACATCGGGTTGGACGAGCCGAACCGCCAGGCCAGCGTGGGCAGCGCGAGCACCACCAGCGGCGAGCGCAGGGCCAGGAACCCGACGATTCCGAAGAGCCACCCGGTCGTCTTCCAGACCGTCAGCCGGGTGAACGGGCCGCTGAGCACCTGCCAGAGCTTGGGGTGGGTGCCGCCCGGCAGCTTGGACCAGTAGTCGAAGTGGTGCTGCGGATTGAAGTGCGGGATCAGCAGGAAGACCGTGAGCGCGGTGAACCCCAGCCCGAAGACGACCAGCACGCCCGCGGTGAACCAGCGCCGGGCCGTCAGGGCGAGGACGACGCCGACCGCCGCGACGGTCAGCCCCATGTCCTCCTTGACCAGCACCAGCGGCAGCGCCCACCAGGCCGCACGCTCCCAGCGGCCCAACAGCAGCTGCCGGCCGACCAACGCGAGCAGCGGCACCGCGAACGCTATCTCGTGGAACTCCGCGTCCACCGCCCGCTGAAGGCCCCAGGAGAGCCCGTACGCGGTGCCGATCAGCAGCCCCCGGTTGCGGGTCAGCACCCGGGCCGCGCTGTCCGAGACCACGCCGACCGACCAGGCGAACAGCGCGGCCTGGGCGACCAGCAGGGTCATCGCGGAGGGGAAGAGCCAGAAGAACGGCGCGAGCAGCGCGAGGACGGGCGACCAGTGGTCGCCGAGCGCGTTGAAGCCGGGACCCTTGATCGAGACCACCGGCGCGTGGAAGTGCGCGTAGCCCTTCACCGCCTCGGTGAAGATGCCCAAGTCCCAGGAGGGCGAGCCGAATCGCTGGTAGCGCAGGGCCGCGAGGACGGTGTAGCCCAGCAGGAAGAGCGACGCGAGCGCGACGTGCGGCAGGACCGAGTCCAACCGTCCCGGTCCGGCGGCACGTCCCCAACTCGGCGTCCGCCCGGCCGGGAGCGCGGTCCCCAGCGTCTCGGCCATCCGAACTCCTCTTCAATGCTCGGCTGTTCGTGCGACTACTGATCCGACTGGTGCACGCTACCGCGAGACCACCGGTGTCGGCAGTCCCACCGGCGGCACGGCGCGCTCTATCGTGGTCGCCATGCCGTCGACGCCGCCGCCCGCCCCCCTCGGTCCGATCCGGATCGTCTCCCGCTCCTCCCCCATGGCCCTGGCCCAGGTCGAGCGCGTCCGAACCGAGTTGACCGCGCTCCACCCCGGCCTGCGGACCGAGGTGGTGCCCGTCACCACCTCCGGCGACCGCTGGACCGGCGCACTCTCCGAGCTCGGCGGCAAGGGCGCGTTCACCAAGGAGGTGGACGCCGCGCTGCTGGCCGGCGAGGCCGACCTCGCGGTGCACTGCGTCAAGGACGTCCCCGCCGACCGCCCGCTCCCGGCCGGCACGGTCTTCGCCGCGTTCCTGCGCCGCGACGACATCCGCGACGCCCTGGTGCACCCCGGCGGCCTGACCCTGGACGAGCTGCCGCCCGGCACCCGGATCGGCACCTCGTCCGTCCGCCGAGTGGCCCAACTGACCGTCTCGCACCCGCACCTGACCTGCGTCCCGTTCCGCGGCAACGTCAACCGGCGACTGGAGAAGCTGGACGCCGGCGAGGCCGACGCCCTCCTGGTGGCCGCCTCGGGACTGACCCGGATCGGCCTCGCCGAGCGGGCCACCGAGATCCTCTCCGTCGACACCATGTGCCCACCCATCGGCGCCGGCGTCCTCGCCCTCCAGTGCCGCGAGGACGACGCCGCCACCATCGCCGCCGTCACCGCCCTCAACGACGCCGCCGCCTGGCGCGAGACCACCGCCGAACGGATGTTCCTGCACGTCCTCCAGGGCCACTGCAACAGCCCGATCGCCGGCTTCGCCCGCGCCGAACGCGACGGCCGCCTCTCCCTGCGCGGCCGCGTCTTCTCCCCCGACGGCAAAACCGTCCTCGACGCCCACGAGTGGGCCGGCCCCCTCGACCCCGCCACCCTCGGCACCTCGGTCGCCGTCGCCCTCCTCCGCCAGGGAGCACGCGAGCTGATCGACAACATCCCGCACTGACCGCACAACTGATCGTGCCGCCCTCCACCCGGAGAGCGGCACGATCCTCACTCCGGGATCTCGAGCCCCGTGTGGTGGGCGAGGAAAGCAAGGGTGTCGGCGGCGAGGGATGCCGCCCGGCTCACCGAGCGGCTCTTGTGCCCGACACCCGACTCGCATCGGAGCACCACCGGCGCGGTGGCGCTGGTGGAGTGCTGCAGTGCCGCGCACATCTTGCGGGCGTGCAGCGGGTCCACCCGCGCGTCGTCCGCCGAGACCGTGAACAGAACTGCTGGGTACGCCAAGATGCACCTGCACGGCGAAGAGCAGGACATCTTCCTGCCCGGCGCCGGGCACCACATCCTGGAGATCGAGGGCTGGCGCCTCGGCCTGGCCGTCTGCTACGACGCCGCCGTCCCCGAGCATGCCCGCGCTGCCCGCGACGCCGGAGCCGACGCCTACGTCGTCAGCGCCCTGTACGCGACCGGCGACAAGCACCGTCTGCTCGAGCAGACCTCACGCGCGGCGGCTCTCGGCCTGTGGGTCGCGGTCTCCCAGTACGTCGGGGCCACCGGGCCGTACCGGACCATCGGCCGCAGCGGCATCTGGCGGCCGGACGGCGTCGCACTGGAGCAACTCTCGGAGGATCAACCGGGACTGGCGACAGCACAGCTGCACGCATCCACCACGGGCTGAAAGACCGAAAAGGGCCTCCGAGGCGGCGGCCCTTACCGGCGGACGAAGCCGCACGCGGTCCGTTCCCGGCCGGCACCGTCTTCGCCGCCTTTCTGCGCCGCGACGACATCCGCGACGCCCTGGTGCATCCCGGCGGCCTGACCCTGGACGAACTGAACGACGCCCGGCTGTGCCGACAGGACGCAGGGCCCGCCTACGCCCGGCGTCCGGCCGGGGAAAGCGGGCCCTGCGTATGGAGGGAACCGGGCGAATCAGCTACCCGGCGCGATCAGCCACCGCTGGGCGGGGCTGCCGTTGCAGTCGTAGATCTGGAGCTGGGTTCCGTTGACCGTACTGCCGTTCGGGTCGTCCAGGCAGCGGCCGGTGGCCGGGTTGTAGATGCTGCTGTCGGCGCGCGGGATCCACTGCTGCGCGGGATTGCCCGTGCAGTTGGTCCACTGGACGAGGTTGCCGTTGCTGTTGACGGCGTTGCTGTTGTCAAGGCAGCCGCCCATGACGTTGAGCGTGCCGTTGGCATTGACCGTCCACTGCTGGGCGTTGGTCCCGTTGCAGTCGTAGATCTGGATGACAGAGCCTGGCACCGTGCTCGCGCCGTTGTCGTCGATGCACTTGTTGGCCGCGACGCCCGAGACGATGGGGTGGGGGGCAGGGTTGGCGGTGTTGGTGGCGTAGGGCGATACCACGAGGTCGGCGACCGAGCCGGCGTAGTAGGAGCTGTGCTGCCCGGCCAGCTGGTAACGGCCGACCACGAGGGGACCGGCGATACCGGAGTTGGTGGTGTGGTGGCCATTAGCGGCCAGTGTGCCGTTGACGTAGAGGCTGGTCTGGTGGCTGTCCGCATCGTAGCTGGCGACAAGGTGCGTCCAGACGCTGGTTTGGACGGTGGCGGAGCTGCTGATGATGTCGTCGGTCTGGTCGTAGGGCCAGCCGTTGCTATCGGCGTTGCTGAGGGCGAATCGCCAGGTGTTGGTGTTCTTGTCGGGCCAGAGCATGAAGCCGCTGGCGCTGGTGCCGTCCTCGCTCGCGACGATCCCGCCGGTGGCGGTCGGCTTGGCCCAGACGTTGACGGTGAAGGATTTGCTGGTGTCGAGCGTGCTGCCCGTCATGTCGATCTCGCCGGTACCGTTCGGGTCCAGCTGCGCGACGTTGGTCGGGACGCCGTCGATGGTGTCGGCGGGGAAGGTGACCGCACCCTTGACGACACCGGCGTGCTGGTTCAGGGCATCCGGAGTCGTGATTACGCCGGTGGCCGCCGTCGTGCTCGTGGCGAGCGGCCAGCGGCCGACGGGGGTGCGCAGGTCGGCCGGGTGGGTCTGGCTCGTGGGAGTGAAACAGGTGTACGACGCCGTTGAGGGGCAACCCGTGGTACTGCCGGTCCAGATGACGAGCTGACCGGTCGAGGTGGTGGCCCACAGGTCGGGGACACCGTCGCCGTTGAGGTCACCGGAGGAACCGACCGTGGGGTAGGTCGCCACCGGGAGGGAGAGCCCCGTAATGGTGAGGCCCTTGGCGGGATCAGCCAGCTGGCTGTAGTCGGGGGTGCTGCCGCCGGTGATCGGGTAGGCCAACAGTTTGCCGGTGTCGTTGGAGTCGCGGAAGCGGGCCCAGAGGGTCGGCTGCATCGCGCCGCCGGCGCTGGGACCGCTCGCCGGGCCGGGGTTGATGAGGTCGTAGTTGCTCCAGTCGGCGGCGGAGACCAGGCGGGCTGTGCCGTCCAACTGGTCGCTACCGGTGGTGCTGTTCAGAAGCCAGAGCTGGCCGCCGGAGACCGCCAGCAACGAGGTCCGCCCGATCGAGGCGGAGCTGGTGCTCTCACCGCTGGGCGTGCCGAGCGCGAGGATCTGGGTCACGTTCGACCAGTTGCCGGTAGCGGTGAACGGGCAGGTGCCCTGCCAGGGAATGCCCTTAAGGTCCGTGCAGCGCGTGGGAAACGGTTGGACCGGTGAAAGCGTTGAGAACGTGCCGTTGCCGTTGTTCTTGGACCAACTGAGAGTCCCGTTCCCAGGTTGGTGCACGACGATGTCGTCCACGGGGCCCGCGTCGAGGTTGCCCCGGTGGGTGACCTGGGCGGTGTTCCAGTTCACACCTGGCGCCGCGGTGGCATAGGCGCTGATGGCGTTCGCAGGGTCGACGCCGGCGGTGACGATCCGGAGGTTGCCGGCGGCGTCCGGCAGCAGGATGTCGGGCTTGCCGTCGCCGGTCACGTCACCGTAGACCGACTTACCGTTCGGGTTCCAGGGGGCGAAGAAGGAGTAGGCCGCAGGTTGGCCGTAGTTGCCGGCGTTGTCCTGGGCCTGCACGTAGACGATGTTGGTGCCCCAACTTGCCGAGCCCGGTGCGTACGTGAAGCTGGGGTTGGAGGACTGTAGGACGATGCCGGCCCCGGCGCCGTCGGAGCACTTCCAACCCGTGACCGGGGTAGGGTCCGTGCTCCATCGGAAGCAGGCCACGCCGGAGGCGGTAGTACCGGTGAGGGTGGGGGCGGGGTCGTTGCCGGTGAGCGTGAAAGTCCCGCCCACACCGCTGCCCGCGTACACCTTGGGGGACGGATTGGGGGTGCCGGAGGGCGGGAAATCACTAGAACTGACCACGAGGGTCGGCGAGGTCTTGTCGATCCGGAAGAAGCAGGTCGGGACGTTCGGGGAGCCGAGGCCGCCGCTCGGCGGGTCGGCGTCGTAGGCGTTGGCCGTCCACGCGAACAGGTGACCGTCGGCCAATGAGGTGCCCGGGATGCTGACGCTGACATTGGAGTTCTGCGAGGCGGCCCAGCCGCTGTCGCCGGTCCAGGACCAGCCGGCGTCGTTCCACAGGCGGAAGACGGTGTGCAGGCTCATCCCGGCGGGCGACCAGTTGGAGGCGGTGAGGGTGATGTTCTGGTTTCCGCCGACCCACGGGGCGTTGGTACCGCTGGTGGCGCAGTCCGAGCCTGTCGGATTCCCACTGTTGTCGCTATTGGCGAAGCCCGGCTGCGGGCTGACGCGCGGAGCCCAGAGGCTCGGAGCGATGTCGTATGTGGTGACGATGTGCGGGTTGTTGCCGATGTGGTGGCGGTAGAGCAGGTTGTTCTCGTCGTCTGGCGCGATGCCGATCGTCCAGTTGCCCCACTTCTGCTGGGCGGCCGTCTGCATCTGGGAGGTGACGTCGAAGCTGATCGGTCCGGTACCGGTGGCGATGGTGGAAGCGACCTTGCTGCATCCGGCCATAGTCGCACCGGTGCCGCAGGGCTGGTTGTTCCAGGTGGTGTTGCCGTCGATCGGGTTCGTCCAGTAGAGACCCAGCGGGCTCGGGGTGGACGGGCTGGAGGCGTCAGTGATGTTCACGAACAGCGTCGAGCCGTAGACGGTCGGGGGTGCCGGGGCGCCGCCGGGCTGATTGTAGATCGCGGAGTTGATGCCGATCTGGACATAGGCGCGGTATCGGCCGTAGCCGGTGCAGTCGCTGTAGCCGCAGTAGCCGATGCCCAGGTCGAACGGCCCCATGTAGTTCTTGGTGTCGGGGTGGTTCTCCTGAACCATGTCCCAGGCCTGGGCAGCACTGTTCACGCTGATGCTGGGGTCGAGATACCACGGCCCGACGCCCTTACCCAGGACATTCTGGTCGGGCGTCAGGTCGATGGCGTCGGGGGTGGCCGCGACACCGATCGTGCCGACCTTCGCGCTGTCGCCCGGCGCGTCCGGTGTGGACGTGCCGGCCTGCTGGGCTGCTGAGGCCGCGGGAGCCGCGAAGAGCGAGCGGGCCCGGCTGGCCACGGCGCCCGAAGCGGTCGGGACGGCGGGTGGCGGCGGCGTGGAGTCCCACTGCATCGGCGTCGGGGCGTGCAGGCGCACAGCTCCGGTGCTGTCGGTGAAAGCGAGGTTGCCGGCCGCGTCCGATCCGGCGGTCAACCCCATGGTCGAGATAGGGAAGTGAAGGGACTTCAGCGCCGGGTCGGCAGCGGCGGCGGCTGTCTTGACGACGATGACGTCCCGCCAGCCGCCCTGGGGGTCCGCGGTCACCTGAAGGTCGACGTCCGGCGTCAGCACGCCCGCGTACGTGGCGGTCGCCCCGGACAGGGTGGGCTTCGGCAGCGCGAAGGGAGCTGTGACGGACAGTTGCTTACCGTCCGAGGTGGTCAGCGTCGCCAGAGCTCCACTGCCGCCACCGGACAGCTTCAACGAGGTTGGCGAGACCGCGGGGCTCAGGGTTCCGTCGGCATTCGTCCGCAGGGTGGCGTCGATGGCAGCCCAGCCGGCGTCCTCCTTGATCCGCACGGGAGCCGTGTAATCGGTGGTGGTGAGCGTGCCGTCGGGGTTGACCAATGTCGCGGACGAGCCTGTGGTGAGGGCATCGACGGTGACGGCTTGTCCGCTCGACTTCGCTTTGGTGCGCGCGTCCAGGATCGCCTGCGCGGTCGGCGAGGGTGCGGGAGCGGTCGAGCCTGTCGCCGTTGAACCGGTCGGCACCGGTACTGGTATCGGGGCGTCGGCCTGGGCAGCGGGCGCGACCAGCATCCCCACAGCAAGCGCTCCGCTCACGCCCAGGGCGAGCAGACGGGCGACGCTTGCGCGATTCACTTGTGGTGGCACCTTGCGCCAGATGCGTTCAGTTTGTGACATGACGATCCTAGCCCCTCCCTACAGTCCACTCCACGAGCGGACGTTCGATTCGGAACCATGCTTGTTGCCCCGCTCCGGGTCAAGCCGATACGGCGAGTTGAGATGACATGCCCGCATTTGGTTCCGCAGGACAAGTCAAGAGGTCGCAAAGCCTTCCAAGTTGAAGCTAAACGGGGTGGTGGTCCGAATATTCGTTCGCCTAGGGTCTGGTGAGATTGCGTCATCGGAGTCATCTCGTGACGCTCCGTGAGGTTCAACAGCACCGGGGAGTGCCTGTGGTGGGGGTTCGGCGCATGCGTACGCCTTCGGGACGCAAACGGCGTCCACGCAAAAGCGGCATGAGCCTGGCGCTCGTGTTCGCGGTCCTGCTCGCATTGCTGACCGCGCCGACCGCGGCAGCGCTCGGCTCGACGCCTTCCGGCAAGAATTGTGGACTCGTGGGCCCTCTCCCAGTCGTGGGCCGACCCTGGGGACGGCACCCCTCAGTCGCTGTGGTTGGACCAGATCATTCGCACCGGGTACACCAGCGGCAACACCATCCCGTTGCCGCCAGTGACGTTCTACGCCGGCGCCGAGATGGCGAACCGGGTCAACACCACTGTCGCCGTGCCTGACAGCGTGCCGCCGCAGACGATGGGCCTGCCGCAGTTCAACCAGCCGCGGATGAGGACGATCACCACCGAGACCGGTGGCAGGATCAACATCATCTACAACGACGCCGCTGCCGCCGGCACCAACCCGAAGCCCTGCTCGTTCGCCTACAACGCGGGTCCCTCGCCGGACAGCAACACACTGCCCTGTATGCCCGTCAAGTGGCATCTTCCGGGAGCGAGTTCGCCCAACCCCGTCGACGACTGGTTCCACAAGTACCTGGTCACCGACGTGACCGAGCAGGATACCGGCACCGGCACCTCCGTCCTCAAGTCGACCCACTACACCTACGGTGGCTGCGGGGGCGCCGCCTGGCATCACAACGACTCCGAGTTCACGGACCCCACCACCCGAACCTGGGACGACTTCCGCGGCTACCAGACGGTCACCACCACAACCGGCAGTGCGAACAGCGGACAGGCGCCCCAGACACAGCAGACCGTCACCTACCTGCGTGGCATGGACGGCGATGCCTGGGCCACCAACTCGCAGTGCACCGGTCAGGTCGCCAACCCGCTCGGCGGCCCGAGCGTCACCGACAGCAACTGGCTGGCCGGCTCGGTCCTGGCCACCCAGATCTATGACCAGGCCGGTGGCAAGGTCCTGTCGATGACCGGGACCACGTCCAGCAACGATCAGAAGCCCACCGCCACCCACACTCCGTCGCCGCCGATCAGCGGCGTTCCACCGCTGATCGCACGCACGCCAGCCAAGCAGCTCACGACGACTGTCATGGCGCTCCTGGCCAACAACACCTGGCGGACCACCTCCAAGGTCGACACCATCGATCAGGACCACGGTGCCCGACTGAAGCAGAGCGACGACAAGGGCGACGGCACCACCGCGACCCCGGAGATCTGCACAACCATCAGCTACGCGGCTGGTGCCGCTGCTCCCACCAACGCGGTGCTGTCGGCCGTGAGTGAGAAGCAGGCTGTCACCGGTCCCTGCGGTACCACCGCGACGGCAACCAGCACGGTCTCCGACAACCGGACCCTCTATGACGGCAAGCTGTTCGGCCAACTCGGCGGGTTCGGCGACCCGTCCAGCAGCCAGGCGCTGGACCACTACGACGCCAGCGGGAACCCCGTCTACGTCCTGTCGGGCAGCGTGGCCTCCACCGACGCCTACGGCCGCACTCTGAGCGTCTCGACCACCGACGGCTCGACCTACGACGCCGCGGGCAACCAGCTGACCGGCGCGACCACGGCAGTGGCCACGACGACCACCGCGTACACCCCGGCCACGGGCGCGCTCCCGACCTCCATCAGCACCACCAACCCGCTCGGCTGGACGAGCACAGTCACCCAGGACCCGGGCCGCGCACTGCCGTTGACGTCGAGCGATCCCAACAAGCGGGTGACCACCGAGCACTACGACGGCCTCGGCCGCCTCATCGACGTCTGGCAGCCCGACCGGGCGACCGACCAGACAGCGAGCGTCGAGTACTCGTACGCGATGGGCAGCGCCACGGCTCCGTCCGTGGTCACCACCCGTACCCTGCGCGAGACGCTGTCCAACAGCACCGCGATAAACGACTTCTCCTGGAAGACCGAGCTCTACGACGGCCTGGGCCGGCTCGTGCAAACCCAGACCACCGTCCCCCAGACCGGTCCCGGACGACTGATCTCCGACACCGTCTACGACTCGCACGGCTGGGCCACCCTCACCAGGTCGCCGTACTACGACATCACCACTCTCCCGAACGGCACACTCGTCACACCGGTCGACTCCCAGGTCCCCAGCGAGACCAAAACCACCTACGACGGGATGGGCCGCGTCACCCAGAGCGAGTTCCTGTCGTACAACCAGCCGCAGTGGGGCACCACCACTGCCTACCCAGGCGCCGACCGCACCGATGTGACTCCGCCCCAGGGCGGAACACCCACCAGCACCATGACCGACTCGCGCGGCCACACCACCGCCCTGTGGCAGTACCGCGCCACCACCGTGACCGGTAACGCCACCGACGCCGACGTCACCTCCTACAACTACACCCCGAGCGGGCAACCGGCCTCGCGCACCGACGCCGCCGGAAACACCTGGAGCTACACCTACGACCTGCTCGGCCGCCAGACGTCCGTCTCCGACCCGGACACCGGTGTCACGAAGACGTTCTACGACGCCGACTCAAGGGTCGACCATACGACCGACGCCAAGAGCAACACGCTCGCCTACAGCTACGACCTGCTCGGCCGCAAGACCGGCCTCTACACCGGCAGCGTCGCGCCCGCCAACCAGCAGGCCGGCTGGACCTACGACACCCTGGCGCTGGGACAGTTGACCTCCTCCACTCGCTACGGAAAGGGCGGCACCACCGGCCCGGCCTACACGGAGGCGACCACCGGATACGACACCGCCTACCACCCGCTCGGCACCAGCGTCACCATCCCGTCCGCGGAGGGCAAGCTGGCCGGCACCTACACCACCACCAACACCTACAACCCGGTCCTCGGCACCCCGCTGAAGACGACCCTGCCTTCCCTCCCGTTCCTGCCAGCCGGAACTCCCGCCGAGACGGTCGGCTACGCCTACACGCTCTCCGGATACCTGATCGACTCCAGCGGTGACAACACACTGGTCCAGGGCGTCAACTACGACGCCTATGGCCGACCGGTCAAGACCACCGTCGGCACACCTGGCAATGCCGTCAACTCCGTCCAGCAGTACGACCAGGCGTCCGGCCACGTCATCAACTCCTGGATCGACCCGCAGAACGTCACGTCCTCCGCCGACCAGTACACCTATACCTACAACCCGGCAGGCAGCGTCACCTCGGTCAGCGACAACGAGAGCACCGCGGCCACCGACACCCAGTGCTTCACCTACGACTACCTCGGGCGCCTGGCCAGCGCCTGGACGGACACCGGCGGCACGCAGACCCGTCCCACGGGCACCTGGTACGACACGACCACCACCAACCCCATCGGCTCCGGCACCTCGGTCTCCGTTCCCGGCATCGGCGGCTGCAACAACGCCAGCGGCCCAGCCGGGCCCGCCAGCGTGGGCGGCCCGTCACCGTACTGGCAGAACTACACCTACGACTCCACCGGCAACCGCACCGGCCTGACCTCCCACAACACGACCGGGGCCCCGATGCTGGACCCCTCGCAGGTCAATCAGGTCTCCACGGCCTCGGACGGCACCCAGACCTGGGGCGTGACCGTGGCCAACGGAGCCGTGTGGACCGCTCCGCAGAACGCGGACGGCAGCTGGGCCTCCTTCAGTAACCTGATGACCCAGGCGGGCTCGCTGCCTGCGGTCAGCTCGGTCTCGGCGGCTGTCAGCAACGGACAGCTGCAGATCATGGCGATCGCCGGAGGAAAGCTCTGGCACACCATCCGCAAGGCCGACGGCACGTGGCAGGCCTGGGGCGACGTCTTTGCGGCCGTGGGCAGCAGCCTCCCCTCGCCCAGCCAGCTCTCCCTCACCGCCACCGCCTCCGGACTCGAGGTCCTGACCACGTCCGGCGGCAAGCTGTGGCACACCATCCGTCACCCCGACGGAACTTGGCAGACGATCGGCTGGGGTGACGTCTTCGCCAACGTCGGCACCCTCGCCTCCACCGATCAGATCGCCGCAGCCGCCACTCCCTCCGGACTTGAGCTCATGGTGGGCTCCGGCGGCAAGCTCTGGCACACCGTTCGTCACCCCGACGGGACCTGGCAGTCGATCGGCTGGGGCGACGTCTTCGGCGCGACCGGCGCGCTGCCCGGCATCGCGACGGGTCCGAACCAGCTCTCGCTCGCCGGAACCACCGGGGGCCTGGAAGTCATGGCCATCGCCAACGGCAAGCCCTTCAACGTCCTGCGCAACTCCAGCGGCTCCTGGTCGGGCTGGGGCGACGTCACCGGCGCAGTCGGCCCTCTCCAGCCGATTTACATCCTCGCAGCAGCAGCGTCGGGAGCCGACCTCAAGGTCCTCACGGTCGGATCGGGGCAGCTCAACTACACCAAGCGCGACGGCACCACCCAGGGCTGGACCCCCTGGTCCGTGATGAACCAGGGCACCAGCGTCGACACCGTCACCACGTCCAACTACCCCGCCCCCGGCACGGTCAACACCGCCACCAAGGCACCCAACACCGGTGGCGGTACCGGCGGCCCGCACGCACTGCTCTCCACCACGACCACCAGCCCTGGCCAATCCTCCACCTCCACCTACCAGTACGACCAACTCGGCAACACCACTTCCGTCACCAGCACCTCCGGCACCACCAACCTCGCCTGGAACAACGAGGACCAACTCAGCTCCGCCAGCACCACGGGCCAGAACGGCGGCACCAGCTACCTCTACGACGCCGACGGCAACCAGCTCATCCGCTACGACCCGGGGAAGACCACGGTCAACCTCGGCGCCGACGAGCTGACCCTCTACACCGACAACTCGATGAGCGACGTCCGCTCCTACGGCGCGCCCGGCGGCATCACCATCACGCGGGTCTTCACCCCTCAGAACCCCGCCGGCACGACCGTCTACCAGGCCGCTGATCCGCACGGAACCAACGGCGTCCAGATCGGCACGGACGCGGCCCAGACCGTCACCCGCCGCCTCACCGACCCCTTCGGCAACCCCCGCGGCAGCCAGCCCGCTGCTGGCACCTGGGCCGGCGACAAGGGCTTCGTCGGCGGCACCCAGGACCCCGTCACCGGCCTCACCAACCTCGGAGCCCGCGAGTACGACCCCGTCCACGGCCGCTTCCTCAACCCCGACCCCCTCCTGGACACCTCCGACCCCCAGCAGTGGAACGGCTACGCCTACAGCAGCAACGACCCGGTCAACAGCTCCGACCCCACCGGCCTGTGCCCGCCCGACATCTGCGGTGTCGGAACCCCCATCGGTGGCACCGGTAGCAGCCCCGGCAACCCCACCCGTTATGTCGAAACCGGCCCGGAAGACCCTGACAACCCAGACGCCGGCGAAGTACGCCATGGTGTGTATTCCCCATCTGCGCCCAACACCAGCAAGGGCAACGGCAACGGGAAGGGCGGCAACGGCAAGCCCAAGAAGAAGGACTTCTGGCACGACCCGATCGGATGGTCCTGGGACCACAAGGCCGACATCGGTTCCGCCATCGTCGAAAGCGTTGTCTACAGCGGCTGTATCGGCGGATCCCTCGGCGGCGCCGCGGAGACCGGCGGCGCCAGCCTTCTAGCCCTCGCCGGCTGCGGTGCGGCGGCCGGCGCAGCGGGAGCGGCAACCTACGACCTCCTCAGCCCCGACTCACCCACCACCCCCGGCGGCGTCTTCGCCGACGTGGTCACCGGAGCGGCCTTCGGCGCTGCGGGCTCCTTGCTGGGCCGGGCGGCAGGCGTGGTCGGCAGTGCGGTGATGGCCAAGGCCGCGCCCATGCTCGGCGACGCAGCCACGGACATCGCCTCCAAACTCGGGCGCATCACCTGCGCCAACAGTTTCCCTGCGGCCACACTCGTCCTTCTGGCCGACGGCAGCACCAAGGCGATCAGCACCCTCGCAGTCGGCGACCAGGTCGCCTCAACCGATCCGCAGACCGGGCTGACCCTGGCCGAACCAGTGACTCAGACCATCGTCACCCCCGATGACCACGCCTTCACCGATCTCACCCTGACCACCCACACCCACACCCTCGCCTCCCTCACCTCCACCCAGCACCACCCCTACTGGGACATCACCACCCACCGCTGGACCAACGCCGCCGACCTACACGTCGGCGACCAACTCCTGACCACGGACGGCAGCACCGTCACCGTCCAGGCGGCACGGAACTACGAGACCGCTGAGCAGACTGCATACAACCTCACGGTCGCGGACCTCCACACGTACTATGTGCTCGCAGGGGTCACGCCGGTCCTGGTTCACAATTGTGATCCGGTCAAGGATTTCGGCGTGCCAAATACTCCAGGCGTTTACACCATCCACCTGAATAGCGGCGAGAAGTATGTAGGTATGTCGACCGCCAATATTCAGGACCGCGTGGCTGCTTCGATCAAGCCGGGCCATGCGGTGACAACTGCAGGCTACTCGTGTGCGGATATCTGTAACGTGAGCTGGATTCCACTTCCTGCGGGCGTGAAGTCAGTTACGGCACGCCGAGTCGAACAGTCGGTGATGGAGGGCCTGAAGAGTCGCGGCGTGTCCCTTGTCAATCGACGAGATCCCGAGTTCGATGTAAGTGGTCTAGGTGGCAATTCGAACTGGAGGTAGGGCATGGGAACCTGGGGTGCTGGGCTTCTCGACAGTGATAGTGCGCAAGACTTCCTTGATCAGGCGAAAGGCATGCCCACTGAGGCGAGGTCGGCCTTGGTAGAGCAAGTTGTGGTTCGCGTCGCGGGAGACGCATCTGTCGTAAATCGGGAATTTGTTCCCGAGGAGGTTATCGCGGCCGTTGCGATTGTTGCTGCGACCATTACCGAGACGGGTGATTATGCATGGATGCATAACGAGGACCTGGTTGAGGTGACCCGCGAGATGGACCCGCAGATTCACTTGCGTGATGCCGCCGTTTTGGCTCTGGCCGCTGTGGCAGGAAATCGCAATTCTCCTCTGCTTTCAGGCTGGAAGAGTGAGGATGACCTTCGCTCGGTAGAACAACAGGTCGATGAGATTAGGAGCGCGCTCAGCGGAAGCTAGCGGAGACCTGACCTGGTAGTTTGGTCGGCCTGTAATGGCCAAGCGAGAAGCCCCGTCGAAGGCGACTTCAACGGGGCTTCTCGGGTTTTGACGGCAGTAGTTGACGGCAACGTCAGCGGACGGGTGCTGCACAAAGTGGTGGTTCGTCGCCGTCGTCGGGTCGGGTGGCGGTCTCGTCGGGGTTGCGGAGGGCGTTGCCGAGGAGGTCTATGGCGTCGCGCTGGAGGCGGAGTCGGACGTGGGCGTACACCGTCGCGGTCACCCCGATGTGGGCATGGCCCAACAGCTCCTTGATGACGACGAGTTCGACGCCCTGTTCCAGGAGGAGGGTCGCCGCCGAGTGCCGGAGGTCGTGGAAGCGGATGCGGCGGAGCCTGGCGCGGCGGAGCAGGGCGGTGAAGTGCCGGGTGAGCGTGGCCCCTTCGATGGGGGCGCCGTTGGGCCGGGTGAAGACGTAGCCGCTGTCCCTCCAGCCGGTGCCTGCCACTTCGCGTTCCAGGCGCTGCTGGTCGCGGTGCTGTTCGAGGGAGCGCAGGCACGGCGTGGGCAGCGCGATCCGCCGCTCCGAGCTCTGGGTCTTGGTCGGCAGGGCGGTCAGGCCGCCGGTGTTGGTGCGTTGGAGGGTGCGGCGGATGCTGGCGGTGCCGCTGGCCAGGTCGAGGTCTTCCCAGCGCAGGCCGAGGAGTTCGCCCTTGCGGAGTCCGGTGCGTAGGGCGAGTTCGAACAGCGCGCTCAGCTGGTGCCCGTTCGTGGCGCTGAGGAAGTCGCGTGCCTCTTCGGCGGTGAGGGGTTCGAAGCGGCGGGGCCTTGGGGTGCCCATGCGGACGTTGCGGGCGACGTTGCGCGGGATCTCCTCTTCGCGGACGGCGTGCTCCAGGGCGGACTTGAGCACGGAGTGCACGTAGGCCAGCGTCAGCGGGGACAGCCGCTTGGAGCAGCACGTTCCGATGGCGCAGCACTGCGGCTTGTCGCGGGTGGTGTCGAGGCCGCGTGCGCAGCACTGGCAGGTGGTGCGGAGTTGGTCGAGCCAGGTGCGGACGTCCTTGGCGGTGAGCTTGGCGAGGTTCTTCTTGCCCAGGCCGGGGAGGAGGTAGAGGCGGACGACGGCGGTGTAGCGGGTGTGGGTGTTCTCGCGGAGCCGGTGGACGGCGACGCTCTCCAGCCAGTACGTGAGGAATGCTGCGAGGCTGCCCTGGGCGGTGGGGGTGGGGATGCCGCGGTTGCTGGTGGCGATCTTCTCGGTGAGCTTGGCGACGGCGTCCTTGCGGGTGGTGCCGTAGACGCGGATGCGTTTGCGGGTGTCGCCTGCGGCGAGGACGTATCCGGCGGCTTCCCAGCGGCCGTCCTTGCGCTGGTAGACGGTGCCGTCGCCGTTGGCGCGGACCCTGCGAGAACTGGTGCTGGTGCTGGGGGCGGGGTTGGTTTCGGAGCTGGTCATCAGGCTGCCTCTGCGAGTTGGTGGTGGACGAGGGCGGTCAGGGCGTGGGCGGGGATGCGGCGGGCGCGGCCGATGGTGATCGAGGCGAGCCGCCGGGTGCGGATGAGGTCGTAGACGGTGGAGCGGCTGATCTTCAGGCGGGCCATGACCTCGGGGACAGTGAGGAGTTCGGACTCGGCGGTCACGCGATCGCCCCCGTCTGGACGGCGGTGGTCAGCGGGGCGGTGGAGTGACCGGCCCGGTCACCGGCGCGCCGCGCCCGCCGGGGACGGCTCGGGTGCTCGGGTCGACGGCTTCGTATAGCGGTCAATAGGTTGGCGAGGTGGGCGAGTTCGGGCAGGAGGCCGGATCCGGCGTACTGCCAGTGCGAGATCACCAGAGTCGTGTCCGCGCCGCCGGATCGCCCGTGCCTCTCGTATTGACCGGTGCGGTGACCGGGGCCGGGGTCGGAGTGGCCGGCGGTCAGGTCACTGCGGTCACCGTGCCGGTCAGTGACCGGCCGACCCTCACGCACCCGGTCCCTGCTCGGCGAATCGGCCGACCAGAGCCGGGTCGGCCGCCGTCGAGGCGGCGGTTTCGGGTTGACGGGTGCGCCAGGTGGTGCGTTCGGCTCGGAGGTGGGTGAGGGTGGTGGAGTAGTGGCGGGTGCGGGTGGAGAAGTGGCCTCGGAAGCCGAGCATGTGGGCCCACTGGCGCAGGCGGAGGTGGGTGTGCTGGGGCTGGGTGCCGAGGTGCCAGGCGGTGTGGATCATGCGGCGGCCGTGGTCGGTGAGGTCGTGCTGGGCGAGTTCGGCGAGGAAGCGGAGTCGGCGGTCGAGGGTGCCGGTGGTGGTTTCGGCTCCCTTGGTGGCGTATTTGGCGATGTAGGCGGCGACGTGGCGGTCGGTGACGGGGGCGTCGCCGGTGAAGTCGGTACTGCGGATCGCGCGGACGTCGATCTCCCGCCCGAACCGGAACACCATGGGCTCCGGCGGCCGTGCCCGGTCGGCCTCCCCGGCCCGGGAGGGGTGTTGGTGCTGGACGCGGGTGCGGTTGGCGGCGGCGCGGATGGCGTGGTCGAGGAGGTCTGCGGTGGCCCAGGTGGGTGGGGTGCTGTTGGGGCCGGTGGGTCCGTCGATGCGGATGACGGTGTGGAAGTGGATCTGGCCGCGCTTTTGGTATTCGGCGACCTTGGCGTAGGAGAGCGTGGCGTGGTGGCGCAGGGTGCGCTGGGTCAGTCCGGCGGCTTTGGCGATCTCGCGGCGTAGGTGGGTGGTGAAGCGGGCCCACAGGGCGGGGGCGTGGGCGTTCCACAGCACCGGCCCGGTGTAGTCGTACCGCTGCGGGTTCTGCGGGGTGCCGAGGAGCGGGTCGCCGTCGGGGTGCCGGGTGCCGCAGGTGCAGGGGGTGGTGCCGGGTTGGTTGTGGACGGGGCCGAAGCCGGGGGCGGTGAGGGTGGCGAAGACGCGGGGGTGGGTGGCGACGGTGGTGGGGATGGTCTTGCCGCCGCGTAGTCCGGCGGCGATGAGCTGGTAGGTGTCGTAGCGGTAGAGGGTGGAGCAGGCGGGGCGGCGGGTGGTGCGGCGGTTGCCGCAGCGCAGCAGGAGTTCGCTGGCGGGCAGGTGGCGGGTGTCGAGGTGGTCGAGGATCTGGCCGGTGGCGGCGTTGAGGCGGGTGCGGTGTCCGGTCATGCGGATCGGGCGGGTGCAGCCGCCCAGCGAGCCGATGTGCCGGGCCAGGGGCGCGAGGTAACCGGCGGTGGCGAGCTTGGCCAACCGGGCCGTCAGGCGACCCCGGCGTTCCAGCGCCGAGTCCCTGTTCGCGGACGTGTCGGCGCTCCTGGCGAGCGCCGGTGCGGCGAACGCCGTGCTGGCGGGAGTGGAGGTGGTTGCAGGGGAGAGGAGTTGGAGCTGTGCGGGCATGGGGACAGACCTCCGGCAGGGGGCGAGAGAAGAGGAGAGGCGGCTGAGGGGCGACCCGGGTGGTCGGCGCGCGAGGGAACCGTGCGCGTGGGTGGTGGGCCGGGGGCGTCTGACCTGGTCAGTGGTGGTGATCACCGGCGGTGCGTGAAAGTAGCATCGCTTCAAGGGCGCATTCAAGTGCATCCCTCCTCATCTATTTCGGTGGGTGGTTCGGATGCGGGTACTGTGGCCTGGTTTTCCGGTTTGGACGGGCCGAGTTTCGGTGGTAATGGCGCAGAGAGGGCGGGTGACCTGCGGTGACGGTGGGGCGGCGGGGGCGTAGACCGGCGGGCGGCACGGTGTTGCTGACGTTCGAGGTCATCGCCGAGGCCCTGCGGGGGCGGATCCGCGCCGGGGAGCTGAAGCCTGGGGACGCGCTGCCGACGCAGGCCGTTTTGATGGCGGAGTACGGGGCCTCGAGCCTGTCCGTGCAGAAGGCCATGGCCCTGCTGAAGCAGGACGGCTACGCGATCTCCCGCCCCGGCAAGGGAGCCTTCGTCGCCCACCCCGACGACGCCGATGACCTCGACGGCCGAGACGTCGGGACCGTGCGCGTCGGCGGGACGGTGGCTCGCGTCGAGGCGCTGGAGCGGGCGCTGGCCGAGGCCGTCGAGCGGATCGCCGACCTGCGTGCTCGCGTCGAGGCTTTGGAAGCGGGCGGCGTGCCGAGGGGGTGAGCTGCGGCATTCCGGCCCGTGGCCGCTGGATCGGGTGACTTCTCCGGCTTCTCAGCGCGTCGGGGGTGAGGGCAGGGTTAAGGTCGGCCGGGTCGGGGATCCCGGGCGTGGCGATGGTGTGTCGACGCCTGGGGTGCCGGGAGGCAGACTGGGTTGAGTAGTAGGAGAGGCAGGGAGCTGGGATGTCGGTGCAGCCGATCGAGGACGCCGGGGATTCGGTGCCGCGCAACGCGGAGGGGATCGCGGCGGCGCTGTCCGGGGCGCGGCGGATGGAGTTCTACCGGGAGTTGCTGGCGGCCGCGCCGCAGGACGCGGAGGCGGTGCTGCGGCGCTGGTGGTGCGAGGCGGTCCTCGATGTCGGGCAGGCCCGCGGCGACCAGTTGACCGCCGCCGCCCTGGCAGGCACGCTGCCCCTGCGCAGCGTCGCCTCGGTGATCGAGCACCGTCGCGCGGCGGGGCTGCCCGTTGAGTGACGTCGATCAGCCGTACGACGAGGACGGCGAGGGCGGCGAGGACGAGGGCTGGCCCTGCTACCTCTCCCCGGAGGTCGAGGCCCTGTTCCAGGACCCGGCAGCGACCGGGGCGATCTTCAGCGCCATCGTCTCCGCCACCGTGCGGATCAACGCCACACGCGGCCTCGTGCCCGGCAGCACTGCCTCCGAGCGCTGGCCCCAGCAACGGCGTATCGCACTCGGCCCCGGAGGCTCCCTCGGGGTCGCCGAGTACGTCATCGTCGCCGACGCCCCCGAACCCCACTGCGTTATCACCCGCGTCCAGCTCTACTGACCAGCCACCCCACGCGGGCGCGAGCCGCCGGGACGCCGGTCGAGGCGGTGCGTCCAGATTTTCTCTACGAGGTTCAAGGCGGGCTCCGCCCGTTGGAGCTGGCCCGACGTCGCCGACCGACCCAGACCGGACCAGCATCCGAGGCCCTCGCGGATGTCAGCGGTCAGTCGCGTCGTGGGCGGGTTCGACCGGTACCCGATGGGAGCAAGTTGTGGGGTAAGCACTGCTTACCCCAGCACCGCCCAGGGTCGGAGCAAGTTGTGGGGTAAGGACTCCTTGCGCCTTGCGGAGCAAGTTGTCGCCTGCGACCGTCCTACGGTCGGATCGCGGGCACAGGGTCGGCCAGGGGTCCGACCCTCCGTTTCCACCGCCGGGCCCGCCGAGGGCGGTGTCCGACGCCGCCCCGGCTCCGCAGCGCAGGCTCCCCGCCGACCCGCCGACCGCTCCCGTGCCGAGGGACCAGGCCGAGCGCAAGCCAGCCCAGTGCCGAGACGCCCTCAAGCAGCAGTCCGAACTCGCCCCCCGCACGATCGGGACGATCAGGACGCCAGCAGCTCGGCGACCTCGGGAACGTCGCGGAACGCTCGCAGCCGGTCCAGCACGATCCGTGCGCGCTCGGTGGTGCGTTCGCTGCCGCTCTGCCCCAGGGAGAGCATCCGGCCAGCAGTCCCGGCTGCAGCCTCGGGCTCGTTCGCGTCGGCGTAGGCCACGGCCAGCCAGGACAGGTACAGCGCCAACTCCCTCGCGTGACTGGCGTCGTAACGACCCAGGACGTCCGTCAGCAGCGGTACGGCACGCAGGGGCCGGTGCAGCTCGGTGTAGACGCGGGCCTCCATGACCTGGAGTTCCCCTGCGTCCATCCAGTACAGGTACGACGGTGACTCGGTGCCGGCGGAGTCCTTGGCCAGGGCCTCGCTGGCTTCCCCGAGGGCATTCATCGCAGGGCGGTCCTGGCCGGCGCGGGTGTGCGCCCAGGCCACCCGGTCCAGGTACAGCGCGCGGGCCTTCGCCGGAGCATCGGGACCAGCCTCCTCCACTGCGGCGCTAGCCAGGTCCACCGCGTCGCGGGGGCGTCCGGTGTTGCTCCATTGGTAGGCCAGCGAGCCCGCCACGTTCCCCGACAGCACGCCGTCCCCGGCGGCACGGGCGGCACTGATCCCGAGCCGGTAGATCCGCTCCGCCTCGGCGTGCTCGCCCGCGTCGGATGCGACCCAACCGGCGATCTGCGCCAACTCGCCGATCGCCCGTAGCAGTTCACGGCCCACCTGCTCGGTGTGGGTGCCCTCGCGGTAGAGCGTGACCGCCGCCCGCAGTTCCCGCAGGGCAGGGCCGATCAGGTCCTTGCCATACACCACATCGTCGGCCAGCCGCAGGCCGTGCACCCGGTGGACCAGGTCGGTAACCTGCCCGGCACCGATCCGGCGACCCGTTCGCGCCGTCAGCGCGGACAGCGGGTCGCTCTCGGGCAGGAAGTCGGCGACGGTCAGCGCACGCGGCACGGACTCCGGGAACTGGACAGCCTTCGCAGCCTCCAGCAGTTCGCGGGGAACCTCCAACACTCGCGCGAGGAAGGGCAGCCACTCCCGGGGGGACCGAGTGCCGATCTCCCATCGCGACACGTCGTTTCGCGTCGGAGGGACCCGCCTGGGAGCAGCATCGGCCAGCGCCTCGGCCAGCCGCCGCTGACTCCAACCGCGCGCCAAACGCATCCGCCTGACCAGTTCCCCGACCGTCTCCCTCACCTGGCCAGCTTGGCAGACAGCAAGGCAGACACGCTGGCTACTCCGCAAGGTTCGCGCCAAAGGGGACCCTGATCAACAGCCACAGCGAAGCCGACCACGGGCGGGCACGATGAACCAGAACAATAGCCAAGCGGAACGCCTGTCTCGCGGGAGTGCGGAGTCCGCAGGGGAGGGGCCTCGGTTGCTCCCGTGGACCTCCCCGGACGGGAACCCCTGCTACCTGAGCACCGACGGCAAGGGCTACCTCTCGACCCTCGCCGACGAAATCGAAACGGTGCAGATCGGCATGGGTGAGGAACTGTTGGAGTACGCCCGAGGCATCCTGGCACCTGGTGCGCCCGTACGGCCGGCCGTCGAATACCGCTGGCTGGCCTGCCGCCTGACCGAGGCCCTGTCGGACGTGCTCAGAATCGCGGACTCACGCGGGCAGCGCATCCCCGCCCCACGGGAGGCGACCGAAGATACCCGACCTGACGAGCACAGCTGACGGCCAAGTCCGTGACGCCACCTCGGCGGTAGACCTTCGAGACCCGATGACGCGACAGAGGCAAAGGACCACACTGATGGGGACGACCACCCGCTACCGGTTCCGCGAGTACAACGTGACCACCGACCCTGACCCCTTGGCGTTGCCGACCTTCGAGGCGCTCTGCGTCACCGGCGAAGAACAGGACTGCGCTGCCGCGTCCGGCGAGCTGCACACCCCCGATGAGCTGACGCGCTGGATCGCCGGACACTGCGCGCAGACCGGCCACCAGTCCTATCGGCAGACCACCCACACCATCGTCCGTGCCGAGCCCGGAGCGTGGCAGTAGGATCACGCGCGCAGCCGATGACAGCACAACTGGTCTATACCTCTGACGGCAGTAGCGACGGCAACAACCACGGACTTCAGCGCACATCCACGGACACCGACGGACCGTCAAACCACCGTTGAACTGCGAAAAAGCAGGTGGAGAGGGGTCGCGTAGCACACGTACTATGTGCTGGCAGGAGCCACGCCGGTACTTGTGCACAATTGCAATGGAGGGTACGCCGACGTCTATTTTGATGACGCCGAGGGGCATGCCTCCATTTCTGTAACGCATGGAGACATGACGATTCACACTCAGGCAGGGTCGAGGACTGGAGACGACTCCATCCCCAGTGTTCGAATAACTCCGCATTCTCCTGGAACTACTGTCGTCAGGATTCCGCTCGGTGACGCCAAGAACGCCCAAAATGCTCAAATCGCCATGGAGGACTTTAATCTTGGCCCACACGACGACAACACGAACAACTGCGTGACGTACTGCGCGAGAATCCTCAGGATTGGCGGGGTGGACGTTCCAGCCACTGACTCGCAGAACATAGCGGGCTGGCTGCTCAACTCTTCATATCCGCAAAGGAGGCTCTAGTCATGGAATCGGCAGGCTGGAACTGGCTCAAGGGGCAACCGCCGAACTGGGAGGCTCCCGAGAATCTGCGGGGCCCTACCAGCTCTTGGGCCGTCAATCTTGCTGTACAAATGCTCGGCAGCAACATCATCGGTAATCATCTCATCGAACTCGTCGCAGAGTTCATCGCCGCAAAGTCACGGCTTGAACTATGGATGGCTCAGCATGAGCCGCCGCTTGCCCTGAAGCAGCAGTTTGCACTGGGCCGCGGTAGCGCTGATGCCGTGCGGATCGTCTACGAGGCGTGGGTTGTATACGCCACGGCGCATCAGTCGGCGAGAGGGAAAGTGGCAATGGTTGAGAATGAGAAAGCGATGCTGATCGAAGCCCTATCTCAGGCTACAGAAACCCTGGTGCGTTCGCGGAGCGATCAAGTTACATAACCAGAGAGCTGTGATTTCTGGTTCCTGGGTCTCGCCGAGGTGTCATGGCAGATCCCAGGAGTGCAGCTGGACGTGGCGAGAGGTCTCACTGGATTTAATTCCGGCGAGGCCTCTCGTACATTGCCGCGCGTAGCGGAGGGACTAACTGAAGGGTCTCGCCGAACGTGTCGGCGAGTGACTATGTGGCCTAGTGCAGAAGCCTCGAAGGGAGTAAACTTCTGTGGGGCTTCTGGAGTTTGTACAGCAGTAGTTGGCAGCAACATCAGTGGCCGGGTTCTGCACGCATTAGCGGGTCTCTGCCAGCAGCTTCACCCCCGACGGCACGCCGCCGACGTCCTCACCGTCACAGTCACCCCCGGCGAAGCAGACCGCTACAACCTCACCGTCGCAGACCTCCACACGTACTATGTGCTGGCTGGTGCTACGCCAGTCCTCGTCCACAACAGTTGTGGCGGCACGACGCCGCTTTATCGAACTTCTCCGATCGAGCACGGTGACTCGGAGCTAAATAGCGGCCTGAATCATGAGAACTTTCCTCGAACTGACGATGGTTCTTATGATGGAGCTGCTCATTTCGGCAATGAGAAAACCGCATCTGAATGGGCTAAGGGGTCGGTTGATACTCACGGAACTGGCTTTAGGGTTGAGGTTCCGAATGAGTGGCTTCGAGGGCATATTGATGCTGGAAGAATTGAGGAGTGGGAGGGTATGACTGAGGAGCACATGGAGTATGTGATTCCTAGGGAGCTGTTCGACGAGTTCAACTCCTTCCCCCGATTCCCTTGGAGTGGCCGGTGATTGACCCTTCTGATCGACTAGAGAAGTGGCAGCTTGTTCGCGCCACTGTAGTGGCTAAGATGCCATACGGGCTCAGGGTAAGGGTTCCATCAGGAGAGATCGGCGTTGTGGATCGAGTGTTGATCCATGACCTTCCACTGAAGGCTGCCGAGTGGCCCGGCGTAGGAGTTGAGATTCTGGCGGTGTGCGGTGGATATACCAGTGGTGGACAACTTCGGCTGAGCTCTCGCGAGTCAGACATCGACATTGCGAGGACTGAGCCAAAGTACGGCTGACTGCCCCGATTGATGGGCTCCCTCTGAGTCGTAGGGGCCCCGCCGGCGTTTTGCCCGGCGGGGCCCCTACGCTGTGCGACGGCAGTGGCATGCGCTCCCGTGCATATGCGTTGCCGTCACCCGGGGCGAGCATTTGTAGGGTCTCCATAGTGCGGAGTATCGGCCGTTCGCGGCGCGCGCAGTCGGCCTCGACGTTCTGTTGCAGAACGGCGATGAGGACCGCGCATGTGGCCTGGGCTGGCAGCTTTGCATGGCTGGTCTCGACGGGGGCAATGGGCAGCGGAGCAGGTTTCCTTGGTCTTGATCGATGGGTCCGGGGCTCTGTCCGCGTTGTCTCGCCCGCCTGTCGGGCCGGGGCCGTACGGGCCGGAGGCAGGAGGGCGGTGCCGGATCCGGCGGGCGGGTTGCGTCGCCCGCAGGGCGGCGCCTTGATCTTTGTAGAGAAAGTTTCAGCCCACCACAGCCCTGGATCGTCGTCTCTGGGAGTGGTGGGCTGATGCCGCTTCTGTGCCTGGTGGTCCGTCAGCTGTCGCTGATGACGTCTTCGATCTTGCGGCCGGCTTGCTCGACGCGGCGTGCGTAGTGGAGGAGTTCGCGCAGCTGGTTGGCGTGCACGTTCCAGTAGTGCTCGACGACTGCTTTGGCCTCGACGATGCGGGAGATGTCGTCGCTTGCGAGGGCGTCTTGCAGGGTGGCCTGGATGCGGTCGGCGCCCTTCTTGAACTCGCCCATGAGCGCTTGGTACTCGGCGTCGTTGGTGATGACCCGTGCGGTGCCGGCGAGGCGGGTGACCGCCTCCGGACGGACGAAGCTGCCGCGTCCCGCGACGCCGTAGGTGATGTTGCGGTTCTGCAGTTCGCGCAGGGCACGTTGCGCGGTCATGTTGGCGATGCCGAAGGTGTCGGAGATGGCCTTGGCGGAGGGGACCTTGTCGTCGGGGCCGAGCTTGCCGCTGGCGATCTGCTCCTCGATGGCCTCGACCACCTGCTGGTACAGGGGGTGCGTCTCCTCGGGCTGCAGCCGTGCGCAGCGGCGACCGGTCCAGACTGACCGACGTGCGGGTGATGCAGGACAGCCACCGCAAGGCCGACCACGGGCAGGAGCCGATGAACCAGAACGGCAGTCATGCGGAACGCCTGCCTCACGGGAACGTGGAGTCGGCGGTGGGCGGCCTACGGTTGCTCCCGTGGACCGCCTCGGACGGTCGCCTCTGCTCCCTGAGCACCGACGGCCGGGGCTACCTCTTGACGCTCGCCGATGACCTCGAAACGATGCAGCTCAGCATGGGCGAGGAACTGTTGGAATACGCCAGGGGCGTCCTGGATCCGGGAGAGCGGGTGCCTTCGAGCGTCGAGTACCGGTGGCTGGCCTGCCGGCTGGCCGAGGCCCTGTCGGACGCGCTCAGGGTCGCGGACTCACGCGGGCAGCGCATTCCGGCTCCGCAGGAGGAGGACGAGGATGCCAGAGCTGACGAGCACTGAGTTCCGCCACGCTGACACAGCGGCGGACCTCTGGGACCTGCCGACACGACGAGGGCGAGGGGAACGCTGATGGGCACGACCACCCGCTACCGATTCCGCGAGTACCACCTGACCGCCGTCATCGACCCCTTGGCCGTGCCGACCTTCGAGGCCGTCTGCGTCACCGGGGAAGAGCAGGACTGCAGCGCCGCGTCAGGCGAGATGCACACCCCGAAGGAACTGACGCGCTGGATCGCCGGGCACTGCGCGCAGACCGGCCACCAGTCGTACGAGCAGACCACCCGCACCATCGTCCGCGCCGAGCCCGGAGCTTGGCAGTAGGATCACGCGCGCTGCCAGCGGTAGGACGAGTGGTCTACACCTCTGACGGCAGTAGCGACGGCAACAACGTCGGACTTCAGCGCACATCCACGGACACCGACGGACCGTCAAATCACCGTTGGCCTGCGAAAAGGCAGGTAGAGAGGGGTCGCGTAGCACACGTACTATGTGCTGGCGGGGACAGCACCCGTCCTCGTGCACAACTGCCCTACTGGGGTTGGTGGGTACGACGGCAGAGTCACGATTGGTGACGGTGCAGCCTCAATCGATGCGGGATCACTGCCTCGCGTTGATCCGAGAGGAACCGGTAGGGGTGCTGCTGGGGACCGACTCGGGGAACAGCATGACGCCGCTGCAGAGCAGGGCGGCAAGTCAGACGAACAGTCGGACGCTGCTGATGCAATTACCAACGCGGCGCAGATCGTCGGGAATATCACCCACCAGGCGGTACCTGACATAGGCGGGGCAGGAGCAGCGGACCCCGCTGGAAGCGTTGGTGCTGGTGCGCTTGTAGCAGGCATCATCGTGAGCCGGGCAGGGAAATGGATAACCGGCAGAATCCGCAGATAGCAGCGCTGCCATCGTCCGCCCTTCGGACAAGCGCCTAAAAGGAAACGGGGCGGACCGCACCCGCGCGGTCCGCCCCTTCACAGAGAGTTGAACGATCGTGAAACTGTTTCGGACGAGACGGGATCGTGGGACGGATAGCGCGCCTGGAGAGTCTCCAAGCGCATCGAACGGTCCGGCACCGCTGACCCCGACTGGAAAGATGATGTTCGCGCTCGCCCGCCGGGACTTCCCGAGCTTTCAACAGTGGCGTTTGGAGAACGATCGTGAGGAAGCGCGGCGGCTGGCGGTTCCAGCCTTCTTGGACGACTTGGTAAAGGCCCTTGCCGAGCTACGGTTTCCCCGTGGCTATGACCGTCAATCCGTGGCGGATTTCTCCAGCCGTAAGCGGCAGTTGATCTCGGACGGCATGCCCTATGACGCCGGCGCCACCGAGATCCTGCTTCATGAAGCCCTGGGTGGGCCGCCCGCCCGCACCATGCTCCAAGATCACATCTCGACTCGAGTAGGTTGGCACCGGCTTCAGCTCGTCGCGGACCTCGGGGACGATCTCGCACTGTCGACCGACGCGCTGAATGGGATCTTGATATCGGCCGAGCGGAAAGCGGCCCACCGCAGTGGCGATACCTATCCCGCGCTGCTGGGCCGCTCTGCGGAGCAGAATGGCCCAGCGCCCATCGGTCCACGAGACTCTCGTGACTCGTTGGACGAAACCGGCGAATGGCTGGACTACGGGGCGCTGCGCGTTCCGGTACTCAACGATCTGAAGATGGGCATCAGCCGCGTTCCGTCGGGCGAGTTCGGGGAGCTCCAGGCGTGGCAGAGTGATATGGAGCTGCGGATGCAGCTGTTCGCTGCATCCGGTCCGGACGGCGACTGGGACAGCGTCCGGGCAGAGATCAGTGCCGCCGCGGGCATGTCAGAAGGTGCCATTGCGGAGGAGATCCTCTCGCGCTTCGGCACCGAACTCTGGGTTCAGCAGGTCGTGAGCGAGGCAGCGGGCGGGCCGCAGGTCGCCTGTGCCCGGGTGCTCGCCTGCGACGGCCAAGGCTGGATGCTGAAGTGCACCTTCACAGGTCCCGATGCCTTCGAACCACGGTCTGCGGCGCTCTTGGAGGAGCTCTATGAACGCACGGTCGTGGTCCGTGGTGATGAGGCCATGGAGGCCCGAAAGCTCATCCCGCTGCGGATGCCGTCCGCATAAGGTACCCAGAGGTCACAGGAGCGGAGCTGCCCTCTCCACCAGAAGGTTGAGAGGGCGGCGGACGAGTCGGCCTGTACGCCGGGGACAATGCCATCCCCCCGCAAAACGGGGTCTGACCAGGGCGAACGCCGAGCGCGACCCCGCGCGGTACACACCGCGTACACACCGGGACGCGAAGCGCCCCCGGTCGCGGTACCGGTGCCACCGGGGCACGCGGGGATCGTCATGGTCATAGCCACGAACCTTACTTCCCGTGAGGCTTCGGGCGCTATCGGCTCCGCCTGCTGGACTCCAGCAGAGAGGCTGCTTCGGAGCGTCGGCGCTCCCGCTCAGCCGCCGGCCACAACGCCGCCTCCGGCAGGCCGGCCGGCGCCTCGATCCCGTACAGCTCGGTGAACGACGCCGGAGCGTTCTCCCAGTCCACGTGCCACCGTATGTGTTGGCAGTCTCGGCCATCCGCGCGTGCCGCATCCGCCGCCTGAACCTTGCGCGGCTCAAGGCCCGACGCCATCAACACGGCGTCCACGAAGTGCCGAAGGTCCCGGAACGTCGCCTGCTCCGGCACGTCCACGCCCCGAGCCCGCGCCCGCTCCTTCGCCTTGTCGAATGCCCGGCACAACGAGTTCTCCTGCACCGGAGTCCAGTACCGCGTCAGGGTCACCAACTCGGCGTACTCCGGCCGAATGGGCGCGAGCCCGCGCCGCTCCCGCCTGCGGACCTCGACGTCCGACAGCGGCCGGCGGTAGCGCGCGCAGTGCGTCAGGTACTTCCGCGCGAGGAACGACCCCACGTCCAGCACGGTCCGCGAGCTGCGCGTCTTCAATGGCGCGTCCTTGCGGCGCCGCTGCTGCTTTTCCACGGCTTGAAGACCACCGTCCGCGTCACATGTCATGTCCTGGTCGCGGACGCCGGCCGCTTCCATCGACCGCAGCGCCTGAAGGGCACCCTGCCAGAACATGAATTCGTACCGGCCGTCGATCTCCTCAGCGAGCACCACCACATGCGCCCACGTCAGCCGGGCCGTCTCCCGCGCCCGCGTCTCCTGCGACAGGCGAATCCCCTTCACTGGGTGGCCGCTCATTCGGCACCCGTCATTCTCCACCGCCCACGACAGCATCGCCGACAGCGCCTTACGGACACCCGACCGCGTGGTGTCTGGCATCCCCGACTTCTTCAACTCGGAGAACCACGTCTTGTACTCGGCCCGCGTCACCGAATTGACCGGCCGCCCACCGAAGGCCGGCACGACGTGCACCCGCAACCGGGACTCGTACGCCTCGACCGTTCCCTCTCGCCTCTCGTGCTCGGACAGGTACTGAGCCACGCACTCCGCGACCGTCGGCACCCCCGATCGGGCACTACCCTGCGCCGGTACCGGGTCACGTCCCTCGGACACGGCCGCCCGCTGGCTGCGTTGGAAGTTCCGCGCCGCCGTCTTCCGGTTCGGCGCGAACGTCCGGTATCGCTGCTTGCCGTTCGCGTCACGCCACTCGGCGCGCCACCGCTTCGCCTTCCCGTGGTCGGCGGTCGGGATCTGCCCGGCCGGCTTGCAGCCGCACGGCTCCGGCAACAGCCGACCCTTCGCCTTCAACTTCGCGGCGTACTTCTCGACGTCCGTCACGTGCCACAGGTCATACGGATCTTCACGCACAGTGCTTCCCCTTCAGGTTTCGGGCAAGCGGCTGCCGGCCAGCCAGCGTGTCAGCAACGATCCGATTCACTTCGGATTCGGCGTACCGCCGGCCACCACGGCCGGGATAGATCTGGTGAGGCTCAGGCCCCCAGCGGTCCACCTCCCAGGTGGACGCGGCGTTCTGCAAGGTCTTGACCGAGACACCGATTCGCTCGGCGACCTCATGAACAGTCAGCAGCCGCTCGGAACAGCCATCTTGGGCTGTCGGGACAACTGTACGAGGCTTCCGTGACACGGGTGATCTCCACCGGGAAAGGGGGGCTGCCGCGACCCGTGGCGCGACGCGCACCACGACGAGGTCGGCGTATGACAGGCGAACGGCAACGCCGCAACCAGCGACGTCCAGTGCTCGGCCCACAACCAGCAGCACTAAGTTCGACGCCCGGCCCACAACCAGCAGCGCCAACGCGCCCGGCTCACAGCTCAGCGGCGCGGCGACCATCATGCACCCGGGAACCCCCCGTCGACCACGGGAAGCCGTCCCGCACGCCGGGATCCACCCGCAGGAGTGATCGACCCTGCATCACCGCAAGACCGCGCCACGCCGCCGCCTGACGGCCGAACAGGCGCCCATCCAGGGACGGTCAACCCGGGCGAGATGGGCCGATCATCGGCCTACTGAGCCATTCCGGTCACTGCTCTGTAGACCCCGGCACGCCGGGGTGATCCACTGCCCGTTATGCCCATTCCGTTCCGCCGCGCCGGCACAGCCGAGCTCGCCGACCCCATCGACCAGCCACCCGAGTCGGCCGTCACCGTCGCCTGCGGCGCCTGCGGCGGACCGACCGAATGGACCGCGAGCCAGCAGGACTCCAACCGGCGGTTCGATCTCCCGACCCGCATCGACGGCATCAGCGTCACGTGGATGCTCTGCCCCCTGTGCTCCGCGCTCCAACAGGCCGGCCTGCCCGACCTTGACGCGCTCGCCGACGTGATCAGCAACGTCCTACGCGGCGACGAAGCACAAGAGCTCCGGGCGCTACTGGAACGGCTCGCCGGCGACCCCACCGGCCCCGGCGCCGACCTGATCGGCTTCCGCGCCGCGACCGCCCACCACCCCGCGGTCGTGTGCTACTTCCACGCCGCCGCGCCGCTTGCCGAGCCCACCCACCCACCGCACCCGCGCGGCCGATGGGGACACATCGACTCCGGCGCCCTGCGCTCAACCGTGGTCACCGACCTGCGGCAGGCCGAGTACCTGCGCACCCCCACCGTGAGCCCCGACGCCGGACGCGGCTGCTCGGTCTGCGGCCGAAGCCACGCCCGCCCCCGCGAATGGGTCGCCGACCCCAACGGCACCTCACGGTGCGCCCCCTGCGCCGAACGCGACCAGCGAGCCGACGAACTCACCGACAAGCGCAACGCCGACAACCCCACCGGCCCGATCGCCCTGCAACAGGAGACCCGCCGGGACATGGCCGCGTGGACCTGCGCCGGCCAGAGTGGCGAACCCCCGGCCGGCTTCGCCGCCGCCGTCGGCTGGTGGCCCGCATCCGCCGACCCCCAACGCCAGGCACAGCCGGCCGGCCGGCTCTGCGGCGCATGGGCCTACCTCGGCAGCAACCGCCGCCACCTACAGGAAGCACTACGACGCGGCCGAGAAGAGCGCGAAGCCGCCGCCCGCGCCGCCGCCGAAACGGACACCCCCACGCCGACCGCACCACCGCGCACCATCGACGTGACCAGCGCCTTCGAGATCGGCAGGGACCACCGGTGATCGACGTACGCCGACTCTCGGACCGCAACCTCTCCATCCTCGCCGGCGCCCTGCGCGCCAGCATCACTCACGACCTCGTCACCGCCGTACGCACGCTCACCGAGCAGCCCGGCGCGCTCACCGACCACCACCGCGCCGAGCTCCGGCAGGCGCTCGAACCATGGGAGACCACGGCATGACCTACCGAGCCGACCCCCACCAGCGCGCCGCCGAGATCGCCGCCGTCGCCCTGACCGCCGCAGCCGGCCGCGAACACGCCGCCGGCACGGCCTTCGTCGCCCGACTCCGCGACGCCAACCGGCGCGACGAGATCCGCCGGCAGACGGCGGCGATCATGTCTCGCGTCCGCACCGCCAATACCACCCCGGCCGAACGCCGGCAGCGCGCGGCCGTCGCGGTCGGCCGCATCGCCGGCGCGCTCACCGCGTCCGCCGAGCTCGCCGCCCCCGAGTGGTGGAACCCAGAGCCGGCAGCCGCGCCGGCGCCGGCGCGGCGCTTCACCTACACCGTCCACCACGCCACCGAGCAGCATCCCGCACCGGCCACCAGCCGGCCGGGCTACTACGGATAGGACACCGCGATGATCACCGCACCCCGCATCACGCGCAACGGACAGCCCTACACCGGCCCCAACGGCGAACGCCCCCAACCCGCACAACCGGCACCCGGACCCTACGGCCGGCCGCCCGGCACCACCGGCACCCCGGTCACCCCGTCGAAGCCCTGACCAAGATCAGCGCGCCCCGCCCACACATCCCGCCCGGTTCGACTCCAGAGCCGAGCAACCGCCCCGCACCCGCGCACCCACGGCCACCCGGCAACACCCGGGCCCGATCAAGAATCGCGCCTCACGTCTGTTTTTTGAGAAAGGCAGGAACCGTGACCGCACCAACGCCCTGCCCGGCAATCGCCGCATTCCACCAGGGCGCCGTCAGCCTCGCCGAACGCGCCACCAGCGACAGCCGGCGCCGCTGCATCCTCTGGATCGCCGGCGAGTGGGAACGCGCCGTCAGCGGCGCCCACCTGCCTCCCGGCGCCTGTAGCAGCCTGCGCGCACTCATCAGCGCCGAGAGCTTCGCCGCCTACCTCACAGCCGCCCGCACCGGTGCCCTGCGCCAACGCGGCTCCCTGCGCACTCCGTCCGGCCAACGCAGCGAACGCGAACGGATCAGCATCACCCGAGCCATCGCCGAACACGCCGGCATCCTGGACCACGACCTACCGGAGCCCGGTGTCGTGGCCCTGGTCGAGCCGATGACCGACGACCAGTGGCGCGCGTTCTGGCGCACCGTCAACGACCCACCCGCGCCGAGCACACACAGCAGCCAGCGAGAGGTGAAGATCAGGACGGCCGCCGTCGCTGGCGTCGTCCGAGAAACCGGGCTCAGGATCAGCGAGCTCGCCGAGCAGACCGTCACCGATCTCGAAGCCCTCGACCTGTCGCCCCACACCCGCGCCGCCGTGCGCCGCTGGCTCGCCCTGCGCGCCGAGCTCGTCAGCCGGCTCCGCGCCGGAGCGACCACCGCCGCATGGGTCCGCGTCCGCACCGGGACCGTCAACGGCAAACGCCTACTCGCCGGCCTTCCCTGCGGCCCCAAAGCACTCCAGACCGCCCACGGCGACGCTGTTCGAGAGACCAACGCCCGGATGACCGGCGCACCGGGCTGGACGCCGGCCCCCACGCGCCCCGAGCAGCTGCGCAGATCGAACGCAAACAGGCGTCCCGCGCCGAAGGCGTCGGGTGCGGCGTCCCCGGACACGGCAACCTGCGCCGCGTAGACCCCCCTCGCTCCCCGTCGCGAACGTTCAGCACGTACAGCCGTCACAACAGGAGATGATCATGGGCGAGGCGGTCAAGAAACCCCCGCCGGCACTGCTCGCCCCGGACCGCGACCCGTGGTCCCGTCAGCCGTGGGAGTCGGCATCCGACCACGCGCTGATGACCCGCTACCGCGACGCGAACGGCACCGATCGCCGCTTGTCCCTGCGCGAGTTCTCCCGCCGCACCGGCACCCCGGCATCGACCCTGTACGGAATCGCCCGGCGCGGCCGGTGGACCGATCGACTCGGCGCCTGGTGGCAGCACCGCGACCGCACCCACGACACAGAGGTGAAGCTGCGCCAGGACCGCCAGCGCGAAGAACTCGCCGACCTGAATCACGGGCTCGCGATGCGCTTCGGCAAGGCACTCCAAGCGCTGCCGCCCGCGATGCTCTCGGGGCGCGAGCAAGCCCGCGCCGTCGTGGACTTCACCCGAGCCCATGCCGCCGTCACCAACCCCGCCGGCACGACGATCGCCGTATCGGCGACCGCGCAGGCCGGGGCCGCATCCGTTCCACCTAGCGCCATGTTCAACCCGGAGGATCTGACACGGATGAGCGGCGACGAACGGCGCGACTTCCTGAACCGAGCGATCGCCGAGATGCAACGCCGCGTCCACGCCGGCACCGTGCCGCCACAGCTACGGGGAGAGGCCGACCAGTGAGCGACCAACACTCCTACGGCGTCCACACCAACGCGCTCGGGTACATCCACCCGTCGCAGCTACGCGGCGACGGCCGCGCCGCCGAGTTCCACCAGGCGCTCAACGCCGGACTCTCCGCACCGATCACCCCGGACCCGTCGGCGCTTCTCTACGCCCCGATCAGTGGCAGGATGGCGCCGGCCATCCAACCAAGCCGCTTCCGCCCCACAGTGGACCGCGTAGGCGACTTCCTGAACTCGCTCCGGAACGACCGGTGATCCCCGCCGACGACGGCGCCGTACGAGGCTTCCGGCTCAGCGCCGAACTGGTCGCCCGCATCGGGGATCATCTCGCCACCGACGACGGACGCTCCGGCACCCCACCCCGCGCCGTGGTAGCCGCGATCATGGCCGAGCTGCTGCCCACCGCCGGCGACGTGGACCGCGACGCGCGCCGGGTCCTGCTGGAGCTGTGCGACCTACTGTCCGACCTTCACGCCGCCTCCGGAGACAAGAGCGGCTTGCGCCGCTTCCTGGCGGACTGGCAGCACCGGCAGGCATACCGGGCCGAGCAGCGCGAGTGGTCACTGACGATCGACCAGATCGTGACGACGGAAGCCGAGCCGGGCGGCAGCGACCGCATCCCCGACGCCGACTGAGCGTTGTACCGGACGCGGCCGGCTCCTCACTCCGCCGGCCGCCACCAAGCCGGCCACGATACCCCCCACCGTGGCCGGCCACGCGCTCTCGCAATGGAACGCCCAGCGATTAGACGAGCGCCTGCACCATCACCCACAGGCGCCCGGCCGGAACCCGGGAGCCGTTGAACGTCTCCGTCCAGCCGCCCGCACCGCGTGTCTCCGTCGCCGTCAGGAACGGGTCTGGCTCTTCCTCCCGGAGTTCCCTGATGACGGCCTGCTCGACCCTGTACGCCGCCTCACCGGTTTCGAACCGCAATGTGTGCGCCCGCTCCCATCCCATCCCCTCGAAGCGCGCCACCCGGTCTTCGCGGGTGTTCTGGCCCGTGATGCCGATCTTGGTCGCCCCGTAATCGTCGTGCCTCAGGACGTACAGCACAGCGGGTGCGGCCGGGTCGAGACCATAGCCGGCGCAGTGCTGGCAACACTCGCCCCGGGTACGGACGTTGTTAAGCCTCGGGCTGGACACCTTCAGGCACCGGGAGCAGAGCGACTTCCACCCCGTCCGGGTGTTCGCGTACGGCTCCAACGGCTTGAATCCGGCCTTCTCCATATCGCGCACGGCTTCTTCGGGGTCGCCGGGGCCGTACCGCTTACAGAAGCGGCACCCGACGTCCGCCCCCCGACCGGACAGGTTGGTGTACGTCGGCGCCACCAGGTGGCCGGCCGCCTCGCACTCCGACAACCACGCCTCGTTCGCACCGGGGAAATCAACCAAGACGCGCAGGCCACGCTTCAGCATGGACTCTGCGGCCTTCGCGGGATCGACAGGGGCGTTCTTCGCGCAGTCGCGGCACCTCGTGCCGTTCTGTACGTTGTTGCGGTTCGGGAACGTGACGTGGTCGGCCCGGCACTTGTTCTTCCACGGCGCTCGCGCTTTGCCCGGATACGGCTCCATCGGCTCGAAGCCAGCCGCGCACATGTCCTCTATTGCCTGTTCCTGCGTGATCGGTGGCACCGGTCTGCTCCATCGAATCCGGATGTACGGGTGACCCCAAAGGCTCTCACCGGCCACTGACAGCCAGTGATGTGATGGCTAGTCACCCAACCCGGCCGGCCGCATGCTCCCGCCGAGCGAGCGGCCCGGCGGGGGCATCGGGGATCAACTCGATATGAGGCGCTGGACAACGTCCACGGTCAGCACTCGGGCCTCAGCGAGATCGACCGCCAGAGCAGAAACAGCGTCCCAGCGCTCCGCCAACAGCTCCATGGCCCGGTACTGCTGGCCTCGGTAGTTCCATGGATCAAGCAGTCCGGTCGGCTCGAAGTAGTCGAACTCAGGCCACCCGACCGCGTCCACGACCTCACGGGCGCTCGTCTGATCATCGGCGCCGCCCATCTCGCTCGCCCAGCCGCGCGCGTTCCCAAACTCGCCGTCCAGCAGCCCTTCCTTGGCGAGCCAGAGCAGTCCGGCTTGACTGCCGGCCGCGAGCATCCGCAGGACGTCGTCCGCCGGGACCGACGACAGGTCCACCCAGCGTTACGACCGGCGAAGTGGACCGTCCCGCAGGTACCGCACGCGGACTGCGTGAGCTCAAGCGGGCGCATCGGCATGCCCGCGACCCAACCAGCCACCGCGTGACCGGCTTCGTGGAATGCGGTCTCCATTAGCGCCTGGTCCTCGGTCAACTGCTGGGCCGAGTGCAGGCAGCAGGAGAACGGCGGCCGGGTGAAGCTGGTCAGTACGACGTAGTCCTTGCCACCCTGACTTATGGTCGTGCGCTCGTATGTCACCCGTGACAGCCTGCCACCCGCCGGATAGCTCAAGCCAAGCGATTCCCTCGTCGAGCCACGCCCGATCGGCGGGTGTCAGCGCAGCCTCATTCTCGATCGCCTCGGGGTGATCACGTTCAGCCGGCGAGTCCCTCCCGGCTCGCTGTCGGCACGGCCCGCATCATCACGGCGATCCGGGCGACCGGCCGCCACCAGCCGGGAGTTCTCCCCTCTGGGCCGGCGTCACGGCTGCCTGCCGCCGCCGGAGCACCCTTGCGTACCAGCGGCGTCGGTCCACCTGTGGCGGGTACAGCGCGGCCCGCAGGGCGGCGATTCCCTCGTTCAACGCCGCCTCCCCCTTGTCTTCCAGCGCGGCGCTCATGACTGCCTGAGCTGCGGCAGCAACCGCCGGGTCATCCGACATGCCCAGCGGCAGACCAGCAGCCGCCACCCCGGCCAGATACGGAGCCAACGCCGCAGCCCCCTGCAAGCCGCTGCGGTCCCACTCGTTCACCATCCGCGCGACGGCACCGAGTCCCCGCGCGGCGCCCGCCCGACTGCCGGCCCCGGAGCGCCAGGCGGACCAGAACTCAATGCCGGCCATGCCAACCAGTCGCACGCGGGACTCCCGACTGAGCCACCTCGCGTGATGAGTCTTCCGCGCCACCATCAGCTCAGAGGCCGCAACAACGAGCTGCTGCATTTGCTCGCGCAGCCGGCGCCGATCCTCCCGCTCATCCATCGCACGCTGCTGCCTGCGCGACAGCACCCATCCGACGACAACCCCAAGCGGGGCCCCGATCAACCCGAGGCCGCCGGCGATCAGTCCGTTGATCACAGCATCATTCACGGGTGACAGTCTGCGCCTGAACTCCCCTACAAACGAACGCGCTTGTCAGCCGGGATGTCTCGACCTCCACGGCTCTCCGGCGGGGACTCCATCGCATTCCCCACGACCGATAGGCCCGGCAGGAGCGCGAGTTCAGCCGGCGATCTGCGGACAGTCCGGGAGAGGGCCGGGATCGGACGGCGTGGGGATGCCGATCTGACCGCCTTCTTCGACCAGGGCCACGGCTTCCAGAGCTGCGGGCAGCGCCTTCGGTCGCCCAGACGGTCGCAAGCCGCGAAGCTGCGGAAGTGCCGTGTACAGGGTCGTCCGGGAGACACCAAGCAGCTTCGCAATGCTGCTGATCGACTGCTCGGGGTCATCCAGTAGATGTAGCGCGTAAGCGATCTTCTCGGGCGTCATGCTGGACGGCCGGCCGAGTTTCACGCCGCGCGCCTTCGCCAACTCCAGGCCCTCACGGCTGGTCTCGTTGATGATCTCCCGAACGAACTGGGCGATGGCGCCGAAGATGTGGAAGATCAGGCGTCCCACGGGCGTGCCGGTGTCGATGTTCTCTGCCAGCGAGCGAAGTGCGGCGCCGGCCGCCTTGATGCGCTTCACGATCTGGATCAGGTCGTCCAAGTTGCGGCCGAGGCGGTCAAGGCTGGTAACCACCACCGTGTCGCCCGGCTGGAGATCGGCGAACAGCTCTTCCAGCCGTTCCCGCTCGGCGTTCTTCCCGCTCGCCTTGTCCAGGTAAAGCGGCTTGATGCACCCGTGCCCCAGCAGAGCTTTCGTCTGTCGCGCCAGGTTTTGATCCTTGGTACTGACTCGGCCGTACCCCCGGAGTACACCGACTCGGGCCAGGGTGAGGGTGCAGTCGGGTTCGTACGGATCTTCCGAGAACAGGTCTTCGTCGGGCAGATTGAGGGCGAAGGTTGACGGCATACCAGAACTGTACAGATATCCCATGCAACCCGAGTACCGATACAGATAATTTCCGGACGGGGTTTCTGAACAACTCGTCGCGCCACATGTCCGTTTCGCCCACCCCTCCAGATAACTGTCCGTCAACCATGGTTTGTTGAACAGTTTGGATCGGCCCGCACGCAGGTAAGCGATCACCCGGCCGTCGGCGATACGGTGCCCGGCATGGCGGACAACGAACTCAGCTGCGGCTGCGGCTACTCGGTGCAGTGGGAGTCGGGCAACTACTTCGGCGAGCGCACCGACATGTCACACCACAAGTGCGGCAGCCGGCCGCAGGCGTGGCAACGATGCGGCGACGACTGCGCACACTCGTACGTCAGCTGCGCACGCGACCCGGAGCACCCTGCCCACCCGGAACACCCCGACCATGCGGTGTACGTCGAAGCGGGCGCGCGCCGACTCGATCCCACCACGGCCTACCGAGCATGGCGGGAGACCGGCGAGCTACCTCCGGCGCGTCGAACGCTCGGGGACGGTCCACCGGCCGGATTCGACAGTTGGGGCGCCTACTACGACCAGCCGTTCGGCACCGACGCGGAATGAACGGCGCCGGCCCCACGGTTGGCTGTGGGGGCCGTGCTGTTGGCGGCGGTCAGGCTGTGCTCTCTCGCCGGACCATGAGGCCGCGCCGCGCCATCTCCAGTCGCTTCGCGGTGACCAGGCCGGGGCAGTCGCACGCCCCCGTGGCCGGCCACTCGGCGCGACACGGTCCACCGTCGGGATGGTGGCGCCCGGCATGCTGGCAGCGGCAACAGATCGTGGCGACGCGGACGTTCGGCATACGCCGATGATCCCGCGTGCCTCGGTCACCACGGGGCGCGAAACGCCACGGCCCCCGCGCGTGGCGGGGGCCGTGGGTCAGCAGGGTTGCAGTCCTGGATTCCTCACGGCTTATCAGGGAAACGAGTGGGGTTCTCCGGCACGCCCGCAAGGGAATCGAGACACCCCTGATCGGCCGCCGTGGTCATGTCCGACGACGGGTAATCCCCGGCGGTCGCGAGCTGCTTGCAGTAGTCTCCGGCGCCTTCGGTCCCGGCTACCGGCGCGTACGTGGCGCCGTCGGTCAGCAGGACCGTAGCCCGGTACGCCCGGAGATACGCGCTGCGCTGCGTGTCAGCCGCGTCGTGGGCAGGCGTGGTGGCGGTCCCACTGCTGCACGCGCTGATGGTGGCGAGAGCCGTGACGGCGGCAAGGCGGGTGGTGCGGCGCATCGGCGCGTTCCTTCGTGGTGGCAGGTGTCCGGCCGCGCCAACACCTGATGGTAGACAGCTCGTCAGCACGGCCGGACGGGTGGGTCAGGACTGGTAGTCGTCGGCGTCCTCTGCGCAGTCCGACGTGCAGGCCGGCGCCGAGCCGACGCGGCGCGGGGTGCCGCAGTTCGGGCAGAGTTCGAGCAGCCCGACCGTAACCAGGAAGTTGGTCAGGTCGTCCAGCTCGGCCGGGGTGGTGGCGTCCGCGAACATGGCCGCGATCACCGGATCGTCGTCGGGGTCCGGGGTGATCGCCGGCATCTCGGGACTGGTGATGCTCACGATGGTTCTCCCTTCGGAAGCCGGCGCATGGTTCCGCGGAACCATGCGCCGGCCGGCTGGTCAGTGGTCGTCGTACTCGGTATCGGCGTACGACTCGCTGTCGTCCTGGTGCCGCTGCTCAGCGGCGCGGAGCGCACGACCCCGGGCGATCAGCGCGTCACCAAGCTGTCCCGTGATGCCGCCGGCGGTCACCGGCGCTTCGAGCAGCCCGTACCCGTGGGCGAGCCGGTACAGCCGGCTGACTTCCTCCGCCGTGGTGGCGCGCGCGGCACGGTCGGCGGCGTCCTGCGCGGACGGCCCGGCCGGCTGCTGCTCGATCGCCGGCGCGGCTGGCGCGTTGGTCAGGTTGCCCTCTTCGTCCACCCACACCGCGCCAAGCTCTTCCGGGGTGTAGATCAACCCGGACAAGGCGTCCTGCGCGGCTTCGCGGCACAACTCCGAGATGGCGCGGGCGCGGAGCATGGCGCGCGGGTAGGACATCCACGGCAGCTGCCTGCCCTTGTCGTCGCGGGCGATTGGCTGACCGTCCACCAGGCGGCACAGGCCGGCGCGGGCGGCGTCGTCCAGCGTCCAGGAGACCCGGAACACGTGCTCCGGGTCGTCGGCCCGGATCAGCTCGGCGACGGCTTCGGTACCGGTGGCCCGGACGCGGAGCTTGTGACCAGCACGGCGGACCAACGTCCCCATCAGCTGCGCGTTCGCCGACGGAACCCCGTTGATCACGGTGATGCCCTGCATCGCGGCGACCGGGCCGAGCCCGAGTTCCGCCGCATACCCGATCGCCCACAACACGTCAGCCGGCCGGTTGCGGAAGTGCTTCGGGACCATACCGGAGCGCGCCAGCATCTCGGCGTACTCGATCTGCTCGCCCATCGACATGCGTGTGAGGCCACCCGCCGGCCGCTGCTGCTGAACGGCGCGGGCCGACGGAACCCGGGTGATCTCGTGAACCACCGGGGCCGGAGCCCCCGCCATGGTGACGGGGGCGACGGTCATCACGGTCATGCTGCTGCCCTCCGGGCGGTCACGGGCCGCCGGGTGGCCGAGCGGCGGTTGAAGCGCGGGCACGTGTGGCTGTGCAGCCACACGCGGCGGTCGTCCTGGTCGTCCAGCTCGCATCCGGCGCGCCATCCCTGGCACATCGCCGAAGCGGGGGCCGCAGCCCCCGCGCGGGGGGCTGCGGACAGAGTGGAGATGGTCTAGCGAACCTCCGTGGCGACGGTGCGGCCGAACAGGAAGCCGCGCCACGCGGCGGCGTTGCGGGCCTTGTCGGTCTTCGTGCGGCCACCGGGCAGGTAGGCGACCAGCGCCCGCAGCAGCCCGAGCGCATCCGAGCGCAGGTCGTACGCCTTCGCCCGGACGGCGAAGCGGACGCGGCGGCCGGTGGTCTTGCTCTTGCCGGTCTGGACGGTCCAGGTGTGGGCGGCGGCGACGGTGCCGAGCTTCGCGGCGGTCCTCGTGACCTGCGCCGCGTACTTCACCAGGTCGCCGGCGCCGAGACGGCCGAGGAACTGCGCGGCGGTGACCAGGTGGCCGACCTTGCGGGCCTTGCGCACGGTCTCGCGGTAGTGGCGGCGGGTGCGGATGCGGTACATTCGCGATTCCTTCTCGTTCGTGAGTGTTCGGGTTGGAGTGCCGCAGGTCAGCGGTCCCGTGGAAAGTTCGGCTGACCTGCGGCTTTGTCGTTTCCGACATCGAGAACACTAGCAAGGTTTCTTGCTAGTCGTCTAGAGGGTTCGGCCTTGAAAGTGGCAAGAATTCTTGCCATCCTGGCGGACATGGCCACCACTACCGATGACCCCCGCCGCGCGCGCCTGAAGCGGGCCGTAAAGAAGCTCACCGACGCGCAAGCCGAGTACGACGACGCGCTGTTCGACCTGCTCACGAACGGCGGCTACGGCAGCCGCAAAGCCGCATCCGAGATGACCGGGCTGACCGCCGAAGCCCTGCGACTGCGCTTGATCAAGCTCAAGGCCCACGGGCCGGCGGCCGAGTGACCGGCCCGGGTCGCCGTCACGCGCCGTGGCGCCGGCCCCGGCCGGTCAACCGACCAACCCCCGCAGCGCCGACCACCGACCCGAGAGAGTCCCCGTGCATCTCCTTCAGCTCACCGTCTCCACCTGGGAGACCTACCCGCAGGCGGACGCGTGCGGCCGGCCCGGACAGGGCCACATGCCCGGCATGGACCCGGGCCTGATCCACGCCGTGAACCGTCACGACTGGGCCATAGCCACCGAGCGGCCCCACCTGGTGGTGTACGTGACCAGCGAGAGCGCCGGCGGCACGGTCGTGGGCGTCATGTGCCCCACCGACGACCCGCAACCTTCGCCGACCACCGAGGGCCGGTACTGCTTGCCCGGCGTGCTGCTCGACTCGTCCGACCCGACCGCCGCCGCGCTGCTCGGCGGCCGGGCCCCGTTGAGCCAGCACCGCGAGAAGCGCCGCGTGCGGGACTTCTCCCTGTCCGCATGGCTCACCACCGGCCAGCAGCGGTGAGCGACGACATGCCGGCCGAGCGCGCCGGCTTCCTGGGCAACGCCCTTCAGCAGCCCCCGGCCGTGCCGCCGGCGCCCCCCTACGCGCCGGCCAGCGCCGCGCGGGCTGGGGTGCGGCGCGGCCCGCTGGTCGCGGGCGTGGCCGTGGGCGTCGGGCTGTGCGTGGCGGCCGGCTACGGGATCGCCGCCCTGACCGGGATCAGCGGTACGCCGAGCCCGGCCGAGACGCCGTGCGGGGTGATGGGCGCGATGTGCCCGGTGCACGACGACCAGCAGCCGGCCGGCGCCGGCGCAGCGCCGTACAACGGTTCTGGGGACGCGTTCCTGACCGACTGCCAGTCACACGACTTCGGGAACGGCTCGATCAGTGTCAACATGCGGTGGTCGGTGACGAACCATGACACAGTCGAGCACACGTACCGGGTGACCATCTTCGGTTGGCGCGGCTTCGGTGCTCAGCCCCGTGTCGAAACGGTCCGCGTGCCAGCCGGCACCACGCAGCAGGAGATGACGACGTTCGCCGGCTCCAACGCGGCGACGCCCGAGCAGCCGTACCCGCAGCCGGCGTGCAACGTCGGGGAAACGACGGTCGTGGGCTGAGCTCCGCAGCGCCGACCAACAACAGCGAAGCGAGACACCCATGCCCACCAACGACCCGGGCCGCAGCGCACCCGTACGTCTCGCCGGCGGCGGCACCGCCGAACTGCTCTGGTCGTCTGTCCGGGACGCGGCCGAGACCGACCCGGGTCACGTGCGCGCCGACGTCGTCCACTACGCCCGGATCGGCCCCGACCTGTGGTGGCCGGCCGCGCGGCTGATCAAGCGCGCCATGTCCGCGCAGGGCATCGCCGGCGAGCTGTCATCGGACAACCCCCGCGCCGCGCTCGAAGTGCTGAACGCCTTCGGCGTCACCTGCGTGCAGATCACCCGATTCAAGGACGGCCGGCCCGTGATGGTGACCGAGGAACAGAAGGGAACCGCCGGTCACTGACCCCGTGAACGCCGAAGGCCCACACCGTCCTTGGGTTCCAGGGGTCGTCGCAACACCACTGGTTCTAGGTGGTGAGTAGATCACGTAGACGCTCGGCTGGGGTATCCCAGTCGAGCGTCTTGCG
>NZ_JARZAI010000016.1 GCF_029893355.1 Kitasatospora sp. MAA4
GGGGGGGGGGGGGGGGGGGGGGGGGGGGGGGGGGGGGGGGGGGGGGGGGGGGGGGTTGGGGGGGGGGGGGGGGGGGGGGGGGGGGGGGGGCCGCCCCCCCCCCCCCCCCCCACGGCTCTAGGCTGGCCGTATGCAGAGCTGGCCGATCACCGTGGACGACGTGCGCGGTGCCCACAAGATGCTCGCCGGGGTCGCCCGGGTCACTCCGATGGAGAGCAGCCGCCACCTCTCCGCGCTGGTCGGCTCGCCCGTCCACCTGAAGTGCGAGAACCTGCAGCGCACCGGCTCGTTCAAGCTGCGCGGCGCGTACGTGCGGATCGCCGGGCTCTCGCCGGTGCAGCGGGCCGGCGGCGTGGTCGCGGCCAGCGCCGGGAACCACGCGCAGGGGGTCGCGCTGGCGGCCTCGCTGCTGGGGGTGCACTCCACCGTCTTCATGCCGCGCACCGCGCCGCTGCCCAAGGTCGCGGCGACCCGCGACTACGGCGCGGAGGTGCGGCTGCACGGGACGACGGTGGACGAGGCACTGGACGCCGCGCAGCGCTACGCCGAGACGAGCGGGGCGGTCTTCATCCACCCCTTCGACCACCAGGACATCATCACCGGCCAGGCCACCGTGGGCCTGGAGATCCTGGAGCAGTGCCCGGAGGTGCGCACCATCCTGGCCGGGGTGGGCGGCGGCGGGCTGCTGGCGGGGATCGCGGTGGCGATCAAGGCGGTGCGGCCGGACATCCGGGTGATCGGCGTGCAGGCGGCGGCCGCCGCCGCGTACCCGCCCTCGCTGGCGGTGGGCCGCCCGGTGACGCTGCCCTCGTTCCACACGATGGCCGACGGGATCATGGTCGGCCGACCCGGCGACATCCCGTTCGAGCTGATCAACACGCTCGCGGACGGCGTCCGCACGGTCTCCGAGGAGTCGCTCTCGCGGGCGCTGCTGCTCGGCCTGGAACGGCTGAAGCTGGTGGTCGAACCAGCCGGAGCGAGCCCCATCGCGGCACTGCTGGAGCAGCCGGACAGCTTCGAGGGCCCGGTGGTGGCGGTGCTCTCCGGCGGCAACATCGACCCGCAGCTGATGCAGCGGGTGCTGCGGCACGGCCTGGCGGCGGCCGGCCGCTACCTCTCGCTGCGGGTGCGGCTCACCGACCGGCCGGGCGCGCTGGCCACCCTGCTGGGCGTGCTCTCCTCGGTGGACGCCAACGTGCTGGACGTCGCGCACGTGCGCACCGACCCCCGGCTCGGCCTCTCCGAGGTGGAGGTCGACCTGCATCTGGAGACCAAGGGTCCGGAGCACTGCCTCGCGGTGGTGGGGGAGTTGGGCGATGCCGGGTACGTCGTGTCGCGCTGACACGGGGATGTGCGGGATGTCGAAAACCGCTTGACGCGATATATCGCGTCTCTCTAGTGTTCGGCTCGCTGTGGTCCGGGTGCCGGGCCAGAGTGGACGTGTCCACTTTCGACCCCGAGGGAGATGAGGCAGGCCCATGGCGCCAGCCATCCAAGCCGAGAACCTGGTCAAGACGTTCGGTGACGTACGGGCCCTCGACGGCGTCAGCCTCGACGTGCCGGAGGGGACGGTGCTCGGCCTGCTCGGCCCGAACGGCGCCGGCAAGACCACCACCGTCCGGATCCTGACGACCCTGCTGCGCCCGGACTCCGGCCGTGCCGTGGTGGCCGGGGTGGACGTGCTCAAGCACCCGAACCGGGTCCGCAGCCTGATCGGCCTGTCCGGCCAGTACGCGGCCGTGGACGAGTATCTGACGGGCCGTGAGAACCTCCAGATGGTCGGCGAGCTCTACCAGATGAGCGTGCGGGACGCGAAGGCCCGGGCGCGCGAGCTGCTGGAGTGGTTCAACCTCAGCGAGGCCGCCGACCGCACCGCCAAGACGTACTCCGGCGGCATGCGGCGCCGACTCGACCTGGCGGCCGCGCTGGTCGTCCGGCCGCCCGTGATGTTCCTGGACGAGCCGACCACCGGTCTCGACCCGCGCAACCGGCTGGGCCTGTGGGAGGTCATCGAGACGCTGGTCGAGCAGGGCACCACGCTGCTGCTGACCACCCAGTACCTGGAGGAGGCCGACCGGCTCGCGAACGACATCGCCGTGGTCGACCACGGCAGGGTGATCGCGCGCGGCACCGCCGACCAGCTCAAGGCGCAGATCGGCGGCGAGCGGGTGGAGGTCGTGGTGCACGACCGCGAGCTGATCGCCACCGCCGTCGAGGCGCTCAAGGTCTACGCGGTGGGCGATCCCAGCGTGGAGAAGAACACCCGCAAGATCACCGTCCCGGTCACCGGCGGCGCCAAGGTGCTCGCCGACGTGATCCGCGAGCTGGACGGGCGCGGCATCGAGATCGACGACATCGGCCTGCGCCGGCCCACCCTCGACGACGTCTTCCTGTCGCTGACCGGGCACGTCACCGCGGCCGAGAACGGCGACGAGAACGGCGACGAGAACAGCCAGGGCAATGACAAGGGCCACGGCAAGGGCCACGGCAAGGCCGCCGACACCGGAACGGAGGCCTGAGATGACCACGTCCACTGCCACCGAGCACGCCATCGGCGGCGCGGTCCCGCGCCAGCGCCACGGGGTCGCCGCGATCCTGCACGACTCCTGGGTGGTCGCCAAGCGCAATCTGCGGCGGATGACCCGGATCCCCGAGATCGTGGTCTTCGGGCTGATGCAGCCGGTGATGTTCGTGCTGCTCTTCTCGTACGTGATGGGCGGGGCCATCCAGATCCCGATGGCCGGGGCCAGCTCGTCGATCTACACCCAGTTCCTGATGGCCGGCATCTTCGCGCAGACCGTCACCTTCGCGGTGGCGGGCGCCTCGGCGGGCATCGCGGAGGACATGACCAAGGGCCTGGTGGACCGGTTCCGGTCGCTGCCGATGACCCGTTCCGCGGTGCTGGTCGGGCGGACCCTGGCGGACCTGGTGCAGACCGCGTTCACCCTGCTGGTGCTGGCACTCGTCGCCCTCGCCGTGGGCTGGCGGATCCACAACGGGTTCCCCAAGATGCTGGGGGCCTTCGCGCTGCTCCTGCTGCTCGGCTACGCGTTCTCCTGGATCGGCGCGCTGATCGGCCTCTCGGTGCGCAGCCCCGAGGCGGCCACCTCGGCCGGGCTGATCTGGCTCTTCCCGCTGACGTTCATCTCCAACGCCTTCGTGCCGATCAGCAGCATGCCGCACTGGCTGCGACCGATCGCGTACTGGAACCCGTTCAGCGCGACGGTGCAGGCCTGCCGCAACCTGTTCGGCAACCAGATCGGGCCGGTGGACTCCTCCTGGCCGATGCAGCACGCGGTCGTCGTGTCGATCGGCTGGTCGCTGGTGATCCTGGCGGTGTTCTCCTGGCTGTCGGTGCGCAAGTACCGCTCCGCGGTCGGATAACACGGGGGCCGCTCCGCGGTCGGATAACACGGGGCCGCTCCGCGGTGGGACAAGACGTGGAACAGCCCCGGACCTCCCTGAGGTCCGGGGCTGTTCGATGCGTACGGGGCTCAGCCCGCGTGCGGCTTGACCTCGAGGATCCGCACGCCGGCCTTCTTGCCGTTCGGCAGCTCGTACGACGCGTCGTCGCCGATCTTCTTGCCGTCGATGGCGCGGCCGAGCGGCGACTGCGGCGAGTAGACGTCCAGCTCGTCGACGCCGGCCACCTCGCGCGAGCCGAGCAGGAAGGACATGGTGTCGTCCGGGTCGCCGCCGAAGGCGACGGTGACGACCATGCCCGGGGCGACCACGCCGGAGTCCTCGGGGGCCTCGCCGACCTTGGCGCGCTCCAGGAGCTGGTTGAGCTGGCGGATGCGCAGCTCCTGCTTGCCCTGCTCCTCCTTGGCGGCGTGGTAGCCGGCGTTCTCCTTCAGGTCACCCTCTTCGCGCGCCGCCTCGATCTTCTGGGCGATCTCGACGCGCCAGGGACCCGTCAGGTACTCCAGCTCGGCCTTGAGCTTGTCGTAGCCGGACTGAGTGAGCCAGGTCACGTTTTCGCTGGTCTGGGTCACAGGTGCTCCTCGTCGGTGCTGGGCGGTGCTGAGGGTTGTCGTCAGCAGAAGTGGTGCGCGGTGGTTCGGGGTGTGGCGGGGTGTGGCGGGGCCAAACCACGAGCCTAACAATCTCCGGTCACGGACGGGAGAGCCGTTGACGTGGCGTTGTCGCTCCGTTTGCCGGGGCGTACGGTTCTGCGGCTCGTGACGGGGGCCTGCGGTCCATCAGGACGGGTTACTTCGTCGGCGTACAACTCAGTAGCTCGCCCGTGGTGCCGCGGGCGGTGGTCCGGATCGTCGCGACCTGCTCGAACGTGGTGCCGTGGGTCGGGATCGCCACATCGGTCTGGCCGACCACGGTGCCGTCCGGGGACTGCGAGCGGATGGTGCAGATCCCGCCGGTCCCCGAGTCCTTGTTGACCGAGAGCTGGACCTGCACCTGGCTGTCCGAGACCACCTGGAAGGCGACCACGGTGCCGTTCAGCTTCGACTGCTGGAGCAGGTAGGTGCCGCCCAGCCAGGCGATCAGGGCGAGGGCCAGGACGCCGAGAACCGCGCCGACGACTTTGAGCCTGCGGTCGGCCTCGCGGTCCCCGCGGCTGCCGTACCGGCCCTCGGGGACGCCGGCCGGGGCCGTCGTGGTGCCGTTCATGGCTGGAATCAGTCCTTCCCGGAAGGCCCTCGGGGTGGTGCGCGGGAATGCTCGGGTCCTCCAGTCCGTCACTATAGGGGGAACGATGCTGAGCCGGACATTCCCGGAAGGAACCAGGCGTTGACTGAGCAGTTGCGGCTGATGGCGGTGCACGCGCACCCGGACGACGAGTCCAGCAAGGGTGCGGCCACCATGGCCATGTATGTCGCCCAGGGCGTGGAGGTGCTGGTTGCGACCTGCACCGGCGGGGAGCGCGGCTCTGTGCTCAACCCCAAGCTCCAGGGGGACCCGTACATCGAGGAGAACATCCACGAGGTGCGGAGCAAGGAGATGGACGCGGCCCGCGAGATCCTCGGGGTCGAGCAGGCCTGGCTGGGGTTCGTCGACTCCGGGCTGCCCGAGGGCGACCCGCTTCCCCCGCTCCCGGAGGGCTGCTTCGCCCTGCTGGACGTCGAGACGGCGGCCGAGCCGCTGGTCCGGCTGATCCGCGAGTTCAAGCCCCAGGTGATCACCACCTACGACGAGAACGGTGGCTACCCGCACCCCGACCACATCATGACCCACAAGATCACCATGCGGGCCTTCGACGCCGCCGGTGACCCGGACGCCTACCCCGAAGCGGGTGAGCCCTGGCAGCCGCTGAAGCTGTACTACAACCACGGCTTCCCGATGGGCCGGATCCGCGCCCTGCACGCGTACCTCACCGAGCACGGCTTCGACTCGCCCTACGGCGAGTGGATCGCCGGCTGGGAGAAGAGCGGGCGCAAGGACCGCGAGATCACCACGCGGGTGCACGCCGCCGACTGGTTCGAGACCCGGGACCGGGCGCTGATCGCGCACGCCACCCAGATCGACCCGGACGGCCCGTGGTTCCGCGTGCCGCTGGACGTTCAGCGCGAGGTCTGGCCGACCGAGGACTACGAGCTCGCCCGTTCGCTGGTCGACACCGACCTGCCGGAGGACGACCTGTTCGCAGGGCTGCGCGCGAGCAGCCTGGCGGGGGAGAGCGCCAAGTAGCGCTCGCCCGGCTTCGGATCGCGCGCGACACGCACCCCCCGGTGACCCGGCTCGAATGGAGCCGGGTCACCATGGGGGGATGAGCACCTCCGCGAACCTGACCCACCTCGCCGCCACCGCGGTGCTGGACAACAACGACAAGGTGACGCCCGGCCTGCTGGGTTTCGTCGTCTTCGCCGCGCTCGGCGTGGCCACCTGGTTCCTGTTGAAGTCGATGAACCGGCAGATGAAGCGCGTCGACTTCGTCGAGGAGCCCGAAGCGCCCAAGGAGTAGCCCTCTGGTGGTGCGCGTCGACTGCGTGGTGGTGCGCGTCGACTGCGAGCGGGTCAGGCGATCGAGCCACCGCCGTCGACGAAGAGCGTCGTGCCGGTGCTGTGGGCACTGCGGGCCAGGTAGAGGATCGCCTCGGCGACGTCCTCGGGCTGCCCGACCCGTCGCACGGGCAGCTTCTGGACGGCGGCCTCGAACATGCTCTGCCGGTTCGCCTCGGGCAGCCCGTCCCAGATCGGGGTGTCCAGCAGGCCGGGCGAGACCGCGTTGACCCTGACCGGGGCGAACTCCAGGGCCAGCGCGCGGGCCAGCGCCTCCAGCGCCGCGTTGATGGCGCTCTGCAGGGCTGAGGCCCGGCCCGGACGGACCGAGAGGTAGCCCGAGACCAGGGTCAGTGAGCCGGTCGGACGGATCGAGACCCGGCGGCTGATCCGGTAGGCGCCCCAGAACTTGCTGTCCATCGCGGCGTAGGCGTCGGCCAGCGGCAGGGTGTCGGCGCGGCCCGCGGGGGTCACCGCGGCCGAGACCACCACGTGGTCGAACGTGCCCGCCGCTTCGAGGAAGTGCTCGACCTGCTCGTCGTCGCGGATGTCCAGGGTGCGGCCCTGCGCCCGGTCCCCGAGCGACTTCAGTGCCTCGTCGATCTTCTGCTGGGAGCGCGAGACTACGGTGACCTCCGCGCCCGCCGCGGCGAATCCGGCCGCTGTCGCCAGGCCCACGCCGGAGGTTCCTCCGACCACCAGGACCCGCTGTCCTTCGAACGTGTGCACGGCACTCACTCCTCAACTGTCGGGCGCGGCCGGCGCGGTGATCTCGGTTCTCCGCCGGCCGGGTCAGCCTATGCGAGCCCATGGGTGGGGCGGGGTGGTTCGCTGGCCGCTGGTCAGTTCGCAGGCAGTGCCGCGGAGTTGGTGTCCAGCGGGGCGGGGTGGGGCTGAGCGGGGTGGGGCTGGGCGGGGTGGACGGGACGGCGGGCTCGCTGGATTCCGACGGCGCTCAGCAGGGCGCCGAGCGCCAGCACGGCGGCCGCCGCGACGAGCGCGTACCGCAGGCCGGTCAGGAAGCCGCCCCCGGTGGCGTGGCCGACCAGCAACCCCGTCATCGCGACGCCGATCAGCCCGCCGAGCTGGCGCGAGGCGTTCAGCACGCCGGAGGCGATGCCGACGTTCCCCGGGTCGACCGCCGACAGCATGGCGTTGGTCATGGCCGGCACCACGAGGCCGATCCCGGCTCCGGCGAGCAGCAGTTGGAGCGCGATGGAGAGGTAGCTACCGGTGCCGACGGCCGGCAGCATCGCGAGGTAACCCAGGGCGGCCAGCAGGCTTCCGGCGATCAGGACGGGCCGTGCTCCGTGGCGCCGCGCCAGACGGCCCGAGAGGAGGTTCGCCGCCATGATCGTCGCGGTCATCGGCAGGAATGCGAGGCCGGCCCGGATCGGTGAGTAGTGCCAGACGGACTGGAAGAAGAGGCTGAACACGAAGATCAGGCCGTAGAAGGAGAAGTTGACGGAAACGCCGATCAGCGAGGAGGCCGTGAACGCCCGGCTGCGGAAGAGCGCCAGCGGCAGCATCGGGTCGGCGCTGCGCCCCTCGACCACGACGAAGCCCGCCACCGCGAGCACGAACAGTGCGAAGCAGGCCAGGACCAGCGGCGCCGACCAGCCGAGGCCGTTGGCCTCGATGACGGCGGCGGTGAGCGAGCCGAGGCCGACCACCGCGAGGAACTGGCCGGGCAGGTCGAAGGAGCGGGCCGGTCCGGTCCGGGGTTCGGCCTGCGGGGCGTTGGCGCCGATCAGCCAGATGCCGGCCGCCGCGAGCGGCACGTTGACGAAGAAGATCGACTGCCAGCCGAGCTGCGAGATCAGCACGCCGCCGACCACCGGGCCGAGCGCGAGCGAGAGGCCGCCGGCCGCGGCCCAGAGGCTGACCGCCCGGCCGCGCTCCGCCGGGTCCGGGAAGGCCCGGTTGACCAGCGCCAGTGAGGACGGCACGATCAGCGCCGCGCCGACGCCCTGCACGATCCGGGCGGCGATCAGCATCACCAGGGTGTCCGAGGCGCCGCAGGCGAAGGAGGCCAGCGCGAAGAGGGCGAAGCCGAGCTGGAAGATCCGCCGCAGGTCGAAGCGATCGCCGAAGGCGCCGGCGGTGAGCAGGAAGGCGGCGAAGGTGAGGGTGTAGCCGTTGATCACCCACTCCAGGCCGGAGATGCTGCCACCGAGGTCGCGGCGCAGCGCGTCGGTTGCCACGTTGACGACGCTCACGTCCAGGATCACGACCACGAAGCCGAGGCACGCGGCAAGCAGCGTCAACTTCCGGTTTATGAGCGGGAGTTCGTTTTGAGGCATGGTGGTGTGGTCCCCCCGGGGTAGACTGTTCGATGAGTCGCGAACAGTTTTGAGTGTATGGCAACCATCGAACACTTATCAATGAAGATCGAGTAATCCGCCACCAGGGAGGCCGACATGCCCATCGACCCACCCGCCGCGACGCCGCGGCACCGGACCCCGCCCGAGCACGCCGCGCTGGCCGAGGTCACGCTGGAGGCGGCGCTCGCCGCGCTGGCTGACCCGGTCCGGCTCACCTTGATCCGCGAGGTGGCCTCGGCGCAGGAGTGGGAGCGCTCGTGCGGCAGCTTCGACGTCCCGGTCCGCAAGGCCGCGCTGAGCCACCACTTCGCGGTGCTGCGTGCCGCGGGGCTGATCGAGCAGCGTGATGCCGGGCCGCGGAGGTTCAACCGGTTGCGCAGAGCGGAGTTCGACGCGCGCTTCCCCGGGCTGCTGGACGCCGTTCTGCGGGCCCAGGACGTCGAGGTCTAGTCGAGGTCTGGCCGAGGTCTGGTTGAGGCCGTCGAGGTCTGGCCGAGATCTGGAAACGCCCGGGGGTGTGTCGCCGTCGTACGCCGTACGCCGTGCGGCGGCGGCCCGGGGTGTCGGGCGCTCAGGGTGTCAGGCGCTCACGGTGCCGGGTGCTCAGGGTCGGCAGAAGAGGGCCGGGAGCCGAGTGCCGGCCAGCGGGCGGCGGCCCCAGGAGAGGATGCGGCCCTTCAGGATCTCGCGCCAGGTCGCGGCCCGGCCGTAGCCGATCAGCAGGAAGGCCACCGGGTCCGCCCAGATCACGCAGTCGACCCGCTCGTCGGCGACGGCCGGGCCGGCGGTCACGGTGCCGGCGTCGAGCCTGAGGACGAGGTCGGGCGTGCCGCGTGCCGCGCCGCGCCAGCTGATCCGGTACGAGATGGTCGCGCCGCGTCCGGCGTCGGTGAGCATGAGTGGCAGCATCCGGGCGAAGACCTCGCGGGCCACCAGGGTGGCGTCGGCCCGCGCTATCGGCCAGCGGGTCCCGGTGGTGCGGGCGACGTCCAGGCCGTGCACGAGCAGCTCGCCCAGCGCCAGCGCGGTCAGGGTGTCCGGCGTCCGGGTCACGCCCGGGCCGTACCAGGGGGTGGCCAGCGCGGCGTCCGGATCGAGGTCCGCGGTGGCGGCCAGGAAGGCGGCGAGGCCCTGCTCGATGGTGTCGACGGCGACGGGTAGCTGGCGGTCGCCGGCGCTGTCGGCGAGCTCCTGGACCAGCGTCGCGTTGACGGCGGCCAGTCGCTCGTGGAAGTCCGGCTCGTCCGGCACGTAGTGCGCGAACTCGCCGCTGGTGCCGGCCGCTGCGGCGGTGAACCCCTGGAAGACATAGGCGAGATGGGATGCCACGTCGGCTACCCGCCACTGCGAGTCGACCACCGCGGCGTTCGGGGCGCTCTGCCGGAGCAGGGTCACCAGCCTGGCGCCGGCCTCGGTCAGCGCCAGGCGAGCTGCCGTGCGATCACTCTGGTCCATGCGGGTCTCCCAGGGGCGGCTGCCGGCGGCGTGGGCAGAGCCTAGAAGCGGGGGGAGCGCCTGTCTACCCGCCGGTAACAGGAAAGTCGCCCGTCGCAGGCTCAGTGTCCGTTCAGGCTCTCGCCCAGGGCTGCTGTCAGGCTGCCGTCCGCGGTGTCCTCGTCCATGGACCAGACGAAGGTGCCGCGCAGGCCCTGCTCGCGGATGTACTGGCCCTTGATCCAGACCGAGGCCGGGCTGTCGTAGGTGTAGAAATTGCCGCTGGCCGCGTCGTACTTGTACGGCTCGGCGGCCAGCGGGTCCCAGTAGGTCTTGCCCGGGGCGGTGACCACCTGGTTGTAGCCCGGCGTGGTGGCAACTCCCGCCGCCGCGCTCTGGAACAGCCCGTCACCGTTCGGTCCGGCGGTGACGCCGGTCCACTCATGGGCGTAGTACGGGACGGCCAGGCCGATCTGGCCGGCTCGGACGCCATGGCCCTCGTAGTACTTGACCGCCTGGTCCACGCTGTACTGCTTGTTCGCCGGGTTCGGGTCGCGTGGGTCCTGGAACAGCGCCGAGGCGAGGTCGGTCGGGCCGGGTGGCTCCCAACTCCCGTGGTAGTCGAAGGTCATGACGTTGAACCAGTCGACCACCCGGGCGAGCTCGGGCAGTTCCAGCTTGTCGGCGAAGTCCGGGTTGGCGGAGGTGTTGGCGGTGAGCAGGTAGTGCCGCCCGGTCGGCCGGCCCGCCTGGTCCAACTGGTGGCGGAACTCCTGCATCAGGGCGGTGTAGTCCGGGGTGTCCTGCGGACCGTACGGGTTGCCGTTGCCGGGCTCGCCCGGGTACTCCCAGTCGACCGCGAACCCGTCGAAGATGCCGGCCGCGGCGCCTGCGGGCAGGCCGGGCAGGTTGCCCGTGACGTACTGGTCCAGGCAGGAGGCGACGAACTGCTGCCGGCCCGCCGCGGTGGCTGCCAGCTGGGAGAAGTGCCCGGACCAGGACCACCCGCCGATCGACATCACGATCTTCAACTTGGGGTACGCGGCCTTGAGTTCCCGCAGCTGGTTGAGGTTGCCCAGCAGCGCCTGGCCGGGCTGGTCCGCCTGGCCGTTGACCGACTCGGTCGCACTGAAGGGGCGCTGGTAGTCGGCCCAGCTGTCGCCGCTGCTGCACAGGCCGTCCGCCGAGACGGCGCTGAAACCGTAGTCCAGCTCGGTGAGGTGCTTCATCTCGCCACTGGTGACCAGGTTCTTCTCCATGAAGCCGGAGTAGATGCCCCACTGGGTGAAGTAGCCGGTCAACTCCTTCTGGCTGCCGCTCGATCCACCACCTGTGTGATCGGGCGTGGCGGCGACGGCGCCGGCGGACACGGCGCCCAGCAGGGTGAGGGCGCAGGCCAGGGCGGCGGCGGTGAGGCCGGCTCTGCGGGCGGAGGTGGAGCGGATCGCGGGCATGAACTCTCCTCGGCGGGTGCCGCAAACAGGAGCGACGGTAGGGGAATTGGCGTTCGCCAGGCGTGCGGAGGCGCGGGAGCTCGTCATTGGCATAGACCAATGAGAGGGAAGGTATAGTCCACCGCCGCCGGGGTCAATGGCCCCCGCACGTTCGGCGAGTGGCTATCCGCGGTCGGAGGGGGCGCCGGGGGAGATCAGGCCGGTCTCGTAGGCGAGGACGACGGCTTGGACTCGGTCGCGCAGGCCGAGTTTGGAGAGGATGCGGGCCACGTGGGTCTTCACCGTCGTCGCGCTGAGGGTGAGCCGGTCGGCCAGCTCGGCGTTGCTGAGGCCGGTGGCCAGCAGGCGCAGTACCTCCAGTTCACGGGGTGTCAGCTCGGAGAGGTCGCGGTGCACGGTGGACTTGGCCTCGTCGCGTGGGGCGAAGCGCTCGATCAGACGGCGGGTGATGGTGGGGGCGAGCAGGGCGTCGCCGGAGCGGACCAGGCGGACCGAGGCCACCAGGTGTTCGGGGGTGACGTCCTTGAGCAGGAAGCCGCTGGCGCCGGCGGTGAGGGCCGCGTAGACGTAGTGGTCCAGGTCGTAGGTGGTGAGGATGAGGACCTTGGTGGCGTCCGCGTGGTCCGCGCCGTTCGCGCCGCCCGCCATGATCTGTCGGGTGGCCTCAAGGCCGTCCAGTTCGGGCATCCGGATGTCCATCAGCACCACGTCGGGTCGGGTGCGTCGGACGGCGGCGACGGCCTCCGCGCCGTTCACGGCCTCGGCGACGACCTCGATGCCGTCGGCGGCGAGGATCATCCGGAAACCGGTGCGGACCAGCGCCTGGTCGTCGGCGATGACGGCGCGCAGGGGTGGTTGAGTCACGGGGTGCTCCAGGGGATTCGGGCCTTCAGCCGGTAACCGCCGCCGATCGTACGCCCGGCGTCCAGAGTCCCGCCGTAGACGGTCAGGCGTTCGCGCAGGCCGATCAGGCCGCGGCTGTTGCCGGACAGGGACTGGACCCCGGGGGTGCCGCCGGTGTCGACGACCTCGACGGTCAGCCACTGGTCGTCATGGTCGATGGTAATGGTGGACTCGGCCCCGACGGCATGCTTGATGGTGTTCGTCAGGGCCTCCTGGACGACCCGATAGGCCGTCAGGTCGACGCCGGGGAGCATGGGCCCGGGCGGGCACGATATGGAGACGGTGGCGGGCAGCCCGGCGGCGCGCACCCGCTGCACCAGGGCGGTGAGCTGGCCGAGACCGGGCTGCGGTTCGAGCTCGTCGGAGGACGGGAGACCGCTGGCCGTCTCTCTGCCCGGGCCCGTCCCCGAGACTGCCAGCAGGCCCATCACATGGCGCAGTTCGGCCATCGCGGCGCGGCCGCCGGCTTCGACGGCGAGCATGGCCTCCTTGGCCAGCTCCGGCGAGCTGTCCAGTACCGTGCGGGCGGCCCCGGCCTGAATGACCATCACGCTCACGTTGTGGGTGACCACATCGTGCAGCTCGCTCGCGATCCTCGAGCGCTCCTCCTCCACGGCCCGGCGCATCGCGGCGTCCCGTTCCTCCTCCAACTCGGCGAAACGCTGCCGGGTGGCGTCCAGGCGCAGCTGCCAGAACCGCGCCGCACTGCCGAGCATGCCGAGGATCAGCAGGATCACCAGGAGCTCCCGTTGGCCCTGCCCGGCGTTCTGGAAGGTCGAGGTGACCAGCAGGGCGCCCAGGGCGAAACTGCCCATCACCGGGACCGTGTTGCGGCTGTGGAGCACCGCGGCGCAGATGGCGATGCAGCAGGTCAGCACGGTGATGAAGGTCGGCAGGAAGAAGTCGACGCGGGCCGCGATCAGCACCACCCAGAAGGTGGCGAGGGGGAACCTCCGCCGTGCTGCCAGGGTCAGGGCCGCCAGGGCGGCGACGGCGTAGTCCTTGGCATCAGGCGGCACCGGGTTCACCGGTCCGGGAAACTCGGCGGGGCCGGTCGGTACCGGCGGCATGCCGGAGGCAGGCGGCACCGGCCCGGTGCCCTGCCAGGCGATCACGCTGTGGCGCATGGAGAGCAGCACCACGACCGTCACCAGCACCGCGAACGCCGTGTCGATCCACAGCGACCGGCTGGTCAGTCCGGCCGACTGCCCCTCCGGGCGGAACACTTCGCGTACCTCTCGGCGCCAGTCGCGCCCTTCCCGTCTGTCCATGGCGCCATTCTCCGGGCGGCCCGAAGCCTCGCGCATCCGCCTCCATATCCCTCTTCGCCGTCTTCGACGCCGAGCGGAGTACATCGCAGGGATGACCCTTCGGTGCGCTCGTCCGCTCGGCCGACGAAAGGTCCATTCGACGGCCGACGCGGGCCACCCCGCCCTCCTCGTAGCTTCGTTGAGGCCGGGAACAAGCCGCGGCAGTGCAGCGACGAGGACAAGGACGGACCCTCCGATGGGGAATGTGATCGAACTGGAAGGCGTGGTCAAGCAGTACGACAGCGCCGGCGCCCCCGCACTGGGGCCGCTCTCCCTGACCGTCGCCGAGGGGGAGGCCGTCGCGATCACCGGCCCGTCCGGCAGCGGCAAGTCGACGCTGCTGAACCTGGTGGCGGGCCTGGACAAGCCGGGCGAGGGCCGGGTCTCGGTCGGCGGTCTGCGGATCGACGGCCTGGGCGAGAAGGCACTGGCGCGGTTCCGCCGGGAGCGGATCGGGATGGTCTTCCAGTTCTTCAACCTGCTGGACGATCTGACCGTCGTCGACAACATCCTGCTTCCGGCCCAACTCGCCGGTTCGGCCCGGGGTCGGGCGATGGAGCGGGCGGCCGAGCTGATGGAGGTCCTGGGCATCGCCAAGCACGGCCGCGCCTATCCGGGGCGGCTGTCCGGTGGCGAGCGGCAGCGGGTCGCCGTCGCCAGGGCGCTGATCAACCGTCCGGCGCTGCTGCTGGCGGACGAGCCCACCGGCGCACTCGACACCGCGTCAGGGAACGAGGTGCGGCAGCTGCTGGTCGACCTGCACCGCAGCGGGCAGACCGTGGTCCTGGTCACCCATGATCTGGCGCTCGCCGAGTCCTGCGCCGAGCGCACCGTCCAACTGGTCGACGGGAACATCGCGGTGGACCGCAGGAACGCGGAGGTCGTGCGATGAGCGTGTTCCGCGGGAACTCCACCGCCGGCCCCCGGATCAGACTGGGCCGGGTCGGCCGGCGGCGGGTGCAGACCATCGTGATGACGCTGTCCGTGCTGATGGCGGTAGCCTCCGCCGTCGTCGCCGGGGCGCTGATGGTGAGCGCGTCGGCGCCGTTCGATGCCGCGTTCGCGCAGCAGCACGGCGCGCAGCTCACCGCACAGATCGACGAGAGCGCCACCGGGGCCGACCGGATCGCCGCCACCGGGCACCTGCCGCAGGTCACCGCGAGTTCGGGCCCCTACCAGACGGCGCAGATCGACCCGCCGGGCCCGGGAGGGCTCGACATGCAGCAGTCGCAGACGGTGGTCGGCAGGTCCGCCCCCACCGGCGGCGTGGATGACATCGTGTTGCGCTCCGGGCGCTGGGCGACCGCGCCGGGCGAGATCGTGCTCTCGACGGACGCGAACTCGGTCGGCCCCGACACCACGCTCGGCGGCACCCTGAAGATCTCCCCCGCCGCCGACAGCCCCACCCTGACCATCGTCGGCCTGGCCTCCTCGATCACCGACAGCGCCGACGGCTGGGTCGTCCCGGCAGAGATCACCGCACTACGGGCGCCGGGAACTCCCGCTACCGCCCAGATGCTCTACCGATTCAGCACCGCCACCACCACGGCCGAGCTCAACGCCGACCGGGATGCCGTCGCCGCCGCGCTGCCGGCGGGCGCGATCGTGGGAGCGCAGTCCTATCTCGACGTGAAGCTGGCAGCCGACGAGAACACGGCGCTGTTCGTCCCGGTGATGACGGCGTTCGGCGTGCTGGGCCTGCTGATGTCCGTGATCATCATCGCCAGTGTGGTGAGCGGGGCCGTCGGCGCGCAGATCCGCAGGATCGGCATCCTCAAGGCCATCGGATTGACACCGGGGCAGGTCGTCCGCGCCTATCTGGCCCAGGCACTGGTTCCCTCGGCTGTCGGGGCGGTCGTCGGAGTGGTCCTCGGCAATCTGCTGGCGATGCCTCTGATGGGCGACGCCGGGCAGATGTACGGCGGCGGGTCGCCGGGGGTGCCCTGGTGGATCGACCTGGCGGTGCCCGGCGCGGCGCTCGGCGTGGTCGCCCTGGCGGCGCTGGTGCCTGCGCTGCGGGCCGGCAGGCTGCGCACCATCGAGGCGCTCGCGGTCGGCCGCGCGCCCCGCAGCGGGCGCGGCCAGTGGGCCCAGCGGCTCGCCGCCCGGCTGCCACTGCCCAGGGCCGTGACCCTCGGGCTCGCCTCGCCCTTCGCCCGTCCGGTCCGCTCGGCGGCGTTGCTGGCCGCGGTGCTGTTCGGCACCACGGCGGCGACCTTCGCCATCGGACTCACCTCCTCCGCAAGCGCGGTGACCACGGCACGGGAGCCCGGCCAGAGCATCCCGGTCTCGGTCTTCCTCGCCTCCCCCGGCGATCCGGGGAGCCCGGCATCCAAGAGCGGTGGCGGCGCCGCCGACCCCGCCAAGACGCTCGCCGTGATCCAGTCCCAGCCGGGCACGGCGGACGCCATCGGGCAGAGCCAGGGCGTCGTCACCGTCGCCGGCGGCACCGGTGCGATCCGGGTGCGGCTCTACCAGGGGCACTCCAGCGTGGAGGCCTTCGCCCTGATATCCGGCCGCTGGTTCAACGGCCCCGGCGAGGTGGTGGTGCCGACGCACTTCCTGGACACCACAGGACACAAGGTGGGCGACAGCATCACCCTGGTCGACCAGGGGGTGCAGGTGCCGGCGCGGATCGTGGGCGAGGACTTCGACCCCGGAAACGCCGGGCTCGTCATCAACACCGACATGGCCACCCTCGCCGCCGCCCAACCCACGCTGCACCCCGACTTCTACGACGTGACGCTCAAGCCCGGTACCTCGGTGGCCGGCTACGTCAACGGGCTCAGGGCGGCACTGCAGTCGACCAGCGCCCATGTCGATGCCACCCAGGCGGGGCACCTCAACCCCACCGTCGTCGCCTTCGACGCGATGGCCGTGCTGCTCACCCTGATGCTGGTCTCCGTCGCCGGGCTCGGGGTGCTCAACTCGGTGGTCCTCGACACCCGGGAGCGGGTCCATGACCTGGGCGTCTGCAAGGCCATCGGGATGACGCCGGGGCAGACCGTCACCCAGGTGCTGACCTCGGTCGCCGGGGCAGGGTTGGTCGGCGGAGCGGTCGGCGTGCCGGTCGGGCTCGCGCTGCACGACTTCGTCATCCCGCTGGTGATGCGGGCGGCCGGCAGCGGAACCCCGGCGCAGGTCCAGAATGTGTACGGGGTAGTGGAGTTGGTACTGCTCGCGGTGGGCGGGGTGTCGATCGCGGTGTGCGGGGCGCTGCTCCCGGCCGGCTGGGCGGCCAAGGCCCGGACAGCCACGGCGCTGCGCACGGAGTGACCGGGCCGATAGCGGACCGCTATGGGCGTGCGGCGCGAGCGGCGGGGCTGCCGAGAGATCGGATCAGCCCCGCCGCTCGCGCCGGCCGTGTCGATCGCCAGCCGGTGCGGTCAGCCGGCGACGTCAGCTCGCGAGGTCAGCCGGTGCAGGTCAGCCGGTGAAGTTCATGGCGATGTCGTCGACGTAGCCGTCGTCGCCGGTGCCCACCTGGCGCGTGAAGTTCACGGTGAACTTTACCGAGGCGGTGCCGGTGGGCACGGTGCCGGTGACCGATTCGTAGAGGAGCTCGGTCTGGTTGCCGCGCTGGGCCGCGGTGACGGGGGCCAGGGTGGCGGTGCCGAGCGACCCGCCCGAGGAGCTGAGGAACGTGGCGACAACTCCGGCGTTGTCCCCCTGGCTCGAGTAACCGCCGATCCAGGCGGACAGGGTGTACGGGAGGTTTCCGGCGGCGATTCGGCTGGACTCGGCCGCGACGCTGTCGGTCTGGGTCATCGAGGCGCTGGCGCTGCTCCCGCCGTCGAAGAACGCGTTGCCCGGGGACGCCGGGGACGTCGGTCCCTGCGCGGAGGTCGGGAAGCCGCCGGACGCGCCGTAGCAGACCTGCTGCGGCGAGTTGGTCAGCGTCCAGCCCTGGGCCGGGGTTCCGGTGCCCATGGAGGATTGGCAACTCCCGCTCTCGGCATCGGGGTTGACGATCGGGACCGAGTACGTGGATCCCGTGCCGGAGCCGACGGTCCAGCTGAAGGATGCGCTGCCGATCGCGCCGGTGGTGTCGGTGGCGGTGAGGGTCGCGGTGGAGGTCCCCGCGGCGGTCGGAGTGCCGGTGATCTGACCGGTGCCCGCGTCGATCGCGAGGCCGGCGGGCAGTCCGGTGCCGGCGTACGTCAGGGTCTGGCCGCCGTCCGAGTCCGAGGCCTGGATCTGCAGCGGGCTGATCGCGGTGCCGACGGTTGAGGTCTGCGCGCCGGGGTTGGCGAGGGTGACGGTGTTACCGCCGGTACTGCTCCCCGTGAACACCTCGTTGTACGGAGTGGCCCACTTGTCGTTGTTGGTCATCGTCGTGCTCAGCCCGAGAGCACTCTCGATGACCCGGGCGGTGCTGTAGTGGTCGTACCGGTTCGCGTCCTGGTACCCGGCCTTGACCGTGCCCTGCGATCCGATGAGGACGGTGGCGACCTGGTTGGTCTGACCGGGACCGAAGCCGCCGGGGGAGTTGGCGCCGTCCTCGTCCCAGGTGAGGACGAGCAGCGACTTCTGCTGGGTCCACGCGGGGGACTGGAACAGCGTGGGAAGCGTCTGGCTCAGCCAGGTGTCCCCGGAAGCGATGCCGCAGCCCTCCATGTCGGAGCAGGAGTCGGCGTCGGCCCAGACGAACGCAGGGGTGGTGGCCGTGGAGGCCAGGTCGGTGTTGAGCAGCTGCGGCAGCGGCTGCCAGTGCGCCTGGCAGTAGGCGTTGTCGCTCTGCATCTTGGGGTCGTAGTAGAACGGCACGTCGTCGTTCTCGTAGTTGCCGCTGCTGGTGGTCTGGCAGTTGCTGGTCTGGCTCTGGACGTACTGCTTCCAGCTCTTGCCGGCCGCGTCGAGGTTGTCGTTCAGGCCGTTGTTCGTCGCGGCACAGGCCGGATTGGTGATGCAGTCGGCCCCGGGAGAGCTCTTGCTGCTGCGCCCGAAGGAGTTGCCGAACGCGATCGCCTCGTAGTTCGGGTCGGAACTGTGCGTGTTGGCGTGGTAGTTCGTCAGCAACGAGCCCATCGGGAGCAGCGTGTTGTTGACGTACGGGGCGGCGGAGTTGCCGATGACTCCGGCGCCGCCGTCGACGGTGTTCGAGGTCGCGGAGTAGTTGTTGTTCTCCATCATGACGACGAAGACGTGGTCGTACCCGGGCACTGTCGAGGCGGGGACGGCCAGGGTCGGGGCGGTGGCCGCGGTGTCGAGGGTCAGCGAGAGGTCGTCGGCCATCCCGTCGTTCTGCGTCCCGGTCATGGTGAAGTCGACCGCCGTCAGGACCGAGCGGGTGCCGACCGGAACCGTGGCGGTGGCGCTGCGCTGCAGGAACTCAGTGGTGTTCGAGCGGTCGGCGGCCAGCACCGGCCCGATGGACGAGGTGCCGAGCGAGGTGCCGGATGCGTCGAGGTAGGTGATCTTCACTGCGGCGGCGTCGTTGTAGCTGCCGACGCCACCGAGCCAGCCGGAGAGGGTGGAGTGCACACCGCCCGCGTCGATCGCCGAGGCCGCCGAGGAGACGTCGGTGCTCTGCGTCATCTCCGAGGAGCCGCGCGAACCGCCCTGGAAGTACGCGGTGCCCTTGGTCGGGGAGCCGGGGGTGCTCGTGTTGGCGCCGTTCGTCGCGTTGTAGCAGTTGATCACCGGGTCGCCGGAGGTGATCTGCCAGCCCGGCAGGGTGGTCTCCTCCCAGCCGCCGGGGCTGCACTGCGAGGTCTCCGCGCCGGAGTTGAGCAGGAGGTTGGCGCTGCTGGTTGCGGCGGCGGCCGGGACGACGGCCGGGGTGGAGAGCGCCGCGCCCAGCAGCACGGCCGCCACCGCCCGGCTTGTCCAAGGACTGGTTGATCTGAGCCTGCCGTACATCGAGTTCCTCCGAGGGATGCGGGATCCGAACCACAGGGCGTCCGTACGTACAATTGGGCTAGCCCAATTGCGTAGAGGATCGCGGTGGCGGGCGGACGGCGCGCGGACGGGATCTGCCCGGCAGACGACGGCTGGGCGAACGCCGTCCCGCGCACCCGGGGCCGGGCCCCGCCGCACGGCATCCCGGGGACCCGCCTCGGCTACCGTTGACGGAGTGACCACACGCCCGGCCGAGGCCAGCGCCCCACCGTCCGCCGCGCTGCGGGCCGCCCGCGAGGGCCTGCCCGACCACGGCGAACCGCCCAAGTACTTCCAGGTGAAGCACAAGATCTCAACAGTCCTGGACACCCTGAGCGAAGGCGCCGCGGTGCCCACCGAACGGGATCTGGCCGAGCGCTTCGGCGTCTCCCGGATGACCGTGCGCCAGGCCATCAGGGAGCTGCGCCTGGAGGGCAGGCTCCAGCGCCGCGGCCGCTCGACCGTCGTCGCGGGCCCCAAGTTCGTCCAGCCGCTCATCCTCGCCAGCTACACCGAAGGCGTCCGCAGGCAGGGCCGGCGCCCCGGCCGCCAGTTGCTCACCCTCGAACAGCTCCCGGCCGGGCCCGACCTCGCCGAACTCCTCCAGATCCCGGTCGCCGCCGCCGTGGTGCACCTCGAACGCCTGCTGCTCGCCGACGACGAGCGGATCGGCGTGGAGAGCACCTACCTCCCGGTGCAGCGCTTCCCGACCCTCGCCACCCACTTCGACCCGGCCACCTCCCTCTACGCGTTCCTGCGCGCGGCCGGAGTGCAGTTCGCCGAAGCGGACGAGCGCATCGAGACCGTCCTCGCCTCCCCCCGCGAGGTACAGCTGATCGGCACCAGCCCGGCCCTGCCCATGCTGCTGATGAACCGCGTCTCCCGCGATCGCGACGGCAGCCCCATCGAGTGCGTCCGATCCCTCTACCGCGGCGACCGCTTCAGCTTCACCACCCGACTGACCCCGGAACAGGACTAGAGCCTGCGCAGGGCACCTCGACACCTGGTCGCGGTGGGTCACCGTTCGACGGTGTCCGACGTGAGAGGCTGACCATGTGAACCGACTCGGTGACGCCACCTCTCCGTACCTGCTCCAGCACGCCGACAACCCGGTGGACTGGTGGCCCTGGGGGCCCGAGGCTTTTGCCGAGGCCGAGCGCCGGGGGGTGCCGGTGCTGCTGAGTGTCGGCTACGCGGCGTGTCACTGGTGTCATGTGATGGCGCATGAGTCCTTTGAGGACTCCGGTGTCGCCGAGTACCTGAACGAGCAGTTCGTCGCGGTGAAGGTGGACCGCGAGGAGCGGCCGGACGTTGATGCCGTGTACATGGAGGCGGTGCAGGCGGCGACCGGGCAGGGTGGGTGGCCGATGACGGTGTTCCTGACGCCCGAGCGGGATCCGTTCTACTTCGGGACGTACTTCCCGCCCGAGCCCCGGCACGGGATGCCGGCGTTCCGGCAGGTGCTGGAGGGTGTGTCGGCGGCCTGGCTGGAGCGGCGGGACGAGGTCGGGGAGGTGGCGGCCCGGATTCGGGCCGATCTGGCGGAGCGGGCCTCGGTGTACAGCGCGGGCGCGGGGATGCACCCGCCGGCCGGGGCCGACCTGGACCAGGCGGCGGCGGCGCTCGCACGCAGCTTCGACCCGGTGCGCGGCGGCTTCGGCGGAGCGCCCAAGTTCCCGCCGTCCATGGTGCTGGAGTTCCTGCTGCGCCACCACGCCCGCACGGGGGAGAAGAGCGCCCTGGCGATGGTGACGCGGACGTGCGACGCGATGGCCCGCGGCGGGATCTACGACCAGCTCGGCGGCGGCTTCGCGCGCTACTCGGTGGACGCCGAGTGGATCGTGCCGCACTTCGAGAAGATGCTGTACGACAACGCGCTGCTGATCCGGGTCTACCTGCACCTGTGGCGGGCCACCGGCGACCCGCAGGCGCGCCGGATCGCGTTGGAGAGCGCGGACTTCCTGCTGGCCGAACTGCGCACTCCCGAAGGCGGGTTCGCCTCCGCGCTGGACGCGGACAGCCTGGACCCGGCGACCGGGAAGTCGGCCGAGGGGGCCTACTACGCCTGGACGCCCGGGCAGTTGGCCGAGGTGCTGGGCGAGCAGGACGGCGCCCTGGCCGCCGAACTGTTCAGCGTGACGAAGGAGGGGACCTTCGAGGAGGGTGCCTCGGTGCTGCAACTGCTCCAGGAGCCCGAGAACGACGAGGCGTACCGGCGGATCCGCGCCCGGCTGCTCGCCGCCCGCGCCGAGCGCCCCGCACCCGCGCGCGACGACAAGGTGGTGGCCGCCTGGAACGGACTGGCCATCGCGGCGCTGGCCGAGACCGGCGCGCTGCTGGAGCGTCCCGACCTGGTGGAGGCCGCCGCCCGGGCCGCCGACCTGCTGCTCTCGGTCCACCTGACCGCCGAGGGCCGGTTGCTGCGGACCTCGCGCGACGGCCGTCCCGGCGCCAACGCCGGCGTCCTGGAGGACTACGCGGACACCGCCGAGGGCTTCCTCGCGCTGTACGCGGTGACCGGCGACGACGCCTGGCTCGACCTCGCCGGCGGCCTGCTCGACACCGTGATCGGCCACTTCACCGACGAGGCGTCCGGCTCGCTGTACGACACGGCCGACGACGCCGAGGAGTTGATCCGCCGGCCGCAGGACCCGACGGACAACGCGACCCCCTCCGGCTGGACGGCCGCCGCGCAGGCGCTGCTGACGTACGCCGCGTACACCGGCTCCGAGCGCCACCGCACCGCCGCGGAAAGGGCGTTGGGCGTGGTCGGCGCGCTGGCGGCGAAGGCGTCGCGGTTCATCGGCTGGGGTCTGGCCGCCGCCGAGGCGCTGGCGGACGGCCCGCGTGAGGTGGCGGTGGTCGGCCCGGCCGGTGACCCCCGGACGGCCGCGCTGCACCGCACGGCGCTGCTCGCCACCGCCCCCGGCGCGGTGGTCGCGCTGGGCGACCCGGCCGCCTCGACCGCCGTGCCGCTGCTCGCCGACCGCCCGCTGCTGGGCGGCGCCCCGGCGGCGTACGTCTGCCGGCACTTCACCTGCGAGGCGCCGACGGCGGACGCGGCGGAGCTGGCGCGGAAGGTCGGCGCCCGGCTCGTCGAATAGCGCAATATTGGGCTGCACGCGGGGCGGTGGGTGGGACAGGATCAGGCGCATGACCTGGATGCTGAGCGAGTCCCTGGCCGAGTACACCGCGGCGGCGAGCGGCTTTCTCGCCGAACACCCGGTGCGGAACACCGTGTTGCTGACCATCGCGCACCGGCTCAGCAACGCGACGGACGACGCCCCGGCCCCGCGCTTCGGCTGGTGGCGGCCCGCCGAGGGCGGACCGGTGCAGGGGGCCTTCGTCCAGACGCGACCACAGCCGATGCAGCTGGGCCTGATGCCGCCGCAGGCGGCGGTCGAGCTGGCGGCCCGGCTCGCGGGGGAGCCGCTGACCGGGGTGTCCGGTGACGCGGCGGCGACCGAGCCCTTCGCCGAGGCCTGGGTCCGGGCGACCGGCGGGGGCGTCAGGGTGCGGCAGCGGATGTGCCTGTACCGGCTGGGCACGCTGGCGGTGCCGCAGGTCTCCGGACGGCTCCGCCCGGCCGACGCGTCCGACCCGGCCGACCGCGCCCTGGCGACGGACTGGTTCAAGGCCTTCGACGCCGAGGTGGGCTCGGCGATGCCGGACGCGGCACGGATGGCCGAGCGGCGGCTCGCGGAGGGCGCCGTCCACTTCTGGGAGGACGGCGGACGGCCGGTCGCGCTGGGCGGAGTGTCCTCACTACTGGCGGGCATGGTCCGGATCGGTCCGGTCTACACGCCGCCGGACCTGCGCGGCCGCGGCTACGGGGGCGCCGTCACCGCAGGTGTCTCGATCGAGGGCCTGGCCCGCGGTGCGGACGACGTGCTGCTGCACGCCGACCTCGCCAACCCGACCTCCAACTCCGTCTACCGTCGGCTCGGTTACCTCCCGGTGGGCCGGACGGCGGAGCTGGAGTTCACCGCCTGACGGAACGGCAGTCGCTCACTCCCAGTCCCAGCCGACCCCCAGCAGGCACGGCGCCAGAGAGCCGGCGACCAGGTGCACGCAGCCGTGGCCGTCCAGCGTGAGCTCCTCGCTCTCGAAGGGAACCTCGCCGGGCGCCCGGCTGGCGAACCGGTGGCAGCGCACCGGCAGCGCATCCGGGTGGAAGCTGACCTGGAGGACGTACTGCCCGGCACCGGAGTGGAAGCCGCGGACGTACTCGTCGGTGGGCGCGGTGGAGGGGGCGTCGTCGAAGCCGTAACTGAGCAGGTGGGTGTCGCCGGTGCGCAGGCGTCGGTCCAACAGCAGTTCGGCGACGACGAGTCGGGAGCCCTGGTCGCGCCGGACCCGTCCGGGCCGGCAGTTCTCCTCGGCGCGCACCGCGACCCGCTGCACATCGCAGCCCGGGTCGCCCTGGTAGATGGCGAGGTAGCGGTCGATGCCGTCGCGATGCGCGCGCAGCGCGTGCTGCGAGTCGCGGCGCAGCAGTTGGCGGTCGGCACCGAGCCGGATCCGCTCGATGTGGGTGACGGTGTGCAGGCCGGTGTCGCGCGGTCCGTGCAGTTCGGCGAGTAGCTCGTCCACGGCACCGGCGGGGGCGATGAGGTCCCGGTAGGGGCGGGTCGGCACGGCGGCCGAGCTGCCGGCCAGCGCCTGCCGCGGGCCGAGCAGCCGGGTCAGCGAGTGCGCGGGGAGGTCGAGCACCTCCTCCAACGCCCGTACCGCACGCAGGGATTCGGGGCGCTCCGGGCGGCGGCGGCCCTGCTGCCAGTAGCTGAGGCTGGTCACCCCGACGTGTACGCCGCGCTGCGCCAGGTGCTGCTGCACCCGGTGCAGCGCGAGTCCGCGCGCCCGCAGGGCGGTGCGCAGCGCCAGATGGAACGGGCCGGTGCGCAGGACCGTCGCCAGTTCGGGATGCGAACTGCGCTGCATGGCCGGCCCTCCGTCCCCGTGGTGGTGGTGAATATTCACACGCCTGCGGCCGCCTGTCACTCTTTTCGGAGCGCAGCGGCGGCGCTCGTTCACATCTGGAAGGCCGCGTTCACATCGATCTGCGGGCGCTCCGAAGGCCGTTGACCGGATTCGGTCAACGGGTCGATGCTTCCTCACACCCCGCCGCCGATCCGGACGGCGCCGGGGCTCGCGTGTCCCCCACTTCCCTTCCCTGCGGTCCGCAAGGAGGAAACGCCATGTCCCTTTCCCCTCCGACCCGTCCAAGAGCCAGGCTCCGCAAGGCGGTTGCCGCCCTCGCGCTCGGCGTCCTGGCCCCGGCGCTCACCGCGGCCACCGGCACGCCGGCCTCGGCGGCGTCGAACCCGGTCCCCACCCGGGTCCGTCCCGTCGGCGCGGCCGGCAGCCTGGCCACCGGCACCTCGAAGACGCTGAACATCAGCATGCAGCAGCAGTCCAACACCAACTGGTGCTGGGCGGCCAGCGGCGACACCATCGCGAGCTGGTTCGGCTACTCCTACACCCAGAACCAGTTCTGCGACGCCGCGTTCGGGCGCTCGCTCGACTCCGCCTGCCCCAACAACGAGGCCGCGCTGGACGATGTGCAGAACGCGCTGAGCTGGATCGGCATCAACCCGGGCGACTACGTCACCGGGTACCTGTACTACAGCACGGTCCAGAACGAGATCGACAACAACCGCCCGGTCGAGTCGCGCATCCAGTGGTCCTCCGGCGGCGGGCACATGGAGGTCCTGTACGGCTACGACACCAGCAACAACTGGGTGTACTGGGGCGATCCGTGGCCCTCCGACTATCGCTACAACTGGGCGAGTTACAGCTACTACGTCAGCAACGGCTCGTTCGAATGGACCCACTCCCTCTACCAGATCGGCGCGTGAGGAGGCAGCCATGACAGCTGACACGACGACAAAGAGGGCTGCGACGGTGCTCCTCGCGGTGACCCTCGGCCTGCTGGCTGCGCCGCTCGCCCACGCAGCCGGCTCGGACGCGGTCCCGGCCGCGATTGCGCCCAGCGACCTGGCCGCGGCCCGCAGTGCGGTCCAGGCCCCGGCAGTGCTCGACCAGCTGGGGCACTTCTTCGCCCGCAGAGGGGTGCCGCCGAACCAGTCGGTGCAGCTCGGCGCGGCGGACGAGGCCAAGGCCGCCGCGCTGGCCGCACCGCGGCTCACCGGCGCGACGGTGCCGGTCTACACCCTCGACCCCGGCTTCGTCGCGGGGACGAAGGGCGCGCCGGTGGCCCGGATGGACTTCGCGGCCACCGCGGCGGTCTCCGCGGACGGCCAGCACGCGTCGGTCTGGACCGTCCGGCAGGACGGCGGCGGCTGGCAGGTGGTCAACATCGCCTCCGGCAGCGACGAGACCGACTACGCGGCGCAGGGCGCGAGCAGCGGCGGTGGCACGGTGTTCCGCGAGCCGCAGGTCAACGCCTGGTACGTGCTGCGCGGCGGGCGGGTGCTGCCGCTGGACGCCGAGGCGCGCAGCTCGGTCGGCGCCGGCGGTGAGTCGCTCGCCGCGTACGAGCGGCTGGTGCACCAGCGGTACGGCGACAAGCTGCCGGGCTCGGCGTACGACAGAGCCGGCCTGGGCGGCGGCTTCTCGGCGAACACCGCCGACACAGCCGACACAGCCGGCACAGCCGACACAGCCGACACAGCCGACACCGCGGCGGCCGCTGCCCCGGAGGCGGACACCGCGCTGACAGCCGCGGCGGCGCTCGGGGTGACGGCGCTGGCGGGTGTCGGCCTGGCCGTGCGGCGCCGCAGGGGTTAGCCGCAGGGGTTGAGTGAACAGTGCAGGACAGAGCGCCCCCGCAGCGTCACCGCGGGGGCGCTCCCGTTCGCGCCCGTTCTGCTTTCGTTCGCTCCAGTTCGAACAAGAACCGCGTCAGCACCTGGAGTTGATGAAACATTGATGCGCCGTTCGCCCGTCGATGACTACGCCCTGTCACGGTCGGTAGATACCATGTGTCATTGGGTCAAAGCGGAAAGGGGTGGGGCGATGGCCGGAGGAGACGCGCGCGACCTGCAGCTCTGGGGCGGGGTGGCCGTGGTCGGCGCCGCGCTGGCTGTGGTCGCGGGGTACCTGGCCGATGGGGCGCCGCTGGTCTGGGCGGTCGCGTCGGTCGAGGTGCTGCTGGTGATGGTCTACGTCGGGCGCCGGTTCCGGTACCTGGTCCGGCGCCGCGAACCCGCCGAGCACGCCGTGTCCGCTGACGCCGCGCACTGCGAGCGCTGCCTTCGGGCCCGCCATCGGGCCCGTGAGCGGGCCGGCTCAGCCGATCGCGTTGTACGCCACCAGTGAGACGCCCACGTACTGCACGATGAAGGCCCCCAGGGTCAGCGCGTGGAACACCTCGTGGAAGCCGAACAGGCGCGGTGACGGGTTGGGCCGCTTCAGCCCGTAGACCACGCCGCCGGCGCTGTAGAGCAGTCCGCCGATGATCAGCAGGGTGACCACCGCGGCGCCCCCGGTGCGCAGGAAGTCCGGCAGGAAGAAGACGGCGGCCCAGCCGAGCGCGATGTAGCACGGGGTGTAGAGCCAGCGCGGGGCGCCGACCCAGAAGACCCGGAACGCTATCCCCGCCAGGGCGCCGCACCAGACCAGCCAGAGCAGCAGCTGCTGCCGTCCGCCGTGCAGCAGCAGGATGGTGAACGGCGTGTAGGACCCCGCGATGATCAGAAAGATGTTCGCGTGGTCCAGTCGGCGCAGGATCGCGTCGCCCCGCGGGCCCCAGGTGAACCGGTGGTAGACCGCGCTGACGCCGAACAGCAGCCAGGCGCTCGCCGAGTAGACGGCGCAGGCGATCCGGGCCTGCGGGGAGTCGGCCAGGCAGATCAGCACGATCCCGGCGGCCACCGAGGCCGGGAACATCCCGGCGTGCAGCCAGCCGCGCCACACCGGTTTGGCGGCCGGAGCCGTGCTGGGCCGCAGGGGCTGGGTGACGCTCGGCGTCTCGTCCGCAGTCATGGGGGTCATGCTACCTACGGGTCCGTAGGTTACCGCTAAGTAGGTAGTGGCTCTCATCACTTTTAGCCGTTCTGGAGTGTTCGCCCCTGTGACGGGAGGGGTTGACCTCTGCCGGAACAGCCGGAAATCCGCTGAGTTTATGGCCAGGATGTAGCAAAACTTGCGGCAAAACCGCCATGACGCCATGTTGTCGCCCGAATGGCCGGGCTACGCTGCAAGAACCCTCAAACCCCCGGACGCCTGGTCAAGGACGAACAGGCGTGAAACGGAGCGATCGTGTCGTACGAGAACTCTGCCCTCAGCGCAGGCGCACCCACCCGACACCAGCGCCTGCTGGCCTGGGTCAGCGAGATCGCGGAGCTCACCCAGCCGGACCGCGTCGAGTGGTGCGACGGCTCGGAGGAGGAGTACCAGCGACTCGCCGAGCTGCTGGTCGCCCAGGGCACCTTCAAGAAGCTCAACCCCGAGAAGCGGCCCAACTCCTTCTACGCCGCCTCCGACCCCACCGATGTGGCGCGTGTCGAGGACCGGACGTACATCTGCTCCGAGCAGGAGAAGGACGCCGGCCCGACGAACAACTGGAAGGCCCCCGCCGAGATGCGGGAGGTGTTCTCCGGTGCGAACGGCCTGTTCCGGGGCGCGATGAAGGGGCGCACGATGTACGTCGTGCCCTTCTCGATGGGCCCGGTCGGTTCGCCGCTGGCCGCCTACGGGGTGGAGATCACCGACTCCGCGTACGTCGCCGTCTCGATGCGCGTGATGACCCGCATGGGCCAGGCCGTCATCGACCAGCTCGGCGAGGACGGCGAGTTCGTCAAGGCCGTGCACACCGTCGGTGCGCCGCTGGCCGAGGGTGAGGCCGACGTTCCGTGGCCGTGCAACACCACCAAGTACATCTCGCACTTCCCGGAGAGCCGCGAGATCTGGTCCTTCGGCTCGGGCTACGGCGGCAACGCCCTGCTCGGCAAGAAGTGCTACGCGCTGCGGATCGCCTCCACGATGGCCCGCGACGAGGGCTGGCTGGCCGAGCACATGCTCGTCCTCAAGCTCACCCCGCCCAGCGGCGAGGTCAAGTACGTCACGGCGGCCTTCCCGAGCGCCTGCGGCAAGACCAACCTGGCGATGCTCCAGCCGACCATTCCGGGCTGGAAGGTCGAGACCATAGGCGACGACATCGCCTGGATGCGCTTCGGCGCCGACGGTCGCCTCTACGCGATCAACCCGGAGGCCGGCTTCTTCGGCGTCGCCCCGGGCACCGGCGTGGACACCAACGCCAACGCCATCGAGACGCTGCACAGCAACACGGTCTTCACCAACGTGGCGCTGACCGACGACGGCGACGTCTGGTGGGAGGGCCTGACCGACGAGGCGCCCGCGCACCTGACCGACTGGCGCGGCAACGACTGGACGCCGGAGAGCGGCACCCCCGCCGCCCACCCGAACGCCCGGTTCGCCGTCCCGGCCGCGCAGTGCCCGACCATCGCCCCCGAGTGGGAGGACCCGGCGGGTGTGCCGATCTCGGCCATCCTGTTCGGCGGCCGCCGCGCCACCGCCGTCCCGCTGGTCACCGAGTCCTTCGACTGGCAGCACGGCGTGTTCCTCGGCTCGAACATCGCCTCCGAGAAGACCGCGGCCGCCGAGGGCACCGTCGGCGAGCTGCGCCGCGACCCGTTCGCGATGCTGCCCTTCTGCGGCTACAACATGGGTGACTACTTCGGCCACTGGCTGAAGCTGGGCGCCCAGGCCGACGCCGCGAAGCTGCCGAAGATCTACTACGTCAACTGGTTCCGCAAGAACGCCGGCGGCCAGTTCGTCTGGCCCGGCTACGGCGAGAACAGCCGCGTGCTCAAGTGGATCGTCGACCGCCTGGAGGGCACCGGCGAGGGCGTCGACACCCCGATCGGCGTGCTGCCCACGCAGTCCTCGCTCGACCTGGACGGCCTGGACCTCGCGCAGGACGACCTCGACCTGCTGCTGAACGTCGACGCCGACATCTGGCGCCAGGAGGCGGCGCTCATCCCCGCCCACCTGGAGCTGTTCGGCGAGCACACCCCCACCGAGCTGTGGGACGAGTACCGGGCGCTGGTCAAGCGCCTGGGCTGACCCCGGGAACACGGGCCGGCCGCCACTGCGTTGACGCGTGGCGGCCGGCCCGTTGCGTTTGGTCCGCACGGCGCTACGGCTGCGCGTAGCCCTGCAGGAAGTCGCCGATCCGGGTGACCGCGTCCTCGATGTCCTCCGCGCGCGGCAGCGTGACCAGCCGGAAGTGGTCCGGGTCGGGCCAGTTGAAGCCGGTGCCCTGGACGATCAGGATCCGCTGCGCCCGCAGCAGGTCGAGGACCATCTGCGCGTCGTCCTTGATCTTGTACACCTGCGGGTCGAGCCGCGGGAAGGCGTACAGCGCGCCCTTCGGCTTGACGCAGCTGACCCCGGGGATCTCGTTGAGCAGCCTGTACGCCGCGTCCCGGGACTCCAGCAGCCGTCCGCCGGGCAGCAGCAGGTCCTTGATCGACTGCCGTCCGCCGAGTGCCGCCGCCACCGCGTGCTGGGCCGGCATGTTGGCGCAGAGCCGCATGCTGGCCAGCACGTTGAGGCCCTCGATGTAGCTGCCGGCGCGCTGCCGGTCACCGGAGAGCACCATCCAGCCGGAGCGGAAGCCCGCCACCCGGTAGGCCTTGGACAGTCCGTTGAAGGTGACGCAGAAGAGGTCCGGTGCCAGCGTGGCCAGCGGCACGTGCTCGGCGTCGTCGTAGAGGATCTTGTCGTAGATCTCGTCCGCGTAGACCACCAGCTTGTGGCGGCGGGCCAGTTCGGCGATCCCCTCCAGCACCTCGCGCGGGTAGACCGCGCCGGTCGGGTTGTTGGGGTTGATCACCACGATGGCCCGGGTGCGGTCGGTGACCTTGGACTCGATGTCGGCCAGGTCCGGGTACCACTCCGACTGCTCGTCGCAGCGGTAGTGCACGGCGGTGCCGCCGGCCAGGCTGACCGAGGCCGTCCAGAGCGGGTAGTCCGGCGCGGGGACGAGCACCTCGTCGCCGTCGTCCAGCAGGGCGGTCATCGCCAGCTGGATCAGCTCGGAGACGCCGTTGCCGAGGAAGACGTCCTCCACGGTCAGGCCGTGCAGGCCGCGCTCCTCGTAGTGCATGACCACCGCGCGGCGGGCGGAGAGCAGGCCCTTGGAGTCGCCGTAGCCGTGCGCGTTGGAGAGGTTGCGCAGGATGTCCTGGAGGATCTCCGGCGGGGCCTCGAAACCGAAGGCCGCCGGGTTGCCCGTGTTCAGCTTGAGGATGCGATGCCCCTGGTCCTCCAGTCGCATCGCCTCGTCGAGCACCGGGCCGCGGATGTCGTAGCAGACATTGGCGAGCTTGCTGGACTGGATCACCTGCATGCGGTCACTGTACGGCGCCCGAACACGCCACCGGGGGTGTTTTTGGCCACGCACACCGGAACGGGTGCAGGCGCGGTCTAGGCTCGCGGGGGTCGGGCGTCGTGAAGGGGGAGACGTGATCGGACTGCTGACCGGGGTCGGTGCGGGACTGCTCGCGGCTCCCGTGCTGCGGGCCGAGGCGACCCGCCGCGCGGTGCCGTTCGGCGAGCCGCCGGCGGGCTGCGACTGCGCGGCGGTACGCCGGTGGCTGCCGGCGACCGGGCGCTGCCCGGGGTGCGGCCGGCAGAGCGGACCCGGCCCGCTGACGGTGGAGCTGGTCGCGGCGGCGGTCGGTGCGGCGGTCGGCTCGGCGGCGCCCTGGCCGCTGCTCCCGCTGCTCGCCTGGATCGCGCTCCTCGGCGTGGTGCTCGGCTTCGTGGACGTCGCCGTGCACCGCCTCCCGGACGCGCTCACCCTCCGGCTCGCCCTGGGCGTCGCCGTGCTGCTCCCGGTGGCCGCCCTGCTCGACCACCGTCCCGGCGTGCTGCTCCGCTGCCTGCTCGCCGCCGCGGTACTCGGGGTGGTCTACGGCGCACTGGCGATGCTCGGCCCGATGGGCCTGGGGGACGCCAAGCTCGCGCCTGTCCTGGGCGCGCTGCTCGCCTGGTACGGCTGGCGCACGGTCTTCAGCGGGGTCTTCACGGGCTTCCTGCTGGGCGCGCTCTGGGGGCTCGCGCTGCTGGTGACCCGCCGCGCCAGGGCCCGCGATCCGATCCCGTTCGGCCCCTGCATGCTGCTGGGCGCACTGGTGGCGGTGCTGGCCGCGCGGTAGTCGCGTCAGGTGATATCGGTCACGAACACGTCCGGTAACTGGCGAAACCTCTCCTGTCACGCTATCAACTCTGGTGGCAACAGTCGCGATTCGGCGACCCACAGCATCACGGGGGCTCAAAAAGCATGACCAGTTCCACTTCGGCAAAGACCGCTCAGGCGATCATCGGACTCGCCATCGGCGCACTCGCCCTGACCGCCTGCGGGCCCGACACCCCGGACCCCACCCCGACCAAGTCCGCCTCCTCCCAGCCGAGTTCGGGCGGCGGCTTCGGCGGCGGTTCCACCGGCGGCGACAGCAGCACGCCCAGCGCCGTGAGCACGCCCAGCTCCGCACCCACGGCCGCACCGGCACCCGCCGGCGGCGGTGGCGGGGCGACGGCCACGGCGGGCCAGAGCTTCAAGATCGGCCAGGCGGCCACGCTTCCGTTCAGCTACGGCAGCACCAAGGGGACGATCTCGCTGACCGTCACCTCGATCCAGATGGGCGCCTCGTCCGACCTGGACTCGCTCAAGCTGGGCGACCAGGTCAAGGGGATGGTCCCCTACTACATCCACTACTCGGTGAAGAACGTCGGCAACACCGACCTCTCCTTCTCCACCGTGGACCACATGAAGGGCCTGCTGCCGGACGGGACCGACGCGCAGGACCTGATGCTGATCGGCACGTTCGACAAGTGCCCGAACGACTCGCTGCCCAGCGGCTTCACCAACGGCCAGACCGCGCAGGGCTGCTCGGTCTCGCTGGCGCCGTCGTCCGCGGTGAAGGTCGCCTCGGCCGAGTACTGGGGCGACCCGTTCACGATGGACAAGGGCCTCTACTGGAAGTAGCGGACACGAAGGGGGCCCGCCGCACCTGCTCGGTGCGGCGGGCCCCCTTTTCCGTGCGTTACGGCATGGCGTGGACGTGGGCGCCCACGTTGGTGGAGAAGTCGTTGCCGTTGGCCGCGTCCCAGTTGGTCGACCAGGCCATCGCACCGCGGATGGTGGGCCACTTGGCCGGCGGGACGAAGCTGCCGCAGTTGGTGCCGGTGGCCAGGCAGTCCAGCGCGTTGTTCACCACGGTCGAGGAGACGTAGCCGCTGCCCGCCGCCTTGCCGGAGGCCGGGACGCCGATGCCGACCTGGGACGGGTCGAGGCCGCCCTCGATGTGGGTGCAGATCTGGCTGGTGATGAAGTCCACCGTGCCCTGGTTGTAGACCTTGCCGTCGCAGCCGTTCATCCCGCCCGAGTTGTAGAACTGGGTGTTGACGACGGTCAGGATGTCCTTGGTGGCCAGCGCGAGCTGGAAGTAGGCGCCGCTGGTGTTGTACATGTCGATGGTCTGCGGAGCCATCGTCAGGACGAAGCCGGGGCCGACCCTGGCCGCCAGGGTGTGCAGCGACTGCGCCAGGTAGGTCGCGTTGACGCCGTTCTCCAGGTCGATGTCGACGCCGTCGAAGCCGTAGCTCTGGATCAGCGCGTAGGCGCTGTCCGCGAAGTTGGCCGCCGAGGTGGCGTCGCCGACCGTGATCGCGCCGTTCTGGCCGCCGACCGAGAGGACGACCTTCTTGCCGGCCGCGTGCTTGGCGGCGATGTCGGCGCGGAACTGGGCGTCGGTGTAGCCGCCGAGGCCGGTGGCGAGCGCCGGGTCGATGGCGAAGGTGATGCCGCCGGCCTTGGCCGGGTCGGCGTTGGCGAACGAGACCGCGATGATGTCGTACGCGCTCTGGACGGCGGAGAGCTTCTGGTCGGTCGCGCCGTTGTCGAAGTCCTGCCAGTAGCCGGTCAGCAGGTGCTTGGGCAGGCTGCCCGAGGACGGCGGCGGGGTGGTCGGCGGCGCGGTGGTGGGCGGCGCGGTGGTCGGGGGTGCCGTGGTGGGCGGCGCGGTGGTCGGGGGTGCCGTGGTGGGCGGCGCGGTGGTCGGCGGAGCGGTGCTGGGCGTCGGCGTCGGGGTGCCGGCTCCCGCCGGGCCTGTCAGCGTCACGTCGTCCGCCGTGTAGGCGCCCTGGCCGTACCACCCGTGCAGGTAGAGCGTCACGCTCGTGGTGCTCGCGCCGGTGGTGAAGCTGGTGCTCAGCTGGTTCCAGGAGGTCTGGTTCGACCAGGCGCTCGGGTCCGTCCCGCCGGTGCCGCTCGCGCCCAGGTAGACGTACGGGCCCTGCACCCAGCTGCTCAGCGTGTAGCTGGAGCTCGGCTGGACCGAGACGGTCTGCGTGCACTGCGCGCTGTCCGAGCTGGTCGGCACGGCCTGCAGCGCGTACGAGCCGCTGTGCACCGGGGTGCTGACGGCGCTCGCGGTCGCGGTGCAGGTCCAGCCGGCCAGCGTGCCGGTCTCGAAGCCGCCGTTGGCCACCAGGTTGCCGGCCGCGGCGCTGGCCCCGCCGGCGAAGAGCGCCAGTCCGGTGCCGGCCAGGGCGAGCGCGGTGGCGCCGGCCGTGACGGCGGGCAGTGCACTGCGGCGGCGACGGTGGGTGGGGGGAACCGAACGGGCCATGACGAACTCTCCTGTGGGGAGGAGGGGAGAGCCGCCGCGGTGGGGGCGCGGCGGCTCGTGTGGGGGAGGGGACAGCAGACGAGCTTGCGAACAAGCTGGACTAGACCATTGGCACGCGTCAAGGACCGGTCCGCCGGCTTACGGCTCCCTTAAGGATTCGGAGACCTCGCCGTGTCCGGTCCCACTGTGACCGTCACCACACCCCCACGGTCCGTAGTCAACGTTTCGAAAACGCATCCCACCTGCGGCTTTCCTGCTCGGTGCGGGGCGGGAGTAGGCTGCCTCCGGACCTTCGCAGTGGGAGCCTGGGTCAGGGGGTACGAGCTCGGAGGGGCTGAACGTCATGGGTCTGCGCGACGTCGTCGACCGCACGCCGGGGCTGCGTACCCTGCTGGGCGGCATGTACAACCTGTACGGCCAGCGCGTCGAGGCGCACCTGGCCCGCACCCCGCACCACGTCGGCGTGATCCTGGACGGCAACCGCCGCTGGGCCAAGGCGGTCGGCAACTCGACCGTCTACGGCCACCGCCGCGGCGCGGACAAGATCTCCGAGTTCCTCGGGTGGTGCGACGAGACCAACATCGAGGTCGTCACCCTGTGGATGCTCTCCACCGACAACCTCTCCCGCCCGGCGGGCGAACTCGTCCCGCTGCTCGGCATCATCGAGGACGCGGTGACCGGTCTGGCCGAGGCGAAGCGCTGGAAGGTCCGCCCGGTCGGGGCGCTGGACCTGCTGCCGCAGAAGACCGCCGAGATCCTCAAGAACGCGGCCGCCGCCACCGAGCACCTCGAAGGCATCACGGTCAACGTGGCCGTCGGCTACGGCGGGCGGCACGAGATCGCCGACGCCGTCCGCTCGCTGCTCCAGGAGCACGCGGGCCGCGGCACCTCGATCGAGGAGCTGGCCGAGATCCTGGACGTCGAGCACATCGCCGAGCACCTCTACACCAAGGGCCAGCCCGACCCCGACCTGGTGATCCGCACCTCGGGCGAGCAGCGGCTCTCGGGCTTCCTGCTCTGGCAGAGCGCGCACAGCGAGTTCTACTTCTGCGAGGCGTACTGGCCGGCCTTCCGCAAGGTCGACTTCCTCCGCGCGCTGCGCGCCTACGAGGAGCGCAACCGCCGATACGGAGGCTGACACTCCGTCGGGCCGGTTCGTCCCTCCTACCCCGCTGGCCACTTGGGGCAAACGTTCATCCGCAGTGATCCGCGAGTTCGCTTCCGCGGGCATGTACCAGGCCCCGTCAGGGAATACACATGCCAGACCGGCATCCTGACCATCGGGGTCGCGGGGGCCGGTGAGCCGCGGGTGACGCAGGGTCGCCCGCCCTGGAGGCCTAGTGGTCAGTTCCAAGAGCCGCCGGACACCAGACCGGCGCACGTACGTGCTCGACACCAGCGTGCTCCTCGCGGACCCGCTCGCCATGACCCGGTTCGAGGAGCACGAGGTCGTGCTCCCGGTGGTCGTGGTCACCGAGTTGGAAGCCAAACGGCACCATCCCGAACTGGGCTACTTCGCCCGCCAGGCCCTGCGCCTGCTCGACGACTACCGGGTCCGCTACGGCCGACTCGACGAGCCGATCCCGGTCGGGGAGACCGGCGGCTCGATCCGGGTGGAGCTGAACCACTCGGACACCTCCGTGCTGCCGGCCGGTTACCGGCTCGGCGGCGGCGAGGCGGACACCAGGATCCTCGCGGTCGCCCGCAACCTGCAGGCCGAGGGGTACGACGTCACCGTCGTCTCCAAGGACCTGCCGATGCGGATCAAGGCCAGCGCGGTGGGTCTGCTCGCCGAGGAGTACCGGGCCGAGCTGGCGATCACCTCCGGGTGGACCGGAATGTCCGAACTGCCGGTTTCCGGCGACCAGGTGGACGAACTCTTCGGCGCCCCGCACGACAGCGCGGTGGAGATCGACGGTGCCGAGGAGCTCCCGGTGCACACCGGCCTGGTGCTCACCTCGGAGCGCGGCCGGGCGCTCGGCCGGGTGGCCGGCGACGGCCGGGTCAGGCTGGTGCGCGGCGACCGGGAGGCGTTCGGGCTGCGCGGCCGCAGCGCCGAGCAGCGGGTCGCGCTGGACCTGCTGCTCGACCCCGAGGTCGGGATCGTCTCGCTCGGCGGCCGGGCCGGTACGGGCAAGTCCGCGCTGGCGCTCTGCGCCGGCCTGGAGGCCGTGCTGGAGCGCCAGCAGCACCGCAAGGTGATGGTCTTCCGCCCGCTCTACGCGGTCGGCGGCCAGGAGTTGGGCTACCTGCCGGGCTCCGAGCACGAGAAGATGAGCCCCTGGGCCCAGGCGGTCTTCGACACCCTGTCGGCGGTCACCACGCCGGCCGTGATCGAGGAGGTGATCTCCCGCGGGATGCTGGAGGTGCTGCCGCTCACCCACATCCGCGGGCGCTCGCTGCACGACGCCTTCGTGATCGTGGACGAGGCGCAGTCGCTGGAGCGCAACGTGCTGCTCACCGTGCTCTCCCGGATCGGCCAGGGTTCGCGGGTGGTGCTCACCCACGACGTGGCCCAGCGGGACAACCTCCGGGTGGGGCGCTACGACGGCGTCGTCGCGGTGGTGGAGAAGCTGAAGGGGCATCCGCTCTTCGCACACATCACCTTGACCCGCTCCGAGCGTTCGCCGATCGCGGCGCTGGTGACCGAGATGCTGGAGGACATCCAGCCGTAGGACTACGGCCACGAACGATCCGTCCGGCAGCCGGAATTCCCCGGCCGCCGGGCGGATCGTCATCACATCGCACCGCCGGTTGTCCACCAACCGGGCAATTCTTGTGCCGCCGAAGGATGTGAGCTTCGCCACGCAACCGGGAATTGCGCACTCGCGTCACCTTGCGGCATGGTGAGGGTTCTGTCAGGCCCCGCGTACGGCCCACCTGTTGGGCGACAACTGAAAAGCGAAGGACCGTACGCCGCCCGAACTCCACGTCCGCACCGGTTTGTCACGGTGCGAGCGCCGGGCCAGCGCCTCCCGTGACCAGCACCGGTGGAGGCCCGTGACCAGGGGCATGTTGCGCCTTCACGGTCACGCGTGGGCGACGCTGGAAGGAAACCATGTGACTCGGATCTCGGTCCGGGGAGTTGCTGTGGCCTCCGCCACCGCCGTCACCGCAGTTGGTGCCGTCGTGGGTGTGGCCTCGGGCAGCGAGGCGACGACTGCGCAGGCGACCGAGGTCGCCGGCGCGACCCTGTTCGCCGACGTCCCCTCAGCAACCCAGGCGCAGGCCGTCAGTGACAGCTTCGTTCGTCAGGCCACCGCACAGCAGGTCTCGGCAGACGCGGCCGCCCAGAAGGCGGCCGAGGAGGCCGCCCGGCTGAAGGCTGCCGCCGACGCGCAGGCCAAGTCCGACGCGGACAAGGCCGCTGCCGCCGCCGCCAAGGCCGCGGCGGACAAGGCCGCGGCCGACGCCGCTGCCGCCGCCCGCGCCAAGGCCACGTCCTCGATGTCCGCGCCCGGCTCGTCGGCGCCGGACGCGTCCTCGTACAGCCCGGGCTCGGTGCAGGCGATCGCGGCCGGGATAGTGGGCGACAGCACCCAGTTCCAGTGCTTCAGCAACATCGTGACGCGCGAGAGCGGCTGGAACTACACGGCGATGAACCCGTCCGGCGCGTACGGCCTGGTCCAGGCGCTGCCCGGTTCCAAGATGGCCTCGGTCGGCGCGGACTGGAAGACCAACCCGGCGACCCAGATCAAGTGGGGCCTGGGCTACATGAACGACCGTTACGGCAGCCCGTGCGGCGCCTGGTCGTTCTGGCAGGCCCACAGCTGGTACTAGAGTTCCGGCCCTGATGCCCCCGACCACGCGGTCGGGGGCATCAGTCGTTTTCGAACCCCCTGCCATGTCCGGGTCCGGGCCCGGGTAGCGTCATCCCTGAGAACCGCGCGACCGGGAGGACGGACCGCAGATGGCACGGGGAGGGCAACAGGGCCCCAGGGCGCTCAGAGCCATGGCCTGGTCGACGTCGGTCGCGGCCCGCGCGGCCGCCGGTCTGGAGCAGCGCCGCCGGGCCGCCGCCGAGGCGGCCGAGCAGGAGACCGCAGTCCCGGAGCCGATCCCCGCCCCGCGCGAGGCCGGTCCCGCCGCGCCCCGGGCGTACCTCCCGTACGGCCGCGCGCCCCACCTGGGCCGTCCTGCCACCCCCGCCGAGGCGGTGCCGTGGGGGCTGCGGGTGGCCGCGGAGTCCACCTGGCGGCTGCTGCTGCTCGGTGCGGCGCTGTACGTGCTCTTCTCGGTGGTCGACATGCTGCGGCTGGTCGCCTTCGCGATCCTGGCCGGACTGCTGGTCTCCGCGCTCCTCGAACCCTCGGTCTCCTGGCTGCGCCGGCACGGCGTGCCGCGCTCGCTGGCCGCGGCCGGCACCTTCCTCAGCGGTCTGGCCGGCATCGGCCTGGTTGGCTGGTTCGTGGTCTGGCAGGTGACCAGCAACCTCGACAACGTCTCGCACCAGGCCCAGCAGGGCATCGGCAAGCTGCGGGACTGGATGATCACCGGCCCGATGCACGTGACGCAGGCCCAGATCACCCAGTTCACCCACCAGATACAGGACGCGATCGGGACCAACACCCAGCAGATCACCTCGCTGGGGTTCACCGGCGTCAGCATCGCGATCGAGGTGCTGACCGGTGTGCTGCTGGCCGTCTTCACCACCTTCTTCCTGCTCTACGACGGCGCCCGGATCTGGAGCTTCCTGCTGCGCGGGCTGCCGCAGCAGTCCCGGTACGCGATGGCCGGCGCCGGGCCCAAGGCCTGGGCCACGCTGACCGCGTACGTGCGCGGCACCGTCTTCGTGGCCTTCATCGACGCGCTCTGCATCGGCATCGGGATCCAGATGCTGGGCGTGCCGCTGGCCATGCCGCTCGCGGTGATCATCTTCCTGGGGGCCTTCGTCCCGCTGGTCGGCGCGCTGGTCACCGGCACCCTGGCGGTGCTGATCGCGCTGGTCACCAAGGACGTCACCACGGCCGGCCTGGTCCTGGTGGTGCTGATCGCCGTCCAGCAGCTGGAGGGCCACATCCTCCAGCCGCTGATCCTCGGCCGAGCCGTCCGGGTCCACCCGCTCGGCGTGGTGCTCGGGGTGGCCGCGGGCTCGATCATCGGCGGCATCGGCGGCGCGATCGTGGCGGTCCCGCTGATCGCCGTCACCAACACCGTGGTCGGCTACCTCCGCCAGCGCACCGCCGCCGGCCACGAGGTCTTCACGGCCCTGGAAGCAGCCCAGGAAGCAGCCGCCCCGCACGACACCTCCCCAACGGAGTCCCCTGCCTCCTAACATGGAGTCATGTATGTGACGAGGCTGGGCATCTCGGGCATCCGGGGTTTCACGCCGGCGCGCGAGGTGCGGCAGCTGGAGTTGCCGCAGGCGGGCTGGACGGTGCTGGCCGGGCGCAACGGCGCGGGCAAGACGACGCTGCTGCGCGCGCTGGCGCTGGCGCTCGGCGGGCCCTCGGTGGCGCGCAGCCTGGTCAGCGACTTCTCCGGGTGGATCACCGCGGGGGAGACCACCGGTTGGGTGCAGGCGTTCGTGCGCCCGGACTGGTCGGTGGACCGGCTGGCCGGCAGCGGCAAGGCGCCCAAGTACGACCTGCGGCTCGGCCTGCGCTGGACCCTGCCGCCGGGCGGACCGCGACCCGAGCTGACCTCCTTCGGCTCGCCCAACCCCGAGCGCGGCGCCTGGGCGGAGAACCCGCGCGGCTGGTTCTTCGCCGGCTACGGCCCGTTCCGCCGGCTGCTCGGCGGTACCGGCGAGAGCCAGCGGCTGATGCTCTCGGCCGGCCCGGTCGGCCGGCTCGCCACGCTCTTCCACGAGGAGGCCTCGCTCGCCGAGGGCGTCTCCTGGCTGGTCGACCAGCACGTCCGCCGCCTCGAAGGCCGCCCCGGCGCCCAGCAGGCGCTGGACGTGGTGAGCGCGCTGCTCTCGGACGGCCTGCTGCCCGACGGGTACACCGTCGCCCGAGTCGACTCCGACGGCCTCTGGGTCCGCAGAGTCGACGGGCCCGACTTCCCGCTCCGGGAGATGAGCGACGGCTACCGCACCGTCGCCGCCCTCGTGCTCGACCTGGTCCGGCAGTTCCAGTCCTCCTACGGCCTCCTCCCGCTGGACGAGGCCGGCGCCGTCCGGCTCCCGGGCATCGTGCTGATCGACGAGATCGACGCCCACCTGCACGTCAGCTGGCAGCAGCGGATCGGCCCCTGGCTCAAGGCGCACTTCCCACTGGTGCAGTTCATCGTCTCCACCCACAGCCCGTACATCTGCCAGGCCGCCGACCCGGGCGGGCTGATCCGGATAGCCGGCGTGGACGAGGACTTCCCGCCGCAGCCGGTCAGCGAGGAGCTCTACCGCCGGATCGTCTACGGCAGCGGGGACGATGCGGTGCTCTCCGAGCTCTTCGGCCTCGAAACGCCCTACTCGGACCGCGCCGAGGACGCCCGTCGGCGCCTGGGCGACATCGAGGGCCGGGTGCTGGCCGGCGACTCCACCGACGACGAGCTGGTGGAGTACCAGGAGTTGAGCGACCGCCTGATGAGCTCGCTCTCGGCCCGGGTCGACGAGGTCGCGGCCCGTCTGGGGAGACGCGCGTGATCCCGCTCCAGCGCGGGCCGTTACCCGAGGACCTCTCGGCCCGGCTGGCCGCCCGCACCGAGCGGCTGGCCGACCGCGGCGGCGGCGCCCGCGAGCTGTGGCGCGACAGCCGTACGGTCCGCCGGGACCTGAGCGCCCACCTGGTCGCGATGGCGGCCGGGCTCTCCCGCTGCATGTACTGCGGGGACAGCGAGGGCACCAGCATCGACCACTTCCAGCCGATCGCGCTGGCCCCGATGCGCGCCTTCGACTGGCTGAACCACCTGTGGGCCTGCGCCTTCTGCAACAGCAACCAGAAGCGCGACCGCTACCCGACCGACCGGCACGGCCTGGCGCTGCTGATCGACCCCACCACCGACGAGCCGGCCGACCACCTGAACCTGGTGCTCTCCACCGGCGCCTACCGCCCGCGCACGCCCAAGGGGCACGAGACCATCCTGATCTTCGGCCTGGACCGCCCGGTGCTGGAGCGCGGCCGGGCCCAGGCGTACGTCCGCTGCCGCTCGATGCTGCGCGACCTGGCCCGGACCACCGCCGCGGGGGAGCGCGCCGAGGCCGCCGCGGTCGCGCACGCGCTGACCGTCCAGCCGTTCGCGGACGTGCTCTACGAGATGCTGCGGCTGAGCACCGCACCGCGCGCGGCGCTGGTCTTCGGCGCCGAGGCGGTGGCGGGCCTGAACCTGCTGAAAGGGCCCCGCTCGACAGAGCGGGGCCCTTTCAGAGGCTGACCGGCCTCAGGCCAGCGCGGCCTCGGCGTCCAGCACGGACGCCACGGCCTGCAGCACCGCGGCGATCCGCACGGCGGTCTGGATGACCTCGCGCTCCACGCCGGCCTTGCGCAGCACGCCCTCGTGCGAGTCGAGGCAGCGGCCGCAGCCGTTGATCGCGGAGACCGCGAACGACCACAGCTCGAAGTCGACCTTCTCGACGCCCGGGTTGCCGATGATGTTCATCCGCAGACCCGTGCGCATGCTGCTGTACTCCTCGTCGGAGAGCAGGTGCATGGTCCGGTAGTAGACGTTGTTCATCGCCATCACCGCGGCGGCGGCCTTGGCGGCGGTGTACGCCTGCTCGGAGAGGATCTCCTTGGCCTGCGGCTCCAGCTCGCTCAGCACGGCCTTGCTGCCGGTGGCCATCGCGCAGGAGAGCACGGTGCCCCAGAGCTGCTGGGCCGGGAGCTCGGAGTTGCCGATGACCGCGCTCAGGTTGAGCTTGAGGTCCTTGGCGTAGTCCGGCAGTGCCGACTTGAGTTCGTCGAGGGCCATCGGATCAGCCGGCCAGCAGGGCGCCGGCGTCCAGGGTGGCCTCGCCCTTGGTCCAGTTGCACGGGCACAGCTCGTCGGTCTGCAGGGCGTCCAGCACCCGCAGGACCTCCTTCGGGTTCCGGCCGACGGAGCCCGCGGTCACCATGGTGAACTGGATCTCGTTGTTCGGGTCCACGATGAAGACGGCGCGCTGGGCGGTGCCGTCCTCGGCCTCGACGCCGCAGGCGCGCATCAGGTCGTGCTTGATGTCGGCGAGCATCGGGAAGGGCAGGTCACGCAGGTCGGCGTGGTCCTTGCGCCAGGCGTGGTGGACGAACTCGGAGTCGCCGGAGACGCCCAGGATCTGCGCGTCGCGGTCCGCGAACTCCTCGTTCAGCTTGCCGAACGCGGCGATCTCGGTCGGGCAGACGAAGGTGAAGTCCATCGGCCAGAAGAAGACGATCTTCCACTTGCCCTCGTAGGACTTGTGGTTGATGTCGGCGAAGGCGCTCGCGGCGTCGAGGTCAACGCAGGCCTTGAGGTCGAACTCGGGGAACTTGTCACCGATCGTGAGCACGTTCGCTTCTCCTGGGCTTGTAAGTGAGGGAGGATTGTCCGAATTGCCTATGGTTCGGCGTAATCCCGACGTGATCAACAGTGACACAGCGCGCACTGATCAGTGAAATAGCTAGACTCGTTAGATCTGATCGGAGAGAGTTATCAGTACTCAGCAGCCCAGGCCACGCGCCGACCGCGCCCGCAAACCCGAGACCGGTGTGGCGAGCACCACAGCCGCCGGATCGGCCCGCGCGGCCCGCACGCCGACCGTCGCCCAGCTGCGCGCTTTCGTCGCGGTCGCCGAGCACCGCCACTTCCGGGACGCCGCCGCGGCCATCGGCACCAGCCAGCCGGGTCTGTCCGGCGCGGTGGCGGCGCTGGAGGAGGCGCTCGGCGCGCAGCTGGTCGAGCGTACGACCCGGAAGGTCATCATCACCTCTCTGGGGGAGCGCGTCGCCGTCCACGCGCGCCGGGTGCTTGCCTCACTCCAGGACCTGACCGGCGAGGTCGAGGCCGCCCGCCGGCCGTTTACCGGCCCGCTGCACCTCGGGGTGATCCCCACCGTCGCGCCGTACCTGCTGCCGGCAGTGCTGCGACTGGTCCGCGACAGCTACCCCGACCTCGAACTGCACGTCCACGAGGAGCGCACCCCCTCGCTGCTGGAGGGCCTGGCGGCCGGGCGGCTCGACCTGCTGCTGCTCGCCCTGCCCGCCGGAGGCGCCGCGCCGACCCGGGACATCCCGCTCTTCGACGAGGACTTCGTCCTGGTCACCCCGCCCGATCACGAGCTGGCGGGCCGCGTCGACGTGCCCCGGGACGCCCTGCTCGACCTGGACGTGCTGCTGCTCGAAGAGGGCCACTGCCTGCGCGACCAGGCGCTCGACCTGTGCCGCGAGGTCGGCGCCGAGGCCGGCGGCGGCACCACCAGGGCGGCCGGCCTGTCCACCCTCGTCCAGCTGGTGGCCGGCGGGCTGGGCGTCACCCTGCTGCCCGCCACCGCCCTGGACGTCGAGGCGGGCCGCACCGACCGGCTCGCCGCGGTGCGCTTCGCCGCCCCCGCACCCGGCCGCCGGATCGGCCTCGCCGCCCGGCCGGGCTCGGCCCGCAGCGCGGAGTACGACCGCTTCGCCGACTCCCTGCGCGAGGTGCTGGCCGAGCTGCCCGTACGGATCGTCAGCTCCTAGCCGCTGCCGCGTCCGCCCGACGGAGTAACCCGGGCCGAGCGATCGGCGTCCTGTTGTCCTATCGGCTGATGATCAGCCAACTCGCCTCCCCAACACGATGTTTGACTCCAGCCCCCGACTGCCCGTCAGTGCACCGGGTGCCGCTCCGCGGGCCGCCGCCGCCCCCGCGCTGCGTGGCCGACCTCGCCGATCGGCGTGACGCTGAGCAGGTCCGACATCGCAGCATCTCGCGCGCACCTGCGTGCCGCGGGAGGGAGAGAGTGGCGTGGCACCGTCGACCAAACCCGAAACGGATCAGGACGTCGCGGCAGGGGATCCGAAACCCGTACGGCGTCCGCCCGGCCGACTGCGCCGGCTCCTCGCCCGACCGACGGTGCGGGTGGTGGTGGCGGTCTTCGCCGCCTTCCTGGCCTGGCTCGGCTGGTCGGTGGGCGGTGCGCTGCTGGCCCCGGGCAACGACAGCACGGCCGCCCGGCTGGCCGAGTGGGGCCGTGACCACCACCTGGGTCCGGTCGTCACGATGCTGGAGACCGCCCAGTACAAGATGGACCCGCCGAAGGTCGGCGGCACACCCGCCGCAATCGGCCTGCCGCCGGCCGCCCCGGCCGTGGACCCGGCCAACCACGGCCCGGCCCCGGCGCTGCCCCCGATCCCGCTGGCGCCGCTCACCTCGCCGGCCGGCGGCGACCCGCTGCCCGGCGAGGGCACCTGGCACGTGCTCAGCAGCGTCCGCGGCACCCCGGCCATCCAGGCCGCCGAGCTGCGCCCTGACGCCGCGCACACCTCCTACCTGGCCGGCGTGGTCTCGATGGACCCCCGGCTGGTCCGCTTCCAGCTCCACCCGGGCACCGACGACCCCGGGCCGGACAACTGGGGCGTGCCGCCGAACATCCCGCCGGAGGACCGCACCGGCCTGCTGGCCAGCTTCAACGGCGGGTTCAAGGTCAACGTGAACGAGGCCCGCGGCGGCTTCTTCCTCAACGGCGTCACGCACGGCACGCTGACCTCCGGCGCGGCCTCGCTGGTCTACTACAAGGACGGCCACGCCACGGTCGGCACCTGGGACGACGGCGTGAGCATGACCCCGGACGTGGTGGGCGTGCGGCAGAACCTGCGGCTCATCGTCGACCAGTCCGCCGTCCCGGACGACGTCGACAGCCACATCGAGAGCGGCTGGGGCCTGACCATCGGCGGCGCGTACTTCGTCTGGCGCTCGGGCATCGGCGTCACGCCCGACGGGCGGCTCGTCTTCGCCTACGGTCCGGCGCTGTCGGTCCGCACGCTGGCGAACCTGCTCCAGCAGGCCGGCTGCGTGACGGCGATGCAGCTGGACATCAACCCGGCCTGGATGTCGTTCAACTACTACCAGCCGGGGTCCGACCCGCAGAACCCGACGCCGACCAAGCTGCTCTCCGACCAGGAGCGGCCGGCCGACCGCTACTTCGAGCCGACCAGCCGCGACTTCACCGCGGTGTACGCGAGATGACCGCGCAGCCCCCGGTACTGCCGGCGCCCGAGTTCGCCGATCCCGTCCAGAGCGCCGCCCGGCCGCTGCGGTTCGGCTGGCCGCTGGCGGTGCTGCGCACCTCCAGGCCCCGCCAGTGGCCCAAGAACCTACTGGTGTTCGCCGCCCCGGTGGCGGGTGCCGAGCGCGGCCGGGCCGATGGACTGGCCTACGCGCTGGTCGCGTTCGGCGTGTTCACCGCGGCCTCCTGCGCGGTGTACTTCGTCAACGACGTGGTCGACGTCGAGCGCGACCGGCACCACCCGAGCAAGCGGACCCGGCCGATCGCGGCCGGCCAGCTCGCGGTGGGACACGCGATCGTCCTGGCGGCCGTCTTCGTACTGCTGGCCGAGAGCGGCGCGCTGGCCATCTCCAGCCTCGGACTGGCCCTGACGGTCACCGCCTACCTGGCCGTCTCGTTCCTCTACTCCTCCACGCTCAAGCACATCCCGGTGCTCGAACTGACCGTGGTGGCCTCCGGGTTCGTGCTGCGGGCACTGGGCGGCGCGGCGGCCGCCCAGGTGGCGCCGTCCGGCTGGTTCGTGCTGGTCTGCAGCCTGGGCGCGCTGCTGGTGGCGATCGCCAAGCGGTACACCGAACTTGCCGGCCTCGGCGCCACCGCGGCCGGGCACCGGCCATGCCTGCGCGGGTACACGCCGACCGGCCTGCGGTTCGCCCAGCGCTTCGTCAGCGCCGCCATGGTCGGCGCCTACCTCGGCTGGGCGCTGCTCAACGGCGGCCCCTGGGCGGCTGGTTGGCATCTGGTCACGGCGATCCCGCTGACCGCGGCGCTGGTCCGGTTCGACTGGCTCACCTCCCGGGCAGGAATGACCCGGGTCGAGGACCTGATCACCCGGGACGGCCCGATGCTCGGCTGCGAACTCCTGTGGCTGGCCCTCTTCGTGGTGGGGATGCGCTGATGGGAACGGTACTTCGGGCGGCCGTACCGGACCGGCTGCTCCAGGGCTGGGGTCGCACCACCGGGAGCCGGTCCCAGGTGATCGGTCCCCTGGAACCGGACGCGCTACGGGAGTTGATCGCCGGACGGCCCGGCCGGGGACTGCTCGCCCGCGGTGCGGGACGCAGCTACGGCGACGCCGCACAGAACGCCGGCGGGCTGGTGCTGGCGCCCGTCACGCCCGCCCGGATCGAACTGGACGCCGCCGCGGCCCGGGTGCGGGTCTCCGGCTCGACCACCTTCGCCGAACTGCTGGAGCACCTCGTCCCGCACGGTCTGCTGCTGCCGGTCCTGCCGGGCACCCGCCACGTCACGGTCGGCGGAGCGGTGGCGGCCGACGTGCACGGCAAGAACCAGCGCGTCGACGGCACCCTGTTCCACTGGCTGGAGAGTATCGAACTGCTCTGCGGGGACGGCGAGTTGCGGACCCTGACGGTGGACGGCGACGGTCCGGCGTTCCGGGCCACGGTCGGCGGCATGGGCCTGACCGGCGTCATCCTCGCGGTCACCCTGCGGCTGATCCGGATCCGCAGCTCGCTGCTGCGGGTGACCGTCCGCCGCTGCCCGGACCTGGACGCGCTGATGGCCGAGCTGGAGTCGGCGACCAGCCGCTACGCGGTCGCCTGGATCGACACCACCGCCACCGGCCGCTCGCTCGGCCGCGGCGTCGTCGACCTCGGCGACCACCTCGCCGCGCCCGATCCGAGCGCCGAGCCGGACGGCCTGCGCTACGGCCCGACCCGCGCGCCGCTGGCCCCCCGGATGCCGCTGGGCCTCTTCAACCCGGTCACCGCCCGGGCCTTCAACGAACTCTGGTACCGCAGGGCCCCCCGCGAGCGCTGCTCCCTCCAGGGCCTCCCGGAGTTCTTCCACCGGCTGGACGCGGTGGACCGGTGGAACCTGGCGCTGGGCCCGCGCGGCTTCCTGCAGTACCAGTTCGCCGTGCCGCTGCGGGCCCGGCACGTGGTGGCCGACGTCCTGGAGTCCCTGCAACGCGTCGGGGCGGCGCCCTTCCTGGGCACCCTGAAGCGTTTCGGCCCCTCCCGTGGCGGCCCGCTCTCCTTCCCGCTGCCCGGCTGGTCGCTGGCCGTCGACATGCCTCCGGGCGGACCCCGACTGGCGGAGCTGCTCCACGAGTTGGACCGCAAGGTGGCCAACGCGGGCGGCCGGGTCTACCTCGCCAAGGACGCCCGGCTCGGCCGCGTCGCCTTCGACGCGATGTACGGGCCACTGGAGGACTGGCGCGCCGCCCGGGCGCGGCTGGACCCCGCCGATACGATGCGATCCGACCTCGGACGGAGACTGGGACTGTGCCGATGAACCAGCGAACCCGGCGGCACCCGCGGACCCGGCGGCCCGGCCGCGTGCTACTGCTCGGCGGCGGCAGCGAGATCGGCCGCGAGATCCTGCTCTCCCTGGACCCGCCGCCCGGCTCCGAGGTGATCCTGGCCGGGCGCGACGAGCAGCGGATGGCGCAGAGCGCCGAGGGCCTGCCGTTCCGGGTGCGGACCGCGTTCTACGACGCCACCGCGCTGGACACCCACCAGCCCTTCGTCGACGGGATCTTCGCGGGCGGCCCGGTCGACCTGGTGATCTCGGCGGCCGGCGTGCTGACCGATCAGGAGCTGCTGGACAAGGACCCGCTGCGCGCCGGACTGCTCGTCCAGACCAACCTGACCGGCCATGTGACGACCCTGCTGGCGGTGGCCCAGCACCTGCGCGCCCAGCGCCGCGGCATGATCGTGGTGCTCTCCTCGGTCGCGGCGGTGCGCCCGCGGAAGGCCAACTTCGTCTACGGAGCGACCAAGGCGGGCCTGGACGCGTTCGCCCGCGGGCTGGCGGACTCGCTGCACGGCAGCGGGGTGCGACTGCTGCTGGTCCGGCCGGGCTTCGTGATCGGCCGGATGACGGCCGGCATGGCGCCCGCCCCGGCGTCCACCACCGCGGCCGCGGTGGGCGCGGCGGTCGCGGCGGCGCTGGCGAGCAGCGCGAGCGTGGTGTGGGTGCCGCGCCGGATGGGCGTGCTGGCCGGCGTGATGCGGCTGATCCCGCGCCCGCTCTGGCGCAAGCTGCCCCGCTAGCACTCTCAGCTCGGCAGCCGCTGCTCGAACCAGACCACCTTGCCGCCGCCCAGCCGGGTGGCGCCCCAGCGCTCGGCGAACTTGGCCACCAGGTGCAGGCCGCGCCCCCGTTCGTCCTCCGGGCCGGCGGGGCGGCGGCGGGGGAGCTGCGGGCTGTCGTCGCCGACCTCGCAGCGCAGGTGCGAGGTCCGCACCAGCCGCAGGGTGACCGGGCGGGTGGCGTGCTGGATGGCGTTGGTGACCAGCTCGCTGACCATCAGCTCGGTGTTGTCGGCGAGTTCCTCCAGACCCCAGCGGCGCAGCGCGTGCCCGGCCAGCCGGCGCGCCCGGCCGGGGGTCTCGTGCTTGGGCTGGAGGTACCAGTAGGCGACGTCCTCGGCCGGGATGCCGTCGAAGGAGGCGGCCAGCAGCGCGATGTCGTCGCCGCGGTCGCCGGGCGGCAGGATCTTCAGCGCCTCCTGGCAGAGCTGCTCGGGGGAGTGGTGGTGGGCGGTGCTGAGCCGGGCGCGCAGCAGCTCCAGGCCGCTGCTGATCGGGCGCCGGCGGGTCTCCACCAGCCCGTCGGTGAAGAGCAGCAGGGCCGAGCCGGGCAGCGCGGGTAGCTCCACCGAGGAGAAGTCGACCCCGCCGACGCCGATCGGTGCGCCGGCCGGCAGGTCGAGCAGTTCGGCCCGGCCGTCCGGGTGGATCAGAGCGGGCGGCATGTGGCCGGCGTTGGCGACCACGATGCGGTTGGCGATCGGGTCGTAGACCGCGTAGACGCAGGTGGCCAGATGCTGTTCGCGGCCCAGCCGCTGGGCCTGTTCGTCCAGGTGGTAGAGCACCTCGTGCGGAGGCAGGTCGAGGGCGGCCAGGGTCTGCGCGCTGGTCCGCAGCTGTCCCATCACGGCCGCCGAGGTCAGCGAGTGCCCCATCACGTCGCCGACGATCAGGGCAACCCGGTTGCCCGGCAGCGGGATCGCGTCGTACCAGTCGCCGCCGACCTGGGCGTCGCTCTCGCCGGGCAGGTAGCGGTGGGCGAGCCGGACGCCGTGCGGTTGCGGCAGGTGCGCGGGCAGCATGCTGCGCTGCAACTGGTCGGCGATCTCCGACTCGCGGGTGTAGCGCAGCGCGGTGTCCACCGCCAGGCCGGCCAGTGTGGCCAGGTGGGCGGCGGTGTGGGTGTCGGCGCTGTCGAAGCGGGCCGGCTTGCCGTCGCCGGCGCGCGGGCGGCGGATCAGCACCAGCAGGCCGAGGACGGCCCCGCGGCCGTGCAGCGGCAGGGCCAGCAGCGCGGTGCCGCGGGCGAGCCGGGCCAGCGCTCGGGCGCCGTACAGCTCGGTGAAGAGCGGCTGGAGCCGTTCGCTGCCCCGACCGCCCAGCACCAGCGGGCCGACCAGCGACTGCTGGAGCAGCGCCTCGGCCAGTGCGCCGCCGGGTCGCGCGGTGACCGCCTCGCGGCGCCGGCCCAGCCGCGTCCCCTCGGCGCGGTGCAGCCGCAGCGCGGACGGCGGACGGGTGCGCTCGCGCTCGTTGACCGGGATCGGCTCGCGCAGGTGGACGAGGGCGGCGTCGGCCAGGACCGGGACCAGGACCTTGACCAGGCTGCGGACCGTGCCGTCCGGATCGAGGGTGCTGTTGATCCGGCGGGTGGCGCCGTTGAGGTACTCCAGCCGTTCGTTGAGGGCCTGGCGGACCCGCAGGTTCAACGGCGGTGCCGGAGCCCCGGGCTCGGTGGGCGGGCGGCGCTGGGCCGGGACGGCGGGCGGCTGGCCGGCCTGGGGGGAGAGGTGGTCGCGCACGGCTGCCCGTTCTTACTGGTCGAGGGTGACGGCGGGTCGGACTCGGGTACGGCCGGTACGGCTTTCGCTGGGGGCGGGTTCAGACGGTACGGCGACAGTGCAGGAAGAGCTGCTCCTCCGGGGGGAGTGCGGTGCACGCGGGGGCGTACGGGCGGTCGCTGCACGCCTCGACGGTGAAGCCGGCCAGGTGCAGCAGCTGGACCAGCTCCTCCCTGAGGTAGCCGGTGATCCGGATCTCCTGGCCGAGGAAGAGCAGCGGATAGTGGTCGAGGTCCGCCTCGACCATGCCGAGCACCAGCAGGCCGCCCGGCCGCAGCAGTGTCCGGATCCGGTCCAACATCAGCGGGATCTCGTCCTGCGGGAGCAGGATCAGCGAGAAGAACGCGGTCACGGCGTCGAAGCTGCCGGCCCCGGCCGGGCCGAGCTGCGGCAGGCCCCAGGCCTTCTCGGCACGCTCGGTGGCGAGGTCGTACATGTCCATCCGGTGGTACCGGGCGGCGTCGGGCAGGTGCCGGCGGGCCAGCGTCAGCATGCCGTCGGAGAGGTCGATCGCGGTGACGTCCAGGCCGCCGGCGGCCAGCTGGAGGGTGGTCGGATCGCCGATCCCGCAGCCGATGTCGAGCACCGCCGCACCGGTCGGGAGTTCGTCCAGCAGCCTCTGCCCGGCGGCGAGTTGGCCGGCCTTGGCGGGGAACGCCGCGCTGTACCGGGCGCCGATCGCGTCGAAGGCCACCGCCTGCAGGGCGCGCTCGGCGCTACGGCACCCGGGGGCCTGCGGGCCGGCCGGACCGCCCTGGGCGGGGTCCGCTATCTGTCCCGTCGTCACGATTGAGAGGCACCTTTCCACCATGGCACCGACCGCCGCTACAGTCGTGGCCTTCCGCTCCCCGCGTTCCCCGTCCGCCCTGCCCGAACCGCGCGCCCGTACCGCTCGCTCGCCGCACGTGCCACCTGGCCTCTGAGAATATGCGTGATCACCGCGGTATGGAGTCCGTTTCCGGCCAACTCATGCCCGCCAGGGCGAATACCCAGCAGGAGACGGAAGCACACTGGGGCGGACGGGGGTGGTGAGACCGACCGCCGCACGCCGCGTGGCGCGAGGGGGTGGGTGGTTTCGCCGTCGTTTATCGAACGTCAATCGCCGGGTGTCAGAGTTCTATCAGCGCCGGGGAAGCGCAAAGAGGTGCTCCCGCAGCCGGGGGGCTGCGGGGTCACCGCTGTTCCGGGGGGAACAGGGGGAATCGGGGGTGTGCTTCCCGAGCGGGGGACCGGGGATGACGGGGGTCACGGGGGCCCCGGTGGTCACGGCGCAGGGGTGGTAGGGGGCTCGGTGTGCTGATCATCGATCAGGCCCTGCACGGACAGGGCCTCGGGCACACCGAGCCGGGTGAAGATGCGATGGGCCTCCTGGAGGTGGCCGATCCCGCGCCCTGGATTGCCCTGACGCAGCAGCGCCTCGCCCAGCGCGGCGTTCGCCAGGCCCTGGCAGTAGGCGTTGTCGACCTCCTCGGCAATGGTCAGCGCCTCTTCGGCGGCGGTGGCGGCCGCGGCGACCTGGCCGTCCGTCAGTAGGCAGCCGGCCAGCCGGGCGAGCGAGAGCCCCTCCCAGAACCGCTGCTGCTGCTCCTGGTAACGCTGGTACGCCTCCCGCAGGTGGGTGGCCGCCTGCGCCGGCGAACCGGCGGTCCCGAGCACCACGCCCAGTTGGTAGAGCGTGTCGGTCAGGCAGTAGGCGTTGTTCGACAGCCGCGCTGTGACCAGGGCCGACTCGGCCGAGCTGACGGCCCGTTCACGCTGGCCCAGGGCGAGGTGGGCGCGCGCGATGTTGCCGAGCACCCGGGCCTCGCTGCTCTTGGCCTCCAGGCTCTCCAGCAGTTCCCGGGCCTGTTCGAAGAACGGCAGGGCCTGGGCCGGCCGGTTCGTCGAGATCAGCACGTTCCCCAGCAGGCTGGCGACGGCCGAACGGAGAATGGGCGTTTCGGTGGGGCTCAGCAGGTCAAGGCAGTCACGCAGGGAGGCCTCGGCGCCTGGGAAGTCGCCGGCCATGATGCCGAGCACCCCCAACGCGAAGCGAATACGGGCCAGCGCACCGTTGTCGGCACGCGAAGCGGCGCTTCGACCGGCGATGTCCAGGATGCGGCGGAAGCGCTCGCCGTGGATGCGCTCCTCGACGAGGGACTTGAGGATGATGAGCACGTCGACCGCCCGGCGCATCAGTTCGGAGGAGTCCTCCACGGCTCCTTCGATCGCGGCCAGGAGCAGCGCGAACTCGGTCCGCAGCCAGCCTCGGGCCGCTCCGATGGTCTCGAACCGGATGCCCGCCTGCGCGGGGTGGTGCAGCGATTCTGCCAGCAGGTCGTCGGGTTCGAGGGTCTGGGCCGCGTTGCGCAGGGTGGCCAGCAGCAGGTCGAGCAGGCGCAGCAGCCCGGGCTCCTTCTCCTCCTGGGATTTGGTCTTTTCGGCCTGCTTCAGCGCGAAGAGCCGGAGCAGGTCGTGGTAGCGGTAGCGACCCGGAGTGAAGCACTCCAGCATGTTGGCCTCGACCAGAGCTTCCGCCAGGTCCTCCGCCCGCTCCTCGGTCGTACCTAGCAGGGCTGCCACCGCGGCCAGGGGCAGGTCGGGACTGTCGACCAGCGCGAGCATGCGGAACGCCCGGGCCTCGTCGGGCTGGAGCTGGCCGTAGCCGACACCGAGCGTGGTCTCTACGGCCAGGTTGCCCAGCTGGAGTTCGTCCAGCCGCCGACGCTGGTCCGCTAACCGGTGAGCCAGGTCGGAGACGCTCCAGCGCGGCCGGCTCGCCAGCCGGGCGGCCGCGATCCGGACGGCCAGCGGCAGGAAGCCGCAGGCCGTGACCACGGCCAGGGCGGCCTCGGGTTCGGCGTCGATCCGCTGTTGCCCGACGATCGCCGCGAAGAGTTCCAGGGCCTCCTGAGGGGTCAGCTCCTCGACGTCCACGAGATGGGCACCAGGCAGTCCGGCCAGCCGGGAGCGGCTGGTCGCGAGCACCGCGCAGCCGGCCACCCCGGGGATCAGCGGCGCGATCTGGGTGACGTCGTGCGCATTGTCGAGCAGGATCAGCATCCGGCGGTCGGCCAGCAGCGAGCGGTAGAGGGCGACGCGCTGCTCGAAGGGCTCGGGCGCCTCGCCCACACCCAGGGCGAAGAGAAAGTCGCCGAGGACCACGGCTGGATCGGCCGGCGTCGCCCCCGCACCTCGCAGGTCCACGTACAGCTGGCCGTCGGGGAACTCGTGCCGGACTCCATGCGCGACATGGACGGCGAGCGTGGTTTTCCCGACGCCGCCGATTCCGGCGAGGGAGGTGACCACAACTGCTTGGCCGGAGGCGCTGCGCAGAGTGCCGCGCAGTTCGGCGACCAGCGCCTCGCGGCCGCTGAAGTCCGAGACATCGGCGGGAAGCTGGGCGGGAGGCGCGGTCGGGGCGGTATATGCGGTCTCGGGTGTCGGGGCCTGCGGTTCCGGCGGTGCGTACATCAGCGTCGGGTCCGCGGAGAGGATCCGGGAGTGCATGGCGGCCAGGCCGATCCCCGGTTCCACACCGAGTTCGTCGATCAGCAGCTTGCGGGTGGCCGCGTAGACGCTGAGCGCCTCGGCCTGCCGACCGCACTGGTAGAGCGCCAGCATCAGCAGCTCGCGCAGGCGCTCGCGCAGCGGGTGCTCGGTGGCGAGCGAGTTCAGTTCGGCGGTGACCTCGGCGTGCAGGCCGATGTCGAGTGCTGCCGCGAAGCGGTCCTCCCAGACCGTCACCCGTCGTTCGGTGAGACGCAGGCGCTGCGAGTCGGCGAACGGCCCGGGGATGCCGGCCAGCGGCTGGCCGCTCCACAGGGCGAGCGCGGAGACCAGGAGCTGATGCGCAGTCTCGGCGTCTCCGCTCTGGCGGGCCGCCGCGGCATCGGCGGAACGGGCGTTGAACACCGACAGGTCGAGCGCGTCGGCTGACACGCGTAGAACGTAGCCGTCGCGAACCGAGACGAGGACTTCCGCGGGGGCCCGGACCTCGCGGTTGGGCTCGATGACGGACCGCAGTCGCGAGACGTAGGTGCGCAGCGCCGCGACGGCCTGCGGCGGCGGTCGGTCGCCCCACAGCCCGTCCACCAGCTCCTGTGTGGTGACCGGGCGGCCCTGGTGCAGCAGCAGAGCCGTCAGGACGGCTTGCTGCTGCGGCGATCCGAGGGCCAGCGCCTGGTCACCACGCCATGCCTGGACGGGCCCGAGCACCTGGAACCGCAGCACGGCGTCGTGCGGCGTTGCCTGAAGCTCCATGAGATCCCCCGAGGCCGGTGGCTGTACATCTACAAAGCACTGCCCTCCCCGATCAAGTCGTGCATCGCACCACGTGAGGGTCGGTGCGGGCGGCGAGATGAGCGAGCGGAGGGCTGTTTATAAGACATTTAACGATTCCTACAATACTGTCCCTACGCCCCGGCTGGTCCCGATCGGGGTGGAAGCGAATCTAACGACCAGAAAGGCCTTGCCATGGCCGAGAACGAGAGCTTGACCGCAGTCCCCCAGGAGTCCAGTGCGTCGGCGATCGCCGTGCCCCCCATGGAGGACGGCGAGCTTCTGGTGCCCGCGCAGGGTGGGGCGCCCGCTATCGAGCAGCCCACGGCGGACCCCGCAGAGGCAGAGGCATCGGCTCAGTCCGTTCGTGAGGGCGATGTCAAGCCGCTCGGTCTGATTTCGCCCGTGCACTAGATCCGGCCGCTGTTGCGCAGTCCTGCCCCGCCCTGGATGTGCCGGTGCGGGGCACTTCCTTGTGATTCGCCAGAATTGGTCGGGTATGTCAATTTGCGGCGCTCCGGAAGGTCCGGCATCGGCCGGTGCCATACTTGTATAGTTCGACTTATACAGATCCGTATAGATTGAGTCATACAAGATGCCTTCGACCTCGATCCCCAAGCCCGCCCGGGTCATGGGCCGCGACCAGGAGTGGTCCTCGCTGACCCGCTTCCTGCAACGGGGCGGGCCCGCCCTGCACATCGGCCTGCTGTCGGGCCGGCGTCGCCACGGCAAGTCCTTCCTGCTCCGAGCGCTGGCCGAGGCCACCGGCGGCCTGTACGTCACGGCGGTGCAGGAAGAAGGACGGCTGGCCGCACAGCAGCGGTTCACGGCCGCCCTCGCCGGTTACGCCGGCCTGCCGGCCGAATCGGTGGAACTCGACGACTGGCAGCAGATCCTGACCACCGCCCTGGAACTCGTGGAGCGCCGCCGAGCCGTCGGCGCACTACCCCTGCTGATCATCGACGAACTTCCCTACCTCCTCGACCACTCACCCGAGATCCCCTCGCTGCTGCAACATCTCTACGACGACTCGCAGGCGGGCCAGGCGCCCGGTGGCCGGCTTGTGCTCTGCGGCTCGGCGATGAGCGTGATGACGGAACTGCTGTCGGGGAACAAGGCGCTACGAGGCCGCGCCGCGCTCGACATGCGGCTCGGCCCGTTCGACTACCGTGCCGCAGGGCGGTTCTGGGAGGTGGACGAGCCTGCGGTGGCGCTGCGCCTGCACGCCGTACTCGGTGGGGCGCCCGGCTACCGGCAGTTGGTGCAGGACGCTCCGCCCAGCACGTTGGCGGAGTTCGACGACTGGGTCGTGGAGAACCTCCTCGACCCCGACCTCGGCCTGTTCACCCGCAACGAGACCGAGCACCTGCTGCGGGAGGACCCCAGGATCACCCGGCGGACCCTCTACTACGACATCCTCACCGCGGTGGCGGGGGGAGCCGGCACCCCGACGAAGATCGGCGGTGTCATCGGCCGCGAGCGGACGGCGCTGGCGCATCCGCTGTCCGTCCTGGAGTCGGCGGGATACCTGCGACGTGCCCAGGACCTTCTGCACGCGCGCAATCCGACGATCAGCGTCACGGATCCGATCATCCGCTTCAACCAGCTGATCACCGTGCCGTATTCGGACCTGCTGGACCGGCGCGAGGCGCGTCAGGTGTGGGAGGCCGCCAGGGCGACCTTCGCCTCGCAGATCCTGGGCCCGCACTTCGAGGAGCTCGCGCGCACCTGGACGCGGGAGTTCGCCGGGGCGCAGGCACTGGATGGTCGCCTGGTCGGCGCGGTGGGGACCACCGCGGTCCACGACGCCGCCGGTCGGGCCAAGCACGAGGTCGACGTCGTGGCGCTGGCACCGGGCCAACGACCCGGCGCGAGCGGCGCGGGCATCCTGCTGCTCGGCGAGGCGAAGGCGACGCTGCAGCGCCGCACACCCGGTGACATCGAACGCCTGGAGCGGATCAGGCAGTTGCTCACGACCGAGGGCCACCAGGCCGAAGGCGCCATGCTCACGGTCTTCTCCCTCACAGGTTTCAGCCCGGAGCTGGAGCAGCTGGCCGCGCGGCGCGAGGACGTCCTGCTGGTCGGTATCGACATGCTCTACGGGCGCTGAGCGAAGACGCCCATCGGTGGTACCCCCAGCCGTGGGTGTATCACCGATGGGCGTCTTGCCCTACTGATCCGCTACTGCGCCGAGCGGACCGGGATGCTGCCCACGAAGGTGCTGGACGGCTGCTCGGGGGCGAAGAAGTCGTTGCCCTTGTCGTCCACGACGACGAAGGCGGGGAAGTCCTCGACCTCGATCCGCCAGACCGCCTCCATGCCCAGCTCGGCGTACTCCAGCACCTCGACCTTCTTGATGCAGTCCTGGGCGAGCCGGGCCGCCGGGCCGCCGATCGAGCCGAGGTAGAAGCCGCCGTGCGCGGCGCAGGCGTCGGTGACCTGCTTGGAGCGGTTGCCCTTGGCGAGCATCACCATCGAGCCGCCGGCCGCCTGGAACTGGTCGACGTAGGAGTCCATCCGCCCGGCCGTGGTGGGGCCGAAGGAGCCGGAGGCGTAGCCCTCGGGGGTCTTGGCGGGACCGGCGTAGTAGACCGGGTGGTCCTTGAGGTACTGCGGCATGCCCTCGCCCGCGTCCAGGCGCTCCTTGATCTTGGCGTGCGCGATGTCGCGCGCCACGACCAGGGTGCCGGTGAGCGAGAGGCGGGTCTTCACCGCGTGCTTAGAGAGCTCGGAACGGATCTGCGCCATCGGCTGGTTGAGGTCGATCCGGACCACCTCGTCGTCGAGGTGCTCGTCGGTGGTCTCCGGCAGGTACTTGGCCGGGTCGGTCTCCAGCTGCTCCAGGAAGACGCCCTCGGCGGTGATCTTGCCGAGCGCCTGGCGGTCCGCCGAGCAGGAGACGGCCATCGCGACCGGCAGCGAGGCGCCGTGGCGGGGCAGGCGGATCACCCGGACGTCGTGGCAGAAGTACTTGCCGCCGAACTGGGCGCCGATGCCGATCTTCTGGGTCAGCTCGGTGACCTTGGCCTCCAGCTCCAGGTCGCGGAAGCCGTGCCCGGTCTTCGCGTCCCCGCTGGTCGGCAGCTGGTCCAGGTAGTGCGCCGAGGCGTACTTGGCGGTCTTGAGGGCGAACTCGGCGCTGGTGCCGCCGACCACGATGGCCAGGTGGTACGGCGGGCAGGCGGCCGTGCCCAGCGAGCGGATCTTCTGCTCCAGGAAGGCCAGCATGCTCTTCTCGTTGAGAATCGCCTTGGTCTCCTGGTACAGGTACGACTTGTTGGCGCTGCCGCCGCCCTTCGCCATGAAGAGGAACTTGTACGCGTCGCCGTCGGTCGCGTAGAGCTCGATCTGGGCGGGCAGGTTGTTGCCGGTGTTCTTCTCGTCCCACATGGTCAGCGGGGCCATCTGCGAGTACCGCAGGTTGAGCTTGGTGTACGCGTCGAAGACGCCGCCGGCGATGGCGGCCTCGTCGCCGCCCGCCGTCAGCACGTTCTGACCGCGCTTGCCCATCACGATCGCGGTGCCGGTGTCCTGGCACATCGGCAGGATGCCGCCGGCCGAGATGTTGACGTTCTTCAGCAGGTCCAGCGCCACGAAGCGGTCGTTCGGGCTGGCCTCGGGGTCGTCCAGGATCCGCCGCAGCTGCGCCAGGTGCGCGGGCCGCAGGTAGTGCGAGATGTCGTGCATCGCCTCGGCGGTGAGCAGCCGCAGGGCCTCCGGCTCGACCTGCAGGAAGCGCCGGCCGCCGGCCTCGAAGGTGCTGACGCCCTCGGAGGTCAGCTTCCGGTACGGGGTGGGGTCGGCCCCGAGCGGGAGGAGGTCGGAGTAGGCGAAGTCTGGCGTGGCTGCCATGGGGCGGTCCTTCGTGGGGTCGATCCGGATCCGGCTGGGTCGTCTCCGGCTGCGTCGTTGAAGCGCCCTCCAGCGTAGGACCCGGGAGGCCGTCCGGCGTGGCCAGGTGAGCCTGCGTGACAGGGGTCACTTCCGAGTACCGGAACACCCGTTCGCGCAGCGCCCCACTGGCTAGGCTGGAACGGTGGACAACACCGCGGCACAGAACCCCGAGGGCCAGGCGCCCGTACCCTTGACCAAGTCCGCCACCGACCCTGCGGCCAGACCGCCCGCCGCCCCGGTCGCCGAGGCCGAGCTGCGAGCCTCCGATGCCGACCGCGAGCGGATCGCGGAGCTGCTGCGCGACGCGTACGCCGACGGACGGCTGACCGTCGACGAGCACTCCGAGCGGATCGAGGCGGCCTACAACGCCAGGACGCTCGGCGAGTTGGCCCCGCTGACCCGCGACCTGCCGGCGCACCGCCCGATCTCCATGGACAAGCCCACCGCGCCGGCCGGCCCCGTGCTGCCGCCGGCCCGCCAGGAGTCGGCGAGCATGGTGGCGATCTTCGGCGGCTCGTCCCGCAAGGGCCGCTGGCGGGTGGGCTCGCACCTCAAGGCGGTGGCGATCTTCGGCGGAGTCGAGATCGACCTGACGGACGCGGTCTTCGAGTCGCCGGAGGTGGTCATCGACGTGACCGCGGTCTTCGGCGGGGTGGAGATCCGGGTGCCGGAGAACGTCAGCCTGCACGGCGGCGGGGTCGGCATCTTCGGGGCCTTCGACGTCCGCGAGCAGACCGCCGCCGATCCGTACGCGCCGGTGGTGCGGATCAAGGGGGCCGCGGTCTTCGGCGGGTGCGACGCCAAGCCGAGCCGGGGCAAGAAGCTCAAGGAATGGGTCCGCCGGCAGCTGGAGCTCTGACGCTGCCCGGCGGAGCGGCCGCGGAACCCGAGGTTCCGTCAACTCTTTCACCTGCACTCGTGGTTGGCTTGAGTGCAGGCTGTGGTCGGGCGGGCACGGTGTGCATGAACCGGGAGCGCGCGGGGTAATTCCTCTCGCACATCGTTTCTTGAACGGCTGCGGTCAGAACGGCAGCCGGTGAGCGACGCGAGCCTTCCCCGAGCTGTGCCACCCGAGCTGTGTCAGGAGTCGCCGTGCTGCACCCGATCGAGCCCAGCACTACCGGTGTCGTCCGCGCGGCCGCGGCCGCAGAGCGGCGCGCATCCGGGGGTGCACCCGCGGTGGTGCGGCTCGACCACCTCGAGGACAACCCGTGGCACACCTGTGCGGCCTGCCGGCGCGACGAGGCCGGGCTGTTCTTCGCCCCCTCGAAGGAGCCGACGGCGGCCCGGCTGGCCCGGGAGGCCCAGGCCAAGCAGGTCTGCGCCCGCTGCCCGGTGCTGCTGGAGTGCCGGGAGCACGCGTTGGTCCAGCCCGAGCCGTACGGGGTCTGGGGCGGGCTGACGGCGGCCGAGCGCCGGGTGGTGCTGGCCCGCCGGCGCCGCCGGGAGGTCGAACTGCGCGCCGAGGCCCAGCTGGTGGCGGGTCCGCGGGCCGCCGAGCGCGGCCGGATAGCGGGCTGAGGGCGGCGGGTGTCAACCACCCGCCGCCCTCAGTCGTCAGTCGCCGTGCCTCAGTTCGCGCGGTCGAAGTCGATCGCGCTGTACGCCCGCAGCTTGGAGAGCTTGTGGGAGGAGTGGATCTCGCGGATGGTGCCGCTCTTGGAGCGCATCACCAGGGAGCTGGTGGTGGCGGTCTCCTTGCGGTAGTGGACACCGCGCAGGAGTTCGCCGTCGGTGATGCCGGTGGCGACGAAGAACACGTTCTCGCCGCTGACCAGGTCGTTGGTGGTGAGGACCCGGTCCAGGTCGTGGCCGGCGTCCAGCGCCTTCTGCTTCTCGGCCTCGTCCTTGGGCCACAGGCGGCCCTGGATGACGCCGCCCATGCACTTCATCGCGCAGGCGGCGATGATGCCCTCGGGGGTGCCGCCGATGCCGAGCAGCAGGTCGACGCCGGTGCCCTCGCGGGCGGTCATGATGGCGCCGGCGACGTCGCCGTCGGTGATGAACTTGATCCGGGCGCCCGCCGCGCGGACCTCCTGGACCAGCTTGGCGTGCCGCGGGCGGTCCAGGATCATCACCGTGACGTCCTCGACCGAGGTGCCCTTGGCCTTGGCGACGCGGCGGATGTTGACCGCGGCGGGGGCGGTGATGTCGACGTAGTCGGCGGCCTCGGGGCCGCAGACCAGCTTGTCCATGTAGAACACGGCGCTCGGGTCGAACATGGTGCCGCGGTCGGCCACCGCCAGGACGGCGACGGCGTTGGCCATGCCCTTGGCGGTCAGCGTGGTGCCGTCGACCGGGTCCACGGCGACGTCGCACTCGGCGCCGGTGCCGTCGCCGACCCGCTCGCCGTTGTAGAGCATCGGGGCTTCGTCCTTCTCGCCCTCGCCGATGACGACGACGCCGTTCATCGAGACGGTCGAGACGAGGGTGCGCATGGCCTTGACGGCGGCGCCGTCGGCGCCGTTCTTGTCGCCCTTGCCGACCCAGCGACCGGCCGCCATGGCCGCTGCCTCGGTGACCCGGACGAGTTCGAGCGCGAGGTTCCGGTCGGGCGCCTCCGGGGCGACCTCCAGGGCCTGCGGAAGGTGGGAGGAGCTGGGTTTCTTGACTGCGTGCGCGGTCATCGTCGATACCTCTCTGTACGCGACGGCCAGTGAGCGGTCGACTACTGCCTGGTCGAACGCTGCGGTGAGGGTTCCCCGATCGTATCTGTGTACGGGATGACTGTCTGTGGCGCGGGTCCCCGCGACCTGCGGCTCCTGGCCGATTTGCACCGGTTGGGCCCTTCGAGGGCACCCCGGGTGACCGGCCGCGGGACACGATGGGTCACCATGGGACGGTGGCAGCGAAGAGTGGTAGGAGTGGGCGGCAGAACGTACGGGACATGGTCCTGTCGATGGCCGCCGTCATCGGCGTGGGCCTGCTGGCCTATCTCTTCACCCCGCATTCCGGAGGTGACGGAGTTCACGTGGTGGACTACAGCTCCGCCGCGGCTTCGGCGAAGCGCGCTGCGCCGTACCCGCTGCTGGTTCCGGTAGGACTGTCGGACCAGTGGCGCGCGACCTCGGTGGAGTACCGCAAGGACGACCAGGGCCACGCCGTCTGGCACCTGGGCTTCGTCACCCCCTCCGGCAAGTACGCCGCCGTCGAGCAGAGCGACGCTCCCAAGGTCACCCAGCTGACCACCGTGGTGGCCGGCTACCAGCCCGACGGCAGCTCCACGATCGACGGCCACGCCTGGGACCGGGTCCAGGGCGAGCCCTACCGCGGCCTGACCGAGGCGACCGGCACGGCCACCACAGTGGTCGCCGGTACCGCCTCCTATGACGAGCTCGGCCAGCTGGCGCAGGCGCTGAAGTAGCGCCGGCCCGCGAGCCCGCCGAACGCCGATGGGCCCCGGTTTCCTCGCGGAAACCGGGGCCCATCGGCGTCTCGGGCGCGTCAGACGGTGGTGACGACCTCGTCGTAGGCCAGCCGCGGCGAGCGCGGGTACCAGGCGTCGGCGCCAGGCTTGCCGATGTTCACCACGGCCAGCACCGAGTGGTCGCCGTCGGCGAAGAACTCCTTCTCGACGCCCTGGGCGTCGAAGCCGGTCATCGGGCCGGCGGCCAGGCCGGCCGCGCGCACGCCGAGGATGAAGTAGCCGACCTGCAGCGCGCCGTTCAGGCGGGCCGAGCCCTCACGGACCGGGCGCTCGGAGAAGAAGATGTCCTTGGCGGCGGGGAAGGCCGGGAACTGGGTCGGCAGCTCCTCGTGGAACTCGTTGTCGACGGCCAGGATGGCGACCAGCGGAGCGGCCGCGGTCTTGGCCTTGTTGCCGTCGGCGAGCTGGTTGACCAGGCGCTCGCGGGCCTCGGGGCTGCGGACCAGCACGACGCGCAGCGGCTGCTGGTTGAAAGCGGTCGGGGCGAACTTGACCAGCTCGTAGACGGCCTGGATCTGCTCGTCGCTGACCGGCTCGTCGGTGAAGGTGTTGGCCGTGCGGGCCTCGCGGAAGAGCAGGTCCTGGGCGGCGGCGTCGAGGACGAGGGCGTCGTTGGCGGTGGTCATGCTGGCTACACCTCATGCTGGGATCGGAAGGGCGGCTCGGTGCCGCACATCGTCTCCAACGTGGATGAATTTTCAACCATTCCGGGCGTGCATGTGATCCGGATCACGCCTCCGCTTCTCGGTGGTCCCGGCTACTCGTCGGCCGGGCCGCCCTGCTGCTCCGCCGCCAGTGCCGCGTCCAGCCGGGCCCGGGCGCCGTCCAGCCAGCGCTGGCAGACCTTGGCCAGCTGCTCACCGCGCTCCCACAGGGCCAGCGACTCCTCCAGCGACGTCCCGCCGGTCTCCAGTCGGCGCACCACGTCCATCAGGGCGTCCCGGGCCTGCTCGTAGCCCAGCGTGCTGTCGCCCGCCGCGTCGTCGTTCGGAGCCTGCTCGCCTGCGGTGCCCGCGCTCTCTGCCATGGCGTCAGCCTAGGCGTCGGCAGCGACAATCCCCTCGCCGACCGAGTCGACCGGATCGACCGGGTCGACCTCCTCCACCGTCACCGAGAGCCCGCCGCCCGCCACCCGGGCGTGCAGCCGCTCGCCCGCCGCCGCCTGCGCCGGATCCGTCAGCACCGTGCCGTCGCTACGTTGCAGTACCGCGTAGCCGCGCTCCAGCGTCGCGGCCGGCGAGAGCGCCACCACCCGGGCCAGGGTGTGCCCGAGGTCCGACTCGGCCCGGTCGAGCCGGTGCCCCAGCGAGCGCCGCGAGCGGTCCAGCAGCGCCGTCAGCTCCTGCGCGCGCTCCTCCACCAGCCGCTGCGGCGCGGCCAGCACCGGACGGCTGCGGACCCCCGCCAGCCCGTGCTGCTCGCGCTCCACCAGCCCGATCACCGTCCGCCGGGCCCGGTCGCGCAGCTGGCGCACCCGGGTCTGCTCCTCGCCGACGTCCGGGACGACCCGCTTGGCCGCGTCGGTCGGGGTGGAGGCCCGCAGGTCGGCCACGAAGTCCAGCAGCGGCTGGTCCGGCTCGTGGCCGATCGCGCTCACCACCGGCGTCGCGGCGGCGGCGACCGTGCGCAGCAGCTGCTCGTCCGAGAACGGCAGCAGGTCCTCCACACTGCCGCCGCCACGCGCCACGACGATCACGTCCACCTCGGGGTGCTCGTCCAGCTGCCGGACGGCGGCGGCCACCTGGGAGGCCGCCTGGGCGCCCTGCACCAGCACGTTGCGGACCTCGAAGCGCACCGCCGGCCAGCGCCGCCGGGCGACCTCCAGCACGTCGCGCTCGGCCGCCGAGGCCCGGCCGGTGATCAGCCCGACGCACTGCGGCAGGAACGGCAGCGGCTTCTTGCGGTCCATCGCGAAGAGCCCCTCGCCCGCCAGCCGGTGCTTGAGCTGCTCCAACCTGGCCAGCAGCTCGCCGAGACCGACCAGGCGGATCTCGGTGGCCCGCAGCGAGAGGGTGCCGCGCGGGGTGTACCACTCGGGCTTGGCGTACACCAGGATCCGCGAGCCCTCCTGCAGCACGTCGGCCACCGGTTCGAAGACCGAGCGGTAGCAGGTGACACCCAGCGAGATGTCCTTGTCGGGGTCACGCAGCGTCAGGAACTGCATGCCGGGGCGCCGGCTCAGCTGGGTGATCTGCCCCTCCACCCAGACCGCGCCCAGCCGGTCCACCCAGCCCCCGATCAGTGCGGAGACCTTGCCGACCGGGATCGGGGCTTCGGGGGAGCTGGAGTTGGCCATGGAGACGAGGCTAGCGCCGCCCGCCGACAGCCCGCCGCCCGACGACACCTCTACCATGGGAGCCATGTCCACCACCGCACAGCGCCGTGTCCTGCTCGCCGCCCCCCGGGGCTACTGCGCGGGCGTCGACCGCGCAGTCATCGCCGTGGAGAAGGCCCTCGAGCAGTACGGGGCTCCGATCTACGTCCGCAAGGAGATCGTCCACAACAAGTACGTGGTGCGGACCCTGGAGAAGCAGGGAGCCATCTTCGTCGACGAGACGGAGGAGGTGCCCGAGGGCTCCATCGTGGTCTTCTCCGCGCACGGCGTGGCCCCCGCCGTCCACGACGAGGCGCAGGCCGGCAAGCTCGCCACCATCGACGCCACCTGCCCCCTGGTGACCAAGGTCCACAAGGAGGCCGTCCGGTTCGCCGAGGAGGACTACGACATCCTGCTCGTCGGCCACGAGGGCCACGAGGAGGTCGTCGGCACGATGGGCGAGGCCCCGGACCGGATCCACCTGGTGGACGGCGCCGAGGACGTCGCCAACGTCAAGGTCCGCGACGAGAGCAAGGTCGTCTGGCTCTCCCAGACCACCCTTTCGGTGGACGAGACGATGGCCACCGTCGGTGAGCTGAAGAAGCGCTTCCCGCTGCTGGTCAGCCCGCCCAGCGACGACATCTGCTACGCCACCCAGAACCGCCAGGTGGTGGTCAAGCAGATCGCTCCCGAGACCGACCTCCTGATCGTGGTCGGCTCGAAGAACTCCTCCAACTCGGTGCGCCTGGTCGAGGTCGGCCTTGAGTACGGCGCCAAGGCCGCCCACCTGGTGGACTTCGCCGAGGAGCTGGACGAGGCCTGGCTGGACGGCGTCGGGACGGTCGGCCTGACCAGCGGCGCCTCGGTCCCCGAGATCCTGGTGCAGGGCGTGCTGGAGTGGCTCGCCGCGCGCGGCTTCGAGGACGTCCAGGTGGTCAAGACGGCCGAGGAGACCCTGCAGTTCTCGCTCCCCAAGGAGCTGCGCCGCGACCTGCGCGCCGAGGCCGCCGGGAAGCTCTAGCGGCTTCGCCGTTCGGCCCCGCCTGCTGCGGGTATCAGCAGGCGGGGCCGGCTCGGCCCTCGTACGGTTGTGCACAGGCTGTGGACAGCGCGGAGGAGGCGGAGACGTGACGGCACTCTCGGTGTTCGGCGTGGACATCGGCGGCTCGGGGATCAAGGGCGCCCCGGTCGACCTGGAACGCGGTGCGCTCGCCGAGCCGCGGCACAAGGTGCTCACCCCGCACCCCGCCTCGCCGGAGTCCGTGGTCGCCGTGGTGAAGGAGATCGTGGACCACTTCGGCCACCGCGGTCCGGTCGGTCTGACCTTCCCCGGCGTGGTGGTCGACGGGCACACCAGGACCGCCGCCAACGTCGACCCGGGCTGGGTCGACCTGGACGCCGAGGGGATCTTCCGCGAGACGCTCGACCTGCCCTGCACCGTCCTCAACGACGCCGACGCGGCCGGCCTGGCCGAGGTCAGCTACGGCGCCGGGCGCGACCACGGCGGCGTGGTTCTCATGCTGACCTTCGGCACCGGTATCGGCAGCGCGCTCTTCATCGACGGTGCGCTCGTCCCCAACACCGAGCTCGGCCACCTGGAGCTGCGCGGCAAGGACGCCGAACGGCGCGCCTCGGCCGGCGCACGCGAGCGGCACGAGCTGAGCTGGGCCGACTGGGCGGTGCGGGTGGACGAGTACCTGGACCTGGTGGAGCGGCTCTTCTCGCCGCAGCTGGTGATCATCGGCGGCGGTGTCAGCCGCAAGCAGGAGAAGTTCCTGCCGCTGCTGAAGGAGCGGCCGGCCCGGGTCGTCCCGGCGGAGCTGCGTAACGACGCGGGCATCGTCGGCGCGGCGATGGCCGCCGCCAAGAACGCCTCCTGAGACCGGGGGCCTACCGGTTGCGGCGGATCCGGCGCTGCGCCACGAACCGCGCCGCGACGATCAGCGCCGCCAATCCTGTCCCCGCGAACAGCCAGCCCGCCCGCAGCGCCAGACCGGTCGCCAGCGCCAGCACCTGCCCGATCACCCCGGGGCTGGTCACCGGACCGAGCAGCAGCAGCGCCAGCGCGAACGAGATCGGCCCGCTGATCGGCGCCGCCAGCAGGTCCGCCGAGCGGACCCGGACGGCGGCCTGGAAGCAGACCGCCACGAAGCCGAGCCCGAAGAGCACTCCGAGGCCGCCGAACAGCAGTTGGTCGACGCCCGCCGCCGCCACCGTCCCGGCCAGCGTGAGCACCCCGGTGCCGATCGCCGTCAGCCGCGCCGGCCGCCCGCTGCGCGCCTGCTGCCCCGTTCGGCCCAGCGGCAGCCTGAGCTTCCACCGCAGCCGCGCCGCCCCCGCGCCGCCGGAGGCCGGCCGCAGCCTGCCCGGTCGGGCGCCGGGCGGACCCCCGCCGGCCCCGGCCGTGGCACCGGCGGCATCGCGGGGCGCGGACGGCCCCGGAACGGCGGCCTCGCCGGCCCCGCCGCCGGCTGGCGGGCGGGGCCGCGGCCCGGGCGGCTGGGTACGGATGCTCTGCTCCACCTGCCCAACGTACGGTCCGATCATCGCGACAGTGGGTAATGGAGGAAAAACCGGCCCGTCCGTGTCTCCGGAGCGACGCGCTTCCGGCCCCCTCCCCGCCGCCCCGTAGACTGGGCGATCGGCCCGTACGGTGCCGCTCCACGCCCTCCAAGCCCACGGGATCTCGCTTCATGTCGCTCACGATCGGAATCGTCGGCCTGCCGAACGTCGGCAAGTCGACCCTGTTCAACGCCCTGACCAAGAACGACGTCCTGGCGGCCAACTACCCGTTCGCCACCATCGAGCCGAACGTCGGCGTGGTCGGCGTCCCGGACCCGCGACTGGCCGTGCTCGCCGAGATCTTCGGCTCGCAGCGCATCCTCCCGGCCACCGTCGACTTCGTCGACATCGCCGGCATCGTCCGCGGCGCCTCGGTGGGCGAGGGCCTGGGCAACAAGTTCCTCGCGAACATCCGCGAGTCCGACGCGATCTGCCAGGTCATCCGCGCCTTCGTCGACCCCGACGTGGTGCACGTGGACGGCAAGGTCTCGCCGAAGGACGACATCGAGACCATCAACACCGAGCTGATCCTCGCCGACCTCCAGTCGATCGAGAAGGTCATCCCCCGCCTGGAGAAGGAGTCGCGGCTCAAGAAGGAGTCGGCGGCCACCCTCGCTGCTGCCAAGGCCGCCCAGGAGATCCTGGAGGCCGGCAAGACCCTCTTCGAAGCCGGCTTCGACTCCGCCTCGGTCCGCGAGCTGCACCTGCTCACCGCCAAGCCCTTCCTCTACGTCTTCAACGTGGACGAGGACGAGCTCACCGACGAGGCCTTCAAGGACGCCCAGCGCGCCCTGGTCGCCCCCGCCGAGGCGATCTTCCTCAACGCGAAGATCGAGTCCGAGCTGATCGGCATGGACGACGACGAGGCCCTCGAACTCCTCCAGTCGATGGGCCAGGAGGAGGCCGGCATGGCCACCCTGGGCCGCGTCGGCTTCGAGACCCTCGGCCTGCAGACCTACCTGACGGCCGGCCCCAAGGAGGTCCGCGCCTGGACCATCAAGAAGGGCGCCACCGCCCCCGAGGCTGCCGGTGTGATCCACACCGACTTCCAGAAGGGCTTCATCAAGGCCGAAATCGTCTCCTTCGACGACCTCGTCACCTGCGGCTCCATCCCCGAGGCCCGCGCCAAGGGCAAGTCCCGCATCGAGGGCAAGGAATACGTCATGCAGGACGGCGACGTGGTGGAGTTCCGCTTCAACGTCTGACCCGCCCGCGCGCAGCCTGCATGGGGCTCACCTCCTCGGGGGTGGGCCCCTGACTTGTTCCCGTGCTGACTTGGTGCTGACTTCTTCGGGTCGGCATCGCGCCGCGAGTGGTACGTTATTCGGTACCACTCTCGAAGGGTTTCTGCCATGTCCATCACTGCGAGCGAGGCCCGCAAGGATCTCTTCCCGCTCATCAAGAAAGTCAATGACGACCACGAGGCCATCGAGATCGTCTCCAAGCACGGGAATGCCGTCCTCGTATCCGCCGAGGACTACGCCGCCCTGCGCGAGGGCTCCTATCTGCTCCGCTCGCCCGCCAATGCCCGCCGCCTGCTCAAGGCGTACGAAAACGCTCTCGGTCGCATCAACCTCGCCGAGCGCGAGCTGATCGACCCCGATGCGGCGGATGCGGGGCAGGGCGCCGCGTGAGGCTCGTCTTCGAGGATCAGGGCTGGGAGGACTACACGTCCTGGCTCAAGAGCGACCGCAAGATGCTCGCCCGGATCAACAAGCTCATCGAGGACGCCCGCCGTGATCCCTTCGCCGGGATCGGCAAGCCCGAGCCGCTGAAGTACCACCTGGCCGGCGCCTGGTCGCGGCGGATCGATGACGAGCACCGCCTCGTCTACCTGGTCACGGATGAGGAGATCATCATTCTCGCTGCCCGCTATCACTACTGATCGTCCTCTGCCGAACGACGTTCCGCTTCAGCGTCTGACCCGCGAACCGCTGCGCACCAGGCCCACCTCTTCGAGGTGGGCCTCTGGTTTTTCACCGCGCGGCGGTCAGCTGCCCGAAGCCCTCAGGCCGTCGGCGATGACCGCGAAGGTGCGCTCGCGGGCGTCGGAGTCGCTGCCGAGGTGCTCCACCATGCGGCAGGTGCCGACCAGGAGGGCGGTCAGTTCCGGCACTCCCAGGTCCGCTCGGACGGCGTTGGCGCGCTGGGCCTCGGTGAGCAGGGCGGCCATGGCCTGGTGCAGGGTGCGGCCGATCTCGGAGGTGGTCTGGCGGACGTCGACTCCGGCGGCGGAGAGGGCGTCGGCGAAGACGTTCTTCGCCGGGGACTGGTCCACCACGAGGGCGAAGAAGGTGAAGAAGGCGTCGCCGGGTGCCTTCGTGGCGGCGAGCTGCTCCGCCGCCTCGGCGAGCCGCTCCAGTCTCCTCAGCAGGACCGCTTCCAGCAGCGCCTCCTTGGTGGGGAAGTGACGGAACAGCGTGCCGACGCCGACCCCGGCCTCCCGGGCGATCTCCTCGGTGGACACCCCCGTGCCTCGGGCGGTGAAGACCGCCTCGGCGACCTCCAGTAGCCGGGCGCGGTTGCGGCGCGCGTCCGCGCGCAGCGGTCGCGGGGAGTCCTGGCCTGCCTGCTGAGCCGTCACCGGGCACGTCCTTCTGTGGATCCCTGGACAAGCGGAGTCGCCAGTCCGTATCGTTCTAATCGGAGTCGCCAGTCCGATTGTAGGCGGCTCCATCCGAGCATGTCCTATCGACCTGGGGGTCCACATGTCCGCAGCAGCCACGCCGCACGAGGTCTTCGAGCGGCTGATCGATGCCATCTCCTCGGGCAGCTGGGGGGAGATCGCCGAACTCTACGACGAGGACGCGGTGGTGGAGATCCCGTTCGCTCCGTACCCGCCGCGGCGGATCGAGGGCCGCGCCGCGCTCCGGGCGCGCTTCGAGGGGCTGGGCGAGAGCGGGGTGATCGAGCTCCGGGCCAAGAACGCCGTGGTGCGCCGGACCGACGACCCCGAGGTGATCGTCGCCGAGTTCGACTACGAGGGCCGCTACCCCGCGACCGGTCGCACCTTCGAGGTCCCCAACATCCTGTTGCTGCGGGTCCGCGGGGGCCGGATCGTCCACTCCCGCGACTTCCACGACCACCTCGCGTTCGCCGCAGCCGGGGGCGCCCTCCCGCAGCTCGTCGCCGCCTACGGGTCGGTCGCCGACTGATTCGGCGAACGGAATGACTCAGCCGGCGCTTCGGATGGCCGCGACGGTCTCGCGAAGGGCCTCCTCGGTGGGCGTGGGTTCGAGGCCGAAGGCTGTCTGGGCCTGGGTGGAGTCCAGGACGAACGGACGGTCGAACTGGTAGCGGACCTCGGGGATCTCCCGGGCTTCCGCGCTGAACAGGCCGGCCAGGCGGAGCAGGGCGGACGGCATCCGGCGCGTGCGGGCGGCGGGGGCGGCGGCCAGCGTGGCGGCGAGGCCGGCCAGTTCGCGGACGGACCGGGGCGGCGGGGTCGGGGCGTGCCAGGGGCGGCCCCAGGCTGACTCGTCGTCGGCGACGGCGACGAGGGTGCGGGCCATGTCTCCGGTGTAGGTCCAGCTGTGCGGGGCGTCCACGTCGGCGGGGGCGAGGGCGTGGCGGCCGCGCAGGACGGCGGGCAGGACCATGACGGTGAAGGACGACACGACCCCGGCGCCGAGGTAGTCGGAGCCGCGGACTTCGGCCGTGCGGATCCGACCGGCCTGGTGGGCGGCGAGTTGGGCGGCCCAGAGGTCGGCGCGGACCCGGCCCTTCACGGAGTTGGGGCGCGCGGGCAGGTCTTCGGTCATCGGCCCGTCCACCTGGCCGTACAGATAGAGGTTCCCCACGGTGACCAGGACGGCGCCGGTCGCCTCGGCGGCGCGCAGGATGCCGGCGTTCAGCGGCGGGAACTCGGTCGGCCAGCGGTGGTAGGCGGGTTGGGCGCAGTGGTGGATGGCGGTGGCCCGCGCGGCCAGGCGGCTCAGGGTGTCCGGGTCGGTGGCGTCGGCTTTCACGCGTTCGATGCCGGGGTGCACCGGTCCGGAGCCGCCGCGGGTGATCAGGCGGACCTCGTCTCCCCGGTCGGCCAGCAACCGGGCGGTGGCCGAGCCGATGGGGCCGGCTCCCACGATGACGTGCAAGGACATGGTCGACTCCAATGAGAGAACGGTGTTCTCGGATGGCGCCACCGTATGAGTGAGCACTGCTCCGAGTCAAGAACAGTGTTCTCTGAATGGAGTGGCGTTCTCGGCTGTGGAAGACTGGTCGCATGTCAGCACCGTCACTGCGCGCCCGGGTCCGCTCCGAGATGACCGAGGAGATCCTGGCGGCGGCCCGCCGCCGGCTGGCGGCCGACGGGGCCAACCTGTCGCTGCGCGGGGTGGCCAGGGACATGGGAATCGTCGCGTCGGCGCTCTACCGGTACTTCCCGAGCAGGGACGACCTGCTGACCGCGCTGATCACGGAGGCGTACGAGGCACTGGCCGCCGCCGCGGGGGAGGCCGACGCCCGGATGCCGAGGGCGGACGCCCGCGGACGCTGGCTGGCCGTGGCGCACGCCGTACGGGAGTGGGCGCTGGCCCATCCGTCCGAGTACGGCCTGCTCTACGGAACCCCGGTGCCCGGGTACGCCGCGCCGCAGGGCACCCGCGCACCGGCCACGGCCGTGGTCCTCCTGCTGGTCGCGATAGCCGGCGACGCGGCGCAGGAGCACCCGGATGCTCTCCCGCCCAGCACCCCGCTGCCCGACGCGCTACGGGCCGACCTGCGCAAGCTGATCGACCAGCAGCCCGGCGAGATCCCCGAAGAACTGCTCGGGCGCGTCTTCGCGGGCTGGGTCCAGCTGTTCGGGCTGGTCAGCTTCGAGGTGTTCGGCCGCACGGACGCGGCCATCGAGGCGCGCCAGGAGTACTTCGATCATCAGATGGGCATGATGGCCGATCTGGCCGGGCTCCTCTGATCGGCCCCGAGGTGGGGGTGGGACGTCGTCGCGGCGACTTCGGCTGTTCTCCGGGTGGACAGGTGGGTCCGTTATCAATAAGCCCGTTCGTGACGGTTGTTCATACAACTCAGACAACGGGATGAGGCTACGGACATGCGACTGCTCTGGAGAGCACTCGGCAGCGTCTTCGCACTGACAGCTGCGCTTCTGGTGGCGGCGCCGACCGCGATGGGTGCCACCACCAGTGGGAACCTGATCGTGAACGGTGACGCCGAGGCCGGCTACTGCACCTCCGACTGGACGGCGGCCAGCACCATGCCGGGCTGGTCGGTTCAGTCGGGCAGCCCGGCGGTGGACTGCTACTCGGCGGGGAGCTTCGGCCACCCGGCCAGCCCGGCGCCGGGGAACGCGTTCTTCGGTCCCGGCAACCAGGGCGACGGGTCGATGGCCCAGACCGTGGACGTCTCCTCCGCGGCCGGCGCGATCGACGGCGGCGGCATCAGCTACAACCTGTCCGGCTGGCTCGGCGGTTGGACCACCTACGCCGGGCACGTGGCGGTCTCGCTGCAGTTCCAGGACGGCTCGGGCCACCAGGTCGGGTCGACCGCCACCCTGCCGACGGTCTCCGCGGCCGACCGGTCGAACACCACGTCCTTCCTGGCCCGCAGCAGCACCGGCGCGGTCCCCGCGGGCACCCGTTCGATCCTGGTGCAGGTGCAGTTCCTGCAGAGCTCGGGCGAGTCCGGCTACCTGGACAACCTGTCCCTGACGCTGTCGACGCCGGTCACGGCGGCCACGCTGGCGCCTCCGGTCTCCAAGGTGCCGGGCTACGACCACGTCTTCCAGGTCATGATGGAGAACACCGACTACTCCCAGATCATGAACGACCCGGCGGACACCCCGTTCATCCACAGCCTGATGGCGCAGGGTGCCGACCTGACGAACTACCACGGGGTCTACCACCCGAGCGACGAGAACTACCTGGCCGTCGCCGGCGGTGACGTCTACACGAACGGCGCGACGTACTGGCCCAACATCAAGGACCCGGGGACCAACCTGGGCGACCAGCTGGAGGCCAAGGGCAAGAGCTGGAAGGCCTACGAGCAGGGCATGGGCACTCCCTGCAACACCACCACGCAGTATGACAAGTACTACGAGCCGGACGACTCGCCGTTCATCAACTACACCGACGTCAGCGGCAACCAGGCCCGCTGCCAGGCGCACCTGTTCGACACCACCCAGCTGACCACCGACCTGGCGAGCGCGGCCACCACGCCGAACTTCTCCTGGATCGCGGCGGACGACTACAACGACGGTGAGGCCTCCGGCAACGGCAACACGACCAGCCTGCAGACGCAGGACGCCTGGCTGAAGCAGACCCTGACCCCGGTGCTCTCCTCCCCGGCCTGGACCACGCAGAAGTCGCTGATCCTGCTCACCTGGGACGAGGACGGCAGCGACCCGGACAACCACGTGGCCTCGATCGTGGTCGGCTCCCAGGGCACCGTCCCGGCGGGCACCACCAGCGCGAGCCGCTACGACCACTACAGCACCGGCCGCACCATCGAGGCCGCGCTGGGTCTGCCCGGGATGACCGCCAACGACACCTACGCCACCCCGCTCAACGACGCGTTCGTGCCCGCCTCCGCCCCGGCCCCGACCAACACGCTGACCACCGGTACGCCGACGGTCGCCAACGGCGCGAACGTCACCTTCCAGTACTCGACCCCGGCGGCCACCGTCAGCTCGACCAACTGGATCGGCATCTACCCGGTCGGCGTGACGCCCGGCCAGCAGTCGGCCACCACCTGGCAGTACGCGCCGGGCGGTACCGGCAGCCTGACCTTCAGCACCAGCAAGCTGAGCGGCGCGGGCTCGTACGCGGTCTGGTACCTGTACAACGACGGCTACACGGCGCTGGCCGGTCCGCTCACCCTGACGGTGAGCTAGGGCGGGGTCCCTGGGCGGCGCCGGTTCGGCCGCTCAGGGACCCGTCAGCTCCGCCAGCAGTACGGCGGCGTGGCTGTGCGCGGCGTCCTTGGTCGCCGTCAGCAGGGTCAGCGGCGCCCGGTCGCGCAGGGCGGCGAGGCGGTCCTGCTGCTCGGGGGCGTCGAGTTCGGCGCGGTAGCGGTCGGTGAACTCGGCTGCGTGCTCCTCGGGGGCCGCGTGGAACCAGCGGCGCAGCTCGTCGGAGGGGGCCAGCTCCTTGGCCCACTCGTCCAGCTGGGCGCGCTCCTTGCTGACGCCGCGCGGCCAGAGCCGGTCGACCAGCACCCGGTGGCCGTCGTCCGGCGCGGGCGGGTCGTAGATCCGTCGGATCCGGACGGCAGCTGGGTGCCGAGGCGTGTCGCGCTTGTGCATACGGCCAGTCTCGACCGGCCGGGCCGCCAGTGCGCGACGAAGATCTCAGCCGAGCAGGTGCGCGTTGACCTCCCGGGCCTGCGCAGCGAGTTCCGGCAGCTCCACGACCGTCACTCCGGCCGCCGTCAGCAGCCCGACGCCCTCGCACCCGGTGACGAAGAGGTCCGGCTCCCGCCAGGCCACCACCACCCGCGGGATCCCGGCGGCGATGACCAGCCGCGCGCAGGGCAGCGGACGGGAGGCCCGCCGGCTGCACGGTTCGAGCGAGCTGTAGAGGGTGGCCGTCCGCAGTCGGGGGTCGTCGGCGGCCAGCTTGCCGAGTGCGGCCTCCTCGGCGTGGCAGACCGGGTCGGTCTCCCGGCTGTGGCCCTCGCTGAGCACCTCGCCGTCGGCGCCGACGATCACCGCGCCGACCGAGAACGCGCTGGTCGAGGCGGGGCAGAGCCGGGACAGCTCGATCGCCCGGGCGAGGAAGGACAGGTTGGCGGCGGTGTTCATTCGGCGGATTCCTTCGGGGCGTACCGGAGCAGGACGACATCCCCGACCGTACGGGCTTCCAGCAGCCGCAGCCGCCGCGCGCTCCCGCCGGGGAAGTCGGCCGGGTTGACGAAGCGCGGCGCCGCGGCCTGCCCGACCAGCAGCGGCGCGACCGCCAGCTGCACCTCGTCGGCGAGCCCCTCGGCGAGGAACTGGGTGTGCACCGACCCGCCGCCCTCCACCATCAGCCGCCGCACGCCGCGCCGGCCCAGGTCGTCCAGCAGCTCCCCGAGTCGGACGGTGTCGCCGAGCCCGACCACCTCGGTCTGCGCAACCGCGGCCAGTGCGGCCCGCAGCGCGGGCGCCGCGGCGGCCGTGGTGTAGGCGAGCTTCGCGCCGCCGGTGTGCCAGAACCGCAGGTCGGCGGGGAGTCCGCCGCTCGCGCTGAGGGTCACCTTCAGCGGGTACTCGCTCCGTCCGCCGAGCGTCCGGGCGGCCCGCCGGGCGGGGTCGTTGACCAGCAGGCGCGGGTTGTCGCGGCGCAGCGTGGTGGAGCCGACCAGGATCGCGTCGCAGTCGGCCCGCAGCTCGTCCACCCGGTCGAAGTCGGCGGCGTTGGAGAGCAGCAGCCGCTCGGTCGAGGCGTCGTCCAGGTAGCCGTCGATCGACATCGCGGCGCTCAGCAGCACGTACGGGCGCTGGGGGGTGGTCGGGTGCTGGCCCATCGGTGCTCCGTTCGGTCGGGACTGCCTACGGTACGACCCGCAGGCAGTCCATTCCTTCTGCCGTCTCGCATGTAGAGACAGATCTTCTTGCAGACTGAGACGAGAGCTAGGCTCGAGATGTCGCCGAAGGACTGTCGAGCCTTTGAGGGGAACCGTCATGACGGAACATCAGGCTGTCTACACCCATGGCCACCAGGAGGCCGTGCTGCGCTCGCACCGCAGCCGGACGGCGGCCAACTCCGCCGCCTACCTGCTGGCCGAACTGCGCCCGGGGGACGCCGTACTGGACGTCGGCTGCGGGCCCGGCACGATCACCGCCGACCTGGCCGAACTGGTCGGCCCGACCGGCCGGGTGGTCGCGATCGACACGTCGGCGCAGGTTCTGGAGCAGGCCGCCGAGTACGTCGCGAGCCGCGGGATCGGCAACGTCGAGTTCGTCGTCGCCGACGTCCACGCGCTGCCCGGGCCGAGCGGCGAGTTCGACGTGGTGCACGCCCACCAGGTGCTGCAACACGTCGGCGACCCGGTGGCGGCGCTGCGCGAGATGCGCCGGGTGAGCGCGCCGGGCGGCCTGGTCGCGGCCCGCGACGCCGACTACGCGGCGATGGCCTGGTACCCGCGACTGCCGGAACTGGACGACTGGATGAGCGTGTTCCAGCAGACCACCCGGGCCAACGGCGGCGAGCCGGACGCTGGTCGCCGCCTGCTGGCCTGGGCGCGGGCGGCCGGCTTCCCCGAGGTGCGCGCCTCCTCCTCGACCTGGACGTACGCGACGCCGGGCGAGCGGCTGTGGTGGGGCGAGCTGTGGGCGGAGCGGGTGACCGGATCGGGGATGGCCGCGACCGCGGTGGCGAACGGGCTGGCGACCGAGCAGGAGCTGGCCCGGATCGCGGACGGCTGGCGGCGCTGGTCGGTGGAGCCGGACGGCTGGTTCGGCGTGCTGCACGGGGAGATCCTGGCCCGCGGCTGAGCGGGGTCGGCGGGGTCGGCTAGAGTCGCGGCTTCATCGAACAGGTGCGCGCACGTGCGGGGGGACGTCATGACGGCAGAGGACAGCACCGGGGACGGCATCGGGGGCGGCCCCGCCGACGGCACCGGCCCCCCGCCGCCCGCGGACCCCTGGGCGCCGCCCGTCCCCGCCGCCGCGCCCGCTCCGCCGCCGGCGCCCCCGTTCGTCCCCACCACCTACACGCCCGACCCGTACGGCGGTCCCGCGGCCGCCCCGGACCCCTTCGCCGCCTGGCACGCCGTCCAGCCGCCCGCCCCGCAGGCGCCGTACAACGGCTTCGCGGTCGTCTCCCTGGTGACCGCGCTGACCTGCTTCCTCTGGCCGCTGGGCATCGGCTTCGGCATCACCGGCCTGGTCCAGATCCCGCGCCGCCGCGAGCGCGGCACGGGCCTGGCGGTGGCCGGCCTGGTGCTGTCGCTGCTGGGCCTGCTGACCACCGTCGCGGTGGTCGTGTTGCCCCACCGAGGCGTCCTCCAGGGCCTCGCCGCCAACGGCACGGCCCCCTCGAAGCTGACGCCGGGCCAGTGCTTCGACCGCGGGTCCAAGGGCGTCAGCGTGCTCTCCTGCGACCGCGCCCACGACGGCGAGGCGATCGGCACCACCCAGCTGACGGGCGACGACTACCCGGACCAGCCGGGGCGCGAGCAGCAGGTCGCCGAGGCCTGCGGGCAGTTGGCCAATGACTATGCCATGGACAACTGGGCCGTCTCCGACGCCGTCGTGGTGCACTACTACTACCCGCAGCGGGACGCCTGGGCGGGCGGCGACCGGACGGTCTCCTGCTTCCTGACCGATCCGGACACCCAGCTGACCGGCTCGCTGCGCCGGGACTCCAGCAACACCACCCCGGCGCAGTACGAGTACCTGCTGTCGATGGACGCGATCGACCAGGCGGCCGGCAAGCGCCCGAGCGGCGGGCCCGCCGAAGCCCCGGCGGACTTCCGCAGCTGGGCGGCCGCCATGGCCCGCGTGCTGGACACGCAGACCGCCGTCCTGTCCAGGGACGCCTGGGATCCGGGGGTCAAGGAGGCGGTCGCCGCCCAGGTCGCCGAGCTCCAACTGCGGATCCCGGCGCTCAAGGCGGCAGCCGCGTCGGCCGGTACCGACGACCTGACGGCCCAGCTCGCGCAGGCCGACCGGCACCGGGCCTACGACCAGCAGAAGGCGGTCCGCAAGCTGCTGAACCTCTCCACCGACGACTCCTGGCTCTACCCCTCGATGCCCGCGGACGGCGCTACGCAGAGCGTCTGAGGTGAGTCGGAGGCGAGTCGGAGGTGAAGGACCCTGCTAGCACCTTGCGCCGACGCGACAGCCGGTCCACCCTTGCGATAGTCGTACGTGAGGTGTCCACGTCGGTAGCATCCGAACGGACGTCGCAGTGGCTCCTCGCGCGCGGTGAATTCGGACGGGGGTACGACTCGGCGGGTGCAGGCTGGTGCGGGCGGCGCACCGTCGATACCGGCCGTGCACACACCAGTGGGGCAGGGGCGTCGGGCGGTACCCCGAGCGACCTTCGGCCACCTCGGCTTACGCGCTGTTAACCGGGCCACCAGCTGCCTAACAGCGCGGAAACCTCGTCCGTACGCCCCGTTAGCGGGTCGCCCCTAGCTTCGGCACCGGGGCGGCCGGCGCCGTGCCGAGGCCCGACTCGACCCCCACCGAGCCGGGCCCGGCACGGCGCGACCGACGTGCCTGCTGAGAGGGGCCCGTGTTGCCGCCCATGACCGATCCCGCCGCCCCCTGTTGGCGCGTCATGCGCCAGGACGACAACGGCAACCGCTACCTGGTCGCCCGCGACCTCACCCGGGAGGCGGCCGAGACGCTGGCCGCCGAGTTCGAGGCGCGCGGGCACAAGCAGCTCTACTGGGTGGCGGCCGAGCCCGCGAGCTGATCCGCCGTCGCCGCCGGCCAGGCTCTATGGTCGAGCCATGGAGAACCGGATCGTCGTCGGCGGAGCCCTGATCCACCAGGGGCGGGTGCTGGCCGCCCGGCGCAGCGCGCCGCCCGAGGTGGCCGGCCGCTGGGAGTTCCCGGGCGGCAAGGCCGAGCCCGGTGAGAGCGAGCGGCAGGCGCTGGAGCGCGAGCTGCGCGAGGAGCTGGGCGTCGGGGCCCGGGCGCTGGAGCGGCTGGCGGGGGAGTGGACGGTCCGCACCGGGCTGGTCCTGCGGATCTGGGCGGCCGAGCTGCTCTGCGGCGATCCGCAGCCGCTGGAGGACCACTCCGAGCTGCGCTGGCTGGGCCCGGCCGAGCTGGACGAGGTGGACTGGCTGGAGCACGACCGCGAGGTCCTCCCGGAGGTCGGCCGGCTGCTCGCGGCGGGCATCGCGCGTCAGGCATCCGAGGTAGGCCAATCGGAAAAGATGACCCAATCGCTGGGGTAGCGAAGGTTTCAGCTGGGTATGTCACATTTCGGCATGGTTCGTCACGCTTGGTGAGTCGTGCCCATCGCGCCCCGGCGACCGGCCGCGGCGCGCCGCCCGAGAGCCGGAGGCCCCGTCGGTGACGAGTACGGGTAGCGGCGGGGGAGAGCGGCGGACCTGGCGCGGTCTCCCCCGGCCGGCGGGAGGCGCCGCCGCCCGGGCCCGGCTGCGCGCCCGCCGCATGCCCCAGGACGCCGCGGGCGGCCCCGCACGCGGCACCGCGAGCGCCCGCGGCCTGCTGGACGACTCTGCTGCCCGCTCCGCAGCCGCCCGCCGCCGCCCCGCGACCCCGCCCCCCGACGCCCCGGCGATCCTCCCGGACGGCGTCCTGCCCGCCCCCGCCGTCCCCACCCTGCGCAGCTCCCCCTCCGAGCCCTACCCCGGCACGACCGACGGCGAGAGCCCGGCCGACCACACCCAGGGCAGCCTCTTCGACGTCGTCAAGGTGGCCATCGCGATACTCGACACGTCCGGCCGCGTGGTGCTCTGGAGCCCGGCCGCCGAGGAGCTGCTCGGCTGGCCCAGCGAGCTTCTGGTGGGCCGCAAGATCGAGGAGCTGATCGTCGACGACGACCGCGTCGAGGCGACCCGTGAGGCGTTCCGCACCACCGTGCGCACCGGAAGCTGGAAGGGGCTGAGCCGGCTGCGCAACCGCGACGGCATCATGATCCCGGTCGAGGCCAGGGTCTCCCTCCTGGTGGACGGCGACGGCACCCCGTTCCTGCTGGCCGCCCTCGCCGAGGCCCGGACGCTACAGGCGGTGGAGCGCGACCTGGCGGTGCGCGACGCGCTCTTCGAGCAGTCGCCGCTGGGCATCGCGGTGCTCGACGCCGACCTGCGCTACACCGCCGTCAACCAGACGCTGGCCGAGATGAACGGCGTCTCCGCCGCCGACCACGTCGGCCGCACCACCGGCGAGACGCTGCCCGAACGCGCCGCCGACGAGATCACCGTGATGCAGCGTCAGGTGCTGGCCACCGGCGAACCGGTCATCGACGTCACGCTGGCCTCGCCGGTCACCGCCCGCACCGGCGGCTACCGCTCGGTCTCCTACAGCCGGCTCACCGACCGGGCCGGCAAGGTGCTGGGCATCTCGGGCACCGTGATGGACGTGACCGACCGGTACCGCGCGGTGGCCAAGGTCGAGCACGCCCGGCGCCGGCTCGCCCTGCTGAACGAGTTCGGCTCCCGGGTCGGCGACCTGCTGGATGCCTCGCGGATCGCCCAGGAGCTGGCCAGCGCCGTGGTCCCGCGGCTGGCCGACTTCGCGGCGGCGATCCTGCTCCAGGCGGTGGCGCACGGCGACGACCTGCCGCGGCACGGCCACGACCGCCGGACCTCGCTGCTCCAGCTGGGCGTGGCCGCCGTGCAGGACGGCGAGGAGGTCGAGGTGATGCTCCGCCGCGGCGCCCGGATCACCTTCGCCGAGGAGTCCTGCTACGGCCGGGTGCTGCGCACCGGAGTGCCCGAACTGCTCTCCGGAGCAGACGAGTTGGAGGACGCCACCTACCCGGGCGACCCCAAGGTCCGGGCGGCGCTGGAACTGGGCACGCACTCCATGCTGGTCGTGCCGCTGCGGGCCCGCGGCCTGGTGATCGGGCTGCTCGTGCTCAGCCGGGCCGGCCGCCGCGAGGGCTTCGACCGGGACGATCTGGCCTTCTCCGTCGAGCTGGCCGACCGGGCCGGCAGCTCGCTCGACAACGCCCGGCTCTACGCCCGCGAGCGGACCGCCGCGCTGACCCTCCAGCGCACCCTGCTGCCGCAGCAGGTCCCGCAGCCCACCGGCGTCGAGGTGGCCTACCGCTACGTCCCCGGCAGCAGCGGCACCGAGGTGGGCGGCGACTGGTTCGACGTCATCCCGCTGCCTGGCGACCGCACCGCGCTGGTGGTCGGCGACGTGATGGGCCACGGCCTGCGCGCCGCCGCCACGATGGGCCGGCTGCGCACCGCCGTCCGGGTGCTGGCCGCCCTCGACCTGCCGCCCGACGTGCTGCTGCGGCACGTGCACGAGCTGACCGACGACCTGGCCCAGGGCCCGGACGAGGCGCTCCTCGCCACCTGCGTCTACGCCGTCTACGACCCGGCCACCGGCCGTCTGGTGGTGGCCAAGGCCGGGCACATCCCGCCGGTCCTGGTGGTGCCGCCGATCACCGGCCCGGCCCGCAGCGGCAGCCCGCTGCCCGGCGGTGAGGGCCAGGTGCTGGACCTGCCCTCGGGTGCGCCGCTCGGGGTCGGCGGCGTCCCGTTCGAATCGGTCGAACTGCGGATTCCCGAGGGCAGCATTCTGGCGCTCTGCACCGACGGCCTGGTCGAGTCGCGGGACAAGGATCTGGACGTCGGCCTCGGCCGGCTGCAGTCCGTCCTGGAGAAGCCGTACGTCTCCATTCAGCACGCGTGCGAGGCGGTCCTCGACACCATGGAGCAGGGCCGCGAGCCGGACGACGTCGCGCTGCTGCTCGCCCGGCTCGGACGGGGTGAGGAGGGGGCGCGCACGGTCGGCTGGACGCTCCCGGCGGAACCCACCGCGGTCTCCCGCGCTCGTCGCCTTGTTCGCGGCGCACTCACCGACTGGGGCATCGAGGAGCTGACCGACACCGCGGAACTGCTGGTCAGCGAACTGGTCACGAACTCCGTGCGGTATGCCAGCGCACCGATCGGGGTACGGCTGACCTTCGGCGACACGCTGCTGGTGGAGATCTCCGACCCGCTGCCCGACCCGCCGAGGGAGCGGCACGCCGCGGAGGCCGACGAGGGCGGCCGGGGCCTGGAGCTGGTCCGGCGGCTGGCCCTGCGGTGGGGTGCCAGGGCGGAGGGAATGGGCAAGGTGGTCTGGTTCGAGCAGGAATTGCCGGGGAAGGAACCGAATCAGCAATGATCCGGACGGATTGATCGCACGGATCACCGAATATGGAGAGTCTGTCCATGACAAACTTGGGGTGGGCGTGCGGGAGTGGACCGGGGGCGCGAGCACAGCAGGGGGGTAGCGCGCGCCAGAGGACAAAATCCTTCCCCCGATTTGATGTTGTGATGTTGAGGGCGTGTGCGGGTGCCCCTGGATGATGAATACTCGGTCTTCTCGACATCCGGATGGGCGCGGGTTGGAGGGGTCGGTCCTTGAACAGCATGCCGGCGCGGGAAGCGCTGACTGGCGGTGGCCATGCCGCCGTACCCGGGCAACCGGGAACACCGGTCGGCGGTCCCGCACCATCGACCCCTGGGCCGGACTCCGGCCGCTGGGGCCACAGTGATCCGGGCTCGATCTACGAGTACATCCGGGTCGCCACCTTCGCGATCGGTCCGGACGGGCGGATCAGCCAGTGGAGCGAACGCGCGGCGGACTTCTTCGCGCTGCCCGCCGCCGAGGCGGTCGGCGCCGACCCGGTGACGACGCTCGTCCCGCGCGAGCTCTGGCGGCGCGGTCGCGCCCGGCTGGAGCGGGCGCTGGCCGGCGAGGAGTGGATCGGCACCGCCCCCTACCGGGACCGCGGTGGCGCCGAGGGCCTCGCCGAGGTCTACCTGATGCCGGCCGCCGCCGGTGCGGAGCAGGGCGGCACCGCCGCCGGCGCGCTCTGTCTGGCGGTCGACCTGGGCAAGCTGCGCCGGATCGAGACCGACCTGGCCGCCTCCGAGGCGGTCTTCGGCCAGACCCCGAGCGGCTTCTTCCTCTTCGACCAGCAGCTCAAGCTCCAACGGGTGAACCGCGCCTTCGCCGAGGCGGTCGGCGTCGAGCCCGAGGGCCTGACCGGCCTGACCGCCTACGACCTCTTCTCAGCCACCGAGGCCGAGCGGTTGCAGGCCGCTCTGCGCCAAGTGCTGTCCAGCGGCGACCCGGTGGTCGACCTGCGGTTCAGCGGCGCGGTGCCGACCCGCGGCGGCAACCGCCGCTGGGCGATCTCGCTCTACCGGCTGACCGGTCCCGGCGACCGCTCGATGGGCGTGGCCGGCCAGGTGCACGACGTCACCAGCCGGCACGTCGCCGAGCGCGAGGCGGCCGGCGTGCGGCGCAACCTGGCCCTGGTCAACGAGGCCAGCGCGCACATCGGTTCGACCCTCGACCTGGAGACCACGGCCAAGGAGCTGCTGGACGTGGTCGTCCCGCAGTTCTGCGACCTGGCCACCGTGGACCTGTACTCCGCGCTGCTCTCCGGCGAGAGCGGCCCCTCGCTCGGCGGCTCCGGAGGCGGCCCGTACGACGGCAGCGGCGAGCTGCGCCGGGTGGCCGTCTCCAGCGTGGTCGGCGGCGCTTCCTCGGTGCTCGGCGGCGACCCCTCGCCGTCCGACACCCAGCTGCCCACCGCCGAGCCCGGCGGGACGCTCTGCTACCCCCCGCGCTCCCCGCACGCCCGCGCGCTGCGCACCGGCCGCAGCGCCATCCCCGAGCCCGGCCCCGACCCGCTGCTGCGCAGCACGCTGGTCGTCCCGCTGGTGGCCCGGGACGTCGTGCTCGGCCTGATCCAGCTCTCCCGCGCGATCGGCAGCGAGCCCTTCGACGCCCGGGACGTCGCGATCGCCGAGGAGATCGCCGCCCGCGCGGCCGTCTGCGTCGACAACGCCCGGCTGTACCGCCGCGAGCACGAGCGCGCGCTGATCCTGCAGCGCAGCCTGCTGCCCCCGGGCAACCCGGAGGCCAGCGGCCTGGAGATCGCCTGCCGCTACCGGCCCAGCAACAACAACACCGAGGTGGGCGGCGACTGGTTCGACGTCATCGCGCTGCCCGGCAACCGCACCGCGCTGGTGATCGGCGACGTGATGGGCCGCGGCCTGCGCGCCGCCGTGGCGATGGGCCAGCTCCGCACCGCAGTACGGACGTTGGCGATGCTCGACCTGGAGCCCGCCGAGGTGCTGACCGCGCTGGACGAGATCGCCCGCGGCCTGGGCGTGCCCGACTCGGCCGACGAGGAGGCCGTCGAGGTCTACCTGGCGACCTGCGTGTACGCCGTCTTCGACGCGGTCACCCGGCGCTGCGTCTTCGCCAACGCCGGCCACCTGCCGCCGGTGCTGCTGAGCCCCGGCGAGGACGCCCGGATGCTCGACGTCCCGCCCGGCCTGCCGCTGGGCGTCGGCGGCGAGCCGTTCGAGGAGGTCACCCTGACCCTCCCCGACGGCGCCCTGCTCGGCCTCTACACCGACGGCCTGGTGGAGTCCCGCAAGCACCAGCTGGACGAAGGCCTGCTGGCCTTTCGCACCGCGCTGCAGAACGGATCGCCCGGCCTGGAGAAGCTCTGCGACCAGGTGCTCAGCGAGCTGGACCCGCACCACGGCGAGGACGACATCGCCCTGCTGATGGCCCGGGTCCGCGCCTTCCCGGAGGACGCGGTGGGCGACTGGCGGCTGCCGCCGGAGCCGACCTCGGTCTCCAAGGCCCGCGAACTGGCCTGCGGCTGGCTGCTGGTGCGCGGTCTGGACGAGCTGGTGGACACCACCGAGCTGCTGGTCAGCGAGCTGGTGACGAACGCGCTGCGGCACGGCCGCGGCGACATCCGGCTGCGGCTGCTGCGCGACACCAACCTGGTCTGCGAGGTCTGGGACGACGGTTACGCCCAGCCCCGCCAGCGCCGCGCCCAGGAGACCGACGAGGGCGGCCGAGGGCTGCAACTCGTCAGTCTGCTGGCGGAGCGCTGGGGGAGCCGGCGGACCCCGCACGGCAAGATCGTCTGGTTCGAACTGGGTGTCTAGCTCTTCGGCCGCAGGCCGATCTTCGAGCCGAGCCAGACCAGCGGGTCGTACTTGCGGTCGGCGACCCGCTCCTTCAGCGGGATCAGCGCGTTGTCGGTGATCCTGATGTGCTCCGGGCAGACCTCGGTGCAGCACTTGGTGATGTTGCAGTAGCCGAGGCCGTGCACGTCCTGCGCGTCGGCCCTGCGGTCCAGGCCGGCCTCGGCGGCGGCGTCCAGCGGGTGCATGTCCAGCTCGGCGACCCGCATCAGGAAGCGCGGCCCGGCGAACGCCGCCTTGTTCTCCTCGTGGTCGCGCACCGCGTGGCAGGTGTCCTGGCACAGGAAGCACTCGATGCACTTGCGGAACTCCTGCGAGCGGTTCACGTCCTCCTGCCGCATCCGGTACTCGCCGGGCTTCAGCTCCGCGGGCGGCACGAAGGACGGCACCTCCCGCGCCTTGGCGTAGTTGAACGACACGTCGGTGACCAGGTCGCGGATGGACGGGAAGGCCCGCAGCGGGGTGAGCACCACCGGCTGGCCGGCCGGCAGCGTGGACATCCGGGTCATGCAGAGCAGCCGCGGCCGCCCGTTGATCTCGGCGCTGCACGAACCGCACTTGCCGGCCTTGCAGTTCCACCGCACCGCCAGGTCCGGCGCCTGGGTGGCCTGCAGCCGGTGCACCAGGTCGAGCACCACCTCGCCCTCGTTGACCTCCACCCGGTAGTTCGCGAAGCCTCCCTGCCCGCCCTCGCCCCGCCAGATCCGGAACTCAACGTCCTTGCTCATCGGCCAGCTCCTCAGGGGTGAAGTACTTCGCCAGTTCCTCGCGTTCGAAGAGCGCCAGCAGGTCCGAGCGGACCGGCGGATTCGCCTGCCGCTGCACCGCTATGCCGTCCTCGTCGAGCGTGCAGACCAGGTTGACCCGGCGCCAGTCCCGGTCCATCCCCGGCCAGTCCTCCCGGGTGTGGCCGCCGCGGCTCTCCCGGCGCAGCAGCCCCGCGCGCGCCACGCACTCCGAGGCCAGCAGCATGTTGCGCAGGTCCAGCGCCAGGTGCCAGCCCGGGTTGAACTGCCGGTGGCCCTCGACGGTCACCCGAGCCGCCCGCCGCCGCAGCACGGCCAGCCGGTCCAGGGCCTGCTTCATCTCGCCGGCCCGCCGGATGATCCCCACCAGGTCGTTCATGGTCTGCTGGAGCTCCTGGTGCAGCGTGTACGGGTTCTCGCCGCCCTCGGCGAAGGGGGCCAGCGCCTCGGCGGCCGCCGCGTCCAGCTGGGCTTGGTCGACGACCGGACGGGTGGTCAGGCCGGCGGCATAGCGGGCCGCGTGCAGCCCGGCTCGGCGACCGAAGACCAGCAGGTCGGAGAGCGAGTTGCCGCCGAGGCGGTTGGAGCCGTGCATCCCGCCGGCCACCTCGCCGGCCGCGTACAGGCCGGCCACGGCCGGGCTTGCCGCGGTGTCCGGGTCCACCTCCACGCCGCCCATCACGTAGTGGCAGGTCGGGCCGACCTCCATCGGCTCGCGGGTGATGTCGACGTCCGCCAGCTCCTTGAACTGGTGGTACATCGAGGGCAGTCGGCGGATGATCTCCTCGGCCGGCAGCCGGCTGGAGACGTCCAGTTGGACGCCGCCGTGCGCGGTGCCGCGGCCGGCCTTGACCTCGGAGTTGATCGCCCGGGCCACCTCGTCGCGGGGGAGCAGCTCGGGCGGACGGCGGTTGTGGTCCGGGTCCGCGTACCAGCGGTCCGCCTCCTCCTCGGTCTGCGCGTACTGCCCCTTGAAGACCTCGGGGACGTAGTCGAACATGAAGCGCCGGCCCTCGCTGTTGCGCAGCACACCGCCGTCCCCGCGCACCGACTCGGTGACCAGGATCCCCTTGACCGAGGGAGGCCAGACCATGCCGGTGGGGTGGAACTGGACGAACTCCATGTTCAGCAGGCTCGCTCCGGCCAGCAGCGCCAGCGCGTGGCCGTCGCCGGTGTACTCCCAGGAGTTGGAGGTCACCTTGAACGACTTGCCGATCCCGCCGGTGGCCAGCACCACGGCGGGTGCGGCGATGCTGAAGAACTGCCCGCTCTCCCGGACGTACCCGAAGACCCCGGCGACACGGTCACCCTCCTTCAACACCCGGGTGACGGTGTACTCCTGGAAGACCTTCAGGCGGGCCTCGTAGTCGCCGGACTCCTTGAAGTCCTGCTGCTGGAGCGAGACCACCTTCTGCTGGAGGGTGCGGATCAGCTCCAGCCCGGTCCGGTCGCCGACGTGCGCGAGCCGCGGGTACTCGTGCCCGCCGAAGTTGCGCTGCGAGATCCGGCCGTCCGTCGTCCGGTCGAAGAGCGCGCCCCAGGTCTCCAGCTCCCAGACCCGCTCGGGCGCCTCGGTGGCGTGCAGCTCGGCCATCCGCCAGTGGTTGAGGAACTTGCCGCCGCGCATGGTGTCGCGGAAGTGCACCTGCCAGCTGTCACCGCTGTTGACGTTGCCCATCGCTGCGGCGATCCCGCCCTCGGCCATCACCGTGTGGGCCTTGCCGAAGAGCGACTTGCAGATCACCGCGACCCGCAGGCCCTGCTCGCGCGCCTCGATCGCCGCCCGCAGCCCGGCCCCGCCCGCGCCGACCACCACCACGTCGTAGCTGTCCATGCAGGGCTCCCTCTCAGAAGAACTTCGGGTCGGCGAAGACGCCCGACGAGACCAGGTACACGTACAGGTCGGCCAGCCCGACCGAGGCCAGCGAGAGCCAGGCCAACTGCATGTGGCGGGCGTTCAGCCGCCCGACCAGCTGCCACGCGCGGTAGCGCACCGGGTGTTTGGAGAAGTGCTTCAGCCGGCCGCCGACGATGTGCCGGCAGGAGTGGCAGGAGAGCGTGTAGGCCCAGATCAGCGCGACGTTGGCGACCAGCACCAGGGTGCCGAGCCCGGCGTGCCCCCAGGCTCCGTCGGCGTTGCGGAAGCCGAGTGCCGCGTCGTACGTGAGGATCCCGGCGACCGGGATCGCCAGGTAGAAGAAGTAGCGGTGCAGGTTCTGCAGGATCAGCGGGAAGCGCGTCTCGCCGGTGTACGCGGCGTGCGGCTCGGCCACCGCGCAGGCCGGCGGCGAGGACCAGAAGGCTCGGTAGTAGGCCTTGCAATAGATTTGCAGAGGTAGTTCCTGCGCCTTTTCGTCCGTCAGGTGCTCCGGCCTGCGGGCTCTTGCTGTTGATCACGGCGCCTGCTGGGAGCTCGGCCGAGGGGTCGGGTGGCTCGCGCGCTGGCGGTGGGGGGAAGCTTTGGGCGGGGTCCTGCCGGTGGTGGGGTCGGGCATGGCCGGGGGGCCGTAAGCTGCCCGCGAGTCGGTCAGGGCTTTTGGGCCTGACCGCAATTTGGCCGAGTGGCCCCCCGGGCTTGCTCGACTCGGGCCCCGCCAGCGGTGGGTGCGTAAAGCTTTCCCCCACCGCACCCGGCCACCGCGCGGTAGCCTCACCCGCGTCGCCTTCCCATCCGAAGGCCCGAACGAGGGCTACCCCGAGGCAGGAGCCTTGGGTTAGCGGTTGGCTTGCCCGAGCTTGTGCCGCATAGCGGTTGCTGCACCTCGTCCGCGCGGGACGACGCCCCACGAACGGAACTTCTGGGAGAGCCAGTTGGGCGACACGCCCAGCTCCTTGGCCAATGCTTTCAGGGGTTCGCCGTCTTCGTGCCTCTTGATCAGCACCTTCTTCTCGGCGGCATCGAACGTGGGCATGGGGTCCGTGGTCCTGTTGCGGTACACGCAGCTTCTCCTTATCTCTAGGCCGAGGGTCGGTGGGCCGGTCGCAGTTCGATGCCTGCCGCCTTGAGCTCCTTGTTCGCCTTTCCATAGCTGCACTTGAAGTGCCTCGCTACGCCTCGGACGCTCAACCGCCGTACCTCGTAGAGCTCGTACAGCTCCTCAGGGTCGAACGGGATACGCTCTGGACGGGCCACGATCACCCCTTTCTCGTTCGGCACGGTTAGCTGCCCGCACGACGTTCCGGTAGCCCCTGTCAGTGGCGATCAGCAGTAGGTGGCGGCCGGGCGACCTGCGCCGGTTGCGCGGAACGTTCGCCGCAGCGTGCCGGGCCACGTACAGGCGACCCTGGGCGGAGCGTTGAACGTTCATCCGGCATGCCGCTTGGTCATCGCATTGAGCCGGTCGACACGGGCGCTCAAGGACTCCAGAGGGGCTGTCTCCCGGACCTGATCGATTGACCGAGTGAACTCCGATCCCCCGCCGGGCAGGCGGAGGTACAGCACCCCGGTGAGGTAGTCCATCACCTGGGCTACGCGATCACGCCGAAGGTCAACAACGTACGTCCCGACGGCGGGGATGGCGGGCTTGGCGCTCATGCCCGTTCCCCCCGGATGACGATCACTCCGTCGCCCGGCAGAGCCGGGGTCGCACTCCTCTGTGCCATCAGTTCGCGTAGCAGGGAAGAGGATTCGCCGTCGATCAGCTTCCCCGTGCAACGGGCGTACACCCTGAGTGCGCCCGCGATTTCGAGCGCCACCCGGGCCGAGCACCCGCCCAGGTACACATGCGGGCCCTGTTCAACTCCGGTCGCGTGGAACGACGGTCGCAGGCCGGGCAGCTCGGTCAGTTCGGCGACTTGGAACGCCGTTGCCAGTGCCTCTGCCGCGTCCTCCGCTTCCTGCTGGTGTCGCCTCAGGGTCTCGTTTGTGCGTTCTAGCTCCGTCACAGCTGCTCCCGACGGATGCGGCGCGCCGACGGGTTAGCAGAGTCAATGTCACAGCGTGCCATGCGAGTTCCCATCATTTGATGTTGACCTGAGTCCCCGCCCCGACCGGTTTAGCGCGCGCTTCAATCCCTGGTCGGGGCGGGTAGCCCGTGCCGACTGGAGTTCCCTCCCTAGGGAATCGGCGCGGGGGCTTATTGGGGTGGTTCCGCCCGTCAGCAGCGGGTGATGCACGTACGGACGGAACCGGGCCCGTGCCTGCCGATGTTGACCCTTCCGGCGGCAGGCACGGGGGTCTATGTGGTCTCTTGGCGGGCCGGGCGCTCCGACGGTGCATCGGGGGGCACCAGGCGCCATTGCGAGATCAGGACCCTGGGACTGCCCGGGGGGAACTGCGCAAGTTCGACAGCGCGAGCCATCCGGGCTTTGCGCACAACTCGGGCGACTCTGGCAAGGGGCGGGATCCTGCGCCGGCTCATTAGGCCACGTCCGGCAGCTGGATGGCTCGGGGATCGCGCTGAGCGCTGGGTCGGCTGACGGGCTCCAGCTGCGGCGCCGCACCTTCCGGTGCGAGCTCCTCGGGCTCCGTCGTCCACTCGACTCCTCCCCCTTTCGGGCGGAGGTACCGCAGACCGTCTTGGGTGCCCATGTAGACCCCGAGCTGTCCCTTGCGAGCCAAGTCCTGGACCACTTCGCCGACTTGGGGCACGTAGATCGATCTGCGGGTGTCGCTGGGTCTCACCACGCCATCGCTCCTCTCCGTAGCGCTTCCACTACCAGGGCGACTCACTGTCCCGTACGCTGCCGGGGTATTCAACTTTGCGATTCGGAAAGAAAAGTGGACCGTGAACCTCAAGCCTCTTACCCCCGACGCTTCACCTCGGGCGGCCTTCGGCTCTGAACTACGCAGCACGCGTGAGGAGTTGAAGATGACACAAGATCACTTATCCCAGCGGACAGGGTACTCGCCCGGACACATCTCCTCGGTGGAAACCGGTCGCAAACCGCCAACTTTGCTCTTCGCGCAGCAAGTTGATCGTGCGCTCGGAACTGGCACCAAGTTCGCAAACCTGTTCCTGGATGTTCGAGCGAGCGCCCTGCTCCAGGGCTTCGGCCACTACCTGGCTCATGAGGCCAAGGCGACAGAGCTGCGACTGTTCGAGGTAGGCATCATCCCTGGACTGCTTCAAACACCTGAGTACGCGGCGGTCCTCGCTACGGCATCCATGAACAGGGGCAGCATCACCGAGGCCCAAGCTGCCGAGCGGCTGGAAGTTCTGGCCAGACGCCAGACACTCATAACCCGCCAGCCGCCAGCACAGCTCTACGCGATCCTTGACGAGAGCTGCATCCGTCGGCCGATTGGCGGACCCGACGTCATGGGCCCACAGCTTGATCGGCTTTTGCACCTAGCCGGACTGCCCAACATGACGCTACAAATCGCCCCGTACGCCATGGGTGAGAGCCGAAGCCTTGATCTCCCCGTCTACCTGCTCGGGTTGCCCGATCGATCAACGGCGGCCTACTCCGAGTCCGCCCAACAGGGTCTGTTTGAGCGTGATCCCGAAGCGGTTCAACGCCTGCTGACCGCCTACCATCAGCTACAGGTAGAAGCGCTGCCGCAGGCCGCATCCGTGGCGCTCATCAGAAAGGCACGAGAGGAACTCCAGTGACTCCCCCCGAGTGGTACAAGTCCAGCTACAGCAACAACGGCGGCGCCTGCGTCGAGGTCGCCGCCAACAACCCGGGCGTCGTCCCCGTCCGTGACTCCAAGAACCCCGAGGGGCCTACCCTGCTCTTCCCTGTCGGCGTCTTCGCTGCGTTCGTCGCCGGAGTGAAGGCGGGCGAGTTCGGCACCGTCTGACCGCCCGCACACTGATACCCCCGAACAGCTCTCGACGGGCCGCGCGGGGGTATCAGTGTTTTGAGCAACGGGCGGTCTGGGCTATGTGCGCCGGGTCGCACAGTCGGGGCAGAGGTGGACGGTCCAGGCGGGGCCGCTGGCGCGCTCCACGATGATGGGGATCGGCGCCTCGGTCGGTCGGTTGCATCGGTTGCAGGGCTTGGGCTGGGGCCAGCATCCGCCGACTGCGTCCATGTGATTGGACGAGTGTGTCGTGGTGAGGATGCAGGGGAGGCCGGTCACACTGCCGGGGTTGTAGGCGTTGCAGCTGGGGGCGCCGAAGGCTGCGCCGGTACTCATGCCCACGCCCGTGCTGGGGGCGGGTTGGGGTAGTCGATGCCCATGGCGGCCAGGACTGCGGCGGTTCGCCGTTCGCGTTGGAGCCGCAGCTCAAGTCGCAGCTCCTCCGCGTCGTAGTAGGGGCGGACGAGCGCGTTCTCCTCGGCTCGGAGTGGCATCGTGCGGACGAGCAGGTGCGCCGGGACCGGGTGGTTGTTCTTGCAGCAGAACGGTGGGGTTGAGTTCGTCCTCGATGGCGCGGAAGGTGGCGTGGCGTGGCACCCATGGCGGTGGCGGGCCTGCGCTCGGCCGGCCGCTGGACGCTTATCGGGCGTCGATCCCGTGAGCCCTGGGTCTGCCAAGCGTCCCGCGGCCTGCCCCCAGCCATAGCGCGGCAGCGCTGCCCGGTGCTTGTTGCGGCGGCTGTTCGGGGTGAGGAAGTGTCGCACCCATAAGAGGACTTGGCCGATATGCTCGCGCATGTCGTCAGCTCCTTGCAGCTGGTGACGTCGTGCCCCGGCGGACCGCTTAGGCCCGGTCTGCCGGGGCTTCTTTGTACCGACGGTAGCCAACTTGTATACCCTCGTCTACCCATGTACATCAACGTATGCCATCGCATGGCTACGTGATCAGTTGTCTACCGTTGATGGCATGGGATCAGAGATTGACCACGACGGGCCGACCCCGGTGTACCAGCAGATCGCGGCGTTGATCATCGCCGATATCGAGCGCGGCACGCTGCTGGTGGATCGCAAGATCCCGAGCGAGTCCTCACTCGTTCAGCGCTTCGGGGTCGCACGGGACACCGCGCGAAACGCTGTCCGGCACCTGCGAGAGCAGGGGTGGGTCTACACGGTTCCGCAGCGCGGCACCTTCGTGTCGGCTCGGGGGGCGACCCCCGAGGAGTAGCCGCCTCGGTGACGTGCAGGTTGTGTGTCAGTTCCCGCGATGCGGAATCTCGCCGGGGGAATCGTGGCGGCCGTCTTAGCTTTGTGTGACGCTATGGCTACGGTCGATTTCGGTCGCCGTCGGGGGGCGTACGCCGGGGTAGCCGGTGCGCGCTGGGCGCGTCGCACAGGGGAGCAAGGCATGGGCGAGAGACCAAGTGATGAGGACTACGGGGAGGATGACGGGGTCTTCCTCTCCGGGGGGCCGGTGGTCGCGGGGGTCGACTACGAGGGGGCGTGGCTGGAGGCGCGAGCTGCGGCCAGCCAACTGAACGCCCTGCTGGCGCGGTTGGGGCTGAGCGGCGATGAGTTGGTGAAGGCTCAGGCGGGCTGGACCGATGGCGGGCGCGGCGTCGTGTTCCTCCAGGGCACTCTGTCGGGGGCTCGGAAGCTGGGGGCGGTGCTGGATCGGATCATGCAGTGCGGCCCGGTCGACGGTGGGGCGGAAGACGTTCGCTGCGGCGCCGGCTGATCGGATTTAGTTGGGGTGCGCCTGTGAGGCGGGGGCGGTCCCGGACGACCGGCCGGGACCGGCCGCCAGGCCGCATGCCCGGCCGGGGCGGCAAGGGCCGCCCCGGCGGCGCGCAGCGCCGCTCTTGAGTAAGTGAAGATAGTTTTCGACGGCTGGTCGGCGGGGGCTAAGCCGTGGCTGGTCGCTTCGCGGTGGTCGGGCGGTGGGTGTAGGTGAGGTGGGTCGCCCCTGCCTCCATGGTGGTTGTCTCCAGCATGAGCCGTCGGTGGTCGGCCTGGGTCTGGGTGACGGCCTGAGATACGAGCACCGGTACGCCTTCCGCCACGTGGAGGGTGGCCCGTTCGTCGGGGTTGGGCATGCGGGCGCTGATGGCTTCGCGCCACTCGATCGGGCCGTGCGCGGCAGCGAGCATGCCGTAGGCATCGGTGGGACTTACGTCGGGCTGCTGAGCCAGCGACGTGCCGGTGATCTGCTCCATGGGCAGCAGCACGGCGTGACGGGCGCGGGTGCCGCTGGCCTCATGAATGATCATGCGGTCCACCAGAAAGGCGGCCTCGCCTTCCTCCGCGTGCAGGATCTCGGCGGCGGTGGCTTCCAGGCGGACGCGGTAGACCGTGGCAGGCTCTTCCATCGACCATCCGTCAGGGGCGTTGTAGCGCTTGCCGGTGCGGGTGACCGTGCGCTCGACGTAGACGGGTGCCACCGCGTCTGGATTCGGTCCGCGCACATAGGTCCCGCGTCCTTGCTGCACGTCCAAGAGTCCTTCGCTGCGCAGTTCGGCCACCGCCTGACGGACGGTCGGACGGGAGACCCCGTACAGCGCCGTCAACTTGTCCTCGGTGGGAATCCGGTCCCCCGGGGTCCATTGGCCTCTGGCGATGGACTTGCGCATCTCCCGCGCGACCTGCTTGTACAGGCTCTGAGCCTTGACCACTGCCATCGCTCGCCCCTTAGGTGGCGTTTTGTCCCTGACTCCAAGGACGCTTCCGAACTTCTTTTCGATCGACGTTGCCGCTGATCAGGTGCCGTATGCACCCATTCTGTCAACAGTCGTCAGGATGAATGCGCTTGCCCCTCCCGTCAAGTGGGAGCACTATCGGACTCAGAAAATTCATCATGACGACTGACCTTCTTGGCGGTCGTCAAGCTGGGAGAGGTAGGACGGATGAGCTTGAAGAACCTGCCGCTGGACGCGTCGCGCATGGGTATCGCGCTGTGCATCTCAGTGGAACCCAAGACCGACCTGGAGACGGGTGCGGTCAAGGCGGACCGGGACGGCGTTCCGCAGTGGACGGTGAGTGTGGCGGTCCGGCCGGAGGCAAGCAAGGCGGCCGTGATCGAGATCACCGTCTCGGGTGAGCCGGTGGGCCTGGGCATCGGCCAGCACGTGATCTTGAACGGCCTGGAGGCGTTCTGGTGGGAGATGAACGGTCGCTCCGGCTTGGCCTACCGCGCTGAGTCGGTGACGGCGGCGCCGGGATCGGTGACCGGGTTGGTCCCGGCTGGTGAGGGTGAGGCGCCGCGTGGCCCCCGGGGCGGTGTGAAGTGAGCGGGCACCGCGACTGGCGTCACCTGCGGGAGCGGTTAATGGATCTGTCGGACCTGGCGGACGAGATCCAGCCCGGCTTGCACCCGGGTCAGTACCGGTTCCTGTACGCGATCATCGCGCCGATGGCGCAGGACGCGTTCCAGCTCGCTCGCGACCTGGAGACGGCACTCGTCAACGAGGCGGCGGAGAACGGCGTTGAGCTGCCGCCGCTGGATACGGGCGGGGGTGCGCAGTGAGCGGGCCTGCTGAGTGGGAGTCGTTGATCGGTGCGCCTCGCCCTTCGAAGGCTGAGCGGCGGGCGGCTGTTCCGGGGCTGGCGGACTGGAGTACGCGGGCGTCTGCCGCGCTGCTGGAGATCAGCATTGCGGCGGGGATCGTCAGCGCGTACGGCTATCTCCTGTACTACGCCCGTCCCGCGTTCGCTCTGATTCAGACGCTGGCGTTGATCGTCGGGTTTCACATGCAACCCGTCTTCGCCTTCTTCTACTGGGCGTTGGCGGTGGCGTTCCTGCTGTGGCAGTGGGCGCTGCGGGGCCTGACCGGGCAGTCGTTGGGTCAGCGAATGATGCGCATCGTGACGGTGGACGAGGACACGGGCAGGCCGATCGGTCCGGCCCGGTCGGTGGTGCGCAGCCTGCTGCACGTGGTCGACATCGCGCCGGGGTTCTTCGGGTTCATTCGGCCGGTCGTGCACTACCGGCGCCAGACGTGGGCTGACCAGATCTGCCGGACGGTGGTTGTCGAAATGGACGTGATCAACAAGATGGCGGAGGTGAAGAAGTGAATGCGGTGTCTGGGGGTGCTCCTGTGGTCCAGCATCACACCCCCCTGGGGGTGTACGTGTTGGGGGCGTTGGCGGTGCTGGCGCTGTTGCTGGCGGTGGCCTCGCCGTGGTTGCGGCGTCGGGTGCCGAACGTGTGGTGGGCGCTGTGCGGCTACCCGGCGGCGGCCGTGAGGGTGCTGTGGACCTGGCGGCAGCTGGCGGATCTTCAGAACCTGTCGGTGCCCAAGCGTCCGCCGCTGGCTGTGCTCGGCGGTGTGGTGCTGCGGGGCAGGGCGTTGAAGCCGATCAAGCCCCGGATGGGTTTTCCTCGGTGGCAGCGCGGCGGCCTGGTGGTCCGGGTGCGGCTGCACGCTGGGCAGACTCCGGAGGCTTACGCGGCTGCGTGTGAGTCGATGGCCCATGCCTGGCAGATGTTCGCGGTGCGGGCGGTCTCGGACGCGCGGGGCTCGGTGAGTCTGAGGGCTTCGGCGTGGGATCCGTTGACCGTGCCGTTCGTGCCGTTCGTCGGTTCCGCCGGCGTTCTGTCGGCGGTGGTCGGCTTGTGGGAGGACGGTGCCCGATGGCTGATCGACCTGCGGCGCGTTCCGCACTGGCTGATCGTGGGGGCGACCCGTTCGGGAAAGTCGACGCTGGTGGCTGCGCTGGTGTCGCAGTTGGCCCGGCAGAAGGTCGCGCTGGTCGGGATCGACCTGAAGGGCGGGATGGAACTCTCGCTCTTTGAGGACCGGTTGTCGGCGCTGGCGACCACGCGTGGTGAGGCGGCGGACCTGTTGGGGAAGCTGGTGGAGGTCGCGCTGAGCCGGATGGCGCTGTGCCGTGAGGCGGGCGCTCGCTCGATCTGGGAGCTGCCCGAGAAGGGACGGCCTGTGCCGGTGGTCGTCCTGGTGGACGAGGTCGCGGAGCTGTATCTGATGGCCAGCAACAGCGACAAGGCGGAGGTCACCCAGGTCTCGACGGCCCTTCTGCGTCTGGGTCAGCTCGGCGCGGCGCTGGGCATTCACCTCCTGATCGCCGGACAGCGGGTCGGCTCGGACCTCGGCCCGGGAGTCACGGCACTGCGGGCCCAGTTGGCGGGCCGGGTGTGCTTCCGGGTCTCGGACAAGGGCACCGCTGAGATGGCGCTCGGTGATCTCGACCGGGAAGCCCTGGACGCGGTGCAAGAGATCTCGGACGACACCCCGGGCGTCGCGGTGGCCTTCGGCGCGGCGGGCGGCAGTTGGATGCGGGCACGCTCGCAGCTGGTCACGCCCGAGGAAGCTCAGCGGGTGGCCAAGCGGTACGGCTATCTCGCTCCGGCCTTCGCCGAACTGGAAGCTGGTGGTGCGTCGTGAGCATGACGGTGCCCCTGGCGGCGATTCTCGCCGTCGTGGTCTTCCTGATGGTCCGCTCACGCGAGCTACGAGCCTGGCAAGCGGTGGTGGTCGGGCTGTTCGGGTTCTACCTGGCCCAGACTCACCTGGCCGATCCGATCGCCGCAACGGTGACGTGGCTCGTTAACGGCCTGACTCACACCACCTAATCGAACTGGAGTTCCCATGCGACCACCAAAGCTCATCCCTCTCCCTTCGCTCGTCGTCCTTGGTCATGCCGGGTTCTGCCCGGTGTGGCCGGGGCGGCCCTGCCTCCCTTGGAGTCATCCCCCATGATCAATCCCTTTGAGAGCCCGGCGGCCCGTCGCGCATACCTTGCCCAGGACGAGCGACTTCGCCGACTCGACCCGGTCGACCGGGACTTGGTGCGCTTGGGTCAGATGCCGGACCTGTCGCGCTGGTTGGAGCAGATCACCGCGACCGGTGGGTGTGCTCATCCGGTCTACCTGACGGGCCGCAGCTCGACGTACGACGCGGTGTCGGGTGAACTGTTGCGGCGTTACAGCACTGCTGGTGAGCCGGGCGGGCGGCTGGCGGTCCGGTGCCGCAACCGTCGCTCGGCCCGGTGCGGTCCCTGCTCGCGCCAGTACCAGGGTGACACCTGGCAACTGGTGCGGGCAGGGCTGGCCGGTGGAAAGGGTGTCCCCGGCGATGTCCGGCGTCATCCGATGGTGTTCGCGACGCTGACGGCTCCCTCGTTCGGTCGGGTGCACCGTGCGGGGCAGTGCCACCGGGCCCGGTCGGGTTCCTGCGAGCACGGACTCCCGGCCGGATGCGGGGCCGTCCACGTTGAGGCGGAAACGGTGGTTGGGCAGCCGTTGTGCCCGGCCTGCTACGACTACATCGGGCACGTGTTGTGGAACGCGCATGCGGGTGCGCTGTGGAAGGCGTTCACAGACAACCTGTACCACCACCTTGCGGCATGGGCGGGGGTCGGCCGATCGGTCGTCCGTCGCCTGGTGCGGGTCTCGGCGGCGAAGGTCGCGGAGTACCAGCGACGCGGCGCTGTCCACTTCCACGCGGTCCTCCGGCTGGACGGGCCGGACGGCTTCGGCGATGAGCCCCCGGTCTGGGCGACGGGTGGCCTGCTCGTGGAGGTGGTGAGGTCGGCGGCTGCGGCCGTGTCGCTCACCGTTCCGCCGTCGCTGGCCTGCGGGTCCCAACCGCTCGGCTTCGGCACACAGTTGGACGTGCATCCGATCACCGGGGGCGGCGGTCAGCTGACTGACGAGCGGGTGGCGGGGTATGTGGCGAAGTACACGACCAAGAGCGCGGAAGCTGCCGGGGCCGTCGAACGGCGGATCGACAGCGTGGCGGAGATCCGAACGCTTCGGGTGTCTCCGCACGTTCGGGCTCTCCTCGGTACCTGCTGGCGCTTGGGCGGCCTGGTGGAACTTGGTCACCTTCGGTTGCGGAGCTGGGCGCACATGCTCGGGTACCGGGGGCACTGCCTGACGAAGACGCGCCGGTACTCGACCACCTTCGGCGCGCTGAGGGCTGAGCGGGGTGCCCACATGCGGGCGGCGTCCGGCCGGGAGTTGTTCGGGTCGGACGACGAAATCACGGTGGGGGAGTGGCGGTTCGTCGGTTCGGGGCACTCACCGGCTGAGGCGCTGATCGCTGCGGGGGTCGCTGAGGACCTGTGCCGGACCCGGTCGCTTGCCCGCGAGGACCTGCCCTCAGGGTGGGTGGGTGGGGCGCGGCGGGCGCCATGGCGGGCTGACACGCCCCGGCAATCGGCGTCGGACCATGCCGGATGATGTGGTGGGGCGTGCGCCGGCCATTGGCCCTGAGTTGACTACTGATGATCAGGATTGGGCGTGGGCAGCTGAACACGCCCGACGGGCGCCGGAGTGGTCTGACGAGAAGTGGCGGCGCATGATCACGGTTCTTTCTCACAAGGTCGTGAGCCGTGAGCCGCGCCGCTCTGCTCCTCCTGTCTCATAAGGTGGCTGGTCCCGATTACGGCACTTCGTTGTAGATCGGGATCAGCCGGTCCCGCAGCGGGATTCGGGTTCCCCTGCCAACAGGCATGACGACAATGGCGGTAAATGCACGCTCCACGTATGCGCGCTTTTCGGCAAGCGTGATGTCGGCCCTGTCCCATTCCTTCGCCATATCGATGGGGGCTCCCTGTGCGGCGCGTGCTGTGCGCTGCCACTGGTTCCGGTCCTTGAGCAACCGGCGTTCTTCAGCCTCGTACTCGGCGAGATCCTGGTAGTACCGATCTGCGCTGATCAGCCGCGCCCTATGGGCCTTCTTGGCGGCGGCGATGTCTTCGCGGACATTGGCCAACTGCTCTTCGTGCTCCCATTCTTTGCCAACCGCAACGGCTTCGCGCCGCTTGGCCTCTTCATCGTATTTGGCGATAACGAGCTTGCGGATCAACTCGTCCGTTTCAGGACCGCTGACGCTCACACCGCCGCATCCCTGTCCAGTTCCTTTACTGCGGCATATGTAGACGTAGTGGCCTTCCGGCTTCTTTTGGCTCGGAGATGATTTCATCCCGCGCAGCCTCGCGCCGCAATCTTCCTTGCCGCATCGGAGTGTCCCGGTGCCGAGGCGGGAACGGGTGTTGTCCCCCGTGCCGCGTTTGGGGCTTCCCTCGATGAGATCACAGATTGCCTGCCAGTCCTCGACCGACAAGATCGGCTTGTGCTGGCCAATCGTCGGCTTGCCTTCCGCGTCGTAAACGATCACCATGCGTGCGCGCTCGGCGCCAGTCTCCGGGGTGATCTCAATCTCGGTACGCGCTCGGTAGCCGCAGATGCGAGGGCTGGTCAGTACCTTCTTGAGAGCCTGGACGGTCCATGCCTTTCCGTGGGCGGTCTTGACCCCCCGACGGTTCCAGTCGGCGATGATGCCGAACCACACTCCACCCTCGATCATCGACTTCGCCGCATCGCGCAGTAGCTTGGCCTCCGTCGTGTCCAGCGTCCGACGGTCCTCCTGCCACCCAAACGGGCGGGGCCCGCCACCGGGAATCCCGTTTTCCTGGATGGCCTTGTGCTTACGCCGTACCCGCCGGCTAGTGGCCGTTGACGCCTTGTTGTTCATGGCGGTCATCACCCGCGCCATGGCCACGCCGTTCTCAGTCAAGAGATCTAGGCTGCCGGTGATATCGATGATCGGTACTCCGTACCGCTGAACGACATCTATGGCGTCTTCTAGGTGGCGCGGGTCGCGGGTCAGACGGTCAAGGTCGGCAACGATCAAACCGTCAAGCCGCTGACCGTTAGGCGCGCGGCGCGCCTTGAGATCATCTAATGCGCCTTCATATACCGGGCGACGCACCCGGTAGGCCACGGTTCCGTCAGGTTGGAGCACTCGCCGACGCTTCCAAGCTGACGTGTCCGGCTCGGGGTACGTGTAGACGTACGTCCCTCCGCGACTCTCCACAAATGCGCGGTTGTCTTTCTCCTGCTCGTCAGTGCTTTTGATGTCCTTCCCCGTCAGGTACTGCCCTTTCCTGGACGGGTCATCAGCTGACAGTTCCCCCTCCTGCTCTTCGGTGGAAAGCCGTGTGAGGCTTGCCCAGTTCATGTCTTTGAGATCGCCCCAGTGTGCTCGCTGTACCAGGTTATCGGCCATAGGACAAAACTACCTCTGCTGATCTACTGATTGCGGTAGTAGTAGCAGGTCAGTCGGAACCCGAGCGGGAAGATCAGCACCAGCAGCGCGGGCGACAACCGCCACCAGTCGCCGACCACTGCCCAGTCCGCCCCGCCGCGCATGGTGGCGCAGTTCGCGGCGAGGCAGGGGGAGTAGAACGGGGAGACGTACGGCGCCGCGTAGTAGTGGGCGCCTTCGAAGGCCCGCCAGGTCGAGTAGGCGATGAAGGCCAGCAGCCCGGCTGCCGTCGCGAGCTGTGGCAGCCACCAGCGGTCGGTACGGAGTGTGCGTTCCGGGATCGCTATGGTCATCCTGCGAGTGTGACCTTGATCACAACGCACGGGAAGTCCCCGGACAGGATTCGCTCGTCCAACCGGGTGCCCGCCTGTCGTGCCGTCAGCTCACGTGATGGTCACTGGAGTTGAGTGGACGGTATGACCAACGCCTCGGTCCTGCGCAGGGTTCTGGCCGCCGCCGTGGTGCTCGGCGCCCTGGCGGGCTGCTCGTCGCCCCGGCCCCCGGCTCCCGCGGCCCCGCCGCCGCAGCCCGCCTCCGACCTCACCAGCGGCGACCGCACGGCGGTCCGCGACGGCGGGACGGTCCGCTGGGCGGTGGACGAGGTGCCCGCCTCGCTGGACGTCTACCGGCCCACCGCCACCCCCGACACCGAGCTGATCGCGCACGCCCTGCTGCCCAGCCTCTTCCGGCCGGACGACCGGGCCCGCCCGACCCCGGACCCGGACTACCTGGTCGGCGCCGACGCGACGGACCGCACGGTCGTCTACCGGCTCAACCCGAAGGCCGTCTGGAGCGACGGCAAGCCGCTGGCGGCCGCCGACTTCACCGCCCAGTGGACCGGCCTGCGCGACTCGCTGCCCGGCTACGCGGCGATCGAGTCGATCGCCCCCGGCGCCGACCCGCACCAGGTCAAGGTCACCTTCAAGCAGCCGTACGCCCAGTGGCGCGCGCTCTTCAGCCCGCTCTACCCGGCGGTCGGCCTTCCCGTGACGGGCGGCCCGCTGGCGCTGAAGTCACTGGACGCCAAGGGCGGCAAGGCCTCGCTGGTCCGCAACCCGCAGTGGTGGGGTGATCCGGTGAAAGTCGACGGGATCGACTTCCTGGCCACGCCGAACCGGCTGGACGCCCTCGACCAGGGCACCGTCGATGTCGCCGCGCTGGACGGCGCGGTCGACTCCTCACTCTCGGCGCTCAAGCGCGCCGAGACGCTCCCCGGCCTCAGCCTGCACCGGGCGGCCGCGCCCTCCTTCACCCAGCTGACCCTGAACGGCGCCCGCGGCCCGCTCGCCGAGCCGGCCGTCCGCCGGGCGGTGGCCGCCTGCGTGGACCGCCGTGCGGTCGCCGAGGCGGCGCTGGCCCCGCTCGGCCTGCCGGCCGTCCCGCTCGGCAACCACCTGCTGATGGCCGACCAGGACGGCTACCAGGACGACAGCGGGGCGATCGCGGCCACCGCCAGGAACCTGCACCTGGATCTCACCCTGCTGCTCCCCGACGGCTCCGCCACCGCCCGCCGCGCCGCCGACGCCCTGGTGGCGCAGCTCGCCCCGGACGGGATCACCGTCCACCCGCAGGCCGTCCCGGGGGACGGCTTCGTCCGCGACCACCTGGCCGGCGGCGACTGGGACCTCGCGCTCTTCTCCTGGCCCGCCACCGCCTTCCCCGCCGCCGACGAGCGCCCGCTCTACGCCAAGCCCCGGCCCGACGCCGACGGCCGACCGGTCGCCGGGCAGAACTTCGGCGGCTCGGGGACGGACGAGATCGACCACCTCTTCGACCAGGCCCTCGCCGAGCCCGACCCCGCGGCGCAGGCCGAGCTGCTGCGCCAGGCCGACGTCCGGATCTGGCAGCTGGGCCACTCGGTGCCGCTCTACCAGCGGCCCGAGCTGGTCGCCGTGCGCGCCGGGGTGGCCGGTGCGGGGGCCTTCGGTTTTGCCTGGCCGCGCTGGCAGGACCTCGGTTTCCTGCGGCGTTAACGGCTGTGAGCTGCCCGAATCTGCCGCGCTGGATGGTTCCACGTACCATAGGAGGAGCCGTGGCATGTCGTGCCCGGCGGGTGGACCGGTAAGGGAATCGCAGCCGGGGCGCCACAACCCACGACTCCGGGAGAGTTCGCTCCGCATGCCCACGCGCAATGACATCCGCAATGTAGCCATCGTCGCCCACGTCGACCACGGCAAGACGACCCTGGTTGACGCGATGCTCAAGCAGGCCGGTGCCTTCGCGGCTCACCAGCACCTCGACGACCGCATGATGGACTCGAACGACCTGGAGCGCGAGAAGGGCATCACCATTCTCGCGAAGAACACCGCGGTCAAGTACCACCCCAAGGAGGGTGGCGAGGTCATCACGATCAACATCATCGACACGCCTGGCCACGCCGACTTCGGTGGCGAGGTCGAGCGTGGTCTCTCGATGGTGGACGCGGTCGTCCTGCTGGTCGACGCCTCCGAGGGTCCGCTTCCGCAGACCCGCTTCGTGCTTCGCAAGGCGCTGACCGCCAAGCTGCCGGTCATCCTCTGCATCAACAAGACCGACCGTCCGGACTCCCGGATCGACGAGGTCATCAACGAGACCTACGACCTCTTCCTCGACCTGGACGCCACCGAGGAGCAGATCGAGTTCCCGATCGTCTACGCCTGTGCGCGTGACGGTGTGGCCTCGCTGACCAAGCCGGAGAACGGCACCGTCCCGACCGACAGCGACTCGCTGGAGCCGTTCTTCTCCACGATCCTCCAGCACGTCCCGGCGCCCGAGTACGACGCCGACGCGCCGCTGCAGGCCCACGTCACCAACCTGGACGCCGACAACTTCCTCGGCCGTATCGCGCTCTGCCGCGTCGAGCAGGGCGAGCTGCGCAAGGGCCAGCAGGTCGCCTGGATGCGTCGCGACGGTTCGATCCAGCAGGTCAAGATCACCGAGCTGCTGATGACCGAGGCGCTCACCCGCAAGCCGGCCGAGGTGGCCGGCCCCGGCGACATCTGCGCCGTCGCGGGCATCCCGGAGATCATGATCGGCGAGACCCTGGCCGACCTGGAGAACCCGATCGCGCTGCCGCTGATCACGGTGGACGAGCCGGCCATCTCGATGGTCATCGGCACCAACACCTCGCCGCTGGTCGGCAAGGGCGGCAAGGGCCACAAGGTCACCGCCCGCATGGTGAAGGACCGCCTGGACAAGGAGCTGGTCGGTAACGTCTCGCTGCGCGTCCTGCCGACCGAGCGCCCGGACGCCTGGGAGGTGCAGGGCCGCGGTGAGCTGGCGCTGGCCATCCTGGTCGAGACCATGCGCCGGGAGCTCTTCGAGCTGACCGTCGGCAAGCCGCAGGTGGTCACCAAGATCGTCAACGGCAAGACCCACGAGCCGGTCGAGCGCATGACGATCGACAGCCCCGAGGAGTACCTCGGCGCGATCACCCAGCTGATGGCCGTCCGCAAGGGCCGCATGGAGACCATGACGAACCACGGCTCCGGCTGGGTCCGCATGGAGTTCATCGTCCCGTCGCGTGGTCTGATCGGGTTCCGCACCCAGTTCCTGACCGACACCCGCGGCACCGGCATCGCGCACAGCATCTTCGAGGGCCACGAGCCGTGGTTCGGCGAGCTGCGGATGCGCAACAACGGTTCGCTGGTGGCCGACCGCGCCGGCGTCGTGACGCCGTTCGCCATGATGGGCATCCAGGAGCGCGGCACGCTCTTCGTCGAGCCCACCACCGAGGTGTACGAGGGCATGATCGTCGGCGAGAACTCGCGCCAGGACGACATGGACATCAACATCACCAAGGAGAAGAAGCTCACCAACATGCGTGCGGCCTCCTCCGACACCACCGAGAACCTGGTGCCGCCGCGCAAGCTCTCGCTGGAGCAGTCCCTGGAGTTCTGCCGCGAGGACGAGTGCATCGAGGTGACCCCGGAGACCGTGCGTATCCGCAAGGTCGTGCTGGACCAGAAGGAGCGCGGGCGTACCGCCTCGCGCGCCAAGAAGAACTGATCCACCCGTTCCACCAGCCGCCGGCCGGTCCCCTCGCGGGGGCCGGCCGGCGGTTTTGCCGTTCCACCGCCGAGACCTGAGCCGTCATCACATCGAGGGACTCCCACCGGTCCCCGGGTCCCCCGTCCGGCCCTACTGCGGGTGCGCCACCGCAGGACCTGCCTTCTGATGGGGTGTGATGCGACACACACGTCGAGGAGGAACCTTCATGCCGGCAGCAACCCGAGCGCGCTGGGCCGTCATCGCTGCGACATCTCTGGCCCTGGTGGTCACGGGGTGCAGCAGCAGTAGCAACAGCAGCAGCAGCGGCGGGACGAACTCCGCCGGCGTTGTCACGGCCTGGTGGGGCGACCCGCAGAACCCGCTGGAGCCGGCGAACACGAACGAGGTCAACGGCGGCGCCGTCCTCAACATGATCTTCACGGGTCTGGTCAGCTACGACCCGAAGACCAGCAAGGCCAACAACGCCAACGCCGACTCGATCACCTCGACGGACCAGCAGAACTGGACGGTCAAGCTCAAGCCCGGGTGGAAGTTCAGCGACGGCACTCCGGTGACCGCCAGCTCCTACGTGGACGCCTGGAACTACGGCGCGCTGGTCACCAACAAGCAGGTCAACGCGAGCTTCTTCGGCTACATCGACGGCTTCAACGACGTGGCACCGGCCACCGGCGCGCCCAAGGCGCAGACCATGTCGGGCCTCAAGGTGGTCGACGACAACACCTTCACCGTCGCACTCAGCCAGAAGTTCTCCACCTGGCCGCAGACCCTCGGCTACTCGGCGTACTACCCGCTGCCCAAGACCTTCTTCTCCAACCACGCGGGCTACCTCAACCAGCCGATCGGCAACGGCCCGTACGAGATCGCCTCGTGGACCCGCAGCCAGAAGATGCAGCTGCGGCCCAATACGCAGTACAGCGGCACCATCAAGCCGCAGAACGGCGGGATCGACCTCAAGGTCTACACCGACACCAACGCGGCCTACGCGGACCTCCAGTCGGGCAACCTGGACGTCGACAACGGGGTGCCGAACTCCGCGCTGAAGACCATCCAGAGCGACCTCAACGGCCGGTACCTCAACCAGCCCGCCGGCATCATCCAGACCATCTCGTTCCCGCTCTACCAGGCCAACTGGAGCACCGACAACGCCAAGCTGGTCCGCCAGGGCATCTCGATGGCGATCGACCGGGCCACCATCACCAAGGTGGTGTTCACCGGCACCCGTACGCCGGCGACCGAGTGGACCTCGCCGGTGCTCGGTGCGGCGGGCGGCTATCAGGCCGGCATCTGCGGTGACGCGTGCAACTACGACCCGGCCAAGGCCAAGGCGCTGATCCAGCAGGGCGGTGGGATCCCCGGCGGTCAGCTGACCATCAGCTACAACGCCGACGGTCCGCACAAGGAGTGGGTCGACGCGACCTGCAACAGCATCAACAACGCCATGGGCAACACCACTTCGTGCGTGGGTCGGCCGGTCGGCACGTTCGCCGACTTCCGCAACCAGATCACCAGCAAGCAGATGACCGGAGCCTTCCGGACCGGCTGGCAGATGGACTACCCGCTGATCCAGGACTTCCTGCAGCCGGTCTACACCACCGACGGCTCCTCGAACGACTCGCACTACAGCAACCAGCAGTTCGACGCCCTGGTGAGCCAGGCCAACGCCCAGCCGGACCCGGCGAATTCGGTCAAGGACTTCCAGACCGCCGAGAAGATGCTGGCCACCGACATGCCGGCTATCCCGCTCTGGTACCAGAACGGCACGGTCGGCTGGTCCAGCAAGGTGAGCAACGTCATGCTCGACCCGTTCAGCGTCCCGGTCTACACCTCGATCACCGTCAAGTAGTCGGCAGCCGCGGCGGGTTCCGGCGACACTCGGTCGCCGGAACCGGCCGCGGCTCTGCCGACGGCTCAGAGGAGGTTCGTATGGGACGCTACGTCCTCAGACGGCTGCTCCAAATGATCCCGGTCTTCATCGGGACCACCTTCCTGATCTTCGTGATGGTCCACGCCCTGGGCGACCCGGTCAACGCGCTCTTCGGGGACAAGGCACCGGATCCGGCGGTCGCGGCGCAGATCCGGGCCCAGTACAACCTGAACGACCCGCTCTGGCTCCAGTACGTCAAGTACATGGGCAACCTGTTCCGCTGGGACTTCGGGAACACCTTCAGCGGCCAGACGGTCACCTCGCTGCTGGCCACCGCCTACCCGGCCACGCTCAAACTCACCGCGGTGGCGTTCACCATCGAGGTGGTCTTCGGCATCAGCTTCGGCCTGATCAGCGGACTGCGCCGGGGTGGGGTGGCCGACAACAGCGTGCTGATCCTGACCCTGGTGGTCATCTCGATCCCCACCTTCGTCACCGGCTACGTGCTGCAGTACCTGGTCGGTGTGAAGTGGGGGATCCTGCCGGCGACCGCCGGTGACCCGCTGACGCTCCAGTCGCTGCTGCTGCCCGGCATCGTGCTGGCCTCGGTCTCGCTCGCCTACGTCGCCCGGCTCACCCGGACCACCGTCGCCGAGAACTCCAAGGCCGACTACGTGAGGACCGCGACGGCCAAGGGCCTGCCGCGCCGCCGCGTGGTGATCAACCACCTGCTGCGCAACTCGCTCATCCCGGTGGTCACCTTCCTCGGCACCGACCTCGGCGCGCTGATGGGCGGCGCGCTGGTCACCGAGCGCATCTTCAACATCCACGGCGTGGGCTTCTACCTGTACCAGGGGATCGTCCGCCAGAACAGCAACACCGTGGTGGGCTTCGTGACCATCCTGGTCATCGTCTTCCTGGCGGCCAACCTGCTCGTCGACCTGCTCTACGCGGTCCTGGACCCGAGGATCCGGTATGCCTGACCAGGGGAAGTACAACGAGTCCGACCCGCTCTCCGAAGCCGGCTCGGGCGACGAGGAGATGCCGAGTGCGGTGGAGAGCCGCACCTTCGACCTCGGCACCATGGAGGGCCAGACCTTAATCAAGGCCGAACGGCTGGCGGACCACCCGGAGACTCCCGCGCTGGAGGACCGGGTCGTCGCGCGCAGCCTCTGGCAGGACGCCTGGCGCGACCTGCGCCGCAACCCGATCTTCATCATCTCGGGTCTGCTGATCATCTTCCTGGTGATCATGGCGCTCTGGCCCACCCTGTTCACCTCGACCAACCCGCTCAAGTGCGACCTGGCGAAGTCCCAGGCCGGCGCCGAGTCCGGACACCCGTTCGGCTTCGACAACCAGGGCTGCGACGTCTACGCCCGTACCGTGCACGGTGCCCGCGCCTCCATCACGGTGGGCGTCTGCGCCACCGCCGGCGCCGCGCTGACCGGCACCCTGCTGGGCGGGCTGGCCGGGTTCTTCGGCGGCTGGCTCGACTCGGTCGTCTCGCGGATCGCCGACGTCTTCTTCGGCATCCCGATCCTGCTCGGCGGCCTGGTCTTCCTCTCGGTGATCCCCAGTCAGTCGATCTGGATCGTGGTGGCGTTCATCGTGGTCCTGGGCTGGCCGCAGCTGGCCCGCATCGCCCGAGGTGCCGTGATCACGGCGAAACAGCAGGACTACGTCACCGCGGCCAGGGCACTGGGCGCAGGCAACGCCCGGCTGATGCTGCGGCACATCCTGCCGAACGCCGTCGCGCCGATCATCGTGGTGGCCACCATCGCACTGGGCACCTACATCTCCCTGGAGGCCACCCTGAGCTTCCTGGGCGTCGGACTCAAGCCGCCGACGGTCTCCTGGGGCATCGACATCTCCGCGGCCGCGGACACCTTCCGCAACGCGCCGCACATCCTGCTCTACCCGGCCGGGGCGCTCAGCATCACCGTGCTGGCGTTCATCATGCTCGGCGACGCGGTCCGCGACGCTCTCGACCCCAAGCTGCGCTGAGAGAGGTCCCCACCAGCCATGAGTAGCAGCACCAGTACGAGCAGCAGGTCGACCGAACCCCGCAGGGACACCACCGACAGCAAGGACGCGCCCCTTCTGGAGGTGCGCGGACTGCACGTCGAGTTCCACACCCGGGAGGGGGTGGCCAAGGCGGTCAACGGGGTCGACTACTCGGTCCGGGCCGGCGAGACCCTGGCGATCCTGGGCGAGTCGGGCTCCGGCAAGTCGGTCTCCGCGCAGGCCGTGATGGGCATCCTGGACAGTCCGCCGGCCAAGATCACCGGGGGCGAGATCGTCTTCAAGGGGCGCGACCTGCTCACGCTCGGCTCCGAGGAGCGCCGCAAGATCCGCGGCGCGCAGATGGCGATGGTCTTCCAGGACGCGCTGTCCTCGCTCAATCCCGTGCACACCGTCGGCATGCAGCTAGGCGAGATGTACCGGGTGCACAAGGGCCTGAACCGCAAGGACGCCAAGGCCAAGGCGATCGAGATGATGGACCGGGTGCGGATCCCGGCCGCCGCGCAGCGCGTCGGCGACTACCCGCACCAGTTCTCCGGCGGTATGCGCCAGCGGATCATGATCGCGATGGCGCTGGCCCTGGAGCCGGACCTGATCATCGCCGACGAGCCCACCACCGCCCTGGACGTCACCGTGCAGGCCCAGGTGATGGACCTGCTGGCGGAGCTCCAGGCGGAGTACCACATGGGACTGATCCTGATCACCCACGACCTCGGTGTGGTCGCCGACGTCGCGGACAAGATCGCCGTGATGTACGCCGGACGGATCGTCGAGACCGCGCCCGTCCACGAGCTCTACGCCAACCCCGCGCACCCGTACACCCGCGGCCTGCTGGACTCGATCCCGCGCCTGGACCAGAAGGGCCAGGAGCTCTACGCGATCAAGGGCCTGCCGCCGAACCTGCTGCGGATCCCGCCGGGCTGCGCCTTCAACCCGCGCTGCCCGCGTGCCCAGGACATCTGCCGGACCACGGTGCCGCCGCTCTTCGAGGTGACCGACGACGAGGGTGTCCCGGCGCCCGGGCGGGCCAGCGCCTGCCACTTCTGGAAGGAGACCCTCCATGACTGACGGCGCCACCGCGCTCAGCGCGGCCCAGCCGGGGGAGACGGCCTTCAAGCAGCCGGTCCAGCACGGCGAGGCGATCCTCGAAGTCCGGGACCTGGTCAAGCACTTCCCGTTGACCAAGGGCGTCGTGATCAAGAAGACGGTCGGGGCGGTCAAGGCCGTCGACGGGGTCTCCTTCGACCTGGTCAAGGGCGAGACGCTCGGCATCGTGGGGGAGTCGGGCTGCGGAAAGTCCACGCTGGCCAAGGTGTTGATGAACCTGGAGCCGGCCACCGCGGGCTCGGTCCGCTACAAGGGCGAGGAGATCTCCAAGCTCTCGGGTCCGGCACTGAAGGCGGTGCGGCGCAACATCCAGATGGTCTTCCAGGACCCGTACACCTCGCTCAACCCGCGGATGACGGTCGGCGACATCATCGGCGAGCCGTTCCAGATCCACCCGGAGGTGGCGCCGAAGGGCGACCGCCGCAAGGCCGTTCAGGATCTGCTGGACGTGGTCGGGCTCAACCCCGAGTACATCAACCGGTATCCGCACCAGTTCTCCGGCGGGCAGCGCCAACGCATCGGCATTGCACGGGGGTTGGCGCTCCGACCGGAGATCATCATCTGCGACGAGCCGGTCTCCGCGCTGGACGTCTCGGTGCAGGCGCAGGTGATCAACCTGCTGGACCAGCTGCAGAAGGAGTTCAACCTCTCGTACATGTTCATCGCGCACGACCTCTCGATCGTCCGGCACATCTCGGACCGGGTGGGCGTGATGTACCTGGGCAAGATGGTCGAGATCGGCACCGACCTGGAGATCTACGAGCACGCCACGCACCCGTACACCCAGGCGCTGCTCTCGGCGGTGCCGCTGCCGGACCCCGCGGCGCGCGAGTCGCGGGACCGGATCGTGCTGGTCGGCGACGTGCCCTCACCCGCCAACCCGCCCTCCGGCTGCCGGTTCCGCACCCGCTGCTGGAAGGCCCAGGACCGCTGCGCGACCGAGGTCCCGCTGCTGGCCTCGCCGAGCTGGCTGGGCGGGCTCGCCCGGCACGACTCGGCGTGTCACTTCGCGGCGGAGCGCGAGATTGAGCACAGCGCGGCGGAGCGCGAGATCGGGCACAGCGCGGCGGAGCGCGAGAACGGCGAGAACGGTGGCAACGGCGGGAACGGTGGCAACGGCGGTGGTGGGGCAGCGCCGATCGAATGACCCGGGTACCCGTGAGGGCCCCAGGAACGGCTCCTGGGGCCCTCACGCGTGGTGCGACCGATCGCGGTCAGTCCTCGGTGGTCCGTGCCGCGGGAACGGTGGCCGAGCGCTTGCCGGCGGCGTCACCGTCCTCGGGGAAGTGGCAGGCCGTGAGGTGCCCGGGGTCGTTGCCGCCGATCTGGAGCAGCGGCGGCTCCTCGGTGGCGCACTTCTCCTGGGCCTTCCAGCACCGGGTGCGGAAGCGGCAGCCGGACGGCGGGTTGAGCGGCGACGGGACGTCACCGGTCAGCCGGATCCGCTCCACGGACATGTTGTCCGGGTCGGCGTCGGGGGCGGCCGAGAGCAGCGCGTGGGTGTACGGGTGGCGGGGGCGCGTGTAGAGCGCGTCCCGCTCCGCGATCTCCACGATCTTGCCCAGGTACATCACCGCGACGCGCTGCGAGAAGTGCCGGACGATCGAGAGGTCGTGCGCGATGAAGACGAACGCGATGCCCAGGTCGCGCTGCAGGCCCTGGAGCAGGTTGACGACCTGCGCCTGGATCGACACGTCGAGCGCGGAGACCGGCTCGTCCGCGATGATCAGCTTCGGGTTGAGCGCGAGCGCGCGGGCCACGCCGATGCGCTGGCGCTGGCCGCCGGAGAACTCGTGCGGGAAGCGGTTGTAGTGCTCCGGGCTGAGCCCGACGATCTCCAGCAGCTCCTTGACCCGGGCCGCACGGCCGCCCGCCGGGTTGATGTTGTTGATCTCCATCGGCCCGGCGATGATCGTGCCGACCGTGTGCCGCGGGTTCAGCGACGAGTACGGGTCCTGGAAGATCATCTGGATCTCGGACCGGATCGGCGCGAGCTCCTTGCGGGTGGCGTGCGTGATGTCCTGGCCGAGGTACTTGACCGACCCGCCGGTGGGCTCGAGCAGGCGGGTGAGCAGTCGGCCGGTGGTCGACTTGCCACAGCCGGACTCGCCGACCAGGCCCAGGCTCTCGCCCTCCTGGACGTTGAAGGTCACACCGTCGACCGCCTGGACGGCGCCGACCTGGCGCTTGAACGGGAAACCACCCATCACGGGGAAGTGCTTGGTGAGGCCGTTGACCTCCAGCAGGGTCTTGCCGGAGGAGGGGGCCGCGTCTGCCGGCTCGGTCAGAGTCTGCTCTGCGCTCATGGGATTTCCTTGGCTCCTTTACCGAGGCTCAGCTGCTCAGCCGGGGCAGGATCTGCTCGGTGAGGATGGACTGCTTCTGCGCGGCCGTGAGGTGGCAGGCGGAGAGGTGGCCGTTGGCCAGCTCCAGCGGCGGGCGCTCGGTCACGCACTTGTCGCCGTCGACCAGCTCACGGTACGCGCACCGGGGGTGGAACGCGCAGCCCGTCGGCGGGTTCAGCAGCGACGGCGGGGTGCCCGGGATCGGCTCCAGCGGGACGTCCACCGAGGCGTTGATCCGCGGGATCGAGCTCAGCAGGCCCCAGCCGTAGGGGTGCTGCGAGGCCTTCAGCACCTCGCGCATGGTGCCGCGCTCGACCGCCCGGCCCGCGTACATCACCAGGACGTCGTCGGCGATCTCGCGGATCACACCGAGGTCGTGGGTGATGAAGATGATCGAGGTGCCGAACTCCTGCTGGAGCTCCTTGAGCAGGTCGACGATCTGCGCCTGCACGGTCACGTCGAGCGCGGTGGTCGGCTCGTCGGCGATCAGCAGCTTGGGGTCGCAGACCAGTGCCATGGCGATCATGGCGCGCTGGCGCATACCGCCGGAGAACTGGTGCGGGAAGTCGTCGACGCGGGTCTGCGGCTGCGGGATGCCCACCCGGCGGAGCATCTCGATCGCGCGCTCGCGGGCCTCCTTCTTGCTCGCCCCGGTGTGCTTCATGAACGGCTCGGCGATCTGCCGGCCGATCGTGTAGTAGGGCGAGAGCGCGGCCAGCGCGTCCTGGAAGATCATCGCCATCGTGTTGCCGCGGAGCTTCTCCAGCTCCCTCTGCGAGGCGCCGAGCAACTCCTTGCCCTCGAGCTGGATCGAGCCCTCGACGGTGGTGTTCTTCGGGTTGTGCAGGCCCATCACGGCCAGGTTGGAGACGGACTTCCCGGAGCCCGACTCACCGACGATGCCGAGGGTCTTGCCCCGCTCGATGTCGAAGGTGAGGTTGTTGACGGCGTTGACGATGCCGTCCTCGGTGCGGAACCGGACACGCAGGTCACGCACCGAGAGGAAGGCGTCTCCGGCCTGCGGTGCGGGGACGGCCTCGGACTTGGTGAGGGTGCTCACGGTCGGATCTCCTCGAAAGCGGGGTGGTGCGGAGCTGGCAGGGGTGCGGTGGAGGAGGTCATCCCAGCCGGACCCGGGGGTCGAGGAGAGCGTAGGCCGCATCGACGATGATGTTGAACAGGATGATGGAGGCCGCACTGAAGATCAGCACGCCCAGCTCCAGGTAGATGTCGGACTGGCGGACCGAGTCGACCGCGAGGAAGCCGAGACCGTGGATGCCGAAGGTGTACTCGGTGACGACCGCGCCGGAGAAGACCGCGCCGAGGTCGATACCGAAGATCGTGATGATCGGGGCCATCGCACCGCGCAGGGCGTAGCGCCACCAGACGTAGCGGCTCGACATGCCCTTGGCCCGGGCAGCCCGGATGTGGTCCTCGGAGAGCTGCTCCAGCATCAGCGAGCGGACCTGGCGGGTGTAGTTCGACCAGAAGATGACCGACATGACCAGCCAGGGCAGGATCATCCCCATGAAGCAGGCCCAGGGGTTCTGGGTCAGCGGGATGTAGGAGGGCTGCGGCAGCCAGTTCAGGTTGGTGACGAACAGACCCATGGCCAGCGGGCCGAGGAAGTAGATCTGGGTGGACTGGCCGACCAGCGAGATCGAGCTGGCGATCCTGTCCAGGACGCTGCCCTGCTTCCATGCGGAAACCATGCCGAGGCCGACACCGATGGTCAGGAAGCAGATGGCGCCGCCGACGGCCAGCACGAAGGTCGCCGGGTAGTTGGACGCGATCCGGGGCCAGACGAACTGGTGCACGTTGTACGAGTAGCCGAAGCAGGGCGCGGCGCACTGGCCGATGTCCGCGCCGTAGTTGTGGCCGAAGACCAGGCCGCTCAGGTAGTCCCAGAACTGCACGTAGAGCGGCTGGTTCAGGTGCATGTTGATCCTGATTTGTTCCAGCAACTGCGGGGTGCAGGTCTTGGAGCAGGCGAGCTGCGCCGGGTCGGCCGGGAGGGCGAAGAACGCGAAGTACGTCAGCGCGATCAACAAGAAGAGGATGACGATCGAGCCGAGCGCCCGGCGGACGAGAAATCGGAACATATGGATGAGCTCTTCCGAGTGAGGGCGCCTGCGGCGGCCACGTCATGGACCGTGCGACACCCGGGTTGCGGGTGATCGGCACGTGGCCCGGGTAGGGCCACCCGGTGCGGGTGGCCCTACCCGGGAGAGCGGTCCGGAGGACCGCTCCGAGTCCGGTCTTTACTTGGCGAACATGCTGGACGGGTCCAGCGCGCCGGTGCCCGGGTTGTAGGTCACGCCGCCCAGGCCCGCACCGTAGAGGGTGAAGAGCTTGTCGTAGGCGTACGGGATCTGCGGCACATCGGTGGCGAGGATCTTGTCAGCCAGCGACATCCACTGCGGGGCGGCCTGGTTGATGTCCGTGACGGCGCCGATCTGGTCCATCTGGGTGTCCATCGCCGGGTCGTTCAGGTGCGAGTAGTTGTTCGAACCGTCAGCGACGAGTCGGCCGTCCAGGGTCGGCGGGATGACCGTCGAACCGATCGGCCAGTCGGCGCCCCACCCGGTGCGGTAGAGGTCGAACTGGTTGTCCGCCTTGCCGATGATCGTGTAGTAGCTGGTGGCGTCGAGGTCCTTGCTCTGGGCCTTGAAACCGGCCTGGTTGAGCTGGTCGACGACAACCGCCGTGATGTTCTGCCACTTCGTGGTGTTCGCGTAGGCGATGGTGATCGGGTAGCCGAGCTTGCCGGCGGCCGTCAGGATCTGCTTGGCCTTCGCGATGTCGCCGGTCGGGTTGGCGGCGATGCCCAGCGGGTCGGTCTTCTGCCAGCCGGACATCGTCGGGCTCATCAGGTTGCCGGAGATCTCAGTGGTGGCGGCGCCACCGAGCTGACGGATCACCTGAGCGGCCGGGAACGCCGCGGCCAGCGCCTTGCGGACGTTGACGTCGGTGACACGGGTGGTGTTGATGCTGTAGACGTCGACGAACGGCTCGAACTGGTTGACCGTCCGCGCCTTGAGCTGCGGGTTGCCCTGGATCTGGTCGATCAGCGTCGAGTCGGCGTTGGAGGAGAAGGACACCGCGGTGTTGTCCGGCCCCGAGCCGTTGATCAGGCGCTGGGTCAGCAGCGGCTGCGGAACGCTGAGCTGGATGTCCCACTTGTCGGCGTACTGGTGGCGCACCGCGTCGGTGCTCGGGTCCCACTCGGGGTTCTTGACCAGCACAAGCTCCTTGTCGTTCTGGTACGACTGGATCTTGTAGGGGCCGATCGAGACCGGGTGGTTGTTGTACGACTGCTGGTCGTCCTTCGACGCCTCGATCGCGGTCGCGTCCTGCTCCGCCATCGCGTAAGGGGCGTCGGAGTGCGCCTGCTGGAAGTGGAAGACGATGGTCTTCGCGTCCGGGGTGGCGATGACCGAGTCGGGCAGCGACTGGCCGCCGTAGGGACCCGGGTAGACCGTCCGGTAGTTCGCGCCCGACAGCCACTGCTGCAGGTAGAGCGGGCCGCTGGTCTGGTACGGCGCGTAGAGGCGCTCGACGGCGTACTTGACGTCCTTCGAGGCGATCGGCGTGCCGTCCTCGAACTTCAGGCCGTCCTTGAGGGTGAACGTCCAGGTCTTGCCACCGTCCGAGGACGTACCGGTGTCGGTCGCCATGTCACCGACCAGGATGGTCTTGCCGGTGGTCGGGTCGGTCTTGTACGTGGTCAGCTGGCGGCTGTACAGCGCGCTGATGGCCTGCAGCTGGTTCTCGTAGATCTGGCTCGGGTCCAGGTAGTCGAGCCCGGTCGGCTCCAGGTCGGTGATGGTGCCACCGGACTTGGCACCGGGAGTCGGCTTCGCCGGGCCCTGCGCGTCGGCCGCGGTGCCCAGGGTGACGCTCTGGGTGCTGGCGGACGCGTTGGCCTTGGGGGCTGCTGCCTTGCCGCTGCCCCCGCCACAGGCGGTCAGCGTCAGGGCGCTGACGGCCACGAGCGCCGGCACGATTGCTGCCTTGCGAAGTCTCATTGGTTCCTACCTGTTCACTGGTCATGGTGGTCGGCCAGTGCGGACCGGCGAGGCGGCGTTGCCCCGGTGGGCCGGACTGGGGGCTGAGCAGGTGGTGCGCGGGGGTGGAGCGTCTTGGGGGGTGGAGCGGTTAGCGGATGGTCTTCGGGTCGAGTGCGTCGCGGACCGCGTCACCGAAGAGGTTGAACGCGACGGCGAAGACCGTCAGGGAGACACCCGGGAAGAACAGGTAGGTCAGGTCGTTCTGGTAGCTGTTCGCCGCGTCCTGGAACATCAGGCCCCAGTCCGGGGTGGGCTCCACCATGCCGACGCCGAGGAAGGAGAGGCCGGCCTCGGCGGTCACCATCAGCGGGAGGAGCAGGGTGACCTGCACCAGGATGGTGGTGGCCAGGTTCGGCATCAGTTCCTTGAAGATGATCCGCCAGGACGAGGCACCGGCGATCTTCGCGGCCTCGATGTACTCGCGCTCCCGCATGCTGAGGGAGAGACCGCGGAGCAGACGCGCGGTGGCCATCCAGCCGAGCACGGCCTGGACCAGGACGATCGCGCAGACCCGGACGTAGACCGGGGTGGCGTCCTGGGCCGGCACGAAGAGGTTGAGCACGACCGGGGTGAAGGCGATGAAGAAGAGCTGGCTCGGCATCGCGAGCAGCAGGTCGCAGAAGCGGCCGACCAGGTAGTCGAAGCGGCCGCCCAGGTAGCCCTGCGCCACACCGATCACGATGCCCAGGACGGAGCACACGATGGTGATCAGCAGCGCGATGCCCAGCGAGGTCCGGATGCCGTAGATCAGCTTGGTGAAGATGTCGTACCCGGTGATCGGCGTGAGCCCGAACCAGAACTCGCTGCTGATCCCGCCGCCGGCGCCGATCGGGACGCCGGAGTCGTCCAGCAGGCTCATGGAGCGGCTGCCGTAGGGGATGTACGGCGACTTCCCGTACAGCGAGGCAATCACCGGCGCGAAGATCGCGACCAGGATGTAGAAGATCACGATACCGGCGCAGAGCACACCGATGCGGTTGCGCTTGAAGCGGCTCCAGGCAATCTGGCCCGGGGTGCGCCCAAGGAACTCGCCCGGCTTGTCGCCGGTGAGGTCCGTAGCGGACGCGACGAGGACCGGTTCGGTCTCTGTCGTGTCCTCAGTTGGCGTCGTCATGGTGCGAAAGCTCCCGCCGGTGGTCTGTGCAGCAGCAACGATGAAAGAAGTTGGTCGAACGGACTCTCGCAACTCGTTTATCGAACGTCAAGAGTTTCTGAGTGCCTGGGCACTAGGTTTTGGCTTCGTTCTGGAATGTCCATCAGGTTGTAGCTTTCAGCTACTTGACAGGCATCAGGCGAGACGCAACAAAACGGACATTTTCTCCCATATCTCGTTCACGAGTTCGTAACGAGGACTTAGTAGCACCGGTATGTGAACGCGACGCTCCGGGCTTCAGGGGGCCGTAGGAGGTCGACGCGCGTAGATAAGGGTGTCCGTTTTGCCCGTCATTGAGGGCATTACTCGCCGGTTTTCTGCGTCCGGTTATCGGACGGATTTGGCGGGATACCGCCAGCGGCGACTATTCGTCAGGCATTCGAGCGGCATCCGGAATCCATCCGGAGTGGTGCTGCCCGTGCGATGTGTCAGTTACACGCCACTGGCGGGATGTCGCCGGGAAAGACGTTCGAGCCCCGGAGAGAGTTGCTCTCCGGGGCTCGAACGGGGATTTTTGACATGTCACGAACGGAACTTGAAGGTGCGCTCCGTATCGGTGTTCTTGTCGAAGACGGAGGCGATTCCGTCCGCGACATCCTGCGGCGTGATGAGGGCCGTCGTGCCGTCGCTCTTACGGAACTTGATCCGGTCGAAGGTGTTCCCCAGGGCGCTGCTCAGCTGGTCAAGATCCCACTTGGGGCCGATCGTTCCGGAGGCGTCCGGGGCCAGCGTCAGCGTCTTGCTCGCGGTCGTCCTGGTGAAGACGAAGCGCTTGCCGCCCGCCAGGACCGTGACCTTCCCGCTGACGATCTGCTTGCCGAGGCCGTCGGCCGCCGCCTGCAGGGCCTGGGTGGTGGCCTTGGGCTGAGCGGCTGTCACGGCCAGGGCGATCGGCGGGTCGTTCTTGCCGGCGGCCCGGTCCAGGTAGCTCTGCTGGACCTGGTTGACGGCCGCGCTGCCGTCCACCACCTGGCCGGCCTGGCCGGGGACCACGCTCGGGTCGCCCGGGTCGTTGAACTGGACGAAGCCCTCCTTGAGGCCCTGCGCGGACGAGCCGGCCAGCAGGTCCAGGGCGACCTTGAGCTTGGCCTGGTCCACCCGGACCTGCGGCGGCACGGCCTTGCTGCCGCCGGTCAGCGAACCGATCACGTCCAGCGGGTTGTAGCTGTGCTGGGTCAGCCCGTCCACGGTGGCGGTGGTGTCGAAGCTGAGGCCGGCGGTGGCCGGATCCAGAGTCAGCGCCTGGTCGCCGATCTTCAGCTGTATCGGCTGCTGACCGATCTTGCCGACGGTGGCGTCGAGCTGGTGGATCGCCTGGTCGCGGCTGTCGCCGCCGATCTCGGTGCCCAGCACTGTGATGCCGCGCGGGACGTCGGCCTGGTTGAGCATCAGGCCGGTCCCGTAGGCGGCCGACCCGACGAACAGGGCGCCGCCGACGGCGTAGACCAGCAGCTTCTGGGCCCGCGGGCGGGGCTTGGGCTTGGCGGCCGCGGCCGGCTTGGGGGCGGCCGGGCCGGGCGCGGCGGGCGCCTCGGGGAGCGGAGGCATCGGGCTGCCGGCGGGGCCGCCGGGGCCGCCAGGTCCGGCGAGCGGGCCGGGCGGCGGCGGGCCGGCTGGACGCGCACCGGCGGGTGCCGGCGTGGTGGCGGTACCGGCCAGCCGCGGCCCGCCCTGGGCGCCGTACAGACCTGTCACGGGCAGGCCCGGTATGGCGCCGGCCGGCGGGATGTCGTCGGTGATCGGGCGGAATCCGCCGATCTGGGTGTCCTCCGCGTCGCCGTTCTGCTCGGTGGCGAACCGGCCCTCGGCGAAGGCCGCCTGCGTCGACTGCCCCGACGGCGCCGGCGGGGCCGCCGCTGTCGGGGGGAACGGCTCGGCCGGGGGCTGCGAGCGGGCGAACCGGCCCGGCGTGCCCTGCCCCTGAGGCCGGCGCGGGGCCGCCGGGCCGGTGCCGAACGGGTCCGGCGCGGGCGCGGGCGCCTCCGCGGAGCGAGCGAAGGGGTCCCGGGGGGTGAACGGGTCGCGCGCCGCACCGCTCGGGTACGGCTCGGCTCCGCCGGCCGCGTACGGGTCGGCGGGGTAGCCGCCCTGCGGCGCGCCGAACTGCTGACCGCCACCGGACGGGTAGCCCTGGTCGGGGGCCGGCGCGGGCTCGTTGCCGCCGCCGAACGCCGAGGTCGGCGCGAACGGCGAGGCCGGTGCGCCGGTCGGCCGCGGCGCCGGGATCTGCTGGGTGGACTCCGCCGAGAACTGCGGAGCCGGCTGCCGGCGCTCGCTCGACTCGAACGGCTGGGACTCGAACGGCTGCGACTCGTAGGGCTTCGCCTCGTACGGCGAGCCCGCGGCCGGACCGGACCTGGCCGGGGCGCCGGCCGAAGCCTGCGAGGGTGCGGGGGCCGGGGCGGGTGCGGCCGGAGCCGCCGCAGGCTCGGGCCGGTTCTTCTGGCGCGGCCGGAACCACTCGCCCGTCGACTCGGACTCGCTGGTTTCGGGCGCGCTCGGCGGCGTCTGCCACTCGGGCGGCAGGTTCAGCGGCGCAGCACCGCGCGCGCCCGACTCCATCACCCCGAGCACCGGCGAGGCCGGCGCACCCGAGCGGTGCCTTGGCCCGGTCGGCCCGGGCTGCTCGGCGGGAGCGGCCTCGGCCTCCTCCGGCTTGACGGTGCTGCGCATCACGACCGGCGGGATCGGGCGCGAGCCAGGGATGTTGATCGAGATCCGGGTGGTCAGGGTGGTCTCGGTCTTCGGGACGTCCGGCTCCGCCGCCCCCGCGGCGCCGTCGGTCGCCGGGCCGGTCCGCTGGAACGGGTCGTTGCCGGGCAGGGGCGCACCCGTGCCGTAGCCGTTCGCGACCCCCGGCGTGCCGTAGGGCGGCGTGCCGGACGGGTAGGCGTCGGGACCCTCCCCCGGCCGCCGGCTCGGGGTGCCCCCGCGGCGGGGCGGCGGGTAGGCGTTGTCAGATTCGCGGCTGCTCAATGCTGCTCTGCTCCGGGTTCGCGGTCGTGGCCGTCGGGCCACAGGCCGCGGGTTGCTGGGGCGTCCGGTCGGCCGGTCGGCCCGTCCGACGATGCTGCGGCACCACCATACTGGGAACGACTGAGTGGGGAACCGCCTCCGTTAGTAGCCGATACGTCCGGTTCCTCACCGACGACACTACGGGCGGGTGGCCCTGACTGCCCGTCGTGCGCGGGCAGGCCCAGCCGCCCTCAGTCCCGCTGGCGGGGGATGCCGAAGGCGAAGGCCGAGCGGGTGGGCAGGGTGGCGCAGATCACCCCGGTCAGCGCGCCGATCAGCAGGTATGCGTACGAGTCAAAGCCGGCCGCGAGGACGAAGTCGCCCTCCGGCCGAGGCGCCATCAGGATCAGCAGCATCAGGAACCAGCCGATCAGCGGGACCCCCGCGCCCAGCTTGGTCCCGGTCAGCCGCAGGCCGCCGTAGAAGAGCGCCAGGTTGGCGGCCAGCGCGATCAGCAGTCCCCAGGGGCTCCACAGGGTCTGCACGAAACACCCGCAGAGTGCGACCAGAATGCCCAGCAGGAAGAGCACCGCGTAGCCGGTGATCCGTGCCCGCCGGGACGGGAGCGGCTCGGCCAGCCGCTGCGCGCGGGTGCCGAACAGGTAGTGCAGGGGAGTGCTCATCGGGCCTCGATTCCGGCGAACAGGTCGGTCTCCGGGCGCTCGGGGCCCGGCTCGCCGTCGACCAGCTGGTAGCACTCGGTGGCTGAGAGCGGCTGGCCGAGGTGGTTGCTGAGGGCGAAGAACTGGCCCGAGACGGTGATCTGGGTGGCGTGCGCGGCCATCGCGGCGGCCTTGCGGTCGGCGTACTTCGTGCCGTCCAGCACGGTGGTGATCAGCTCGTCGTCGACCACGCCGGGGACGTCCGAGGGGGCGGCGACCGCCGGGTAGTGCGCGGCGGCCTCGCGCAGGCCGGCCAGCAGGGCCGAGCGCGGCACACGGTTCCAGTAGACCTTGACGATCCGCCAGGCCGGACCCAGCTCGGGACGGAAGGCCGGGTCGGCGGCCAGCTCGCGGGCCAGCATCGCCACCCGGTGCGCCTGGATGTGGTCCGGGTGCCCGTAGCCGCCGTTCTCGTCGTAGGTGACCAGGACCTGCGGCCGGGTCTCCCGGATCACCGCGACCAGGTGCCCGGCGGCCTCCTGCGGGTCGGCCTGCCAGAAGCAGTCGGGCCGGTCGTTGTCGGGCACGCCCATCATCCCGGAGTCGCGGTAGCGTCCGGGACCTCCCAGGAACCGGAAGTCGGCCACGCCGACTTCCCGCATCGCGGCCGTCAGCTCGCCGATCCGGAAGTCACCCAGGGCGTCCTCCCGATCCGCCGTCAGCCGGGCCAGCTCAGGCGGGATCACCTCGCCGCCCTCGCCGAGGGTGCAGGTCACCAGGGTGACCTGGGCGCCCTCGGCGGCGTAGCGGGCCATCGTCGCGCCGTTCCCGATCGACTCGTCGTCGGGGTGGGCGTGCACCAGCAGCAGCCGGCGGTCGGGGGCAGTGGTGGTCATGGGGAGCAGCCTAGGGCCTGTGCGGTGGATATTTTCGGATCAGCCCGCGGCGTTGGGCTCCCTCCTTGCCCCCGCCGGGCAGGAGGGGCCCCTGGCTGGGCGTGCGCCCGAGTCGTCCTCGTACTGGATCGTACTTGGGCGATTCGGGCGTGCGTCCAGCCGGGATGCCCGGGGTCGTGGGCCCGGAGATATCCACCGCACAGGCCCTGGACCGCGGTGGCGGTCAGAGCTTCAGGCCATTGATCATCCCGGCGAGGTTGCTGGTCACCTGCGTGATGGACGGCGCGATGGAGCTGGAGGCCAGGTAGAAGCCCAGCAGGGCGCAGATGATCGCGTGGGCCATCTTCAGCCCGGATCGGCGGATCAGCACCACCACGATGACCAGCATCAGCATGGCTGCGGAGATGGACAAAGCCATGACGGCTCACACCCCTCTCGGGTGCGCCGCCCGGGACGGGCGGCGGTCGGGACCGTGGGACAGGCAGCGAACCGGACAGCCCTCGTCCGGATCCGCTGATCTAGGAATACCCGATCAGTGGTGATTGCATTACTTTCTGTGAGCCCGGATGTGTCGGGTCACGGAGGCGTTCAGGGGGCGCATGCCCCGGTCGGAGGGGGTGCGGGGGGCCGTTCGGGGCACTTGTGGGGCGTACGCCGAAAGAGTGATCGCGGGTCAGGCGAGGCCGTAGTGTTCGATGCCATGACCACTGAAGCCGCCGCCACCACCCCTGCGGACACCTTCCCCCGGCAGTACGCGCGGACCCTGCGCTACACCGTCGGCATGCCCCGATCCTTCGCCCTGGCATCTGACGGCTCGCGGGTCGTCTTCCTGCGCTCCAGGTCCGGCAGCGACCGGGCCAACCTGCTCTGGACCCTCGACCCGGCCACCGGTGCGGAGCGGATCGCCGCGGACCCGTCGGCGCTGCTCGGCGGCGGCGAGGAGGACCTCTCGCCGGCCGAGCGGGCCCGGCGCGAGCGCAGCCGCGAGGGCTCGGCGGGGATCGTCGGGTACGGCCTGGACGCCGCCGGCGCGCTGGCCGCCTTCGCGCTCTCCGGCCGGCTCTTCGCCGCCGACCTGACGGCCGTCGGCACGGTCCGCGAGCTGCCCGCCGCCGGTCCGCTGCTCGACCCGCGCCCCTCGCCGGACGGCCGGCACGTCGCGTACCCGACCACCTCCGGGCAGCTGCGCCTGATCGGCGCGGACGGCAGCGGCGACCGCGCCCTGGCCGAGCCGGAGCGCGACGGGGTGACCTGGGGTCAGGCCGAGTTCATCGCCCAGGAGGAGATGAGCCGGGACCGGGGCTTCTGGTGGTCCCCCGACAGCGACCTGCTGCTCGCCGCCCGCGCCGACGACGCGCCCGTCCAGCGCTGGTGGATCGCCGACCCGGCCAACCCCGAGAGCGTCCCCGCCGAGATCGCCTACCCCGCCGCCGGCACGCCCAACGCCGACGTCACGCTCTGGGTGCTCGGCCTGGACGGCTCGCGCGTGGAGGTCCGCTGGGACCGTGCGGCCCACCCCTACCTGGCCCGCGTGCACTGGTCGGCCGGCGGCCCGCCGCTGCTGCTCGTGCAGGCCCGGGACCAGCGCAGCCAGCTGCTGCTCACCCTGGACACCGCGACCGGCGAGACCAGCACGCTGGTCGCCGAGCAGGACGCCGCCTGGCTGGAGCTCTTCAGCGGCGCGCCGGCCTGGACGCCGGACGGCCGGCTGGTGCGGATCAGCGACGAGCCGGGCCACCGCGCCCTGCTGGTCGGGGAGCAGCAGCTGACCGACGACACGCTGCACGTGCGCGCGGTGCTCTCGATCGACGCGCAGTCGATCCTCTTCACGGCCAGTGCCGGCGAGGGCGACACCGACGCGGCGCCGGGCCTGGTCGGCCTGCACCGGGCCGCCCTGGACGGCTCGGGGACGGTCCTGCTGCGCCGGGCCGGCGCGCTGGACGCCGTCCGCAGCGGCGATCTGACGCTGCTCTCCAGCTCCGCGCTGGACCGGCCGGGCCGGCTGGCCGAGCTGCTGCGCGGCGAGGAGACGATCGCGGTCGTCACCTCGTACGCCCAGACGCCGGTGCTGACCACGCGTCCGGAGTTCCGGCTGGCCGGCGCCCGGCGGATCCCGTCCGCCGTCATCCTGCCGACCGGCTACGACCGCGAGCGCGACGGGCTGCTGCCGGTCCTGATGGACCCGTACGGCGGCCCGCACGGGCAGTTGGTCGTGCAGGCGCACAACGCCCACCTGTCCTCGCAGTGGTTCGCCGACCAGGGCTTCGCCGTCGTGGTCGCGGACGGGCGCGGAACCCCCGGCCGCAGCCCGGCCTGGGAGAAGGCGGTGGCCTTCGACTTCGCCGGCAGCACCCTGGACGACCAGGTCGAGGCGCTGCACGCGCTGGCCGAGGAGTTCCCGCTGGACCTCGGCAAGGTCGCCATCCGCGGCTGGTCGTACGGCGGCTACCTCTCCGCGCTGGCCGTGCTGCGCCGCCCGGACGTCTTCCACGCGGCGGTCGCCGGCGCGCCGGTGACGGACTGGCAGCTCTACGACACGCACTACACCGAGCGCTACCTCGGCCACCCGGCCGAGCGGCCCGAGGTGTACGAGGCCAACTCGCTGATCGCGGACGCGCCCAAGCTGGAGCGCCCGCTGATGATCATCCACGGGCTGGCCGACGACAACGTGGTGGCCGCGCACACCCTGCGGCTGTCCTCCGCGCTGCTCGCCGCCGGTCGCCCGCACACCGTGCTGCCGCTCTCCGGCGTCACCCACATGACGCCGCAGGAGCAGGTCGCGGAGAACCTGCTGCTGCTCCAGGTGGACTTCCTGAAGACCTCGCTGGGCCTGTGAATCCTCGTGCTCTCGGCATGACATCCGTCATGCCGAGAGCACGATCGCGCACACTGCCGCCGGTACCCCGGCTCGCGGGAATCTTGAGCGTCACAAGGCGCGAGAGAGGACTGGGGATGAGCGGCGAAGAGGTTGCGGCCTTCCGGCAGGTGAGCAAGAGCTACGGGCGGGTCAGGGCGGTGAGCGGCCTGGACCTGGTGCTGCGCCCGGGCGAGACGGTGGCGCTGCTCGGCCCCAACGGCGCCGGCAAGTCCAGCAGCCTGGACCTGCTGCTCGGACTGCGCGAGCCCGACCAGGGCAGCGTGACGCTCTTCGGCGGCGCGCCGCGGGCCGCCATCGAGGCCGGCCGGGTCGGCGCGATGCTGCAGAGCGGCGGGCTGATGACCGATGTGCTGGTCCGTGAGCTGGTCCAGCTGGCCTGCGACGTGCACCCGCGCGGCCACCGCCCCGCCGACGTGCTGCGCAACGCCGGGATCGAGGAGATCGCCGACCGCCGGGTCGACAAGCTCTCCGGCGGCCAGGAGCAGCGGGTCCGCTTCGCGCTGGCCGTCGCCGGCGCCAACGACCTGATTGTTCTGGACGAGCCGACCACCGGCATGGACGTCTCGGTCCGCCAGCAGTTCTGGGCGACGATGCGCGCGCAGGCGGACGCCGGCCGGACCGTGCTCTTCGCCACCCACTACCTGGAGGAGGCGGACTCCATCGCCGACCGGGTGCTCGTGCTGCACCGCGGGCGGTTGATCGCCGACGGCACCTCGGCCGAGATCAAGGCCAAGGCCGGCGCCCGCCGGATCAGCTTCGAACTGCACGCCGCGGACGGCCCGTTCGAGGAGGCGGCGCTGCGCGCGCTGCCCGGCGTGGTGTCGCTGGAGGTCGGCGGCCACGCGGCGGGCGTGCGGACGGTACGGATCCGCAGCACCGACGCCGACGGCGACGTGGCCGGCCTCTACCGGGCCGGGCTGTACCCGCGCGGCCTGGAGGTCGGCAGTCTGGGCCTGGAGCAGGCCTTCCTGACCATCACCGAAGAACACGACGCCGAGGAGAGCGCGCGATGATCACCCTGATCCGGCTGGAGATCCTGCGCAGTCTGCGCAATCGGCGGTACCTGTTCTTCACGGTCCTCTACCCCGCGCTGATGTACTTCTTCTTCGTCAGCATCTACAAGGGCGGCAGCGTCGCGGGCGGGGTCAGCGCCAAGTCGTACTTCATGGTCTCGATGGCCACCTTCGGCGCTGTCGGCGCGGTGCTCACCGGCAGCGCGCAGCGGATCTCGCTGGAGCGCAAGAGCGGCTGGGTCCGCCAGTTGCGGCTGACCGCGCTGCCCGGGCGGGCGTACACGCTGGCCAAGATCGCCGCCTGCGCGGCGACCACGCTGCCCGCGATCGCGGTGGTCTTCGCGCTGGGCGCGGTCGAGGGCGTCCGGCTGGGCGCGGGGCAGTGGCTCGGACTGCTGGCGGTGCTCTGGCTGGGCAGCTTCGTCTTCGCGGCGCTCGGTGTGGCGCTCGGGTACGCGGCCGAGCCGAGCGCGGTGCAGCCGATCGTGATGATCGTCTACATGCTGATGGCGGCCTTCGGCGGCACCTGGTACCCCATCAGCGGCTCGATGCGGAACTTCGCCCGGTTCAACCCGGTGTACCTGTACAACCAGCTGGCTGGCTTCATCCACCCCGGCAACGCGCTGGACACCGCCGCCGCGGCCGGGCTGGCCGGATTCCTGGTGGTCTTCGTCGCCGCAGCCGCCTTCCTGTACCGCAAGGACACCAGGCAGGCATGATGGCCGCCATGCCCGAGACGCCACTGGACCACCGCCCCGACGAGTCGCGGGAGGGGGTCTGGGGGCGTGTCGTCGGGCGTATGCAACCGGGCGCGCCGGTGGAGAACCGCCGCCAACTGGTGATCAAGCTCTGCTGGATGAGCGTGTGGATGCTCTACCTGCTCTACCCGATCCAGGACCTGCTGCACGGCGGGTACTCGACGGGCCAGACCGTGGTGGGCTGGCTGGCGCTGGCCGCCTTCCTGACCGGCTACGTGCTGCTGGTGGCGTTCCGCTCGGCGCGCGGAGCGCAGGGGTGGCGCGGCACGTACCCGTCGGTAGGCGCGCTGATCGCCATCGCCACGGCCACCTCGTTCGCCTTCAGCCCGGCCTTCATCGTGCTGTTCACCTACACCTCGGTGGTCATCGGCGCGGTCCTGCCGATCCGGTACGCCGTGCGCGGGGTGCTGGCGACCGGGGTGCTGACCACGGTGATCGCGCTGCTGACGCATACCGGCAGCGACGCGCTGGCCGGGCTGCTGCTGCCGACCTTCCTGAGCGGCCTGGCGATGACCGCCCTGCAGCGACTGATCGGCACCATGCGGGAGTTGCGTGAGGCCCGGGAGACCGTGGCGCACCTGGCGGCGGCCGAGGAGCGACTGCGGATGGCGCGCGACCTGCACGACCTGCTCGGCCACTCGCTCTCGCTGATCACGCTCAAGAGCGAGCTGGCCGGGCGCTTCATGGACGCCGACAAGGCCGCGGCGGCACGCATCCAGGTCGCCGAGATCGAGCAGGTGGCCCGGCAGTCGCTGATCGACGTGCGGGAGGCCGTCAGCGGCTTCCGCCGACCCACCCTGCCGGTCGAACTGGCCGCCGCCCGCAGCGCGTTGGCGACCGCCGGGGTCAGCCTGGACGCCGCGCCATCGGTGGCCGAGGGCAGGCCGGAGCTCGGGCAGGCGGAGGCCGGCGCGCTGGCCTGGACGCTGCGCGAGGCGGTCACCAACATCGTCCGGCACGCCGAGGGCGCCACCGTCTGCACGGTGGCGATGGACGAGACCTGGGACGCCGACGGCGCGCGGTTCGCCGTCCTGGACATCACCGACAACGGCCGCGGGCCCGGCAAGTCCGGCCCGGGCAACGGCCTTTCGGGGCTGGAGGAGCGACTCGGCCTGGTCGGCGGCCGGTTGGAGCGCGGCCCGGGCGCGTCCGGCCGCGGCTTCCGGCTGCGCGCCCTGGTCCCGCTGGCCGCCACCGCCTCGGAGAGCGCCGAGGACCGGGCACTATCGTCGGAGGTATGAGCGACGATCAGAGTTCGACCGCCATCCGGGTTCTCCTCGCCGAGGATCAGGGCATGGTCCGCGAGGCGCTGGCCGCGCTGCTCGGGCTGGAGGGCGACATCGACGTGGTCGCGCAGGTCGCGCGCGGTGACGAGGTGCTGGCGGCGGTGCTGGCCCATGACGTCCAGGTCGCCGTGCTGGACATCGAGATGCCGGGGATGACCGGGATCGAGGCGGCCGCGCTGCTGCACCGGGAGAGCCCGCAGACGAAGATCGTCATCGCCACCACCTTCGGCCGCCCCGGCTACCTGCGCCGGGCGATGGAGTCCGGCGCGGACGCGTTCCTGGTCAAGGACGCGCCGGCCGCCGAACTCGCCGAGGCGGTACGGCGGGTGCTGCGCGGCGAGCGGGTGATCGACCCGGTGCTGGCGGCCGCCGCGCTGGCCGAGGGCGCCAACCCGCTGACCGGGCGCGAGCGGGACGTGCTGGCGGCGGCCTCGGACGGCGCGGTCAACGCCGAGATCGCGCGCCGGCTGCACCTGTCGGAGGGGACGGTGCGCAATTACCTCTCGATGGCCATCCAGAAGACCGCCGCGCGCAACCGGACCGAGGCGGTGCGGGTCGCCCGGGAGAAGGGCTGGCTCTGAACACCGCCCTTCGACAGATCAGTTGAGGCGGTGGCGGGCGGCCTTGGCCTCCTGGCGGACCCGGGCGGCGGACTCCGGGTCGAAGACGTCCAGGATCTCGGCGTAGGCGTCCATCTCGGCCGCGCCGGCCAGGAAGTCGCCGGTACGGACCAGCAGTTCGGCGCGCTCCAGGCGCAACTGGGCGGGGTGGCGGGGGAGTAGCAGGGAGAGCTCGGTGGCCCAGAGCTGCGTCCTGGCGTGCTCGGGCCGCTCGGCCGCCCAGCTGCGGATGTTCCCCAGGACCCGCAGCACGATGTCCAACGGCGGGGCCGGGGTCAGGAGTTCGGTCGAGAAGGGATGGCCGGAGGCGGTCACCAGGGCGGCCGCGTCCGGCGGGGAGAGCAGCCGCCCGCCATGGAACGGGTCGGCCAGCACGTACTGGTCGTCGCGCTCGGGACCGCCGACCGCGACGATGAAGTGGCCCGGCAGCGCCACCCCGTGGACGGTCAGCCCGGCCCGGGCGGCGACCGCCGTCCAGACCAGCGACAGCATGATCGGCAGCCCGCGGCGGCGCCGCAGCACGTCCGGCAGCAGCGAGGACTCCAACCGGCGGTAGTCGGACGGCTGTCCGTGGAACCGCTCGCGCCCGCCCAGCACGGCCGCCAGCAGCGCCGCGGTCTCCTCGGGCGTCGCGGGGGAGCGTTCGGCGACCGCCAGCCGGACCGCGGTCGCATGCCGGTCCAGGGCGGCCTGGCAGGCCGCCGACAGGGCGTCCAGCGTCGGGGCGGGCTCCAGCCGACCGTCCTCGGTGTAGGCGGAGTCGGCCAGGGTGTGCTCGGCGGCCGCGAGCAGGCAGAGCAGCACCGGATCGGGGTGCTCGGACCTGGCCTCGGTACGGAAACGGGCTCTGCTCTGCTCGGTCACGGTGGCTGTGGCGGCTTTCGTGCGTGCGGGCTCTCGTGCGGGCTCTCGTGCGGGCTCTCGTGCATGGCGATGGGCTGGAACCTACGCGGGATGCTACGACCGGGGAAGCCGGGCGTAGTGGTAAGTGTGACTGGTCGTGAAGCCGAGTCCGTCGTAGAGCGCGATCGCCGCCGCGTTCTCGGCCTCCACCTGCAGGTAGCCGCCGGTGGCGCCCTCCTCGGCGGCGCGGGCCGCCAGCACGGCCATCACGGAGCCGGCCAGGCCCTGGCGGCGGGCCGCCGGCTGGACCTCGATCGCAGCGAAGCAGGCCCAGGCGCCGTCGATCACGCCGCGCCCGATCGCGAGCGGGGTGTCGTCCGGGTCGGCGGCCGGGACGGTGGCGAACCAGACCGAGGGCCCGCCGTGCAGGACCTGGGCCGCGGCGGCGTCGAGCGCCGGGTCGCCGCCGGCCCGCCGGTAGGCGGACAGCCAGCGCGGGCCCGCGGTGCGGGAGAGCCGGACCCGCTCGGGCGCACGGCCGACTTTGGTCAGCGGGGCGATCGGCGCGGTGCGCACCAGGGTCTGGTCGAGTCCGGCGCCGAGCCTCTCCAGCTCGGCGACGAGCCCCTCGGGCGAGCCGGGCGAGGTGACCTCGATCAGGGCCGGCAGCCCGCGGTCGGCGTACCACTGCCGGACGCGGTCCAGTGCCTGCGGCAGCGGCAGAGCCGGGTCCCCCAGCGCCTGGACGGAGTTGGCCCGCCGGGTGAAGCCGGCCGAGGCGCGCAGGGTCCACTCGCCGAGCGGCTCCTGCTCGACGGCGGGCCAGCCGCGCGCGGCGATCCGCTGGAGCTCGACGGGAGTGGCCTCGGGCAGCGGCGCGCGGCGGGCCGGGAAGAGCGGCACGACCTTGCCCGCGACCAGCGCGGCGTCCGCGATCTCGGCGACCGTGTTGTCGCGGCGGACCACGGTAAGCCCATGATCGTCCCAGGATGTGAGCAGGCCGATCACATCGCGGAACACCGGGCGTCCCGTGGCGGTGTCGCGGACTGCGTCCAGCGACCGTACGGACACGCGTCGTCCCACGTCAGAGCGGTCTATCCGGACCTCGGGGCGGGCCTCGGCGGCGGGTCCCAACTTCCTCAAGCGAACCTCCTGTGCATTTGTCGTCCCTGACCCGCGATACTAGGGGCGGGCATCGACGACGCCGCGCTCACCCGCGCACGCAGGAAATACTTTGGGCAGCCAGCCCTTCCGAGGAGGAACGACAGCGTGACCTACGTCATCGCGCAGCCTTGTGTCGACGTCAAGGACAAGGCATGCATCGAAGAGTGCCCGGTCGACTGCATCTACGAGGGGGCACGCTCCCTCTACATCCACCCGGATGAGTGCGTCGACTGCGGTGCTTGTGAGCCGGTCTGCCCGGTTGAGGCCATCTTCTACGAGGATGACACTCCGGAGGAGTGGAAGGACTACTACAAGGCGAACGTCGAGTTCTTCGACGAGCTCGGTTCGCCCGGTGGTGCTTCCAAGCTCGGGCTGATCGAGCGGGACCACCCCTTCATCGAGGCACTCCCGCCGCAGAACCAGGGCGACCACTGACGATCGGCGGAAGCTGAGCTGTGAGCACCAAAGATGCCGTGCGCGCGCCGTTCCCGGGCCACCCGGGAGCGGCGCGCCGCGTATCCGACCTTCTTCCCACTTTCCCGTGGGACAAGCTGGAGCCGTACAAGGCCACCGCGCTGGCGCACCCCGACGGGCTCTGCGACTTCTCGGTCGGCACCCCGGTGGACCCGGTCCCCGAGCTGATCCAGCAGGCGCTGGCCGGCTCGAGCGACACGCCCGGCTATCCCACCGTCTGGGGCCCGTTGGCGCTGCGCGAGGCCGTCGCCGACTGGCTGCGGCGCCGCGTGGGCGCCGACATCGGTCCGCAGGCGGTCCTGCCGACGATCGGTTCCAAGGAGCTGGTGGCCTGGCTGCCCGGGCAGCTCGGCCTCGGCCCGGGCGACCAGGTGGCCTTCCCGCGGCTCGCCTACCCGACGTACGAGGTCGGCGCGCGGTTCTGCGGCGCCGAGCCGGTGGCGTACGAGGAGGTCGACGAACTCGACCCCGCGCGGGTGCGGCTGCTCTGGCTGAACTCGCCCTCCAACCCGACCGGGCGGGTGCTGACGGCCGACCAGCTGCGGCACGCCGTGCGGTGGGCCCGGGAGCACCGGGTGCTGCTGGTCAGCGACGAGTGCTACCTGGAGCTGGGCTGGGAGGCCGAGCCGGTCTCCGTGCTGCACCCCGAGGTCTGCGGCGACTCGCACGAGGGCCTGCTGGCCGTGCACTCGCTCTCCAAGCGGTCCAACCTGGCCGGCTACCGGGCCTCGTTCGTGGCCGGCGACCCGGTGGTGGTGCGGGAGCTGCTGGAGATCCGCAAGCACGGCGGGATGATCGTGCCCGCGCCGGTGCAGGCGGCGACCATCGCCGCGCTCGGCGACGACGCGCACGTGGCCGTGCAGCGCGCACGGTACGCGGCGCGCCGGGCGGCGCTGCGCGAGGCGCTGGAGGGCAGCGGGTTCCGGATCGAGCACTCGCAGGCCAGCCTGTACCTCTGGGCGACCCGGGACGAGCCCTGCTGGGACACCGTGGCCGACCTGGCGCGGCTGGGCATCCTGGTGGCGCCGGGCGACTTCTACGGGCCCGCGGGCGACCGGTTCGTCCGGGTCGCCTTCACCGCCACCGACGAGCGGGTGGCGTCGGCGGTGGCCCGCCTGAAGGCCTGACGGCGGGTACGACCGGTACGACGAAGGGGGCGGGTCGGGAGCTACGTGCTCCCGACCCGCCCCCTTCGACGTGTCAGCTGACCGTCGGCGGGTGCTGGAGCGCACCGGTCAGGCTGCCGAGCAGCGGGGCGACCGGGTTGGTGTCGCCCAGGTCGGGCAGGCTGCTCAGGCGGTGGGTGGCGTCGGTCGGGTGACCGGCGAGCTCCTCCAGTCGCAGCGAGCCGGTGCCGGGCAGGCCGTGCGAGAGGCCGCCGACCACGGGCAGCCCGCCGAGCGTGTCGCCGGTGGGCAGGGCGCCGCCGATCCGGTCGGTGGCGGCGGGCAGCGTGCCGCTCAGCTGGCTGGTGGCCGGGACGGAGTCCGTCAGGTGCGTGGTGGCGGCCAGCGGGTTGCTCACGGTGTCGGCGTTGACCACCTTGTCCACCCCGCTCACGGTGGGCAGTCCGGGCAGGTTGCTCATCGCACCGGTCGGCATCCCCCGGTGCACGGCGGCGGGCGCCAGCAGGCCGGCGAGCGTCGGGGCGGCCTGGGCGAAGGCCGTCGCCGGGCTGGCGAGCAGGTTGGCGACGCCGGTGGCGTTGCTGGTGGAGTTCTGCGGCGTCAGGTCGCCGAGGCTCTTGTCGCTCTGCGGCAGGGCGGTGGTGGCGGCGGTGCCCGTGGTGTCGGCGGCGGCGGGCACGATGGTGCCGACCGCGAGCGCGCCCGTCTTGCCGAGTGCCTGGCCCACCTGGTGGGTCTCGGTCTTCAGGTTCGAGTCCGAGGTGACACCGTCCAGCTTGCTGACCCCCGAGGCGAGGTCGGTGTGCTGCGGGACCAGCTCGGCGGCGGACGCCGACCCGGCGACGAGCAGCGGCGTCGCACCGGCCGCGACGAGCAGCGCGGCCTGGGCGATCCGACGTGTGAGGGGGAGAGACATGGTGCTCCTATGAGGTGAGGACAGGACAGTCCGGCGGGCGGACGTCGTGTTTACCGCTTGAGGAGCGAGAAGGTTTCGGCCGCTTCGGGCAAAGACTCTCTAAAGATCGCATGATCTGTTTTCTGACATAGCGGACATTTCACCACTTGGTCGAAGCCCTGCCGAAACGTCACTTCCCTTGCCGTGCAAGAGGTCGGCAGGCCGATCGCCGCGGGCGCCGAGCCGGACGACCGGGCCCCGGGAGGGGGCACGGTGCGTCCGGTCGGCTTGACGCGGTTCACCCACTCGGAGGGGTGTCGTCCGCGTGTTCGTCAATGTGCAGTGACGCCCGCTCAGTGCTTGACCGTCGGCATGCCGACGGTCACCAGCACCCGGTCCGTCGCCGTCGCGGACGGCAGCGCCTTCCAGCCGTCCGCCGAGCGGTCCACCCGCCACGCCTTGCCGTCGAAGGCCACCGAGCCGATGCCCAGCTCCTGCGCGTGCGCCACCGACCACTGCGCAACCGCCCAGCCGCTCTGCAACTGCGCGTCGGCCCCGGCGTCGGTGCTCGCGTTCGGGGCCGGGGTGAGCGCCAGGGTGTCGGCGGCGGAGGCCCCGGGGTCCGCCGAGGGCGTCGCCGCGCCCGTCGAGGTGACCGGCGCGGCGCTCACCGCACGGCCGAACTCGCGGCGCACCCGGTCGGTGACCAGCTGGGCCGCACCGGCGCCCGGCGCCGACGGGCTGGGCGACGCGCTGACGCTGTCGGCGGCGGGCGCGCTGTCCGCCGTGGAGAACTGGTGCACCGTGCAGGTGAAGGAGGCCGGCGCGCGCCCGGTCAGCGCCGAGGCGAGCATGTCGGCGTTGGCCTCGTGCTTGGCGTAGGCGTCCGGGTAGCCGCTCTTCTGCACCGCCTGGGCGGCGTCGGTGAGCGGCAGCCGCGCGTACCCCGGCACCTTCACCAGCGCGTCCAGGAACTTGTTGGTGGAGTACACCGGGTCCTGGATCTGCTGGGCGGTGCCCCAGCCCTGCGAGGGCCGCTGCTGGAAGAGCCCGAGCGAGTCCCGGTCGCCGCCCTCCAGGTTGCGCAGCTTGGACTCCTGCAGCGAGGTGGCCAGCGCGATGGTCAGCGCCCGCTCGGGCAGCCCGCGGGAGATGGTGACCGCCGCTATGGTCGCCGCGTTCGAGCCCTGCTCGATGTCCATCGTCACCGGCTTGCCGCCGGCCGGCGTGACGGCGCAGCCCTCGGGCGCCACGGCCGCCTGCTGCCGGTTCCAGATCAGCAGACCCGCCACCACGGCCGTGGCCAGCAGCAGTACCGTCAGCACCCAGCGGATCGGCCGTCGCCGTCGCCGTCGACCGGTCGCTTCCTCGTCGATGGCCACCACGGCCCCTCTCACCTCGCGTTGTTACCGCACACCGTACTCAGTCACCACAAACTCGGACGACTGTGCGGTGTGATGCGGTTGCGCAGCGCGGCCGCGCCGCCCGGCGACCAGCCGCTACGGCCGCTGACGCTAGGCTTGACGACCATGACGAGCCCGAACAGAGCACCGGCCGCCCTGGACCTCACCCTGGACGGCGGTGCGCTCACCGCGCAGCTCGTCGACTTCCCCTCGGTCAGCGGGGACGAGCAGGCCCTCGCCGACGCCGTGGAGGCCGCCCTGCGCGGCTACCCGCACCTCACCGTCGACCGCTACGGCAACAACGTGGTGGCCCGCACCCAGCTCGGCCGCACCGAGCGGGTGCTGCTCGCCGGCCACCTGGACACCGTGCCGATCGCGGACAACCTGCCCTCGTACGTCGAGGGCGACCTGCTCTACGGCTGCGGCACCTCCGACATGAAGTCCGGCGTCGCCGTCCAGCTGCGGCTGGCCGCGACGCTGGCCGAGCCCAACCGCGACCTCACCTTCGTCTTCTACGACTGCGAAGAGATCGAGGCGACCCGCAACGGCCTCGGCCACCTCGCCCGGCAGCACCCCGACTGGCTGGCGGCCGACTTCGCCGTGCTGATGGAGCCCAGCGGCGCGGTGGTGGAGGGCGGCTGCCAGGGCACCCTGCGGGTGAAGATCACGCTGACCGGCGTCCGGTCCCACGCGGCCCGCAGCTGGCTCGGCGACAACGCCGTGCACCACGCCGCGGAGGTGCTCGGCCGGCTCGCGGCCTACCAGCCGCGCCGGGTGGAGATCGACGGACTGGAGTACCGCGAGGGCCTCAACGCGGTCGACATCCGCGGCGGGGTGGCCGGGAACGTGATTCCGGACGAGTGCGTGGTGACCGTCAACTTCCGCTACGCGCCCGACCGCAGCGAGGCCGAGGCCGAGGCGCACGTGCGCGAGGTGTTCCAGGGCTTCCCGGTCGAGGTGACCGACGCCGCCCCCGGCGCCCTGCCGGGCCTGGCCCAGCCCGCCGCCCAGGCCTTCCTCGCCGCCACCGGCGGCACCGCCCGCGCCAAGTACGGCTGGACCGACGTCGCGCGCTTCAGTGCGCTCGGTGTCCCCGCCGTCAACTACGGCCCCGGCGACCCGAATCTCGCCCACAAGCGCGAAGAGCACTGCTCGCTGGCGGCGATCGCCGAGTGCGAGCAGCGGCTGCGCGACTGGCTCAGCGCCACCGACTGACTCGCGTTCGCCTGCCGGTCACCGGACCGCCCGCCCGCCGTTCCCCCCGATACGGGTGCGGCGGGCGTAGTGTTTCGCCATGACAGGGAAATCAGCGCACGACGGCGCAGACGGACGGCACTTCGGCCACGGGCCGGAGTTGGTGGAGAGCCCCGAGTTCGGTTCGGAGCCGGCGAAGAAGAGCGTTCCGGAGAAGCAGAAGGGCCCGGTGCTGCTGCGTCGGGACCAGGTCGTCACCAGCACCACCGACCAGCGGCTGCTGGACACCACGGGTCCGACCGACTGGCTGCACACCGACCCCTGGCGGGTCTGGCGGATCACCTCGGAGTTCGTCGAGGGCTTCGGCGCGCTCGCCGAACTCCCGCCCGCTGTCAGCGTGTTCGGCTCCGCGCGGACGGCCGTCGACTCGCCCGAGTACGCCGCGGGGGTGGCCATCGGCCGTGCCCTGGCGGAGGCCGGCTTCGCGGTGATCACCGGCGGCGGCCCCGGCGCGATGGAGGCCGCGAACCGCGGTGCCTCGGAGGCCGGCGGGCTGAGCGTCGGCCTCGGCATCGAGCTCCCGTTCGAGCAGGGGCTCAACGAGTTCGTCGACCTCGGCCTGAACTTCCGCTACTTCTTCGTCCGCAAGACGATGTTCGTGAAGTACGCGCAGGGCTTCGTGGTGCTGCCCGGTGGCCTCGGCACGCTGGACGAGCTGTTCGAGGCGCTGACCCTGGTGCAGACCAAGAAGGTCACCCGGTTCCCGGTGATCCTCTTCGGCACCGCCTACTGGGGCGGCCTGGTCGACTGGCTGCGGAGCACCCTGGTCGCCCAGGGCAAGGCCTCGGAGGCCGACCTCGACCTGTTCCACGTCACCGACGACCTGGAAGAGGTGCTGAAGATCCTGGCCGAGTGCCGCCGCCCGAACGGCGGGATCTAGCGGACTACGCGAGTCCCCGGCGGGCCACCGCCGGGGGGCGGGTGCCGCGGATCGACGCCACCATGTCGAGCACCTGCCGGGTCTCGGCCACCTGGTGCGCACGGTAGATCCGGGCGCCCAGCCAGGCCGAGACGGCGGTGGTGGCGAGCGTGCCCAGCAGCCGCTCGTCCACCGGCCGGTCGAGCGTCTCGCCGACGAAGTCCTTGTTGGAGAGCGAGACCAGCACCGGGAAGCCGGTCGCGGTCATCTCCGGCAGCCGCCGGGTGGCCTCCAGCGAGTGCCGGGTGTTCTTGTCGAAGTCATGGCCCGGGTCGATGATCAGCGCATCCCGCCGCACCCCGAGCGCGGCGGCCCGTTCGGCCAGCCCGACGGTGACCTCCAGGATGTCGGCCATCACGTCGGCGTAGCCGACCCGGTGCGGGCGGGTGCGCGGCTCGGCGCGGCCCGCGTGGGTGCAGACCAGGCCGACGTCGTAGCGGGCGGCGACCTCGGCGAGCTTCGGGTCGGCCCCTCCCCAGGCGTCGTTGAGCAGGTCGGCGCCGGCCTCGCAGACCGCCTCGCCGACCTCGTGCCGCCAGGTGTCCACGCTGATCACGGCCTCCGGGTGGCGCCCGCGGAGCTCGGCGACGAACGGGACGGTGCGGCGCAGCTCCTCCTCGACCGTCACCTCCTCGCCCGGCCCGGCCTTGACCCCGCCGATGTCCAGGATCGCGGCGCCCTCGGCCATCGCGCGGTCCGCGGCGGCGAAGGCGGCCTCGTCGGCGAAGGTCGCACCACGGTCGAAGAACGAGTCGGGGGTGCGGTTGACGATGGCCATGATGACCAGCTCGTCCTCGCCGAACTCACGTGGTCCCAGCCGAAGTGCCACCCGTCGCTCCTTCAGGTATCGATCCGCGGGAGCCCTGGTGCGATGATGGGGCCCCGGCCTTCCCAGGGACACCATGATCCCTCACGCGGCCGCATTCTCAGTGTCGGGAGGACAGCTCGTGTTCTGGGTGATCGTGGTGGCGATGGCCGTGGTGGTCGGCGGTGCCGCGCTGGTGGCGCTGGGCGGCGGTGGCTCGTTGCCGGAGGCCGTGCAGGACCGGATCGCCGCCCGGCTGCCGCAGGAGCGGCCGCTGAACCGGCACGACGTGGACGAGATCCGGCTGCCGATGGCCGTCCGCGGCTACCGGATGGAGGAGGTCGACGACGTCCTCGACCGGCTCGGCGCGGAGCTGGCCTACCGGGACCAGCGGATCTCCGAGCTGGAGGCGGCGGTGGCCGTGCAGGGCGGCGCCCAGGCGGGGGAGACGGCGCTGCCGGGCTCCGAGCCGCTGCCGGGCCTGGAGGACTTCGCCGGCGTGGTCGACGCGGTGGCGGCCCCGGCCGGTGCGACCGCCGCGACCGCCCAGGGGACGGCCGCCCACGCCGACCCGCAGGCCGTGGAGAAGTGACCGCCCTTCAGCCCGGCCCCGACGGCCTGCTGCGCTGCCCCTGGGGCAACGCCTCCGACGACTACCGGGAGTACCACGACACCGAGTGGGGCCGCCCGGTGCACGGTGAGGACCCGCTGTTCGAGCGGATCTGCCTGGAGGCGTTCCAGTCCGGGCTCTCCTGGATCACCATCCTGCGCCGCCGGGAGGGCTTCCGGGCCGCCTTCGCGGGCTTCCGGATCGACGAGGTGGCGGCCTTCGGCCCGGCGGACACCGAGCGGCTGCTGCAGGACGCCGGCATCATCCGCAACCGGCTGAAGATCGAGGCGGCGATCGCCAACGCCCACGCCGCGCAGGCGCTGGACGGCGGCCTGGACGCGCTGGTCTGGCAGTTCGCCGGCGACCCGACGCGCCCGGCGCCGAAGACCCTGGCCGACGTCCCGGCGGTCACCGCGGAGTCGACGGCGCTGGCCAAGGAGTTGAAGCGCAACGGCTTCCGCTTCGTCGGCCCGACCACCGCCTACGCCCTGATGCAGGCCTGCGGGCTGGTCAACGACCATCTGGCGGGCTGCCACGCCCGTTGAGCCGGTGGCCCCCAGGCGCGGCAGCCCGGGGGCTCAGCGGCCGACGTACTTCGGCTGCTCCTTGGCGACAAAGGCGCGCACCGCGATCCGGTGGTCCTCACTGGCGCCCGCCAGGTTCTGCAGCTCGTCCTCCTTGTCCAGCGTCTCGCTCAGCGAGTGCGAGGCGCCGAAGTCCAGCGCGGCCTTGATCGCGCCGTACGCGACGGTCGGGCCCTCGGCCAGCTGCTGGGCGAACGCGCGTGCGGTGGCGGCCAGTTCGGCCGACGGGACGACACGGGTGGCGAGCCCGAGGGCGAGCGCCTCGGGGGCCTTGACGGTCCGCGGGAACATCAGCAGCTCGGTGGCCCGGGCGTGTCCGACCAGCCGGGGCAGCGTCCACGACGCGCCCGAGTCCGCAGTGAGTGCCACGCCCGCGAACGAGGTGTTGAAGCCGGCCGTGTCGGCGACGATCCGGAAGTCGCAGGCGAAGGCGAGCGAGGCGCCGGCCCCGGCCGCCACCCCGCCGACCGCGGCCACCGTCGGCTTGCGCATCCCGGTCAGCGCGCGCACCAGCGGGTTGTAGTGCTCCGAGACGGTCTTCAGCGGCGCCTCACCGGTCTCCTCGGCGCGCTTCAGCAGGCCCAGGTGCTCCTTGAGGTCCTGACCGACGCAGAACGCCCGGTCGCCCGCGCCGGTGAGCAGCACCGCCCGGACCGCCGGGTCGCCGGCGGCCTGGATGACGGTGTCCCGCAGCGCCACCTTGGTGGGCACGTCCAGCGCGTTCATCGCGTCCGGGCGGTTGATGGTGATGACGGCGAGGCCGCCGTCGAGCTCGTACAGCACGGAGTCGGACATCGTGGAGGGCTCCCGTTTCGGTCGATGGGCGGACCCGAGTCAGCATGCCGGAGCGCGGGAGGCTGCGGGAGTGTGAGGTAGCGCACCTTTCGGCGCGTCGCGCCACCGTGCCCCGGCGGGGCCGCGCGGGGCCGCGCATCCCGGCAGGGGCAGGCCGGGCGCGGCATCTGATGCCGCTTCGTCCGCCGCGGCCATGGTGTTTCTGAGCGGTAATCAGCCGGTCTGGGAGGGTGTGGTCACTGGTGCGGAGAGAGTGACGTTGGTCATCGGGGCGCTGAATGCGGGATAATGGCTTCCGATCAATGCGTTCGATACCTGCGGTGGACGGACTGCTGGTACGTAGCTGCGCGGTTGCAGGAAGGGGAACGAGCATGGCGGCCATGAAGCCGCGGACGGGTGACGGCCCGCTCGAGGTCACCAAAGAGGGGCGGGGCATCATCATGCGCGTCCCGCTCGAAGGCGGCGGGCGCCTGGTGGTGGAGCTCACTCCGGACGAGGCAAGCGCCCTTGGTGAGGCTCTGAAGCAGGCCTGCGGCTGACTCCCGCGAGGCTTGGCATCTCCTGAGATGCGTGCGGGGCCCGGCTTCGGATCGACGAGACGTCGACCGGAACGGGCCCCGCTCCCTTTTCCCGACTTTCCCGACGTCTCCTAGCGGCGTACGGCGCAGAGCAGCCCGTCACTGACCGGCAGCAGCGCGGGCAGCAGCAGATCGCTCTCGCGCACCGCCTGCACCAGCTCGCGCACCGCGCGGGTGCGCGGGTCGTCCAGGGCCGGATCGGTCAGCCGGCCCTCCTGGAAGACCCCCTCGAAGCAGACCATCCCGCCCGGCCGCAGCAGCCGCAACGATTCTGCAAGATACGCCTGGGACTCGGCGGCGTCCGCATCGCAGAAAACCAGGTCGTACTGGCCGTCCGCCAGCCGCGGCAGCACGTCCAGGGCGCGCCCGGGGATGAAGCGCGCGCGGTTGGCCGCGAAGCCCGCCGCGAGGTAGGCCTCGCGCGCGAAGCCCTGCCGGACCGGCTCGGAATCGACGGTGGTCAGGATGCCGTCCGGCCGCATCCCGCGCAGCAGGTAGATCCCGGAGACCCCGGTGCCGGTGCCGATCTCGGCCACCGCCTTGGCCCCCAGGGCGGCGGCCAGCAGCCGCAGCGCGGCCCCGCCGCTCGGCCCGACGGCCCGCACGCCGGTCCGGGCGGACTGCGCCCGGGCGTAGGTCAGCACGGCGTCCTCGTCGACGTAGGTGTCGGCGAGGGTCGCGGCCGTGGGCCCGAAGTCGATGATGTGGTCCCTCAGGAGTAGGGGGCTGAGCTGGGCGGTTGTACCCGGCGGGACCGGTGGTCCCGGTGCGGTGCCGAGGGATGTCGATATTTCCAGCCACAGATTACTGGCCGGGTGGGAACCGCGTCCGGTGGCGGGCCGTTCTTCCGGTGAGAGTGGTCGCGGGATGTCGCTGGAGGTCGCGCGCGGTTCGGCCCGACGAATGAGCACACTTTTATCCAGAACTGACGGGTGAGGTGGATATGGTGGTGGCCCTGCTGGGCAGAAGAGCCAACCGAGGAGGTGTGGCCGAGGGCGACGTCCCTGTGCGGCGGCATCTCCGCGGCACCTCGTCGGCCCGTACGCCGAAGCCCGTGATGAACCAGTCTGCGCACACCCCCCTGGACCAGTCGTCCGACGGCACCGCCGCCGAGCCCTCGGCCCCCGCCGCGCTGGCGACCTTCGCCGAGGGGCCCGACGCGCAAGGCTGGACGCCCCCCAGCTGGGAGGAGATCGTCGAGGCGCACAGCGCCCGGGTCTACCGCCTGGCCTACCGCCTGACGGGCAATCAGCACGACGCCGAGGACCTCACCCAGGAGGTCTTCGTCCGGGTCTTCCGCTCGCTGTCCACCTACACCCCCGGTACGTTCGAGGGCTGGCTGCACCGGATCACCACCAACCTCTTCCTGGACATGGTCCGGCGACGGCAGCGGATCCGCTTCGACTCGCTGGCCGACGACGCGGCCGAGCGGCTGCCCAGCCGCGAGCCGAACCCGGCCCAGGCCTTCAGCGACACCCACTTCGACGCCGACGTCCAGCAGGCGCTGGACACGCTGGCCCCCGAGTTCCGGGCCGCCGTCGTGCTCTGCGACATCGAGGGCCTCTCCTACGAGGAGATCGCCGCCACCCTGGGCGTCAAGCTCGGCACCGTCCGCAGCAGGATCCACCGCGGCCGCTCGCACCTGCGCGCCGCGCTCAAGCACCGCGCCCCCGGCACCGCCCCCGGGCGGATCCGCCGAGGCGGCTCGGAGCAGTTGGAGCCGGTGCCCGCGGTCGTGGCCGTCGGCGAGCCCGGCACCGGTGCGCCGGGCGGGAGCGGACGGAGGCGATCGTGAGCGGCTCAGGCCGGTCAGCTTCCGGGCGCTCGGCGTCCGGTCATCGTTCGGTGTCCAAGCCCCTCGGGGAGGCACTTCCCGCAGGGGACGCGAACACCTGTCAGGAGGTCCCCGTGCTGCGCCCGATCAGCGTGCGCCAGCCCGACCCGTCGGCACCCGCCGAGGAGCACCATCTCGGGGAGCGGCTCACGGCCTATCTGGACGGCGAACTCGGGCACGACGCTCGCGAGCGGGTCCAGGCACACCTGGCGACCTGCGCCCAGTGCCTGGCCGAGGCGGACGAGGGCCGAGCCGTCAAGCAGCTGCTCACCGCGACCGAGGTGGTCGGCCCGTCCGCGCTGCTGATGTCCCGGCTGATGGCGGTCGCCGCCCTGCCGGACAGCGAGGTGGACGGCCCGGGCGGTCCCGGCAGCAGGTCCGGCGGTGGTCCGACGGTGCCAGCGGTCACCCTCGGCGGCAGCCGGCTGACCGGCGGCCTGTTCGGCCGCGGTGCCGGCTCCACGTTCGGCGGCGGTGCCCTGGGGGCGGACACGCCGGTTCCCGGCATCGACCCGCGGGCCGGTCGCGGACCGGACACCCGGCTCTGGACGGGCCGTCGCGGGCCCGTCCGCTCGGTCTCGGCGCCCAGCAGGCCGCCGGCCGTGCAGCCGATCTCACGGCCCCCCGCGACGCGCGGTAGGCGGCTGGTCTTCGCCGCGGCCGGCGCCTTCTCGGTGGCCGCGGTGACCCTGGGCGGCTTCGGCAGCCTGGGCCTGGCCTCCGTCGCCGGCGACACCCCGATCGACGACCCGCACGGCAGCGCCGTGGTGCCCCGGGTGCCGGGCGGCGATCAAGCGGTCCCGCTGACCGCGCAGCTCCCGGTGGACTACCCGGCCCACTCCGGGGCCGTGCAGCGGTTCAATCTGATGACGCCCGCGCCGTCGAGCGGCGCGGGCGTCACGGTGGTGAACGGTCACCGGCTCATGCCGTAGCACGTAGGGCGTCAGGGCCCGCATCACCCGTTCGCGGGGCGAAATCACCCGTAGGGCGGCGTTGCTCCCGGCCACCGGCTGGTCTTTACCACGGCTTCATGGCCTGGTGGGCCACAGACCCGCCGGTGGCCATTACGCTGTACGGAACCGGTGTCGCGGGCCGAGCCGGGTCTGTCCTTCAGGATCATGGGAGCTTACGTGTTCTTCGACATAGGCCCACTCGAAATGGTCACCCTGGTCGTGATGGCGATCGTGATCTTCGGGCCGGACAAGCTCCCCAAGCTGATCCAGGACACCATGGGCTTCATCCGCAAGGTGCGCTCGTTCGCGGACAGTGCCAAGGAGGACATCCGCAGCGAGCTGGGGCCGAACTTCAAGGACTTCGAGTTCGAGGACCTCAACCCGAAGACCTTCGTGCGCAAGAGCCTGCTCGGCGGCGAGGACGACCCGCTGGGCTTCAAGGAGCTCCGCGACACCACGATGGACCTCAAGTCGGCCCTGGACGACAAGGCCCCGACCGGCACGGTCTCCACCACCAAGACGCCGGCCGTCGCCACCGTGAACATGGCCAAGGCCGCCTCCACCGGCGAGCCGCTCGCCAGCGGTGAGCGCCCGCCGTACGACCTCGACGCCACCTGAGCGGGCGTCCACGACACCCCGACACCCCGTCCGGCACGCCGCCGGACGGGGTGCCGTCGTCTGCGCGGCTATTGTGCTGGGAACCGGCCCCAGCGGGGCTCGGGCAGGGGCGACAGGTGTGCTGAGGAGGCCCGGGATGGACGCGACGAGCAGTGGTGCGGTGGGAGCCGGAACCGCACAGGCGGGGGCCCAGGTGGAGGTGCCGGCCCGGCGGGCGGCGCCGCCCGCCGACCCGCTGGCGCCCTACCTGGCGGCCGACTTCCCCTGGTACGGCCTGGACGACGGCTGGACGGGCCGGCGCTGGCTGCTCCAGGCCGGCGCGGCCGGCAGCACCCGGCCCACCGCCCAGCCGCGCGCCATCGACTACGGCTCGGTGGGGCACGGCGAGGAGCTGCCGATGCAGCACCAGGCCAGGAACGGCGGCCGGTTCGCCGTCGTGGTCACGGTGGCCCGCCGCCCCGGCCGTCGCAGTGCGGACGGCACCGGCATGCTGGAGGCCACCTCGGCCTCCTCGGCGGCCTGGCTGGCCGGCTCCGGGCTGCTCGCGGCCGCCTGGCCGGGGCAGCTGGACCGCGCGCTGCGCCAGGACTGGCTGGACCAGCAGAGCGCGCTGGCCTGGGACCTCGCGGACGACCTGGCCGGTCCCGGCTGGTCGCCGCTCACCCTGCCGGTCAACGGCCTGCCGCAGCCGTTCCGCTACCGCGAGTCCGCGTACGGCTGGGTGCTGGCCGGCGAGGCGCCCGGGGTGCTGATCGGCGCGTACGGCCGCGGTGTCAGCGCGTACGGCATCGGCTTCAGCACGATCCCGGACCTGACGGCCTACACCGGGCGCTGACACGCCGAAGGAGGAGGCGCCCGCGGGCACCTCCTCCTTCGGTCTGCCAGGTCAGAACTTGTTGCGCGGGGTGAGCCCCAGCGAGAGCCCGGAGAGCCCGCGCTGACGGCCGCCCAGCTTGCCCGCCACCGCGCGCAGCGCGGCTCCGGCGGGGGAGTCCGGCGCGGCCAGCACCACCGGGGTGCCGTCGTCGCCGCCCTCGCGCAGTCGGACGTCGATCGGGATGTTGCCGAGCACCGGCACGGTGGCGCCGGTCGCCCGGGTCAGCGCGTCGGCCACGGTCTGGCCGCCGCCGGAGCCGAACACGTCGACCATCTCGTCGCAGTGCGGGCACGGCATGCCGGACATGTTCTCGATCACGCCGACGATCTTCTGGTGGGTCTGGAGGGCGATCGTGCCGGCCCGCTCGGCCACCTCGGCGGCGGCCATCTGCGGGGTGGTGACGATCAGGATCTCGGCGTTCGGGACCAGCTGGGCCACCGAGATCGCGATGTCGCCGGTGCCCGGCGGCAGGTCGAGCAGCAGCACGTCCAGGTCGCCCCAGTAGACGTCGGCGAGGAACTGCTGCAACGCGCGGTGCAGCATCGGGCCGCGCCACACCACGGGCGCGTTGCCCGGGGTGAACATGCCGATCGAGATCACCTTCACGCCGTGCGAGGACGGCGGCATGATCATGTCCTGGACCTGGGTGGGCCGGCCCTCGACGCCCAGCATCCGCGGCACGCTGTGGCCGTAGATGTCGGCGTCCACGACCGCGACCTTCAGGCCGTCGGCGGCCATCGCGGCGGCCAGGTTGACGGTGACCGAGGACTTGCCGACGCCGCCCTTGCCGGAGGCGACCGCGTAGACGCGGGTCAGCGTGCCGGGCTTGGCGAACGGGATCTCCCGCTCGGGCGCGCCGCCGCGCAGCAGCGTGGAGAGCTCCTTGCGCTGCTCGTCGCTCATCACGTCGAGCTCGACCTCGACCGCGGTGACGCCCGCGACCGCGCCGACCGCGTCCTGCACCCGGCTGGTGATGGTCTCGCGCATCGGGCACCCGGAGACGGTCAGGTAGACCGCGACGTGCACCGCACCGTCGTCGCCGATCCGCACCGATTTCACCATGCCGAGATCGGTGATCGGACGGTTGATCTCCGGGTCCTGCACGGTCGACAGCGCCTGGCGGACGGAATCCTCCGTCACACCGGTCGCGACCTCTGTCTCATTGGCCATGTCTTGATGGTACGGCGCGCCGAGAGGCCGGTTGACTGGCCGGTAGCGTGCCGCGGGTCACAGCAGTTCGGCGGAGTCCCGGCGTTCGTCGAGTTCCTTGAGCAGGCTGTGCAGTTCGGAGCGGATGACGGACAGCTCGCCGGAGATGAAGGCCCTGGTGGCGACCTCGCCCAGCCCGTTGCGCAGCGCCGCGACCTCGCGGGTCAGGTACTCGGTGTCGGCGATGTTGCGATCGCTGCGGGCCCGGTCCTGCTCCATGTTGACGCGGTCCCGGTCGTCCTGGCGGTTCTGCGCGAGCAGGATCAGCGGCGCGGCGTAGGAAGCCTGCAGCGACAGGACCAGGGTGAGGAAGATGAACGGGTACTCGTCGAAGCGGACCTTGGGCGGCAGCAGGGTGTTCCAGCCGATCCAGACGACCACCACCACCGTCATCCAGACGATGAACCGCCCGGTGCCCAGGAAGCGGGCGATCCGCTCGGAGAGCCGGCCGAACGCCTCCGGGTCGTAGGTGGGCAGCGAGAAGAGGCCGGGCCGGGAGGTGCGCGGCTGGTCGAGCCGGGAGCGGACCACCGCGCCGTGCGCCGTCTCGACCCGCACCGTCCGGTTGCCCTCCCGGACCCGCAGCTCGCGCAGCTGCCGCAGCTGGCGCAACTCCCCCTGGAGCCGCTGGCGTTGACGCGGAGCCTCGTCGCGCCCGTCGCGTCGCCCCTTGCGCTCACCGTCCATGGGTCGCCTCGCTCTCAAAGACCTCGTCGTGCGGGGTGCCGTGCGGCTCGCCGTCGTGCAGTGACGCCTCGCGCCAGTCCTCCGGCAGCAGGTGGTCGAGGACGTCGTCGACGGTGACGGCGCCCAGCAGGTGGTCGGCCTCGTCCACCACCGGGGCGGCCACCATGTTGTAGGTGGCCAGGTAACTGGTGATCAGCGAGAGCGGGGTGTCCGGCGGCAGCGGGTCGAGGTCGCCGTCGACGATCGAGCCGACCAGGGTGTACGGGGGCTCGCGCAGCAGCCGCTGGAAGTGGATGGTGCCCAGGTACTTGCCGGTCGGCGTCTCGTTCGGCGGGCGGCAGACGTAGACCTGGGCGGCCAGGGCCGGCTTGTGGTCGGAGACCCGGACCCGGGCCAGCGCCTCGGCGACCGTGGCGTTCGGCTCCAGGACGATCGGCTCGGTGGTCATCAGACCGCCGGCGGTGTCCTCCTGGTAGGCGAGCAGCCGGCGCACGGGGGCGGCCTCCTCCGGCTCCATCAGCTGGAGGAGGCGCTCGGCCTCCTCGCCGGGCAGCTCGGAGAGCAGGTCGGCGGCGTCGTCCGGGTCCATCGCCTCCAGGACGTCGGCCGCGCGCTCGTCCTTCAGCTTGCCGATGATCTCGACCTGGTCGTCCTCGGGCAGCTCCTCCAGGACGTCGGCCAGTCGCTCGTCGTCCAGCGCGGCCGCCACCTCGGCGCGGCGCTTGGCGGACAGGTGGTGCATCACGTTGGCCAGGTCGGCGGGGCGCAGCTGGTCGAAGGTGGCCAGCAGGTTGGCGGCGCCCTGGCCCTCCTCGGCCAGCGAGAAGCCGGTCACCGCGGACCAGTCGAGGGTGACCGCCTCGCCCTTGCTCTTGCGCAGCCTGGTCGGCTTGCCGCGCTGCACGAAGACCTTGCTGATCTCCCACTCGCGCAGTCTGCTCTGCACCATGGCGACGTCCAGCACGGTGACCTCGGAGTCGGTGCCGGTCTCGGTCACCCTGCGGTCCAGCAGTTCGGCCAGGACCAGGGTCTCGGCGGCGCGTTGCTCGAAGCGGCGCATGTTGATCACACCGGTGGTGAGCACCTGGCCGGACTCCAGGCTGGTCACCCGGGTCATCGGCAGGAAGATCCGACGCCGGCCGACCACCTCGACGACCAGTCCGAGCACGCGGGGCGGCCGGCCGCCGATCCGCAGTGAGACGACAACGTCGCGCACCCGGCCGACCTGGTCCCCGTTCGGGTCGAAGACGGCGATGCCTGCGAGGTGGGAGATAAAGACCCGGGTACCTGCCCCTGCCATGGACTTCCTTCCTCCGTCGTCGCGCACAGGCTATCGAAGTACGCGGTGCCGACGTGCCGCTGCGCAGTGACCGGGGAGCTGCCCGCCCGTCGGCCGCGCCCCGTACGCTGTGCGCCATGGACGGTATGACCGCAACTGCTGACGACTTCTTCGACCGGGCACTGGTCGAGGAGTCCGCCAAGAAGTCCGGCCTGCTCTGGGTCCAGGCCCCGGGCACGGACCAGAGCCGACCTGTCTGGCATGCCTGGCACGACGGGGCGGTGGTGGTCGTCGGCGACGGCGGCGAGCAGCCGCTGCACGGGCTGAGCGAGGGCACGGTGGCGGCGGTGACCGTGCGCAGCAAGGACAAGTGGGGCCGCCTGCTGGGCTGGCAGGCCAAGGTGTCCGCGCTGGAGCCTCGCTCGGAGGCCTGGGAGGGCGCCGTCGAGGAGCTCAAGGGCAAGCGGTTGAACGCCCCCGACACCGACACCATCGCGGACCGCTGGGCCGCCGAGTGCCGGGTGCTGCGGCTGGAGCCGGTAGGCGCGCCGACCGAGCAGCCGGGGTCGATGCCGGACGTCTCGCATGCGGCCGCGCCGATGGCGAGCCCGGCCACCACCCGCCTGCCGATCCCGGCAGGGTTGCCGAAGCTGGTCCTGGGCCGACTGCGCCGCAAGGGCTGATCCGGTCGGTCCGAGCCGCACGGGCTGTGCCCGCGCGGCCGTTCCGCCATGCGGGCGACAGTGCCGACCAGCTGCCATGGGCCTTACCGTGGTAGCCGTCTGCCCTGTCCAGCCCAGCCCCGAGGAGCGCCGTGCCCGACACCGTCGTGCCCGCCAGCGCCAGCGTTACCACCAGCGCCGCCGTCACCGAGCCGAAGGCCCCGCAGCTCCCGAAGGCCGACCTGGTGCTGCTCGCGGTCTCCATCGCGGGCATCTCGCTCTCCGCTCCGCTGATCACCGCCACCGCCGCCCCGGCGCTGGCCATCGCCTTCTGGCGCAACGTCATGTCGGTCGGCGTGCTCGGCCCGTACGCGCTGCTGCGGCACCGCGACGAGCTGCGCACGATCGGCCGCCGGGCGCTGCTGCTGGCGATCGGCGCGGGCGCGCTGCTGGCCGTGCACTTCGCGCTGTGGATGCCGAGCCTGCGGATGACCTCGGTGGCCTCGGCGACCGCGCTGGTCACCACCACGCCGCTGTGGACCATCCTGCTGATGCGGCTGTTCGGCCGCCGGGCGCCACGGCTGGTCTGGATCGGCACCTGTGTGGCCTTCGCCGGCGTGCTGGTGCTGACCGGCGTCGACCTGACGCTCGCGCCGAGGGCCCTGGCCGGCGACGCGCTGGCGCTCGGCGCCGGGTTGGCCGCCGCCGGGTACATGCTGCTCGGCGCGGAGGTCCGCAGGACCGTCAGCACCACCGCCTACACCGTGGTCTGCTACACCACCACGGCCGTCGTCCTGCTGGTGATCTGCCTGGCCACCGGGACCACCATGTCCGGTTGGTCCGCGGGGGTGTGGGGGCAGATCGCGCTGCTGATGGTGGCCGCCCAGCTGCTCGGCCACTCGCTGAGCAACCGGGTGGTGCGCACCCTGGGCCCGTCCGTCACCTCGACGGCGATCCTGCTGGAGACGCCGGGCGCCGCGCTGATCGCCGCCGTCTGGCTGGGCCAGCTGCCGTCGGTCTGGGCCTACCCGGCGCTGGTGCTGATCCTGGCCGGCCTGGTCCTGGTGGCCCGCGGCGGCCGCCGCTGAGGGCCCGGTACGCTCGCGGCATGGCGCACGACTTCCCGCTCTTCGGTGATCCCTCCTCGCAGCCGCACGGCCCCCAGGGCCCCACTCGCGCTGATGTGCTGAGCGCGGTCGAGGCCCGGCTGGTCAGCACCTTCGGCGAGCCCAGCGGCCGGGCCGCGGTCACCTTCCTCGGCGCCGAGCGGATCGAGGTGCTGCGGTTCGGACCGGACGGCCAGGACCTGGTCCGGTACGCGACGCTGGGCATGGCCGCCGCGCCGATGGCCGACCCGACGTCCGCCGTCGTCGACCCGGTGCGCGGCCCTCGCGTCGAGCTGCTGCTCACCGTGCGCGGCGGGCGCGACGACGTGCTCCGCACGCTGGCCACTTTTGCCGCGACTCCGCAGGTCGAGGGCCTGGTGGTGGCGCCGGGGACGTCGTTGGACCTGGGTGCGCCGCTGTGGGAGGGCGCGCCGTTCACCTCGGTGCTGGCCGCCGAACCCGGCGGGCTGGTCGAGGACCTGGAGCTGGATGCGCCGGCCGACCCGGTCCGCTTCCTGCCGCTGCTGCCGATGACCCCGAACGAGGCAGCGCACAAGCGCGTCCAGGGGGCGGGCGCGCTGGAGGAGCGCTGGTTGAAGAACCGGACGGACCTGCGCGACCCGCAGCGCCGCGGTGTCCCGCTGGACTGACCCCGGCTACTTGTAGTTGTGGATGAAGCCGTACACCCCGCTGGCCACCAGCTGCACGGCGATCGCCGAGAGCAGCAGGCCGGACAGCCGGGTGATCAACACCACGCCGCCCTCCTTGATGATCCGGATGATCACCAGCGAGAACCGCATGGTCAGCCACATCACCACGTGCATGACCACGATCGCCGTCCAGACCGCGAACTCCTGCGCTCCCGTGTCGGCCTTCTGCACGGCCAGGATGACCGCGACGATCGCGCCCGGCCCGGCCAGCAGCGGCGTGCCGAGCGGCACCAGGGCGACGTTGACGTCCTTGGTCTGGGTGGGCTCCTCGATCTTGCCGGTGAGCAGGTCCAGCGCGATCAGCAGCAGCAGGATGCCACCGGAGACCTGCAGGGCCGGGATGGAGACGTGCAGGTAGTCCAGGATCTGCTGGCCGAACAGGCCGAAGGTGGTGATCACGCCGAGTGCCACCGCCGCGGCCTGCCAGGCCATCCGGCGCTGCACCTTGTGGGCCCGGCCGGAGGTCAGTGCGAGGAAGATCGGGATGGTGCCCGGCGGATCCATGATCACGAACAGCGTGAGGAAGAGCGACCCGAACGTCGTCGCGTCGAAGAAGCCCATGCGTCGAATTGTCCGGTTACGACACCTCGGACGCACTCCGGAGCGCGCTGATCGGCCGCATGCCGGTGGCCTGCGCGAGCAGCTGCTCGTACACCGCCGGGTCGGTGGTGTACTCACCCAGGGCGACCGTCTTGCGCGAGCCGTGGTAGTCGCTGGAGCCGGTGGTGAACAGGCCCAACTCCGCTGCCAGACCGCGCAGGTGCTTCCTGGTCTCCTCGTCGTGGTCGATGTGGTCGACCTCCAGGCCGCCCAGGCCGGCCGCCGCCAGGTCGGCGATCACCTGGTCGGAGACGGTGTGGCCGCGCTTGGACGCCCCCGGGTGGGCGAAGACCGGCACCCCGCCGGCCGCCCGGACCAGCCGGACCGCCTCGGCCGGGTCGGTCTCGTGCTTGGGCACGTCGGCCCGGCCGCCGTTGGCCAGCCAGTCGGCGGTGAAGGCGTCCGAGACGGTGGCCACCACGCCGGCCTCCATCAGGGCGCTGGCGATGTGCGGTCGGCCCACCGAACCCCCGCCCGCGATCCGCTGCACCTGCTCCCAGCTGATCGGCGCGCCGAGCGCCCGGCAGCGCTCCACCACGGCCCGGCCGCGCCGGAACCGGTCGGTGCGCACCAGCTCGCGCTCGCCGGCGAAGGCCGGCTCGGCCGGGTCGAAGAGGTAGGCCAGCAGGTGCATGCTGATGCCCTCCACCCGGCAGGACAGTTCGGCGCCGGGCAGCAGGGTGAGCGAGGTGCCCTCGGGCAGCGCGCGGACGGCCGCCGCGGCCTCGGCGTGGCCGGAGACGGTGTCGTGGTCGGTCAGCGCGACGACGTCGAGCCCGGCCGCCACCGCGGCCGCCACCAGCTCGGCCGGGCTGTCGGTACCGTCGGAGGCGTTGCTGTGGGCGTGCAGGTCGATGCGCACGGTGCTGGGCTCCTGGGCTCCTGGGCGGGCGTCGGGCAGGAGCCCAGGATAGTCAGCCCAGCAGCCGCGGCGAGAGGGCGCCGCAGGGCAGCAGCTCCAGCTCGGCGCCGGCGTCCCGCAGGTCGGTGAGGACCAGCTCGTCGTACATCAGCAGTGCGGACTGCTCGGGCCAGGCGATCGCCCACAGCCACAGGCCCAACGCCTCGCCGACGAAGACCGCACGGTCGTCCGGGGCGCTGGCGACATGCCACATCGGGGTCGGCCGACCGGCGGCCAGCAGCTTGGTGTCGGCGGGCTTGTGCAGCGAGATCGACTCACCGGGGTCGGGCCCGGGCAGGCCCGCGTACCGCGCGCCAAGGCCGACGCCGAGTTCCTCGGCGACCAGGATCAGCTCTCCGAAGCCACCCAGCGGGGCCGGCCCGGAACAGGCTACCGCGGTGGCGCGGGCGCCCGAGACGTCATCGCCCACGTGGGCGATTCCGGTGTAGAGCCAGCTGACCGGCAGCGGCCAGGGCAGCCAGACCGGCACCTGGGAGCGCGCCACCGCGACCGTCAGCGCCTCGACACTCGGCGGCAGTACCGGCTGCATCGGGTGGACGGCGCCATGCCGATCGCATTGCCAGGTGTCGGAGAAGAGACCGGGGGCACGCACCCGACCGGCGCACCTCGGACAACTTGGCTCGCCCCTCATAGCCGACAACGCTCCTCCCTCTGGAGCGCCGCGTCAAGGACGATCACCCGTTCGGAGTGCGTCGGGTGCCGCCGGCAGAGCCGGGCGGCGGCGGTGGCCCCGGCTAGGGGATGTCCCGCTCAGGTCTGCGGCAAACGTCGGCGGGGGCGCGCCGGACATGCTGACGCCCCGTCGCCGAGAAGTCGGTGACAGGGCGTCAGTCGCCGTCGCGGGCGTCGCGGCGGCCGGGGTGCGCGGCCCGGCGGGCCGTCAGGCGATCGGACACGGGCGGATGTAGAGGCGCTCGCCGGTGCGGGCGGCGGCCTCCACGAGTGCGCGGACGGTCTCCGCGTCGGCGATCAGCGGGTCGGTGGCGGGGTCCTGGTGGTGGTCAAGTCGCTGGATCTCGAAACGCATGGGCGTCTCCCTTTCTGTCCTCAGGCGCTGCTGAGGCTGCGGGGTGCTGCTCGTCTGTACCGGTCCCGGTACGTCTGTCTGTGTCACGGTTCCCCCCCTGCGGCCGAGGCGCGGGGCCGCAGGGGCCCTCGATCACCAGCGTGGCGCCGGGCTGATTCCCTGCGGTTGCCCGCCCGTGAAGTCCAGGTTTCCGTTTTCGGCGCTCTCGGGGTTGAACCGCGCTCGTGGGGTCGTTCATTCCCGGTCTGAATCAAATATTACCCGAGCTAACGATTTTTTGCCGGTGCGTGTCCACATGATGGCCAGGCGTTGTCCAGGTGCCGTCGGGGTCGAGCGGGTCAGCCGAGCGCCACCGAGGACCAGAACTCCGTGAGGGCGGCAGCCGTCGCGGCGGGCTCCTCGGCGTTGGGGGAGTGCCCGGCGCCGTCCACCGCCAGGTAGCGGGCGCCCAGCCGCTGGGCAGTGGCGGCCTGTTCCTCGACCGGCCAGGCGTAGTCCCGCACGCCGGAGACGGCGAGGATCGGCAGGCTGGCCGCGGCCAGCTGCTCGGTCCGGTCGGGCTCACCGAGCAGCCGCTCGCCCATCGCGATCAGCGCCACGGGGACGTTGGCCAGCCAGCGCCGGTGCAGGAAGTCGGCGATCTCGGGTGCCAGCGCCTCGGCCGGGTCCTCGCTCTCGGCCGCCATGGCCTGCATGACCTCCCAGATGGACTGCAGGTCCATCGAGCCCAGGGCGTCCATCAGCAGCTTCGTCTTGGCGGCCTCGGCGGGATCGATCGGGCCGGGCCCGCTGGAGAGCAGCGTGAGCGAGGCCCAGGGCAGCACGGGCCCGGCGGCCAGCACCGCCTCACGGGCCACCAAACCCCCGAACGAGTGCCCCAGCAGGTGGACGGGGGTGCCGTCGCCGCCCAGCGTCCGGGTGAGTTCCAGGACGTCCCGGCCGAGCTCGGGCAGCGCGTACGCGGCGGGGTCCGCCGGGCCGCCGCTCTCGTACTGGCCGCGCTGGTCCACCGCGACCACCCGGTACCCGGCGGCGGCCAGCGGCTCCAGCAGGGCGACGAAGTCCTCCTTGCTGCCGGTGAACCCGGGCACCAGCAGCGCGGTGCCGCGGGCCGGCCCGGCCGGCTCGGCGACCAGCGCGGCGAAGTCGCCGCGCGCGGTGTGCAGCCGCTCGGCGCGGGCACAGCCGGGGAGGGTCAGGAAGCGGGGCGTGCTCATCGGGGGAACTCCTCCGGGGGTGCTGGGACGTGATCGATTCCGAGCCTAGGGCGTGGCAGAGGTGAAACGCCCGAGGGCCGGCGCGACGCTGGTGCGTCGGACCGGCCCTCGGGCTGCTGGCTGGCTGATCGTCAGCCGACCGCGGGGGCCTCCTCGGCCGTGGCGGCCGGGCGGCGGGCGCGGGTGCGGCGGCGCGGGGCCTCGGCACCGTCGGCCTCGGCGGCGGGCGCCTCGGCGGGCGTCTCGACCGGGGCCTTGGCGGCGGTCTTCTTGGCGGCGGTCTTGCGGACCCGCGGCGCCTTGGCGACCGGCGCCTCCTCGACCACGGCCGGTGCCTCGGTCGGCGCCTCGGTGGCGACGGCGGCGGCAGCAGCCTTCTTGGTGGTGCGCTTGGCAGCGGCCTTGCGCGGAGCCTTGACCGGTGCCTCCTCGGCGGCCGGCTCGACTGCGACCGGTGCCTCGGCGGGCGTCTCGACCGGAGCCTTGGCGGCGGCCTTCTTGGTGGTGCGCTTGGCAGCCGTCTTGCGCGGCGCCTTGGCGACCGGCGCCTCCTCGACGGGTGCGACGACCTCGACCACCGGTGCGACCGGCGCGACGACCGGAGCCGGCGCGACGACCTCGACGGCCGGAGCCTCGGTCACCGGGACGTAGGCGGCCGTGATGTCCGGGATCTTCCGGGGCGCGCGCTGGACGGGCTTGCGCTGCGTGGTCACCGGGCCGTCCGAGACCGGCTTCGTCGCCTGGGCCGGCACGACGGCGACCGTCGGCAGCTCGGCGGCGACCGGTGCGGCAGCCTGGGCCACCGCCGGAGCGGCGCTCTCGACCGGGCTCGCCACGACCGCGGCGCCTTCGCCACCCGCACCGCCGCTGCGCGGCCGACGACGGCGACGGCGCGGTGCGCCCTCGCCCTCGCCGCTCGGTGCGGCGTCGGCCGGTGCGCCGGTGGGCGCGACCGTCTGGGCGACCGCCGGAGCGTCCGCCCCGGCCGAGCCCCCGCGGGTGCGGCGACGCGCCCGCGGCTCGCGCGGCGCACGCTCCTCCGCGACCGCCTCGACGGCCTCGCCGGCCGGAGCGCCGCGCCGGCCGGCGGGACGCTCGGCCCCGGCCCGTCCGCCGCGCGCACGGTCTGCGCCGCGCTCGCCGCCCCGCTCGGCACCCCGGCCGCCGGAGCGCGAACCGCGTCCGCCGGTCTCGCCGAGGTCCTCGACCGCCTCGGCGCCCAGGCCGGCCCGGGTGCGCTCGGAGCGCGGCAGCACGCCGGTCGTCCCGGGCGCGATGTTCAGCAGCTCGTACAGGTGCGCGGAGGTCGAGTAGGTCTCCTCCGGCTCGCCGAAGCCGAGCTCCAGCGCCTTGTTGATCAGCGCCCAGCGCGGGATGTCGTCCCAGTCCACCAGCGTCACGGCGGTGCCGGACGCGCCGGCCCGGCCGGTGCGGCCGATCCGGTGGAGGTAGGTCTTCTCGTCCTCGGGGCACTGGTAGTTCATGACGTGCGTGACGCCCTCGACGTCGATGCCGCGGGCCGCGACGTCGGTGCAGACCAGCACGTCGACCTTGCCGGCGCGGAACGCCCGCAGCGCCTGCTCGCGGGCGCCCTGGCCGAGGTCGCCGTGCACCGCGCCGGCCGCGAAGCCGCGCTGGGTGAGCTGGTCGGCGACGTCGGCGGCGGTGCGCTTGGTGCGGCAGAAGATCATCGCCAGGCCGCGGCCCTCGGACTGCAGGATCCGCGAGACCATCTCGACCTTGTCGAGCGAGTGCGCGCGGAAGATGTGCTGCTTGACCGAGGCGACGGTGTGGCCGGTGTCGTCCGGTGCGGCGGCCCGGATGTGGGTCGGCTGGCTCATGTAGCGGCGGGCGAGGCTGATCACCTGGCCCGGCATGGTGGCCGAGAAGAGCAGGGTCTGCCGCTTGGCGGGCAGCATGGTGAGGATCTTCTCGACGTCGGGCAGGAAGCCAAGGTCGAGCATCTCGTCGGCCTCGTCGAGCACCAGGGCCTTGACCCGCGACAGGTCGAGCTTCTTCTGCCCGGCCAGGTCGAGCAGGCGGCCGGGGGTGCCGACGACGATGTCGACGCCCTTCTTCAGCGCCTCGACCTGCGGCTCGTAGGCCCGGCCGCCGTAGATGGCCAGTACCCGTACGTCGCGGACCTTGCCGGCGGTCTGCAGGTCGTTGGTGACCTGGGTGCAGAGCTCGCGGGTGGGGACGACGATCAGGGCCTGCGGGCTCTCGCAGAGCTGCGCCTCGGTGGCCCGGCCGGCGTCGATGTCGGCGCGCACGACGACCCGCTCGATCAGCGGGAGGCCGAAGCCGAGGGTCTTGCCGGTGCCGGTCTTCGCCTGGCCGATGACGTCGTGCCCGGTCATCGCGACCGGGAGGGTCATCTCCTGGATCGGGAACGGGTGGATGATGCCGACCGCTTCCAGCGCCTCGGCGGTCTCCGGGAGGATCCCGAGTTCGCGGAAGGTGGTCTTCGTCGGTTCAGTCGTGGTGGACAGGGTGCTGCCTCTTCCATGTGGGCGGGCCGAGAGCGAGAGGACGGGCGGGCAGCCTCGCGGCCGCGCCCGGGCCGGATCGGCCCTGTCGACAGCTGCGTGGTCGTGCACGACCGCGCCGGTCCCTGCGGCGTCCGGGAGGGCCGGCCCGGATGGGCGGCGTCGTCCCGTGGCGTGGGGGAGATGTCCCGTGAGGGGTTCGGCGCGGGACCGGCGCCGTGCGGCGCGGTCCGCGGCGGCCCTCGCTCGGCCACTGATGCGGTGCCTGGCTTGAGGTCCAAGCCAAGGTCGGAGCCGATCGGGTCTCCGACCGGGCATCCGCGTACTGAGCGCCTGTGTTTCGCGCCGGAATCGTCCGGACGAACCGAACCCGCGCGGTCTGCGAACCGTGCGGGCACTACGGGCCTCTGTACCACTGTACAGTCAGCCGACCACTCGAACACGTGACGCGTGTGACTCCGTCCCCGGGCCCGCTGCGGCTCGGGTCCGCCGGGCTGCGGCGACGCGGTCTAGAGTGACGGTCCATGGAGACTCATGGCGACGCCGGCGAGGTCGAAGCGATCGGCTCGATCGGCGACTGGACGACCTGCTCGGCCGACCCGGACTACCGGGCCGCGGTGCTGGACCTGCTCGGAGCCCTCGCGTACGGCGAGCTCAGCGCGTTCGAGCGGCTCGCCGACGACGCCAAGTTCGCGCCGGGCCTGGCCGACAAGGCCGCGCTGGCCCGGATGGCCTCCGCCGAGTTCCAGCACTACCAGCTGCTGCACGACCGGCTGGCCGAGATCGGCGCCGACCCGACCGAGTCGATGACCCCGTTCGTCGAGCCGCTGGAGTTCTTCCACCGGATGACCGCGCCGTCCGACTGGCTGGAGGGCCTGGTCAAGGCGTACGTCGGTGACTCGATCGCCACGGACTTCTACCGCGAGGTGGCGGTCCGGCTCGACGACGACACCCGGGACCTGGTGCTGCGTGTGATGAGCGACACCGGCCACGCGCAGTTCGCGGTGGACAAGGTGCGCCAGGCGATCGAGGAGAACCCGCGGGTGGGCGGGCGGCTCGCGCTCTGGGGGCGGCGTCTGATGGGCGAGGCGCTCAGCCAGGCCCAGCGGGTGGTCGCCGAGCGCGACGCGCTGTCCAACCTGCTGGTCGGCGGCGCCGAGGTGCGCGGCTTCGACCTGGTCGAGGTCGGCAAGATGTTCAACCGGATCACCGAGGCGCACACCCGGCGGATGGCCGCGCTCGGTCTGGCCTCCTGAGCGACCGGCGTCAGGCGGACCGGTGGCGGCGGCGATGGCTGCCGTGCCGGGCCGCGGCCAGGTCCGGCCGGGCCAGCACCGAGGTGATCAGCCCGGTGCACAGGATGGTCAGCCCCACGCAGACAGCCGGCGTCACGGTGTTCAGCGCGTACCGCGTGATCAGGCCGCTGAGCTGGGCGGACACCAGCGCCGTGCCGATGGTCAGGCCGCGCGCCATCGGGAAGTACTCGGGCAGCACCGTGAGCGCGCCGTAGCCGACGAGCAGGCCGATCAACGCGAAGACGATCGCTGCGACGGGCAAAGGCACGGCCGGCCTCCCGGGGTGGGTCCACGCGTGATCCGCTGTGGCAGCTGCATACCCGCAGGGCTGCGGCTCTACGCCTGGACACGGCGATGCCCACCGCTCCCGGGGGAGCGGTGGGCATTCGGACCGACCGGTCTCGGACGCCTGAGCGTCAGATGGTGCCGAAGCCGACCTTGCGCTGGCTCGGCTCGCCGATCTCCACGTACGCCAGGCGCTCGGCCGGGACGATGACGCGGCGGCCGTGCTCATCGGTCAGCGAGAAGAGCTTCGAGGTGCCCTCCAGCGCCTTGGCGACCGCGCTCTCGACCTCATCGGCAGTCTGCGGGCTCTCGAGAACGATCTCTCGAGGCGCGTTCTGCACGCCGATCTTGACCTCCACGGCTTCCGTCCCTCCGGGTTGCAGCTCTCCGTGTGCGGCATCCGGCCCACCTGGGAACAGGCGTTCGCGGCTACCGCACCGTACGGCTTCACCATAGAGCAACGACCCGTGTGCGCGGCGGATCAGTCGGTAGCCGGGGCCTGGTCCTGGTCGTTCTCCTGCCCCTGGGCCTGCTCGCCCGGGTGCATCGGGAAGCCCTTGAGGCCGCGCCAGGCCAGGCTGGCGACCAGCCGGACCGCCTCGTCGCGCGGGATGTCGCTGCCCTGCGACAGCCAGTAGCGGGCGGTGATCTGGGCCAGCCCGCAGACGCCCGCCGCGAGCAGCTTGGCCTCCGCCTCGGGCAGGTCGGTGTCCTCCGCGATCACCTTGCTGACCAGGGTGGCGCTCAGGTCGGCGGCCCGCTCCACGCGCTCCCGCACCGCGGGCTCGTTGGTCAGGTCGGACTCGAACACCAGCCGGAACGCGCCGGACTCGCCGGTGACGTACCGGAAGTAGGCCTCCATGGTGGCGGCCACGCGCTGCTTGTTGTCCACGGTCGCGTCCAGCGCGGCCCGGGTGGCCTCGACCAGTGCGTCGCAGTGCTTGTCCAGCAGTGCGAGGTACAGCTCCAGCTTTCCGGGGAAGTGCTGGTAGAGCACCGGCTTGCTGACCCCGGCCCGCTCGGCGATGTCGTCCATCGCCGCAGCGTGGTAGCCCTGGGCGACGAATACCTCCTGCGCGGCGCCGAGCAGCTGCTCACGGCGGGCGCTTCGCGGCAGACGGGCGCCGCGTGGGCGGTCCTGCGCCTCCTGGATGGCCGTCACGGCGCTCCTCACTTCACGGTCGGCTGCACGGGGGCCCCGACCGGGTCCGGTCGGCGTCCCGCGGGCGGGACCGTGCATGGCTGGCAAGGGGACTGATTCTACTTTCGGGTAACCCCGTCTGCGCCCGGCTGAGCCGAGAAAAACCGCAGCTCTCGGGTTGTCGGGTGCCCACAATACGGCGCGCGGCCCGTCCGGAGGCCAGAGTCTCATTACCATCTTCTCCCATGAGCACTGAGCAGCAGGAGACGGCCGGGTCGGGGCAGCGGGCCGAGACGGCCGAGGGGCCCGCTGCGCGGCCGGCCGGACGCTGGGACACCCGCACGGTCCAGGTCCCGGGAGCCGTCCTCGCGGTCACCGGTCCGACCGCCGACGGGTCCGCCGGGCTGCCCGAGGCGCTCTTCGTGCACGGGCTCGGCGGCTCCTCGGACAACTGGGCCGAGCTGATGGAGGAGCTGGCCGGCGAGGTCCGCGGGGAGGCCCTCGACCTGCCCGGTTTCGGCTGGTCGGCGCCGCCGGTGGACGGCAACCTCTCGGTGTCCGGGCACGTCAGGGCCGTGATCGGCTACCTGGAGTCGAGCGGTCGCGGGCCGGTGCACCTGTTCGGCAACTCCCTCGGCGGCGCCGTCGCCGTCCGGCTCGCCGCGCTCCGCCCCGACCTGGTGCGCAGCCTCACGCTGATCTCCCCGGCGCTGCCCGAGCTGCCGCCGCAGCGCACCGCGCTGCCCACCGGACTGCTGGCGGTGCCCGGCGCGACCCGGCTGATCCAGCGCATCCCGTCCGGCGGGCGCAGCGTCGAACAGGCCACCGACGGACTGCTCGACCTGGTCTACGGAAACGCCCGGGCGGTCTCCGCCGCGCGCCGCGAGCAGGCGGTCGCCGAGTACCGGCGGCGGATGGCGCTGCCGTACGCGCTGCAGGTGCTGGTCGGGTCGGCGCGCGGGATCGTCTCGGCGTACACCGAGCGCGGCGACCAGGCGCTCTGGTGCCAGGCGGCGCGGGTCGAGGTGCCGGTGCTGCTGGTCTACGGGCTGCGCGACAAGCTGGTGTCCTACCGCTCGGCGGCGCGGGCCTGCGCGGCCTTCCGGGACGCCCGGCTGCTGGTGCTGCCGGAGTCCGGGCACGTGGCGATGATGGAGCACCCGCAGCAGGTCGCGCGCTCGGTGCGGGAGTTCCTGCGCGAGCTGGAGGGGTCGGCGCGGGAGCCGCTCGCCGAGCAGTGACGCAACGGCGGGGGATTCCCGAGGTTACGGGGGTTCACTCGTTCAGGTGGCAGGCAGGCATGTGAGCGATGGCGGCGCGGATTCGGCCCTACCTTCGTGGTGTCGGACCGAACAGATGTGGGGGCGTGACCGCCGCGTGCCGGGGCGGGTGCCCAGGGGTGTGTGAGATGTGCGCGTTGGGCGGGGTCGTCCCGTCGAGGCCGGGTGATCACCCGGTGGTGCGGCCGGAGCGTGGACCGACAGGTCCGGGGGGTCGGCCGCACGGCGGGGCGCGGGGGCGCCCCGTGAACTCCGTGCGGGCTGCTCGACCGGCCTGACCGTGGCGCGATCCGCGCAGGTCGCGGTCGGTGCGGCGCCGCTTCTTCAGGTCAGCTCAGCTCTGCTCCGGTCCGGGACTCGTATCGGATTGTTCCGTTCACTCTGCTTCTGGAGGTCGTCGTGCGCATCGCTCTGCTCACCGAGGGCACTCAATCGTACGCGCAGCGTGCCGGCGGCTGGCCCGGTCGGCTGGCCGAGGGGCTGCCGGAGCACGAGTTCCAGCGCTACGCCCTGCTCTCCGGACCGCCGCCGGCGCAGGAGGAGCCGGGGGTGCGCACGCTGGCTCTGCGCGGCCCGCGGCCGGCCGGGCGCGGGCCCGGCGCGGTGCGCCGGCGGCAGTACGTCACGGCGTACGAGCAGCTGGTCCGCTCGCTGGTCGTGCCGCGCGACCGGGCCTCGTTCACGGTCGGGCTGTACCGGCTGGCCGAGCTGGCCCGGGAGGACGGCGCGCTGCCGGCCTTCCTGGCCTCCGGGGCCGCCCAGCGGGTGCTGGAGAAGGCCTGGCGCTCGCCCGGCGCCGACACCGCGGCCGGCCAACCCCTGGTCCGGGACGTCCTGGTGGCCGGCGATCTGCTGGAGCAGTGCCTGCGCCCGCTGTCGGCCGCCTGGTACGCCGCCGGCCCCGGCGGGCTCGGCGACGTCGACCTGTGCCACGTGCTGGGCGGCGGCCCGGCCGCGCTGCCCGCGCTGCTGGCCAAGCGGCTGTACGGGGTGCCGTTCGTGCTCACCGAGCGCGGCCTGCACCTGCGCGAGCAGTATCTCGGCTACCGGCAGGCGCCCTACCGCTGGCCGGTGCGTGCCCTGCTCCTCGCGTTCTTCCGGCTCCTGACGGAGGAGACCTACCGGCAGGCCGCGGTGCTCACCCCGGGCAGCTCCTACGACCAGGAGTGGCAGCGCCGCTGCGGCGCCGCCCCGGAGCGGATCCGGGTGGTCTACGAGGGCACCGCCGCGGTGGACAGACCGCCGGCCGGGCCGGAGCCGGAGCACCCCACCCTGGTCTGGGCCGGGACGCTGGAGCCCGGGAGCGACCCGGAGTTGATGCTGCACGCGTTCGCGCGGGTGCGGGCCGAGCTGCCGCAGGCCCGCCTGCGGATGTACGGGGTCGAGGGTCCGCCCGGCTACCGCGACCACTGCCTGGCGGTCGCCAGGCGGTTGGGGCTGAGCACGGCGGTTCGGCCCGGGCAAGTCCCGCCGGCGGGCGGCGAGGATCCCGCGGTGCTGTTCGCCGGGCGTCCGGCCTCCCCGGCCGAGGCCTGGGCGAGCGGCACGCTGGTGGTCTTCTCGGCCCGGGCGCACCGCGGGCCCCGGCTGCCGGTCGACGCGATGCTCAGCGGCCGCGCGGTGCTGGCCACCGACGTCGGAGTGCTGCGCGAGGTGGTCGGGCCGGCCGGGCTGGTGCTCCCGCCCGGCGACCCGCAGGGCCTCGCGGTGGCCTGCCTGGCCCTGCTGGGGGACGAGGAGCGGCGCTCACGGCTCGGCCTGGCGGGCCGGCTGCGAGTGCAGGAACGATTCGCGGTGGAACCTGCGGTGACGGCGTTTCGGGAGATCTACCTGGAGGTGGTCTCGCGCTGGCCGGCCTTCCCGGCCGCCGTCCGGCGAGCGGGCGCCGTGCCGCGGCCCTTCGCCCGGCCCGCCGAGTTCTGGGTCGCGGGCCGGTCGGTCGCGAAAGCTGCGGCGGCCGCCGAGGGCGCGGAGGGACCGGAGGGCGCGGCGGAGGCCGCTGCCGAGCCGGGGGCGGACACCGAGTCGGGCGGCGACCGAGCGCCGGCCGAGGCCATGGCGCAGGCCCTCTGATGGCCGGGGATCCGGTGCGCGAGCTGATGGCCGCTCACCAGGCGGTCTGTGAGCAGGCGTGCCACCCGCTGGAGATCGCGGCGGCACTGGAGGAGGCCGGCATCGGTGCGGCCACCGCCGGCCGCTACCGGCACGGCGACGTCTTCTCGCTCGCCGAGGAGATGTTCGCCCGGGTGCCCCGCAGGCCGGGCGACGGCCCGCCGGCCACTGACCGCAGGCTCCCGGTGGGCCCGGCGGCCCCGCCCGCGTCGGCGGCCGCCCGCCTGAAACCCGCGCTGGCGCTGCTCGGGGTGCTGCTCCTGCCGCTGGCCGGCGCCGCACCGGCCGGGCCCGGCGGCTCCGCCGTCGCCCTGGTGCTGGCGGCGGGCGCCGCGAGCGGAGCGGCGCGCTACCCGGCGCGCTGGGTGCGGCACACCGGGCGGGTCCAGCTGCGGACCGCCGTGACGATCGCCGAGTTCCGGGCCAGGATGCGGCCGGTCCTGCCGGTCGCGCTCGGCCTCTACCTCGTGCTGCTCGCGGTGACGAGTTTCGCCGCGCTGGCCGTGCTCACCGCGGTGGCCCCGCGCCCGGGTCCGGCCGTCGCGGGCGGTCTGCTGCACGTCGTCCTCCAGCAGGCCGGGGTCGCGCAGTGGTGCGCGCAGGCCGCGCTCGGGCTGCTGCTCGGGCCGACCGCGGTGCTGCGCTGCTGCGGCCAGGGCGGCGCGGCGCTGGCCGGGCTGCTGGCAGCCGACGCGCTGTCGGCGGCTGGGGTGCTGCTGCGCGCGGGCGGTCTGCTGCCCGGCTGGGCGGTGGCGCCCGGCGCGGCGAGCGCGTACGCGGCCGGTGCCGTGGCCGCCGTGCTGCTGCCGTACGCCTGGATCGTCCTCGGCCGACCCGGCGGCTACCCATGAGGTCCGCCGAGCTGTGCCACTCCCGTGTTCCCTGTCTCGTTCCGCATCTCGTTCCCCGTCTCGTGGAAGGACACCCCCGATGAGGGTGCTGCTGCTGGGTGCCGACGGCTATATCGGCCGTCGGGTCGCCGACCGTCTGCTGCTGGACCAGGACCTCCAGGTCACGGTGCTCGGCCGACGCGACTCGGCCGACATCCGGTTCGACCTGTCGGCCGGCAGCCCGGGGGCGCTGGCCCGCTTCCTGGACGCGGTGGCGCCGCAGGTGGTGATCAACTGCGCCGGTGCGACCTACGGCACCTCCCGGGCGCTGATCCGCGCCAACGCCCTTGCGGTGGCGACGGTCTGCGAGGCGATCCGGCGCAGCCGGCAGCCGGCCCGGCTGGTGCACGTCGGGTCCGCGGCGGAGTACGGCCCGGTCCAGCCCGGCGCGCCGATCTCGGAGACCGTTGAGCCGCGCCCGGTCGGGCCCTACGGCGTCTCCAAGCTGACCGGGACGGAGCTGGTGACCTCCTCCGGGCTGGACGCCGCAGTGCTGCGGGTCTTCGACGTGGTCGGCCCCGGCGCTCCGGCGGCCTCGCTCTTCGGCCGGCTGGCCGAGGGGCTGCGCCGGGCGCTGGAGCAGCAGGAGAACCAGGTCCGGATGCCGGACCTCTCGGCGTTCCGCGATTTCGTGGACGTCCGGGACGTCGCGCTGGCGGTCCGGGCGGCGGCGGTCTCGGCGGCCACCGGAGTGATCAACATCGGCAGCGGCCACGCCGTCCGCTCCAGGGACGCGGCGTACCTGCTGGTCCGGGCCTCGGGCTTCGAGGGGACGCTGGCCGAGGAGACCAGGACGGTGCTGCTGCCGGCCCAGCCGGTCGGCGATCTCGGCGGCTCCGAGCGGGTGCCCGCCGAGCCCCGGCCGCTCGCCGAGCCGGTGCCCTGGCGGCAGGCCGACGTCCGTACGGCGCGCGAGCGGCTCGGCTGGCGGGCCTGCACGCCACTGGAGGAATCGCTCGGCGACGTCTGGCTGGAGACGGCCTGCCGGGTGTGAGCCACCGGGGCGGGCGACCGGTGGCGGCTGCGGTCCGTCTCCGCAGGTCCCACGATCCGGCGCGACGCGTCTCGCCTGTCGGACCTGCTGTCTCGGAATAACGCGAGCGCGTGACACTGTTGGCGTAGTAGTCACCACCGAACTGACGACCATCGGAGTCCCCGTGTCGCTGCCACCCCTGGTCGAGCCGGCTGCCGAGCTCACCGTCGACGAGGTCCGCCGGTACTCCCGCCACCTGATCATCCCGGATGTCGGGATGGCCGGGCAGAAGCGGCTGAAGAACGCCAAGGTGCTCTGTGTCGGCGCCGGCGGCCTCGGGTCCCCGGCGCTGATGTACCTGGCTGCGGCCGGCGTGGGCACGCTGGGCATCGTGGAGTTCGACACCGTCGACGAGTCCAACCTCCAGCGCCAGATCATCCACGGCCAGTCCGACATCGGCCGTTCCAAGGGCGAGTCCGCGCGTGACTCGGTCAAGGAGATCAACCCCTACGTCAACGTGATCCTGCATGACGAGCGTCTCGACAACGACAACGTCATGGAGATCTTCGCCGGCTACGACCTGATCGTGGACGGCACCGACAACTTCGCCACCCGGTACCTGGTGAACGACGCCGCGGTGCTGCTCGGCAAGCCCTACGTGTGGGGCTCGATCTACCGCTTCGACGGCCAGGCCAGCGTCTTCTGGGCCGAGCACGGTCCCTGCTACCGCTGCCTCTACCCGGAGGCCCCGCCGCCAGGCATGGTCCCCTCCTGCGCCGAGGGCGGCGTGCTCGGGGTGCTCTGCGCCTCGATCGGCTCGATCCAGGTCACCGAGGCGATCAAGCTGCTGGCCGGCATCGGCGAGCCGCTGGTCGGCCGTCTGATGATCTACGACGCCCTGGAGATGAACTACCGCCAGGTCAAGGTCCGCAAGGACCCGGACTGCGCGCTCTGCGGCGAGAACCCGACGGTCACCGGCCTGATCGACTACGAGGCGTTCTGCGGCGCGATCTCGGAGGAGGCCCAGGAGGCCGCCATGGGGTCGACCATCACGCCCCGGGCGCTCAAGGAGATGCTCGACAACGACGAGAAGATCTTCCTGATCGACGTCCGCGAGCCCGGCGAGTACGAGATCGTCAACATCCCCGGTGCCACGCTGATCCCCAAGAACGAGTTCCTGATGGGTGACGCGCTGGAGCGGATGCCGCAGGACCGGAAGATCGTCCTGCACTGCAAGACGGGCGTCCGCTCGGCCGAGGTGCTGGCCGTGCTGAAGGCGGCGGGCTTCTCCGACGCCGTGCACGTGGGCAGCGGTGTGGTCGGCTGGGTCAACCAGATCGAGCCGCACAAGCCGGTCTACTAAGCGTTTCCGCAGTACGACGGCCGCGGGCCGGGCCCCTTCGCGGGGGCCCGGCCCGCGGCCGTTCGGCGTCCGGCTACATCGCGCCTTTGCGCTGCAGGAAGGTGTAGGCGATCCAGCCCGGCAGCACCGGGAGCCAGAAGGTGAGCGCCCGGTAGAGGAAGACGGCCGAGGTCGCGGTCGCCGCCGGCAGCCCGCCCAGGCCCAGCGCACCGATCAGGGCGATCTCGACCGGCCCGATCCCGCCCGGGGTCGGCACGGCCGAGCCGGCCGCGTTCGCGGTCAGGAAGATCACCGCGACGGTCGCGTAGCTCATCGACCCGCCGAAGGCCCGCACCGAGGCGTCCAGGCAGGCGGTGAAGGCCAGGGTCAGCAGCAGGATGCCGCCGAAGCCGGTGACCAGCTTGCTGGGTGTCTGCATCAGGTCGAGCATCCGGGGCACCACGCCGAAGAAGAGCGAGCGGACCCGGGTCACCACGAAGCGGCGCAGCGGCGCGACCGCCGCGATCACCAGCGCCAGCACGGCGGCCGTCAGCACGCCGATGATCACCGCCCGCTGGCTGCCGAGGTCGCCGTTGGCCTGGCTGCCGGTGATCAGGCCGAAGCCGAAGAGCAGCAGCAGGTGGCCGCCGAGGCCGGCCAGCTGCGAGGCGCCCACGCTGGCCACCGCCTGGCCCGGTCGGATGCCGGACTTCTGCAGGTAGCGGGTGTTCAGCGCGATGCCGCCGATCGCCGCCGGAGCCACCAGCTTCACGAAGGAGCCGGCCAGCTGGGCGGCGACCGTCCGGCCGAACGGCAGCTTCTCGGGGACGAATCCGGTCAGGCTCATCGCCGCGGCGCCGTAGCTGGCAGCAGCGGCGGCCAGCGCGACCGAGGCCCAGCCCCAGTTCATCTGGGACAGCTTGAGCTGGCCGGGCTGGATGGTGGTCACCGCGAGGTAGGCCGCGAAGGCCAGCGCGATCACCATGATCAGGCTCTTCGGCTTGAGCCGTTCCAGCTTGGCCGGAGCGAGCGGCGCCTCCGGCACGATCTCCAGGATCTGCGCGCGGATCCGGCTGAGCAGGTCCTCGCCGGCCGCGGCGATGTCCTCCTCGGCCTCCTCCTGGGTGCGCTCGCCGGCCGCCACCTGCTCCAGCGCGAGCGCCTGGGCCGCGGCCTTGCGCTCCTTGGTCAGCCGCACCAGGTCCGCACGGGTCTGCCGGCTCAGCCCGACCGGCTGCAGCAGCGGCAGCGCCACAGCCACCCGGTCCGGGCCCAGCACCCGGTTGGCGGTGGCCACCGTCCGTTCCGGGCCGATCCGCAGCGCGAAGGTGGTGAGCAGCTGGGCGGTGTCGATCCGCAGGGTCAGGTCGCCGGCCGCGATGTCGCCGCCGGAGAGGTTGACCAGCGCGCCGGTCTTCTCGTCCACGACCAGCAGGGACTCGCCCGTCAGCCGGCGGTGCGCGATCCGGCGCTGGTGCAGCACGGCCATCGACTGCCAGAAGGAGGCCATCACCTCGTCGGTGATCTCGCTGTCCGGCAGCTCGTCGAGGGTGCGGCCCTCGACCTTCTCGTAGACCAGGACGGCCGCGTCCGGGCCGAGCTCGGAGGTGGCCACCAGCTGCGGGGCGTGCGCGCCGGCCGCCGCCGCCGCGTAGGCGATCAGGGCCTCCTGCTCCAGCGCCTGGCGCAGCGACTGCGGGCTGCGCCGCACGGCCACCGAGCGCAGCAGCAGCCGACGCCAGACCCGGTAGAAGAAGCCGGAGGCCTGCTGCTCGCGGTCGATGATGTGGACGTCGAGGGTCGGGCCCTCGTTCTGGTTGACGTAGTAGCGCCGCGTCCCGCCGGGGGCGTCGGGGGCGCGGTGCGCGCCGCTGGGCGCGAAGCCGACCTTGCGCAGGCCCAGCATCAGGTGCTGGCCGGTTGGGCGGATGTTGGGCGAGCCGATCGCGTACAGCGTCCCGTACGCCACCGACCAGCCGATCAGCACGGTCAGCAGGAGGGAGAGCGGGGTGGTGTAGCCGCTGATCAGCTCGGTGGCGCCGCTGAGGACGACCACTATCCACAGGGCGACCCGCCAGCGCGGTCTACTGACCATCCCGACCGCCGTCATATAGGCGATCACCGGCGCGAGGTAGCCGTGCACCGGATCGGTGAGCGAGCCGTTGCCGGTCTCCGGGAGCCGGGTCAGCGCGGTTCTGATGGCGTTCGAGGCACCCTCGGCCACCCACCAGTCGACGGCCAGCGAGACACCGTAGGCGAGCACCGAGGCGAGCACGCCGTCGGCGACCCGCAGTCCGTCGCGCTTGATCAGCCGCTCGACCGCGAAGGCCACCGGCACGGCCAGCACGGCGATGCTGGAGACCAGGCTGCCGACCGTGCTCAGCCAGGCCGGGATGTGCTTGATGTTGACGTTGATGTCGCTGGCGATGCCGCTGGTGGTCGACTTGGCGATGCCGGCCAGGACGAACAGGGCGATGATGCCGAGCAGGCCGGCCAGCAGGCGGATCAGGTCGGAGGGGCGGTGGGCGCGCGCCGCGAGCAGCGGCTCGTCGACGGCGAGGTCCTCGCCCTCGGGCTCGGGCTCCCAGTGCGGGTGGCTCGGCTCGGGGGTGCTGGGCTCGGGGGGGCTCGGTTCGGGGGCGCTCGGTGCGGGCACGGCCGACCGGACCGGCTTCACCAGGGAGACCTTCGGCTCGCCGACGACGGGTAGAGCGGTGGTGGGCTCCTCTGAGCCCTCGTCCACGTCCACGTCAGCCGTCCCGGTCATCTGGTCTTGTCCTCGTATCACCACTCACCGCCTCGAAGATGGTGGCATGCCGGGTCGCCCGCTGCTGGACAGGGGCCGTACTGGGCGCGGCGAATCCGGCCCTCGCGGGCCCGCCGCCCGACCGGATGCGGAAGAATGCCGGAGGTGACGTCGACCAACGAGGACCGTGTCCCGGGCGGTGAGCTGCCCCCGTTCGCCGAGCTGGTGCTCGACCTGATCGAGCGCATCCCGCCGGGCCGGGTGATGACCTACGGGGATGTCGCCGAGTACCTGGAGCAGGGTGGCCCGCGCCAGGTCGGGCGGGTGCTGGCCCTGTACGGCGGCGCGGTGGCCTGGTGGCGCGTGGTGCGTGCGGACGGTGCGCTGCTGCCGGGTCACGAACAGCGGGCGCTGGCCGCCTACCGGGTCGAGGGTACGCCGCTGCGCGTCGGCCGGGGCCCCGCCGCCGGATCGCGGGCGGCCGAGAGCCTGCCGCGGGTCGATCTCAAACTGGCCCGCTGGGACGGGCGGTAACGGAAGTAGTTGCACGGACACAGTGCGTATCCTGCGCCGGTCAGAGTGCACTCATTCGTGTGACCGGGCGCACCCCGTCCGGCGCACGCCGGTTGGTCTCGTAGGCTCGGTGGTCCGAACTCTCCCCCAGGACCCCGGTGACCTCTCCCTACCGTTTGGTGCGCAGCCCGCTCACGCCGCCCGCCCCGCCCGTGCTGGATCCGTACCAGCAGGCCGTGGCCGAGCACGTGGGCGGGCCGCTGCTGGTGCTGGCCGGGCCGGGCACCGGCAAGACCACCACGCTGGTGGAGTCGGTCGCCCGGCGGATCGAGCGCGGCACCGACCCGGAGCGGATCCTGGTGCTGACCTTCAGCCGCAAGGCCGCCATGGAGCTGCGCGACCGGATGGCCGTCCGGCTCGGCAGCGCTCCGCAGACCACCACCTTCCACTCCTTCTGCTACGCCCTGCTGCGCGCGCACCAGGAGCCGGAGCAGTACGCCGAGCCGCTGCGGCTGCTCTCCGGTCCCGAGCAGGACGTGATGGTCCGCGAGCTGCTGGCGGGTGACGCCGAGGACGCCGCGCTGGGTGTGGGGAGGATCAGCTGGCCGCTCGACCTGCGAGCCTGCCTGACCACCCGCGGCTTCGCCGACGAGGTCCGCGCGGTGCTGGCGCGCAGCCGGGAGCTGGGCCTGGGGGAGGCCGAGCTCGCCCGGTTCGCGGACGGCGTGCAGCGTCCGGACTGGGCCGCCGCCGCGCACTTCCTGGCCGACTACCTGGACGTGCTGGACCTGCGCGGGGTGCTGGACTACGCGGAGCTGGTGCACCGGGCGGTGCTGCTCGCCGAGCGTCCCGAGGTGGACCTGCGCGACCGCTACGACGTGGTCTTCGTGGACGAGTACCAGGACACCGACCCGGCCCAGGTGCGGCTGCTGCACCAGCTGGCCGGCGGCGGGCGCGACCTGGTGGCGGTCGGCGACCCGGACCAGTCGATCTACGCCTTCCGCGGCGCGGACATCAACGGGATCCTGGACTTCCCCGACCAGTTCCGGCAGGCGGACGGCCGTCCGGCCGAGGTGAAGGTGCTGCGGGTCTCGCGGCGCTCGGCGCCCGTGCTGCTGGCGGCCTCCCGCGAGCTGGCCCGCCGGATGCCGATGGGCCGGCTGCCCTCGGACAAGCTGGCGCAGCACCGGGCGCTGCTGCCGGCCCGCGAGGGCGGCGGCCGGGTCGAGGTCTACAGCTACCCCACGCCCGGCACCGAGCTGGAGAGCATCGCCGATCTGCTGCGCCGCGCGCATCTGGAGGACGGTGTGCCGTGGGGCGAGATGGCGGTGCTGGTCCGGGCCGGCGCCCGGGCGATACCCGGGGTGCGGCGCGCGCTGAGCGCGGCCGGTGTGCCGCTGGAGATCGACGGCGACGACCTGCCGCTGCGCGAGGAGCCCGCGGTGGTCCCGCTGCTGCTCGCCCTGCGGGTCTGCGCCCAGGGCGCCGCGTACGAGAAGTCGGGAGGGCCGACGTCCGAGGCCTCAACCTTCGGCTGGGACGACCCGCTGACCGCGGACGTCGCGCACACCCTGCTGACCGGCCCGCTCGGCGGCCTGGACGGCTCCGACCTGCGGCGGCTGGGCCGCGCGCTGCGCGAGGAGGAGCGGGCCGCGGGGGCGGAGGTGATCCGCTCGGCCGACGAGCTGGTGCGCGAGGCCCTCGCCGAGCCCGGACGGCTGGTCGCCATGGACCCCGGCTACGCCCGCCGGGCCCGCGACCTCGGCTTCCTGCTCCGCAAGGTCCGCGAGCACCTGATCGGCGGCGGCACCGCCGAGGAGGCGCTCTGGCTGCTCTGGGACGGCAGCCCGCGCTGGCGCGAGCGCCTGGAGCGCTCGGCGCTGCGCTCCGGAACCGTCGGCCGCAACGCCGACCGCGACCTGGACGCGCTCTGCGCCCTCTTCGAGACCGCCGCCCGCGCCGAGGAGCAGATCACCGGCCACCGCGGTGCGCTCGACCTGCTGGCCGAGCTGGAGGCGCAGGACATCGCCGCCGACACCCTCACCGTCCGCACCGCCCGTCCCGAGGCCGTCCGGCTGATGACCGCCCACCGGTCCAAGGGCCTGGAGTGGCGGCTGGTAGTGGTGGCCGGCGTCCAGGAGGGCCTCTGGCCCGACCTGCGCCGGCGCGGTTCGCTCCTGGAGGCCGACCGGATCGGGCGCGACGGCCTGGCCGAGCCGCTCACCCCCGGCGCGCTGCTGGCCGAGGAGCGCCGGCTCTTCTACGTCGCCGTCACGCGGGCCAAGGAGCGCCTGATCGTCACCGCGGTCAAGGCCCCGGCCGAGGACGGCGACGAGCCCTCCCGGTTCCTGCGCGAGCTCTACCGCGAGGAGCTGGACCCCCGCTCGGGCAGGGTGCTGCGCCGTACCCCGCAGGTGGTCGTCGAGGACGTCACGCACCGCCCGCGCCGTCCGCTGGCGATCCCCGCCCTGATCGCCGAGCTGCGCGCGGTCACCGTCGACCCGGCCCGCTCGCCCGAGCTGCGCCGCACCGCCGCCGAGCGGCTGGCCCAGCTCGCCGCCGCCACCGACGAGGACGGCGTGCCGCTGGTCCCCGCCGCCCACCCGGCCCGCTGGTGGGGGATGGCCGATCCGACCGGCAACCCCGTCCCGCTGCGCGAGCCCGACCAGCCCGTCCAGCTCTCCGGCAGCGGCCTGGAGCAGCTCGACTCGTGTGCTCTGCAGTGGTTCCTGGCCAAGGAGGTCAAGGCGCAGACGGCGACCTCGGGCGCGCAGGGCTTCGGCAACGTCGTGCACGCGCTGGCCGACGAGGTCGGCTCCGGCCGCACCCCGGCGGACCTGGCCGTCCTGATGGAGCGGCTGGACACCGTCTGGGACGCGCTGGCCTTCGACGCACCGTGGAAGGCGGACCAGGAGAAGGCGCAGGCCCGCGCCGCGCTGGAGCGATTCCTGCACTGGCACGTGCTGGAGCGCGGCCGCGACACGCTGGCGACCGAGCACCCGTTCGACCTGACCCTGCCGGTCGGCGAGGTCTCGGTGCGGATCCGCGGCGTGATGGACCGGGTCGAGCAGGACGCCGCGGGCCGGGCCTACGTGGTCGACTTCAAGACCGGCAAGCAGCCCCCCACCGACAAGTCGCTGCCCGAGCACCGGCAGCTGGCGGTCTACCAGCTCGCGGTCCGCGAGGGCGCGGTGGACGAGCTGACCGGCCGCCGCCCGGAACTCGGCGGTGCCGAGCTGGTGCAGCTGCGGATCGACGACAAGCGGGATGCGGCCGCGCCCAAGGTGCAGCAGCAGGGCCCGCCGGACGGTGACCCGTGGATCGAGAACCTGCTCGCCGACGCGGCCGGCCGGGTGCTCGCCGAGCGCTTCGTGCCGACCACGAGCACCGGCTGCGACCGCTGCTCGTTCCGCAGCAGCTGCTCGGCCCAGCGCGCCGGCCGCCAGCTGATCGATTAGGTCGGCTGACACCGGCTCCGGTTACCGTTTCCTCATGCTCAGCCACCCCGACCAGCTCAAGGAGCTGCTCGGCATCCCCTTCAACCGGGAGCAGATGCAAGCCATCGGCGCCCCGCTGGAGCCTGCCGTGATCGTGGCCGGGGCAGGTTCGGGCAAGACCACGGTGATGGCCGCCCGGGTGGTCTGGCTGGTCGGTTCGGGGGCGGTGCGGCCCGAGGAGGTGCTCGGGCTGACCTTCACCAACAAGGCCGCCGCCGAGCTCTCCGAGCGGGTCCGCACCGCGCTGGCCCGGGCCGGCGTCCGGGAGGACGCCGAGGAGGCCATGGGGGAGCCGGAGATCTCCACCTACCACGCCTTCGCGGGCCGGCTGCTGAAGGACCACGGCCTGCGGATCGGCATCGAACCGGACGTCCGGCTGCTCGCCGACGCCACCCGGTTCCAGCTGGCCGCCCGGGTGCTGCGCACCGCCCGTGGGCCGTTCCCGCACCTCAAGGACACCTTCAGCACCCTGGTCGCGGAGATCACCGCGCTCGACGCCGAGCTGGCCGAGCACCTGGTGGACCCGGACGCGCTGCGCGACTTCGACACCGGGCTGCTGGACGAGCTCGCCGCCGCCAAGCTGACCAACGCCGACCTGCGCGCCGTCCCGGAGGCCGCCGCAGGCCGCCAGGAGCTGCTGCGCCTGGTCGAGGAGTACCGCCGCCGCAAGGCCGCCGCCGGCCTGATGGACTTCGGCGACCAGATCGCCGCCGGCGCCCGGCTGGCCCTCCAGCGCCCGGTGGTGGGCGAGCTGCTGCGCGGCCAGTTCAAGGTGGTGCTGCTGGACGAGTACCAGGACACCTCGGTCGCCCAGCGCCTGATGCTGGCCGGGCTGTTCGGCCAGCACGGCCACGCCGTCACCGCGGTCGGCGACCCCTGCCAGGCCATCTACGGCTGGCGCGGCGCCTCGGTGGCCAACCTGGACGACTTCCCCGAGCACTTCCCGCAGGCCGACGGCACCCCCGCGCTGCGCTACGCGCTCAGCGAGAACCGCCGCAGCGGCGGGCACCTGCTGACCTTCGCCAACGGCCTGGCGGCGCCGCTCCGGGCCATGCACGAGGGCGTCGAGGCGCTGCGCCCGGCGCCCGGCGCCGAGCTGGACGGCTTCGCACGGGTCGCGCTGCTGCCCACTCACGCCGAGGAGGTCGGCTGGCTGGCCGACTCGATCGCCCACCTGGTGCGCACCGGCACCGCGCCGGGCCGGATAGCCGTGCTCTGCCGCGGCAGCTCGGTCTTCCCGGACGTCCACGCGGCGCTGGTGGCACGGCAGATCCCGGTCGAGGTGGTGGGCCTGGGCGGCCTGCTGCAGCTGCCGGAGGTGGCCGACCTGGTCGCGGTCTGCGAGGTGCTGCAGGACCCGACGGCCAACGCGGCGCTGGTCCGGCTGCTGATCGGCCCGCGCTGGCGGATCGGCCCCCGCGACCTGGCGCTGCTCGGCCGGCGGGCCGCCGAGCTGGTCCGCACCGCCCGTCCGGCGGACGGCGCGGACCCTCTGAGTGCGGCCGTCGCCCACGTCGATCCGACCGAGGTGATCTCGCTCTCGGACGCGCTGGAGACCTTCCTGGACGCCGCCCAGCAGGGGGGCACCTCCCAGCCGGAGGCTGGGGGAGAGCTGCCGTTCTCGCCGGAGTCCCGGGTGCGCTTCGCCCATCTGGCCCGGGAGATCCGCGAGCTGCGCCGGATGCTTGCCGAGCCGCTGATGGACGTCCTGCACCGGGTTCTGACGGTGACCAACCTGGAGGTCGAGCTCTCGGCCTCCCCGCTGGCGCTGGCCGCCCGCCGCCGGGAGACCCTGCACGGGTTCCTGGACGTCGCGGCGGGCTTCGCCGACCTGGACGGCGATCCCGGCCTGGCCGCGTTCCTGGCCTTCCTGCGGGCCGCCCAGGACTACGACAGCGGTCTGGACAGCAGCCTGCCCGGCGGCGAGGACACCGTGAAGGTGCTCACCGTCCACAAGTCCAAGGGCCTGGAATGGGACGTGGTCGCCGTTCCCGGCCTGGTGGCGGGCGCGTTCCCGAGCAACCGCTCGCGCGAGCGGTGGACCAGCCGCCGGCACGTCCTGCCGCACGCCCTGCGCGGCGACGGCGCCACGCTGCCCGTCGTCCCGGCCTGGACGGCCAAGGGTATGACGGCCTTCCGGGACGGGCTGAAGGACCAGACGGTGACCGAGGAACTGCGCCTCGGGTATGTGGCGTTCACCCGCCCGCGCTCGCTGCTGCTGGCCTCCGGCCACTGGTGGGGACCCAGTCAGAAGACCCCGCGCGGGCCCTCCGACTTCCTGGACGAGCTGCGCGTCCATGCCGGCCGGCCGGGCTGCGGCGAGGTCGAGCACTGGGCCGAGCCGCCGGTGGACGGCGCCGAGAACCCGGCGCTGGACCAGTCGGTGGAGACGGCCTGGCCGCTGCCGCTGGATCCGGCCGCCCAGTTGGCCCGGCGCCGGGTGGCCGAGGTGGTCAATCGCCGGCTGGCCGGTCAGCCCGCGCCGGCGCCCGAGCGCCTGGCGCCCGAGGAGCAGCGCCAGGTGGCCTCCTGGGACCGCGACCTGAGCGCGCTGCTCGGCGAGTTGGAGCGCTCCCGGCGCACCGTGCGCGACGTGCCGCTGCCGGCCTCGCTCTCCGCGTCCCAGCTGATGCGGCTGGCCGCCGACCCGGACGGCTTCGCGCACGAGCTGGCCCGCCCGCTGCCCCGCCCGCCGCAGCCCGCGGCCCGCCGCGGCACCCGCTTCCATGCCTGGGTCCAGGCCCAGTTCGCACCGCTGCCGCTGCTGGAGGCGGAGGCGCTGCCCGGCGTGGACGAGGACGGCATCGAGGACGAACACGACCTGGAGCAGCTCAAGGAGGCCTTCCTGCGCGGTCCGTACGCGACCCGGACGCCGTACCGGGTGGAGGCGCCGGTGCAGTTGCTGCTCGCGGGGCGGGTGGTGCGCGGCCGGATCGACGCGGTGTATCGGGAGCGTGACGACGACGCTGGGTCACCAGGGCTGCCCCGCTACGAGTTGGTGGACTGGAAGACCGGCCACGAGGAGAGCGCCGACCCGCTGCAACTGGCCATCTACCGCGTCGGCTGGGCCGAGCAGCAGCGGCTTCCGCTGGAGCAGGTCACCGCCGCCTTCTGCTACATCCGCAGCGGTCGGATCGAAAGACCGGTGCGACTTCCTGACCGGAAAGAGTTGGAAACGCTTCTGATCGGGAACAGTGACTATTAGGTCACAGAGAGCATCCAACTCGTCACGGAGTCGCGCGAAACCAGTGCGCTGTGTGCGTTTCGCGCCTATTGTGGGGTCGGTAACCGGTCACTCGTGTCTTCCGGCCGTCGGACAGGCCCCGATCATCACCCTCAGTCATCGTCGCTGGTGTCCCCACGACATCGGGCGCCTTCTGCTGGAGAAACCGAAGTTGAGCGCGACCGGATGGTTCAGAGAGCGGTTCGCCGGCCCCACCCCCGGCCCGGCCACCGTCCGCGCGACGGGGACCTGGCCCAGGACCGCGCTGGCCCTGCCGTTCATCGGGATGGCCCTGGTGGTCTTCCTGGACTACTTCAGCAATACCGAGGTCACCGTCGAACCCGCGCTCACCGCGGTGCCGGCGCTGGCCGCGATCGTCAGCCGCCGGGTCTGGTACCCGCTGCTCACCGGGGTGCTGGCCGAGGTCGCCGCCTTCGTGATGGCCACCTACAACAACGTGCTGGGCGAGTCCGTGCACAGCGCGACGGTCTTCGCGGTCGCCCTGGTCACCGCGATCAGCTGGGTCAGCGTCATGCTCCGGGTCCGTCAGGAGCAGGCGCTCGCCGACGCCCAGTTGGTGGCCGAGGTCGCCCGCCGGGTGCTGCTGCGCTCGGTCCCCGACCGGGTGGGCAGCGTGCGGGCGGCCGTGCACTACGCGGCGGCCGCGGCGCACGCCCGGATCGGCGGTGACCTGTACGAGGTGGTCAACACCCGGCACGGGGTGCGCGCGGTGGTCGGCGACGTCCGCGGCAAGGGGCTCAGCGCGGTGGAGACTGCCGCTGCCGTGCTGGGCGCGTTCCGCGAGGCGGCGCACCAGGAACCGGCGCTGGACAAGGTGGCCGGCTGGCTGGCCGTCAGCCTGGACCGCGCGCTGCACGAGAACGAGCACCCGGGCGTGGAGGAGGAGTTCGTCACCCTGGTGCTGATCGGGGTCTGCCCGGACGGCACCGCGGAGATCGTCAACTGCGGCCACCCGGCACCGCTGCTGCTGCGCGGCGACGGACCGGCGGTGGCCCTGGAGCTGGACGAGACGGTGCCGCCCCTGGGCGTGCTGGACCCCAGGGACGTCCACCCGCCGGTCCAGCGCGTGCCGTTCGAGCCGGGCGACCGGGTGCTGCTCTTCACCGACGGCGTGATCGAGGCCCGCGACCGGGCCGGCCTCTTCTACCCGCTCGCCGACCGCCTGCCCGGCTGCGCCACCGGCGGACCCGCCGACGTGCTGCGCCAACTGCACGCGGACGTGGTGCGGCACGTCGGCAAGCAGCTTGGCGACGACGCGGCGATGCTCCTGCTGCAGTACGAGCCGCTCCCGGGCGGCTCCCAGCTGCCGCACCAGAACGCCCAGTTGGCGGCCCGTCCGAGTTAGGGCCTGTCTCACAATTCCCGCCGGGCGCGCGACGCCGGGCATCCCGCCTGGACGCACCGGCGGATCATCCAAGTACGACCCAGTACGAGGACGACCCGCCGGCACGCCCAGCCGGGCGCCCAACGCCGCGCGCTGATCCGCCGGGAATTGTGAGACAGGCCCTAGAGATCCACCTCCACCACCAGCGGCCGGTGGTCCGAGACGCCGACCCGGGGCGCCGAGACCGAGCCGACGGCGGTGTGCGGGACGCCGACCGCGAGCACGTGGTCGAACTGCACGGCCGGGCGGTGCGAGGGGTAGGTGGGCGTGCGGGCCAGGTCGTGCCAGCCCTGCAGGCGCGGACGCGGCTCGCGGGCCCGGCGCCGGCGCGGTTCCCCGGCCGCGCCGAGCGCGCGGCGGGCGGCGCGCAGTTCGCGCAGCTGCCGGCGCGAACGGGCGCTGCGGTCCAGCGCGCTGGCCCCGCCCAGCACCGTTCGCGGCACGGCCCCGACCAGGTTGAAGTCGCCGAGCACCAGGTAGGGCCGCGGCAGATCGGCGATCCACCGCCGGATGCCGGCCAGTTGGGCCATGTTCCAGCCCGGCACGAAGGAAAGGTGGGTGGCGACCACCGTGAACGGACCGTTCGGGCCCTCCAGGACGGCGGCCAGCGCGGCCCGCGGCTCGTCCGGAACCGGCGTCAGGCCGCGCCGGCCGGCCACCCGCAGCGGTAGGCCGAACGGAGCGGGCGCGAACCGCCGGGCCTGCCAGTGCCGGACCGGCAGCCGGGTGAGCAGGGCCGTGCCGTAGGAGGGCTGGTCGACGGCGCTGCCGACCTCCTCCGGTCCGTAGACCCGCAGTTGCGGCACCGAGGGGTCGCGCAGCCAGCCGGCCACCGGCGCCGGGCGACCGTGCAGCGCGGCGGCGAAGCGCCAGTCGGCGGCGCCCATCGCCTTGGCGGCCACGGCCGTCTGATCGGTCAGTCCGGAGCGCTCCTGGAAGCGGTCGACCTCCTGGATCGCCAGCACGTCGGCGTCCAGTGCGGCGACCGCCTCGTGCAGGGGGTCACCGGCCCCGGCGGGGTAGGGCAGCGGGCTGCCGTCGGCGGCCAGCGGCTGGCCGTGCAGCAGGTTGAAGGTGGCGATGCGCAGATTGCTCACACCGCACGACGGTACGCCCTGGCGGTGACGCCGAGGGTCGCGGCTTGAGCCTTGACCGCATACCGGGTATACATACTCAGTATGTCCATCCGTCACGGCCTGCTCGCCCTGCTCGACCAGGGCCCGCGCTACGGCTACCAGCTCCGCGTCGAGTTCGAGGCCCGCACCGGTGCCACCTGGCCGCTCAACGTCGGCCAGGTCTACACCACGCTCGGCCGACTGGAACGGGACGGCCTGGTCGTCCCGGACAGCGAGGACGAGGAGGGGCACCTCTTCTACGCCGTCACTGATAAGGGACGTGCGGAACTGCGCTCCTGGTTCGACACCCCGGTGCCGCGAACCAGCCCGCCGCGGGACGAACTGGCGATCAAGCTCGCGATGGCCGTCACCGTCCCCGGAGTGGACGTGCACGCCGTGGTCCAGGCCCAGCGCCGGCACAGCATCAAGGCGCTCCAGGACTACACCCGGCTGAAGGCGAGGGCGCTGGCGGGGGAGTCGGCGTCCAGCGGCGGGGACGGGCGTTCGGACCTGGCCTGGCTGCTCGTCCTCGACCAGCTGATCTTCCAGACCGAGGCCGAGGTCCGCTGGCTCGACCACTGCGAGACCCGGCTCGCCCACTACAGCGAGCGGCAGGCCGACCAGCCCGCCGAGAGCGCCGCTTCCGAGGCCCCGAAGGGCCGGCGCCGTACCCGGGCCTGACGGCCCGCCCACACTCTGAACCACGGAACCGCTGGGGGAACCTTGACCGACACCATGCCTTCCACGACGCTTTCCGCCACCCGCACCGAACCGGTTCTGCACCTCGCCGAGGTGAGCCGGGTGCACGGCCAGGGCGCGGCCCAGGTGCACGCCCTGCGCAGCATCGATCTGCGCGTCCACCCGGGGGAGTTCGTCGCCGTGATGGGACCCTCCGGCTCCGGCAAGTCCACGCTGCTCACCCTGGCCGGCGGTCTGGACAGCCCGACCGACGGCCAGGTGCTGGTCGAGGGGCAGTCGCTCGGCGCCCTCTCGCGCAAGCGGCTGGCCCAGGTCCGCCGCCGCTCCATCGGCTACGTCTTCCAGGACTACAACCTGATCCCGGCGCTGACCGCGGCCGAGAACATCGCGCTGCCACGAGAGTTGGACGGGATATCGAGCCGGGCCGCCCGCGCCGAGGCGCTGACCGCGTTGGAGGAGGTCGGCATCGCGGAGTTGGCGGACCGCTTCCCCGACGCCATGTCAGGTGGCCAGCAGCAGCGCGTCGCGATCGCCCGCGCACTGATCGGCGACCGCCGCCTGGTCCTCGCCGACGAGCCCACCGGCGCGCTGGACTCCACCACCGGCGAGGCCGTCCTGGCCGTCCTGCGCGCTCGCTGCGACGCGGGCGCGGCCGCCGTGATGGTCACCCACGAGGCCCGGCACGCCGCCTGGGCGGACCGGGTGGTCTTCCTGCGCGACGGCCGGCTGGTCGACGAGACGGGCCGCCAGGACGCCAACACCCTGCTCCTCGCCGCTGCCACCAACAGCATCAACGGGCCGGTGGCCGAGTGAAGCTCTCAGCCTGGCGGGTCGCCCTGCGCATCGCCCGCCGCGACGCCCTGCGGGCCAAGGGCCGCAGCGCCCTGGTCCTGGCCATGATCGCGCTTCCCGTGCTGGGGGTGACCGGCGCCGACGTGGTCTACCACAGCGCCACCCTGACCCCCGCCGAGACGGCCACCCGCACGCTCGGCCGGGCCGACGCGCTGATCAACCAGCTCGCACCCGGGCTGACCGTGCTGCAGGCGCCCGACCCCAACAACGGAACCAGCGCCGACCCGCGGCAGACCGGTCCCAAGAGCCCCGAGCAGCAGCGCAGCGCCTCCACCGACCCCGCCACGCTGGTCAAGGAGCTGCTCCCGGCCGGCGCGGTACTGACCCCGGTGCCGTACGTGCCCAGCGTGCTGGCCAGTACGGTGGACGGCCTGACCCCGGCCGACACCGACGAGGCCGACCTCACCGACCCGGTCTGGAAGGGCCGGATCAACCTGGTGAAGGGCCGGGCTCCCGCAGCGAGCGGCGAAGTCGCCGCCACCCAGGCCTTCCTGGACGCCTCGGGCCTCTCGGTGGGCTCCACCACCACGTTGCGCGGGGTCAGCGACAAGCCCTTCACCATCACCGGCGTCGCCGAGTACCCGAACGAGCTGAAGCGCAGCCGGGTGGTCGGCCGACCCGGTGAGTTGTCCCCGGCGGCCAAGGCCGACGGCCAGGCGCCCGCCCGGGCGGACCGGTGGCTGGTCCGGATGCCGGCCGGCGCCGCCCTGGACTGGGCCAAGGTCCAGGAGCTGAACAAGTACTCCTTCACGGTCGCCTCGCGGGCCGTCCTGCTGAACCCGCCGCCGCGCTCCGCGGTGCCGTACTACGTCCAGGAGGACCAGCACGCCTTCGGCGGCAGCACGTTCGACCAGACCTCGATGGTGATCCTGGGCACCGTGGTCGGCATGGCGCTGCTGGAGATCGTGCTGCTCGCGGGCCCGGCGTTCGCCGTCGGGGCCAGGCGCTCACGGCGCCAGCTCGGCCTGATCGGTGCGGGTGGCGGCGACCGCTCGCACATCCGCTCGGTGGTGCTCAGCGGCGGTGTGGTGCTGGGACTGGCCGGAGCCGCGGTCGGCGTGGTGCTGGCAGTGCTGCTGGTCGCGGTGACCAGGCCGTGGACCGAGGAGCTGGCCGGCCAGCGCTTCGGCCACCTCTCCGTGCAGCCGCTCGACCTGCTGGGCATCGCCGCGATCGGCCTGGTCACCGGGCTGCTGGCGGCCGTCGTGCCCGCTGTCCAGGCCTCCCGGCAGGACGTCGTGGCGGCGCTCACCGGGCGCGGCGCGGTCAAACCGCCGTCCCGGAAGCTGACGGTGCTCGGGGTGCTGATGCTGGCCGGCGGTGCGGCGCTGGCGCTGCTCGGCGCGGCCGGCGGACCCAGCGGCCGGATGCTCGCGGTGCTCGGCGGCTCGATGGTCGCCGAACTCGGCATGGTCGCCTGCACCCCGATGATCGTCGGGCTGTTCGGCGGGATCGGTCGCTGGCTGCCGCTCGCACCGCGCCTGGCGCTGCGCGACTCGATCCGCCACCGGGGGCGCACCGCGCCGGCGGTCGCGGCCGTGATGGCGGCGGTGGCCGGATCGGTCGCGGTCGGCATCTACAGCGCCAGCAGCGACCAGGAGAGCCGTCAGGCGTACGTCGCCTCGGCGCCGCGCGGCGCGGTCACGCTCGCGGCGGGGTACGGGGTCGGCGGCGGCGGCGACCTGATCGTGGCCCAGCGCAACGCCGTGGAGCGGTCGATGACCGACCTCGGTCCGCGGGCCGACGTACTGAGCGTCGACTACCACGGCAACTGCCATGTCAGCGGGTCCAACTGCGGCCAGCTGGAGCTGGAGGTGGCGCCCGACCAGCGCTGTCCGGCGGCCGGCGACAGCCCGTACATCCCCTACAGCGCCCGCAACAGCACCGACCCGCGCTGCAACTCGCGGGTGTCCGACTACGGCTCGAACTTCGGGTCGATCATCGCGGGTGACGCGACGGTGCTGCACAACCTGTTCGGCCTGCACGACCAGGGGGCCGAGCAGGCGGTGGCGCAGGGCAAGGTGCTGGTCTTCGACGCCAGGTTCGTCAAGGACGGGAAGGTCACCTTCAAGCTGACCGATCCCTACGCGCGGCCGACGGGCGGGATGCCCTCCTCCGGGCAGGCCCCCGAACCGCCCAGCCACGAGGTCACCGCGGACGCCGTCCTGGTGCCGATGGCCACCCCCGCCGCGCAGGCGTTCCTGCCACCGGCGACCGCGACAGCGCTCGGGCTGACCACCTCCGACGGCGGCTCGGCCTGGCTGCCGGCCTCGATGCCCTCCTCGGGTGCCGAGCAGCGGGCCACGGCTGCGGTCGCCAAGAGCGGCGGCGACCACTGGAACTTCCAGATCGAGCGGGGCTTCCGCCCCACGCACACGCTGATCGTGCTCGGACTGACCGCGTTCGCGGCGCTGGTGGCCCTCGGGGCTGCGGGCATCGCCACCGGCCTGGCCTCGGCCGACTCGCAGCAGGACCTGACCACCCTGGCGGCGATCGGCGCGGCGCCGCGGATCCGCCGCACGCTCTCCGGCCTGCAGTGCGGGGTGATCGCGGCGATGGGCGCGGTGCTCGGCACGATCTGCGGGGTCGTCCCGGCGGTGGCGCTGCGCAAGGTGGTGGCGATGACCGGGTTCCAGCAGCCGGCGCATGCGGTGATCGCGTTCCCCTGGCTCACCATGGGGCTCACCCTGGTGGGGCTGCCGGTGCTGGCCGCGGTGCTGGCCGCGCTGCTCACCCGCTCGAAGATCACGCTGCTCCGACGCGCGGGCTGACGCGTCAGTCGTTGGGACAGGAGTGACGGAGGTTACAGCGCCTCCGTGGCCCGGGAACGGGACCACGGAGGCGCGCCGCTGTTCGGGAGAACTAAAGTCGTCCGTATGACGAAAACCCCGGACAGCGTCGTCCGTTCCTTCATCGACCAGCACCAGGCCGACTTCCTGCGGGACTTGGCGGACTGGCTGAGCATCCCGTCGGTCTCGGCCGACCCAGGGCGATCGGGGGACGTCCGCCGCTCCGCCGAGTGGCTGGCGGCGAAGCTGGGGGAGACCGGGTTCCCGGTGGCGGAGGTCTGGGAGTCGGACGGTCTGCCGGCGGTCTTCGCCGAGTGGCCCTCGGGCGACGCCGGCGCGCCGACCGTGCTCGTCTACGGCCACCACGACGTCCAGCCGGCCGCGAAGGAGGACGGCTGGGACACCGAGCCGTTCACCCCGGTCACCATCGGCAACCGGCTCTACGCCCGGGGCGCGGCAGACGACAAGGGCCAGGTCTTCTTCCACACGCTGGGGCTGCGCGCGCACCTGGCGGCCACCGGGCGCACCGCGCCGGCCGTCAACCTCAAGCTGCTGATCGAGGGCGAGGAGGAGTCCGGCTCGCCGAACTTCGGGGCGCTGATCCGCCGCGAGAGCGAGCGGCTGGCCGCCGACCTGGTGATCATCTCGGACACCGGCATGTGGGGCGCGGACACCCCGACCGTCTGCACCGGCATGCGCGGCATCGTCGACTGCCAGGTGGACCTGTTCGGCCCGGACAACGACATCCACTCCGGCTCCTTCGGCGGGGCCGTGCCGAACCCGGCCACCGCCGCCGCCGAGCTGGCCGCGCAGCTGCACGACGCCGATCGCCGGGTCGCCGTCCCCGGGTTCTACGACGGTGTGGTCGAACTGACCGACCGCGAGCGCGAGCTGTTCGCCCGACTGCCCTTCGACGAGGCGCAGTGGCTGCGGGTCGCCAAGTCGCACGATGTCCAGGGTGAGGCCGGCTACACCACCCTGGAGCGGGTCTGGGCCCGGCCCACCGCCGAGGTCAACGGCGTCTGGGGCGGCTACACCGGCCCGGGCCGCAAGACCATCGTGCCGGCCGAGGCGCACCTCAAGCTCTCCTTCCGGCTGGTCGCCGGCCAGGACGCGTACCGGATCGAGAAGCTGATCCGCAGCTGGGTCGCCGACCGGCTCCCGGCGGGCGTCCGGCACGAGATCGTCTTCAGGGCCCACACGCAGCCCTGCCTGACCCCGCTGGACCACCCGGCGCTGCAGTCCACCGTGCGGGCGATGGGACGGGCCTTCGAGCAGGAGATCCTCTTCACCCGCGAGGGCGGTTCGGGACCGTCCGCCGACCTGCAGGACGTGCTCGGCGCGCCAGTGCTCTTCCTCGGTATCTCGGTGCCCTCGGACGGCTGGCACTCGGTCAACGAGAAGGTCGAACTCGACCTGCTGCGCAAGGGCGTGGAAGCCGCCGCGTACCTCTGGGGCGACCTTGCCGAGAACTTCCGGCCGGCCGAGGCGGCGGACCTGACCGCCGCGGCCGACTCCCACTGACGGCGCCGTCGTCGGCAGCTGATGAATCTTCGATCGGGGACGAACCATCGTGAGCACCATGCCTGATACCGAACGGCCCCTCCAGCTCGCCCTCTCCCGGGCGGGAGTGGACCGGGCGGCGCACCACCGGCAGGACGAACCGTGGCTCGCCGCGGCCTGGAGCCACCCCGCCACCAAGGTGCTGCCGATCGCCGGCGGCGAGGTCTTCGTGGTCGACACCGAGGCCGGCGCCGAGCTGGTGCTGCTGCCCTCCTTCGAGGCCCCGCAGGTCGGTGACCGGTACTTCCTGGGCACCGACGAGGACGGCGTCTCGTACTTCGCGCTGTCCGGCGAGACGCTGCCCGGACGGCTGGACGGCGACGCCCGCCCGGCCGGGCTGCGCGAGGTCGGCGCGAGCCTCTCCGACCGCGACGCCGGGCTGCTGGTGCACGCCGTGGCGCTGGAGCACTGGCACCGCCTGCACAGCTTCTGCTCGCGCTGCGGGCACCCGACCGAGAAGGCCGGCGCCGGGCACCTGCGGCGCTGCACCTCGTGCGCGGCCGAGCACTACCCGCGGACCGACCCGGCGGTGATCATGGTGGTCACCGACGAGCAGGACCGCTGCCTGCTGGGCCGGCAGGCACTCTGGCCGGAGGGGCGCTGGTCCACGCTGGCCGGCTTCGTCGAGCCGGGTGAGTCGATCGAGCAGGCGGTGGCCCGTGAGGTCTTCGAGGAGGCCGGCGTCAAGGTGGCCGAGGTCAGCTACGTGGCCAGCCAGCCGTGGCCCTTCCCGGCCAGCCTGATGCTGGGCTTCATCGGCAGGGCGCACCCGGACGGCACGGCGATCACGGTGGACGGCGAGGAGCTCTCCGAGGCGCGCTGGGTCTCCCGCGAGGAGCTGCGGGCCGGGATGGAGTCGGGGGAGATCCTGCCGCCGTCCGGCATCTCGATCGCCCGCCACCTGGTCGAGCTCTGGTACGGCGAACCGCTGCCGCCCGCCGCTCGCGGGTAGCGCGGGAATGGTAACGGGGGTGTGCGGGAATCATCCGCACGCCCCCGTTCTCGTACGATCATCTGTGATCAAGTAGAGGCAATTCCGGAAAACTTCCAGCCAACTAGTGGCAGGCTTTTCGGACGAGTCCAGCGGTGCTCCTGCGCTCTCCCCGTCGGCCCGTTGATCGCCTGCTGTTGCCGGGGCCCGCCTGGAGCGGTCCGCGTCGTGGGTACCGGGGGCCGACCGGCCCTGATGTGCTTGGTTGGAATGAATTCGACGGCCATTGATCGCGTGGGTGGACCGGCCAATCCGGCAATCCCCAATCCTGGCCAATAATGGCTGGTTTAGCTGAAATGGTGCAGCGCGAATCGCTACATTCCCCCTGTGACCATCTCCAGAGGAAGCGTTCCGTCCCCCAAGTACCAGCGGCTGGCCGCCGACCTGCGCCGACGGATCGCGGCCGGCGAGTGGCGCGCCGACGTCGCGCTGCCGGTGGAGTCCGAGCTGGAGCAGCAGTACGGCGTCGCCCGCAACACCGTGCGGCTCGCGGTGGACGTGCTGGTCAACGAGGGGCGACTGGTCAGGCTGCAGGGCAAGGGCACCTATCTGAAGGACCATCCGGTCCTGGACCACCGGGCCTTCGGGCCGCCGTCGGCCGGCCGGCTGATCCCCGCCCAGCGGGACAGCCTCGCGGCACCCAGCGAGGTCTACACGAACGAGGCGACCGAGGCGGGCCGCGCCTTGACGGTGGACTTCGAGATGCTGATCGTCCGGGCCCGGGTGGACATCGCCGAGCGGCTCGGCCTGCGGCCGGGGGAGGCGGTGGTGGTCCGCCGCCAGCTGCGGATGATGGACCGCGAGCCTTACTCGATCGAGGAGAGCCACTACCGGGCCGGCCTGGCGGCCGGTACCGCGCTGATGGAGCCCGACCCGGTGCTCGGCGGGGACGAGCAGGTGCTGATCGAGCTGGGCCGCACCGAGATCGGTGCCGTCGACCAGCTGGTCTCGCGGATGCCCGGGCCGGAGGAGTCGCAGTGGTTCCAGGGCGGGCCCGGGGTGCCGCTGCTGGTGCAGACCCGGGTCACCTACGACCGGCGCGGGCCGGTCCGGGTGATCGAGACGCGCTACTCGGCCGACCGCTGCCGCCTGGTGTACGGGCTCGGCGAGCTGTCGGCGCGTCCAGCCCCGTGAGCTGTCCTGCTACGAGGTCGGCGGCCCCGGGCGGGAGGCCCGGGGCCGCCGCTTGAGCCGTGCTCAGCCGGCCAGCGCGGCCTGGACCTGACGCAGGCTCGGGTTGGTCATGGCGACCGCCTCGCCACCGGCGGCCGGCGTGACCAGCACGGTCGGCACGACCTGGTTCCCGCCGTTGACCGACTCCACATAGGCGGCGGACTTCGGGTCCTCCTCGATGTTGATCTCGGTGTAGCCGATGCCGGCGCGGTCCAGCTGGCTCTTCAGCCGCTGGCAGTAGCCGCACCAGGTCGTGCTGTACATCGTGACGCTGCCGGACATCGAAAGGACTCCTTCGCCCAGGGGAATGGTGCTGTCGCGCTGCACAACGCGCCGGACCCGGCGCTGATTCCTGCGGGCTTTCCGGCACCGTCCGGTGGTCGCAGGGGACGTGGGCCGATCGTCGTACCGGGCCTGTGGACAACCCGCGGCGGATTGTCGTCGGACCCTGCCAGGATGTCCGGACCAGGTGCCGCGGCCCGCAGGAGTCCGCCCGCCGGGCTGAGAGGATGGACGGCATGCAGGAAGAGCTCATGACCGGTGATCTGTACGGCGCGAACCACCTTCCCGGCCTGTCCGGGGGCGGATCGGCCGGCTTCGGCGGCGGCTACGCCGGGCGGCCGGGCGACGCGGACGCGGTGCTGGCCGGGCTCGACCCCGAGCAGCGCGCGGTCGCCACCGCGCTCAGCGGCCCCGTCTGCGTCCTCGCGGGCGCCGGGACGGGCAAGACCAGGGCGATCACCCACCGGATCGCCTACGGCGTGCGTAGCGGCGTCTTCCAGCCCCAGCAGGTGCTGGCCGTCACCTTCACCGCGCGGGCCGCGGGCGAGATGCGCGGCCGGCTGCGCGAGCTCGGCGCGGAGGGCGTGCAGGCCCGGACCTTCCACTCCGCCGCACTGCGCCAGCTGCAGTACTTCTGGCCGCGCGCGGTCGGCGGCGAGGTGCCGCGCCTGCTCGAACGCAAGGTCCAGCTGGTCGCCGAGGCCGCCGGGCGGACCGGCCTGCGGGTCCAGCGCACCGAACTGCGCGACCTCACCAGCGAGATCGAGTGGGCCAAGGTCACCCAGATCGTCCCCGACGACTACCCGGTGGCCGTCCTGAAGTCCGGCCGCGACGCCCCGCGCGACCCGGCCGAGATCGCCCGGGTCTACGCCACCTACGAGCAGACCAAGCGCGACCGCAACGTCATCGACTTCGAGGACGTGCTGCTGCTGACCGCCGCGATCCTGGAGGACCGCCCGGAGATCGCCGAGCGGGTGCGGGCCCAGTACCGGCACTTCACCGTCGACGAGTACCAGGACGTCTCGCCGCTCCAGCAGCGGCTGCTCGACCAGTGGACGGGAGCGGGCGCGAGCCTGTGCGTGGTCGGCGACGCCAGCCAGACGATCTACTCCTTCACCGGCGCGACGCCCGACTACCTGCTGAACTTCCGCACCAAGCACCCCGACGCCACGGTGGTGAAGCTGGTCCGCGACTACCGCTCCACCCCGCAGGTGGTGCACCTGGCCAACGGGCTGCTCGCCCAGGCCCGCGGTGCGGCCGCCCGGCACCGCCTCGAACTCGTCTCGCAGCGCGAGGCCGGTCCCGAGCCGGTCTACACCGAGTACGTGGACGAGCCGACCGAGGCCGAGACCACCGCGCACCGGATCAAGGAGCTGCTGGCCAAGGGGCAGGGGCAGGGCGGCTGCCGGGCCAGCGAGATCGCCGTGCTGTTCCGCACCAACGGGCAGTCCGAGGTCTACGAGCAGGCGCTTGCCGACCTCGGGATCTCCTACCAGCTCAAGGGCGCCGAGCGCTTCTTCGAGCGTCCCGAGGTGCGCGAGGCGGGTTTGCTGCTGCGCGGCGCGGCCCGCGCGGGGAACGACCCGGTGACGCTGGACGCGCCGGACCTCGCCGCCGAGGTGCGCGCGGTGCTGGGTACCCGGGGCTTCACCGCCACGCCGCCGGCCGGCTCCGGCGCGGTCCGCGAGCGCTGGGAGTCGCTGGCCGCGCTGGTCCGCCTCGCCGAGGAGTTCGAGGCCGGCCGGCGTGCGGCGGGCGAGCCGGCGGACCTAGCGGCCTACGTCGCCGAGCTGGACGCCCGGGCCGCCGCTCAGCACGCGCCGGCCGTGGAGGGCGTCACGCTGGCCTCCCTGCACGCCGCCAAGGGCCTGGAGTGGGACGCCGTCTTCCTGGTCGGCCTCACCGAGGGCACGCTGCCGATCATCTATGCCAAGACCGACGAGCAGCTGGAGGAGGAGCGCCGGCTGCTCTACGTGGGAGTCACCCGGGCCCGGGTGCACCTCTCGCTGTCCTGGGCGCTGTCGCGCTCGCCGGGGGGGCGCGCGAGCCGCAAGCCCTCGCGCTTCCTGGACGGGCTGCGCCCGGGCTCCGGCTCGGGCGCGGCGCGCTCCGGCGGGGGCGGGCGCGGGAGCGTGGAGGGCGGCGGTGCGGAGCGCGCCGGCCGCAAGGCGCGCGGCCCGGTCAAGTGCCGAGTCTGCGGGCGCACGCTGACCGACGCGGTGGAGCGCAAGCTGCGCCGCTGCGAGGACTGCCCCTCCTCGATGGACGAGGGCCTGTACGAGCGGCTGCGCGAGTGGCGGGCCCGGCAGGCCAAGAAGCAGGGCGCGCCCGCCTACGTGGTCTTCACCGACGCGACCCTGATGGCGATCGCCGAGGACGTGCCCGCCGACGCCCGGGCGCTGGCGCTCATCTCGGGTGTGGGCGCCATGAAGCTGGACAAGTACGGGGCTGCCGTGCTGTCGTTGTGTGCGGGGGAAGAGCCCGAGGAGGAACCGGCCGCGGTCGGGGACGACCCCTCGGACGAGGAGCCCTCGGAAGACTCCTGAAACTCGCCCGTTAAATAGTTTGCGCGCTGTGCATGGTGCGCAATAGCCTGCCGGAGCGGTCAAGGAAACGAGATCGTCGGCCGATCGGGATCACTCCCGCAACGGCTTACCCGTGCGCTCTGCGCACAGCAGGACCTCACGACTGCAGGACCGCTCAACAGCAGGACCGAGACAGACATCCGAACAGCCGGAGCCCGGGGGACTGGGCACCGCGAGACGCCGAGAGGAGGCGACGACAGTGGAAACCATCACGATGATCACCAAACTGACTGGCCAGGCCGTTGTTGCCGCTTCACTGCGTCCTTCCCCCGCGGGTCTTCTCGCGGGCGGAGTCTCGCTGTCCGGTGTCTGCGGCGGCCTGGATCTCGACCGTGACGTCACCCGCGTCAGCGTCGCCGGTGCCCTTGGCATGACGGGCGCCGCCGGTAGCTCCGCGGGGACGGGTGTCGAGACCGGTCTGTCCCTCGGCTGGGTCACCGTCGATGTCGACTCCGTGCGTGCGATGCGCAATGAGCGACCGACCAGGGCACCGAAGGCAGTGGACGCGGCGGCCAAGCATGGCGCCTATCTGCAGGTCATCGGTGCCGGAGCAGCCCAGAAGCAGAGCGAGCAGCTGATCAGCCAGGCCAAGGCCGCCTTTATCGGGGCCGAAGCCATCCGGATCCGGGCCTTCCGCGGGCCTGAACCCTGGAGAGAGCGAACCTGAGGAAGTCTCAGGTCGGCACCTTTCCAGGGCCGCGGAACCCGTACACCGGGATCCGCGGCCCTTCTGTTTTGCCCGGTACGACAGACCACAGGCCCCTAGGGGCCTCCGGTCCAGCCCACCAGTCAGCTGGACCGGAACCAGAACTCCAGACGAGGAAGACGCCCACAGTGTCCACGGTCATCACACCGCCCCTCCCGTCCGTACCGAGCACAGCGCCGACCAAGGCCGACCCCGCTCCACTCCCTCCCCCGGAAGGTTCCCTCATGCAGATCACCGCTCTTGACGACGCCGAGACTCTCGGCTCCCCCATCCCGTGCCGCGCCTTCGACCCGGAGGTCTTCTTCGCGGAGACGCCCGCCGACGTCGAGTATGCGAAGTCCCTCTGCGGCACCTGCCCGGTCAAGGAGGCCTGCCTCGCGGGTGCGCTCGACCGGCGTGAGCCGTGGGGTGTCTGGGGCGGCGAGCTGTTCGTGCAGGGCGTCGTGGTGGCCCGCAAGCGGCCGCGTGGCCGTCCGCGCAAGACCGAGGTCGCAGCATGAGCCCGGCGCTTCGAGCAGCAATGGTCCACCGGGATTGCCCCCCGGCGGCCGACGCACTGCGCCACTCCGTCCGCATCGCCGCCGCACAGGCCGATGCCGCAGTACAGACCCCCTACCCGCGTACGCACCACGAGCAGGACCACACCATGGCCATCACCCCCGAACCCATCGCCCGCGCCGAGCGGACCGCCGAACTCTCCGTCCAGAACAGGAACCTCGAGATGAATCTCATGCCAGAAAACCTGGCCCGTGCCCATATGCAAGAACGCCTCCAGGAGGCCGAGCACCAACGTCTCGTCCTGCGGGCCGTTCGTGCGGGCAGGCTGAAGCGGCGCGCCGAGCGCGCTTCGATGCGGGCCCGCAAGGTCCTCGTCACCGCCCTGATGTGACAGCTCCGCCCCCGTCGCCCGCAGTTCGCGGGCCACGGGGGCGCTGTGCTGACGGGGCCTCGGCTCCCTGACCTCGGCTCCCCGGGTTCGCCTACTCTGCCTCGGCCGCGTAGGCGAAGCCGGGGAGCCAGTCGAGCATCTCGGCCCGGAAGGGCGCCTTGGCACCGAGTTGGCAGAGCACGCCGATGGTGCTCAGGGTGACCCGGTGGATCAGCAGATAGTCCGGCGGCAGGTTGAGCTGCTTGCCCAGGTTGTAGGCGGGCGAGCGCGGGTCGGCGATCCGGGCCGCCTGCGAGCGCATCCAGGTCCGGGTGAAGTGGAAGTTCTCGACCGCCGCCGGCTCGATGATCGGGAGCAGGTAGTCGAGCACCGCGTCCGGGTCGAGCACGATCGAGGGCTTCACGAAGCCCTCGTCCCGCAGCATGTCCAGGACGCCCACGGCGTCGCCGGCCAGCGCCATCCGCAGCGAGTCGCCGATCGGCGTGGGCAGTCCGCCCGGCAGCCGGTCGACGGTGCCGAAGTCCAGGACGCCCAGGCGCCAACCTTCGGCCGGTCCGTCGTCCTTGAGCAGCCGGAAGTTGCCGGGGTGCGGATCGGCGTGCAGCAGACCCGTCCGGGCCGGTCCGGCGAAGAGGAAGCGGGCCAGCAGGTGCCCGGCCCGGTCCCGCTCGGCCTGGCTTCCCTTGGTGATCACCTCGGCGAGCGGTGTACCGCCCAGCCACTCGGTGACCAGCACCTGGTCGGCCTGGGCCACCACGCCGGGCACCACGATGTCCGGGTCGTCGGCGAACTCCTCGGCGTGCGTCCGCTGGGCGGAGGCCTCCAGCTCGTAGTCGAGCTCCTCGGCGACCCGGCTGCGCAGCTCGGTGATCAGCGGCTTGATGTCCAGGCCGGGGATCAGCGGTCCGACCAGCCAGGCCACTCGGCTGAGCTGGCCGAGGTCGGAGAGCAGCGCCTCGCCGGCGCCCGGGTACTGGACCTTGACCGCGACCTCGCGCCCGTCCTGCCAGACGGCCCGGTGCACCTGGCCGATCGAGGCGGCGGCGGCCGGCCGGTCGTCGAAGCTGCGGAAGTCCGAGCGCCAGTCCTTGCCCAGGCGCTCGGTGAGCGCCGCGTGCACGCTGGCCGCGGGCATCGGCGGCGCGGCGTCCTGAAGCTTCGTCAGGGCGGCGCGGTAGGGACCGGCGACCTCCTCCGGCAGGGCCGCCTCGAAGACCGAGAGGACCTGCCCGAACTTCATCGCGCCCCCCTTGAGCTCACCGAGGACCTTGAACAACTGGTCTGCGGTGGCCTGTTGGAGCTCGGCCGTGACGGACTCGGCGGACCGCCCGCCGATCCGCTTGCCGAGCCCCAGGGTGGCCCGACCCGCTATCCCCAACGGCAGGGCGGCAAGCCTTGCGGTGCGGGTCACAGCCTTGCGCGGAAGATCGCTCACCCGGGGCCTCCCAATCAAACGTGTGCCGGCAGTCCCCGCGGCTGCGGTGGCTGGGATACGGCGGTCACTAGGCCATTGTGCCCGGTCGCCCGCAAGCCCCGGTCGCGGCCCGGAAGCTGAGGTGCAGGGGTCGGTTCTCAGGGCCAGAAGCACCCGCAGTCGGCGTGCGGGGGCAGCCGGAGTCTTCGGACCATCCCGTCCGCCGCGGAGACCTCGCACCAGCCGTCGACGCTGGGCGGGCGCTCGCCGGTGAGATGGAGCAGCGTGTGCAGCCCGGCGAGGCCGGCCACCGCCGCCGCGACCGCACTGTCGCAGGCCGGTGCGCGCGGCCGGCCGGGACCCTCGGTGGCGAGTTGGGCGAGCAGCCGGGGCCAGCAGGCGTCCCGGTCCGTGCGGGCCAGGGCAACGCAGCCGCCGCAGGCCGAGGCGCCCGGCAGAACCAGCGGCCCGACCACCCCGAGGTGCTCGACCACCCCGACATAGAGGTGCGGGATCCCGGCGCGCATCAGCTGCCGGGCCTGGACGGCGTCCCCCGCGAAGGCGCCCGTGCCGTCCCTCGGGGTGAGCACCACCACGTGCGGCGGAGGGGATTCGGTCGCCTCGGGTGCGCCGCCGGAGCCGCCCTCGGGCCCGCCCGCGGAGCCGCCTTCGGCGCCGCTCGGCGCCGCGCCGCAGGCTCGCCGGACGGCCTCGCGGGCCGCGGTGGTCCGCAACCGCCCGACGTCCTGGACGGGGATGCCGCCGGGGGCGCAGTCGCCGGGCAGCACCCGCCCCTGATCGGTCACCTCGACCGTGCCCACCCCGGCGGCGGCCAGCGTGGCCGCCACCGCGGCCCCGATCCGGCCCGCGCCGCGGATCTCCACCCGCGCCGCGGCCCGCCGGCGCAGCGCCCGCGCCCCGGCCCCGGGGGCGGGATGGAGCAGCGAGAGCGAGGCCAGGTCGGGCCCGAGGAACTCCCGCCGGGCGGGCGAGTGCCCGGCGAGGCTCGCCTCCGTCGCGAGTGCGTCGTCCAGCAGGCCGGCCGCCTCCAGGGAGCGCAGTGCCTCTGCCACGTAGTCGGCCGGCAGGCCGATCTCCCGGCCTGCCGTGGTCAGCGCGGTGGCGTCCCGACTGCCGTCCAGCAGGTCGAGAAAGGCGCAGAACGTATCGTCCGCGCGGTCCACCAGGCGGGCCCGCTCGGGGGCCGTACCGAATTGCAACGTCTGCTGATCCCGCCAGGCCCGGGACAGTGCGGCTTTGAGCGTCGGGTGCATGGCGAGCCCCTTCAGTCGTCACGCTGAGAAATCGTTGGATGACGATCAGTGATGACAGCATGCCCGACCAGCGGGAATTCGGGAAGCCGGTTATCCACAGCCCTGGGGATATGTTCTGGCGATCATTTAAGGTGCGCGTTCTCGGCGCGATCATCGGCGAAAATAATTCGGCGTTGGCAGCGGACTTCTGTCACTGCCACCCGGTAACGTCCTGTGGCATGGCAGCCGAACGGGACTCCCAGCCCTCGGCGTCGCCTCGGCGTGCCCGTGCAGCTGCCGGGTCGGGAGTCGCGACGCCCGGTACGCGCGCGCGACCGGGATCGACGCACTCCGCCCCCGCGCCGGACACCCCTGGACGGCACCCCGCCGCTCCCGCCGACCACGGCCCGGTCGAGGTCCGCCGCAGTGCCCGCCGCAGCCGCACGGTCTCGGCCTATCGCGAGGGCGACCGGACGATCGTGCTGATCCCGGCCCGGATGTCCTCGGCCGAGGAGCACCGCTGGGTGGCCCAGATGATCGACCGGCTGGCCGCCCGGGAGAGCCGCCGCACACTCGGCGACGACGCGCTGGCCGAGCGCGCACACCAGCTGTCTCGCGCCTACCTCGACGGCCGCGCCCGTCCCGAGCAGGTCCGCTGGGTGACCAACCAGAACACCCGCTGGGGCTCCTGCACCCCCAGCGAACGCACCATCAGACTCTCGCACCGGCTCCAGGGCATGCCCGAGTACGTGCTGGAGTACGTGTTGCTGCACGAGCTGGCGCATCTGCTGGTCCCCGACCACGGCCCGCGCTTCTGGGCACTGCTCGACGCCTATCCGCGCACCGAGCGGGCCCGCGGCTACCTGGAGGGGGTGGCCGCCGCCTCCCGGCTGCCGCACGTGCCGGGCGCCCGCGGGGGCGGCTCGGGCGAGGAGCCCGCCCCCTGCGAGTAGGCCGTTGCTACGCCGTGAGCTTGCGGGCGACCTCGACCAGATCCCGTACCGAGTCGTCGGTCAGCTCGGGGAGGCGGTCGTAGTCGAACCAGCGCAGGTCCAGGGACTCCTCGCTGATCAGCTCCTGCGCGCCGGGCGGGGCCACCGCGACGTACTGGACGTCCAGGTGGGTGTTCTCCGGCCGGTCCTTGCCGGTGCAGCGCACCTGGTGGCGGTCGAGCTTCACCGGGACGGGGACGCCGTCGGACTCCAGCAGGCGCAGGCCCGCGATCCCGGACTCCTCGGTGGCCTCGCGCAGCGCGGCGGCCGCCAGCGTCGGATCGCCCGGCTCGCAGTGGCCGCCCATCTGCAGCCAGATGCCGACCTTGGGGTGCAGGGTGAGCAGCACCCGCCCGGCCTGCGGGTCGACCACCACCGCGCTGGCCGTGATGTGTGCGGGCAGGCAGGAGCGCCAGAGGCCGTCCGGGTGATCCGCGAGGTGGGCCAGATAGTCGTGGCGCAGCTGGTCCTGGCCGGCGTCCGCGCTGCTCCAGTCACGCAGCGCGCGGACGGCGTCGGAGTGGATCATGCGTTCGGGTCGTCCTTCTCGTCGTTCTTGGCCGCGGCCTCGCCGAGCAGCTTGTCGATGGCGTCGAAGTCGAGACCGCCCTCGATCGGCTCCTCGCCGCCGCGGTGCACGAAGCCGTCCGGGTCGTCCAGGTCGGTCGCGGTGGGCAGCATGTCGGGGTGCTGCCAGAGCGCGTCGCGGCCGTCGATGCCGCGGGCGTCGGCCAGCGAGGCCCACAGTCGGGAGGCGTCCCGCAGCCGGCGCGGGCGCAGCTCCAGGCCGACCAGCGTGGCGAAGGTCTGCTCGGCCGGCCCGCCGGTGGCGCGGCGGCGGCGCAGCGTCTCGCGCAGCGCCCCGGCCTGCGGCAGGTGCGGCTCGGCGGCGGCGTGCACCACCGCGTCGACCCAGCCCTCGACCAGCGCCAGCGCCGTCTCCAGACGGGCCAGCGCGGCCTTCTGCTCCGGGGTGTCCTCGGGCTGGAGCAGGCCGTTGGACAGGGCCTCCTGGAGTGCCTCGGGGTTCTCGGGGTCGATCCGGCCCATCAACTCCTCCATCCGGGAGGTGTCGACCTTGATGCCGCGCGCGTAGGCCTCGACGGCACCGAAGAGGTGCGCCCGCAGCCACGGCACGTGGGCGAAGAGCCGCTGGTGGGCGGCCTCGCGCAGGGCCAGGTAGAGCCGCACCTCCTCGACCGGCACGCTCAGGCCCTCGCCGAACTCGGCGACGTTCTGCGGCAGCAGGGCGGCCTTGCCGGCCGGGGCGAGCGGCAGGCCGACGTCGGTCGAGCCGACCACCTCGGCGGCCAGCGCGCCCAGCGCCTGCCCGATCTGGGTGCCGAACATCGCGCCGCCCATCGAGCGCATCACGCCCATCAGCGGGCCGGCCATCGACTGCATCTCCTCGGGCAGCACGCCGCCCATGGCGTTGCCGACCCGCTCGGCGACCGGGTCGACCAGCTCCTGCCAGACCGGCAGGGTGGCCTCGATCCACTCCGCCCGGCTCCAGGCCACGGCGGTGCCCGCGCCGGAGGGGAACTCGGTGGCGGAGTCCAGCCAGAGGTCGGCCAGCCGGACGGCCTCCGCGACCGCCGAGCGCTCGGCGGCGCTCACCGAGCGGTCCTTGGCCTTGCCCTCGGCCGGTTCGGCCACCACGGTCTGCCGGGCGATGTCCTTGGCCAGCTCCCAGTTCACCGGGCCGCCGTCGAAGGAGAGCATCTGCCCGAGCTGCTGGAAGGCGGCGCCGAGGTCCCCGGGGTTCAGGCCGCCCATCATGGCGGCGAACGGGTTGTCGCCCGCCGGTCCGCCGGCCCCGCCCATCCCGAAGAGCGCGCCGAACGGGTTCGCGCCGAAGCCGAACGGCGGCTGGGCCGGGTCGCCCCCGGGCTTGCCGGCCTGTTCGCCCTTGCCACCCTGGCCGGACTTGCCGGTCTGGTCGTCCTTGCCGTCCTCGGGCTCCTCGGGCGGAACACCGAATCCGAAGGGGAGGTCGCTCACGGGTTCCTCGATCTGGTCGGCCGTCACGCGCGGGTGGTGTGGCGGGAAATGCAAGTCAGGGGACTGCAGGTGGGGGACGGTTCGGAGCGGGCGAGCCCGCGCCGGGTGCACCGCCGGGCCCTCTCCTCGGGCAGGATGGACGGTACGTGACACTCGTACGTACGCACATAAGCTAACCGTGGAGGATGGCCGGTGAGTTCCCCGCCCTCGGACGTTCGCTCTGGGCTGACCGGAGGCGAGGAGGCCCAGTCGGCCTCTGGACCACCGCCACCAGCCTACGGCGGCCGACCGCTCACCGTCGCCGTCACCGGCGCCGCAGGCGTGCTGGGCGAACGCCTCGCCGCGCGCCTGGTCGACTCGCCCGGCGTCCGCAAAGTACTGGCGATCGACGACCGCCGAGGCGAGGTGCCCGGTGTGCAGTGGCGGGTGCTGGACGTCCGCGATCCGGCGGTGGCCGAACGGCTGCGCGGGGTCGACGTGGTGGTCCACCTCGCGATGGACCTCGGCATGGAGACCGACGCGCGGGCCCGGAGCGCGTACAACGTGCGGGGCGCGCAGACGGTGCTGACCGCCGCGGCGGCCGCCGGTGTGCACCGGGTGGTGCTCTGCACCTCCGCGATGGTCTACGGCGCGCTGCCGGACAACGAGGTGCCGCTCGCCGAGGACTCCGAGCTGCGCGCCACCGAGGAGGCCACCCTGGTCGGTGACCTGCTGGAGATCGAGCGCCTCGCCCGCCGGGCGCCGCGCGCCCACCCGGGCCTCCAGGTCACCGTGCTGCGCCCGGCGGTGCTGGTGGGGCCCGGTGTGGACACCGTGCTGACCAGGCACTTCGAGGCGCCCCGGCTGCTGGTGGTGGCCGGCTCGCGGCCGTGCTGGCAGTTCTGCCACCTGGACGACCTGGCCTCGGCGCTGGAGTACGCGGCGCTCGGCCTGGTCGAGGGTGAGGTCACGGTCGGCTGTGACGGCTGGCTGGAGCAGGAGGAGGTCGAGGAGCTCTCGGGGATCCGCCGGATGGAGCTGCCCGCCGCGCTCGCGCTCGGCACGGCCGCCCGGCTGCACCGGCTCGGGCTGACTCCGGCGCCGGCCGGCGACCTGGCGTACACCATGTACCCCTGGGTGGTCTCCGGCAGCCGGCTGCACGAGGCGGGCTGGCGGCCCGCGTACAGCAACGAGCAGGTGCTGGCCGAGCTGCTGGCGCAGTCCTCGGGCAAGCACGCGGTGGCCGGGCGCCGGCTCGGCGGCAAGGAGGCCGCCACCAGCCTGGGTGCTGCGGGGGCGACGGTGGCCCTGGTGGGCACCGCGGCACTGGTCCGCCGGGCGCGCAAGCGGCGCCGCATCTGAGGTGTGGAGACGGCAGATCCGACGTTTGGATAATCCGTCAATCGCCGTGGCCTGACCGGATCGGCAATCATGGGGAGCATGTCCGAGAACCACGACCCCATCCGCCTGCTCGCCGTCCGCGAGACCCCGCTCTCCCTCGACGAGGTGTACGCGGCCGTCGGTGACGACACCGCCGGCGGCACCACCGTCTTCGTCGGGACGGTCCGGGACCACGACGGCGGCAAGTCGGTGTCCGCGCTGGAGTACAGCGCCCACCCGAGCGCCGTGCAGGAGATGCGGCGGATCGCGGAGAAGGTGGCCGCCGACTACCCGGTCCGCGCGCTCGCCGCGGTCCACCGGATCGGGCGGCTGGAGATCACCGATGTGGCCGTGATCGTCGCGGTCTCCTGCCCGCACCGCGGCGAGGCCTTCGCCGCCTGCCGCAAGCTGATCGACGACCTCAAGCACGAGGTGCCGATCTGGAAGCACCAGATCTTCGCCGACGGCGAGGAGGAGTGGGTCGGCGCGGGCTCCTGCTGACCCGTTCGGCGGCGCTGCGGTCATACGATTGCGGCCGGTGGGTGGCAAGAGGTGGTGTGCCGTAACGCGGTTGGCGCCACAGCCGTTCTCATACCAGGCGGTTAATGTGCTGATAGGCACGATGAGCTGGGAGTACGAAGATGGCTGCGCTTGCCTGGTTGGGAATCCCTGTCGTCGCGGGACTGGTCGCCGTGCTCTGGGCGACCTGGGCGGCCCGGCCGCCGCGGGCCACCGGTGACGGTGCCTCGCTGGCCGAGCACCAGCGGTTCAAGGCCGCCATGGAGCGCAGCACCGGGTCACAGCGCTCTTCGGAGTGACCCCGTGGAGTGACCCCGTCGGTAGCCCTGGGGGGCGCTGCCGGGGTCCGGTCCCGTACTGTCGTGCCATGCCACGCCGCTCTGCGACGATGCTCGCCGCCACTCTGCTGCTGATAGCGCTGCTCTGCGCCTCCGTGCTGATGAACGTGCCGTACACGGAGCTCAGCCCCGGGCCGACGTACAACACGCTCGGCGCGCAGGACAAGTCGGGCACGCCGGTGATCTCCATCTCCGGCCACCAGACCTATCCGACCAGCGGTCACCTCAACATGACCACGGTCCAGGTCACCGGTGCGAGCTACCAGCCGAGCCTGGTGTCGGTGGTGGTCGGCTGGCTGCGCAACGACGTGCTGGTGGTGCCGCACGACACCGTCTACCCGGCGAACCAGACCGAGCAGCAGGCCCAGCAGGAGAACGCCCAGGAGTTCGCCTCCTCGCAGGACAGCGCCAAGACCGCCGCGCTCACCGAGCTCGGCTACCAGGTCGGCACCCAGGTGATCGTCGCCTCGGTGGTGGTCGGCAGCCCGGCGGACGGCAAGCTGCACGCGGGCGACCAGATCGTCGCGGTGGACGGCACGAAGGTCACCGACCCGGCCCAGGTCGCCCCGCTGGTGACCAAGCACAAGCCCGGCGACACCGTGGTCTTCACGACCGTCCCGCACGCCAAGGCCTCCACCAACCCCGACCCGGCCGACGAGTCCCAGGTGCCGATCGTCACCGAGAAGGCCCCCGACGACCCCAACCGGGCGATGGTGGGCATCACGCCCGGCACCACCCACACGTTCCCGTTCACGGTGGACATCGGGCTGCAGGACGTCGGCGGCCCGAGTGCGGGCCTGATGTTCTCGCTGGGCATCGTGGACAAGCTGACGCCGACCGACCTGACCGCCGGCAAGTTCGTGGCCGGCACCGGGACCATCACCGACGACGGCAAGGTCGGCCCGATCGGCGGCATCTCGATGAAGGTGATCGCGGCCCGCGACGCCGGGGCGCAGTACTTCTTCACCCCGAGCGACAACTGCGCGGAGGCGAGCAAGAACACCCCGCACGGGCTGCGGCTGATCAAGGTGGACACGCTGGACGGCGCGCTGAAGGCGCTCGGTCAGATCCGGGCCGGACAGGACGCGGCACTGCCGTCCTGCCCGGCCTCGTAGGGCGCGGGGAAAGCGCTACTACGCGAAGGTGGCGAGCAGCGCCTTGGTCAGGCCCGGCACCAGGTCGGGCCCGGTCAGCACCTCGCGGGGGATGTCCTTCTCGCGCAGCCGCAGGGCCGTCTCGCGCTTGCCGTCGCGCAGCACGGCGGCGGTGATCCGGACCTCCTGGCGGTCCTGGTGGTTGGCCACCCAGTCGGCGAGCTGAGCCTCGGAGGCCTTGCTGGGACGGCTCTTCTCCGCACCCGGCGGCAGCATCAGCCGCTCGACCACCAGGGCGCATCCGGCCACCATGTCCGGCCAGGCGATGGTGCCGAGGAACTCGTCCAGCGCCATCCCGGCGGGCAGCTCGTCCTGTTCGACGGGGGTCAGCGCGCCGTCCTGCTCGGCGCTGAGCCCGAGCTGCTTGGCGAGCTTCGGGTCGGTGCGGCGCAGCTCGGCGCTGTCGACCAGGGCGAACAGGCGGGCCGGCAGGTCCCAGCCGAGCTTGCCGACGTACTCGTCGATCTCCAGGGCGGCGCGGGTCAGCGGGGTCGCGGCCGGCGGGAGGCCGGACTCGGCGGGGGTGTCAATGGCATCGGACATGACTCAATCCTCACACGAGCCGGGACCGCGCCCGGAACGTAACGCGTCAACCGCCTGGGAACTCGGCTCAAGGCTGATTAAGTTGCACTGGTGGGCTTCCGGCAAACCCGGTGTCACCCACTCAGCTCCCTTCCACCGGCCGATCCGACCACAACAGCAGAGGTGCACCCTTGGTATTCCAGATGCCCGACCGAGGAGGGCAGGGGTTCCGTCCGAGAGTCGGCCCGCCCTCTCGACGTGTACGGGTCCTCCTGCTCACCGCCGGTGCCCTGGTCCTGCTGTTCCTCGCGTTCGTGATGTTCGCGGGTTTCTGGACGGACTGGCTGTGGTTCAAGTCGGTGAGCTACTCCTCGGTCTTCACCACCCAGCTGTGGACGAAGGCCGGGCTCTTCGCCGTGTTCGGCGTGGCGATGGCCCTGGTGGTCGGCCTCAACCTGTGGCTGGCGCACCGGCTGCGCCCGCCGCTGTCGGCGATGTCGGCCGAGCAGCAGAGCCTGGACCGCTACCGGATGGGCCTCGCGCCGTACCGCAAGTGGGCGCTGATCGGCGTCTCGCTGCTGACCGGCGTGATTGCCGGCGCCGCGGCCTCCGGGCAGTGGCGGCTCTGGCTGATGTGGACCAACAAGACCGCGTTCGGGGTGAAGGACAGCCAGTTCCACCTGGACGTCTCGTTCTACGCCTTCGACCTGCCCTGGTACGAGTTCGTGCTCGGCTTCGCGTTCAGCGCGGTGATCGTCTCGCTGCTCGCGGCGCTGGTGGTGCACTACCTGTACGGCGGGGTGCGGTTGCAGGGGCCGGGCCGACGGGCCAGTGCGGGTGCGCAGGGCCACCTCGCGGTGCTGCTGGGCGTGTTCGTGCTGCTGAAGGCGGTCGCGTACTGGCTGGACCGGTACGGGCTCGCGGTGAAGACCGGTGCGTACAAGGGCGTCAGCGGCTGGACCGGGCTGCGCTACGTGGACGCCAACGCGTTCCTGCCGGCCAAGACGATCCTCTTCTTCGTCGCGCTGATCTGCGCGGTGCTCTTCTTCCTCACCCCGGTGCGGCGGACCTGGGCCCCCGCGCTGATCGGCTTCGGTCTGATGGCGCTCTCGGCGGTGCTGATCGGCGGGCTCTACCCGGCGATCGTGCAGCAGTTCCAGGTCAAGCCGAACGAGCAGGCCAAGGAGACGCCGTACATCAAGCAGAACATCGACGCGACGCGGCAGGCGTACGGCATCGCGGACAGCCAGACCGCGCAGTACGCGCCGGTCGCCTCCACCGATGCCAAGACGGTCGCCCCGGACGCCCAGACCATCGCGGACATCCGGCTGCTCGACCCCAACATCGTCTCGCCGACGTTCCAGCAGATCGAGCAGCAGCGCTCGTACTACGGCTTCCCCTCGACCCTGGACGTCGACCGCTACGGTGCCCAGCCGAACGCCCAGGACACCGTGATCGGTCTGCGCGAGCTCAACCTGAGCGGCGTGCAGCAGCAGAACTGGATCAACGACCACTTCAAGTACACGCACGGCTTCGGCGCCGTCTCGGCCAAGGGCAACCAGGTCAACGACAAGGGCCAGCCGGTCTTCACCGAGTCCGGGCTGCCCACCACCGGCACCCTCGGGGACTATCAGCAGCGGATCTACTACGGCGAGAAGACCGACACCTACTCGATCGTCGGCGGCACCAACCAGGAGATCGACTACACCTCGGACTCCGGTGACCAGACCTACCAGTACCAGGGCGGCAGCGGCGTCTCGCTGAACAACCCGGTCACCCGGGCCGCGTACGCGCTGAAGTTCGCCGAGCCGCAGATCCTCTACTCCAGCGCGATCACCAACGGCGCCAAGGTGCTCTACGACCGCACGCCCAAGGAGCGCGTCGAGAAGGTCGCGCCCTGGCTGGCGATCGACGGCGACCCGTACCCGGTGGTCGAGAACGGTCACCTGACCTGGGTGCTGGACGGGTACACCACCTCCGACGGCTACCCGTTCTCCTCCAAGACGACGCTGGGCGACGCCACCAAGGACTCGCTGACCGACGAGCGCGGCCAGGTCCTCTCGGCGTCCAACGAGGTCAACTACATCCGCAACTCGGTCAAGGCCACCGTGGACGCCTACACCGGCCAGGTGACGCTCTACCAGTGGGACAGCAGTGACCCGGTGCTGAAGACCTGGATGAAGGCCTTCCCCGGCACGGTCGAGCCCGAGAGCGCCATCCCGGCCACACTGCTGCCGCACCTGCGCTACCCGCAGGATCTCTTCAAGGTGCAGCGCGACCTGCTCGGGATGTACCACATGACCGACCCGAACTCCTTCTTCAACGGGACGGACATCTGGCAGGTCCCGGTCGATCCGACCAACGACACCGGCCAGGCCCAGCCGCCGTACTACCTGACGGTCCGGATGCCCGACCAGGTGGCCGGCGCCGGCAACTTCTCGCTGACCACCACCTTCGTGCCGAGCGGCCGCGACAACCTGGCCGCCTTCATGGCGGTGGACTCCGATCCGGGACCGGACTACGGGAAGATCAGAATCCTGAAGGTGCCGAGCGACAGCAAGACGCTCGGGCCGAAGCTGGTCCAGTCGCAGTTCAACTCCAATCCGGTGGTGGCCAACCAGCTCACCCTGCTGAAGAACGGCAGCGACTCCGACCTGGAGTACGGCAACCTGCTGACCCTGCCGGTCGGCGGCGGCTTCCTCAACGTCGAACCGGTGTACGTCAAGGGCCGGGGTGCCAACTACCCGGTGCTGCAGAAGGTGCTCGCGGTGTACGGCAACGACAACGTCGCCTTTGAGAACAGCCTGTCGGACGCGCTGGCGAAGGTGCTCGGTGGAGCGTCCGGGGCCACCGGGACGGCGCCGAGCAACCCGTCGGGCGGCGGCACCACGCCGCCGGCCACGGGCGGCACTGCGAGCCCGGCGCTCCAGCAGGACCTGGCGGCCGCGCAGAAGGCCTTCACCGACGGCCAGAACGCGTTGAAGAACGGCGACTGGACGGCCTACGGCACCGCGCAGCAGGCCCTGCAGAACGCGCTGAACGCGGCGGCGGCCGAGGAGCAGCACCCGTCCCCGTCCCCCACCCCGTCGCCCACCCCGTCCCCGTAGCGACCGCACTGCGCACCGCGCTCGCCCGCCCCGGCGGGCGCGGTGCACGGTTCACGCTCCTGACGTGCTATGTTTACAACACAACGACGCGGGGTGGAGCAGCTCGGTAGCTCGCTGGGCTCATAACCCAGAGGTCGCAGGTTCAAATCCTGT
>NZ_JARZAI010000017.1 GCF_029893355.1 Kitasatospora sp. MAA4
CTCCCTCAATCCTGCGAGACCACCACGCTCAACGCCCACGGTCCCCGCAACTCCCATCGATCACGGGTGTTGCGAGGACCGTTAGAACCCAAGCCGTTAGGTGGACAGCGAGTCGTGCGGTAGTACTGTCGCTCGAATTCGTTGATCGTTTAATGGGGGAAGTCGTCATGGGGCAGGCAGGCGCGGTGGTCGCGCTGACAGCGGTGCGCAGGGAGTACGGCAGCGGGGAGGGGCGGGTCGCGGCGCTGGACGGGGTGACGGTGGAGTTCGCGCCGGGGACGTTCACGGCGATCATGGGGCCGTCGGGGTCGGGGAAGTCGACGCTGCTGCAGTGCGCGGCCGGGCTGGACCGGGTGGATGAGGGGCGGGTGCAGCTCGCCGGGGTGGATCCGAGCGGGATGTCCGAGACGGCGCTGACCAAGCTGCGGCGGGAGCGGATCGGGTTCGTCTTCCAGTCCTTCAACCTGCTGCCCACGCTGACGGCCCGGCAGAACGTCGAGCTTCCGCTGCGGCTGGCGGGTCGCCCGCCGCGGCCCGACCAGGTGGCGCAGGTGCTCGCCGAGCTGGGGCTGGCGGAGCGGGCCGGGCACCTGCCGGGTGAGCTCTCCGGCGGGCAGCAGCAGAGAGTGGCGATCGCCCGGGCGCTGGTGACCCGTCCGCAGGTGCTGTTCGCCGACGAGCCGACCGGCGCGCTGGACTCGCGCACCTCGCGGGACGTCCTCGCGCTGCTGCGACGGATCGTGGCCGAGCACGGTCAGACGATCATCATGGTGACCCACGACCCGGTGGCCGCCTCGTACGCGGGCCGGGTGGTCTTCCTCGCCGACGGCCGGGTGGTGGACGAGCTGGCGGATCCGACCGTCGAGGCGGTGGCCGCCCGGATGGCGGGCCTGGAGAGCCGGCACGACACAGAGCAGGACGTCGCGGAGCAGGGTGCCGCGTGCTGAGCCTCGCACTGGCGAACGTCCGGTCGCGGTGGACGGCCTTCGCCGGGGCGTTCGTCGCCCTGGCCCTGGGCACCGGGCTGATCGCGATGATGGCGCTCACGCTGGCCGCGACCGTCGGGACGCCGTACCCCGCGCCGCAGCGGTTCGCCGCTGCCACCGCGGTGGCGGTCCCGGTCGACCCGCGCGGAGACCACGCCCGGCTGCCCGCAGCGCTGCCGGCCGACCTGGTCGCGCAGGCGCCACCCGGTGCCGTCGCGGACCGCAGCTTCCCGGCCCGGCCGGCCGGCGGGCCCGCCGACGGCGTCGGGCACGGCTGGTCCTCGGCGGCGCTCACGCCCTACCGGCTGACGGCCGGGCGGGCGCCGGCCGCCGACGACGAGATCGTGACCGCAGGTGGGAGTGGGATCGGCGCACAGGTCACCGTCTCCACCGCGGCCGGACCGGCCCGGTACACCGTGGTCGGCACCGTCGGGCACAAGTGGTTCGAGGACCCGGTCTTCTTCACCGACGCCACCGCGGCCCGGCTCTCGCCGCCCATCAACGCACTGGCGACCACGGCCGCTCTCCCGAGCCACGCAGGCGTGCTGCTGCTGACCGGGGACGACCGGCGGCAGGCCGACCCGGACCCGTCCGGCGGCGCGGACCAGCTGATGAGCGCCTCCGCGATGGCCGCGACCACCAGCGTGATCGCGCTCTCGGTGGCGGTCTTCATCGTCATCGCGACCTTCGCCTTCTCGGTCGAGCAGCGCGGACGCGAGCTGGCGCTGCTGCGCCTCACCGGCGCCACCCCGTGGCAGGTGGCGCGGCTGGTGCTGGCCGAGGCGGGCGTGGTGGCGGTGGCCGCGGCGCTGGTCGGCTGCGGCCTCGGGGTGCCGGCCGCCGGGCAGCTGAACGGCTGGATGATCGCGAACGGCGTCGCCCCCGCCTGGTTCCACGTCGGCTTCAACCCGGTCGCGCTACTGGCGGCGGTGCTGCTCGGAGTGGGCTCCGGGCTGCTGGGCGCGGCGGCGGTGGCCGTCCGGGCGGCCCGGGTCCGTCCGGTGGCGGCGCTGCGCGAGGCGGCGGCGAGCAGCCGGGCGATGACCCCGCTGCGCTGGGTGCTCGGCCTCGGCCTGCTGGTCGGCGCGGTCGCCACCGGCTGGACGATCGCCGCGACCACACCCGAGTACGCGGTGAACGCGCGCAAGTACGGCATGGTCCCGCTGCTCTACGTCGGCGCGCTGGCGCTGCTCGCGCCGGTGCTGCTGCGGCCCGCCGCGCAGCTGGTCAGCCGTCCGCTGCTGCGCTTCGGGGCCGGACCGCTGGTCGTCCGGCAGAACCTGCTGAACGCGCGGCGGCGGACGGCCGCGACGGTCGCCCCGGTGGTGGTCGCAGTCGGGCTGGTCGCGGCGATGGTGAGCATGCAGACCTCTGCCGACCAGGCCCGGGCGACCATCGCCCGCCAGCAGACGCACGCCGACGCGGTGGTGCAGCCGCGCGACGGCGCGGTGTTCGACCGTCCGACCGCCGCGGCACTGGCCGGGCTGCGGGCCACCACGGTGACGCCGACCCGGCTGGAGATCGGCACCGGGGACGGCCAGATGATCGACTCGCTCAGCGGCAAGGCGGTCTCCCCCGGCGCACTCGGCTCGGTGCTGACGCCCGCGGTGCTGGCCGGCTCGCTGAGCGGCCTGTCCGACGACTTCCTGGTGATCGACCAACACACCGCACAGAGCGATGATCTGACGGTTGGTCAGCCAATCGACTGCTGGCTGCCGGACGGCTCGCGGACCACGCTGCGGATCGCCGCGGTGATCCGCACCGGACTGAACGGGGACGACACCTACCTGTCCAGCGCGCACACGGCCGGCGGCCTGCCGTCGGTGGCCTGGCTCTGGGGGACGCCCGGCGACCGGCTGGCCGGGCTGGACGCGCGGGTCGGGCCGGTCGCCGGCTACTTCGCGCAGCTGGCGGCCAAACAGCGCCAACAGTCGCGCACCGCAAGCACCGTGGTGCTCGGGATCTCGGTCGGGTACGCGCTGATCTCGGTGGCCAACACGCTGATGATGGCGGCCGCGGGCCGCCGGCGCGAGCTCGCCTCGCTCAGCCTGGCGGGGGCGACCAGGGGCCAGCTGCTGCGGCTGGTCGCAGCCGAGTCGGCGCTCGCGGTGCTGGTCGGCAGCCTGCTCGCCGCGCTGGCCGGAGTGGCGCTGGCCGCGACCCAGGCCTTCGCGCTGGCCGAGCTGATCCACGGCGTCGACCTTGCGGCTCCGCCGTGGCGCGCGCTCGGCGAGGCGATGGCGCTGTGCGCGGTGGTCGCCGTGACGGCCTCGGTGCTGGCCGCCTGGCGGACCACCCGCGGTCAGGCGATCCGGGCGTAACTGGTCGACCGCCCCGGGCGCTTGAAGTGCACCCGGGGCGGTTCGCAGGTCGGCTCAGCGGCCGCGCAGCTCGCGGTAGCGGGAGACCAGCGCGGCAGTGGAGCTGTCCAGTGCCTCGACGCCCTCGCCGGTCAGCAGCACCGGCTCGATCCGCTTGGCCAGCACCTTGCCGAGCTCCACGCCCCACTGGTCGAAGGAGTCGATGTTCCAGATCGCGCCCTGCACGAAGACCTTGTGCTCGTAGAGCGCGATCAGCTGGCCGAGGACCGAGGGCGTCAGCTCGGTGGCCAGGATCACCGAGGTCGGGTGGTTGCCCTTGAAGGTGCGGTGCGGCACCTGCGCGGCGGGCACGCCCTCGGCCACCACCTCTTCGGCCGTCTTGCCGAACGCGAAGGCCTGCGCCTGCGCGAAGAAGTTGGCCATCAGCAGGTCGTGCTGGGCCACCAGGCCAGGCAGCAGGTCGTCCACCGGCTTGGCGAAGCCGATCAGGTCGGCCGGGATGACCTTGGTGCCCTGGTGCAGCAGCTGGTAGTAGGCGTGCTGGCCGTTGGTGCCGGGGGTGCCCCAGACCACCGGGCCGGTCTGCCAGTCGACCGGACGGCCGTCGCGCTGCACCGACTTGCCGTTGGACTCCATGTCCAGCTGCTGCAGGTAAGCGGTGAACTTCGACAGGTAGTGCGAGTACGGCAGCACCGCGTGCGACTGCGCGTCGAAGAACGCGCCGTACCAGACGCCGAGCAGGCCGAGCAGCATCGGCACGTTCTGCTCCAGCGGAGCCGTCCGGAAGTGCTCGTCCACCAGCCGGAAGCCGGCCAGCATCTGCTGGAAGTTCTCCGGGCCGATCGCGATCATCAGCGACAGGCCGATCGCCGAGTCGTAGGAGTAGCGGCCGCCGACCCAGTCCCAGAACTCGAACATGTTCGCGACGTCGATGCCGAAGTCGGCCACGCCCGCGGCGTTGGTCGACAGGGCGACGAAGTGCTTGGCCACCGCGCCGGCGTCGGCGCGCAGGCCGGTGAGCAGCCAGTCCCGCGCCGAGGTGGCGTTGGTGATGGTCTCGATGGTGGTGAAGGTCTTGGACGCGACGATGAAGAGCGTCTCGGCCGGGTCCAGGCCGCGGACGGCCTCGTGCAGGTCGGCGCCGTCCACGTTGGAGACGAAGCGGAAGCCCAGCTCGCGGGCCGAGAAGGCGCGCAGCGCCTCGTACGCCATCGCCGGGCCCAGGTCCGAGCCGCCGATGCCGATGTTGACGACGGTCCTGATCCGCTTGCCGGTGTGGCCCTTCCACTCGCCGCTGCGCACCCGGTCGGCGAAGGCGGCCATCTTGTCCAGCACGGCGTGCACCGCCGGAACGACGTTCTCGCCGTCGACCTCGACCACCGCACCGCGCGGGGCACGCAGGGCGGTGTGCAGGACGGCACGGTCCTCGGTGACGTTGATCTTCTCGCCGCGGAACATCGCGTCGCGCAGCTCGGCCACGCCACGGGCCGCGGCCAGTTCGCGCAGCAGCTCCAGCGTCTCGTCGGTCACCAGGTGCTTGGAGTAGTCCAGGTGCAGGTCACCGACCTGCAGGGTGAAGCGGCTGCCGCGCTGCGGGTCGTCGGCGAACATCTCGCGCAGGTGCAGCTCGCCGAGCTCCGCCCGGTGCTTCCCGAGGGCGGCCCACTGCGGGCTGCGGTCCAGCGGGGTACGGCCGTCGGCGGGGTTCTCCGGCATCGGTTCTCTCCTCGATTCGTAGGCGGCGCAGTGCCTGATCGTCCGCCCAGCCTACGGAACAGTCAGCGCCCGCCGTGCCAACGCGGGCTGACACTCAGACCTGTCTACGGTCCGACCTGAGATCCAGGCTGCGCAGCACCTGGTCGACCAACTCCGGATCGGTGCCCGGCTCGGCCCGCACCGACAGCACCTCGCGGCGCGAGGCCGCGAGCAACTCCTGTTCCACCTCCCGCAGTCGGCGCACCTGCGCGACGCGCTCGCGCGCCTCGGCGGCCTCCTCCTCCTCGTACTGCTCGGGGCAGAGCCGGGCGAGCCGGTCGTGCTGGCGGGACCGCAGCTTCTCCACCAGCTCGATCGGCAGCCGGTCCTCCTCCTCCAGCTCGGCCAGCCGGACCAGGCCCGCCTTGGCCGCCCGCCACCAGAGCAACCGCTCCTGCTGCTCGCGCAGGTCCAGCCGGGCGTCGATGCCCAGCCGCTTCACCAGCCAGGGCAGCGACAGCCCCTGCACCAGCAGGGTGAACAGCACGACGCAGAAGGCGATGAAGACGATCCGGCCGCGCCCCGGGAACGGCTGTCCGTGGTGCGTGGTCAGCGGGACGGCCAGCGCCAGGGCGACAGTCGCCACCCCGCGCATCCCGGACCACCAGAGCACTACGGTCTCCCGCCAGCTGATCGGGATGTCGTCCTCGCCACGGCTGAGCCGCTTGGAGAGCCGGGCGGCGGGCAGCAGCCAGACCAGCCGGACCAGCACCACGACCGCGATCACCAGCGCCGCGTCCCCGAGCATCGAGTGCCAGCCGGCTCCGACGTCCTTGAGCACGGTGGCCAGTTCCAGGCCGATCAGACCGAAGGCGACCCCGGTGATCAGGATCTCGATGATCTCCCAGAAGGCGCCGCCGACCAGCCGGTAGCCGACGTCGTCGGCGTCCGCCGCGCGGTCGGCCAGGTAGAGCCCGCAGACCACCACCGCCAGCACACCCGAGCCCTCGATCTCCTCCGCCAGCGTGTAGGCGGCGAACGGCACCAGCAGGTTGAGCGCGACCTGCTGGGTCGGGTCGTCCAGCAGCGCGGCCAGCCGGGCGTTCAGCCAGCCCAGCGCGATGCCGACGACCACCGCGAGCACCGCGGACTGCACGAAGCGCAGCAGCGCGTGCGGGATCGAGAAGTCCCCGCTGACCACCGCCTCGACGGCCAGCGAGTAGATCACGATCGCGGTGACGTCGTTGAAGAGCCCCTCGCTCTCCAACACCGCGACCAGCCGCCGCGGCAGCCCCACACTCCCCGCCACCGCCACGGCCGCCACCGGGTCGGGCGGCGAGACCAGCGCGCCGAGCGCGACCGCGGCGGCGACCGGGGTGGCCGGCGCCAGCGCGTGGAAGGCGACCGCCACCAGCGTGGTGGTGATCACCACCAGAGCCACCGCGAGCAGCAGGATCGAGCGCATGTTCGCCCGGAAGTAGTGCAGCGACGCGCGCCTGGCCACCGCGAAGATCAACGGCGGCAGCACCAGCGGCAGGATCAGCTCAGGGTCGACGGCAACATCCGGGATCCACGGCACCACCGCCATCGCCAGCCCCAGCAGCGTCATCAGCACCGGCTGCGGCATCCCGGTCCACCGGGCCAGCGGCATGGTGACCACCGAGGCCAGCAGCACCAGGAAGAACAGCGACAGCTGGCCCACGAACGGTTCCTCTCGGATGGCTGGAGGTCAGCGTAGGCAGCGGGCCGCGCGGCAGCGGACGGACGCGCCGGGCTGGGCGGCCCCGCGGACCCGATTGGAGATTCCGGCCGCTGACCAGGTAATGTCTTCCCCGTCAGCAAGCGCCGCTAGCTCAGTTGGTTAGAGCAGCTGACTCTTAATCAGCGGGTCCGGGGTTCGAGTCCCTGGCGGCGCACAGCGAGACAGACGTCAGAGGCCGTTCTCCCTTCGGGAAGAACGGCCTCTGACGTTTCCGGGTCACGGGCGCCGGCGCGGGTCCGACGCGCCGCCCGTCGGGGATGGTCGAGTACCTGACCATGGCCGAGATCGCCTTCCTGCCTCCGCGGCGGCCAGCGCCAGCGTGGCGGCACCGTGGCGCAAGTCGCGGAATCGGACGGGCGGCGGCAGCCCGGATGCTCGGATGCTCGGACAGATTCGACGGGCCGGCGAGCACTGTTCATGATTCTCGGGCAATGGGCATAGCTACCCGACCGAATAGTTGGAACTCCGAACCCCTTTTAACGATCACGCCTCCGGCCTTGCATGCCAGCCCCACCTTTCAACTGGCAATGGTGGAAACCCGCTTTCAACAGAGTTGCCCTGCGCATCCTCAGCCAGCGCAACCTCTAGCCCCCGAGGATCAAGTTTAACGTATTGTGCGCCGTTAGCCACTCTGCCTTCCAGCTCCTTGAACAGCTTGACCACCATGTCGGGCTGATCAATAGCCCCAAGGACCTGGCCCCTCTTTCGAGAGGTCTGCCTGACGTTTCCCTCCAGATTCACCATGAGGTCGGGATCCGGCGGGTACGGGAACACTCGGTATCGTTCCACTTCGGGCTTCTTTGACTTTTTTTGCCACATCATCACGGATCTGCCTTACTCGACCTGGGGTCAGGCTGCCGGGTAATCGTCACGACAACCGTTGGCGTTGGTTCGATCCGTTCCGTGACTCGAACATCGACTGTGGGCACAGGGGCTGGAGGTTCAGTCACGGAGACGTTGATCTGCGGAGTCGGCACAACAGCCACAGGACTGACAACAACAACCGGCGTTGGACCATTCCTGTCGGTCAATCGGCACAATGAACCAGCCACATCAACCATCATCGCTGCAGCAATCAGGAAGACAGTTGCTCTCAGGTAGGAGCGCTTTTTGTAAAGGCTGGAGATGTCTGATTTCTGATTCCAAACCAGGGTACTGGCCAACACGCCCAGGCTCTCATCCGACCCCAGTGCCGCATAGCTCAGCAATCGCTCTCCACCAGGATACTCGCCCGGTCGAAACCAGAGTGACATCACTGCCACGAACACGGCAATTCCAGCGAGCACCTGGCCGATTACCTCAAGAATATCGGGGTGATCCGATCGGATCAGACCAACCAAAACACCGCCCAGGGCGATGAGGAAGCCGGCCTTTTGGTCATAGCTGGCAAATCGGTCGGCTTGCCATTTGCTTCCTTCCTGAACCTGCTGCCAAACCACCTTCATCGATGGGAAGGGCCGGTGGGGTGATCCTTTCGCTGTGACTGGCGCTGCCGCCTGGCCAGCAGCGTCGTCATCCGGAGCATCGACCATGAGAACTAGTCCAGTCGCTGACCACGGTGCGCGCCACCCGAAAGGAGCTACCAGAGTGCGCGAGGCAGGCCGAGGCCCGGCACGATCGGCCCTGCCGGAGACTGCCAGGACAGTTCGTCCTCGGCCACCCGACAGCGCACAAGCAGCACCTGCCCGGCCCGGACCACGACCGCCGCCACCACCGCCAGGTTGGTGACGAGTTAGCCCGAGATCTCTTTCGGCGCAAAGTGCAACAGGAGCAAGCCGGTAGACCGTCCGGGCTGTCTTGCAGTTCAGGGACAGGGTGATCGGATCTCGTACAGCTCAAATCCACCCTCCGCCACCGTGCGAGAGAATCCGGCCTTGATGAGCACGCGTCCAGAGGCAGAGTTGCCCGAGTGGTGTTTGGCCCGTACGAGCGGGATACGCAGAGCGGCACCGAAGGCCAGGGCCAGCAGTCTGGTCACGGCCTCGGTGGCATAGCCCTGGCCCCAGGCGTCCGGTCGCAGGATGTAGCTCAGCGCGCCGTCACCGTGGGCGGTGTTGAGCTTGGCGATGCCGACCAGATCGCCGGTCGCTTCGATGCCGAAGATGAACTGGGTGCGAGGAGACTGCTCAGACGCTGCTGCGGCCCGGCGGATGTACAGCCGGGCTTCGTCCTCACCCATCGGACCCCGGCCCAGATACCTGACCGACTCGTGGCAATAAATCCGCTGGAGAACCCGTTCGTCCCCGGCCCGCAGCTCCCGCAACCGGATCACGTGCTCACCGCCGCCAAGGCGTCGCCGAGTTCGGCTGCGGTCGGCCGATCAGCCGGCCCCGAAAGCAGCACAGGGCGGAGCACGGCCTGAAGCTCCGGCCACGGCGTCGCCAAAGTAAGGGGCAGCGTGCCCGTGGCGATAGCGTCGCGCAGACCTTCGGGGCCGGCCTGCTTGCGGTTGATTCCGGCTGCCCGGTAGTCGAGTGGCCAGTCACCGGTCGCGCAGGTCCAGAGCACTCCAGCGAGGGCGTACACCTCGGCGGCCGGTGACGTCTTGACCGGCTGCGGCCCGGTTGAGATCCAAGCGGCGAGTTCCGGTGCCATCAGGTGAACCATGGCCCCTTGAAAGACGCTCCAGGGAGTCGTGCCCACCTGCCAGGACCAGGCGAAGTCGATCAGCTTCGCTCCCGTCTCGGTGTGGATGCCGTGCGACGGCTGCAAGTCACCGTGAACCCAACCGAGGGCGTGGAGGTCGGCGACCGCACGACACAGATCGACTGCTCCGGCGAGCGCCATCGAACGGCCCGCAGCACCCTCTCTGGAGGTTCGGGACACCTCCCAGGTGGATCGCCCGACCAGCCACGGCGTGACGAACCAGACCGCGTCACCGGCTCGGTCCGCCGTCACCGTGTAGCCGGGAAGCTGGTCCAGCACCGACGCCTCGCGCGCCGTCACCTCGGCGGCTTCTCCGATCCCGAGCTTGATGGCGACAGCGGCCATGGGACCGGTGGCCTTCCAGACGGCAGAGCCGCGTCGGTCGGTGATCTCCTTCAACTCGACCGGCCCGCAGACGGCTTCTGCGGCCTTCACGGCTTCCGGGGGACAGGAAGCGAACTCGCCCATGCTCGTAATGCCTTCCACTCACAGGGGATGTGCTCGAACACGTCCCGCCCATCGTCGTCGGCAGCAGCCAGCGCCGCAGCAAGCTCGGGCGTGTCCTTCAGGAACTTCGGGTCGCGGGCGCGAACGGATGCCCGCACCGGCAGGAACGAGAACGGAGCCGGCGGAATGCTCCAGCCGAAGCGGTCCAACTCCTGGACGCCCTTGGCGAACTTGCCGAACATCACGCCAACCGGGCCGTAGAGGTTCTTGAGCGCCCAGTGGGGCCACGTCATCAGCTCTCGGTGGTCAGTGTCGATGGCCTGGCCCAGGATGACGATGTTCTCGCAGGTGAACATACCGTCGGTTCGACGTGCCAGGGGTCGCACCCACTCGGCAGCTTGAACGCCGGCGTGGAACAACTCGGCCTCGACGGCGTACTGGTGGGCACCGGGAGCGATCTCGTAGACGGTCCAGCCGGTCATGCCACGGGCTTGGGAAGGTTCGAGGAACGGGCAGTGCCTGACTAACGCGCTGACGTAGTCGGTCACATCGACGCTGCGCGGATTCTCCGACCTGGCCTCGATGAGGCGGAGCGCCCCGGCGGTCGGCCGGGACGCTCCGTCCGTTGGGGCGGTGATCACCGGGTGGTCTTCTCCGGCACCATGTCGTCGCCGTCACCGGGGCCGGGCTTGGGGCCGCAGTCCCACTCGGCCACGACGATGCCGGTCTCCCGGTACTGCGCCAGGGCGTCAGTGTTGACCGTGCCGTCGGCGCTGGTGAACCAGATCTCTGGCAGCGGTCCGTACTCCTTCTCGTACGCCGCCACCCAGGCGATGTGGCCGTGGCCGGCCCACTCCGTGTGGGACAGCTCCTGTCCGGCGTGCGTGATGGTGAACTCGCGGTGCGCCTTGGGGTTCTGGGCGAGCGCGTGCCACGTGGCGTCGATCGTCGCGGAGAACATCTCCGGCGCGGCCTGCCCAGCGTTGAATCGCTGGCCAGCAATCTTGAAGAACTTGCCCAACTCGACCAGCTCAGGGCTGGACTCGATGGTGGTGCTCATGCCTTTTCTCCAACAGGTTGGCGATGCCGCATCCGGCCAGACAGCCGGGCGGATGATGCGTGGGTCTTGCAAACCCCGGCCTGGCAGGACGACCCTTTCCTGCCTGCCAGGCCGGGAGACTGGGGACTTGCGGCTTCACAGGGGCGGTCGGAGCCGGAGATCGGCGTGCACGGTCTTGCCGAACGCCTCGGGCTGGACTCCCCAGTTCCCGCGAGTCAGGTTGTGGACGATGGCCATACCCCGACCGCTCTCCGCGCCGCTGTCGGTCGACCCGTCCTGGATGAAGACGGGGAGCGACCGCGAGCCGTCCCTCACGGAGATGCGTATCGAGTGGATGGTGATCTGTTGCACGGTGACCACCATCCGTCGCCTGCACCCCGTGGCAACGGCGTTGGTGGCCAGCTCGCTAACGATGATCAGGGAGTCGTCGAGTAGACCGTCCAACTCCCATGCGGCAACCGCATGGCGGACCAAGCGCCGTGCTGCGGCGGCGGATTCTGGCTGGTACGGCAGCGAGGCGCACAGCGTTGTCGGTGCCGCGACGCTGACGGGCTCATCGAGTGTTGTCACTGCGGCCCCCGGCTGACGCGTCTGCGGCGCCGTTCAGCGAGTTGCGGACTCGTTTCGAGGCCGGAGCTGGCTGGGCCACCAGATCCGAGAGCCCAGCGCGCACAGTCATCGGGTGGCGGATCAGCAGCAGACGAGCGCGGGCTGCGCGGATCTGCATTTTGCGTTCGCCCGCTATTGCTCGGGGGCCAAGGTGTGAGGCCGCCGGCATGACCACCCCGAAGGTGTCCGGCAGCGCCAGGACGTCGAGCAAGCCGGCGAATGCCGCGGACTTCGCGGCGCTGGCGCTCTCACGCTCGGTGAAGACACCGCACAGCGTCAGTTCATGCTGCGTGCAGTACTGGGCAAGGACTTCGGACAGTGCCCGGTGGCGGGCGGCGGCAGTCGCCGCCATCCGAAGGAAGCCGTAGACGACGAGGCCGTGGATCAGGCGGTGTTCCGTGAGTTCCATCTGCGAGACCGTTCATGGCGAAGGGACTGAGACCAACCTGCGGGGCGTTGGCCTTGCTCCAAGCGTCCCTGGATTCGGCGGGCGCAGAAATGACCTGCTGTTGCACTTGCGTGGCACTTCTGACTCACCGTCTGCGCGCTTCGTGCTTCGATGACTTCTCGAAAGGAGGCCTCATGGCGACCGTGCAGCAGTGGAGCGGAGTGGAAGCGCTGGCCCTACGACGTGCGCTGCGCATGAGCGTCCGAGCCTTCGCCGAGCACCTCGGTGTGGCTGTGCGAACGGTCTCCAAGTGGGAGAAGCTCGGCGCCGACACCCAGCCTCGCCCCGACACCCAGGCGATCCTCGACACCGCCCTTACCCGGTGTGACGGCGCAGCCCAACTGCGGTTCGAAACCTTGCTGTCCGAGGCTGGCCGGAGCACGACACCGCCGAGAGTCACCACGGCTGGTCCGCGTCTGTGGGAGTTTGAGTCCTGGACCGACGACCTTGAGCGCACAGTCGCTGCTCTGAGTCGGCAGAACTTCACGTTCGCGACCAGCCTCCTCAACCGATGGCTGAGTCGCTACGAACCCCGCAGCCTGGACGAGAAGGGCCTCTATCTCCACGCCCGCTCCATCACTCTTCTCGGTGACTTGCAGCGCGACCAGGGCGCCATCCTCGGGCCGTTGTCAGCCCAGCACTCCTACGCCCAGGCCCGCTCGATCTTCACTCAGCTCGACATTCCGCGCCGCGTGGCTCAGCTCGACCTGTCCTTGGCCGTTGTTGCCGAGATGTCCGGCAAGCTCGATCTGGCGGCCCACCGTTACGAACTGCTCGCCACCGACGAACGGCTCAGCCGCCGTGACCGGGCCAGAGCCCGCCTGTGGGTAGGAACGGCGCTGAGCAAGGATGGCAACCACGACTACGCGGCCCGCGTCATGATGACTGCCACCCGCGAGTTCGAGGACCTGTCCGAACCCGACGACTGGTCGGTGGCTCACCAGAAGCTCGCCCTCGCTCACCGCGGCGCCGGCGATCTGACAGGCGCCTTGCAGTTCATCGAGATCGCCCGCCAGACAGGCATCACCGACGCACCGATGCAGCGCGTCCGGCTCGATACCGCCCACGGCCACATCCTGCTGTCCGACGAGGCCACGGCAGCCGATGGCCTGGCCGTGCTCAGCCGGGCTGCCACACTCGCCGCCCATTACGGTATGAGTCACCAACTGCGAAGCATTGAGGGCATTCGGCAGACCTACGAACGGCCGACCGCCCTTCAGCATCGGTGACCCAAGGAGAACCCGAGTGACGGACAGCCAGAAGTCGGCAATCACCGACGGACAGTGGACGGATGCCACGCTGATCTGGGACTACCACCAGATGCACCACCAGCTCCGGCCGTGCGACGTGGCGATCGGCCTTGGCAGCCACGACCTGGGAGTGCCCGCGTACGCGGCTGAGCTGTACCACGCAGGGTTGTTCTCCGCCCTGATCTTCAGCGGGGCGAAGAATCCCACCCACCCCGAGCGATTCCCGCGTGGCGAGGCAGTCCAGTTTCGTGAGCACGCTGTAGATCTCGGCGTTCCTGACAGCGCGATCCTCCTTGAACCCAACGCCACCAACACCGGTCAGAACATCAGCCTCTCGCGCCAGGTCCTGGCTGATGCCGGCCTCGAAGCCGCGTCCGTGATGCTGATCGCCATGCCGTACATGGAACGGCGCGCGTACGCGACCTGCCGCAAGCTCTGGCCCGAGGTCGACATCGTGTGCGCGTCCGCGCCCATGGCTTTCGATGACTACGTCAAGGTCATCGGGGACGACAAGCTCGTCATCGACATGCTCATGGGCGATCTGCAACGGGTGATGGAGTACCCGAAGCTCGGCTTCGCCATTGAGCAGGAAGTCCCGGGGGAAGTGCATGCCGCTTACCGACGTCTCCTCGCCGAGGGGTTCGACAGCAGGCTCCTGGCCTGATCAGCTGCTGCCGTTACCGGGCGGCGTGTGCGCCATCCACCAGCCGAATCTGTTCCCGAGGCTGTCGACACTGGCGAAGATCTTCGCCGCGGACTACTGGATCGTCCTGGACGACGTCCAGTTCGCCCGGCGCGACTACCAGCACCGTGCCCGCCTGGCCACCCTCGACCAGCCTGGCAGGGCGCAGTGGCTGTCGATCTCGACCCACCTGCCGCACGGCCGCTCCACCCTTATCAACCAGATGGTGATCGTCGAGCCGGAACGCTGCCGACGCCGCACCGGCCAGCTGATCCGGCAGCACTACGGCTCCAGCCCGCACTGGCCGCAGCTGCGAGACGTGCTCGATCCCGTGCTCGACCTGTTTGCCGTCACCGACCGCACGGCTGTGATCGCCGAGGCATCCACCCGAGCCCTGCTCGGCCTGCTCGGTTGGCAGGGAGAAATCCTTCACAGCAGCAGCCTGGAGTCCAGGACTGACCGTTCGCAGCGGCTGGCCGATCTTGCTGCCGTGACCGGCGCCAGCTCATACCTGTGTGGAACGGGCGGCATGCGGTACCTCGACCCCGTGGCCTTCCACCAGCACGGCATCACCGTGACACCGTTCCAGACCGCCATCGACGGCACCTGGTCCTCTGCCCGGGAGGTCAGCAGCCTCCAGCCCCTCATGGCGCTCGGGTCGGACGCCCTGGCGGCCGAGCTGCTTCTGGCGTCGGAGCAGTAGATGCCAGGGGCCTCTCGCAGTTCTTGCAAGAGGCCCTTCGGCGTGTCCGGTCAGGTGGTGAAGCGGTAGGCGCCGCGGATCTGGGCGGTGGTGTCTTGGAGGAGGAGCTCGAGGCCCGAGGCGACCGGGGGGCCGCCGGCGGTCGGGGCCAGGTCCCAGGTGAAGCGGATGGCGTTGTGGTGGGCGGAGGCGTGGCCGGTCAGGCGGCGGGTGAGGCCGTTGGCGGCCAGGGTCCGGCCGGTCGTGGTGATCGAGTCGTGGACGGCTGCGCGGCCGAGGTGTTCGGCGGAGTCGTCAACCAGGCGGGCGTCCGGGGTGTAGAGCTCGGCGACGGCCTTGCGGCGGAGTTCGGCGTCCGGCTCGTGGGCGAGGGCCAGGTAGCGGCGGGCGAAGGCGTCCAGGTCGGCCACCGGGGCCGGTGGCTCGTTGAACTGGTAGTCGATGAAGATCCGGCCGCTGCGGTCCAGCAGCACGAAGTCGGATCCGACGGCCTGCACGTTGCCGCCCGCGGCCGGGGATATCTCCCAGCTGAAGGTGGCGACGTCGTGGTGGGTGACCAGGTTCTCCCCGGACCGGAAGCGCAGGCCGGTGCCCGCCACGAACTGCTCGTGCGCCTCGGTGATCCGGGCGTGCAGGGCGTCGGTCCCGCGGAACTTCCTGGTCTGCGTGAAGTGGATGCCGTCCGGGACCCAGAGCTGTGCCACGGCGTCGCGGCGGACCGCCGCGTCGGGCTCGTTCCACAGCGCGACGTACCGGTCCAGCAGGTCGTTCAGCTGACTCACTGTCATTTCCCTTTCCAGGGGAGCGCGTTGGTCGGTGCGACGGACGATATACCAGCGCCTCACGGGAGGGATCTACACTGACCGCGGCACGGCCTGGAACGAGAGGTACTGGATGCGAGTCGGAATCACGGGGTACCACGGGCTATCGGAGATCACCGAGATGCTGGTCCGCGGCGAGCTGTGGAAGCTGGTGACCACCTACGGCCCGTACGAGCTGGTGGGTGTGACCTGTCTGCGGCCGGGGCCGGAGACCTGGTTCGCGCAGGCGGTGCGCGAGCACGGCGGCAAGGTCGAGATCATCCTCCCGGCGGGAGCCCCGGCGCTGCCGAGGACCGAGATCACCCGCGAGGCCACCGCCGTGCACCGGCTGGCGCCGGTGGCGGCGGGCGGCCTGGGCAACGACGTCGGGCGGGCGCTGGTGGGGATGGTGGACGAGATGATCGCGGTCTGGGACGGCGCGCCCGGGTGCGAGGCCGCCGACACGGCGGAGCTCACCCGCCGGGCCGGGCTCTGGGTGCACGAGATCTGGCCGGCCGGCTGCGAGCGGCCGTGAGAGGCGGTCGGTTCGGCCCTGCGAGGGGACCGAACCGACCGCAGGTCACGGCGTCAGGCGGTGCGGGCCGCGGAACAGGAAGGTCGCCTCGCGCAGCGAGGGCAGCCCGAGCAGCAGCATCAGCACCCGGCCGAGACCCAGTCCGAAGCCGCCGTGCGTCGGCGTCCCGTACCGGAAGCAGTCCAGGTACTGCGCCAGCGGCGCCAGCTCCATGCCCTTCTCCCGGGCCTGGGTGCACAGCACCTCGTAGCGGTGCTCGCGCTGCGCGCCGGTGGTGATCTCCACGCCCTTCCAGAGCAGGTCGAAACTGGCTGTCACGCCGGGGTCGCCCGCCCGCCGGTGGTGGTAGAACGGGCGCACCGCCGCCGGGTAGTCGGTGACGTAGACGAAGGCGTGTCCGTACTCCTCGGCGACCAGCGCGGCCAGCCGCCGCTCGCCCTCGGGGTCGAGGTCGTCCCTGCCGCCCTCGGCGTCCCAACCGGTGGCGCGCAGCCGGGCGAGCGCGTCCGCCATGGTGATCCGCGGGAACGGCAGGGCGGGGGCGGTGACCTGGACGCCGAAGTGCTCGCGGATCGCCTCGCCGTGGCGCTCGGCGACCCGGGTCAGCACCCGGTGCAGCATCCGCTCCTCGAAGGCCATCACCTCCTCGACGTCCTCGATCCAGGCGATCTCGACGTCGACCCCGGTGAACTCGGTGGCGTGCCGGGAGGTGAAGGAGGGTTCGGCGCGGAAGACCGGGCCGATCTCGAAGACCCTGTCGATGCCTCCGGCGATCGCCATCTGCTTGTAGAACTGCGGGGACTGCGCGAGGTAGGCGGTGCGGTCGAAGTAGCCGACCTCGAAGACCTCCGCGCCGGACTCCGAGGCGGTGCCCATCAGCTTGGGCGTGTGCAGTTCGGTGAAGCCCTCCTCGGCGGCCACCTCGCGCATCGCCTGCTCGACGGTGGTCTGCACGGCCATCACCAGCTGCGCGGCGGGGCGGCGCAGGTCCAGGAAGCGCCAGTCCAGGCGGTGGTCGGGGCCGGAGTGCTCGTCGATCGGCAGTCCGGCCTCGGCCAGGGCGACGATCTCCACCCGTTCGGGGACGATCTCCAGGCCGCCCAGCTTCACCTGCGGGGCGTCGACGACCCGGCCGGTGATCTTCACGGCGGACTCGGCGGTGAGGCTCTCGAAGGCCGCCTCGATCGGGTCGCCCTCGCCGCCGCGCGGATGGGTGACCTGCACGGTGCCGGTGTGGTCGCGGACCAGGACGAACTGCATGCGCCGCTGAAGGCGCAGGGTGTGGACCCACCCGAAGACGGTGACGCTCTCGCCGACGTGCGCGCGGAGGTCGGCGGTCAGGGTACGGGGCATCGGGAACTCCAAGCGGCTGGCGCGTTGGTCGCGCACTCGGCGGGTGGTAGACGGCCACCCGAGGGCCCGGCCACCGTAGCGTGATCGTCTTCCGCCGAGCACCCGAATTTCGGCGCCCCGGTTGCCGGGCCGTCCGCGCCGCCGAACGATGGACGGGATGAGCACTCAGCCGGGGTACCTGCGATTTCCGCACCTGCGCGACGGCCTGCTGGCGTTCACCGCCGAGGACGACGTCTGGCTCGCGCCGCTGGAGGACGGCGCGCGGACCGGGCGTGCCTGGCGGGTGAGCTGCGACCGGACCAGGGTCAGCCACCCGCGGCTCTCCCCGGACGGGCGCACCGTCGCCTGGACCAGCTGGGCCGCGCTGACCCCCGAGGTCTGGACGGCCCCGGCCGACGGCGGCGAGTCCGTCCGGCTGACGTACTGGGGCAGCCAGGACACCCGGGTGCGCGGCTGGCTGCCGGACGGCGAGGTGCTGGCGGTGACCTCGTTCCACGAACCGTTCGCCCACTACACCTGGGCGCACGCGCTGCCGCTGGACGGCTCGCCGGGCCGCCGCCAGCCCTGGGGACCGGTCCGCGACGCCCAGGTGAACGCCCACCACACGCTGCTGCTGACCGCCGCCGCCCCGCACGAGCCGGCCGCCTGGAAGCGCTACCGGGGCGGCGCGACCGGGCGGCTCTGGCTGGACGGCGAGCGGCTGCTGCCGGACCTGGCGGGCCACCTCTCCGCGCCGATGCTGGTCGAGGGCCGGGTGGCCTTCCTCTCCGACCACGAGGGCGTCGGCAACCTGTACTCCTGCCGCCCGGACGGCACCGAGCTGCGCCGGCACACCGACCACGCCTCGTGCTACGCCCGCGAGGCCGCCAGCGACGGCCGGCGGATCGTCTACCAGCACGCCGGGGACATCTGGCTGCTGGACGGGCTCGACGCCCCCGCGCCGCGCCGCCTCGAGGTGCCGCTCGGCGGCGCGCGGGCCGGCCGGCGCCCGTACCAGGTGACCGCCTCCCGGCACGTCAACGACCTGGTGTGCGACGCCACCGGCCGGGCCGCGGTGATCGGGGTGCGCGGCAGCCTGTACTGGCTGACCCACCGCGACGGCCCGGCGCGGGCGCTGGCCGACACGCCCGGCGTGCGGACCCGGCTGCCGGTGCTGCTCGGCCACACCGCGCGGGTCGCCTGGGTCACCGACGCCGAGGGCGAGGACGCGATCGAGCACGTCGCGCTCCCGGGCGAGGCACCTCCCGAGCAACAGGGCGAGGCGCCGCGCCGGATCGCGTCCGGGCGGCTCGGCCGGGTGCTGGAGCTGGCCGCCGCCCCGGACGGCCACACCCTGGCGGCCACCACCTCGGACGGGCGGCTGCTGCTGGTCGGCGCCGAGGACGGCTCGGTCCGCGAGCTGGCCCGCTCCGCGTACGGCCCGGTGCGCAGCCCGGCCTTCTCCCCCGACTCGCGCTGGCTGGCCTGGTCGCAGCCGATCGCCGGCCGCTCGCTGCGCCGGATCCGGCTGGTCCGGATCGACACGCCCGAGCAGATCGTCGACGTCACCAGCGGCCGCTTCGAGGACGAGCAGCCGGTCTTCACCCGGGACGGCCGGTTCCTGGTCTTCCTCTCCTGGCGCGGCTTCGACCCGGTGCACGACGTGCACAGCGGCGACCTGTCGTTCCCACTCGGCTGCCGCCCGTACCTGGTGCCGCTGGCGGCCGACACGCCGTCCCCGTTCGCGGCCCCGGTGGACGGCCGCCCGTCGGGCGGGTCGGATCCGGTGGGCGGCGACGGCACGGTGCGGGTGGATCGGGAGGGGCTGGCCACCCGGCTGGTGCCGTTCCCGGTGATCGCCTCCAAGTACTCCTCGCCGGCGTCGGTGCGCGGCGGCCTGATCTGGCTGCGCTGGCCGATCTCGGGCACCCTCGGGCAGACCTTCGCCCACCCCACCGACACCTCCGGGCGTCCGGCGCTGGAGTACTTCGACCTGGCCACCGCCACCCGCAGCACGCTCCAGGAGCAGGTCGAGGGCTTCGCGGTGGCCGGCGACGGAAGCGCGCTGACCACCTTCCTGGCCGGGACCCTCAAGCTGCTCCCGGTCTCCTCCCCGCACAGCGCGGTCACCGTCGACCTGAGCCGGATCACGCACACCGTGCACCCCGCCGCCGAGTGGCGCCAGTCCTACCGGGAGGCGGCTCGGATCGTCCGGGACCAGTTCTGGGACGCCGATCTCGGCGGTCTGGACTGGCCCGCGCTGACCGAGCAGTACGCCCCGCTGCTGGAGCGGATCGCCACCCCCGACGACTTCGCCGACCTGCTGCGCGAACTGCTGGGCGAGCTGGGCACCTCGCACGCGTACGTGACGCCGTCCCGGCGCGGCGAGGGCCCGGCGCCGGTGCAGCAGCCGCTCGGGCTGCTCGGCGCCTCGGCCCGCCGCAGCCCCGACGGGCGCTGGCTGCTGCAACGGATCCTGCCCGGCGAGTCCTCCGACCCGCGTGCTCGAGCGCCGCTGGGCACCCACGGGGTGTGCGACGGCGACGAGTTGCTCGCGGTGGCCGGCCGGGCGCCGGATCCGGTGCGCGGACCGGCCCCGCTGCTGGCCGGCACCGGCGGCACCACCGTGGAACTCACCGTCCGCAGCGGCGCGGACGGCCCGGTGCGCCGACTCGCGGTGACCCCGCTGACCGACGAGCGGCCGATCCGCTACCAGGACTGGGTGGTCCGACGACGGGCCCTGGTCCGGGAGTTCAGCGACGGGCTGTGCGGCTACCTGCACATCCCGGATCTCGGCGGCTCCGGCTGGGCCCAGTTCAACCGCGACCTGCGCACCGAACTCGACCGCCCCGCCGTGGTGTTGGACGTGCGCGGGAACGCCGGCGGGAACGTCTCCGAACTCGTCCTGGAGAAGCTCAGCCGCCGGGTGCTCGGTTGGGATTTCAACCGCGGCCGCCGCCCGGTGCGCTACCCGCGCGACGCCCCGCGCGGACCGGTGGTCGCGCTGGCCGACGAGGCGACCAGCTCGGACGGCGACGTCATCATCACCGCGGTCAAACTCCTGGGCCTCGGACCGGTGTTGGGCCAGCGCACCTGGGGCGGAGTGGTCGGCACGCTCGGCCGCTACCCGCTCGGCGACGGGACGTTGATCTCGGTGCCGGCCAACGCCTCCTGGTTCACCGGCGGTTACGGCTTCACGGTGGAGAACCACGGGGTGGAACCGGACATCGCGGTGCTGCGCAGCCCCGCCGACTGGGCGTCCGGGCGCAACACCGAGCTGGCGGAGGCGGTCCGGGTGGCCATGGACCTGCTGCGCCACACCCCGGCCGCCGCTCCCCCGCCGCCCGCCGCCCCGCGCCCCGACCTGCGCCGCCCACCGCTGCCGCCGCGCGGCTGACCTGCGCCGACGGCGCCGAGCCGACGGCAAGTGGACGTTTATCACCGCTCGCTAGCTTCTGCCCATGCGGGGAACGATGCAGGGCACACGACTCGCCGGTCGCTACCACCTGGTGGAGCGGCTGGCGGGCGGGCCGATGGGCGAACTGTGGGCGGCGCAGGACGCGGTACTGGGGAGGGACGTCGCCGTCCGGATCCTGAAGCCGACGCTGCCGGCCGACCCGGACTTCGCCGCCCGCTTCCACGCCGAGGCCCGGCTGCTGGCCCGGCTCAGACACCCGGGCGTCGTCCAGATCCACGACTTCGGGCACAGCTCGACGCAGGACGGCACGCCGGTCGCGTACCTGGTGATGGACCTGATCCGGGGCGAGGCGCTCAGCGCGCTGCTCGACCGCCGCGGCCCGCTGGAGCCCGCCCAGGCGCTGCGGCTGATGTCCCAGGTGCTCACCGTGCTGGGGACCGCGCACAGCGCGGGCGTCGTGCACCGGGACCTCAAGCCGTCGAACCTGCTGCTCTGCGAGGGCACCGTCGTGCTCACCGGCTTCGGCATCGCCCCGCTCGGACACGACGACACCGCCAGCGGGGCGGACGACCTCTACGCGCTGGGCGTCGTACTCCACGAGTGCCTGACCGGCCGCCTGCCGGTCCGCTCCACGCTCGGCGCCGAACTCCCGGGGCCGGTGCGCGCGCTGGTCGCGACCGCACTGGCGGAGGACCCCGCGCGGCGCTGGCCGGACGCGGCGACGATGGCCGCCGCCTGCGAACTCACGCTCGCCGCGGTCCTCGCGCAGGACCCGGCCGAACCCGCTCCAGCCCGACCGGTGTCCTCGCGCGGCGCCGCGCGGCATCGCCGGGTGCCCCGCCTGTTGCGCGGCCGCGGGCGACTGCTGCTGGCGGTGGGCCTGGCGCTCCGGTCGCTCTCCTGACCGACCCCGCAGCGCATGGACGGACGGAGCGTGCCCGAGGGCACACTCCGTCCGTGGGTCCCGGCGGCCTACATCGGGTCGTGGCCGCCCTCGCTGTCCATGTCGTGCGCGGCCTGCTCGACCGGGTCCACGGCGGACTCCCGGGACCTGCCGGTCATGTCGCCCATGGCGTCGGAGGCCCTGTGGCCGGTGTCGGACATCGCGTCGGAGGCCCTGTCCTTGTGGCCGCCGAGCGCCGTCTTGGCCTGCTCCACGGCCTCGTCGGCCTTCTCCCTGAACTTGTCGAAGATGCCCATATCTCCTCCTGCGGGGTTCGTCGGGCGATGGGCTGTGACCAACATGTCACTGCTCGCTCGCACCCGCACCTCGGAGACGGCCGCGCAGCGGATCAGCCGGTGACGCTGGCGGCGCCGCTCTCCAGGTGGCCCGAGAAGCGCTGCGACCAGGTGCTGTCCAGGTCGACGGTGATCGTGAAGTCGTACCAGCCGTTGTTGTAGGCGACCGCGTTGAAGTAGTCGCTGACGTTGCCGCCGGCCGGCACCACGTACGTCCAGGGCCCGTCGGTGCGGTAGTTGTTGGAGGCGATGGTGAAGGTGGCGGGCGTCGTCCCGCTGTTGGCGAGCTTGAAGTAGATCGCCAGCTGCCCGCTGCCCGGCTCGACCGCGTACGAGGCGGTGGCGGCGACGTTCTTGCCCGCCTTGGTCGCGTCGCCCTTGAAGCGGCGCAGGAAGCGGTTCGGGCCGGTCACGCTCAGGTCGTACGCGCCGCTGCCGTAGCCGGTACCGCAGTTGAAGAAGTCGCTGGTGGCGGTGCCCGCGTCCACCGTGTACTGCCAGGGGCCGCCGCTGCGGTAGGCGTTGGCGTACGCGGCGAAGTGCGCCGACTTCACCGCCGCGGTGCCCTGGTTGGCCATCGCCAGCCAGACCTTCATCACGCCGCCCGAGCCGAACTCCAGGTGGTCCAGGTTGGCGTTCGGCTGGTACGGCAGCGCGCGGGCCGGACGGGTGCCGGACTCCTGGACGGGCAGCGCGTTGTTCACCGGCGCCGGGTTGGGCAGCGGGCCGCAGGCGGCCAGGCCGATGGTGGCCGAGGTGTCCGGCAGCGCCGGAAGGTTGTAGACCGGGTTGGCGAAGTCGAAGACCGAGGTGAGGTCACCGCAGACCTTGCGGCGCCAGGCGCTGATGTTCGGGCAGGTGGCCGGCTTGCCGATGGCCGCCGTCCAGGTCTCCAGGAAGCGCAGCACCGAAGTGTGGTCGAAGGTCTCGGAGTTGACCCAGCCGCCGCGGCTCCACGGCGAGACGGCGATCATCGGGACGCGGAAGCCGAGGCCGATCGGGGTGCCGTTGTAGGTCTCGCCCGCGGTGCCCGCCGGGGCGACCGGCGGCGGGACGTGGTCGAAGAAGCCGTCGTTCTCGTCGTAGTTGAGGAAGAGGATCGAGGAGTTGTAGACGTTCGGGTCGGCGTTCAGCGCGTCGATCACCATGTGCACGAAGTGCGCGCCGTCCTCGGGGGTGGCGTACGGGTGCTCCGACGAGCCCTGGTCCGCGACCACCCAGGAGACCTGCGGGAGCGTGCCGCCCAGGACGTCCGCCTTGATCGCGGCGGCGATGTCGTTCGGCGTGTTGCCGGTACTGGGCACCGATCCCATGCCCTGGGTGGCGAGCGCGCTGCCGGCCGGGGCGTTCTCGAACTGGGAGAAGTAGGCGAGCGCGTTGTCGCCGAAGTTGTCGGCGGCGTTCTGGTACACCTTCCAGCTCACGCCCGCGCTCTCGAGCGCCTCGGCGTACGTCTGCCAGCGCAGGCCGGACTCGTCGCCGCCGTCGTAGGCCGGGCCGCCCGCGGTGCCCGCCGGGTCGATCCAACCGCTCCAGTGGTAGGTGCGGTTGGGGCCGGTCGCGCTCAGGATCGAGCAGTGGTAGGCGTCGCAGACGGTGAAGTTGTCGGCGAGGGCGTAGTGGAACGGGATGTCGGCGCGGCCCAGGTAGCCAAGCGCGCGGACGTTGCCCTTGGCCGAGACCCAGGAGTCCATCTTGCCGTTGTTCCACGCCGCGTGCTGGTCGCTCCACGCGTGGGACAGGTCGCCGTTGCACTGCGCGAGCCGCTCGGGGTCGGCGCCACCGGCCGGGCTCGTCGCGCTGAACGCCCACGGGTACTGGCGGCCCGAGCCGTTGGGCTGGTTGAAGACGCTGTAGCCGCCCGCGATCTGGATCGCGCTGCGGTCGGCGAAGCCGCGGACGCCCTGGAGCATGCCGAAGTAGTGGTCGAAGCTGCGGTTCTCCTGCATCAGGATCACCACGTGCTGGGCGTCGGTGATGGTGCCGGTGTTGGTGAGCGTGGTGGTGGCGGGGGCCGCGGTGGCGCCGACCGTCCCGGCCACCGCCGCACCGGCCGCGGCACTCGCCGACAACGCCATGAACTTCCTGCGGCTCAACTCTGACATCCGGCTCGCCAACCCCTCGGTCTCGCCGCGTCCCGGCGGCATACCGGCCCGCGGCACACACAGGTTGTGTGTACAACACGAGCCGCGCGCCATCCTGGCGGACGGCATGCTCATGCGGAAGGACCCGGGAGGGAGATTGGCGGACTGTTCGCCCAACCGTCAGCGGACGGCGGGCGGATGGACGGAAGCTGTCCGAGATGCGGAGGCCGTCACCCCTGGACGTCGCACCGGGCGAAAACGGGATGCGCTCAACTCGCCTCCCTGCCACGCTGCGGCGATGAATCGTGAACAGATCTCCCGGATCGCCCATGCCGAACACCCGATCAAGGCCCCATTGGACGACGACTCGGTGCGCCGACTGCTCGACCGCGCCCTCCCGCGCGGCGATGAGCGGGTGCTCGATCTCGGGTGCGGGGGTGGGGAGTGGCTGCTGCGGGCGCTGGACAGCCGTCCGCGGGTGCATGCCGAGGGAGTCGACGTCTCGGAGGACGCCCTCGCGCAGGCGCGCGAGGGGGCGGAGCGGCTGGGGCTTCAGGACCGGCTGGTCCTGCACCAGCGGGAGGCTGCCGAATTCAGCTCGCCGCAGCCGTTCGACCTGGTGCTCAGCGTCGCGGCCACGCACGCCTTCGGCGGGCTGCTCCCCACCCTCGCCGCAGCGCGCAAGCACCTCGCGCCCGGCGGGCGCGTGCTGATCGGCGACGGCTTCTGGGAGCGCGAACCCTCCCCCGCGGCCGTCGAGATGCTCGGGGACTTCGCCGACCTCGCCACCACCGTGGACCGGGTCGTCGCCGAGGGTTGGATCCCCGTCGACGGACACGTCAGCACGCGCCAGGAGCTGGACGCCTACGAGTGGGCCTGCTGGGGCACGTTGGCGTCCTGGGCGCTGGACCACCCCGCCGACCCGGACAGTGCCCAGGTACGGGAGACGGCCCACACCCGGTACTCCGAATGGCTGCACGCGTACCGGGAGAGCTGGGGTTTCGTCACGCTGGTGCTGCGCCGGACGTCCTGACCGAGCGGCGCAGCGCGGTGTGAGCCAGCGGGCCCCGGCTGGGCTTGCCGCGGGCTCAGTCCGACAGGTCCCACAGCAGGCGGTAGTACCTGATCCGGTCCGGGTCGGCCTCGATCCCGTAGGCGTCGAGCAACGGCTCCTCCCACCCGGGGCCGTAGTTCCACCGCGTGCTCCAGGTGGCGATGGCGAGGTCGGCCCAGCGGTCGGCGACGCCGAGCGCGCCGAGGTCGACGTGGCCACTGCACGAACCGTCGTCGGTGATCAGGGTGTTGGGGGCGCAGGCGTCGCCGTGGCAGACGACGAGGCGGTCGACCGGCGGGAGTTCGGCGACCAGGTCGAGTGCGCGTTCGACGGTACCGACGTACCGGATGTCCTCGTGCCACTGGGCCGGATCAATCCGGCCCGCCGCCGCGCGCGACCGCACCGCCTCCAGGCGTCGCCCGGCCGACCAGTCGAACGGGCAGTGGGCGACGGGGAGTTGCTCGTGCAGCGCGCGCAGGCCGGCGCCGATCGCGCGTACGGCCGTGGCAGGGTCGCGCTTCCAGTGGTCGTCCACCGCCATCCGTCCGGGCAGGCCGGCCGTGACGATCCACGACCCCGTCGCGTCCGCGCCCTCGGCCAGCACGCGCGGCACCACGGTGAACTCCGCCGCCCAGCGCAGGCGCACGACCTCGGCCGAGAGGTCGATACCGCTGCCGACCGGCGTCCACTTCACGAACTGCCGTGCATTCCCACGGCCGAGCTGGAAAGTCAGACCACCGACGCCGTTCTCCCACACGGCCCGCAACGGCCGTCCCGCTGCCAACTCGGTGACGACCTCCGGCACTTCGACCGGTCCCTCAGGTGTGGCAGCTGTCATTCGGTCATTCTCGCCGCGCCTGGCGGTGGTCGGCCAGCCCTTATCGGGTTGCGGCAGAAGTCGACCCCGCCGACGTCTGCGTCGGCAGCAGCGACGGAGCGGCTACCTGCCTCGGTAGACGTCGCGACGGTTTCCGGCGGCCATGACCCACACGATCAGTCGGCCGTCCTCGATCGTGTACACGACTCGGTAGTCGCCGACCCTGAGTCGCCAACGCGAGCTGTGCCCCTGAAGAGCCTTGATATCGAAGGCCGTTGTATCGCCCTCGTCCAACCCCTTCTGGAGTTCGGCAAGGCGATGGAGGATCCGCAGAGCGTCAGGGCGTGGGATCTTGAGCATGTCCCGTTGGGCGTGCGGGGTAAACCGCGTCACGTAGCCCATGGAGATCAGGCGTGGTGGGCGCGCAGCATGGCGGCCATCTCTTCGAGCGAGACTGAACCCTCGGTCCCCTCGGAGTCCGCCTCGTCGGCCAACTGGTTCAGCCAGGACTCCTCGGCCTGTTCCGCAAGCCGACTCAGCCGCCGGTACTCAAGGATGTCGATCACTACGGCCTCCTGCTTGCCGCGCCGAGTGATGATGGTCGGAGTTTCATCGCGACGGGCCCGGTCGAGAACGTCGGCCAAGTGGCTGCGAACCTCGGCCATGGATTCGATCACTGGCTCACTCATGCAACAAATGTAGCAGATGTACATCTGAACGGGGCACCCGGATCCTCGTCTCACCGGCGCTGGCAGCACGTCCTCCTGGCCGTAGCGTCTGCGGTACGCGCCGTCCCGTGGCGGGTCAGGGCTACGCCGGTGAGGACGACGGCCATGCCCGCCAGGACGCGCAGGCCGATGCGTTCGTGCAGGACAGCGGCTCCCAGCGCCACCGAGACCACCGGGAGCAGGTAACCGACGGTGGCGGCGGCGGTCGGGCCCTCGTCGGCGATGAGACGGGAGTTGAGGTGGAAGGTGATGCCCGTGCAGAAGACGCCCAGGACGGCGGCGGCGATCAGCGCGGTGAGGGTGGGTCCAGCCGACGGGGGGTGGCCGGCGGGCAGGGCGAGTGTGGTCAGGCCCGTCGCGGCGAGGAGTTGGGCTGCCGAGAGGGCGAGCGGGCCGGCGCCCCGGCCGAGCAGGTGGCGGGCCATGTAGGCGAAGGCGACGGCGTAGCTGAGGGCCGCGCCCAGCAGGGCCGCCGCGCCCCGGCCGGTCAGGCCGGAGTGCTGCCAGGGGGCGAAGATCAGCAGCGTGCCGGCGAAGCCGAGCAGCAGGCCGGCCACCCGGCGCGGCCGGAGTCCGCGCTCGGTGCGCAGCGCGAGGCCGATGGCCAGCGACCACAGCGGCGTGGTGGCGTTGACGACGCCGGCCACCCCGGAGTCGACGCTCTGCTCGCCGATGCCCGACAGCAGGAACGGCAGGACGTTGCAGAAGAGGGCGGCCACCACGAGGTGCCCCCACGTGCTGCGGTCCCACGGCAGGCGCTGGCCGCCGATGCGGGCCAGGGTCAGCAGGACGGCCGCGCCGAGGGCGCAGCGGATCACGGTGAGGTCGAGCGGGGACAGGCCGCCGCTCAGCGCGATCTTGATCCACAGGAAGCCGGACCCCCAGAGCAGGGCGAGGACGCCCATCCGTGCGAGGGTTCCGGCCTGGCCGCTGGGCACTGTTGATCTCCCGTCGAGTGGTCTCCGGGGCAACACTGCGCCGATGGATAACGTAAGACAAGCGAAAAGATCTGCACCCAGCATTAAGCTGGCCTACATGCTTGATGTGCGTCGTATGCAGCTGCTGCGGGCGGTGGTCACCAGCGGGTCGGTCACCGCGGCGGCACGGAATCTCGGGTACACGCCGTCCGCCGTCAGCCAGCAGATGGCGGCGCTGGAGAAGGAGGCCGGCATCGCGCTGCTGGAGCGCACCGGGCGGGGCGTGCGGCCGACGGAGGCGGGCACGCTGCTCACCGAGTACGCGGCCGTCATCGGCAGGCAGCTGGCCGAGGCGGAGACGGCGCTGGCCGACCTGCGGGCCGGGCGGACCGGGCGGCTCGCCGTACAGTACTTCGGCACGGCGGGGGCCGCCCTGATGGCTCCCGCCGTGGCCGAACTGCGCCGCCAACACCCGGGCGTGCAGGTTGAGTTGAAGGTGGCCGAGGCCGAGGAGGCAGTCCCGGAGGTGCGCAGCGGCCGGGCCGACCTGGCCCTCGTGGTGCGGACCCGGGAGCGGCCACCCGTCGACGGCATCCGCTTCGTCCACCTGCTCGACGACGGGTACCGCGCCGTACTGCCGCGCGGGCACCGGCTCGCCGCCAAGCGGGTACTCGACCTCGCCGAGCTCGCCGACGAGCCGTGGGTCGGCAGCGAGCGCTCGGGGCCCTGCCTGGACGCCGTGCTCGACGCCTGCGGCGCGGCCGGCTTCAGTCCCGACGTCGTGGTGGAGGGCGAGGACTACGCCACCGCGCAGGGCTTCGTCGCGGCCGGGCTCGGCGTCAGCCTGGTGCCGGGGCTGGGCCTCGGCGGCCGGCATCCCGGCGTGGTCGTCCGCAGGGTCCGCAACCCGGAGCCGGTCCGGGCGATCTACGCCGCCGTGCGGGAGTCCGCGGCAGCCCCGCCCGCGCTGGACGGCCTGCTCGACGCGCTGCGCAGCGCGGCCGCCGAGGGCACGGTCAGCGCGTCGACGTGAGCGTGCGCAGCGCCGCCAGGTCGGGCTTGCCCGCCTCGGTGATCGGTATCCGGGGCAGCAGCAGGACCGAACGGGGTTCGCTGTGCGGGCCGTTGAGCTCCCGGACCCAGCGGCGCAGCTGCTCGGCGGTGACCGCGACGCCCGGGACGGTGGTGACGGCGGCGTGCACGCTCTCCTGCCGGTCGCGGTCGACGGTGGAGAACATCACGGCCTCGCGCACCGCCGGGTGGGTCAGCAGCGGCCCCTCGACGTCGCGCGGGAACACGTTGCGGGCGTTGACGATGGCCATCGCGCCCCGGCGGCCCTCCACGATGAGGTAGCCCGCCGCGTCGAGGCGGCCGAGGTCACCGGTGCGCAGCCAACCGTCGTGCAGGACCTGCGCGGTGAGCTCCGGGTTGCGCCAGTAACCCGACATCATGGTCGGGGTCCGCACCCAGATCTCCCCCGTCCGGCCGGGGCCGAGGTCCCGGCCGCGGTCGTCCAGGATGCGGACCCCACTGTCGGGGAACGGGCGTCCGGCCGTGGTCAGCAGGCGCGGATCGAGGTGCTCCTGCGGGTGGAGGCGGGTGACCGGGCCGGCCTCGGTGAGGCTGTACGTCTGGTGGAGTACCGGCCCCAGGCGGCGGGTGGCCTCGGCGAGGCGCTCGGGCGAGGGCAGGCAGCCGGTGTAGCTGACGCGCCGCAGGCTGCCGGTGTCGGTGCGGTCGAGATCCGGGTGGTCCAGCACCTGGTGGAGCAGGTGCGGCGGCAGGTAGACCCGGGTGACCCGGTCCCGTTCGACAGCCGCCAGGACGGCCGCCGCGTCGAAGCCCTCCTGGAGGACGACGGTGCCGCCGGCGGCGAGCGCCAGGTCGGCCGTCGTCCCGCCGCCGTGGCAGAGCGCCGTGCAGAGCAGGAAGGTGCCCGCGTCCTCCAGTGGGGGCCTGGTCGGGCGGGCGAAGTAGCGCTGAATGCCCTTGGGCCGCCCGGTCGAGCCGCCGGTGAACCGGATGGCCATCACGTCCTCGGGCCGGAAGCGCGGCGCCACCGGACGCGGGGAGTGCGGCGCCGCGAGCCGCAGCAGGTCCTCGCCCAGGCCGGTCGGGCCGAGGGCCAGCAACAGGGCCTCCGGCATCCCTGCGGCGATGCGCGCCGCCGCCGGACCGAACCGCTGCGGATCGAAGACGAACGCGGTGGTCCGCGCGTCCAGCGCCGTCGCCAGCTGGTCGGCCACCGGCCGGTCGGCGTAGAGCATCGCGATCCGGCAGCCGATCAGGTTGGCGGCGAGCCGGACCACCACGGTCTCCGGCCGGTTCCCGGCCAGGACGGTCACCCCGTCGCCCCTGCCGAGCCCGGTCTCCAGCAGCGCACGGGCGGTGCGATGGACGTCCTCGAGTACCTGACGCGCAGTCAGGTCGGCTCCCTCGCACCGGATCGCGACCCGCCCGGGGTTGTTCGCCAACCCCGCCAGGACGAGCCCGGTGAGGGTCGCCGACGCGTTCGCCGTCTCGTACCGACTGCCCAGTGCCTCCGTCACACCCGCATCTCTTCCCCGACCAGGGCCCTTTCAGGCGTCCTTCACCTGGACGCCCAGCGCCTGCGCGAACTGCGGTGCCAGCTCCAGCAGCTGGAGCGAGGAGATGACCGCGCCGCGCAGCCCCTCGTGGCCGTCGGGCAGGCCGAGCCGGGTGGCGCCGCGCAGGTCCACCTTCTTCAGGGTGGCACCGCCGAACCGCACCTCCTCCAGCGAACTGCCGGGAAACGAGACGTCGGTGAGCTTCGCGCCGCCGAAGTCGACGTCCCGCAGCTGGCAGTCCTCGAAGACCACGTCGCGCAGCACGGCGGACCGCAGGTTGACCGCCTCCAGCTTGCACTGACGGATCGTCAGCCGCCGCAGCTGGGAGCCGTACGCGGAGATCCCGGCCAGTAGTCCGGCCTGCACGGTGGCGTCCTGCCACTCGGTCTCGGCGAGGTCGGTGGCCACCCAGCGGCAGGCGTCCACCCAGACCTCGTTGAAGCGCGCCTTGCGCAGCCGCGCCTCGGTGAGCGAGACGCCGGTGAACGCGCACTCCATGAAGGTCGCCCCGCCGGCCTCGACGCCCTCGTAGGCCACGCCCTCGAAGTGCGCGGTGTCGTAGCGGGCGTCGCGGCGCAGCGGGCCGGCGTGCGGCTGGAGCAGGTGGGCGTACGGCAGGTCGGCGAGCTGCTGGGCCATAACAGAGGACCTCGATCGTGGTGCAGGATGCGGGCGCGGGTGCGGTCCCGCGATCGTCGCACGCGGGACCGACAGGTCAGCCCTGCGCCGCCACCGGCCCCCGGCTGTGCAGCCAGACCCCGACGGCCACCACGGCGGCGCCGACCAGCCCGGTGGCCAGCACCCCCGCCGCCCCCGCCGCCGTGCAGGCCAGCACCGCCAGCGAGGCGACCGGCAGCACCCACTGGGCGGCGCCGGTCTTGGTGTGCCGGGAGTGCAGCGCCCAGACGGTGAACAGGTAGAGCGCCGCCGGCACGGTCACCGCGGCCGTCGCGGCGGCCTGCGAGATGTGCGCGGCGCCGACCGCGTACTCGACGGCGACCTCCAGCCCCGCGCCGATCGCCGCCGCCGATCCGAAGATCAGATAGTGGCCGTAACCCCAGAGGAAGGCCTGCCGATTGGAGCGCAGGTGCGCGTGCACCGGGCGGGCGAAGTAGATCCACCACGCGGAGAAGCAGAGCAGCAGGCCGCCCACCGCGATCGGCACCAGCCTGCCCAGCGCCTCGTGCTCGTCGATCGCCGACTGGGTGGCGATGGTGGCCGCCGAGACGGTCTCGCCGAGCACGATCAGGGTGAACAGGCCGTAGCGCTCCGAGATGTGCGCCGGATGCCAGCTGGTCTGCACCCTGCGCTCGGCCAGCGCGGGCACCGACAACTCGACCAGCACGCCCACCGGGACGACGTAGGGGGCCACCGAGGACGGCAGCAGCAGCATCAGCACCCAGCCGACCTGCACCAGGGTGATCCCGGCCGCGTAGCGCCGGGCCATCGAGCGGGCGGCGCCGCTCTCGCCCTGCGCGGCCCGCAGCCACTGGGTCACCATGGCCAGGCGCATCACCACGTAGCCGGTCACCGCCAGCGCGTTGCTGCCGTCCGTGAAGAGCCGCGGGATGCCCGCCGCCAGGATCAGCACGCCGGTGATCTGCACCAGCGTGGTGACCCGGTAGGGGACGTCGTCGCAGTCGTACGCCGAGGCGAACCAGGTGAAGTTCATCCAGGCCCACCAGACTGCGAAGAACGCGAAGAGGTAGCCGACCAGCGCCACCCGCAGGTGCCCCTCGCCGAGCGCCGTCGCCAGCTGCCGGCCGGCCTGGCCGACCGCGACCACGAAGCAGAGGTCGAAGAAGAGTTCCAGCGGGGTGGACGCGCGGTGCGCCTCGTCCCGGCTGCGGCGCACCATGCGGCGCACCACCGGGTCCCGCGGCGCGAGCGCGGCGGGGGTGGGTCCTGCGGTCATCGGGGGCTCTCTCGGGACGTCGGACGAGCGGCTCCCGGCGATCGTGGCACCCCGGACCGGCGGGCGCACGCACCGCGACGGCACGGCTGCGCCGAACGACGGCACGACCTCGCCGAACGGGCGAGCCCGTCAAGGAGAGTTGACGGCGCAGTGCGCGAACCGGGTGACAGCTCGCCCGCCACCGGGCGCGCCCCGCGCCGGGGTGCGCGAACGTCCCGACCACCCCGCTACATTCCTCGTCAGTGGAACGGCACGAAGGGCGTCCTGCGGGCAACGCGGAAGGTCAAGGCCGACGCGGCACGGACGGGGGCGACGCCTCCGTCCCGCTGCCGCACCGGCCTCGTGATCACCGCGCTGCCCGGCAGCGCTTCAGCCTGCCCGCTTACCGACGCGACGGGGGCTCACTTCTGCCACCCCACCGCGGTGTAGTCGGTGTCCGCGAGCCCGGTCGCGCCGTAGTTGGCCAGGCCCTTGCGGAACGCGGCGACGGTCGGGCGCTGGTAGAGCTCGATGGTGTGGCCCAGCGCCCAGATTTCGGCGTCCGCCTGGTTGTAGAGCTTCGCCGCGGCGGCCGGGTCCAGGGTGGCGGCGGCCTGCTTGAGCAGACCGTCGATCTCCGGGGTGCTCAGCTTGGAGTAGTTGGAGAAGACGTTGTCGCCGACCGGCTCCTGGTAGGACGGGATGATCGCCGAGGGCGGGAACGAGCCGGTGTTGCGCCAGGTCGCCAGGTCGAACTTGCCGACGTTGACGTACTTCTCGAAGAAGTCGTTCTCCGGTACCCGGTCCACGTCGAGCTTGACGCCGGCCTGGAGCAGCATGTTCTGGGTGGCGGTGGCCATGTCGGCGGTGGCCTGCGAGGAGCCCTGGGAGAGGACGAAGTGCAGCTCCAGTGACTGGCCGTCCTTGGTGCGCGGCTTTCCGGCCCCCGCGTCCTGCCAACCCGCGTCGGTCAGCAGCTTCTTGGCCGCGTCCAGGTCGAACTTGCCCCACTCGCCGGAGTTGTCCTGGTAGCCGGCCTGGTTGGTCATCAGGATGTGGTTGCCGAGCTTCGGGAAAGTCACCGGGACACCCTGGTTCAGCACCTTGATCAGGGCATCGCGGTCGACCGCCTTGTCGATCGCCTGGCGCACGTGCAGGTCGGCGAGCGGCCCGTTGGAGCCGAGCGAGATGTGCACCTCGTCCCACGGGCTGGCCGAGCGGATCACCCCGTTGGCGTCCGCCTTGAGCTGGCTGTAGGCGTCCGCGTTGCCGGCGCCGGCCTCGTCGATCTCGTTGTTCAGAAAGGCCTGGGTGATCGCCGAGGTGGACAGCACCCGGTAGGTGAACTTGTCCAACTTGGGCTTGGTCCCCCACCAGTTGGGGTCCGGCACGACGGTGATGGTCTGCGCGGCCTTGTCCTGGGTGCCGAGCTTGAAGGCGCCGCCGGTGATCGGGATGTTCCCGATCCAGCCCTTGTTGAACGCGTCCGGGGTGGATATGCCGGCGGCCGGGAGCAGCGGGTAGAACAGGTTCTGCCAGTCGGCGAAGGGCTTGCTGAAGGTGATCTTGACCTGGGTCGGGTCGGCGCCCTGCGAGACGTCGCTGATCTGGTCGTAGCCGGTGGTGGAGGAGACGTTGAAGGCCGGGTTGGTGCCGTTGGCGGCCTGCCACTCGGCCTTGAAGTCCAGGTAGCTCAGCGCCTTGCCGTCCGACCACTTGGCCTTGGGGTTGAGCGTGTAGAGCACCACCTGCGGGGAGGTGGAGACCACCTTGGCGGAGACCAGGAAGTCCGGCACGGCCTGGAAGGTGCCGGTGGCGTCCACCCGGAAGAGCTCGGGCTCGACCATCTTCATGATCTCGACCGAGTCGCCGTAGGTGCCGTCCACCTGGATCGGGTTCCACTGGTCGATCCACTGCTGGAGCGGTAGGCGCAGTTCACCGCCGTCCTTGATCTGGGACAGCGGCTGCGGGTTGATGTCGGTGCTGTTCAGGCTCGGCTGGGCGCTCTTGGACGCGTCGGCCGTCGCCCCCGAACCGCTGGAGCTGCAGCCGGCGACCACCAGCACCAGGGCGGTGGCGGCGACGGCCATCGTGGAACGGCTGAGTCGGCGGCGAGGGGCGGTGACGGCCATGGAGGGTTCCCCCAAGATTTCGAAGACAGATTCGATCGCCAGGTGTGGCGACGCTTGAGCGTGGGCAGCCAAGTCGGTGTCCAGCCAGCAGAAGGTAACAGCGGATCAGTTCGCCCACCAGGGGTTGGTGTTCACGCCTGATCGAATTGAAACAGGCGGAAACACGGCGGACACACCCCGTCCGCAGAGCGCTGAAAGACTCTGACCTGCCGCTTCGCAGCACCCTGCGAAGCGGCTCCCTGCACGGGTCTTGACCGGCCCCCGCACCGGCCACAGAATCCCTGCTGCACGAACCTGCTTCGAACACCCCACGAACGAAGGCAAACCGCCATGTTGATCAGGTCCCGCCGGTTCTGGCGCCGCTGATGCTCCGCTACCTGGCGAAGCGTCTCGCCTACTACCTGCTGCTCCTGGTCGTCTCGATCTTCCTCGCCTACGCGCTCTCCAGCGCCTCGCTCAACCCGCGGGCCTACTTCGAGGCCAAGCAGCCGCGCCCCTCGGCCGCCGCCGTGGACCGCCAGCTCACCGACCTCGGCATCAACGACCGCACGCCGATCGTCGAGCGCTTCGGCCACTGGTCGAGCGACCTGGTGCTGCACGGCGACCTCGGCCAGAGCATCCACGACACCCCGATCAACGCCGAGTTCGGCCGCCGGATCTGGGTCTCACTGCGGCTGATGCTGGTCGGCAGCCTGCTCGGAATGCTGCTCGGCGTGGCCGCCGGTGCCTGGGGCGCGGTGCGCCAGTACCGGATCTCCGACCGGGCGTTGACGATCTTCTCGTTCGTGGTGCTGTCCACGCCGGTCTTCCTGATGGCGCTCTTCCTGAAGAACGGCGCCATCGCGCTCAACCAGGCCTCCGGACACCAACTGATCAACTTCACCGGCTACGAGACCCCCGGACTGACCGGCGGCTTCGTCGCCCACCTGTCCGACTGGTCCGTCCACCTGCTGCTGCCGACCCTGTCACTGGCGCTCGGTGGTCTGGCCACCTACAGCCGCTACCAGCGCGGCACGATGCTCGACGTGCTCGGCTCGGACTACCTGCGCACCGCCGAGGCCAAGGGCCTGACCCGGCGCCGGGCGCTGGTCAAACACGGCCTGCGCACCGCCGTCATCCCGATGTCCACCCTCTTCGCCTACAGCTTCCTGGGCATCCTGACCGGCGCCACCTTCACCGAGACGATCTTCGGCTGGCACGGCATGGGCGAGTGGTTCATCAACGCGATCAACGAGAACGACACCAACGCGGTGGTCGCGGTCAACCTGTTCGCAGCCGTCGTCGTTCTGGCCTCCGGCTTCGTCGCGGACGCGCTGCACGCCGCCCTGGACCCCCGGGTCCGGCACTGATGACGGGAGCTGGACCCACCGTGACCACGGCGGACGCAGTGATCGAGAACGCCACGCCGACCGCCGCCGACGCGGCGCCGGCCGGACGCGGCAAGCTGGTGCTCGGCCGGCTGCTGGCCGCGCGGGGAGCCGTGGCGGGCACGGTGATCGTGCTGCTGCTCTTCCTGCTGGCCTTCGTCGGACCGTACCTGACGCACTGGCGCTACACCGACATCGACTACGCCGCCCTGCGCCAACCTCCCTCCGCCACCCACTGGTTCGGCACCGGCGGACTCGGCCAGGACGTCTACGCGCAGACCCTGCGCGGCCTGCAGAAGTCGCTGATCATCGGCCTGCTGGTCGCTCTGCTCTCCACCGTGGTGGCCGGCCTGGTCGGCGCCTGCGCCGGGTACTTCGGCGGCTGGACGGACCGGCTGCTGATCTTCTTCGTGGACCTGATGCTGGTCTTCCCGAGCTTCCTGGTGATCACCATCATCTCGCCCCGGCTGAAGAACACCGGCTGGATCGCCTTCGTGGTGCTGCTCGCCGCCTTCAACTGGATGATCACCGCACGCGTCGTGCGCTCGATGACCATCTCGCTCAAGGAGCGCGAGTTCGTGCGCGCCGCGCAGTTCATGGGGGTGCGGCCACTGCGGATCATCCTGCGGCACATCCTGCCGAACGCCGCCTCGTACCTGATCGTGGACGCCACCATCGCGGTCGGCTCGGCCGTGATGAGCGAGACCGCGCTCTCCTACTTCGGCTTCGGCGTCAAGGCGCCGGACGTCTCGCTCGGCACGCTGATCGCCGACGGGACGGACGCCGCGCCCACCTATCCCTGGATGTTCTACTTCGCGGCCGGACTGCTGGTGCTCTTCGTGCTGGCCGTCAACCTGATCGGCGACGGCCTGCGCGACGCGCTCGACCCGACCGCCGAGTCCGGCCGGGCGCCGTCCCGCCGCGCCGCCCGCCTCAGCCGCTCCACTCGCACCCCCAAGGGCTCCCGATGACCTCCCCCGCAGCGCTGTTGACCGTCCGCGACCTGCGGGTCGAGTTCGCCGGAGCCCGAGGCCGGGCCGCCACCTCCGCCGTGCGCGGCGTCGACCTCACGGTCCGCCGGGGCGAGACGCTCGGCATCGTCGGCGAGTCGGGATCCGGCAAGTCGGTCACCGCGCTGGCCGTCCTCGGCCTGCTGCCGGGCACCGCGGGGATCAGCGGCTCGGTCGAGCTGGACGGCCGCGAACTGGTCGGGCTGCCCGGCCGCGAGCTGGCCCGGATCCGCGGCAGCCGGATCGCGATGGTCTTCCAGGACCCGCTCTCCGCCTTCACCCCGGTCTATCGGATCGGCGAGCAGATCACCGAGGCGGTACTCGTCCACCAGAAGGTCGACAAGGCAACCGCCCGCCGCCGGGCGGCCGAACTCCTGGACCTGGTAGGCATTCCGGACCCCCAGCGGGCGCTCGACAGCTTCCCGCACGAGTTCTCCGGCGGCATGCGGCAGCGCGCGATGATCGCCATGGCGGTGGCCAACGAACCGGACATCCTGCTCGCGGACGAGCCCACCACCGCGCTGGACGTCACCATCCAGGCGCAGGTGCTGGACGTGCTGCGGACCGCCCAGCGCGAGACCGGCGCCGCGCTGGTGCTGGTCAGCCACGACCTCGGGGTGATCGCCCAGATGGCCGACCGGGTCGCGGTGATGTACGCCGGGCGGGTGGTGGAGACGGCCGGCGTGGACGAGCTGTTCGCCGCGCCCCGGCACCCGTACACGCTCGGACTGATCGGCGCTGTACCGCGGTTGGACACCCGGGGTGGCCCGCTGGTGCCGATCCCCGGCAACCCGCCGCCGCCGTCCAAGCTGCCCGGCGGCTGCCCGTTCGCGCCGCGGTGCCCGCTGGCCGAGGACCGCTGCCGCACGAGCGAGCCCGAACTCCTGGGCGAGGACGGTCACTTGGCCGCCTGCGTGCGGAGCGAGGAGCTGGCCGAGCGACGGCCCGCACCGTCCGAGGTCTACCCCGTCCCCGAGGTGCCGCCGAGCGTCCTGCCGCCGGACCGGGCGGACCGCGAGCCGGTGCTGCGGGTCTCCGGCCTGACCAGGACCTTCCCCGTACTCAAGGGCGCCGTCTTCAAGCGCAAGGTCGGCGAGGTGTACGCCGTCGACGGCGTCGAGCTGGACATCCGGCGCGGTGAAACCCTGGGCCTGGTAGGGGAGTCGGGCTCCGGCAAGTCGACCACGCTGTTCGAGGTGCTGGGCCTGGCCAAGCCCGAGGCGGGCCGGATCGAGCTGCTCGGCCAGGACACCGCCGGCCTCGACCGGGCCGCCGCGCACCGGCTGCGCGCCCAGTTGCAGATCGTCTTCCAGGACCCGATGGCCAGCCTCGACCCGCGGATGCCGATCGGCGACGTGATCGCCGAACCGCTGCGCGCGCAGGCCGCGCCGAAGCCCGAGATCGACCTGCGGATCCCCCAACTCCTGCGCCTGGTAGGCCTGGACCCCGCACACGCCAGCCGCTACCCGCACGAGTTCTCCGGCGGCCAGCGCCAACGCATATCCATCGCCCGGGCGTTGGCGGTGGAGCCGCAACTCCTGGTACTGGACGAGCCGGTGTCCGCGCTGGACGTCTCGATCCAGGCCGGGGTGCTGAACCTGCTGCAACGTCTCAAGGCCGAACTCGGCCTGGCCTACCTGTTCGTGTCGCACGACCTGTCGGTGATCCGGCACCTCGCCGACCGGGTCAGCGTGATGTACCTCGGGCGCACGGTCGAGCAGGGCTCGGTGGAGGCGGTCTTCAACACGCCGCGCCACCCGTACACCCAGGCCCTGCTCTCCGCCGTCCCGCTGCCCGACCCGGTCGCCGAACGGGCGCGCGAGCGCGTCCTGTTGGCCGGCGACCCGCCGAGCCCGACCGAGCGCCGGGCCGGCTGCCGGTTCCGCAGCCGCTGCGCGGTCTACGCGGCGCTCGCCCCCGAGCTGCGCACCCGCTGCGAGCAGGACTCCCCCGTCCTGCTCGACGCGGCGCCGGACGCCGACCACGCGGCCGCCTGCCACTACCCGACGGTTCAGAGGTACCCGGCGCGCAGGGCGTAGGCGACGGCGTGGGCGCGGTTGCGCAGGTGGAGCCGGCTGGTCAGACCGTGCAGCACGTTCTTCACGGTCCGCTCGGAGAAGAACAGCCGGCTGGCGATCTCGGCGGTCTCCAGACCGTCCGCGATCAGCCGCAGCACGTCCACCTCCCGGTCGCCCAGCGCCGTCCGCGCGGCGCCGCCGCCGGGGGCGCCGTCCCGCGACATCGCGGCGACCTCGCCGAGCAGGCGGCCCAGCAGGTCGGCGGGCACCTCGCCGCGCCCCTTGGCAGCGGCCAGCACGCCGTTGGCGAGCTGGGAACTGCTTGCCTGGTGCCGCCACAGGATCGTGCCGACCCCGCAGCCGACCACGTCGAGCAGCCGGTTCTCACCGATCTGCCCGACCACCAGGACGACTCGCCCGGAGGTCTGCCGGGACAGCCCGCGCAGCATCGTCAGCACGGTTTCGTCGACCGTGTCGGCGACCACCACGCCCACCGTCGCGGACTCGGTCGAGCCCCCCGCCACCAGGGAGATTCCCGGGTGGTCGCGCAGCTGCTGCGCCGCGCCGGCCCGTGAGATCGGATCGGCCGCGTGCACGGCGACGGTCACCGTGTCGGTCATCGTGGCGGTCGCCGTGTCGTGTGTGAGTGTCTGCTGCATGAACGCCCCCTCCGTGCGAGGTTCTCGTCAGTCCGTGACGTCGCCGGCGGCGACTACGCGCCGTGGGTGGGGACGGTGGATCCGGGCCACGGGCTGGTCCGCTGGCACGCGTCGTGCTTGTCGCCCGGAATGCAGACCGGCCAGCCCCAGCTGGTGTTCGCCGTCACGGAGGTGCCGTGGCCGGTCGGAGCGGCCTGCAGCTCCCCTGCCGCCTGCGCCCCCAGGAACGCCAGAACTCCGATACCCAGAACTGCGAGGGCGCGAGCTGTCTTCATGCGTGAATCCCCAGGTGTCACTCGCGCGCCGGCCTGTCGACCAGGCGCGTCGGGATCTCTTCCCAGCTAGAGGGTGCCAGGGGCCGTGCACGGAGAACCAGAGCGTTCGGGGATCATAAAGGTGACGCACCACAGGGGAGGGATGGATGAACCAGCCCAAATCGGGCATCGCCGACCGCGCCGGCCCGCCTCCGCAACTGGACCCACAGGCCCAGTCGCTCTACAGCTGGGTCGTGCGCAGCGGACACATGGAACGCGCGTACGTCGGCACGGCCGCCGCCGAGCTCGGCCTGGACCCGGCCCGCTGCCAGGACGCCCTGGACACGCTGGCCGCCCTGCACCTGCTGCGACCGGACGAGGAGCACCCGGACCGGCTGGTCCCGGTCAGCCCGGAGGCCGCCACCGCCCAGCTGCTCGGAGCCGAGGAGGCGGAGCTGCGCGCCGCCGAGGCCGCGATCCGCGACCGGCAGGCCCGGCTCGACACGCTCAAGGCGGACCTGTCCGCACTGAGCCCGCTCTACCTGGACGGCCGCGACCGTACCGCCGGCGCCTTCCAGCTACTGGAGGACATGCACATGGTCCGGGCGGCGCTGAGCGACGCCGTGGCCAACTGCACCCTCGAGGTGCTCGCCATCCAGCCCGGCGGCGGCCACCCGGAGGCGGCGCTCTACGAGTCGCTCGCCCGCGACACCGCGATGCTCAACCGCGGAGTGCGGCTGCGCAGCATCTACCAGCACCTCACCCGTTTCCACCAGCCCACTCGTTCGTATGCGGATGTCATCCTCGCCGCCGGCGCGGAGATCCGCACCCGTGCCGAGGTCCCCAGTCAGATGATCATCGTCGACCGGCTGACCGCCTTCGTCCCGGCCCGGCTGGAGACCGGCGGGGCCTTGGTGATCCGCGAGCCCTCCATGGTCGCCTTCCTGATCAAGCTCTTCGACAACGAGTGGGGGCAGGCCGTGCCGTTCGCCACCGGCCCGGCCGCCGCCCGCACCGTCTCCGAAGCGGTCAAGCACACCATCGCGACGCTCCTCGCGGACGGCGTCAAGGACGACGTGATCGCCCGCAGGCTCGGGATGTCCACCCGAACCTGCCGGCGCCACATCGCCGAGCTGCTCGAACAGCTCGGCGCCCAGAGCCGCTTCCAGGCCGGCGCACTCGCCGAACGCCTGGGTCTGACCACTCCGGACTGCCCACTCGACACCACCGAACCCGACGACGGCGACGAGACGCCGACCCCCGCACAGCCACCCCGAGGGCAGGCGACAGTCGACTGCGGTTGACGCTAGCCCAGTCCGTGGCCGGGACCTACGGGTCCCGGCCACACTGGTTCACACCTGCGCGCGCGGACGCCCGGACGGGCAGAAACCCTGCCCGTCCGGCCCCGAAAAGGGCACCCACCGTGGCACCCCGGGCACGATTCGGCGGATCCCTCATCTGCGTGTAATGTTCTCCGGGTCAGCAGGCGCCGCTAGCTCAGTTGGTTAGAGCAGCTGACTCTTAATCAGCGGGTCCGGGGTTCGAGTCCCTGGCGGCGCACAGCGGATTCAGGGCCTTCTCGCTTCGGCGGGGAGGCCCTGAGTCGTTCCCGGGCGGCGCAGCGCGCGCCCCGTTGCGCAGCGGCCGGTGGTACGTCAGGTTGGTCCTTGACACCGCGTTTACCGGTGCCAGTGACCAGAGTTGACTACGCATCAGAATCGAGGCCAGGCCATGGCTGTGAAGATCCTGCTCGTCACCGGGGACGCGGCGGAGTCGCTGGAGGTGCTCTACCCCTACCAGCGGTTGCGCGAGGAGGGCTACCAGGTCGACATCGCGGCGCCGGCGAAGAAGAAGCTCCAGTTCGTGGTCCACGACTTCGAGGAGGGCTTCGACACCTACACCGAGAAGCCCGGCTACACCTGGCCGGCCGACCTGGCCTTCGCGGACGTCGACCCCAGCGCGTACGCGGCGCTGGTCATCCCCGGCGGCCGGGCCCCCGAGTACCTGCGCAACAACGCCGAACTGCAGCGCATCGTCCAGCACTTCTTCGCCGCCGAGAAGCCGGTCGCACAGATCTGCCACGGCCCGCAGATCACCGCCGCGGCCGGCGTGCTGACCGGACGCCGGACCGCCGCGTACCCCGCGCTGGAGCCGGACGTCACCGCGGCCGGCGCCACCTACCAGGACGGCGAAGCGGTCGTGGACGGCGTCCTGGTCTCCGCCCGGGCCTGGCCGGACCACTCCGCCTGGCTGCGCGCCTTCCTCGAGATCCTGCGTACCAAGGCCCCGGTCGCCTGATCCGGCCCCCGTCTGCCCGATTCCGGGCAGGCGGGCCACCCGCCCGGGGCGGCCGGACCCCGCGCGGCTAGCCTGACGGTCCATGACGCTCACCAGCGCACTGTGGTCCTTCGCCCTCGTCGTGGGGCTCCTCACACTCACCCCCGGCCTGGACACCGCACTCATCCTGCGCACCGCCGCGCTCGGCCGGCGCCGCCGGGCCTGGGGCGTCGTCCTGGGCATCCAGACCGGCACCCTGTTGTGGGGTTCGCTCACCTCGCTCGGGGTCACGGCCCTGCTCACCGCCTCCCATCTCGCGTACGACGCCCTGCGGTTGGGCGGCGCCTGCTACCTGCTGTGGATGGGCGGCCGGATGCTCTGGCAGAGCCGGCACCGCTCCCCGACCGAGAGCACCCCCGAGGACGACGTCCCTGCCGCCGAGCCGCCCGCTGCCGACTCCTGGACGGCCGGCTGGCGCCAGGGCACCGTGACCAACCTCCTCAACCCCAAGGTCGGCGTCTTCTACGTCGCCGTCCTGCCGCAGTTCATCCCGGCCGGCGCACCGCACTTCGCTACCGGCGTCCTGCTGACCAGCGAGCACGTCGCACTCGGCCTGCTCTGGTCGACCGTGCTGATCGCCTTCGCCCAGGCCCTGCGGGTACGGCTCCAGCGCCCCTCCGCGCGCAGGCTGCTGGACCGGGTCACCGGCGTCGCGATCGTCGGCTTCGGCCTGCGCCTGGCGGGCGGCTCCTGAACGGATTCGGCGTTCGGCCGCTGATCAGGTAATGTTCTCCGCGTTGAACAGGCGCCGCTAGCTCAGTTGGTTAGAGCAGCTGACTCTTAATCAGCGGGTCCGGGGTTCGAGTCCCTGGCGGCGCACAACAGACTCAGGGCCTCCTCGCCATAGCGAGGAGGCCCTGAGTCGTTCCGGCCTCCACCTCTCCGTAACGGGTTGATCACACCGCCCACACCTCGACGACGGCGCTGCCAGGCTGCACGCACCACCCGAGCCCCTCTCCCGCCGGAGCAGCCGTGACGAAGCCCCCGAAGCCGCGCAAGCCCAGCTACCAGCCGCAGTGGGCGGCCCCGATCGGCCCGCCGCCCCCACCACTGCCCCGGCCCCCCAGCGGACCACCGCCCCGCCGGCCCCCGCCACCAGAAAGCCGACCCCCGCCCCCACCACCCACCCCGCCACCGGCGACACGGCCCCGACCACCGCCCCCGCACCCCCCGCCGGCGTGATCATGGCGCCCAGCGGCAACTACTACCGCGCCGGCGAGTTCTGCCCCGAAGCCGACGCCGGACTCTCCACCATCGACGCCCAGCACCGCACCATCACCTGCAAACTGATCAGCGGCCGCGACCACTGGGACTACTGAGCCCCCGGAGCTGCGGAGAAGCCCGCGGCCGCTTGAGGTACCGTCGCGCAGGACTTCGCGAGAGACGCGAGGGACGGGAGTGGCACGATGCCCAGGCAGACAGAGCCGACACGGGGCGGCGGCGGCCGGGCCGGGCGGCTGGTCCGCCGGGTGTGGTGTCCGCAGCGGTGGTGGCATGCGTGGGTCGTGGACCTGGTGCTGGTCGTCACGGCGGGGCTCGACGCGCTGCTGAACTTCCCGCCGCCGCGTGACTGGCACTTCGCCGTCTCGCTGGTGGCGGCGCTCGTGCTGGTGCTGCGGCGGCGGTTTCCGCTCACCGTCCTGCTCGCCACCATGCCCGGGCTCTACGCGGGGAACGCGCTGATCGCCGCGATGATCGCGGCCTACACGGTGGCCGGGACGAGGCGTCCGGCTTGGCAGAAGGGGCTGGTCGCGCTCGCGGTGGCAACCGGCAGCTTCCTGCCCTGGCCGATCACCGACTTCGGGCACGAGTCGGCGAGCGACATCGTCCAGCACCTCATCTACGGGACGATGCTGGGCACCGGGCCGGTGGTGCTCGGCCTGCTCGCGCAGACCCGGATGGACCTCTCGGAGCGGGTCGCCGAGCTGGCGGTGCTGCGCGACCACGAGCGCGCCCTGTACGCCAAGACGGTGATCGCCGAGGAGCGCGCCCGGATCGCGCGTGAGATGCACGACGTGGTCTCGCACCAGGCGGGGCTGATCGCCGTGCAGGCCGGGGCGCTCCAGGTGACGACCCGGGATCCGCAGGTCAAGGAGGTCGCGGGGACGCTGCGCAAGCTGGCGGTGGCGACGCTGGAGGAGTTGCGCAGCATGATCCTGGTGCTGCGGGCCGCCGGCGCCGGTCCCACCGAGCTGGTCCCGCAGCCCAGGCTGTCGGACCTGCCCCGGCTGGTGGCCGCGGCGGAGGTGGACGCCGTGCTGCGGATCGAGGGCGACACCGGGCGCCCGCTGCCCGAGCCCGTCGAGCGCACCGCGTACCGGACGGTGCAGGAGGCGCTGACCAACGTCCGCAAGCACGCGCCGGGCGCGCGGACCGACGTGCTGGTGGAGATCGGCGCCGACTTCCTGCGAGTCAGCGTGTGCAACGCCGCCCCGGACCTGCGGGCCGAGCGCCCCGAGCTGCCGGGCGGGCGGCACGGCCTGGTGGGGCTGCGGGAGCGGGCCGCCCTGCTGAAGGGGACGATCAGCGCCGAGCCGGAGGCGGACGGCGGCTTCGCGGTGCGCCTGCGGCTGCCGCTGGACCGGCAGCTACCAGGGCCCTCCGACCTCGGCTAGAGCGGCCGCAGCCCGAGACACCAACCCGACCAACCGGTTGAAACTGGCACAATGCCTCGATGCGCAGCTCATCGGCAGTCCCCCACCCCTCACGTCGCGCCGTCGGGCTCACCCTCGCGCTGATCTCCGCCTGCGCCTTCGGCGGCTCCGGCACGGCGGCGAAGCCGCTGATCGAGGCCGGCCTGTCGCCGCTGCACGTGGTCTGGCTCCGCGCCACCGGCGCCGCCGTGATCCTGCTGCCGGTGGCCTGGCGGCACCGCGCGGTGGTGCGCCGGCGTCCCGGCCTGCTGCTGGGCTTCGGCGTGTTCGCGGTCGCCGGGGTGCAGGCCTGCTACTTCGCGGCGATCTCGCGAATACCGGTCGGCGTGGCACTGCTGATCGAGTACCTCGGACCGCTGCTGCTGCTCGGCTACGTCCGGCTGGTCCAGCGGCGCCCGGTCAGCCGCGGGTCGGCGATCGGCGCGGCGGTCGCGGTGACCGGGCTGGTCTGCGTGGTGGAGGCCTGGAACGGGATGACCTTCGACCCGCTCGGGGTGCTCTTCGCGCTGGCCGCGGCCTGCTGCCAGGTCGTCTACTTCGTCCTCGCGGACGCGGGCAGCCAGGGCGACAACCCCGTCAACCCGCTGGCGGTCAGCGCGTACGGGCTGCTCATCGGCGCCGCTGTGCTGACCGCGGTGACCCGACCGTGGGAGGCCGACTGGGGTCGGCTGGCCGGGAACGTCACGATGAACGGGCACCTGATACCGGCCGTGCTGCCCGCCGTCTGGATGGTGCTGGTGGCGACCGTGCTGGCCTACCTCACCGGAGTGGTCTCGGTGCGGCACCTCTCCCCGCCGGTGGCCGGGGTGGTCGCCAACGTGGAGGCGGTGGTCGCCACCGTGCTGGCCTGGGTGCTGCTCGGCGAACACCTCGGCGCACCGCAGCTGTTGGGCGGAGCGCTGGTGCTGACAGGCGCCTTCGCCGCCCAGCTCGGCCGCTCCACCCCGGAACCCGCACCCGCGGCACCCGCGGCACCCGCCGAAGCCGCCGCACTGCACCCCTGCGCCTAGGAGCGCGCGATCGCCTCGTGGTGGCGGATGACCTCGGCGATGATGAAGTTGAGGAACTTCTCCGCGAAGACCGGGTCGAGGTGGGCCCCCGCCGCCAGTTCCCGCAGCCGCTCGATCTGGTCCCGCTCGCGCGTCGGATCGGCCGCCGGCAGCTTGTGCTCGGCCTTGAGCCGGCCGACCCGCTGGGTGGCCTTGAACCGCTCGGCGAGCATGTGGACCACGGCGGCGTCGATGTTGTCGATGCTCTGGCGCAGGCCGGCCAGCTCGGCGCGAACGGCGTCGTCGACCCCCTCCAGGGTGGAGGCCGGTTCGGTGGAGGCCGGGTCGGTGGAGGGCTGCTCCGTCATCGCTTCTGCTCCGGTTCGGGCGTCCCGGCGCGGTGGGCCGGGGCTGGCTGGGGCCGAGCAAATCTAACAGCACGCCGCCCGCCGCCCCGCCCCGATTCCGGTGATCGTCCGCCATGTGGACACCCGTCCAAACGGTCACCATCCGCCGCACTGCGGTTGCGCCCCGTTAGAACCGGCCCGATTCTGACCGCACGGATCCCCTGCGAGAAAGGCCCACCCCGCCATGCCCGTGCGCGACTCCTACCCCGACGGCGCCCCCTGCTGGGCCGACCTGACCACCTCCGATCCGGCCGGCGCCCAGGCCTTCTACGGGCCGATCCTCGGCTGGGAGTTCCACGACAACGGCCCGGCGTACGGCGGCTACACGATGTGCCTGCGCGGCGGCCGTCCCGCCGCCGCGCTGATGCCCCCGCCGCCCGGCGCCGAGCAGCTGCCGACGATGTGGAACGTCTACTTCTCGACGAGCGACCTCGACGGGGTCTACGCCAAGGTGGCCAATGCGGGCGGCAAGCCGGTGATGGGACCGCACGACATCCCGGGTGCCGGCCGGATGGCCTTCGCCTTCGACCCCTCCGGCGCCTCCTTCGGGCTGTGGCAACCCGCCGAGCACTTCGGCGCCGCCGTCATCGGCGAGGCGGGCGCGATGTGCTGGAACGAGCTCAACACCCCGGACGGCGAGACGGCGGACGCCTTCTACGGCGAGCTGTTCGCTTACACGACGCGGCAGATCGGCGACGGCAAGGACTTCGACTACACGGAGTGGCGCCTGCCGGACGCGCCCGACACCCCGGTCTGCGGCCGCAACCGCACGGCCGATCCGCAGCCCGTCTGGTCGACGTACTTCGGGGTGGCCGAGGCCGACCGGGCGGCCGCCCAGGTCGCCGAGCTCGGCGGCCGGGTGCTGCGCGACCCGTTCGACACGCCGTACGGTCGGATGGTGGTGTGCACCGACTCCGGCGGCGCCGCGCTCACGTTCTGCCAGGTGCCGTGATCACCACGTAGTCTGAGGTCGGCGTGACCGGAACTGACACTCCGACAGTCCCCTTCAGCACAGGAGGAACCCGATCGTGGCTACCACCCGTACCGCCCGCACCGCTTGGAAGGGCGAGCTCCTCACCGGCACCGGCGAGGTGACCTTCGTCTCCTCCGGGATCGGCGAGTTCCCGGTCTCCTGGCCGGCCCGCTCGGAGCAGGCGAACGGCAAGACCAGCCCGGAGGAGCTCATCGCCGGCGCGCACTCCGCATGCTTCTCGATGGCGCTGTCGCACGGACTGGCCGGCGCGGGCACCCCGCCCACCCAGCTGGACACCCAGGCCGACGTGACGTTCCAGCCCGGCACCGGCATCACCGGCATCCACCTGACCGTCACCGGCCAGGTGCCCGGCCTCGACGAGGCGGGCTTCCAGAAGGCCGCCGAGGACGCCAAGGCCAACTGCCCGGTGAGCCAGGCGCTGTCCGGCACCACCATCACGCTCACCGCCAAGCTGGCCTGACCGGCAGCGCTCCGTACCAGCCCGCGAGGCCCCGGCCCCGCGTACGCCCCTGGCGTGCACCGACGTGCGCACGCCAGGGGCGCGGCTGTTTCCCGCCCGCTTCACCCGAAACCCGGCGAATCACCCTGACGGCTGTGGCCGCCACTTCTCCCGGCGCCTTATGATCGGCCAGAGTGCCCTGCCCCATACCGGGGAGCAGGCGCACTCGCAAGTTCTCGCAGCAGTGCGGGGAGTCGGCGGACCCGGCGCGGGCCCGGCCGAGACAGCGTCAGCAGCGGACGGGAGCGTGCCGTGCGGGGCCGGAACGAAGGGGCCGACGCACACCACCACGGGGTGCGGCGCGAGGAGTTGATCGACCCTACCGTAGGACTGGACGGCCGACTGCGCTCCGTGGCGCCGGACGCACTGGCCGTACCCGCGGACGACGCCCGCCCGGCGCCGGGACCGGCCCTGCCGCTCGCGCTCTGCCCCACCTGCGCCAAGCCCCTGGACATCGGCCGCAGCCCCGCCCTGGCCCGGGTCGGCGCCGTGGCGGCCGCGGACGCGCACGCCACCTCCCGCGGCGGCACCGGCTGCACCGAGACCGACCAGCTGCTCGCCGCCCTGCGCGCCAGCGAGTCCCGGTTCCGGGCCGCCTTCGCCGACGCTGGCATCGGCATGGCGCTGATCGACTCCGACGACTGCGTCATCGAGGCCAACCCGGTCTTCGCCACCATGATCGGCCGCGAGGTCGCCGACCTGGTGCGGATGCACATCTACGACATCATCGACCCCGAGGACACCCCCCAGCGGCTCTACCGCGAGCTGGTGGCCGGCGAGCGCGACCGGGTCAGGGTGGAGAAGCAGCTCAAACACCGCGACCCGGCCCGGGCGGTGTTCAGCAACGTCACCATCTCGCTGATCCGTGACGACGACGGCAGGCCGCTCTACACCCTGGTCATGTTCGAGGACGTCTCCGAACAGCGCCGGCTCGGCGACCGCCTGGAGTACGAGGCGCTGCACGACCCGCTCACCCGGCTGCCCAACCGCACCTTCTTCTTCGAGCAGCTGGACGCGGCCTGCCTGCCGAGCGGCGTCCAGGCCGCTGCCGGCCCCGGCCGCCGGGTCGGCGTCTGCTACCTCGACCTTGACGGCTTCGCGGCCATCAACGACACGCTCGGCCACCACATCGGCGACCAGCTGCTGGTGGCGGTCGCCGCCCGCCTGGAGCGCCGCTTCGCCCAGGGCGACGGGCACCTGGTGGCCCGCCTCGGCGGCGACGAGTTCGCCGTCCTGGTCGCCGACAGTGAGAACAGCGGCCAGCTCACCACGCTGGCAGGCCAGTTGCTGGCCGTCCTGGACCAGCCCTTCGACGTGGCCGGCCACCGCCTGGTGGTCACCGCCAGCGTCGGCGTGGTCGAACGGCCCGTCAGTTCGACCAGTCCGACCGACCTGGTGAAGGACGCCGACGCGACGCTCTACTGGTCCAAGGCCGACGGCCGGGCCCGCTGGACGCTCTACGACCGCGACCGCGGCGCCCACCAGCTGACCCGTCAGCTACTGGCCACCGCGCTGCGGCCGGCGCTGGAGCGCGGCGAGTTCACCGTCGAGTACCAGCCGCTGATCGGCCTCGCCGACGGCACGGTGCACGGCGCCGAGGCTCTGGTCCGCTGGCGCCACCCGCGCTACGGGACGCTCTCGCCGGACCGCTTCATCCCGCTGGCCGAGGAGTCCGGGGCCATCGTCCCGCTCGGCAAGTGGGTGCTGGAGGAGTCCTGCAAGCAGGCCCGCAACTGGCTGGCCGAGTTCCCCGACAGCGAGACCTTCGTCAGCGTGAACCTGGCGGCCCGCCAGATCTGGGACTCCGACGTGGTGGCCGACGTCGCCCAGGTGCTCGAGCGCACCGGCCTGCCCGCCAGGCTCCTCCAGCTGGAGCTCACCGAGAGCGCCGTGCTGGGCCCGGGCGGGCGCCCGTTGCAGGCCCTGCAGGCGCTCGCCGACATGGGCATCCGGATCGCCATCGACGACTTCGGCACCGGCTACTCCAACCTGGCGTACCTGTCCCGGCTGCCGGTGCACGCGCTGAAGCTGGACGGAACCTTCATCGAGGGCTTCCGCGACCCGGCCCCCACCGGCCGCCCCGACGACCGCTCGCGCCGCAGCGAGGCGGACGAGCAGATCGTCACCGCGATGGTCCGGCTCGCCCACGACCTCGGCCTGACCGTCACCGCCGAGGGCATCGAGAGCGCCGCCCAGGCCGAGCGCCTGCGGCTGACCGGCTGCGACACCGCCCAGGGCTGGTACTTCGCCCGCCCCGGCGAGGCCGAGACGGTCGCCGCGATACTGCGCAAGGGCCGGATCCACTAGGGATCAGGCGGCGGTGAGTCCGTAGGCCTCGGCGATCAGGCCGTACGAGCGGTGGCGCACCTCGTGGCCGTGGATGTGCGAGGTGACCATCAGCTCGTCGGCTCCGGTGCGCTTGCGCAGCCCCTCCAGGCCGTCCGCCACCTCGCCGGGCTCCCCGAGCACGACGTTGCCGAGCCAGGACTCCACGAACTCCGCCTCGGACGGGCTGTAGGCGTAGCTCTCGGCCTCCTCCGGCGTCGGGATCGGGCCGGGCCGGCCCTGGCGCAGCCGCAACATCCCCAGCGCCGCGGACCGGCCCAGCCGCCGCGCCTGCTCCCGGCCGCCCTCCGGCACCGCGATCGCGCCGACCCCGATCAGCGCGTACGGCTCGGCGAGCACCGCGGAGGGCCGGAAGCTGGAGCGGTACAGCTCCAGCGCGGGCACCGTGTTGGCGGCGCTGAAGTGGTGCGCGAAGGCGAACGGCAGGCCGAGCCGACCGGCCAGCTGGGCGCTGAAGCCGGAGGACCCGAGCAGCCAGATCGGCGGCCGCTCGGCGCTGCGCGGGACGGCGGTGAGCCGGCTGTACGGGTGGCCGGAGGGGAAGTCGCCGTCCAGGAAGTGCGTCAGCTCGGCGAGCTGCTGCGGGAAGTCGTCGGCGCCCTCGTCGGCCAGGCCGCGGCGCAGTGCGCGAGCGGTGGCCTGGTCGGTGCCGGGGGCGCGCCCCAGGCCCAGGTCGATCCGGCCCGGGTGCAGCGCCTCCAGCAGCCCGAACTGCTCGGCGACCACCAGCGGGGCGTGGTTGGGCAGCATCACCCCACCCGAACCCAGCCGCAGCGTACGGGTGTTGGCGCCGAGGTGGGCGAGCAGGACGGCGGGCGAGGAACTCGCCACCCCTGGCATGCCGTGGTGCTCGGCCACCCAGAACCGGTGGTAGCCCCACTCCTCGGCGCTGCGGGCCAGCGTGGTGGTGGCGGCGAGTGCCTGGGTCGGCGTGAAGCCGGCGCCGATCGGGGCCAGGTCCAGAATGGACAGCGGCGCGGGCGCGCTGCCCCGGGCGGTTCCCCGGATATCGCCGCGGGTCTGCTGGTCCTCGGTGCTCATCGCCTGTGCCCTCCTGCCGGTACGCGGGATCCCCGCCTGTCCGCTCGGGGACAACAGGGGGCCGGGGCCCTGTGTTCCCGCCGCCCGGCACGGCCTACCGTGGGCCCGTGCCCGAGCCTTCTCCCGCCGCCACCGCCGCGCCCACCGCCACCACCGCGATACCCATGCCCGCTGTCCAGCGGGTCGGACTGCTGCTGACCCTCGTCCTCGGCTCGCTGAGCGCCCTGGCGCCGCTCTCGATGGACATGTACCTGCCGTCGCTGCCCCGGATCACCGTCGGCCTGCACACCAGCGACACCCTGGTGCAACTCACCCTGACGGCCTGTCTGGTGGGCCTGGCGCTCGGCCAGCTGGTGGCCGGACCGCTGAGCGACGCGCTGGGCCGGCGCCGCCCGCTGCTGATCGGGCTCGCCCTGTACGTGCTGTCCACGGCGGTCTGCGCGTTCGCCACCGACGTCCGGGTGCTGATCGCCTGCCGGGTGGTGCAGGGGCTGTCGGGCGCCGCCGGGATCGTGATCTCCCGCGCGGTGGTGCGCGACCTGTTCGACGGACTGGCGGCGGCCCGGTTCGCCTCCACGCTGATGCTCGTCTCGGGCGCTGCGCCGCTGCTGGCGCCGGTGCTCGGCGGCCAGCTGCTGCGATTCACCTCCTGGCGCGGGGTGTTCATGGTGCTGGCCGGGCTCGGACTGGTGATCCTGCTGGCCTCCGCCGTCCTGGTCCGCGAGACGCTACCGGCGGCCCGGCGGCGCCGGGGCGGGCTGCCGGACACCCTGCGGACCTTCCGCGGCCTGCTGGCCGACCGGCTCTTCAGCGGCTACCTGCTGAGCATCGCCTTCGGCTTCGGGGCGCTGTTCGCCTTCATCGCCGCGTCGCCCTACGTGGTGCAGGACCTCTACCACGGGTCCGCGCAGACCTACAGCCTGCTCTTCGCCCTGGTGGAGACCGGGCTGGTGGGCATGTCGCAGGTCACCGGCCGACTGCTGCTGGGACGCTTCCCGAGCCACCGGATCCAGCTGGCCGGCGTGCTGATGCTCACGCTCTCCGGCGCCGTGCTGGTCCTGATGGCGACGGTCTGGCACGCCGGGCTCACCGGGCTGACCGCCGGGCTCTTCGTGATGGCCGGCTCGCTGGGCGTGGTGACACCGCCGAGCTCGGCGCTGGCCCTGCAACGGGCCCCGCACGCGGCCGGCACCGCCTCCGCGCTGCTCGGCACCCTGCAGTTCCTGACCGGCGCGATCGCGCCCGCCCTGGTGGGCCTCGGCGGGCAGGACAGCGCGCTACCGATGGCCGCCGTGATCCTGGGGTCGGCGCTGCTCGCGCTGGGCTCGTTCGTCCTGCTCTGCCGCCCCTGGCAGTCGGTCCCCGACCCGCTGCGAACCTAGACCGAGCTGCGCCGACTCCCCTGCGTGATGGCGGGATCACGCCAGCGCCGGAACTCGCCAGCGCGGAGGGTCGCGCACGGCGGGTCGTGTCCGGCAGGCTGATCACCAGCAAGGAAGCGCCAACCAGCGCCCCTTACTCCTCAGCAAGGCCGAGGACTGGACCAGTTCCGACCGACCCCCGTGAGCCCCTGCACCGGAAACCCCGGTGCAGGGGCTCACGCTTTGTGCGGCCACCGCACGTCGACTCCCTGACTGCAACCGGTGACCCCCGCCACATGGGGGGTGCCCGATGGCATGGAATGAACAGCCGCTAGCGTTGTGATCTCAAGCCACCTGTTCTCCCCCGGGCGGTGTGGAGGGAGTACGAACTTGAACAGCGCACAGCTCGTCAGCTCGTCATGGTTCTGCGTCCTGGCGCTCGTGGCCGTTCTCGGCGACGCCTTCCTCCCTTTCCTGCCCAGCGGCACGCTGGTGATCCTCGCGGTGCTGAAGACCTCCCGGATCGACGGCGCCCCGGTGCTGCTGGCCGGCGCGGTCGCCGTCGCGTCCTTCCTGGGCGATGTGCTGCTGCTCACGATGGCCCGCCGCGGCGCGCCCTTCCTGCGCCGGCGGATCGACGGGCGCCCCAAACTCGCCGCCAGCGTGCGGCGGGTGCAGCAGTCGCTGGACGGCCGGACCAGCCGGGCGGCCGCCGTGATGGTGATCGTCGCGCGCTTCGTGCCGGGCGGTCGCACGGTGCTGGACCTCGCGATGGGCCACTCCCCCAGCCAGCCGAGCCGCTTCCTGCGCTGGTCGGCGCTGGCGGCCCTGGTCTGGGCTGCGTACATCGTCACGCTGGGCTGGCTGGACAGTCACTGGTTCAACACCGCCTGGCTGAGCCTGGCGGTCTCCTGCGCGGCCGCGACCTCGATCAGCGCCGCCGTCGCCCGCCTGGTGCGCCGCAGCCGGCAGCTGGCCTCGATATCCGCGTGAGCGTCTGATCGTCCGACTTGCCGCCCGAGGGTTGCGGGCGGAGTTGTCTCAGGACTGCAACAGAACACCTGTCCGTGGAGCCGTTCCGGACAGTCGGCTCGTCATGCCCGAGTGTGGGGACGGTTGCTGGAATCCAACCAGGTCTCCATGACATCCTGATTGAGAAATCATTATAAAAGTGCCCGAAATGGCCCGCCACTCACCGCGACCCGCATCGGTGAGCCGGGCTCAACCCGGCAGGGGAGACGATGAGCCACATCTCGCGCAGGACCGTGCTGAGCGCCACCGCAGCCACCGCGGCCCTGGGAGCCGTCGCGGCGTGCGGCAGTGCCACCAGTACAGCCGGCTCGGGATCCGACGCCCGCACCCCGGCCGGCAACGGCACCAGCTCGGACCCCGGACAGCCGTCGGCCAAGGCCACCCCGATCGGTGACGGCTCGACCTCCGACACCGGCGCGCAGCCCAACCAGCCCAAGCCCGAGAAGCTGAAGCCGGGCGAGCAGCCCCCGCAGTTCGTGGTCTTCTCCTGGGACGGCGCCGGGGCCACCGACGACAACCAGTTCCCGCGGTTCCTCAAGCTCGCCGAGCAGTACAAGGCGTCCATGACGTTCTTCCTCTCCGGCATCTACACCCTGCCGAAGACCAAGACCGACCTCTACCACCCGCCGCAGCACTCGGTGGGCGCCTCGGACATCCCGTACCTGTCGGACGGCGCCATACGCAACACGATCAAGCTGGTCAGCCAGGCGTGGCTGGCGGGCCACGAGATCGGCACGCACTTCAACGGCCACTTCTGCTCCAGCCGGCCGGGCGGCAACGGCGTCAACAAGTGGTCCTCGGACGACTGGCAGAGCGAGATCGACCAGGCGATCTCCTTCGTCACCAACTGGAAGACCAACACCGGCTTCGCCGACCTGCCGCCGCTGCCCTTCGACTACAAGAAGGAGCTGATCGGCGGCCGGACCCCGTGCCTGGAGGGGCAGAAGACGCTGCTGCCGACCGCTGCCAAGATGGGCTGGAAGTACGACGCCAGCTCGCCGGGCGGGCTGCAGATGTGGCCGCAGAAGGTGCAGAACGGCGCGCTCTGGGACTTCCCGCTGCAGTCCATACCCTTCCCCGGGCACACCTTCCAGGTGCTCTCGATGGACTACAACATCCTCGCCAACCAGTCGGCCGGCAGCACCAAGGGCGACCCCGGCAAGTACGACACCTGGCGCAGCGAGGCGGCCGCGGCCTACCAGGCCGGGTTCGACCGGGCCTACACCACCAACCGGGCGCCGTTCTTCGTCGGCAACCACTTCGAGCAGTGGAACGGCGGCATCTACATGGACGCCGTCGAGGCGACCCTGAAGTACGTCGCCGGCAAGCCGGACGTCCGGCTGGTGTCGTTCCGCCAGCTGGTGGAGTGGCTGGAGGTGCAGGACGACTCGACGCTGCGCAAGCTCCGCACGCTGAACGTCGGCCAGGCGCCCACCGGCGGCTGGAACAGCTTCCTCGGCGTCCAGGGCGCGGCGGCCACCCCGACCTCCTGAGCCCTCCGACCTGCTGGCGTCGGCCCGGCTATCGGCCGGCCGTCGCCAGCAGGCGTTCGGCGACCACGGTGGCCCCCACCGGGCCCAGCAGGATCGAGTAGTGGTTGGTGTCCGGGATCTGACGGACGGTCAGCCGCTCGGCATCGAGGCCGGCCGCCGCGAGCCGCCGGGCGTCGTACAGGCCCTGCGGTTGGTCCAGCAGACCCCGCTCGGCCCACAGCAGCTCGCCGGGGCAGGGCAGTTGACGGATCGCCGCCGCAGCCGTCGGATCCAGGCGCACCTGGCGGGTGTCCGCCCGTACCGCCTCCAGCAGGCAGGAGGAGCGCAGTTCGGGCTCGGTACCGGTCAGGTCCCGGTCGACGAACTCCTCGACCAGCGGGGACCAGAGCGGCCCGACCGCCGGGTGCTCACGCCAGAACGCGTGGTACGCCGCCCGGTTGGCGAAGGTCATCGACAGCCTGGCCAGCGCGGGACCGAGGATCTCGACCAGCGCCTCCTCCATCACCGCCGCCGCGGGCAGCGGGAGGGTGACCGCGCCGTCCACCAGCAGGACCCGGGCGACCAGTTCGGGGTGCCGGACGGCGGTGAGCGCGGCGACCCAGGCCCCCATCGAGTGGCCGGCCAGCAGCACCGGGCCGATCCCCAGCGACTCGATCAGCGCGGCGGCGTCGTCCGCGTGCCGGGCCAGGCCGAACGGGCCGCCCACCTCGCGACTGGCCCCGCGCCCGCGCAGGTCGGGCGCGACCAGCGTCACCCGGCCCTCCAGGTGGCCGGCCACCCCGCTCCAGGCCGCCGCGTTGCCGGTGACCCCGTGCAGGGCCAGCACGGTCGGGGCAGCCGGGTCGGCGGCGGGCCAGCGGAGTACCGCGAGCTCCCCGCCGGGCACCGCGACGCTGGACTCCTCGTACTGCGGCACGGCGATCAACTCCTGGAACGGGCGGCGACGTCCTGTGCGTCAAACCCTAGTTCGACTCCGCCGCCCGCGACAGGGTGACGGTCCCTCAGATCGTGCCCGCGCTCGGGAGGTTCCAGTCCAGCGGCTCCTGGCCGAAGCCGTCCAGCGCCGCGTCGATCTGCGAGAACGGCTTGCTGCCGTGGAACAGCTTGGCCGACAGCGGCGACGGGTGCGCCCCCTGCACCACCACGTGCCGCTCGGTGTCGATCAGCGGCAGCTTCTTCTTCGCGTAGTTGCCCCACAGCACGAAGACACACGGCTCGGCCCGGTCGCTGACCGCCTTGATGACCGCGTCGGTGAACTTCTCCCAGCCCTTGCCCTTGTGCGAGTTGGCCTCGTGCGCACGGACCGTCAGCACCGCGTTGAGCAGCAGCACGCCCTGCTCGGCCCACGGCATCAGGTAGCCGTTGTCCGGCACGGGCACGCCGAGGTCGGCGTTCAGCTCCTTGAAGATGTTGCGCAGCGAGGGCGGCGTCTTCGTCCCCGGCAGGACCGAGAAGCTCATGCCGTGAGCCTGGCCGTCGTCGTGGTACGGGTCCTGGCCGAGCACCAGCACGCGGACGTCCTGGTAGGCCGTCGCCTCCAGGGCCGAGAACACCTGGCCGCGCGGCGGGAAGATCTGCCGCTCGGCCCGCTCGGCCGCCAGGAAGTCGGTCAGCGCGGCGAAGTACGGCTGCTGCACCTCCGCCGCCAGCACCTCGCGCCAGGACTTCGGCAGCACCAGCTCCGTGCCCGCATCCGTGCCCAACTCAGCAACCTCGGTCACCACATCAACCTTCCGCCAACCCGACGGCGCAGGCCCGCGAGCCCCGCCCCTTCTTGCACCACGCACGGTACACAGCGGCACCGACAACGGCCCAAAAGGGGCGGGACGCCGGGACCGGGTCAGACCAGGTCGATCAGGTCCGCGATCGAGTCGACCACCCGGGTCGGCCGGTACGGGAACCGCTCGACGTCGGCGGCCGCGGTGAGCCCGGTCAGCACCAGCACGGTCTCCATACCCGCCTCCATGCCCGCCACGATGTCGGTGTCCATCCGGTCGCCGATCATCACCGCGCTCTCCGAGTGGGCTCCCGCGGTGTTCAGCGCCTCACGCATCATCAGCGGGTTGGGCTTGCCGACGAAGTACGGGTCCACACCGGTCGCCTTGGTGATCAGCGCGGCGACCGAGCCGGTGGCCGGCAGCACGCCCTCGGGCGACGGGCCGGTCTCGTCCGGGTTGGTGCAGATGAACCGGGCGCCGTTGTTGATCAGCCGGATCGCCTTGGTCAGCGCCTCGAAGCTGTAGGTGCGGGTCTCGCCGAGCACCACGTAGTCCGGGTTGCTGTCGGTGAGCACGTAGCCGACCTGGTACAGCGCGGTGGTCAGGCCGGCCTCGCCGATCACGTAGGCGGTGCCGCCCGGGCGCTGCCCGGCCAGGAACTTGGCGGTCGCCAGCGCCGAGGTCCAGATGCACTCCTCCGGCACCTCCAGGCCCATCCCGGCCAGCCGGGCGGCCAGGTCGCGCGGGGTGTAGATGGAGTTGTTGGTGAGCACCAGGAACGGCTTGCCGGACTCCTTGAGCCGGCGGAGGAACTCGTCGGCCCCGGGGATCGGCGTGCCCTCGTGGATGAGGACCCCGTCCATGTCGGTCAGCCAGGACTCGATGGGCTTGCGCTCTGCCACGTAGGTGTCTCCTAGATCTGATTCTGAAACGATCTTGCACATCGCTCCGGACCGGACACCGTCGGCCGACCGGGCACCACTGGCTGCCCCAACGCGGACCAGCGTAGTCGCGCCCACCAGCAACGGCCCCACCGCACACCCCCTCAGCCGCTCCTGACCACCCAGTTCGACTGCTACGTGCAGTTACTCCACGTAGCCTCAAGGCCACCCTCGGCCGGTTCGGGAGACGGCTGGCCGGCCTGCAACCGCATCTGCTCGCGCCTCGTGTCCTCGGTGATCTCCAGCCGACGCGTCTCGGCCTCAATCTCGGCCTTGCGGACCTCGGCCAGGGCCTCGATCTTCGCCTTCGCGACCACCCCTGCTGTCGTCACCACAGCGCCCAGCCCGGCCGACATTCTCGCCGCCGACACAAGGGCCAGAGCCCTCCTCGGCGTTGGACCTTGAGTTGGTTGACATAGCGCCAGGCCACGGGCCTGTCCCCAGCGCGAGTAAGGGGTTCGTTGCCCGTCGGCAGCCGACCGGACGGTCAGCCGCGGTGCTGTCCCTGTGCGGCGACCGCGCCGGTTGCTGGCTGGTCCATCACGTCGTTGGATGTCTTCGCCCTCCTCGCGCTAGGACACCTCACCCGCCGCCTGGCCCCGGCGCCACCGCAGCAGATATCGGTGCCGTCACCGGGACGTCCCGGTGAACCTTGAGTGATCGCGTTCGCCGCCACCGGCCACTCCTCGCGGGCAGGGCCCACGGACAACTCCGGGGCCTGCCCCGGGGGAAGACCATCGGGACCGTACCCAAAGTCGTCGAGGGGCTGTACGAAAGTTTGGTCGGTGATCCGCACTGGGGCCCCAGCCCTTCCCTGCCCGGGTGGTCCCGAACTACCCGGCGTCCAAGCACCACTTGCCCGCGCGCCAGCCTCGGGGTCGGGTCGACGACACGACGATCGAGTCGGAGAGGGCTGCCATCTTTGAGTTCGCCCGACTCCTGGTGCGCCCTCCGGGCTGACCGCGGTCAACCATCGGAAGATCTGTGCCCGTTTCGGATCACGTCGTCGGCGAGGAGCGCCAACCGCGTGCGACTAGGCGTGGCCGGCAAGGCGGCGAGCGCATCGCGGGCGTGGCCGATGTGTTGTCGGGCCATGCGGCGAGCGGCAGTCATAGCACCGGTGCGGTGGACCACCTCGCGGATCTGGCCGTGTGCCGTGTCCGGGCTGAGGAACCCGGCCAGCATCTGCTCGATGACGTCGCGGTCGCCGGCCTGCGCTGCCTGGTAGGCCAGCAGGATCGGGAGTGTAGGACGGCGATTGCGCAAGTCGCTGGTCCCCGGCTTGCCTGTGGCGGGACTGTCGTGGTCGTAGGGCAGCAGGTCGTCGTGGATCTGGAAGGCGGTGCCGAGTTGGTCTCCGTAGACGCCGAGGGCATGGACTTCCTCGGATGTGCCGCCTCCCAGGATCGCCCCGACCTGGCACGCGCCCCGGATCCCGGCCGCGGTCTTGAGCCGGGTCATGGTGAGGTAGCCCTCCACCGTGCTGGAGGCGTCACCGCACAGCGCCAACTCGACCATCGCGCCACGACACAGGTCCGCCCCCATTTCGGCGAAGACACCCAAAGCCTGGACGATCCGCTCGGTGGCGACGCCCCGGTCCTGGCATTCGGCCAGACCTTGGAACATCGAGAAGATCAGCCTGTCCCCGGCCAGGATCGCACGGTCGATCCCGAACTGATGTTGCACGGAGGGTCGGCCACGCCGGGTGTCGTCCCCGTCGATGATGTCGTCGTGGATCAGGCTGGCCACATGACCGCCTTCGATGCCGAGTGCGGCCGGCACCACCTGTGCGGCCGTGCCGCCCACTGCGGTCGCCGACTCCAGACACAGCAGCGGGCGCACGAGCTTGCCCGCCGGGAGCAGCGCGTGACGACAGATCGTCTCCGGCTCGTCCTGTTCGCCGCGCCAGCGCCGCTCGGCCTCGGCCCCCAACTCATCACGGCGGGCCCGCAGCGTGAGCCGGTACCCGCCCGCTTGGTCGGGAGCCTGAGATGGGTCGCAGGTGCCGACCTGCGGCGGGTGGGGCATGACGATCCTCTCATCTGCTCGTGGGGACCTTTGGTCCGGTTCTGGCCGGCCTGCGGACAGACGCAACCGCCGCTGGTCGAACTCGACCTTGCGCCTGGCGCGGGGTGAGGCGGTGTGGGCCGCCTGGCTCGGGTGCGTGCTTGTCATGGCGTTTGCGGTGCCCCCGCTGAGGCTTCGTCGGAGCCGACGGGCACGTAGATGGTCCGCTCGGGGTGAAGAACCATGGTTCCCTCGGTGGTGCCGTCGTATTCGAATCCCTTCCCGTGGTAGCGGGGGGTGAGCCGGCTCCAGTGGAGGTTGCCCGCCAACCAGTATTCGAAGGCGGTGATGAACGCGCGCACGCCGGGATCGGATCCCGCCGGGCTGGCCAGGAGGCGGTCGCGCAGCTCGTAGCAGCGTTGTTCCTCGCGCAGCGTCCACTGGGCAACCGCAGTGACCGCGTCGGCGAAGCTGATGCCGCGCTCTCGTGCCAGGGCGGGGACGACGTTGAAGCGCCCTGCGCCGCTGTAGTACTCCTTGCGCAGCGAGAAGATGTCGTTGACGAGTACACCCGCCGAGCAGCCCGCATGGTAGTACTGCCGCAGCAGGCTGTCCGAGTCGAGGTAGGCGGAGAGATCGACGCCGATGGCCAACTCGAGGATCAACTCGGCCACCCAGATCCAGCCCGAATTCAGGTGCCTGTCGTAGATCTCCCCACTGGATTGCTCGCGGACAGAGGCATCACGCTGTTTGCCGATATGGTCGAAGGCTTCGGCCACCGCGACCATCAGACGCTCATACTGCCGCGGGGAAAGCAGCGCCTGGGCCTGGGCCGCGAGGCCGGCGAAGACATCGATGTAGCCGGCAAGGCCGTGGCCGGCGGCCTCGCCGCCGTCGATATCATCGAACACGAAGTCGGTGGCGTACGCGAACTCGTTGATCGCCACAACCAGCGCCAACCGCGCCTTCTTGAGCGTCGGATAGGACCAGTAAGTGAACTCGAAGGCCCGCTGCGCCTGGTAGTCGGCATAGGCCGAGGCGGCGGGAAGCAGCCGGTGAGCCCCAGGTGTGGACCAGAACGCCTCGGCCGCCGACCGCACGGCCTCCGCATCCGGGTAGGGACACGGGCGCGGCAGACGACGCGTCAGCATTGGAATCGGGACCTCAATAAGGGCCAAGCGCTCGGGCACGGTTATTTCGCCTTCCCTGTCCTGTCCAGCACAGCGGCGGATGAAACGCCTCGGCGCGATACACCGCGGATTCAAGGCGGCGAGGACCCGCTGAGATCTATGGCCGGCAACGACTGCCTCGCAGCCATCAATGCCCCATCGCACCCGTGTGACACCGGCAACCCAGCCACTCATTAGTGTGTGATTTGTCGCCGGTCACGGTGGGCACTACTTACGCGATTGGTGACCGGGGTGATCGCGCCTCAGTCCACGCGGGCGGTCAACGGAGGTGGGCAGTGGGCACTCTTCCTGTGGAGAGCGCAGCAAGCGGCCGGCATTGTGCCGGCGAAGACGAAAACGGAGGTGCGACGCCGTCTGGCGTACCGGATGCCGAGATGCCGACGTTGCCGCCCGACCGGATCCCGGCACATGTCGCCCTGGTGATGGATGGCAACGGCAGATGGGCCGAACAACGCGGGCTCGCCCGCTCCGAAGGCCACCGCACAGCCCTGGCCAGGATGTTCGAGATCGTGGACGGCGCACTGGCGATCGGTGTGACGAACCTGTCGGTGTTCGCCTTCTCCAGCGAGAACTGGCAGCGTTCCACTGACGAGGTCACAGGGCTGCTCCAGTGCTGCAAAGACGGCGCCCAAGAACGGATCGGCGAGATCCTCACCCGCGGGATCCGGTTCCGATGGTGCGGCCTGCCTGAGGGGATGCCCGACGACCTGGTCGAATCCCTGCACATGCTGGAAGCGGTCACCGCCTCGGGCACCGCGATCACCTGCAACCTGTGCTTCAACTACGGAGGACGCGCGGACATCGTCCAGGCAGCCCGAACTGCCATGCACCAGGCGCAAACCGGCCAGCTGCACGCAGAGGATCTGGACGAGACCACACTGGGCCGCTTCATGCTCACCGCGGGCCTCCCGGACGTCGACTTGCTCATCCGCACCGGCGGCGAGCAACGACTGTCCAATTTCATGCTCTGGCAAAGTGCCTACGCCGAAATCGAATTCTCGCCCCACCTGTGGCCGGACTACACCCGTCAGCACCTCTGGGAGGCGATCGACACCTACACGCACCGCAATCGGCGGTTCGGCGGATCACCCATCGCGCAATAGCGGCCACCGATCACCCACACGCCTCCTCCACGCACGCGGGCAACTGCGGCACTGGCTGGCCGCTACTTCACGGGTGACGCCCTCTCAGGCGTCTGAGCAAGCTTCGGCGTGTGGAAGGCTGGCTGACATGATCGGTGAGTGTGCGGGGTGGCTGGCGCGGCTGGCGTTCGCCGCAGTGTTCGCCTCGGCAGCTTTCGGGAAGCTGACAGGCAGGGCGCAGGCGCGGGCCGCGGTGGCCGGGTTCGGGGTGCCGCAGCCGTGGGTGCCGCCGGTGGCGTGGGCGTTGCCCAGCGTGGAGGCCGTGGTGGCCGCCGGGGTGCTGGTCTCGCAGACGGCGTCGAGCGCGGCGGCTGGCGGGGTGCTGCTGCTGGCGGCCTTCAGCGTAGTCGTGGCGGTCCACCTGGCTCGGGGTCATCGGCCGGTGTGCGCGTGCTTCGGCACGCTGAGCGCGGAGCCGGTCGGGCCGTGGACGCTGGTGCGCAACGGCCTGCTGATCGCAGTGGGCGCGGGTGCGTGGTGGGCAGGTGCGGCGCTCCCGCGACCGCCTGCGGGCCCGAGTGTCGCGCTCGCGGTGGGGGTGGGCCTAGGCGCGGTGCAGTTGTGGCAGGGCCTGGTGCTGCGCGAGCTGCGTCGGCAACCGGCCCCGCCGCTCGCGGCGCCCGTCGGGCTTCCGGTGGGCGCGCTGGCCCCGGAGTTCGACCTTCCGGCCTCCGCCGAGACGCCCTCGACCCTGGCCGGGCTGCTCGCCACGGGCCGCGGGCAGATTCTGGTGTTCCTGCATCCCGAGTGTGCCCCGTGCCGGATGATCGCCGGGGAACTGCCGGTGTGGGCCGCCAAACCGGATGCCGCCTACCAGATCACGGTCATCGGCACAGGAACCTTGCCGGACAACCGGTTGTGGGAGGAGCAGTACGGGATCACCCGGTACCTGGTGCAGCGCGGCAACGAGGTCGCCGCACGATACCTGGTGCGTGGCACCCCCTACGCGGTACCCGTCGACGCCGACGGGCGCATAGCCGGGCCGGTGGCGGCCGGCCCGGTTCAGATCAGGGAACTGCTGGCAGCCACCCGGTGACCGCACCGGCCGTCACCGCGGATAGTCGCAGACCATGAGTGTCTGGTTCCAGGTCAACCCTTCAGGACACGCCCTCACGTACGCGACGCCGTTGTTGCACTCGACGAAGACCGTAGGGTCGTTCGGAAACGGGTAGTACTCGTCCTGGTCCCAGGGCGCCTTGCATAGAACGTCGAGACCCGGATTTCTGCCCAGCGGGGTCGGCATGGATGCTGCTCCTCACGCTTGTTACGTTGCGGGATGGGATCTCCACACAGTGTAAGAGGGCGGAACGGGCGCTGATGTCCGTTTCGCCATAGCGGAGGAAGTAGCCGCGCCGAACGGCTACGGTCGCAGCAGGTTGAACAGGCCCGGTGCCGTCTCGGCCAGGAACTTGGCGGTCGCCAGCGCCGAGGTCCAGATGCACTCCTCCGGCACCGCCAGGCCCATCCCGGCCAGCCGGGCGGCCAGGTCGCGCGGGGTGTAGATGGAGTTGTTGGTGAGCACCAGGAACGGCTTGCCGGACTCCTTGAGCCGGCGGAGGAACTCGTCGGCCCCGGTGTACGGCGCGCCCGCCCACCGGACGGCCGGGCGCTGCTGCGGCCGTCCGGGCGGGCCGCTGTGGTGAAGTAGGAGCATGAGCACCGCCCCCCACACCCCGTACCGCGTCGGCCTGATCGGCTACGGCCTGGCCGGCTCCGCCTTCCACGCACCGCTGATCGCCAGCACCCCCGGGCTGCGGCTGACCGCGGTGGTCACCAGCGACCCGGGGCGGCGCGAGCAACTCGCCCGCGAGCACCCCGATGCCCGCGCGCTGGACACTCCCGAGCAGCTGCTGTCCGACGCCGGCTCGTACGACCTGGTCGTCATCGCCTCCCCGAACCGCACCCACGTCCCGCTCGCCAGGGCCGCCCTGACGGCGGGTCTGGCCACGGTGGTCGACAAGCCGCTGGCGGCCACCGCCACCGAGGCGCACGCCCTGTGCGGCCTGGCCGAGTCCCGCGGCACGCTGCTCACGGTGTTCCAGAACCGGCGCTGGGACGGCGACTTCCTGACCGTCCGCCGCCTGCTGGACGAGGGCGCTCTCGGCCGGGTGCACCGCTTCGAGTCCCGCTTCGAACGCTTCCGCCCCAAGCCGAAGGCCGGCTGGCGCGAACTGGCCGACCCCGCCGAGGTCGGCGGCACGCTCTACGACCTGGGCAGCCACCTGGTCGACCAGGCGCTCACCCTGTTCGGCCCGGTGAGCAGCGTGTACGCCGAGATCGACATCCGGCGCGACGGCGCCGCGGTGGACGACGACGCCTTCCTCGCCCTCACCCACACCGGCGGCACCCGCTCCCACCTGTGGACCAGTGCCATCACCCCGCTGGCCGGCCCGCGCCTGCGGGTGCTCGGCGACCGCGCGGGCTACGTCAGGTACGGCATGGACCCGCAGGAGGCCGACCTGCGCGCCGGCCGCCGGCCCGACACCCACCCGTGGGGCATCGAGGACCCGGCCCACCAGGGCCTGCTCGGCACCGACGGTGCCTCCGTCCACCTCCCCACCCTCCCCGGCGACTACCCCGCCTTCTACGCCGGCCTGGCCACCGCCCTCGCCACCGGCACCCCGCCCCCCGTCGACCCGCGCGACGCCGTCGCCGTCCTCACCGTCCTCGAGGCCGCCCGCGACTCCGCCGTCACCGGCCACGTGATCCCCATGGGCTAAGCGGGCCCGGTCCCGTACCATCGGCCGGAGAGTCCCCGAGAGCCTGAGGAGGTCCGCCCGTGCATCCGCTCGCGCTGCTCCTCGGGCTGCTCCGGCTGCTGGTCGGCGACCTGTCCGTGCACGACCCGACGGCCGGCCTCACCGCGCTCGCCGCGGCCGCCGCCCTGCTGCTGCTGGCCGGCGTGGTCAGCGGGACGTACCTGGTGGCCCGGCTGCTCGGCGCGGGTGCGCCGCACGCCGTCCGGGACGGCACGATCCGCCGACGCGCGCTCGCCACCGCCTTCCTCCCGCAGCGCGATCCGGACGCCAGGGGCCGTCGCCGTCCCAGGGCACCGGGCGCGGCCCTGACGGCCGCGTAAGCCCTGTTATTGCGCTGCCGTCCTCCGCCGCACCTGTCGTCAGACTCCGGAGGGCCCGCCCAGCATGTCCATCTTCTCGATCTTCGACCCCGCCGTCGGCCTCGCCCACAGCGCGGTCGACTCGCTCGCCCATCTGCTCCCGGCCGCCGCCGCGATCGTGCTCTTCACGGTCTGCGTCCGCCTCGCCCTGCACCCCTTCGCCCGGGCCGCCGCCCGCGGCGAGAAGCACCGCACCCGGCTGGCGCCCCGGGTCGCCGAGCTGAACCGCAAGCACAAGGGCCGCCCCGAGCAGCTCCAGGCCGCGCTGGCCGCGCTGTACAAGGAGGAGCAGGCCTCACCGCTGACCGGCTGCCTGCCGATGCTGGTGCAGATCCCGTTCTTCTCGGTGATGTACCGGCTCTTCACGCTGCCGACGGTGGGCGGCGTGCCCAACGACCTGCTGCACCACACCCTGCTCGGCGTCCCGCTCGGCACCCACCTCACGGCGGCGCACGGCCCCGCGCAGTTCGCGGTCTTCGGCGCGCTCTACGCGGCGCTGGCGGCCGTCGGCTGGGTGGGCTTCCGGCGGGCGCGCCGCGCGACGGCGGCGAACCCGCAGGCGCCCGGGGCCGCGATCATGCCGTACCTCGCGTTCGGCACGGTGCTCTTCGCCGCGCTGGTTCCGCTGGCGGCGGGGCTCTACCTGCTCACCACCACGGCCTGGACGGCCGCCGAGCGCGGCCTGCTGCACCGCGAGCCGGCGCCGGCGGTGCCGCCGACGCCGGCCAGGCGTCAGGTGCGGTCCCAGGCCGCCAGGTAGGCGTCGATCTCGCCGGTCAGCTTCGCCTTGCCGCCCTGGTCCAGGAACGAGGCCTCGACCGCGTTCCTGGCCAGGCCGGCCACACCCGCCGTGTCCAGGCCCAGCAGCTTGGCGGCGACCGCGTACTCGGTGTTGAGGTCGGTGCCGAACATCGGCGGGTCGTCGCTGTTCACGGTGACCAGCAGGCCGGCGTCGACCATCTGCCGGATCGGGTGCTCCTCGATCCGCTCCACCACCCGGGTGGCCAGGTTGGAGGTCGGGCAGACCTCCAGCGGGATCCGGTGCTCGCCGAGGTGGTCCATCAGCGCGGGGTCCTTGACCGCCTGCGTGCCGTGCCCGATCCGCTCGGCGCCCAGCGACCGCAGGGCGTCCCAGATCGTCTCCGGGCCGGTGGACTCACCGGCGTGCGGCACGCTGTGCAGGCCGGCCGCCCGGGCCCGGTCGAAGTACGGCTTGAACTGCGGGCGCGGCACGCCGATCTCGGGGCCGCCGAGGCCGAAGCTGACCAGGCCGTCGGCGCCGACGTCCAGAGCGAGCCGGGCGGTCTCCTCGGCCGAGGCGAGACCGGCCTCGCCGGGGATGTCGAAGCACCAGCGCAGCACCACGCCGAAGTCCCGCTCGGCGCTCTTGCGGGCGTCCTCGATCGCCTCCATGAAGGCGACGTCCGGGATGCCCCGCCTGACCGAGCTGTACGGCGTGACGGTCAGCTCGGCGTAGCGGATCTGCTGGCGGGCCATGTCCTCGGCGACGCCGTAGGTCAGCGCCCGGACGTCCTCGGCGTCGCGGATCAGGTCGACCACCGACAGGTAGACCTGGATGAAGTGCGCGAAGTCGGTGAACGTGAAGTACTCGGCGAGCGCCTCCGGGTCGGCCGGCACAGCGGTCCTGCCCTCGTACCGGGCGGCCAGCGCGGCCACCACGCGCGGCGAGGCGGAACCGACGTGGTGCACGTGCAGCTCGGCCTTGGGCAGGCCGGCGATGAACGCCTCGATCCCTCGGGACATCTGCGTCACTCCCTCACAGTTCGACTGGATCTCGCATCTTTTCACGGGCCCGTCCCGGGCTGCGCCGGGGTTCAGCCGCCCAGCGCCGTCGCCAGCGTGTGGATCAGCAGGCCGGCCAGCGCGCCGACCACCGTGCCGTTGATCCGGATGAACTGGAGGTCGCGGCCGACGTTGGCCTCGATCTTGCGGGACGCCTCGTCGGCGTCCCAGCCGGCCACGGTGTCGGAGATCAGCGAGGTGATCTCGGCTCGGTAGGTCTCCACCACGTACTGCGCCGCGTCCTGCAGCCAGCCGTCCGTCTTGCTCTGCAGCCGCTTGTCGCGGGCGAGCCGGCGCCCGAACGAGCGCAGCGCGTCGCGGAGCCGGATGCGCAGCTCGCTGTTCTCGTCGTCGGCTGCGTTCAGCACCAGCGAGCGGATGGCCGCCCAGGAGGAGGCGATCAGGTCCTGGACCTCGTCGCGGGCCAGCAGCTCGGCCTTCGCCCGCTCGACCCGGGCCTTGGTCGCCTCGTCGGTCTGCAACTCGACCGCGAAGTCGGCCAGGAAGTTGTCGATGGCACCGCGGGCAGGGTGGGCCGGGTCGTCGCGGATCGCGGTGACGAACCGCATCAGCTCCTTGTAGACCCGCTCGCCGACCTGGTGGTCCACGAACTTGGGCGTCCAGCCGGGCGACTTGAGCGCGACCCGGTCCACCACGTCGCCGTGGTGCTCGGCCAGCCAGTCGTGCACCCGCACCGCGACCAGGTCCACGACGCCGCGGTGGCCGCCGTCGGCCACCACCTTGCCGAGCATCCGCCCTATCGGCTCGGCGACCTGGGTCGCCGCGGCCCGCCGGGTGACCGCCTCGCTGACCACCGCCTGGACGTCCTCGTCGCGCAGCACCGCCAGCACCCCGCGCAGCGCGGCGGCGGCCTCGGTGGTGACCCGCTCGGCGCTGCCGGGGGTGGCCAGCCACTCGCCGAGCCGGCGGGCGATGCCGAGCGAGGCCAGCCGGGTGCGGACCACCCGGGCGGAGAGGAAGTTCTCACCGACGAAGTCGCCGAGCGACTTGCCGAAGGCGTCCTTCTTGGTCGGGATGATCGCGGTGTGCGGGATCGGCAGGCCGAACGGGCGGCGGAACAGCGCGGTGACGGCGAACCAGTCGGCCAGCGCACCGACCATGCCGGCCTCGGCGGCAGCCGCGACGTACCCCGTCCAGCTCCCCCAGCCGGACGCACCGGCCCAGGTCGCCAGCGCGTAGACGACGGTGGCGACGGCGAGGAAGCCGGTCGCGATCGCCTTCATCCGGCGCACGCCCTGCCGCTTCTCCTCGTCAGCGGCGGTGAACCGCACGCCGTTGCTCTCGCTTCTGGTCTCCTCCACCCAATCAGTGTGACCTAGACCGACCGGCCACCGATCACCAGACGCCGGACCCCGCGCCAGCGCGCCGGGTCGGTCACGCCGCGCCCGTCCAGCAGCACCCGCGCCCCCGGGAAGTCGACCGAGCCGACGTGCCCGTACTCGGCGTGGTCGGCCTGCACCACCACCGCGTCGACCGGCTCACCCGCGTACGGGGGCAGCCCCAGCGCCGCGAGGGCCGCCGCGTCGTACAGCGGATCGCTGACGTACGCCGTCGCGCCGGCCGCCCGCACCGCTGCGACCAGCGGGAACACGCCCGAGCAGGCGGTCTCCCGCACCCCGCCGCGGTAGGCCGCGCCGAGCACCAGGACCGCCCGGCCGGCCAGCGCCCCGAGCGCCTCGTGCAGCAGCCCCACCGCGTAGCCGGGCATCGCCTCGTTGGCCTCCCGGGCGGCCCGCACCACGCTCGCCTCCGGGTCGTTCCAGAGGTAGAGCCTCGGGTAGACCGGGATGCAGTGGCCGCCGACCGCGATCCCGGGCCGGTGCAGATGGCTGTACGGCTGGGTGTTGCAGGCCTCCAGGACGGGCGCCAGGTCGATCCCGCTGCGCTCGGCGAACCGCGCGAACTGGTTCACCAGCGCGATGTTGACGTCCCGGTAGGTGGTCTCGGCGAGCTTGGCCAGCTCGGCCGCCTCCGTCGAGCCGAGATCGCGGACGCCGTTGCCTCCGGGCAGGTCCGGCCGCGGGTCGAAGTCCAGCACGGCCTGGTAGAACTCCACCCCGCGCCGGGCCGAGGCGGCGTCGATGCCGCCGACCAGCTTGGGGTAGCGGCGCAGGTCGGCGAAGACCCGTCCGGTGAGCACCCGTTCGGGACTGAAGACCAGGGCGAAGTCCCGCCCGGCCGCCAGCCCCGAGCCGGCCGCCAGCCGGTCGGCCCAGCGCCCGCGGGTGGTACCGACCGGCAGGGTGGTCTCGTAGCTGACCAGGGTGCCGCGGCGCAGGCCGGCCGCGACGTCCGCGGTGGCGGCGTCCAGCGCGGTGAAGTCCGGCGCGCCCGCAGCGTCCGTCAGCAGCGGGACGACCACGACCACCGCCTCCGCGCCCGCGACGGCCGCGGCCGTGTCGGTGGTGGCGGTCAGCAGTCCGTCGGCGACCACCCGCTTGAGCCGCTGCGCCAACTCCGCCTCGCCGGGGAACGGCTCACGGCCCTCGGCGACGGCCGCGACCACGGCCGGCACCAGGTCCGCCCCGGTGACCCGGTGGCCCTTGCCCGCGTACTGCACCGCCAGCGGCAGCCCGATCTTGCCGAGCCCGACCACGCAGATGTCCATACCCCTCGCCCCCGTCATGCCCAGCGTTCGTACGTCCGCTCGGTGAACTCCCGCCAGCCCGAGCGCTGGTGCAGCCGGCGCCGGACCTGGGCCGGGACCAGCCCGCGCCAGAGCTGCACCGGCATCGGCAGCTGCCTGGGCTCCGGCGCAGCCTCCTGCACCACCTCGGGTGACTGCTCCCCCTGCTCCACCACCGGGGCGGACCGCTCGCCGTAGGCCGCCTGGTAGCGGATCAGGCGGCGCAGCGCGGCGACCCGGCCGCGCCGGGCCAGGTCCAGGCGCAGCCGGTCGCGCGCCGGGAGCTCGGCCAGAGCGGCCTCCTCGCCGTGCAGCGCGACCAGTCGGCCGACCCCGGCGCAGACCCGCCGCTGGGCCGGCTCGGGCAGCGCGAGGAAGTCGGCCGTCAGCAGGCGCGGGATCTCCCAGGAGAACGCCCGCGCGCACAGCGCGTCGCGCTCGGCGCCGGGCTCGGCCAGCCGCTGCGCCACGCCGAGCATCGCGGCCACCCCGCGCAGCCGGTCCTCGTGCCGGGCCCGCACGGTCACGTTCCCGTGGTCCTCCCGCAGGACCGCGTAGTAGCAGTCGTAGTCGGCCAGCACCGAGATCCGCCGCGAGCGCAGGCAGGCCTCCAGGGTGAACGGCTGGTCGGAGTAGGCCGGCAGGTCCTCGCGCTTGCGCAGCCCGTGCCGCTCGATCAGCTCGCGCCGGAACAGCTTGGTGTCCGAGAGCGCCCAGGCCAGCGCGGAGTCGGTGAAGCCGATCCGGTCCCGGTTGGCCTCGAAGATGCCCTGCGGCACCTGGCGGCCGCCGACCCCGACCATCCTGCCGAGCACGACGTCCGACTCGGCCCGGTCGGCCAGCGCCACCAGCCGCTCCAGCGCCTGCTCGCCGAGCCAGTCGTCGGCGCCGAGGAAGAACACGTACCGGCCGCGGGCCAGTTCCAGCGCACGGTTGCCGGGCGCCGCCGGGCCGCCGGAGTTGGGCTGGTGGACGACCCGGACCAGCCCCGGGTGGCGGGCGGCGAAGGCGCACAGCTCGGCGCCGCCGCCGTCGGTGGAGCCGTCGTCGACCGCGACCACCTCCAGGCCGCCGCCGGGCCTGCGGCGGATGGACTGGCCGGCCAGTGACTCCAGGCAGGCCGTCAGGTAGGGCATCGCGTTGTAGACGGCGACCACCACCGTCACGTCGACGTCGTTCACGGGATCAGTGCCTCCTGGCCGTGCCGGGCGGCGGCCAGTACGTCCTCCGCCAGTTCCACCGCGCGCAGCCCGTCCCGCAGCGTCACGGTCGCGGTCACGCCGGCTCCTCCCGCCACCGCGTCGCGGAACCGCTCGTGTTCGGCCACCAGCGGCTCCCGCCCGGGGACGGCGCAGCCGGTGGACGTGCCGTCGGCCTGGAAGGTCAGCGTCCCCGCCAGGGTGTCGGCGACCAGGCAGCCGCGCTCGCCGGTCACCGCGACCAGCCGTTCGCGCACCGGGCTGAGCCGGCTGACCAGGTGGCTGACCATCGTGCCGTCGTCCAGCGTGCCGATCACGGCCGCCAGATCCTCGTGCCCACCGCCGCTGCGGCGCACCGTACGGGCCGACAGCCGGCCGTACTCCGCGCCGGTGATCCACCGGGTCAGGTCGAGGTCGTGGGTGGCCAGGTCCTGGACCACGCCGACGTCCACCATCCGCCCGGGGAACGGTCCCTGACGCCTGGTCACCACCTGGTGCAGCACGCCGAGTTCACCGGCGGCCACCCGGGCGCGGAGCCCGCGCAGCGCCGGATTGAAGCGCTCGACATGGCCGACCCCGGCCACCAGCCCCCGCGATTCGAAGGCGGTGACCAGGCGGCCGGCGGCGACGGCGGAACCGGCCAGCGGCTTCTCGATCAGGGCGGCCACCCCGTGCGCCGCGAGCCTCAGCCCGACCTCCTCGTGCAGTCCGGTCGGGCAGGCCACCACGGCGTAGTCCAGGCCCCGGGCGAGCAGACCGGCCAGCTCGGCGAAGACCGGCGTCCCGTGCGCCGACCCGGTCGGATCGCCGGCCGGGTCCACCACGCCGACCAGCCGTACGCCGGGCAGCGCGGCCAGCACCCGGGCGTGGTGGCGGCCCATCGCGCCGATCCCGACCAGCCCGGCGCGCAGCGGCGGGCCGGCAGCGGCACCCGTGGCGGCGCTCACAGCTCGCTGCCCAGCAGCGCCGCGACCGCGTCGACCGCCGTGGCCACCCGGTCCAACTCGCCCTCGGTCAGGCCCGGGTGGACCGGTAGCGAGAGCACCTCGGCCGCCGCCCGGTCGGTCTGCGGCAGCTCCTCGCCACCGCCCGCGTAGGCCGGCTGCCGGTGGATCGGGACCGCGTAGTGCACCGCGCTGCCGATCCCCCGCTGCGCCAACTCGCCCTGGAACCGCGCCCGCTGCTCGGCGACGCGCACCGTGTACTGGTGGTAGACGTGCCCCGCCCCCACCGCCACCGGCGGGGTCGGCACCCCGCGCAGCCGGGCGTCCAGCGCCTTGGCGTGCTGCCGGCGGCGTTCGGTCCACCCGGCCAGCGCGGCCAGTTGGACCCGGCCGACGGCCGCCGACACGTCCGTCATCCGCAGGTTCGCGCCGACCAGCTCGTGGCGGTACCGCTCGGCCATCCCCTGGTTGCGCAGCATCCGCAGCTTCGCCGCCAGCCGAGCATCCTGCACGACCACCATGCCGCCTTCCAGCGCATGCATGTTCTTGGTCGGATAGAAGCTGAAGCAGCCCGCCGCACCGAAACTGCCGACCGGGCGCCCGTGCAGGGTGGCGGCGTGCGCCTGGCAGGCGTCCTCGACCACCGCCAGGCCGTGCCGCGCGGCCAGTGGCAGCAGCCGGTCCATCGCGGCCGGGTGCCCGTACAGGTGCACCGGCAGCAGCGCCGCGGTACGCGGCCCGACGGCGGCCGCCGCAGCCTCCGGGTCCAGACAGAAGCTGTCCGCCTCGATGTCCGCGAACACCGGCTCGGCACCCACCAGCCGGACCGCATTGGCGGTGGCCGCGAACGAGAACGACGGCACCACCACCTCGTCGCCCGGCCCGATCCCCAGCGCCAGCAGGCTCAGATAGAGCGCCGACGTCCCGGAGTTGACGGCCACACACGCGCGCCCGTCCACCAGCTCGGAGAACTCCCGCTCGAAAGCCGCGACTTCAGGCCCCTGCACCACCGACCCACTACGCAGCACCCGCACCGCGGCGGCGATCTCCGCCTCCCCGATCACCGGCCGAGCCACCGGGACCGTCTCAGCCCCTGCCATCCCCGAGCTCCCTAGCGCCGGTCCGAACGTCCGGCCCTGTCAACGCCCCCAGGCCCACCCGGGTTACTCACCCCACCCGTTCGAGTGGCGCCAGCCGAACTATCCTTCGGACCGGGCTACGCCGGAGCGTTCCCAGCCCTGCGGATCGAGTTCGTCCAGCACGTCGTGGTCGAGCGCGACGATCGGCTCGGGGTTCAGGTGCTGGTCCCAGGTCTTGAACCGGACCATGGCCAGGGAGAAATCGGCAGAACGATTCTCGGTGCCGAAGCCGCCGCCTCGCTCGAAGAGCATGATCAGTGGCTCGAACGGGTCATCGAGAGCGGGCAGTTGTTCCAGGCCGGCATCAAGGAGCGCGGCCCAGTGCAGAGCACGGAAGCAGCTGTCATAGGCGATGGGCAACCCGACTCTTCCATCCAGGGCCTCCTCCATCCAGGCGACCAGGGCGGGATCGGCACGCACCGACGGGTCAATACGGGCTGCGAGATCGAAGAACGGCCACTCGTCCTCGATACGGTAGGCCTCCGCCCACAACGCAGCCCGCCGCAGGTACTCCCGCATCAGCAGGACTCGCGACCAGTCGTGTGCATAGGCCCCTTCTGGATCCGTCCACTTGACAGCCACCAGACGGTTCGCCATCTGCTGCTCTCGACTGCCCTGCCTCATAGCCCCAGTCCTCTCTTCGCGGCCTCGACCACCTCGTCCAGGTTGGACAGGTCAGGAAGGATCGGTACCGCCGGCCCTTCGATGCCGTAATGGGGCCACAGCTTCAGTGAACCAGAAGGCTCGGTGGTCTGGTACAGCTCGTGCGAATTCCCGTCGGGCTTCTCTGGATAAATGAAACCGTCACCGGAATCGTAACCACCGAGTCCCGGCCGCCCGTCCGCGGTGGCACCCGTATAGCCACCGGGCTTCCCCCGCCCTCCGCCAGGACTCGCCGCGCCGCCCACCGCGCCGGCCAGGACGTCGAGGGGGTTGACGTTTCCGTCGTTCGAGTGGCGCCAGCCAAACATCCACTCGACCTCACCCGCGGAGCTCAGTCGGGGGGCCGGGGCGCCTGCTCTCCCTTGAGGAAGAGGAAGACATAGACCTCCTGCAGGTATTCATACAGTTCGGCATCGGTCTCAAACTCGATGAATGTGAGATCACAGTACTCGCCTCGCGACAGGCTCCTCTCCCTCAGAAGACGCTGAAATCCCAGCCGGAGGCCCTCCATCGTTTCAGGGGCCGCCATTTCGACAGTCCCCCTGAAGGATTGATTTCCAAGGCTGCCCTCACGGATGCTTCCCCTGCACGGGGTTTGCGTATGATGTCAACAGTCTGTAGCCGCCATTCCCGTCCGGAAGATAGACGGCCACGATATTTCCGCCCTCAAAATCCACCGGAAGATCCTGACCAGGATTCGTGGGATCCTTGTAAAATCCGCTGAATTTTTGATGCCCCTGACTGCTTGGCTTTGGCGACCTGGTCGGCGTACTGGGTGAGCGCCCTGGCCATCGCGCGGCAGGATGCGGAGGCATCGCCCAGATTCGCCACCGCAGCCTTGATGTTCTCGCTGTCGGAGGTGAACTCCGGTGCCGCTGCCAGGATCTCCGCCGGGCGGACGGAGAAGCCCCCCTGCTGAATCTGCATGGGACCGGTGCCCTGCGGCAAGCGCCCCAACCGCGCGCCTGCCGCAGGGCTCCAAGGCTCAGCCGATCGGGACCTTGGCGTACATCCGGGCGATCACGTCCTCGATGGCCGGCTCGCGGACCGACAGGTCCAGGAGGGGGTAGCCGGCGGCCACGGCGGCGACGATGGGGGCCGCGCTGTCCTCGGCCGGGAAGGCGAGCCACTGGCGGGCGCCGTCCACCTTGACCACCCGGGCGCCGGGGACCTCGATCGGCGCGGACGGGCCGGCCAGGTCGACGACCAGGGTGCGTTCGCTCTGCCCGGTCGCGTGCAGGCCGTCGAGGCCGCCGTCGTAGACCATCCGGCCGTGGTCGATCACCATCACCCGGCCGCACAACTGCTCGATGTCGGTGAGGTCGTGGGTGGTGAGCAGCACGGTGGTGCCCGCACCGGTGTTGATCTCGCGCAGGAACTCCCGCACCCGCACCTTGCTGACCACGTCCAGGCCGATCGTCGGCTCGTCCAGGTACAGCACCTGCGGGTCGTGCAGCAGCGCCGCGGCCAGGTCACCGCGCATCCGCTGGCCGAGCGAGAGTTGGCGCACCGGGGTGTCCAGCAGCGGTCCCAGCTCCAGCAGTTCGACGCAGCGGTCGAGGTTGGCGCGGTAGCGGGCGTCCGGGATCCGGTAGATCCGGCGGGCCAGTTCGTAGGAGTCGCGCAGCGGCAGATCCCACCAGAGCGTGGTCCGTTGGCCGAACACCACCCCGATCCGGCGGGCCAGCCGGGTGCGTTCTCGGGCCGGGTCGACGCCGGCCACCCGTAGCCGCCCGGCGCTGGGGACCAGGATGCCGGTGAGCATCTTGATGGTGGTGGACTTGCCCGCGCCGTTCGGGCCGATGTAGCCGACGCACTCGCCGGCCTGGACGGTGAAGCTCAGCCCGTCCACCGCGCGCACCTCGCGGCGCTCGCGGCGCAGCCGCCCGACCTTCGCGCGGATGGTGAACGTCCGTGCCACATCTTCGAGTTCGATCAATGCCATGTCGGATGCTCCTGTTCGATGGAGGTCAGTTCCCGGCGCCGCGGTAGGCCCGCAGCCCGGCCCGCCAGGCCACGCCGGCCACCAGGACGCTGCCGGCCGCCGCCAGCGGCGAGGCGAACTGGAAGGCCGCGGGCAGGCCGAGCGGGTCCGGCTTGCCCAGGATGTGCAGCAGCGGGAGCCAGTTGACGAAGGCCAGTGGCAGGCCGAAGGTGACGCCGGCGACCAGCTCCTTGGCGAAGACCGTCGGCGGGTAGTGCAGCAGCGTGGCGCCGCCGTACGTGAAGGAGTTCTGCAGCTCCTTGGCCTCGCCCCACCAGAACTGCAGGGTGGCGCCGCCGATGAAGAGCGCGGAGAAGATCACCGTGCCGCTGACCAGCAGTGCCGCCAGCAGCAGGACCCTGTCCCAGGTCCAGTCCACCCGCACCGCGCTCACCGACCAGGCAAGGACGGCCGTAGCCTGGGCCGGGCGGCCGAGGCGGCGCAGCGAGAACCGCTCGGCGCAGACCTGCGAGAGAGCAGGGGCCGGGCGGATCAGCATCACATCCAGGGTGCCGGCCCGGATCCGCTCGCCGAGTGAGTCGACGCTGCCGACCAGCAGATCGGCGGTGCCCAGCGCGAACGCCGACGTCCCGTACAGCAGGCCGAGTTCGGGCAGCGTCCAGCCGCCGAGCCGGTCGGTGTGCTGGAACATCAGGACCACCACCACGAAGTCCAGCGAGGTGATCAGCACGTTGGCGACGAGCATCAGCGCGAAGGAGGCGCGGTAGGCCATCGCGGCCCGCGTCCACATCGCGGCGGTCAACTGCCAGGAGCGCACCGCCCAGCGCAGCCGCTCCACTCCGCTTTCCCTCTCACCGAGGTACTCAGCCACCCTGGACCACCACCTTGCGAGTGGCCAGCAGCTGCGCCGCCCGGCCGAGGGCCAGCAGCACGACGGCCCAGGCGAGTTGGAAACCCAGGCCGCCGAGCACCTGCGAACCGGTGCTGCGCTCCAGGAAGATGTCCGCCGGCACCTGGACCAGCGCCGCCCAGGGCAGCACCTGGGCCGCCTGGCGCAGCCCGTCCGGGAAGAGGCCGAGCGGCAGCAGCATGCCGGACAGGAACATCGCCACCACCAGCATCACCGCGCGCACCCCGTCGGAGTCGTGCAGCCAGAAGCCGCTGAGCGAGACCAGGTAGCGCAGTCCGAAACTGACCAGCACCGCGAGCAGCACCGACAGCAGGAAGACCGGCCAGGTCAGCGCCGAGTGCGGCAGCCTGGCGTGGAAGGCCAGCACGCCGGCGGTGATCGGGGCGACGCTGCGGGCCAGCAGCTGGAAGGCGGCCCGGCCGAGGTCGGCCGCCAGCCACCAGCCGAGGAAGTCGACCGGCCGGTAGAGGTCGACGGCGATGTCGCCGGTGCGGAAGCGCTCCTGGACGTCGTCCTGGAATCCTCCGCCCCAGACCGCGACGGTGACCAGCAGCGACTGGCTGATCCAGATGTAGGTGACGGCCTGGCTGGTGTCGTAGCCGCCGAGGCCGGGCCGGGCCCGCCACAGCGCGAGGAAGGTGTAGGCGAGGATGAAGCCGAACACCGTGTTGGTGAAGACCCCGGCCAGCGTCGCCGCCCGGTAGGTCGAGTAGCGGCGGAACGAACCGCGTGCGATGGCCAGATAGAGCCTGGCCGCTGATCCCATCACCTGTCTCCTTGTCGACTTTTCCGCGTTCACGGGCAGCACGGAAATGCCCCGACCGGCGGCCCCCGGGGTGTCCGGGCGTCGGGCGGAGCTACGGATATGAGGTTGTCTCAGCCCACCGTAGCGCCGGCGGGCACGGCTTCGCAGGGTATTTATCCGTACACGCTGCGCTACGGATCGTGAAAACCCCTGAGCCGGCCGCCCCCACGGGGGGACGACCGGCTCAGGGGCTACCGGGTGCCGTGACTACCGGTGAGCCTGCGCCGCCTGAGCTGCCGCGACTGCGTCACTCAGCGCCTTGGCGCGCTGCTGCAGCTGCGCCAGGTCGCTGGGGGAGGCGGTCCCGCTGCCGGCGGACGGCGTCGGGAGCGCCGGCACGGAGGGCAGGGCGGGCAGCGAGATCCCGAGGCTCGCGAGCAGATTCGTGATGGTGCTCAGCAGACTGCTGAGCAGCGCCGTGACCGCCCCCAACCCGGGGAGCGAGGGAAGCGACGGAAGCGAGGGAAGCGACGGCAAGGCGGGCAACGAGGGCAGCGCCGGGGTACCCGGCACGGTGGGCAGGGTCACCGACGGCGCCCCGGCGGCGGGTACCCGCACCGGGAGGAGGTCGAGGTTCCGCGGCACGGTCGAGGCCGTGCCGACCCGCGGGGGCTCCGCACCGGCAAGGGGGACGGCGGCGGTCGCCACGGTGACCGACGTCAGGCTCAGAGCTGCGGTGAGGGCGGCAGCCGTCCATATGGCACGCATGAGGGTGGTTCTCCTGTTCGGTGGGGAAAGGCAGGGCGCCTGATCCACACGTTGGAGCAGTCCGGGCCCACCGGCCACCGCTCCTACGCCGAATGTGTGGCGACCTCCCCACACCCCGTCAGAGATACAGCCCGGTCGACCCGTCCGACTCCTTCAGCCGCTCGGCCGCCACCGCGTGCAGGTCGCGCTCGCGCAGCAGCACGTACGTCGCGCCGCGCACCTCGACCTCCAGCTTGTCCTCCGGGTCGTAGAGCACCCGGTCCCCCGGCTCCACGGACCGCACGCTCTGGCCGACCGCAGCAGCTTCCGCCCAGACGCACCTTTTACTTAGCTCGGCGGTCGCCGGGATCAGGATGCCGCCGGTCGAACGGCGCTCACCCTCGCCGCCCTCGGTCCGGACCAGGACGCGGTCGTGCAGCATCCGGATGGGGAGCTTCTCACCCATCCGGTCGTGGCTGAGCTGGTCCTGCCGCTTGTTCTGCTTACTCTGCTCGTCGTTCGCGCTCACGCCCCCGACCGTACAGGGCCGGGTGCGCCGCGCGCTCCCGGCCCTGCACGGTACTCGCGCGCTCAGCCGCGCCGGCGCTTGCGGGCCGAGGCCACCAGCAGGACCACACCCGTGCCGACCAGTGCGGCGGGCACGATCCGCTCCTTGCGCGGCCGGCCCTTCTCGTCCACGAACTGGGCCTTCAGCTGCTCGACACCCCTGCTCGCGCCGACGTAGATCCGGCCGATCCGCTGCTCGACCGAGGCCAGCGCCTTGGCCCGGACCTGCGCGGCCACCGTGGTCGGGTGCACGCGCACCGCGAGCTCGTCCAGGGTCACCGCCAGCTGGGTCCGGGTCCGGGCGATGTCCGCCTCGATCTCGGCGGTGGTCCGCACCGCCTTGTCCTTCGTCTTCCCCTCGCCCACCAGGGCCACCTCACTCAGCTCGCGTCGCAGTCTGCTCCGGCCCAGTTTGTCAGCTCCACCGCCGCCACGCGCAGTCCCACCCACCATCAGAGGTAGGTTGGCGACGGCACGACCGCCAGTCCAGCACGAGGAGAGATCCACCGTGAGTGAGCGCCTCCAGGCCGGGGACACCGCCCCCGCCTTCACCCTGCCCGACGCCGACGGCACGCAGGTGTCCCTCGCCGACCACCTCGGCCGCAAGGTGATCGTCTACTTCTACCCCGCCGCGCTGACCCCCGGCTGCACCACCCAGGCCTGCGACTTCACCGACAACCTGGAGGTCTTCGCGGGCGCCGGCTACGACGTCATCGGCATCTCCCCGGACAAGCCCGAGAAGCTCGGCAAGTTCCGCGAGACCGAGGACCTCAAGGTCACCCTGCTCTCCGACCAGGACAAGGCCGTCCTGGAGGCGTACGGCGCCTACGGCGAGAAGAGCCTCTACGGCAAGACCGTGGTCGGCGTGATCCGCTCCACCGTGGTGGTGGACGAGAGCGGCAAGGTCGAGCGCGCGCTCTACAACGTGAAGGCCACCGGCCACGTCGCCAAGCTGCTGCGCGACCTCAAGGTCGAAGCCTCCTGACGGCACGCCACGGCACGGCGACGGCCCCGGCTCCCCCACAGGGGCCGGGGCCGTCGCCGTCCGCACACAGCGTCAACCGGGCAGGCCCACCAACCGCTCGCCGCTGCGCCGCTGCTGGATCACCACGGCGACCACGAGCAGCGAGCCCTGGGCGACGTTCTGCCAGAACGAGTTGATGCCCTGCACGGTCAGACCGTTCTCCAGTGCGCCGAGCAGCGCCACCGCGAGCAGTGTGCCGCCGATACCGCCCTTGCCGCCCTTGAGGGCGCAGCCGCCGAGCGCCGCGGCGGTGATCGACTGGAGTTCCAGTCCCTCGCTGCCCGAGGTCGGCTGCCCCGACCCGGTCCGTGCGGTCAGCAGGATGCCGGCCACCGCCGCGACCACGCCGAGCAGGCCGTAGACCGAGATCAGGTACTTGTTGATGTTGATGCCGGCCAGCCGGGCCGCCGTGTCGTTGCCGCCGATCGCGTAGATGTTGCGACCGATGTCGGTGTACTTCAGCAGCACGTGCACCGCCAGCGCCACCACGATCAGCAGCCACACCATCACCGGCAGCGCGGCGATCTTGCCGCGGCTGAGGAAGATGAAGACGCTGTTGTTCAGCACGTAGCCCTGCGCCGCGCCGTTGGATATCAGCTGGGCGACGCCCTTGTAGGCGGCCAGGCCGGCCAGCGTGGCGATGGTGGCGTTCACCCGGCCGTAGACGATGATCACGCCGTTCAGCAGGCCGATCACCACGCCCACGCCGATCGCCGCCGCCATGCCGACCATCGGGTTGGCGCCCGCCGAGGTGAAGGCCATAGCGCTGACCACCGAGGCCAGGCCGGCCTGCGAGCCGACCGAGATGTCCAGCCCGCCGCAGATGATCACGACGGTCTGCACGACGGCCAGCAGGCCGCTGATGGTCGCCGCCTCGGCGATCACCTGGATGTTGTTCCAGCTCAGGTAGTTGTCGTTCAACGACCCGAACAGCGTCAGCACCACCGCCAACGCGACGATCAGGCTGAGGTTCTGCCCGCCCACCGAGGCCAGCAGTTCGGCCGCCCTGCCGCGGCTCTTCACCGCCGGAGCAGTGTCGGACACGGTCGTGGTGCTCATGCTGTCCTTCCTTCGTCACTCGACACCAGGTCATCGGCCATCGCGAGCGAGAGGATCCGCTCCTCGGTGGCTTCGGACCGGCTCAACTCACCGGTGATCCGGCCGTTCTGCATCACCACGACCCGGTCGGCCAGCCCGAGTACCTCGGGCAGCTCGGAGGAGATCACCAGCAGTGCGATCCCCTCCTTCGCCAGGTCCGCGATGATCTGGTAGATCTCCGCCTTGGCACCCACGTCGATGCCGCGGGTCGGTTCGTCCAGGATCAGCACCTTGGGCTTGCGGGCCAACCAGCGGGCCAGCACCACCTTCTGCTGGTTCCCGCCGGAGAGCTTGCGCACCTCGTGCTCGATCGAGGGGGTGCGCACGCGCAGCCGGTCGGAGTACTCCTGCGCCAACTCCCGTTCGGCGGACCGGCGGACGAACCGCCAGCGGCGCAGCCGCTCCAGCACCACCAGCGAGGTGTTGTCCCGGATCGAGCGGTGCAGGAAGAGCGCCTGGGCCTTGCGTTCCTCGGGAGCCAGGCCGAGCCCGGCCCGGATCACCTCTCCGGGCCGCCCCGACCTCAACTCCTGGCCCTCCAGGAGGACTTTCCCACTGAGGATCGCACGGTCACCGGCCAGCGCGAGCGCCAGCTCGGACCGGCCGGCGCCGATCAGCCCGGCCAGGCCGACCACTTCGCCGGCCCTGATCTGCAAGCTGATCCCGCTGACGTCCTCGGTGGTGACGTCCCTGACGTCCAGCACCACCCGGTCGGTGGCCACCTGCTGGCGGACGAACATCGTGGAGAGGTCCCGGCCCACCATCAGCCGCACCAGGTCGGCCTCGCCGGCCTGCCCGGCATCCAGCACGCCGGCCACCGCACCGTCGCGCAACACGGCGATCCGATCGGCGAGTTGGAAGATCTCCTTCATCCGGTGCGAGACGTAGATCACCGCCACGCCCTGATCGCGCAGGCGGCGGATCAGCGCGAAGAGCGCGTCCACTTCCTGCTCGGAGAGCGAGGAGGTCGGCTCGTCGAACGCGATCACCTTCGCCTCGCCGGTCAACGCCCGAAGGATCTCGACCAGTTGACGCTGCGCCGGAGTGAGTTCGGATCCCAGCAGATCCGGGTCGAGCACCCGGGCGAACCCGAGCCGCTCCAGATCCGCCTCGATCCGCCGACGCAGCTCGGCACGGTCCAGCCGGCGCCCCGAACGGCGGGGAAGCGCACCGGCGTAGACGTTCTCGGCGACCGAGACGTGCGGGATGATCTCCGGCTCCTGCGGGATGATCCTGATCCCGGCGGCCCGTGCCTGGGCCGGCGAGTGCAGGGCCACCTCGACCCCGTCCAGCAGGACGTGTCCCTCGGTCGGCTGGTGGTCACCGGTGAGGATCTTCAACAGGGTGGACTTGCCGGCCCCGTTCTCCCCCATCAGCGCTGTCACCTGCCCGGGCGGGAACTCCAGGGTCACCCCGTTCAGCGCTCGGACGGCGCCGAAACTCTTGCCGAGCCCCCGGACCGCTGCGCCCGGGTTCGTCAGTTTGGTCGTCACAACCTGTTCCTCAGCTGCACTTGAGGCCGGAGGCCTGCCAGTTGGTCGGGTCGACCATCGTGGTCGGCGCGAAGGCCTCCTGCGGGAACGCCTTGCCGTTCTTGAGCTTGTCGTACATGGTCTGGACGGCCAGGGCGCCGACGTCGCTGCCGTTGATGAAGAGCGCGGCCTTCATGCCGGACGGCTTGCCGCTGCCCCAGTCCTTGCAGGCCAGGTAGGCACCGAGGCCGACGCCGATGACGTTGTCGGGCGTGACGCCCGCGTTGTCCATCGCGGTGACGCCACCCTGGACGTTCTCGTCGTTGCAGCCCCAGATCACCCAGTGCTTGACGCCCGCGTTGGCGGTGATGGTCGCGGCGATCTTGTCCTGCGCACCGGTCGGGGTGTTGTCGGTCGCCACGTCGATGTTCTGCACGGTGGCGCCCGCACCGGCGGCGAACGCCGTCTTGGCGGCCTTCACGCGGTCACCGCAGACGGTGACGTCCTGCTGCCAGGCGGAGATGATCCGGGTGTCGGCGGCGTTCCAGCCCGCCTTCTTGAACTCCTCGGCAGCCCGCTGGCCGACCTGCTGGCCCATCTGGTCACCACTGAAGCCGATCCGGGGAACCAGGTCGGAGGCGGCACAGGAGGCCGGCGCCGGGCCGGTGGTGCAGATCTGGTCGTCCGAGGTCAGCAGCGCCACCTTGGCGTCCTTGGCGGTCTGCACGACCTGCGGACCGACGGCCGGGTCGGGGACGACCACGATCAGACCGTTACTCTTCTGGGCGATGGCCGACTGCTCGTCGCTGATCGTCTGGTTCGCGTCGTTGCCGAGGTTGACCACCTTGAGGTCCACCCCCAGCTGGGCGGCCTTGGCCTTGGCGCCGGCAGCCTCGCCGACGAAGTACTCCTGGTCCCCCTGCTTCTGCAGGTAGGTGATGGAGATCTTCCCGGACACCGTGGCGGTGTCGCCGCCGGACGAGGCGGTCGACTGCTGCCCGGTCGAGCAGGCGGTCAGACCGAGGGTGACAAGCAGGCCGACAGCGGCGGCAGTGCGGCGGCGAGTGCGCGCGGTGATCATGTGGGGGAGACTCCTTCGGCTCACAATCAATCAGAACCAAACAGGTTCCAACGCGATGTGGGATATGACACCCCTTTTCGCCATCCCCCGTCAAGAGCTTTCGCACACATCCGCACAGGTCGAAACAGAACCGTTGCCAGCGGGAACGGGTCGCATGGCGCCATCGGCACTCACTCCGACCCGGCTGCACTGGGAATACCCAAACCGTCACCATCTGTTTCGAGTGATAGGCAATCAGTTACCACTGGCGAAGGGGGCCACCATGCCGAGCCAGATCAGGTACACCCGCAAAGTGCTCACCGACCTCGCCGCCGAGTCGCAGAGCATCAACGACATGATGCGAAAGCTCGGCGTGCCGATGGCTGGCGGCACGCACAGCTACCTCAGCCGGCGGCTCAAGTTCTACGGGATCGACACATCGCACTTCAACGGCGGTCGGCCTGACTACGGCCGCCGCAGGTACACCCGGGAGATGCTGGCGGAGGCGGCGGCCAACTCCTGCAGCATCAGCTCCATGCTGCTGTACCTGGGGGTGCGGCCCTACGACAGTGCCTACTCGTACATGAAGCAGCGGCTGACCCAATTCGGCATCGACACATCCCACTTCTCGTTCGGGAAGACGGCGACCGACCGCTTTGCAAGTGGCGTGATACCCAAGGACGAGCTCCAGGCAGCAGTGGCCGAGCAGTTCAGTCTCGCCGGTGTGATCCGCTCCCTCGATCTGGCGGAGTCCGGCTCCGCGCGACGCCTGGTCAAGAAGAGCATCGCCCTCCATGGCCTCAGCACAAGCCACTTCTCCGGCCAGGGTCACGCCAAGGGGAAGTCCCCTCGCAATCGCAAGAGCGCCGCGGACATCCTCATCGAGCTCCCGATCGGCTCAAAACGCGTCAAGAACGTGCAGCTCCGCCGGGCAATGCAGAGCCGTGGAGTCCCGTACCTCTGCGCCTCGTGCGGGGTGGGGAACCTGTGGCACGGTTGCGAGCTGGTGCTGGAGATCGACCACGTCAACGGCAACTGGCTCGACAACCAGCCCGACAATCTCCGATTCCTGTGCCCGAACTGCCACTCCGTCACACTCACCTACTGCGGCCGGAACAAGCAACAGGGTGCTTCCCAGGAGGCCCAGGCCGCTTGACTGATCAGTCCAGGTCGCCAAAATCCGTGCCGCCCAGCCGCAGCAGAACCGGTATCCTGACCCAGCGCGCGCCTGTACCCCAGCTGGCTAGAGGGATGCGGTTTAGGTCCGCAGTGTCGTGGGTTCGAATCCCACCGGGCGCACAACAGCCCCGGTCCACCCTCACAACGAGGGCGAACCGGGGCATTTTTACTGCCCCTCACCCCAGCAGCTCGCGCACCACCGGCGCCAGGGCGCGGAAGGCCTGGCCGCGGTGGCTGATGGCGTTCTTCTCGTCCGCCGTCAGCTCGGCGCAGGTGCGGGTCTCGCCCAGGGGCTGGAGGATCGGGTCGTAGCCGAAGCCGCCGTCGCCGGCGGGGGCGGTGCGCAGTTCGCCTCGCAGCTGTCCCTCCACGACGCGCTCGGTGCCGTCGGGGAGGGCGAACGCGGCCGCGCAGGCGAAGTGGGCGGCGCGGTGCGGGGCGGCGATGTCGGAGAGCTGGGCGAGCAGCAGCTCCAGGTTGGCGCGGTCGTCGCCGTGCTTGCCGGCCCAGCGTGCGGAGAAGATGCCGGGTGCGCCGCCGAGTACGTCCACGCAGAGGCCGGAGTCGTCGGCGACCGCGGGCAGGCCGGTGGCCTGGGCCAGCGCGTGGGCCTTGAGCAGGGCGTTCTCCGCGAAGGTCACACCGGTCTCGGCCACGTCCGGGATCTCGGGGTAGGCATCGGCGCCGACGAGTTCGACGTCGAGGCCGACGCCGGCGAGGATGGCGCGCAGTTCGGCGACCTTGTGCTGGTTGCGGGTGGCGAGGACGAGGCGTCGGGGGGTGGTCATGGCCCCCAGCGTATCGATCGTCAGCTCGCGCAGACCTTCGTCAGGTTCCCGACCGCGTCGCCGAGCGGGCCGAGGTCGGGGACCTGCTTGGCGTCTATCGCCTGCTGGGTCTTGTCGGCCTGCGTCTGGAGGTCGGCGACGGCCTTGGAGACGTCGGTGTTGCCCGCGTTCTTGCCGAGCTTGCCGAGGTCGCTCTTGAGGTTCGCGAGCGCCTTGCCCGCCGCCGTGGGGTTGTTGCCGGCGTTGTTGTAGGCGTCGTTCAGCTGGCTGAGGTCACCGCCCACCTTCACGGCGGTGTTGCCGCAGTCCATCGCCTTCTGGGCGGCGGAGCAACTGACGGCGCTGAGCGGGAGGACGAGGATCAGCGCGGCCACGGCGAGGGTGGCGGGGCGGGTGATGCTGTGCGGCATCGAGGTCCTCCGGTACGGGCGGTGGCACGGTGAGCCTTCCCCGGGAACGACGGCCGCAGACCGGCTCGCGGTTCCCGCGTCAGCTTCTGCGGGGAACCGTACGGGTTCGGCGGGCGGCCTGTACAGCCCGCCGAACCCGCACTGTTCACCTGCCGGACGCTCAGCCCTCCAGCACCTTGCGCTGGATCTCGTCGAGCTCGGCGCAGCCGAGGGTTCCCAGGTCGAGCAGCTGGTTGAGCAGGTCGCGGTCGAAGGGCGCGCCCTCGGCGGTGCCCTGGACCTCGACGAAGCGGCCGTCGGAGGTGCAGACGATGTTCATGTCGGTCTCGGCCCGGACGTCCTCCTCGTAGCGGAGGTCCAGCATCGGCACGCCGTCGATGATCCCGACGCTGACCGCGCTGACGCCGCCGGTGATCGGCTGGCCCTTGGCGCGCAGCAGCTTCTTCTCGCGGGCCCAGGAGACGGCGTCGACCAGCGCGACGTACGCGCCGGTGATCGCGGCGGTGCGGGTGCCGCCGTCGGCCTGCAGGACGTCGCAGTCGAGCACGATGGTGTTCTCGGCGAGGGCGCGGTGGTCGATGACGGCCCGCAGGGAGCGGCCGATCAGGCGGCTGATCTCGTGGGTGCGCCCGCCGATCTTGCCGCGGACGGACTCGCGGTCGCCGCGGGTGTTGGTGGCGCGGGGCAGCATGGCGTACTCGGCGGTGACCCAGCCCTCCCCGCTGCCCTTGCGCCAGCGCGGGACGCCCTCGGTGACGCTGGCGGTGCAGAGGACCTTGGTGTCCCCGTACGAGACGAGGACTGAGCCCTCGGCGTGCTTGCTCCAATTGCGCTCGATGCTGATCGGGCGGAGCTGGTCGGCGGTGCGGCCGTCGATGCGTGACATAGCGTCTGAGCCTAGTCGTTCCCCGCAGGCCGACGGCCCGCCGCCGCGATGCGGTGACGGGCCGTCGGGGTGTGGCTCAGCGCGTGGCGAGCGTCACACCACGGGTCGGATCGGGGGTCACATCATGTCCTCGATCTCACCGGCGATCGGGTCGGCGTCGGTGCCGATGACGACCTGGATCGCGGTGCCCATCTTGACGACGCCGTGCGCACCGGCGGCCTTGAGGGCGGCCTCGTCGACCAGGGAGGCGTCCGCCACCTCGGTGCGCAGGCGGGTGATGCAGCCCTCGATCTCCTCGATGTTGGCGATACCGCCGAGACCGGCGACGATCTTCTCAGCCTTGGTGGCCATGTCTTTCTCCCTCTGTCTCGGCGTACCGGCTGCCTTGCCGGGGACCGTCCTGCCTCTGTGCCGTGCGGTGGCGCTGCGGTGACGCGGGCTCAGCCACCCGGGTCGTGATCCGGCGCGACCAGCATCGCCCGGTTCGTTCCGTTCCGCCACGTTAGTCCACGTTCGGACCAGTTCCACGCGCGGGTTATGGATCTTCCTCACAGGATGAGGACGCGTGGGATCCGGATCCGGCGGCACGCGCGAATGCACCACAACTGGTCTACACCACTGTCGGCCCACTCCCCAAACGCGCGAGCCGTCCGCGGTGTTCCCGTCCCCCGAGGAGCCTGATGAGTGCGGCGAACACCGCGGTTCCACAGCGGAAAGCGCGGTGGCAGACCTTCTACGGCGGTCTGCAGAAGATGGGCCGCAGCCTCCAACTGCCCGTCGCGGTGCTCCCCGCGGCGGGCATCCTCAACCGGCTGGGGCAACCCGACATCTTCGGCCCCGACGGCCGGATCGCCGACTGGCCGGACGTGGCCAAGGTGCTGTCCGGCGCGGGTGGCGCGCTGCTGGACTCCTCGCTCGGCCTGCCGCTGCTCTTCTGCGTCGGCGTCGCCATCGGCATGGCGAAGAAGGCGGACGGATCCACCGCGCTGGCGGCGGTGGCCGGCTTCCTCGTCTACTACAACATCCTCCACCAGTTCCCGGTGAAGCCGTCGACCACGCCCCCGAGCTTCCAGAACCCCGGGGTGTTCGGCGGCATCCTGATGGGCCTGATGGCCTCCTGGTTCTGGGTGCGGTTCCACCGGACCAAGCTGGTCGACTGGCTGGGCTTCTTCAACGGCCGCCGGCTGGTCCCGATGATCATGGCCTTCGTCGGCATGGTCTTCGCGGTGCTCTGCCTCTGGGTCTGGCCGCCGGTCGGCACCGGCCTCACGCACTTCAGCGACTGGCTCAGCGAGCGCGGCGCCCTCGGCTCGGGACTCTTCGGCGTGGCCAACCGAGGACTGCTGGTGATCGGCATGCACCAGTTCCTGAACACCTTCATGTGGTTCCAGTACGGCAGTTACACCAACCCGGCCGGCAAGGTCTTCAACGGTGACATCAACCGCTTCCTGGCCGGCGACCCGACGGCCGGCCAGTTCACCTCGGGCTTCTTCCCGATCATGATGTTCGCGCTGCCGGCCGCGGCCCTGGCTATCGCGCACTGCGCCAAGCCGCACCGCAGGAAGGAGGTGACGGGCCTGATGATCTCGGTTGCCCTGACCTCCTTCGTGACCGGCGTCACCGAGCCGATCGAGTACTCCTTCCTCTACGTCGCGCCGCTGCTGTATGTGGCGCACGCGCTGCTGACCGGCCTGTCGATGGGCGTCACCTGGGGGCTGGGGGTGCACGACGGCTTCAGCTTCTCGGCCGGGCTGATCGACTACCTGATCAACTGGTCGCTGGCCACCAAGCCCTGGCTGATCATCCCGATCGGCCTCTGCTTCGCGGTGGTCTACTACACGCTCTTCCGCGTCATGATCACCAAGTTCGACCTGACCACCCCGGGGCGCGAGCCCGAGGAGGAGGTCGAGGACGTCACCAAGGCCTGACCCCTAGTACCCTCGAAGATCGCTAATCCTCAACAAGGTTTCGATTTCATAGCGCTTCCCACCTGCAGGGCTGTCTGGGGTTCCTTGGCCTCTCAGGGCGTGCTACAAAACTGGTCTACACCACTAGTGGTGTAGACCAGTTCGCGTGTCGGACCAGGCCGCACCCCGACCGACCCGCCCTGCCGTTAGGAACCACCCCATGAGTACGACCAAGCAGGCACCGGCGCCCGCCTCGTCGCCGGGCCCCTCCCCGCTGAAGAAGCACGGTCAGAGCTTCCTTCAGGGTCTGCAGAAGATGGGGCGCAGCCTCCAGCTGCCCATCGCCGTCCTGCCGGCCGCCGGCATCCTGCTGCGCCTGGGCCAGGACGACGTCTTCGGCAAGGACGGCCTGGGCTGGGACAAGGTCGCCGCGGTGTTCAGCACCGCGGGCAACGCGGTCTTCGGCAACCTGGCCCTGCTCTTCGCGGTCGGTATCGCCATCGGCTTCGCCAAGAAGGCCGACGGCTCCACGGCGCTGGCGGCCCTGGTCGGCTACCTGGTCTACAAGAACGTGCTGACCGCGTTCCCGATCACCGAGGGGCACATCGACGGCGGCAAGTGGGTCGCGGCGACGTACCAGGACCCGGGCGTGCTCGGCGGTGTGGTCATCGGCCTGCTGAGCGCCGTGCTCTGGCAGCGCTACCACCGCACCAAGCTGGTCGACTGGCTGGGCTTCTTCAACGGCCGCCGGCTCGTCCCGATCATCATGGCCTTCGTCGGCACCGGCGTCGGCGTGGTCTTCGCCTACACCTGGGGCCCGGTCGGCAACGCCATCGGCCACCTGAACAACACCCTGATCGGCGCCGGGGCGCTGGGCGCGGGCGCGTTCGGCCTGGTCAACCGGGCACTGCTGCCGGTCGGCATGCACCAGTTCGTCAACTCCTACGCCTGGTTCCAGGCCGGTGACTTCACCAAGCCCGACGGCACCGTCGTGCACGGCGACATCAGCCGCTTCTTCGCCGGCGACCCGACGGCCGGACAGTTCACCTCGGGCTTCTTCCCGATCATGATGTTCGCGCTGCCGGCCGCCGCCCTGGCCATCGCGCACTGCGCCAAGCCGGAGCGCCGCAAGGCCGTCATGGGCATGATGATGTCGCTGGCGCTGACCTCCTTCGTCACCGGCGTCACCGAGCCGATCGAGTTCTCCTTCGTCTTCATCGCCCCGGTGCTGTACGCGATCCACGCCGTGCTCACCGCCGTCTCGATGGCCGTGACCTGGGCGCTCGGCGTGCACATCGGCTTCAACTTCTCGGCCGGTGCGATCGACTACGGGCTCAGCTGGCACCTGGCGACCAAGCCGTGGCTGATCATCCCGATCGGCCTGGTCTTCGCGGTGATCTACTACGCGGTCTTCCGCTTCGCGATCACCAAGTTCGACCTCAAGACCCCCGGTCGCGAGAGCGACGAGGAGATCGAGGACATCACCAAGGCCTGATCCGCGTCAACACACGAGAGGCACCGACCCGCCCGGGTCGGTGCCTCTCTACGTTCCAGGACGCAGCGTCAGATCTCGTACACCGCACCGGCCTTGGCGACCTCGACCGGACCGCTGTAGGCGGCCTCGGCGTCGCGCAGGTTGCGGTCGGGGTCGGTCCACGGCGGGATGTGGGTCAGCACCAGGCGCCCGGCCCCTGCGGCGGCGGCGTGCTCGCCCGCCTCCCGGCCGTTCAGGTGGATCGCCTGGAAGGTCTCCTTGCCGTCCGTGAAGGCCGCCTCGCACAGGAAGAGGTCGGTTCCGCGGGCCAGCTCCACCAGGTCGGGGCACTCCCCCGTGTCGCCGGAGTAGACCAGCGAGCGGCCGTCGTGGTCGATCCGGAAGGCGTACGCCTCGACCGGGTGGTTGACCTGGACGGCGGTGACGGTCAGCGGGCCGAGCTGGAAGCTGCCGGGGGTCAGCGTGCGGAAGTCGAAGACCTCGGTCATCCCGGGCTGCTCGGGCATGTCGTAGGCGCGGGCGAGCCGGCCGGGGGTGTCGCGCGGGCCGTACACCGGCAGCAGGTCGGGGCAGCCCTCCTGGCGGTAGTTGCGGGCCACCCAGTAGGCGAGGAGATCGATGCAGTGGTCGGCGTGCAGGTGGCTGAGCACGACGGCGTCCACGTCGTAGAGGCCGACGTGGCTCTGCAGGGCGCCGAGCGCGCCGTTGCCGAGGTCGAGCACGAGCCGGTAGCCGTCGGCCTCGACCAGATAGCTGGAGCACGGCGAAGCGGGGGACGGGAAGGTCCCCGAGCACCCCACCACAGTCAGTTTCATCCCGAGCCCCTCCGCCGGATCCTGGTCCGCGCGCACGCGGGTTACCGCCGGGTCGCACCGGCGGGTAAGTGCTGCGTTCGCGTGTCGAGAGTAAGGGCGGAGGGGCACTTTGCCCCCGTCCCCGTGCCGCGCTGTGGCTGGAATCACCAGAACGGGGCGAGGGGGCGAGCCTAGGGGTGACGGGGGTCTCGGCGGGTGGATTCAGCGCTGTCCGGGTCGGCGTCGGGCCCACTGGCGGACGGTGTCGGCATACCAGCGGGGGTGCCCGTCGGCATCGACGAAGTCCGGGTCCGGCAGCAGGCCGTGCCGTCGGTAGTTGCGGACAGTATCGGGTTGGACTCCGATATGGCGGGCGATCTCGGCGTAGGACCACTCTTCCGTGCTGCGTGGGCTCATCTGGTTGCCACCTCCGGGCGAGGGTTTCCGAGGCTGAACTCGGACCTGCGGAGGTCAGCTTTTCCAGCACAACGAGGGCGCCCGGGCGCCCGACGGGGCCCGTGGTCGTTCCGTGACAGAGCGGAAGCAGCAAACGGACAAAGCCCCGACTGTCACACCGGTACGGTCAGCACATGAATGTGCTGGTTCCCGTCCTGGCAGTGGTGGCGATCCTCGCCGCCGTCGCGTTCGTCCGCTCCCGGCAGCGAACCGACGAGCGACCCGACCAACGACCCCACGAGCGGCCCGGCACCGTCCAGGCGCCGCACGGCTCCCCCGCGCCCCGGGAGATCTGGTGGGCCGAGGTCCCGTTCGAGGACGGGCCCGGCGCCAAGGACCGGCCCTGCCTGGTGCTGCGGGTGGACCGCCGGACGGCCACCGTCGTGAAGATCACCAGCAAGCACCACGCGGAACGCCCCGGTGTGCTGGCCCTGCCGCCCGGCACGGTCGGCGACCACCAGGGCCGGGCCAGCTGGCTGGAGACGGACGAGCTGCGCGAGGTGCCGCTGAGCGACTTCCGCCGCCGGGTCGGACCGGTCGACGCACAGACCTGGGCCCGCACCCAGCGCGCCGTGCACTGAGAACGGGCCCGATCCACTGCTGGAGTACTACGCCCAGAGCTGGCCCTGCAGCGCCTCGACGGCGGCCTCCGTCGTCTCGGCGGTGTAGATGCCGGTGGAGAGGTACTTCCACCCGCCGTCGGCGACCACGAAGACCACGTCCGCCCGCTCCCCCGCCGCGGCGGCCTTGCGGGCGACGCCCATCGCGGCGTGCAGGATCGCGCCGGTCGAGATGCCCGCGAAGATGCCCTCCTCGGCGAGCAGTTCGCGGGTGCGGCGGACGGCGTCGGCCGAGCCGACGCTGAACCGGGTGGTGAGCACCTCGGCGTCGTACAGCTCGGGGACGAAGCCCTCGTCGAGGTTGCGCAGCCCGTAGACCAGGTCGTCGTAGCGCGGCTCGGCGGCGACGATCTGGACGCCGGGGACCTTCTCGCGCAGGAAGCGGCCGACGCCCATCAGGGTGCCGGTGGTGCCCAGGCCCGCCACGAAGTGGGTGATGCTCGGCAGGTCGGCGAGGATCTCCGGGCCGGTGGTCGCGTAGTGCGCGCCGGCGTTGTCGGGGTTGCCGTACTGGTAGAGCATCACCCAGTCGGGGTGCTCGGCGGCGATCTCCTTGGCGATCCGCACCGCCGTGTTGGAGCCACCGGCGGCGGGCGAGGGGATGATCTCCGCGCCCCACATCCGCAGCAGCTCGCGCCGCTCCTCGCTGGTGTTCTCCGGCATCACGCAGACCATCCGGTAGCCCTTGAGCTTGGCCGCCATGGCGAGCGAGATGCCGGTGTTGCCGCTGGTGGGCTCCAGGATGGTGCAGCCCGGGGTGAGCCGGCCGGTCGCCTCGGCCCGCTCGATCATGTGCAGGGCCGGACGGTCCTTGATCGAACCGGTCGGGTTGCGGTCCTCCAGCTTGGCCCACAGGGCGACCCGCCCGTCCCCGTTGCCGGGGACCGCGGCGGACAGCCGGGGCAGCCGCACCAGCGGGGTGTTGCCGACGGCTTCGAGCGGACTGTCGTACTTCATTACTTGGATCCGCCGGCCACGGCGGGAAGGATGGTGACGCTGTCGCCGTCGGTGAGGGCGGTGGCGATGCCGTCCAGGAAGCGGACGTCCTCGTCGTTCAGGTAGACGTTGACGAAGCGGCGCAGCTCGCCGGCGTCCAGCAGGCGGGCGGCGATGCCCGGGTGGCGGACGTCGAGGTCGGCGAAGAGCTCCCCGATGGTGGCGGCGCTACCCTCGACGGCCTTGGCGCCGTCGGTGTAGGTGCGGAGGATGGTCGGGATGCGGACCTCGATGGCCATGGCTGCGCTCCTGTGGAGGTGGTGGTGGGCCGCAGGGCGCGGCGGGGGGTGGTGCGAAAGGGCGTCGGTGCTGCGGGCGTCGTGCCGCGCTCTCGCCGGTGGGCGGCTCAGCGCAGGGCGGCGGCGTCGGGACAGATCGCCGCGGCGTGCCGGCACAGGTCGATGTGCAGGCGCGCCACAAGGCGGATGCCCGGGGCCTGGGTGCTCACATCGAGGGAACGCATGGGCTCATCGTATAGATTCCCGGCCCTGTTCCGTCATGTCCGTCTCGCAGCGTGGATGGTTTCGTGTCAGGAGCTGAGATCGACCGGCCCGCCGCGCAGCTGCGGCGGGCCCCGCGGGGTCAGGGCGCGGGCGGCCCGACGACCTCGACGTCTTCCTCTGTGATCTCGCCGTCCACGATGCGGAACGAGCGGAACTGGAACGGGTCCTCCGGGCCGGTTCCCTCCGCCGTCGAGACCAGCACGTAGTGGGCCTCCGGCTCGGAGGCGTAGCTGACGTCGGTGCGCGAGGGGTAGGCCTCGGTCGCGGTGTGCGAGTGGTAGACGATGACGGGCTCCTCGTCCCGGTCGTCCATCTCGCGGTACAGCTTCAGCAGGTCCGCGGAGTCGAACTCGTAGAAGGTCGGCGAACGGGCCGCGTTGAGCATCGGGATGAACCGCTCGGGGCGTCCGCTGCCGGCCGGGCCCGCGACGACTCCGCAGGCCTCGTCCGGGTGGTCGGCACGGGCGTGGGCGACGATCGCGTCGTGCAGCTCTCGGGTGATGGTCAGCATGCGGCCAGGATAGCCACGCGCCGCCGGGCCGAGATCACCGTGGCCCCGCGACGGGCAGCTGCTCGTCGGCCGTACCGCGCACCGCCTCCGGCCTGGTCCGCTTGAGCACCTGATAGCCGATCACCAGCAGCACCGCCCAGACCGGGAAGACGTAGAGCGAGATCCGGTTGTCCGCATCGAAGGCGATCAGCACCACCACCAGGCCGAGGAAGCCGAGCGCCGCCCAGCTGCTCCACAGACCCGCGGGGGCCTTGAAGCTCGGCTCCGGGAGGTCGCCGCGCTGCCAGGCCGTGCGGTAGCGGATCTGGCAGATCAGGATGATCGACCAGGTCCAGATCCCGCAGACGGTGGCCACCGCGGTGATGTACTCGAAGGCCTTGCCCGGCGCCACCGCGTTGAGCAGCACGCCCGCGCCCATCAGCAGCGCGGAGGCGGTGATCGCGGCGGCCGGGGTCTGACGCTTGTTCAGCGCGGTCATCCGGCTGGGCGCCTGACCGCGCATCGCCAGCTCGCGCAGCATCCGACCGGTGGAGTACATGCCCGAGTTGCAGGAGGAGAGCGCCGCGGTGAGCACCACGAAGTTGATGATGCCGGCCGCCGCCGGGATGCCGATCTTCCCGAACGCGGCGACGAACGGGCTGACGCCGGGCTGGAACTCGGTCCACGGCACCACGGCGAGGATCACCGCCAACGAGCCGATGTAGAAGAGCACGATGCGCAGCGGCAGCGTGTTGATGGCCCGCGGCAGGGTCTTCTCCGGGTCCTCGCTCTCGCCGGCCGTCACACCGACCAACTCCACGCCGAGGTAGGCGAACATGACGATCTGGAGGGTCATCAGCGTGGCGCCGACGCCCTTGGGGAAGAAGCCGCCGTCCTGCCACAGATGGGTCACCGACGCGGTCTCGCCCGCCTTGCCGAAGCCCAGCGTCAGCACGCCGATCCCGATCAGGATCATCCCGATGATCGCCGTCACCTTGACCATCGAGAACCAGAACTCGATCTCGCCGAAGAGCTTCACCGAGATCAGGTTGGCGGCGTAGAGCACCAGCAGGAAGCAGAGCGCGCTGAGCCACTGCGGGATGCCCGGCGCCCAGTACTTCACGTAGACGGCGGCTGCGGTGGTCTCGGCCATGCCGGTGACCACCCAGAACAGCCAGTACGTCCAGCCGGTGACGTACCCCGCGAACGGGCCGAGGAACTCGCGTGCGTACTCGCTGAAGCTGCCGGCCACCGGCCGGTAGGTGAGCAGCTCGCCCAGCGCCCGCATGATGACGAAGATGACCACGCCCGCGATCGCGTAGGCCAGGATCAGGCTCGGCCCGGCCTTGGAGATCGCGGTGCCGGCACCCAGGAAGAGCCCGGTGCCGATCGCACCGCCGATCGCGATCATCTGGATCTGGCGACTGCCGAGCCCGCGGGCGTAGCCCTCCTCGTCGGGTCCTGAGTCCACCGCTTGGTCACACGTCTGCTCGGCCATGGGCACCGTCGTACCACAGCGAAAACGGTCAGTAGTGCGCATCTGAGCGTTATTTGAGCAAACCGGGGTGGATCGGTCAGCCGGTCGTCAGCCGGCAGTCAGCCGGTCATCGCCTCCAGCAGCGACTCCTGCATCGCGCCGAGCCAGAGGTAGGCCATCACCAGCGGCTTGCGCGGGTCGCTGTCCGGCAGGTCGTAGAGGCCCTGCTCGTCCTCCTCGGTGATCTCCAGCCGGGCACCGAGGGTCAGCCGCAGGTCGTTGAAGGCGCAGAGCCAGCGCGGGCAGTCCTCGGCCGCCGCGCGGACCACGCCGCCGGCGCCGCCCAGGGTGTCCAGCGCGCGGACCACCAGCAGCGCGTCGTCGCGCTTGCGGGCCCGCAGGTCGAGCTCGGTGTAACGGCGGAACTCGCCGGCCGCCGCCCTGGTCTGCGGGTCCGCGGGCTTGCCGGGCTCGCCGTAGGCGTCGGGGAAGAGCCGGGCCAGCGCGGGGTCGACGGGGGCCTCGGTGGGGCCCTCGGCGAAGAGCGCGGCGAGCGGGTCCTCACTCTCACCGCCGGGGCCCGGGCCGATCAGCTCCAGCATCTGCACCTCCAGCGAGCGGAGGATGGCAGCCTCCAGCTCCTCCAGAGCGATCGCCGCTCCGCCGTCGCCGGTCCCCTCGAACAACCCAGCCATCGTTAAGCAACCCGTTCCGGTTCGTGTGTCATCTTCGGTACTGCGGCCCGAGGCCGTCAGTCGTGCTGGAGCGTGGCCCAGAGCCCGTAGCCGTGCATGGCCTGGACGTCCCGCTCCATCTCCTCGCGCGATCCGCTGGAGACCACCGCGCGGCCGCGGGTGTGCACGTCCATCATCAGCTTGCGCGCCTTCTCCTTCGGGTAGCCGAAGTAGGCCTGGAAGACGTACTGGACGTAGCTCATCAGATTGACCGGGTCGTTGTGGACGATGGTGACCCACGGTGTGTCCGGCTCCGCCACCGGGAGGCTGTCCGCCTCGGGGAGTTCGATCTCGGCCGGCGCGACACTCACGGGCGGGCTCTCCTAGCTGGGCACGGTTGGGGCAGGGCTGCTCCGGCCTCCCATGCTGCCATCCGGGCGACCCCGGAGCGATTCCGCCCCGGCCGCCAGCGATTCCACGCCGGCCGTCCCGCGGCGCGACTCTTCCGCGAGAAATCGTCAAACTGACGCTAAGTCGTAGTAGCATCATCCTCATGGACGCCACAGCATTCGCGGCGCAGTCGGCCGCGCCCACCCAGTCGCCAGCCGGTTCGACCGCGCTGCTCACCGACCGCTACGAACTGACCATGCTGCAGGCGGCACTGCGCAGCGGCGCGGCGCACCGCCGCTCGGTCTTCGAGGTCTTCACCCGGCGACTGCCCGACGGCCGCCGCTACGGCGTACTGGCCGGCACCGGCCGGGTGCTGGACGCCGTCGAGAACTTCCGCTTCACCACCCCGCAGCTGGACTGGCTGGCCGACCAGCGCGTGGTGGACGAGGAGACCCTGCGCTGGCTGGCCGACTACCGGTTCTCCGGCGACATCCACGGCTACCCCGAGGGCGAGGTCTACTTCCCCGGCTCGCCGCTGCTCACCGTCGAGGGCAGCTTCGCGGAGGCGGTCATCCTGGAGACGGTGATCCTCTCGATCCTCAACCACGACTCGGCGATCGCCGCCGCCGCCTCCCGGATGACGGCCGCCGCCGGGGGCCGTCCGTGCATCGAGATGGGCGCCCGGCGGGCCCACGAGGGCGCGGCGGTGGCCGCCGCCCGAGCCGCGTACGTCGCCGGCTTCGCCGCCACCTCGGACCTGGAGGCGGGCTTCACCCACGGCATCCCGACCACCGGCACGGCCGCGCACGCGTTCACCCTGCTGCACGACAGCGAGCGGGACGCCTTCACCGCGCAGCTCGCCTCGATGGGCGTCGGCACCACCCTGCTGGTGGACACCTACGACCTGGCCGAGGCCGTCCGCACCGCCGTCGAGGTGGCCGGACCCGAGCTCGGCGCGGTGCGGATCGACTCCGGCGACCTCACCCTGCTGGCCCACCGGGTCCGCCGCCAACTGGACGAACTGGGCGCCCACAAGACCCGGATCATCGTCACCTCCGACCTCGACGAGTACGCGATCGCCGCCCTCGCCGCGGCGCCCGTGGACGGCTACGGCGTCGGCACCAGCCTGGTCACCGGCAGCGGCCACCCGACCTGCGCGATGGTCTACAAGCTGGTCGCCCGGGCCGCCTCGGCCGAGCCGGACGCACCGCTGGTGCCGGTCGCCAAGCGTTCGGCGGGGGCCAAGAGCAGCGTCGGCGGGCGCAAGTGGGCCGCCCGGCGGCCCGACCGCGACGGAGTGGCCGAGGCCGAGGTGGTGGGCACCGGGCCGCAGCCTGCCGAGCTGAGCGCGTACAGCCTGCACGTCCCGATGGTGCACCGCGGCGAGGTGGTCGGACGCGAACCGCTGACCGCCGCGCGCGAGCGTCACCTGCGCGCCCGCGCCGGGCTGCCGCTCTCCGCCACCCAGCTCTCCAAGGGCGAGCCGGTGCTCGCCACCGAACTGCTGCTGCACTGAGCGAGGCGACCTGACAACCGCCTCTTCCCCCTGTCACCGCCACTCCCTAGAGTGGCCCCACTCCCCGTCCCCCGACCGCCAGCGAGGAAGCAAGCCATGCACCGGGCCCTGATCGTCATCGATGTGCAGAACGACTTCTGCGAGGGCGGCAGCCTCCCCGTCTCGGGCGGGGCGGAGGTGGCGGCCGCGATCACCGAGCTGATCGCCACCAGCGGGGACGACTACGCGCACATCCTCGCCACCCGGGACCACCACCTGGACCCGGGGGCGCACTTCTCGGCGGAGCCGGACTTCGTCGACAGCTGGCCGCCGCACTGCGTGGCGGGGACGGAGGGGGTGGGCTTCCACCCCAACTTCGCGCCGTCGGTGACCTCCGGCGCGATCGAGGCGGTCTTCGAGAAGGGCGCCCACTCGGCCGCGTACAGCGGCTTCGAGGGCTTCGACGAGAACGGCCGCACGCTCGCCCAGTGGCTGCGGGAGCGCTCGGTCACCGCGGTGGACCTGGTCGGCATCGCCACCGACCACTGCGTGCGGGCCACCGCGCTGGACGCCGTCCGGGAGGGCTTCGCGGCGCGCGTGCTGCTCGACCTGACGGCGGGGGTCGCTCCCGCGACCACGGCGGCGGCGCTGGAGGAACTGCGCTCCGCTGGTGTGGAGTTGTCGGGTGCGCCGGTGCTGGGCAGCGCTTCGTAGGCTCTCGGCACTCAGCTGTGGTCCGGCCACTGGGTGACCAGCAGTTCCACCACGTCCACCCCGCCGGCCACGTAGGCCTCCCGCAACTCCGCGCCGACCGCCTCGGGTTCGGCGGCCACCCGGTCGCCGCAGACGTACACCACCCGCACCCCGAGGTACTCCATCCGGTGCTGGCCGGTCCGCACCCAGGCCGCCTCGCCCTCGCTGACGCAGCGCAGGCCCGAGTCGACCTCCACCGCGACCGCCGCCTGCGGCCAGTAGAGATCCGGCACGGCGATGAACGTCCCGCCGCGCATCCGCAGTTCGGGGCCGGCCAACGGCACCGGCAGCAGCTGCTCGTCCAGCAGCTCGGCCAGCCGGGCGAGCACCGACTCCCTTTCGGCGGCGAGCAGTTCGTCCAGGGCGGCGCGGATCCGCGGCACCCCGAGCAGGTCCGCCTCGCGCAGTTCGGCGACCAGCTCGGCCGGCGTGCAGGCCGGCCGCGCACCGTCGGACGGCGCCGCGAGCGCCTCGCGCAGCACCGACCGCAGCAGGCCCGGGCCGAGCAGACCGGCGTCCAGCACCCCCGCGTCCGTCCACTCGCGCAGCGCGTCGGCGACCGCCCGCGGCACCGGCGCGCAGGCCAGCCCGTGCACCTCGCGGGCCTGCAACTCCCGTTCGGTGCGCTGGATCCGGACGTCGCCGACGTCCCGCAGCCGGCGCTGGCGGGGAACCAGCACCTGCACCCCGGTGACGGCCGGCAGCCGGGGGACGGCGGCGAAGCCGTACAGCGCCAGGGCCGCCGCGCCGGTGATCACCGCACCCTCGCGGCGACCCTCCTCGCGGCCGTTCTGGGCCGCGTAGAGCAGCGCGGCCCAGATCCGCTGCTCGGGCGTCGGAGCGTTCTCCTGCAGCAGGTAGACGCGCGGCAGCAGGCGCTGCCACGGGCCGCCGCGCCGGCAGTGCCCGCTGACCACCCGGGCGGGAACTCCACGGGCCCGCAGCTGACTTGCCGTGATCACGTTCTGCTGGCGGCGGGCCAGCTCTTCGAGCGAAGGGGCGGGGGAAGGGATCTGGTAGCTCATGCGACAACCCTCCCCAGTCACCCGGTCGCAGCATTCGCAACCTGACGCACCGTTACTGAACCGTCGTCAAATCGGGACGCTCCTGCACTAAAGTCTCCATACCCTCACCCAAACGGAGTAATAGGGAGCAAAGCGGTTGCGGAACCGCAGGGCATGCCATGACATCTGTCATCCGGCGGCGGTGATCGAACGCTCTGTCGTCCGGCCGAGTCGGCGCGGCAGAATCGATCCCACCGGCGGGGCGAACGACGCGAGGCCGGGACACGGACGCTACCGCCGGGGGACCCGCCATGAGCACCATCACCGCCGTCCAGGCCACGGACACCGCTGAGGCCCCGGGGATGGAGGAGATGAAGCTGCCGGTCTGGTTCTTCGGATTCGAGGCCCTGTTCGCCTCCGCCTACGACCTGCTGAAGGCCTACCCCCAGGTCTGGCCCGCCCTGGTGGCGCTGGTGATCATCAACATCACCCTCTCGCTCACCATGATGCGCAAGCGCCTGCGGCTCGCCAAGGCCCTCTGGCGCGGCAAGGGCACCCGCAAAGTCGCCCTCGGCCTGCTCGCCCTGCGCCTCGGCAGCCACGTCGCCCTCGGCGCCCTCGGCGCGGCGGTGACCTCCACCGCCGGCCACCTGGTCTTCGCGCTCGCGATGGGCGCCGTCACCGTCGTCCTGCTCGCCTACACCCAGCGCACCGCACTGCGCGCGCTGGCCGCCCAGAACGCCGTGTGACCTGGACCACGCGCCAGCTTCTGTCCCTCCCGGCACCCGCGCCACAGCCATTGCCTACGATCAGGTCATGCCACATGACGAGACATCAGGTCTGAGCGCCGCACAGCTGCGCATGGGCCGGCTGCCGGGCTACGTACGTCGCCCGGACCCCGCCCGTCGCACGGGCGAGCAGGGCACGACGTACAAGAAGGGATGGGAGGTCCGCTTCACCGCGCGCAGCGAGGCGGAGATAGCGGAGATCCGCGAACTGGTCATAGCCGCCGGCTTCGCCCCCGCCCGGCCGTTCTTCAAGGGCCAGCAGCTGATCCAGCCCGTGTACGGGATGGCGGTGGTCCACACCTACCTGGAAGCCCGCGAACTGACCGGCGCGGCAGCCCCCTGACCCACCCGACTACCCGGCCCGGTGAGGCTCCAGGAACTCCAGACGGTTGCCGAGCTTGTCGAACGCGTGGAACCGGTCATGCCCGGGGAGCTCACCGTCCCAGCGGACCGGATGACCGTGCGCCTCCAGCCGATCGGCCAGCTCGCGCAGCCCGTTCACCCGGATCCCCGGGTGCGCCCTGCGAGCCGGGGCGAACTCCTCCTCCACCCCGAGATGCACCTCCAGCCCACCACCCCGGAACCAGCAGCCGCCCCGGGCCGCCAACACGGGCGGCTTCTCCAGTTCCGTCATCCCCAGCACCCCGCCCCAGAACTCCCGGCACTGCGCCTCCGCCCCGCGGGGGATGGACAGTTGGACGTGGTGCAGGCCGGCGAAGCGCTCGTGCCGCGGTGCCGGCTCGTCCCGCCGTGCCAGCTCGTCCCGCAGACGTGAGGCGATCTCGTCCATCGCGGCCTCGTCCAGCGGCTCCGCCGCGGCGAGATGCCCGAAGACACCCGGCCCCCGGAGCTCCGGCGCGAGATCAGCCGAGCGCGGCACGAGGTGGAAGTGCACATGGCCGAACCCCGGCGCCTCGGCGAACTGGGCCACGTACGTCTTCTCGCAGCCCGTCACCGCCTCCAACGCCCGTGACAGGCGCACCTGCCAGAGCCCCAGCCCGGCCGCCTCCTCGTCCGTCAGCTCGGCCACCCGCGTCACATGCCGCCGCGGAACCAGCACCAGCCACCCGGGCAGCGAACAGTTCACCGCGTGCGCGACCCGCCAGTGCCCGTCCGCGCCGACCAGCTGCCGGGGCGGCAACTCGGAAAGCAGCGCGTTGTTTGCACAACTGAAGCAACCGGCACCGGCAGCGGATTCCAGGGGCACGAGGGGACTCCTCATCGAAGACGTGCGCGGCGAACCAGGACGACGACCCCCAGCGTGACCATCAGCGCCACGACCGCCCCAACACCGTACAACCAGACGGGAACCGCCCCGGAAGCCGCCTTCCCCGCCACCACCGGCACGACTGGACCCGCCGTCTCCGGCGCCCCCTGCGACTCCACCCGGCCGAGCAGCGGATTGGCCCTGGACCCGTTGTCCACCGCCGGATTGGGCGCCAACGCCTTGGACGGGGACGCGATGCCGTAGCCGTAGCGGTCGTTGGGCACCTTGCTGCCGTCGGGGGGCGCGGCGGCGCTGGTGATCATCCGGTTGATGACCTGACCGGCGGAGAGGGCGGGGTACTTGGAGCGGACGAGCGCGGCGATGGCGGAGACGTAGGCGGTGGCGTCGGAAGTGCCGTCCGCATAGCCGTAGTCGTCGGGAGCCTTGTTGCTTGTACTGCGGATATCAACCCCTGGCGCCACGAGGGTGATCTCCGGCCCACAGTCCGACCTGGCCCAGATGTTTCCCTGTTGGTCGATAGCTCCTACCGCGACCACACCGGGAAATGCGGCAGGATAGTCGATTGGGGCCCCCGCGATGTTCCCCAGATTTCCTGTAGCCGCGACAAGAACGACATCCCGGCTCACCGCATAGTTGACCGCCGCGCGCGCGTCAGCATTTGCCCGGAGCGCCCCTGTGCCGATGGACATATTGACGACTTTCGCACCATGGTCAACGGCGTAGCGCAGCGCATCTGCGAACCCCGTATCCCCTGTGGCCGATCCGATCTCACCGTCCTCGGTGAGCGCCATTCTCACCGGCAGGATCTTTGCCTTCGGCGCGAGCCCCATGACCCCGGCCTGGTCACCGTGCCCATGGCCGGCAATCAGTCCGGCCATGCTGGTTCCGTGACCCATTGAGTCAACGCGCCCATCCGTATGGGCTCCTGAGACATCTCCACCACTGAGGATCTGCCCGGTCAGGTCCTGCTGGTCCGCATAGACACCGCTGTCGATGACCGCGACCGTCACGCCCTCGCCCTGACTGATCGGCCAGACCTTGCTCTCCGCCTCGTACGCCTTCAACGCCCACTGCTGGTCACGGACGTTGTCGGCGGCCGCCGGCCCCGCACTCAGCGCCCACAACAGCGTGCCCGCCGCAAGGACGGCCATGCCCCGCACCAGCCGGCTGGTCGTCATGCCTGCTCGCTCCACTCCTCGGATCTGCCGTTCGTACCAGGAACTCATTCCACCACGTGCGGATTGGCGTCCTCGTCCGGCATCCATGTCTCCTCGTCCTCGACGAGGTACTCGGCGCGCTTGCCCTCGCGGCGCTTCTTACGCTTCAACTCCTGGGCGCTGCCCGGCAGGAACCCCATGCCCTCCGGCCCGGTTCCCTCGGGCTCGGCCGGTACGCGTCCGCGAGCGCCCAGGCCCGTACCGCCTTCCGTGAAGGCCTTCTGACGACCTCCGACAGCGCGCTCCTCGCCCTCGGCCTCACCGATCGCCCCCTGCGCCTGTCGGGCGACTCCACCCGCCCTGGCCCCGGCGCCCGAGCCAACGGGCCGCGCAGCGCCCGCGCTCGGCACTCCCTCCGGGTCGAAGACGGCTCCCGAACCACCTGCCGCCTTGGAACCGCCGGACCGCCCGCCGGTCTCCTCGCCCATCAACCCGCCGTCGATCGGTTCACACTTCGCCGGTGCCGCACCCGCAGTCCGCCCGGAGTTGCCGGTGAGCCCACCGCCGAACCCCATGGGCATCGCAGTGCTCCCGCCGCCCGTCACCCCTGCGACGCTGCCGGCAGCCGACGCACCGCCCGTTGGCGCTGGACTCGCCCCGAGGCTGCCCGCGTTGGCCAGACTCGTCCCTGCGCCACCCCCGGTCGCCCCGGAGGCGGTGGGCTGCTGCCCGCTCACAGGAGCTGGCTCAGCGCCGATGCCGACAGTCCTGGGCGGCTTGGGGGCAGGGTTGGCCACGCCGCCCTGGATCCCCGCATCAGTGGGAGCTGCAGTCCGCGCAGTCGACGTACGAGGAGACTCCACTGCTGGAACCGTCGTCCGGACAGGGGAAGACTGATCCTTCCCGGCAGCTGAGGTGGAGTAGCCACCGATGGCCCCGAGCCCGGCTCCCATGATGAACGCACTGGCCGCTGCAGAAGCCGTGGGGTCTGGAGGGGGGATCTTGTCGACCTCCGACGGAGAGGTCATCGCCGGCGGCTTCAACACCGGTGTCGCCGTCCGGTACTTGTTGGCCAGCGTCTGCATCACCGCGACCGCTTCGGCCTTCTTCCGGTCGGCGAGCGGGATCTGCGTGCTGTCGTCCTCGATGCCCACCGCCGACTGGGCGGTGTCCGAGATCGCGTTGCCGACCTGGGCGAGGAAGCCCGGTTCCTCGGGCATCTCGCGCTTCGCCTCGTCGATGGCCTCGGACATCATCTGGAGCGTGTTCGCGGCATCGTTGGCGTATGCGGCCGTGTTGTTGACGCTGCCGGCGAGCTTGGTCATCTTCTCGTAGAAGGCGTTGCTGGTGCTGCCTTCCCAGGTGTCGGTCGCATCGCCGGAGGCGGTGTCCAGGGCTGTGCGGATCTGCTTCAGGGTTGCGGCCGCTCGGCGCCAGGGGTCGCTGGCCGACATCACGTCACCCGAGTTCATGGCCTCGGCCATCTTCCGCAGGTCACTGTGGCTGTAGTTGTTGAAGTCGGTGATATCGGAGCTCATGCCCGGACGCCTCCCGTCCCGTTCGATCCGCGCGGCGTGGTCACCATGTCGGCTGCGCGATGCCGCCGTTGCCGTCCGGGCCGCTGCCGGGTGCCGGCTTGGCGGGCCTGCCCTTGCCGGTGCCTGCGCCGCCTCCCGCGCCGCCCGGGAGGACGACCTCACCGTCGACGACCTGGTCCGACTCCGCCCCCGTCCCTGTACCCGTCCCTGTACCCGTCGCCGTCCCCGCGCTCTTCGCCGCCGCCCGGCCCGCGACCGTTCCGGCCGCTGCCCCGGCCGCTGCACCGGCCGCCGCACCGAGGTACAACGCGTACGACGCCGACGTACTGCCCACCGACCACCCGTCCGAGGTGACCTTGAGGTCCTGTGCCGTCCGGTGCTCCTGGTCCTCGTAGCTGGCGGCGGTCAGGTCGGCCTTCCGCTGCGCCTCGTCGATCGCTTCCTGGAGCGCGTTAAGGACGTCGCGCAGGCCGTCACGCATCAGCTCGTACTGGTCGTGGAGCGCGTTCGCCTCCGCGAAGGTGCCGAACGAACCCCGGCCGATCCCGGTGCGGGCGTGCGTGGTGGCGCCGTCCGCACTCGACTGGAACTCCTTCAGCAGGCCCCGGACCTGACCGGCGAACGCCCGCAGGTTGTCCACCTCGACCCGATATCCCGTACCAGCGCTGCCCGCGCTGCCAGCGCTGCCCGCAGCACTGCTCCCCGTGTCGGCCACGAACCCGCGCCTCCCCCTACTCGCGCCTGCCTGACAGGTCTCCACCCCGGTCTCGCTCCCATGTCTAACACATGTCATGCCCCGTCAGAATGCCGCACACAGCCCACCCGGAACGGTGGCTCAGCCCGTCTTTCGCTCCCCCGCCAACTCCCGCAGCGCCCGGCGGCACAGCGAATCCGCCCGCCGGGTGGTCTCCGGCAGCCGGTAGCGGGGGGTCAGGGCGAGTACGCAGTCGACGGCCTCGGAGATCCCGATCCGGTGGCCGACCGACACGAAGGCCGGCTTCACCCCCGCACGGGTGCGGACCGCACGGCCCACCTCCTCGCCGGTCGCCTCGTCCACCAGCGGGGTCCACTCCCCCCGCTCGGCGCCCGGGAGTTGGTGGCTGAACGTGAAGGGCGTCTTGGCCACCCCCAGCGTTCGCAGGCCGGTGAGCACGCCGAGGTGGCTGGCCAGTCCCAGGCGCCGCGGATGAGCCACGCCGTAGCCGTCGCAGACCACCAGGTCGGGGGTCTGCCCGAGCTTGGCCAACGCGTCGATCACCGCCGGGAGTTCACGGAAGGCAAGCAGGCCGGGCACGTACGGGAAGGCGATCCGGCCGACGGCGGTGGTCTCCTCGACCACCTCCAGCGTGCGGAGGTCGAGCAGGACGGCCGCGGCGGCGACGACGTCGTTCTCGTCGTCGTAGGCCACATCAACTCCCGCCACCAGCACCACCGGACCCGCACCGAAGGGCTCGACGAGCTCCCGCAGGCGCAGTTGCTCGGCGACGGCCTCCGCCTCGGTTCGAGGCCAACCGGCCAGGTCAACAGGGCTGATCGACGGTCGGCGGTCGGTCACGGACTCCCCCGGAGCATCTCGGTACGGCACTCGGCGCGCTGTCACCGCCACCGTATCCGCCCTGCTCGGGCAGCCCGTACGGCACGGTCGCGCGGGGCATGAGTCCATGCGCCCCCTGTGCCCCCCGCATATGCCCGGTTAGCCTGAACTTACCGAACTCCCCTACGGGGTAAGTCTCCTGCGGGGCCATTCCGCTCCGGTCCACCGATGCGCGAAGGACGGACAGCCATGCCGCAATCACTCGCCGCCAGGGTCTGCACCGGCAGCTGCACCGTCGTCGCCACCACGCTGCTCCTGCTCGCGGTCTCCGGCGCCACCGGCTTCCCCGAGATCGCCCTGCTCGTGGTACTCGCCGTGGCGGTCGGCGCGTTCGCCGCGACCCTGGTCTCCCCCCGGCGCGCGGCCCCCGCAGCGCCCCCCGCGCCTGCGCCGGCGGCCCCCGCGGCCGCCTCCACCCCTGCCTCCGTCCCCGCCCCCGGCGGCCGCTGACCTCCCGTCCAGCGGACCGCCACCCCGCGCGGCACATCAGACCGTGGAGACCACCACGGTCTTCGCCGCCTTGTCGTGGACGCACTGGCGGTACGGCTTGTCGAACACGCCGAACATACCGTCGGCCAGCCACCACAGTCCGCAGCACAGCACCGCGGGCAGCGTGTACGTCGCGGCGCGCGTCCACCCGGCCGAACCGTTCGGGCTGCTCCCGTCGATGAGCATGGCGACCCGGACGTTCATCACCTTCTTGCCCAGCGTCTGGCCGTCCCGGGAGAGCATCGTGCCCTCGTAGATGAGGTACAGGCCGTAGAAGAGCCAGACGCCACCGGTCCAGCCGTCCCGACTGCCGAAGCCGGTGAACGGCAGGACCAGCAGGAAGGCGACGATCTGGATGATCACGTAGTCGATCAGCCGGGCCACGATCCGGCTGAGCCAGCTGCCGAGCGGCGGCATCCCCGGCACGGGAGCGGCGGGCCCGCCGTAGCCGGGGGCACGGTACGGGGAGGACGGATCTGCGGAGTCGTACGGACCGCCGGGACGTACGCCGTAGGGCGCACCGCCGCCGAACGGCTCGGCGGACGGGGGCGGCACGGCGTCGTACGGCGAACCGGACGCGGGCGTCCCGTTGGCCTGCGATCCCGGCTGCGGCGGCTTCTTGTCGAAGGAGGGCTTGCCGTCCCCCTCCGGCTCGGGGTTCGAGGGGTCGTAAGTACTCATGCAGAGAGTAGATCACCGCAAATACTACGAAGTACGGATATTTAGCCCGTTCTGTCCATGCCCGTCACTCCGTCCGGGCGCTCAGCCCTCGACCACCTTCGTGCCTGCCACCCGGTCGTGCCAGCCGCGCCTGCCCTGACGATCGACCAGCACGGCGAGGAGGCCCACCAGGGTGAGGACGGAGAGCTGCCCGACCAGCCAGCGGCCCAGCGAGCGGCCCAGCGTCGGCGGCCGGCGGGCGTCCGTCCTGACGACGCGTAGGCCGAGCAGCCGCTTGCCCAGGGTCCGACCGGTCCGGGCGGTGGGGAGCACCTCCCCGAGGAAGCCGACCAGCAGCAACACCCCGAGGAGCAGTCCGAGCCGCCCGAGGACCACGCCGTCGAGCAGCCACACCTGGACCTCCCGGCCCGTCAGCTGACTGGCGGCCCGCGCCTGCGCGACCCTGACCTGCACGTGCGCCTCGGTGTCGGCGACGAACGGCAGCGCGGTCGCCGCGGCGACGGCGGCGAGGACGAGGCCGTCGAGCAGACGCGCGGCCGCCCGCCGCCCGAGGCCGGCCGGTCTCACCGGCTTCACCGGCCTCGGCGCCGCCTGGCGGTTGCGCTGCACGGTCTGAGAAGTCGGCCTGGCCGACTTCTCAGACACAACCGCAGACACAACCGCAGGCACACGCACCGGCACCGGCACCGGCACCGGCTCAACAGGCGCAGGCACAACCGCAGGCACGACGACCGGAGCGACCGCGACCGCGACCTCCACCTCCGCACGCTCCGAACGAACCTCCACCTCCACCTCCGCCCCCGGCGCCTCCACCACGCCCCATGACACCCAGCGCGGCGCCGTCCCCGTCTCCATCAGCCCACGCTGCGCCTGCGGATCCGCCCGCCAGGCGGACCCGTCCGCCAGCTCCGGCGCGATGGTGAACGCAGCCCCGGCCGCCGTCTCGTCCAAGAACACCGGCCCGGTCTCCACCGTCTCCGCCGCCTCCTGCGCCGGCAGCACCACCACCGGCGGCGGGATGTACCGGGCGTTCGGCCGCGGGTTGGGCCGCACCGCGAACCGCGGCACCTCCAGCACCTCGCCGGCGGCGGGCGCCGGCCTGCTGGTCCCGGGCACCCAGGCGCCGCCGTTCCAGTAGCGCACGAACCCCGGGACGGACGGGTCCGGATAGTAGCCGGGCGAGGGGACGACGGCCGTGTCCACGCTGGCAACCGAGGGCTGGTCCGACATTCAGATCTACTCTCCTGTGCACGGTCGGCGGGACACACGCCACGTCGCCGGACAGTCACAAAGGGTAGTGCCTCCAAACCTGCGCGCGCGGAAGTTGTCGATTAACGGGACGGCCGACCGCCGCGCACGCTATGGCCGGAGCCTGCGCCAAGCCCCCGCAGATTGGCACCGAGAAAGTGTGTAAGAACCACCCCTCGCCGCGCTCTCCATGGTGACAAGGCCTTCGGAAGGCCCCAGAAGGACAGAGAGGAACCGATCATGGACCGCCGGCTGAGCGTGGTCGAGCACGAGCTCGAACTGAACCTGGTGCTCTCCCCCGAGCGCAGCGTGCCCGTCCCGGCCCGGCTCTCCTACGGGAGCCACGACCCGTACGCCGTCCACATCACCTTCCACCTCGACACCGGAACCCCGGTGACCTGGGTGTTCTCCCGCGAGCTGCTGGTCGAGGGGACGTTCCGCCCGTGCGGTCAGGGCGACGTGCGGATCTGGCCGACCCGGGCCGGACGGCGCAGTGTGCTCTGCCTCGCCCTGACCTCCCCGGCCGGGGACGCGCTGTTGGAGGCGCCGCTCCCGGCGGTCGCCGCCTGGCTGGAGCGCGCGCACCGCCTGGTGCCGCCGGGCAGCGAGCTGGCCGTGCTGGATCTGGACAGCTCGCTCGCCGAGCTGCTGGCGTGACGGAACGACGGAACCGCCCGGGGCCAGGAGGGGGTGTCAGCGCGCCGCGGGGGTGCGCTGACGTCCGCCACCGACCGCGGCGGCCAGCTCGCGCTGCCGCGGCAGGCGTCCCAGCGGCTCGCCCGCGGCCCGCCGCCGCGCCCGCACGCGCAGCGCGGTCAGCAGCAGGAAGCACAGCCCGACCCACGGGTACATCCCGGCCGGGATCTGCTTGAGCAGGCCCATCTGCAGGTTGGTGATCCCCTTGTGCGGCACGAGCCACATCGAGAACGAGCAGAACGCCAGCGTCGTCGCGCCGAGGATCACCCGCCAGCGCACCCGCCGCACCGCGGCCGGCCGGGACCGCTCGTGCGCGGCCTCGGCCGCGAGCAGCACCAGCACCGGTACGCACCACACCCAGTGGTGGGTCCAGCTGATCGGCGAGATCAGCAGCGCGGTGATCGCGGCGCAGCAGACGCCCCACGCCTCGGCGCGCGGCAGGCAGCGTCCGCTGCGGTAGGCCCAGGCGGCGATCGCCAGGCCGCTCACGGCGACGACGGCGGCGGCGAGGGTGGCGGCCGTCCCGGGGTTGGCGTGGTGCAGGAAGCGGGCGGCGACCCCGCGCAGCGACTGGTTGTCGACGATCTCGGTCTTGCCGACCCGCGAGGAGTCGTACAGGTACTTGGTCCAGAACCCCCAGGTGGCGCCGGGCAGTACGGCGCCGCCGAGCGCGAAGGTGGCCAGGAAGGTGAAGCCCGCCACGAAGGCGGCCCGGACCCGGCCGGTGATCAGCAGGTAGACGGCGAAGATGCCCGGTGTGAGCTTCATCCCGGCCGCGATCCCGATGCCGACGCCCTTCCACCGGTGGCCGTCGGAACGGGTCAGGTCCCAGAGGACCAGGCAGATCAGGATCAGGTTGATCTGGCCGTACCGCAGCGTGGTGAAGACCGGCTCCAGCCAGACCCCGAGCCCGGCGACCAGTACGACGCCCACCGGGCGGACCTCCCGGCGCGGCCAGCCGACCAGCCGGAAGGCCAGCAGCGCGGTCAGCCCCAGCAGCGCGACGTTGCCGGCCGTGATCGCCACCCGCAGGAAGCTCACCGCGGCCCAGGTGGTCGGCACGAAGAGCATGGCCGCGAACGGCGGGTAGGTCGCGGGAAGGTTCCACTGGGTGACCCGCAGCGCGTAGAGGTCGCGTCCGTGGGCGACGGCGGCGCCCTCGGCCCGGTAGACCATCATGTCGACCATCGAGGTGCCGATGAAGTGCCGGACGACGGCGTAGAGGAGCAGCGACACTGCCGCTGCCAGCGAGGCGATCAGCAGCGGCCGCCGGGGCGCCTCCCGCACCGCGCGTACCGGCTCGGTCACCCGCTGCCGCCATGCGGACGAAGGAGCGGGGACGGGCCTCGGTCCGGCACCCGCCGTCCGTGGGTCCTGCTGCACCGCTGTCACTGCCTGCTCCGTCCGCCGGTCGGTCGACCAACAATCGACCATACCGGAGAGGCCCGAACCTCGACCTTGATCGTTTCGCACCGATCACACCGGGCCCCTCCGTCCCAGGGGTCAGCCCGTGTAGGCCCCCAGGGCCCTGGTGAAGTCCAGCGGCTGCTGCGCGATGCTGCTGCAGCTGGGGTCCGCGTACGACTTGGCGCCGCCGTCGCAGGCCTTGTCCCGGGTGCCGGACCACATCGCCAGCCAGGCCAGGTGCTTGCTCTGGGCGAAGGCGGCCAGCTGACCGGCGTCGGCGACCGTGAAGACCTCGGAGGAGACGTCGTTGACGCCGATCATCGGGGTCACCGCGACCTTCGACCAGGCCGCCGCGTCGCTCAGGCCCAGCACGCTCTTGACCTGCGCCTGGGTGGCGGTGGCCGCGTCGATGGCGTACGTGCCCATCCGGCCGCCGGGGTTGGGGGCGACGCCGTCGCCGAAGTCCATCGCCATGATGTTCACGGCGCCGATCCGCACGCCGCTGCTCTGCGCGTCGGCCAGCAGGTTGATGCCGTCCTGGGTCAGGCCGGTGGGCAGCGCGGGGAGCGTGTACGAGACGTCGAGGGCCCTGCCCTTGCTCGCGGCGGTCTGCTGCAGCTGGGCGATCGCCTGGTCGCGACGGGTGTTGGCGGCGGTGTCGGCCAGCGCCCCGCCCTCGACGTCGAAGTCGATCCTGCTCAGGCCGTAGGCGTCGACGACCTGCTGGTAGGCGGCGGCGAGGTCGGCCGACGAGCCGCAGGCGGTGGCGAGTTCGCTGCCGTTGGCGCCGCCGAAGGAGACCCGGACGTCGCCGCCGATCGCGCGCAGCGCGCCGATCTGCGAGGCGACCGGGTCGGATGTGAGGTCGCTGACGCCGCCCCACTTCGGCACGCAGCCGCCGCCGGAGACGACGAAGGCGAGCGTGAAGTTCTTCACGCCGGTCGCCTTCGCGGTGGCGAGAAGGTCGTACGGCGGGTACAGCGAGGTGTCGACATACGGTGCGAACCCGGCCCCGCCGGACGCAGGTACCGGCACCGGCGTGGGCGAGGACGTCGGCGACGACGTCGGCGTGGCAGTGGCCGAGGGACGCGCGCTCGGCTTCGCGCTGGTGGCGGGCGCCGAAGGCGCAGCCGTCGGCGACGAGGTCGGCACCGACGACGGCACCGGCACCGGCGACGGCGGCGCCGTGGTCGGCCGCCCGGACGGGACGGGGGTCGGCCCGTTGCCGGCCTTGCAGGAGACGTTGTCGATCAGGCAGTTGCCCGGCTCGGCCTGCGCCGGCCCGGAACCCTCCACCACGAACCCGACGTCCACGCTCTTCCCGGGGTCGAGGTGCTTGCTCCAGGACTCCGGCTTCACCGTGACGTGCTGCCCGGAGAGCGTGAAGCCGGCGTTCCAGAGCGAGTCGATCTTCGCGCCGGCCGGCAGGTCGAAGGCCAGCGTCCAGTCGTCTGTCGCGCTGCCGGTGGTGTTGCTGACCAGGTACTGGCCGGTGTAGCCGCTGTCCCAGCTGCTGGTTCTGCTGTAGACGGCGCCGACCGTGGCGGCACTGGCCGAGGAGGCCAGCGCCACCACGCCGCCCGCGACGACGGCCGCGGCGACCGCGCTCGCACCGAGGACGGCGCCCTTGCGGCTGCGCCGCCGGTGGCCCCGGCGCGGCGTGGACTGGTTCGTCATGGGTGCTACCTCCGCGGTGAACTACGAGCGATCCGCCAGGCGTTGACCGCCCCGACGCCGCCGACGCTAGCGCTCCCGCAGGCCGGGAAACCCCCGCTCAGAGACGGGTAGAGGTCTCTTAGGGACTACTTAAGAAAGATCCCCTCGGCCCCGCTGTCTGCGCCGCCCCGGGCGCCGCTGACGGCCGGGCCGACCGACGGACGGCCCGCCGAGCGCCAGTCGCAACCGGATCTCCGCGCCGCCGAGCCCGGCCGAGCGCCCCAGCGCCAGGTCCCCGCCGGTGGCCTCGGCGAGCTTGCGGACGATGTCCAGGCCGAGCCCGGTGGAGCCGTCCCCGCCGTCACCCTCGCCGCGCCGCAGCGCGGCCGCCGGGTCGTCGAAGCCTGCCCCGGCGTCGCCGACCAGCACGATCACCGCGTTCTCGGTGGCCAGCACGTCCACCGAGAACGCGGTGCCCATCACGGTGTGCCGGAAGACGTTGCCGAGCAGCGCGTCGACGGCGGCCACCAGGTCGCCGCGCTGCACGGGCACCGGCGCCGGGGCCTCGGCGCCGGCCAGCCGCCAGCGGCGGCCCTCGTCCTCGGCCAGCGCCGACCAGAAGCCGACCCGCTCGCGGATCACCTCGGCGGCGTCGCAGCCGACGGTGATCACCGGGGCGTCCTCGGCCGGGCGGCGGGCCGAGCGGATGATCTGGTCCACCTCGCGCTCCAGTTGGGAGACCGCGTGCCGGGTGGCGTCAGCGGCGTCCCCGTCGCCGAGCGAGGCGGCGTTCAGCCGCAGCACGGTGAGCGGGGTGCGCAGCCGGTGCGAGAGGTCGGCGGCCAGTTCGCGCTCGGCGGCCAGCAGGTGCACGACGCGGTCCGCCATCGCGTTGAACGCGACTGCGGCCTCCTGGAGTTCGGCGGGGCTGCCGTCCACCTGCGGGCCCTGGACGGGGACCCGGACGGCGAGGTCGCCGGCGCCCAACGAGCGGGCGGCGACGGCCAGTCGGCGGGCCGCGCCGACCAGCCGCGAGCCCATCCGGTCGGCCACCAGCACCGCGATGGCGACCAGCGACAGGGCCACCAGCGAGAGCACCAGCCAGGCGGTCCGCACGCCCCGGGTCAACTCGCCGTCGGCGACGTACACCTCGACGACGGCGACCCGCGAGGTGTCCACGGCCACCGGCTGGAGCAGCGCGAACCCGCCGGGGACCTGCACGGTCATCGAGCGGCCCTCGCCGCTCGCGGTGGAGATGTCGGCGTCGCTCGCCCGCGCCGCGCCGATGGTCGTCCCCCGGACGGCCGGGCCGGCGACCGGCGGCGGCAGGTGGACGGCGATCAGGCCCTGCGCGCCGGCGTCCGTGCTGGCCATCGCGCGGGACAGCGCGTCCTGGTCGGTGGTGATCGCCAGCGCCGGGCCCAGCGCGGCCGCCTGCCGGTCGGCGGCGGTGAAGGCGCGGTCGCGGGCGGTCTTCTGGACCATCAGGCCCAGCGGGATGAGGAAGGCCAGCGCCACCATCGTGGTGCCGGCCACCGCCGCCTTGACCAGTGCCCAGCGCAGCGACTGCCCCCCGCGCCGGGGCTCCCCGCCCCCGGCGCCGCCCCCCGGCGATCTCACGGCCGCTGCTCCGGACCGGCCGGCACCGGAGCCTCCAGCCGGACGCCGACGCCGCGCACGGTGTAGAGGTAGCGCGGGTTGGACGCCGTCTCGCCGAGCTTGCGGCGCAGCCAGGAGAGGTGGACGTCGATGGTCTGGTCGCCGCCGTAGGTCTGGCGCCAGACCTCGGCCAGGATCTCCCGCCGCGGCACCACCACCCCGGGCCGCGAGGCCAGGAAGGCCAGCAGGTCGAACTCGCGGCGGGTCAGGTCGAGCGGCCGCCCGTCCAGCATCGCCTCGCGCCGCTGGGCGTCGATCGCCAGGCCGCCGACCCGCAGGATCTTGGCGGTCGGCGCCATGCCGCCGCCGAGCCGGCGCAGCACGGCGGTCATCCGGGCCGTCAGGTGCTCCCCGGAGAACGGCTTGACCAGGTAGTCGTCCGCGCCGTCGTTGAGCAGCCGGACGATCTCCGCCTCGTCGTCCCGGGCGGTGGAGATGATCACCGGGACGTCGGTCAGGCCGCGGATCATCTTGAGCGCCTCGCTGCCGTCCAGATCGGGCAGCCCGAGGTCGAGGATGACCAGGTCGCAGCCGACCTGCGCGACCTCGCGCAGCGCCTCCAGCGCGGTGCCCACACTGCGCACCGCGTGCCCGCACTCGGACAGGTGCCGGATGAGGGCGGATCGTACGAACGGGTCGTCCTCGACCACGAGCACTGTTGCCATGGCCCTGCACGGTACGGCATCGGCCGGACCAGTTGTCCAGTCCACTGGCACGATGCGGCAGGATGGCCGGACGATGCGAAGCGGACTGGTTCAGACGGGCGCCTGGGCGGCGGCCACCGGGGTGGCGGTGCTGCTGTCCTGGCTCGGTGTCAGCAGCGTGCTGTCCGACGACGCGTTCGGGCCGCCGAAGCCGCTGCCGCTGCCGGCCACCTCCGCGGCCCCCGGTCCCGCCGCCGCGCCGTCCCCGTCCGCATCCCCATCGCCGTCCACCATGCCCCCGCCCGCGCCCACGCACCAGTCACCGACGCCGACGCCCGAGAGCAGCGAGGACGGCAACGACGACGACAGCGCCGACGGCGGCGACAGCGCGGACCCGACCCCGAGCGCGGTGCACAGCTACCTGGTGCCCGGCGGCCGGGTCGCACTCGACATCCACCCGGACTCCGCCGAGCTGGTCTCGGCCACCCCGGACGCGGGCTGGCAGATGCAGGTCTGGCACGGCGACGAGTGGATGCGGATCGACTTCTCCCTCAACAACGCCACCAACTCGGTCTTCGTGACCTGGAACGGCCACGCCCCGGACGTCCAGACCGTGGTCCGCTGACCACGCAACGCCGAGCAGCCCCGGAGCGGACGGGCTCCGGGGCTGCTCGGCGTCGGACGCAGGCTGCGGTCAGAGGTTGCCGCGGCGCTCCTGCTCGCGCTCGATCGCCTCGAACAGCGCCTTGAAGTTGCCCTTGCCGAAGCCCATCGAGCCGTGCCGCTCGATCATCTCGAAGAAGACCGTCGGCCGGTCCTGCACCGGCTTGGTGAAGATCTGCAGCAGGTAGCCGTCCTCGTCGCGGTCGGCCAGGATCTTCAGCTCGCGCAGCTGCTCGATCGGCACCCGGGTGTCGCCGACCCACTCGCCCAGCGTGTCGTAGTAGCTGTCGGGGGTGTCGAGGAACTCCACACCAGCCGCCCGCATCTGACGGACCGTGTGGACGATGTCGTTGGTGGCCAGCGCGATGTGCTGGACGCCGGGGCCGCCGTAGAACTCCAGGTACTCGTCGATCTGCGACTTCTTCTTGGCGATGGCCGGCTCGTTGAGCGGGAACTTGACCTTGCGGGTCCCGTCCGCGACCACCTTGGACATCAGCGCGGAGTACTCGGTGGCGATGTCGTCACCGACGAACTCCTTCATGTTGGTGAAGCCCATCACCCGGTTGTAGAAGGCCACCCACTCGTTCATCTTGCCGAGCTCGACGTTGCCGACGCAGTGGTCGATCGCCTGGAAGTTGCGCTTCTTGACCGGCTCGACGATCGGCTCGCGGGGGGCGTACCCGGGCAGGTACGGACCGGCGTAGCCGGAGCGGTCCACCAGGGTGTGCCGGGTCTCGCCGTAGGTCGCGATGGCGGCCAGCACGACGGTGCCGTGCTCGTCCTTGGCCTCGTACGGCTCGGACAGCGAGGTGGCGCCGTGCTCGATCGCGTAGGCGTACGCGGCGTACACGTCCGGGACCTCGATGGCCAGGTCGACCACGCCGTCGCCGTGCTCGGCGACGTGGCGCTCCAGGAAGCGGCCGCGCTCGGTGCTCGCCTTGACCACGGACGTGAACACGAAGCGCGCGCCGCCGGACTCCAGGACGTAGCTGGCGGTCTCGCGCGAGCCGGTCTCCGGTCCGGAGTAGGCCACGCAGCGCATGCCGAAGGCGGTGGAGTAGTAGTGCGCGGCCTGCTTGGCGTTGCCGACCGCGAACTCGACGGCGTCCATCCCCTTCACCGGGAAGGGGTCTGCCTGTCCCGCGTGCGCGGGGATGGACTGAGCGGCGGTATCGGTCATGACGGCCTCCCTGTAGGGCGTGGGACCAGGTGCCCCGAGGGTTGTGGGGCTTGATCTCCCCCGCGGATCGGTGTGGGGACCTCCCCACGGGGTTGTGGGGGGAGCGTGGCCCCGATCACAGCGTTGCGCAACTGTTCCGTTTTCCGCTGGTCAAGCTGTGTCTCTCAGCGGGACAATTCCGGCGGCGGCTGTACAGATTGCCCAGTGGAAGAGGACTCCGCATGCACTCCCCGATCGACCCCCTGGACGGCCGGCTGATCGCGCTGCTGACCGAGGAGCCCCGGATCGGGGTGCTGGAGTGCTCGCGCCGCCTCCAGGTGGCCCGCGGCACCGTCCAGGCCAGGCTGGACCGGCTGCAGGCGCGCGGGGTGATCGGCGGCTTCGGCCCCGAGGTGGAGCCTGCCGCGCTCGGCTACCCGGTCACCGCCTTCGCCACCCTGGAGATCTCGCAGGGGCAGGGCGCCGACGTACGGGCCCACCTGGCCTCCGTCCCGGAGGTTCTGGAGCTGCACACCATCACCGGCCAGGGCGACATGCTCTGCCGGATCGTGGCCCGCTCCAACGCGGACCTGCAACGGGTGATCGACCGGGTGGTCGGCTTCGACGGCATCGTGCGGGCCTCCACCGCGATCGCGCTGGAGAACCCGGTCCGCTACCGGGTCCTGCCGCTGGTCGCCCAGGCCGCCGCCGAGGGCGCCGACCGGCCCGAACGACCGTAGGCGTCAGCAGCTTGGAAGGCTGCCGCCGCTGCCCAGCGCGGTGAGCGCCGCCAGCGAGTCGCTCAGCGTGTTGACCGGGATCAGCCGCAGGCCCTTCGGCGTGTTGACCTGGGCGTCCGCGCACTCCATCCGCGGTACCAGGAAGACGGTCGCACCGTCCCGGGCCGCCGCCTGGGTCTTCAGCGCCACCCCGCCGACCGCACCGACGTTGCCGCTGTCGTCGATGGTGCCGGTGCCCGCGATGTTGCGGCCGTGGGTCAGGTCGCCGCCCTTGCCGTCACCGGCCAGCTTGTCGATGATCGCCAGGCTGAGCATCTGACCGCCGCTGGGGCCGCCGATACCCGCCAGGTCGACGGTCACCTTGACCTGATCGGGTGAGAGGTGCAGGTAGTTCAGCGCCACCGTGGTCGCGCTGTCCTGCGCCTGGACCATCTGCTGGTTGGTGACCTGCTCGGCCTTGGTCGCGTTGCTCTCCGGATAGACGGCGTCCCGCGGCAGCACGGCCACCTTCGGGTCGAGCCAGCCCCTGATCGCCTGGTCCAGGCTGATCGACTCGCCGGGGCCGGTCGCCGTGATGGTGGTGATCCGCAGCGCGCCGCTGGTCTGCCGCACGGGCGCGCCGGTGATCGTCAGCACCTGGTGGCCCTGGTAGGCGCCGAGCGCGTCGGCGGTGTCGCCGGGCGAGGTCAGGGTGAACGGAAGCGGCGCGAACGCCCCGACCGCGAGCAGCGCGGCGACCATGGCGGCGCACACGGCGAGCGCGCGGTACTTGGCGGTGAACGCGGCGGGCGGCTTCGGCGCAGCAGGCTGCTTCGGGGCGGCGGGCGGCTTCGGGGCGACAGACACAAGGGCATCCAAACACACCGGCCGCCCCCGCCGGATCAGCGCAGGGCGTCCGCGACCTCGGTGGCCGCCTCGACCACCCGCGGCCCGACCCGCTCGGGCACCAGTCCGTTGAGCATCACCACGCCGACGCTGCCCTCGATCCCGCTGAGGCCGACCAGCGCCGCGGCCGCTCCGCTGGCGCCGGACTGCTCCTCCGCGCGGGTGATCACGAAGCCGTTCTCGGGCCGCCGCTGCTGCGGGAAGTTGCGGGCCTCCAGGATCGCCCGGCCGGCCGCGCTCTCGTCGAGCGGGTGGCGCAGGCCGGTGCGGTACGCGACGTGGAAGTCGGTCCAGCTGGGCTCCACGACGGCCACCGCGAGCGCCTCGCTGCCGTCCACCAGGGTGAGGTGGGCGGTCGCGCCGAGATCCTCGGCCAGGCTGCGCAGCGCGGGCAGCGCGGCCTCGCGCAGCAGCGGGTGCACCCGGTGCGCCAGGCGCAGCACGCCCAGGCCGACCCGGGCCCGGCCGCCGATGTCGCGACGGACCAGACCGTGCTGCTCCAGGGTGGCCAGCAGGCGGTAGACGACGGTGCGGTTGACGGCGAGCCGGGCGGCCAGCTCGGTCACGGTCAGCCCGCGTTCGGAGTCGGCCAGCAGTTTGAGGACCCGTACTCCACGGTCGAGGGTCTGGGAGGTCTCAGCGGTCACGACACTCTTTCCTTTCCGCGGCGGTCCCGGCACCGGCATTCGCCGGATCGGGACGATGGTGTCGCGCGCAGGGGTGGTGGACGCGGGGACCGGCCGCGTCATCGTCGGCACACCCGGCCCATCTGCACTCGGATCGGAGGTTGTGCCTACGAGAGAGCGTGGAGGAAAGGTAGTAAGTGTTTCGCCGCTACGGAAGTGGTTGTCCCAAATTCGGTCATGATCGATATCTTAGATTCGGACTTTTCCGGCCAATCAGTACCATTCACGCGGGCTTTTCCCGTCCCGCAGGCCCTTCGGGTCCGGAGTCCGGACAACGCCCCTTGGGCCGGGTCCGGAACTCACCCCATCCGCAGCAGTCCCGCCCGCAGTGCGGAGGCCACCGCCGCGCCGCGGCTCTCCACTCCCAGTTTTCCGTAGATATTGGTCAGATGGCTCTTCGCGGTCGCCTCACTGATGAAGAGCCGCGCGGATATCTGACGATTCGACAGGCCGTCGGCGAGCAGTTGCAGCACTTCGATCTCCCTTCTGGAGAGGCTGGGCGAGCCGCCGCGCATCCGCCGCATCAACCGGCCGACCGCCGCCGGGCTGAGCACCGAGCCGCCCTGCGCCACCGTCCGGACGGCCGCCACCAGGTCCTGCGACGCCGCCTCCTTGCCGAGGTAGCCCGCCGCGCCGGCGTCGATCGCGCTGAGGACGTCCTGGTCCGAGCCGTACGCGCTGAGCACCAGGACGGCCGGCGGGTCGGGCAGCGCGAGCAGCGTGCGCAGCAGCGCCACCCCCTGGAAGACCCCCGTCCCCAGGTCGAGGTCCAGCAGCACCACCTCGGGCCGACCGGGTCCGGGCCGCTCGCGCATCAGCCGCAGCGCCTGGGTCTCGTCCGCCGCCTCTGCCACCACGGCCAGGTCCGCGCAGTCCTCCAGCATCGCCCGGACGCCCAGCCGGATCGCCGGATGGTCGTCCACCACCATGACCGGGGTCGGCCCGCCCGGCTCCGCCATTGCGTCTCCCCGTGACTCGCGCCTGGGCCGTGCCCTCGGCAGCACCTCTCACGGGCCGTCGGAAGCAGCCCGAGTCGAGGGACGCTCAGTATGCCACCGGTTCCCGACCCGGCCCCGATCCGGCCGGGTAGGGCACCTCGGCCAGCACGGCGACGCCCCGACCGGGTACCGACTCCACGCGCAGGCTGCCGCCCGCCTGCCGGATCAGCCGGGCGGCACCGGCCAGGCCGAGCCCACCCGGGTCGGCCGGACGGGCCGCCGGCCAGGTCTCGGCCCCCGCCGCGAGTCCCGTCCCGTCGTCCCGGACCGCGGCCGCCAGGTGGTCGGCCCGGTAGTCGAGGTCCACCGTGACGCTGCCCGCCCGTGCGTGCCGCACGGCGTTGCTCACGGCCTCGCCGATCACCCGCAGCACCGCGCTCTCGGTCGGCAGCGGCAGCGCGCGGTGCGCCCCGCTGGTCCGCAGCCGCACCTGCGGGGGCCGGCCGTCCGCCTCGCAGGCCGCGCCGAACTCGGCCAGGCAGGCCAGGGCCCGGTTGGCGAGCGTCACGTACCGTCCGGCCGCTGCGACCAGACCGCCGTTGGACAGCTGGGCGAAGGCGACCCCGCGGGTCAGGTCGTGGGCCTGGTCCAGGCCGAGCAGCAGGGTGTCGTAGGCGACCTCCAGACGCTCCGCCTGCCGCGGCCCGGCGTCCTCGGCCCGGCCGGCGGCCCGCAGCAGCATCGCGGCGGCGGCCAGGTTCTGGGCCAGTCCGTCGTGCACCTCGCGCCCGATCCGCTCGCGCTCCTCCAGCCGGCCCGCCTCGCGCTCCGCCGCCGCCCACTCCTCGGATCCCTGACGAAGCGTCAGCAACCGTTCCCGGGCCGCCCGTCGGGCCTCCAGCACGGCGCCGCGCGCCGCCAGCAGCCGCCAGAGCCCGACGCCCCCCAGCACGCCCAGCGCCGCCGACCGCAGGACGACCGGGCCCGCAGCCGCAGTCGACCTCCTTGCACCGCGCACGTGACCGCCTAGCACTGGGGGCATGGCGCTGTCCACCGCCGATTCGCCTATTTCGACCTACCTTATGGGCGGAAATCAGTCCTGCACATTCGTAGGATGTAACCGTTTGATCAAGCCGAGAACCTGGTCACCGCACCACTGAAAGCGATCAGCACGGGGGGCCTGTGCACCACTTCCACCTCTTCGGGGACCGGGACGGGACCGGAGGGCAACTGCGCACCACCCTGCCCATGGACCTCGAAACCGAGATTCCCGGCGTACGCCACCGCCTCGACGTCGGGGTCCGATACGACGACAGCGACCCCCTGGTGGTCTCGCTGGTCTTCGAGGCTGCCGGGGAGGTGCCGATCAGCTGGGCGGTCTCCCGCGACCTGCTGCTGGAGGGACTCGACCGGCCCAGCGGCCTCGGCGACGTGCACGTACGCCCGGCGGACGACGGGGAGTTGGTGATCGTCCTGCGGACCCCGTCCGGCACCGCCCGACTGCACGCCCCGGCCGCCGCCCTGGAGGCACTGCTGCTGCGCACCCTCATCCTGGTGCCGGTCGGCGCCGAGTTCGCACCGGGCGCCCTGGAGCGCGAACTCGACCTCCTGCTACCCCCGGGCCCGCTCTAGCGGGCCCACTCCTTGACCTTGGCGATCCGGGCCTTCAGCTGGTTGACCGTCGCCTGCGCGGTGAGCGGCCCGCCGCAGACCCGGCGCAGCTCGTTGTGGATCGTGCCGTGCGGCTGGTTCGTCCGGTGGTGCCAGGCGGCGACCAGGCCGTTGAGCTCCTTGCGCAGCTCGCGCAGCTCCTGATGGGTGACCACCGGGCGCTGTTCGGCCGGGAGTTCGAGCAGGTCGGCCTCCTCGGCCGGCTTGGCCTTGCTCCGCTGGATCTGCCGGTGCTGGCGCTTCTGCAGCAGCATCTGCACCTGGTCCGGCTCCAGTAGACCGGGGATGCCGAGGTACTCCTCCTCCTCGTCGCTGCCCGGGTGCGCCTGCATGCCGAATTCCATGGCGTTGTAGAGCACCCGGTCGAAGACCGCGTCCGAGCCGATCGCCTCGTAACTGAACTCGTCGCCACCGGCGCCGTCCGGGCCGTCGTCGGCCCGCTCGGCCTCGGCGAGCAGCCGGTCCTCCTCGTCGAAGAGGCCGTCGCCCTCCTTCTTCGGGCGGTCGAGCACGTGGTCGCGCTGCAACTCCATCTCGTTGGCGAAGCCGAGCAGCGTCGGCACCGAGGGCAGGAAGACGGAGGCCGTCTCGCCGCGCTTGCGGGCTCGCACGAAACGGCCGACGGCCTGGGCGAAGAAGAGCGGGGTGGAGATCGAGGTGGCGTACACCCCGACGGCCAGGCGCGGCACGTCGACGCCCTCGGACACCATCCGGACCGCGACCATCCAGCGGGAGTCGCCGTCCGCGAAGTCGGAGATCCGCTGGGACGCCTCGACCTCGTCGGACAGCACGATGGTGGCGCCCTCGCCGGTGATCTCGCGGATCATCTTGGCGTAGGCCCGGGCCGCGTTCTGGTCGGTGGCGATCACCAGGCCGCCAGCGTCCGGGATGGCCTTGCGGACCTCGGTGAGCCGCCGGTCGGCGGCGCGCAGCACGTTCGGGATCCACTCGCCCTGCGGAGCCAGCGCGGTGCGCCAGGCCTGCGCGATCAGGTCCTTGGTCATCGGCTCGCCGAGCCGGGCCTCCAGCTCGTCGCCGGACTTGGTACGCCAGCGCATGTTGCCGCTGTAGGAGAGGAAGATCACCGGGCGCACCACGTGGTCGGCGAGCGCGTGGCCGTAGCCGTAGGTGTAGTCGGCGACCGACTTGCGCAGGCCGTCGGTGTCCTCGGCGTACTGCACGAACGGGATCGGGTTGGTGTCCGAGCGGAACGGCGTCCCGGTCAGCGCCAGCCGGCGGGCGGCCGGCTCGAAGGCCTCGAAGCAGGCCTCGCCCCAGGACTTGGAGTCGCCGGCGTGGTGGATCTCGTCCAGCACGACCAGGGTCTTGCGCGCCTCGGTCCGGTTGCGGTGCAGCATCGGGTTGACGCCGATGCCCGCATAGGTGACCACGATGCCGTGGTACTCCCGGGAGAGCGGGCCCGAGGAGTAGGCCGGGTCCAGCTTGATGCCTATCCGGGCCGCCGCCTCCGCCCACTGCTTCTTGAGGTGCTCGGTCGGCGCGACGACGGTGATCTGCTGGACCAGGTGGTTGTGCAGCAGGTACGAGGCCAGGGTGAGCGCGAAGGTGGTCTTGCCTGCGCCGGGCGTCGCGACCGCCAGGAAGTCCCGGGGCTGCTTCTCGATGTACCGGTCCAGCGCGCCCTGCTGCCAGGCCCGCAGCTTGCCCGCGGTACCCCACGGCGCACGCCCGGGGAAGGCCGGCGACAGATGGTGCGACCCGGCCGCGCCGGCGGCCGGGCGGACCGGGGCGTGCGGATCGGCGGCGTCGGAGAACAACGGCGACATGGCAGCAGAGGCGGGGGCAGTACTCACGGTCTCCGAGGGGGATCGTCGCAGGTCAGGGCCGTAGGGCTGGCCCGTCCCGCAGTCGGACGGCGATCGGACAACCCGCCTAGCCTACCGGGCCGAGCCGAGCGAACGCCCCCGACACAGCCGCCTAACGGTGGTCGTGAAGGTCACGAAGTCGCCGCGCGATGTCGCTGACCTCGAAGGTCTCGCCGGCCGCGACCTCGACCACGAGGCGGTAGGCGACCTCCTGGTCCACCTCCTCCATGTCGGAGCCGTTGAGGTCGAGGAAGACCACCGTGCTCATCCAGGCCGTGCGCTTGTTGCCGTCCACGAAGGGGTGGTTGATCAGCAGCGAGTGCAGCAGCGCGGCGGCCTTGTCCCAGAGCCCTGCGTACGCCTCGATCCCGAACATCTGGGACTGCGGACGATGCACCGCGGAGTCGAGCAGCCCGAGATCGCGGACCGCGACCGGCTGCCCCTGGCAGGCGAACTCCGCGAGGTCCAGCACCTCGCGGACTGTCAGGTACTTCACTCGCCCAGCCTGCGCAGCAGCTCGGCGTGGCGCGTCGCGTACTTGGCGCCGAGCTTGCGCACCGCCTCGCGGTCCGAGCCCTCGTCCAGGTAACGCTCGATGGCCAGCAGGGCCACCGCGTGCATGCTCCGCCCCTCCTCCTCGGCCCGGGCCCGGAGGGCTTCCTGTAGCTCGTCGCTGAGTCGCAGATTCATCGCCATACCGAAACGGTACGACTTCTGGGGTCATTCTGGTACCACGTTTACGGCCGGCCCCACCCGGGCCGCCGACTGCCGACCAGGTGGGCGTAGACCACCAGGTTGCCCTGGTAGCCGCGGCCCTTGGCGAACGCGCCGCCGCAGGTGATCAGCCGCAGCTGGGGGTCGGCGGCGCGGCCGTAGACCTGCCGGTCGGGGAAGGCGGTCTTGGCGTAGACCTCAAGGGCGTCGACGACGAAGTAGGCGGTACCGCCGTCCCGCCGGGAGACGTCGATCCGGTCGCCGCGGTGCAGCGAGCCCAGGCCGTAGAAGACCGCGGGGCCGGCGGCGGTGTCCACGTGCCCGACCATCAGCGCGGTGCCGCTCTGACCCGGCGTCACACCGGCGCGGTACCAGCCGGCGAGGTTGCGGTCCTGGTCGGACGGGGTGGCGAGGTGCCCGTCGGGATCCAGGCCGAGGCCGGCCACCGGGGCGTCCACGCCGATCGACGGGATGCCGATCCGGGTCGGCGCGGAGGCCGCCAGCGGGGTGCCGCTCAGCGCGGCCCGGGCGGGGCCCGCGGCCGGCGCCTCGGCCGCGCTCGGGGAGGGGGGCAGGCCGGGGCCGCTGCCGTCCTGGACCAGCCAGGCGCCGACGACCATCGTCGCGCCCAGTGCTATCGCCCCCGACCAGGGACTCCTGCGCCCGCCCACCCCGACTCCCCTCATTGCCGGTCGGTACCAGTGCCTCCAGCCAAGCGGGGCCGGGAGCCCGCCGCATCGGCAGCGCCGCCGTCCGGGTGAGCGCCGGAGCGGCGCAGCGAGCGCACGCTGGGCAGCCGCGGGCGGACCAGGAAGCCCTCGGCCATGCCGTTGGCGATGGCGATGGTGGGCAGCTCGGAGGACTTCTCGTAGAGCAGGAAGCGCGGCTCCCAGGCGGGCTGGTACTTGGCGTTGGCCCGGTACAGCGACTCCAGCTGCCACCAGCGGGAGAGGAAGCGCAGCACCTGGCGCCAGAGCCGCAGCACCGGACCGGCGCCGAGCTTGCCGCCCTGCTCGAAGACGTAGCGGAACATCGCGAAGTTGAGCGAGATCCGGGTGACCGGCTGCTCGCCGGCCTTCGCGCGGACCAGCAGCTCGGTGATCATGAACTCCACCAGCCCGTTGTCCGACTCCCGGTCACGGCGCATCAGGTCCAGCGAGAGCCCGTGCGCGCCCCACGGGACGAAGCTGAGCAGCGCGCAGGTGCGGTCGTTGTCGTCCCGGCACTCGATCATCAGGCAGTCGCCGTCGGTCGGGTCGCCGAGCCGGCCGAGCGCCATCGAGAAGCCGCGCTCGGTGCGGCCGTGCCGCCAGGCGTCGGCGAGCCGGACGAGTTCGGTGAGCTCGTTCTCCGGGATGTCCCGGTGGCGGCGGAGCACCGCCCGGTAGCCGGCCTTGCGGACCCGGTTGTGTGCCTGGCGCAGGGTGCGCATCGAGCGGCCCTCCAGGCTGAAGTCGTCCACCTCGACGATCGCCTCGTCGCCGAACTCCAGGGCCCGCAGGCCGGCCCGCTCGTAGACCGTGCCGGCCTGCTCGCCGGCGCCGGTGACCGCGGGCACCCAGGCGTTCGTCCGGGCGGTCTCGCGCCAGACCTCGATCGCCTGCGGCCAGGCCTCCGGATCGCCGATCGGATCGCCGGAGGCCAGCGCCACGCCGTTGACCACCCGGTAGAGCACCGCCGCCTTGCCGGACGGCGACCAGCAGACCGACTTGTCGCGGCGCAGCGCGAAGTAGCCGAGCGAGTCCCGGGCGCCGTGGCGCTCCAGCAGAGCGCGCAGCCGCTGCTCGTCCTCCTCGTCCATGTTGAGCCGGCCGATCGGGGAGCGGAAGAAGACCCGCAGCACCAGCAGGAAGAGCGCCGCGCCCAGCACGTTGATCGTCAGGTCCGCCAGCCGGGTGACCCGCACGGTCGGGGTCACGTCGCCGATGCCGGAGAGGGTGAACAGCCGCAGCACGGTGTACTTCAGGCAGGCGCCCCAACTGGCCTGCGGATCGGTGTCGCCGGCGTGCACCAGGAGGGTGCCGAGCCCGATCACGGTGATCGCCCCGACCACCAGCGTCCACAGCCCGAGCACCGCGTTGCCGCGCGCGCCGCGGGCGTGGAAGGCCCGGCGGCTGGACACCAGGGCGACCAGCAGCAGAGCGGTGAGCACCGCCGATACCCAGTTGAACGGGTGCGCGCGGTCCTCCGGCAGGACGGCCAGCGCGAGCAGGAAGATCGCCGCGTAGACGGCCACCACGGTGGTGGCGACGATCCAGGCAGCCCGCTTGCGCCGGCGCAGCATCACCGCGAGCAGGGCGGCGAACAGCGCCGCCGTGAAGCCCGCGGTCACCAGCACGGGGGTGAAGAAGTCGCCGCTGTTGGCCCGGTGCACCCGCTCGCGGAACGGGGTGATCACGCCCGCCAGCAGGTTGAGCAGCGCGGCGATCCGGATGTACCACTCGGCGAAGGCCGCGCACCGGGCCTGCCAGCGGGACAGCGGCTTGCGCGGCCCGGGGGCGGGCGCCGGCACGGCCCTGGCCGGTGCCTGGGGCGGGGGCGCGGTCGGCGCCAGAACAGGCACTGGCACCGTTTCGATCTGTTCCGTGATGACCTCCGGGGCCGGGAGCGGAGCCGGTACCAGCGGGGTACCGGCCAACAGGTTGTAGATCGCGACCTTCGCCCGGTCCAGCCGCTGGTGCACCCGGGCGTCGCGGCGCTCCGCCCGGGCCATCCGCTTGGGACGGCTGCGGTAGCGCCAGCGGGCCCACGGGCTCTGCGGCCGTCCGAGCCGGATCGCCCCGACGACCGCGAGCACCGGGATCATCACGCCGATCAGACCGGTCCAGAGCTTGCCCTTGAGCAGACTCACCGTCACCAGCGCCACCAGGACCGCGGCGCTGATCAGCTGACTGGGGGTGAAGTGCCGACTGAAGCCGCCGAACGGCAGATTGCCGAGCAGCAGCAGTCCGATGATCGCCACGGCCAGGATCACCGCGTCCACCGACTTGCGCCCCTGCTCGCTCCAGTAGACGTCCTCCAGGTGCAGCACCAGGGCGAACTCGTCCAGCACCAGCCCGCAGCCGATGCCGAAGGCCAGGCCCAGGACGTTCCACAGGTCCCCGCCGTCCCCGCGCACGGTGAACGAGCCGACCCCGGCGATCAGCATCAGCGTCTGGCCGAAGACGACGTGGTGGATGTGCAGGCCGCCCGGCGTCACGTTGCCCGGCCACCATCTGGTGCCGCGCCGGATCATCCGCACGCTGAACCGGATGAAGAGAAACGAGCTGATCAGGCCCACCAGCAGAAGGAAGAGCGGCTCTCTGCCCGGGACGACGATGCGCGAGTGATACGCGTCTTGCACGGCGTGCCACATGGCTGCGGACTCTCCTCCCGTCGCGGCTGAACCACGACCATCAGCTCATCTGATGATGACTCAGCCTGACCCGCGACCCGACGCGCCGCTGAACTGCGCCGGACGAGGGAGCGTGCGTCGTCCGTCCCGCGCCCTTCCGTCGCAAAGCCGTTCTCATGCCATGCTGTGGAACAAACAGCCTATAACGGTCTATCAACCGACTAAAGGCCAGAAATACCACCGCCGCCCGCCGTTGATCGGCCTCCGGCCCTCGAAGCCTCGAAACGGAGTGACCATGGACGCTCTCTCCCGCCGGACGCTGCTGGCGGCCGGCGCCGCCACCGCCGCCACCGCGGCGGCCGGCTGCGGAAGCCGCTACGGGAACATGCCGCCCGGCCTGGCGAAGGCCGACGCCGTGAACCCGCCCGTTCCGGTGCCGATGCCCTCGGCCGCCTCACCGTCCGCCGCCGCCAGCGCCGTCCCCGCCAAGCCGCCGGCCGTCCTGATCGGCGACGGCTCCACCTCGGACACCGGCCCGCAGCCCAACCAGCCGCAGGCCGTTCCGCTCGAACTCGGCCAGCGGCCACCGCAGTTCGTGGTCTTCTCGTGGGACGGCGCCGGCGAGCTGGACAACCAGCTGTTCTCCCGGTTCCGCCAGCTGGCCAAGGACTACAACGCGGGCATGACCTTCTTCCTCAGCGGGATCTACGTCCTGCCGGAGTCGAAGAAGGACCTCTACAACCCCCCGCGCCACAAGGTCGGCGCCTCGGACATCGGCTACCTCAGCGACCAGCACATCCAGGACACGCTGACCCAGATCGGCGCCGCCTGGCTGGACGGCCACGAGATCGGCACCCACTTCAACGGCCACTTCTGCGGCTCCAACGGCGTCGGGAAGTGGACGCCGGAGGAGTGGAACAGCGAGATCGACCAGGCCGTCAGCTTCGTGACGAACTGGAAGACCAACACCGGCTTCACCGACCTGCCGCCCCTCCCGTTCGACTACCACAAGGAGCTGATCGGCAGCCGCACCCCGTGCCTGGAGGGCCAGCGCGGCCTGCTGCCGACCGCCGTGGCGCGCGAGTGGAGGTACGACAGCAGCGGGCCGGGCGGACTCCAGGTGTGGCCGCAGAAGATCCAGGGCGGCGCGCTGTGGGACATGCCGCTGCAGTCCATCCCGTTCCCCGGGCACAGCTTCCAGGTGCTCTCGATGGACTACAACATCATGTACAACCAGTCCGGCGACAACACCAAGGGCAACCCCGCCATGCGGGCCGCCTGGCAGACCCAGGCCCGCGACTCCTACCTGGCCGGTTTCGACCGCACCTACAACGGCAACCGGGCACCGATGATCATCGGCAACCACTTCGAGGAGTGGAACGGCGGCATCTACATGAACGCCGTCGAGGAGGTGCTGAAGACGGTCGCCGAGAAGCCCGAGGTCCGGCTGGTCTCGTTCCGCCAGCTCATCCAGTGGATGGAGGCGCAGGACCCCGCCGTGCTGCGCAAGCTCCAGAGCCTGGCCCCCGGACAGGCTCCCGCCGAGGGCTGGTCCAGCTTCCTCGGCTCACGCTGACCCGAATGGCGCTACCTGCGGCCACCGGCCATCACCCCAGGTAGCCGCCCCTTTCGGCGCCGTCGCGGCGGCCCACTCCGCAGGCGGGCAGGGCTGCCAGCGCTTACCTCTTGATTCCAGGACGCGGTTTCGCCTACTTCGACTCGGGGACGACCCCGTGACCGCGTCCCGGGAGAACCACCATGCGCGCTCGTCACTTCGCCGCCGGAGGGGTCCTGGCCGTGGCCGCCGTTCTCGGCGCCGCCACCGCCGCTGCCACCTCCGCTTCGGCCTCGGCCGGCAGCCCCGTTGTCATCCAGCCCGACGCGGTCACCCCCGGCAGCCAGTTCACGGTCCTCGACGGGGGCAACTGCGACAGCTCCGGCGGCGTCGCCAGCTTCACCTCGCGCGAGCACGACGGCGAGGACATCCCCTCGGTCCAGCTCGGCTCGCTGCGCGGGCTGGTCGGAGCCGTCGCCACCGTCCCCGAGAGTGCCCGGCCCGGCGTCTACCAGGTCTCCGTCCAGTGCAAGTCGGTGACCGAGACCCAGACCCAGCTGACCGCCAGCTTCACTGTCAGCCCGAGCGGCACCACCAAGCCCGAGGGTGGCGCCAAACCCGAAGCCGGCGCCGACGAGGGTCCCAAGGGCCCGACGCACGCGGGCCTGGGAGGCAGCACCGGCCCCAACGTCCCCGAGACGCTGGCCGGCGCGACCCTGCTCACCACGGCGGCCGCCGCCACCGTCCTGCACCTGCGCCACCGCCGCACGTCCTGAGGAGCTCGCGCGCACCTGGGTGCCGGTCGGCCTCAGGTGCGCGGGCGGACCCGGCCGGCGAGGAGCGCGCCGAGCAGCGCCACCGCCGTCATCACCAGGAAGATCACCGCGAACGCCCCGCGGGCACCGCTGCCGGACGGGCCCGCGGCGGCCGCCGCGACCGCGCCGCCGCCCAGAGCCGAGAACAGCACGCCGGCCAGGCCCACCAGCAGGACGTTGCCCAGCGCGTCGGACATCTGCAACGAGGCCGAGTTGGCGCCGGCCGCCTCGGGGGCCGAGAGCTTCAGCATCAGGACGCTGATGCTGGCGATGGACAGTCCCATCCCGATGCCGCCGACCGCCCAGGCCACCGCGGCCGTCCAGGTGGGCACTGCCGGGATCAGCACCAGCGCGGCCCCCGCGATCGCGACCGCGGTGAGCACGAAGCCCAATCGGATCAGCCCCTCGCGGTGGCGTTCGGCGCCGGGGCGGCCCTGCAACCAGGAGCCCAGCGCCCAGGAGAGCCCGCCGCTGGTCAGGGTCAGACCGGCCAGGGTCGGCGAGAGGTGCCGCACGGTGACCATCATCAGCGGGATGAAGGCCTCCGCCGCGAAGAACGCCCCGGCCGCCACCCCGCGCAGCAGGATGAGCGTGGGCAGCCCGCGCGCGGCCCGCAGCGTGCCGGTCGGCAGCAGCCGGACGACGGCGGGGACCAGCAGCCCGGCGCCCGCGAACGCCGGGAGCAGGCCGATCAGGTCCATTCGCTGGCCGGCGTACTGGAGCAGGCCGGCACCGAACGCGGCCATCGCGGCGAGCCCGATCCGGCGGCGGTCCAGCGCCCCGCGCGGACCGGCCTGCGGCGCGGCGGCCGCCTGCTCCCGCTCCGAGCGCCGCAGCGCCGGTCCCATCACGGCCAGCGGCAGCACCACCAGCGCCGGGACGGAGAGGAAGACCCAGCGCCAGCCCAGGTGCTGGGTGACCGCACCGGAGACCACCGGCCCGATGATCGACGGCAGCACCCAGGCCGACGAGAAGGCCGCGAAGACCGCCGGTCGCAGCCGCTCCGGGAACGCCCGGCCGACCACCACGTAGAGCGCGACGATCACCAGCCCGCCGCCCAGCCCCTGGACCGCCCGGCCGCCGACGAATATCCACATCCCCGCCGCCGTCCCGGCCACCACCAGCCCGGCGCCGAAGATGCCGATCCCCGCGAAGAGCGGCAGCATCGGCCCGCGCCGGTCGCACCACTCCCCCGACAGCACCATCGCGAAGAGCGTGCTGGTGAAGTACCCGGAGAACGCGAAGGCGTACAGCCCCAACCCGTGCAGCTGGCGCGCCGCCACCGGCATCGCGGTGTTCACGGCGGTCGCCTCGAAGGCGAGCAGCAGCACCACCGACACGATCCCCAGCGTCAGCGCCCGATGCCGCGGCCCGAGCACCCCGCCGCCGTCGTCCGCGTCGGACGGGACAGGACGGGCCGGGTCGACCGAGGTGGCGGAGGCTGTGGTCATAGCCAACATGGTAAGTGCCATTGCCGCAGTTGACTCCTGACCTGCAGGACCATGATCACTCATCCGCTGGGCCTAGGACTTCATACGCCATTAACACTCGGCTATTGACGACCACCGGACCGTATCGCCTAAGATAAATCACGAAAGCAGCGCAGAGAATCCCGAAGCAGAGAGGAGCCCGGCCATGACCGACACCATTCGCCTCACCGCCACCGCCCTCTCCTGTCGCCACTCCCAGGCGTGTTGTCCCGCCTGTCGCAACGTCTGACCGAGCGCTCAGCAGAGCACTCATCACGGCCGTGTGCCCGAGTGGTTCAGGGAACCGCCTGCAAAGCGGTTTACGCGGGTTCGATCCCCGCCATGGCCTCCACGAACAATGCAGCGGAACGACCGGTCGGCAGCAATTCGCCGCCCGGTAATTCCGCATTTCTGTACAGCGAAATTGAGCCGGACACAAAAAGCGCGGGAAGTCGGTGCTGCCGACTTCCCGCGCCACTGAAACTCGGTACTCACGCCACCACGGCGTCCTCCGGTTGGATGGGGAGGCGGCCGACCGGGAGGCCGGTGGCGGCGCGGACGGCGGCGGCGATGGCGGCGGGGGCCACCACGGCGGGGACGGCGCTGACCGCCTTGGCACCAAAGGTGGCGACCACGTCGCGCTCCTCCAGCAGGGCGGCGATCCGCACCTCGGGAGTGTCCAGGGCGGTGGGCAGCCGGTAGCCGGTGAGGGACGGGTTGACGAGCAGGCCGCCGGAGGTGCGCAGGTCCTCCAGCAGGGCCAGGCCGACGCCCTGGGCCACGCCGGCCTCGATCCGGTCCTCGATCTGGCCGGGGTTCAGCGCCCGGCCGACGTCCTGGGCCACCGTCACGTCGACCACCCGGACGGCCCCGAGCTCGATGTCCACATCGACCACCGCGCGCATCGCGCAGAACGCGATCGAGACGAAGGCGTCGCCCTGCCCGGCCTCGTCCAGGGGCTCGGTCGGGTGCGGACGGCACTGGGCGGTGGCCCAGAGCTCCTTGCCCTCCAGCGCCTCGGTGACCGGCATGCCGAGCACGCCGTCGTAGGAGGTGATCTTGCCGTCGGCGATCGAGAGCAGTTCGACGGACATCCCGAAGTTGGCGGCGATCGGTTGCAGCAGCTGGTGGCGGACCATCAGCGCGGCCCGCTCGACGGCGCCGCCGGAGACCCAGGTGTGCCGGCCGCGGGCCGAGGGGCCGGCGATCGTCTGGTCGCTGTCGACCGGCGCGACGTACACCTCGGACACGCCGAGCACCGACTGCACGATCTGCCGGGCCAGGGTGGCGAAGCCCTGGCCGGAGTCGACGGCCGCGCAGATCACCGTGGCGTGGTCGCCGCTGACCCGGACGGTCGCGGTGGAGACCTCGTCCTCGCCCTCGGCGCCGAGCATGTGCACCATGCCCACCGCGTAGCCGATGCCGCGCCGCACCGCGGCCGGGTCGCCCGCTCCGCCGGGGCCGCCGGGCAGCAGCCAGTCGGTGTCGGGCTCGTCCACCGGGAGGGCGGGCAGCGGGGAGGCGGCGACGGCGTCGAGCAGCGCGGCGACCGGCGCCGGGCAGGTGACGGCCTGTCCGGTGGGCATCGCGTCGCCGGTGGCGAGCACGTTGCGGCGGCGGATCTCCAGCGGCTCGACGCCGATCCGGGCGGCCAGCTGGTCGAGCTGCGACTCGTAGGCGAAGCAGGTCTGCAGGGCGCCCTCGCCGCGCATCCGCCCGGCGGGCGGGTTGTTGGTGCGCACCGCCCAGGCGTCGACAAAGACGTTCGGGCAGATGTACGGGCCGACCGAGAACGCCGTCGCGGCCGCCAGCGCCTCGGACGAGACGTCGGCGTAGGCGCCGCCGTCCAGCAGGATCTGCGCCTCCACCTTGACCAACTTGCCCTGGGCGTCGGCATGGTGGCGGTAGCGCAGCAGGGCGGGGTGGCGGGTGGCGTGGGCCTGGAAGGACTCCTCGCGGGTGAGGGTCATCTTCACCGGGCGGCCGGTGCGCAGCGCGAGCAGCGCCAGGGTGACCTGGAAGGAGAGGTCCTCGCGGTCCGCGGTGGCGCCGGGCACGCCGGTGACCACCAGGCGGACCCGGTCCCGCTCCAGGCCGAGGCAGGCGGCGGTGCGTTCGCGGTCGCCGTGCGGGTCGGTGGAGGACAGGTGCAGCTCGACGCCGCCGTCCGGGCGCGGCACCGCGAGCCCGGCCTCGGCGCCGATCGGGGCCGGGTCCTGGCGGCCGACCTGGTAGAGGCCCTCGACGATCACCTCGCCGACCACCTCCGGGTCGCCGCTGCGCAGCGGGAGGTGGCGGAAGAGGTTGCCGTCCGGGTGCAGCGGGGGCGCGTTGAAGGCCTGCTCGGGGTCGGTGAGCGCCTCCATCAGCTCGTACTCGACCACGATCGAGGCGGCGGCCAGCCGGGCGGTGTCGGGGTGGTCGGCGGCGACCGCGGCGATCGGCTCGCCGTGGTGGCGGACCACTCCGGCGGCGAGGACCGGCCGGTCGGTGCCCGGGCCCGGCGCGCCCGCGTCGCCCTCGCCGGGGTTCGGCAGGTCGGCGGCGGTCACCACGGCGTGCACGCCGGGGATGGCGAGGGCGGCTGCGGTGTCGATCGCGACGATCCTGGCGTGCGGGTGCGGCGAGCGCAGCACCGCGCCCCAGAGCAGGCCCTCGGCCCAGAGGTCGGCGGCGAACGGGTAGATGCCGAGTGCCTTGGGGAGCGCGTCGGTGCGCAGCGGGGAGCTGCCCAGGCCGAACGGCTGGGCCGCGCCCTCCTCACCCTCGGCTGAGGCGGAGGCTGAGGCGGAGTCCGCGGGGGCGTCCGGCGGAGCGAGGGCGGTGTCGGTCGGGGAGGTCATGCGTGGTCGTCCTCGGGGAGGCGGAGGCCGTGCGCGGAGGCCGCGTCGTAGGGCGCGGCGGGCGCGGGTTCGTAGACGGTCCCGTCGTACCCGACGCCGTCGTAGGACGTGCGGTCGTACGGAGTGCCCTCGTAGCCGGCGCCCTCGTAGGGGGCTCCGGCGTACTGCTGGTCGGGGTAACCCGGGTACCCGGTCCCCTGGGCGGGGGTGCCGTGCGCCGGCGTCCCGTACGGCGTGCCGTGTGCGGGGGTCGGCTCGTACGGCGTCCCGTGCGCCGGGGTGCCCTCGAACGGCGCGCCCGGCGCACTGGTGCCGTGAGCGGGGGTGGGCTCGTAGGTCGCGCCGGCGGCGTACACCGTTCCGGGGCCGTACGCCGTCGGGTCGTACCCCGGATAGCCCTGCGGCGGGACCACCCCGACGCCGACGCCGGTGCCGGCCGCCGTCGGCAGCGGCTGGTAGCCGCCGGCCGACTGGTCGGGACCGGGCATCGGCGTGCCCTCGAAGGGCGGCACGTCCTCGAAGGGCTGCGCGGCCTCGAAGTCCTGCGAGGCCGCGTAGGCCTGCGGTGCGTCGTAGACCGGCGGCGCCTCGAAGGGCTGGGCGACGATCCAGCCGCTGTCGTCGTTCCCGAAGACCGGGACCTCGCCGGCCGCGGCCGTCTCGGTCCAGGCGTCCTGGTACACCGGCAGATCCGGAACCTCGGATTCCGCCTGCACCTGTACCGGCTCTGCGGGCTCAGCAGGCTCAGCCGAAGCGGCGACCTCGGCCGCCGCCTCCTCGGCCTCCAGCAGCGCCGCCGAGCGCGCGTCCGCCACCGTCTGGACGGCCGCCAGCGCACTGCGGTAGCCCGTGCAGCGGCAGAGGTTGCCGCAGAGCGCCTGGCGCGCCTCGACCTCGCTGGGCCGGTGGTTGCGCTGGAGCAGGTCGTGCACCGCCATCGCCATGCCGGGCGTGCAGTAGCCGCACTGCACGGCGCCCGAGTCGGCGAGCGCCTGCTGCACGTCGCTGGCCGCGCCGCCGGCCGACAGGCCCTCCACCGTGCTGATCTCGCTGTCCGCGGCCAGCGCCGCCGGCACCAGGCAGCCGGCCACCAGCTGGCCGTCCACCTGCACCGAGCAGGCACCGCACTCGCCCTGCTCGCACCCGTTCTTGGCGCCGGCCAGGCCGAGCCGCTCGCGCAGCACGTAGAGCAGGCTCTCGCCGATCCAGGCGTCCGTGACGGGACGTTCGAAGCCGTTGACGCGCAGCGTGTAGGACGCGCAGGGGCGCTCGTCGACCGGGTGGACCGGGTGGTTCGTCATGTCAACCGCCACATCAGCCGTCACGTCAGCCGTCACTTCAGCGCCCTTCCCAGTGCCCGGCGGGCCAGCACCGCCACGGTACGCCGCAGCCGCAGCGCCACCGCCGTCGGCCCCTCCACGGCGAGTCCGGACGCCGCGTCGGCGCCGTAGCCGTCCGGTACGCAGGCGGTCGCCACGTACTCGCCGAAGGCGGCCGAGGCCGCCGGGTCGATGGCCGGCACGCCCTCCTCGCCCCGGGCGTCCCAGTCGATGCAGCCGGCCACCCAGGCCTCGGCCTCCAGCGGCCGCAGCGGCACCGGTGCGACGGCGCCGACCGCGCAGCGCACGGCGCGACGGGCCGGGTCCAGCACGAGCGCGACGGAGGCGGTGGCCCGGGACGGGCCGCTGCGTCCGGTGGCCTTGAGGAAGACCTGCGGGGCGTTCAGCAGCGGGACCCGGACCCAGGTGAGCAGTTCACCCGGGCGCATCGGGTCGAGACCGGTGAGCAGGTGGCTGACCGGGACCTCGCGGGTGGCGCCGGGCCGGGCCAGCGTGACGCTGGCCTCCAGCGCGGCCAGCACCGGGAGGGTGTCGCCGGCCGGGGCTGCGGTGGCGATGTTGCCGCCGAGCGTCCCGACGTTGCGGGTCTGCGGCGGTCCCGCGGTGCGCGCGGCGTCGGCGAGCGCGGGGATCAGGGCGGCGAAGTCGGGCCGGTCCATCCGGGCGAGCGTCAGCCCGGCGCCCAGCACGGCGGTTCCGCCGTCCTCGTAGCGCCAGCCGCGCAGTTCGGTGATCCGGCCAAGGCCGATCAGCGCGGCGGGACGCAGCCGCCCGGCGTTGACGGCCTCCATCAGGTCGGTGCCACCGGCCACCGGTACCGCGGCGGGGCTGGCGGCCAGGGCCTCGACGGCCTCGTCGAGGGAGGTCGGCAGCATGATCGTCCGGTTCACCAGGATCCCACCGTGCTCCACTCACTCAGGCTGGGCTCACTCGGATCTGAGCCCGGCCTCTCGGCGGCCGACGCGAGGGCCGGCCGGTTCGTCCCGCGCCGCAGGTCTGCGGCACCGCCCGTAGAGTACGGGCCCGGGCTGCCGAACAGAAGCAGCCGGTCTGGGTCGGGCAACTCTGGCACATCGCGCGCGGTGATCACCCCCGGGGTGGCGGACGTATCGGTCACCTTTCGGTCAGATCCGGAACGAATCGGACCTGATGTTCATCTTTTCTTGACGTAGGACCCTCCCAGGAAGGTTCCCTGTGCCGCCAGGATGATCAGACCGCAGGTGGCGGACCCGCCAGCGGCCGTCCCAGCACACCGGGTCGGCGCTGCCACGAGTGCGGGCCGCCGGGCGGGCGGTACTCCACGCCGAGGGCGTCCAGGCGCGCGTAGTGGGTGCGCATCCGGCGCTCGAATCCGGGCCAGTCCCGGGCCGCCGGCTCAGTCGGCAGCGCCGACCAGGCGACCTCGGCGAAGGCCACCAGCCGCGGGAAGGCGCGGAAGTCGAGGTCCCGGGCGTCGTCCGCGAACTCGCTCCACAGGTTCGCCTGGGTGCCGATCACGTGACGCGCACTCACCGGGTCGAGTGACGGCGGCACCGGCTCGAAGCGGTAGACGTCCTCCAACGAGCGTACGTAGCCGACCGGGATCGGCTCGTCCTCGCCGTCCGCCTGCCGGTGGTCCAGGTACACGTGCTGCTCCGGGCACATCACCACGTCGTGTCCGGCCCGCGCGGCCGCCACCCCACCCGCGTACCCGCGCCAGGAGGAGACCGCCGCACCCGGGGCCAGTCCGCCCTCCCGTCGCCCGCCGCCACCCTTCTGCGGAAGCGCTTCGCGCTGCCCCTCCATGATCTCGTCCCAGCCGATCAGCCGGCGACCCCGCGCGGCCAGCCAGCGGTCGAAGTGCCGGATGAACCAGCTCTGCAGTTCGTCCTCGTCCGCCAGCCCCTGCTCGCGGATCCGCGCCTGTGCGGCGGGGCTGGCCCGCCACTGCTCCTTGGGGCACTCGTCGCCGCCGAGGTGGACGAACTCGGACGGGAAGACGTCGAGCAGCTCCTCCAGGACACCTTCGAGGAAGGCGAGGGTCGCGTCGGAGACGTTCAGCACGTTCGGACTGACCCCCCAGTCGCTCCACACGCCGAGCGCGGCCGTGTCCACCACGTCGGTGTTGCCCAGCTCCGGGTAGGCGGCGACTGCGGCCTGCACATGGCCGGGCAGGTCGATCTCGGGGACCACGGTGATGCCGCGCTCGGCCGCGTACGCGACCAGCTCGCGCAGGTCGTCCTGGGTGTAGAAGCCGCCGTGCGGGCGGTCGTCGCGCCGGTCGGCGTCGCGGAAGCCGACCATCGAACGCTCCCGCCAGGCCCCCGTGCCGGTGAGCTTCGGAAAGCGCCGGACCTCGAAGCGCCAGCCCTGGTCGTCGGTCAGATGCAGGTGCAGCACGTTGAGCTTGTGGGCGGCCAGCAGGTCGACGTAGCGCAGCAGGTCGGCCTTGGGCAGGAAGTGCCGGGAGACGTCCAGCAGGACGCCGCGCCAGCCGAACCGCGGGGCGTCGGCGATCTCGCAGGCCGGCAGCGACCAGCCGCCGCGGCGCAGCGGCGCCCGCCGGTAGGCGTCCGGGCCGAGCAGCTGACGCAGGGTCTGGGCCGCCCACCCGGCGCCGCCCGGTCCCCCGGCGGTGAGCCGGGCCCGCCCGTCCGCGACGGTGATCCGGTACTCCTCGGGGCCGAGCGCGGCGTCCAGGCTCAACTCGATGTCCGGCGACGCCGCGGGTTCGAGCGGCAGCCCGGTGGCGGCGCCGAGCACCGCGCGCAGCCACCGGACGGCGGCTGCGCAGCCGGGGGCGCCGCCCAGCGTCGTCCGCGGACCCAGCAGCAGCCCCTCCGCGACGGGGAAGCTGCTGCTCGACGGGGCGGGGATGAGGTCCATGCCGTCATCCTGCCGCGCCTGCCGCGAGTGGTCTATGCCAATCGGACTACTTCTCGGCTGCTACTTCTTGGCGCCTACTTCTTGTCACCCGACTTGTCGCCGCTTCCCGCCGGGTCGATGCCCTCGAAGATCTCCTTGCACATCGGACAGACCGGGTACTTCTTCGGGTCGCGCCCGGGCACCCAGACCTTGCCGCAGAGCGCGACCACCGGGGAGCCGGAGAGCGCGCTCTCCATGATCTTGTCCTTCTGGACGTAGTGCGCAAAGCGCTCGTGGTCGCCGTCCCCGTGGGACACCTGGGGGACGGGCTCGACCAGGGTGCCGGTGCCGAGGCCGCGCTCGGGCTCAAGAGTGCTCATGAGGGCCAAGTCTATGGGGGCCGTACGGGAAACGGACCACCACGACGCCGAGCCGGTCAGCCGCGGGCCCGCTCAGTTGAGCGTCGGGTCCTCCGGATAGGTCGCCAGCATCGCCAACGCGCCGCGCTGGCGCCGCAGCACCGCACGCCAGAGCCGCTCCGGGTCGGGGCAGGAGATGTCCCCCGGCTCGGAGTCGACCAGGTACCAGGCGCCCTCGGCGATCTCGACCTCCAACTGCCCCGGCGTCCAGCCCGCGTAGCCGGCGAAGACCCGCAGGCCGCCCAGTCCGCCGGCCAGGATCTGCGGCGGCGCCTCCAGGTCGACCAGGCCGATCGCCCCGTGCACCCGGCGCCAGCCCAGCGGGTCGGCCGGTCCCGGCTCGCCCGGGACCACGGCGACCGCGAGCGCCGAGTCCAGGCCGACCGGGCCGCCCTGGAAGACCACCGGCGGCGCGCCCGCCAGCTCGGCCCAGCCGTCCAGCACGTCGGAGACGTCGACCGGGGTCGGCCGGTTCAGGACGACGCCGAGCGCGCCCTGCACGTCGTGGTCGAGCAGCAGCACCACCGATCGGGCGAAATTCGGATCGGTGAGCATAGGAGTCGCGACGAGCAGTCGGCCGGTGTGCGAAGGGGCCGCGGTCATGTCTCACATGATCCCGCAGCTCAGGCCCGAGCGGGTACCCAACACGAAAGCTCGTCCGACACCCTGCGCCCCGCGGCGTGACCCCCGCCACTCGCGACCAAACCTCGCACAGCCGCATACTCACCCGTTCGGCGGACATAAGGCCGAGCTTCCACCCGGAGAGAGCATGATCACGACGCGATCTCACGGGAACCAAAGAACCTCCTACTACCATCTACCGAAGGTGGCGCCCGTGCGGCCCGCGCCACGCGCCCCTCCCTCCTGCCACTTCGGCTGCGAACCCCCGATTGCGAGAACGATGACCGACGACGTCCTGCTGGTCCACGGCGGAAATCCCCTCGAAGGCGAGATCCGCGTCCGCGGTGCGAAGAACCTGGTCCCCAAGGCCATGGTCGCCGCCCTGCTCGGTACGGGCCCCAGCAGACTGCGCAACGTCCCGGACATCCGCGACGTCAAGGTGGTGCGCGGCCTGCTCCAGCTGCACGGCGTGACCGTGCGCAGCGGCGAGGAGGAGGGCGAGCTGATTCTCGACCCCTCGCACGTGGAGAGCGCCAACGTCGCTGACATCGACGCGCACGCGGGCTCCTCGCGGATCCCGATCCTGTTCTGCGGCCCGCTGCTGCACCGGCTCGGCCACGCCTTCATCCCGGGCCTGGGCGGCTGCGACATCGGCGGCCGGCCGGTCGACTTCCACTTCGAGGTGCTGCGCCAGTTCGGCGCGACCATCGAGAAGCACCCGCAGGGCACCTACCTGGTGGCGGCCCAGCGCCTGCGCGGCACCCGGATCGAGCTGCCCTACCCGTCGGTCGGCGCCACCGAGCAGGTGCTGCTCACCGCCGTGCTGGCCGAGGGCGACACCGAGCTGCGCAACGCCGCCATCGAGCCCGAGATCGTCGACCTGATCTGCGTCCTGCAGAAGATGGGCGCGATCATCTCGATGGGCACCGACCGGACCATCCTGATCACCGGCGTGGACGAACTCGGCGGCTACAACCACCGCGCGCTGCCGGACCGCCTCGAGGCCGCCTCCTGGGCCTGCGCCGCGCTGGCCACCAAGGGCGACATCTACGTCCGCGGGGCCCGCCAGCTGGAGATGATGACCTTCCTCAACACCTTCCGGAAGGTCGGGGGGGCCTTCGCGGTGGACGACGAGGGCATCCGCTTCTGGCACCCGGGCGGCGAGCTGAGCGCCATCGCCCTGGAGACCGACGTGCACCCCGGCTTCCAGACCGACTGGCAGCAGCCGCTGGTCGTCGCGCTGACCCAGGCCAACGGGCTCTCCATCGTGCACGAGACGGTGTACGAGTCGCGGCTCGGCTTCACCTCCGCGCTCAACCAGATGGGCGCTCACATCCAGCTCTTCCGCGAGTGCCTGGGCGGCTCGCCCTGCCGCTTCGGGCAGCGCAACTTCCTGCACTCCGCGGTGGTCTCCGGCCCGTCCAAGCTGCTCGGCGGCGAGCTGGTGATCCCCGACCTGCGCGGCGGCTTCTCGTACCTGATCGCGGCGCTGGCTGCCGAGGGCACCTCCACGGTGCACGGCATCTCGCTGATCAACCGCGGCTACGAGAACTTCATGGAGAAGCTGCGCGCGCTCGGCGCCCATGTCGACCTGCCGACCGAGGAGCTCGTGGCCGTCGGGGTCTGAGACAGGCATGAGTACGGGGCCGCCCCCGCCAGGGCGGCCCCGCTGCGGGCACCCCCGCCAAGGTGTGACCCGCTGATCCACCGGCCGGGCCGCCGACAGGGTGAAGACGGGCGGCGCGATGGAGGTGCGATCAGCCGACCGGTACTCAGTTCCCTTACGGCTCAGCCAGCTTGGCCCGCATTCCATGAGATGAGGATGAGGCGCCCGGCGGCGGTGACCGGCGTCACTCCTGCGGTGGGTACGGCGGGATCCGGAGTTCGGCCTGCAGGCCGCCGCCCGGCGCCTCCAGCACCCGTGCGGTGCCGCCGTGCAGACCCGCCACCCAGCGGACGATGGCCAGCCCGGTGCCCGTTCCCACGCCGGCCGCGCCCTCCGCGGGCCCACCGGTGACACCCCGTCGGAAGATCTCCTCGCGGCGCTCCGCCGGCACCCCGGGACCGGTGTCCCGCACGGTCACCAGGCCGGGACCGGTGCTCACGGTGACCGGTGTGCCGCCGCCGTGCCGCAGCGCGTTCTCCACCAGGTTGCGCACCGCCTGGGCCAGCAGCTCCGGATCGCCGCGCACCACCACGGGAGCGGCCGGCTCCAGGACGCTCACCGTGGAGTGCCCCGGCAGCTCCGCCACCGCCTGCTCGACCAGCTGGTCCAGCCGAAGCGGCGTCAGCTCCAGATGCTGGGTGCCCGCCTCGATCCGGGCCCGCGCCAGCAGACCGGTGACCAGGCGGCCCAGCCGGTCGGTCAGCCGCAGCGCCTCCTCCAGGGCCTGCGGCGCCCGCTCGGGCCTGGCGGCGCCGCGCTCGACCGCCAGGCGCAGGGTGGCCAGCGGGGTCCGCAGCTCGTGCGCGGCCTCCGCGAGGAACTGCTCCTGCTGCTCCAGCGCCAGCAGCGCCGGCCGCATCGCCCGGCCGGACAGCAGATGGCCCATCGCCGCCGCGGCCAGCACCAGCGCCGAGCAGCCCAGCGCCACCCAGCGGACCAGCCGGCCGTGGTCGGCGCGGCTCTGCGCGGGGTCGTCGCCGACGATCACCGCGGCGCCGAGGGTGTCCCCCTCCCAGACCGGCGCGACGGCCCAGCGGATCTCCCGTCCGGTGCTGCTGGGGCCGGTCACCAGCAGGCTCTCCTGGGTTTCCTGGAGCTGCGTCCAGATCCGGCCGAGCAGGGCCGGTGCGGGCATCCGGTCGGGCCCCGGCCGGGACCAGCGGATCAGCAGCGGCCCGCCGGACGGGTCGGCCTGCACCGCGCCGAGCACGTCGGCCCCGACCGCCAGCTCGTCGTCGGCGAGCGGCTCGACGTTGAGCGTGTCGTTGTCGTACCAGAGCGTGCGGGCCAGCCCGCCGGCCCGTCGGCCGGCGTCGTTGTCCAGTTCGCGGGCGCGCGAGTGGGCGTCGATCTGCGCGGCGAGGGTGGCGAGCACCAGCAGGCAGCCGGCCGTGGTGGCGGCGAAGAGCAGCGTGAGCGTCCAGCGCAGCCGCCGCAGCCGGGCGGTGGCGGGCGTGCCGGTCACGGGCGCTGCGCGGGGTCGGTCAGCCGGTAGCCGACCCCCCGGACGGTCTCGATCAGGTCCGGGCTGCCGAGCCGGCGGCGCAGCTGACGGATCAGCACGTCGACCACGTTGGACATCGGCTCGCAGCGCTCGTCCCAGCAGCTCTCGATCAGCCGGCTGCGGGTGACCACCTCGCCGGCCTGCAGCATCAGCACTTCGAGGACCGCGAACTCCTTGGCGGTCAGCGAGAAGAGCACCCCGCCCCGGGTGACCCGGCGGCGCGGCAGGTCGAGTTCCAGGTCGCCGATGCGCAGCTGCGGCAGTCTGGCGGGCTCCGGGCGGCGGCACAGGTTGCGCACCCGGGCGGCCAGCTCGGCCGCGGCGAACGGCTTGACCAGGTAGTCGTCGGCGCCGTGCTCGAAGCCGGCGACCCGGTCGGCCACCGCGTCCAGCGCGGTGAGCACCAGCACCGGGCGGGTCCAGCCGGCCCGGCGGCGGGCCGCGACCAGGGTGAGTGCGTCGCCGTCCGGCAGCGCGCGGTCGGCGACCAGGCAGTCGTACCCGTTGACGTCGAGCTTGAGGTCGGCCTCGGCGAGGTCGGCGGCCAGGTCGACGGCGAAACCGGCCTGCCGCAGCCCCTCGGCTATCACCGGGCCCAGCTCGGGATCATCCTCCAGGACCAGTACACGCATGGTCCACGACCCTACGGCAGCGGAAACGACGGAGCGGGGGCGGTCCCCGAAAGGACCGCCCCCGCTCCGCGGTGATCAGCTGCGATCAGTTGCCCTTGGCAGCTTCCTTGAGCTTCGAACCGGCGCTCACCTTGGCGCTGAAGCCGGCTGCGATCTGGATCGGCTCACCGGTCTGCGGGTTGCGCGCGGTACGCGCGGCGCGGTGGGTGCGCTCGAAGGTCAGGAAACCGGGGATGGTGACCTTCTCGTCGCCCTTCGCAACGACCTCGCCGACGACCTCGGCAAAGGCCGCCAGCACGGCGTCGGCGTCCTTGCGGGTCACCTCGGCGCGCTCGGACAGAGCGGCCACCAGCTCACTGCGGTTCATGTGTACTCCTGTGGTCTGTTCGTTGCGGTGTGCGGGGCCCCATCGGTCGTCCCGCCGGAGGCACCCGGCCGGGCCGCTGGTCCGCACACTGTGCTCATTCAGGCGGCTGGCGGTAGGAGCCGGGCTCGTGTCCCGAGCCTCGCACTGTGTCAGTCCTGCCACATGCCCGCCTGGGTACGAATCCTGCCCTTATCGGCCCTGAGAAAGCCAATCGGCCCTCGGCCGTTCGCCCCGAACAGCACCCTCCCGAGGCAGCCGTGACGCTCCATCGGCGCCGGCGGACCGGCAGGGTGGCGACCGGGAACGACTCGCCGAGTGGTTGGGGGGACGTTCCGTACTTGTCGGACACGCCTGCCCCGTGCAGGGCTACCGTACGCCCTGACGGTGACAAGCCCAAACACACCCCTTCCCCTTGTGTCGCAAGGGTTCGCACCAGGTCGGCAGGGGTAGGGGCGGTATTCGGCCAAGCGATCGACCGAATACCGCCCCTGACGGCGGGTGACGCCGAGGTCTGCCTAGAGCCTGACGACCGGGAAGGCGGCCGTGTCGAGCGTGCCGACGATGCCCGGGGTCGGGCGGTCGGGGGCCCGGTCGCCCGAACCGCCGGCCGCCAGAGCGGCCTCACGGACGGCCGCGGCGACGGTCTTGGCCACGTCCGGGTGGAAGACGCTGGGGATGATGTAGTTCGGGTTCAGCTGGTCGTCCAGCACGGTGGCGGCCAGCGCGCGGGCGGCGGCGATCATCATCTCGCTGTTGACCGTCCGGCTCTGCGCGTCCAGCAGGCCGCGGAAGACGCCGGGGAAGACCAGCACGTTGTTGATCTGGTTCGGGAAGTCGCTGCGGCCGGTGGCCACCACGGCGGCGGTCTGCCGGGCCACCGCGGGGTCGACCTCCGGGTCCGGGTTGGCCAGCGCGAAGACGATCGCGTTGTCGGCCATCGACGCGATGTCGTCGCCGTCCAGGACGTTCGGGGCCGACACGCCGATGAAGACGTCGGCGTCGCGGACGGCCTCCTTGAGGCTGCCGGTGCGGCCCGAGCGGTTGGTGTGCTCGGCGATCCAGCGCAGCGACTCGTTGAGGTCCTCACGGCCGCTGTGGACCACACCGTGCACGTCCGCGACGGTGGCGTGCTCGACGCCGGCGTCCAGCAGCAGCTTGAGGATGGCGGTGCCGGCGGCGCCGGCGCCGGACATCACCACGCGGACGTCGGCGATGTCCTTGCCGACCACCTTCAGCGCGTTGGTGAGCGCGGCCAGCACCACGATCGCGGTGCCGTGCTGGTCGTCGTGGAAGACCGGGATGTCCAGCGCCTCGCGCAGCCGGGCCTCGATCTCGAAGCAGCGCGGCGCGGAGATGTCCTCCAGGTTGATGCCCGCGAAGCCGGGGGCGATCGCTTTGACGATGGCGACGATCTCGTCGCTGTCCTGGGTGTCCAGGCAGATCGGCCAGGCGTCGATGTTGGCGAAGCGCTTGAACAGCGCCGCCTTGCCCTCCATCACCGGGAGCGCGGCCATCGGGCCGATGTTGCCCAGGCCCAGCACGGCCGAGCCGTCGGTGACGACCGCGACGCTGTTGCGCTTGATGGTCAGGCGCCGGGCGTCCTCGGGGTTCTCGGCGATCGCCATGCAGACCCGCGCGACACCGGGGGTGTAGATCATCGACAGGTCGTCACGGTTGCGGATCGGCAGCTTCGAGGACATCTCGATCTTGCCACCGAGGTGCATCAGGAAGGTACGGTCGGAGACCTTGCCGATCACCACGCCGTCGATCGCGCGCAGCTTCTCGACGATCTCCTCCCCGTGCGCGACCGAAGCGGCCGCCACGGTGACGTCGATCCGCAGGGCCTCCAGGCCCGAGGCGGTGACATCCAGGCCGGTCACCGAACCGCCGGAGGACTCCACGGCGGTGGTGATCGAACTGACGGCGTTGCCGGTGGCCGGGACCTCCAGCCGCACCGTGATCGAGTTGGAGACACTGGGCACGGTCGCCATCGACGTCCTTCTTCCGTCCACTGAGGTATGTGCAGGCCGGGCCGCCTTCAACAAACTGTTGACGCAGCGCCTTGCGCATCGTAGGCCTCGATCGTCGCACCTACCAGGCAGTAGCCAGAAATAACTTTCACCGGTTGCAGGGAACCGACAACACAGGTTCCTGCCGACTGGTGGTTCACCCGAAGAATCTGCCGCGCGGGATTGCCGTGCGGGACCGATGGGTTACATTGGACGGGACACCGGCTCGATCCAAGCCCCCGGGCCCAACCTTAGTCGCTTCGAGCGACCACTTGCCGCGAGGCGAGCATGGCGGGTCGGTGTCACCAACGTACGACTGAGGCCCCCACCACCGGTGGGGGCCTCAGTCGTTGACGGGCGCTCAGCCCGGGCTCGCTCAGCCGAGCAGCAGTGCCGGCACGCCGTCCGCGTCGGGCAGGTCGTCCGGGCCCGAGAGCACGGTCAGCCGCTGCGTCGCACGCGTCAGCGCGACGTACAGGACGCGCAGGCCGGCCTCGGACTCGCCGGCGATGCCGGTCGGGTCGGCGACCACCGTCGCGTCGTACTCCAGGCCCTTGGCCTCCAGGCTGCCCAGCGCCACCGCGCGCTCGCCCAGCCCCTCGATCCACCCGGCGGCCTCCGCCCGGCGGTCCATCGGCACCACGATCGCCACCGTGCCGTCCACCTCGGCCAGCAGCCGGGTCAGTTCGGCGCGGGCCGCGGCGGCGAAGGCCTCCGGAGCCGGCGAGGTGACCGCGGCGAAACGCGGCTCGGTACCCGTCGAGCGCACCGCGCGCGGCGAGGGCGTACCGGGCGCCGCCAGCGCCAGCACCTTGGCCGCGACCTCGGCGATCTCGGCCGGGTTGCGGTAGTTGACGGTCAGCGTGAACCGGCGGCGCGGCTTGCCCGAGAGCACCTCGTCCAGCGCCGACTGCGCCTCCTGCGGGAACGGCCAGGAACTCTGCGCCGGGTCACCGACGATCGTCCAGGTGGCCATCCGGGCCCGCCGACCGATCATCCGCCACTGCATCGGGGTGAGGTCCTGCGCCTCGTCCACGATGATGTGCGCGTACTCGACCCGCTCCACCGGCACGCGGTCGCGCTGGCGGGAGTTGCGGTCGGCGAAGGTGGTCACCTCGTCCAGCCCGGTCAGCAGGTCGACGGCGTCCACCTCGCGGTTCCTGGGCCGGGCCGGCTCGCCGAGCACCAGCTGCAGCTCGTCGATCAGCGCGACGTCGTGCGCCGACAGCGCGCCCTCGCCACGGTCCGTCAGGTGGCGCCAGGAGGCCGCCAGCAGCTTGGCCTCCTCGGGGCTGACGCCGCGTCGGGCGATCCGGTTGGTGTGCCGGGACTGGCGAAGCGTCGCGAGCACCCTGCGCGGGGTCAGCGAGGGCCACCAGGCGTCCAGGAAGTCCAGGAAGGACGCCTCGTCGCTGACGTAGTCGTCGAAGGACTCCTTCTCCTCCTGGCGCTGCTCGCGGCCGTAGTGGTCGGTGGGCCTGGGCAGGTGCCGGACGACCTCCGACCAGAGCGCGTCGAGCAGCAGGCGGCGGGCGCGCGGGCGCAGCAGGTTCAGCGGCGTGCCGGTGGTGCCGATCACGTTGCCGCGGACCGCCCGCAGCCGTGCGGCGTCCAGCCGCAGCACCTCGCCGCGGGCGACCACCTTCAGCTCGGTCGGCGCGCCGATCTCCAGCGCCTCCCGGGCCGCGCGGCGCAGCAGCTGGACCATCCGGTCCGAGCCCTTGACCCGTGCCGCCTCCGGCGTGTCGTAGCGCCCCGCCTCGATGCCGTCGACCAGGCTGCCGACCGCGCGGATGGCGACCTGGCCCTCCTCGCCGAGCGAGGGCAGCACGCCCTCGGTGTACGAGACCAGCAGCGCGGTCGGACTGACCACCAGGATGCCGCCGGCGTAGCGGCGCCGGTCCTGGTAGAGCAGGAACGCGGCGCGGTGCAGGGCGACGGCGGTCTTGCCGGTGCCCGGGCCGCCGGTGACCAGCGTGGCGCCCGCGGCGGGGGCCCGGATGACCTCGTCCTGCTCCTTCTGGATGGAGGAGACGATGTCGCGCATGGTGTGGCTGCGGGCCCGGCCGAGCGAGGCCATCAGGGCGCCGTCGCCGACCACCGCGAGCTCCTCGCCGTTCAGCGTCGGCGTGAGGTCCGGGCGGAGCAGGTCGTCCTCGACGCCGAGCACCTTGCGGCCCTTGGAGCGGATCACCCGGCGGCGCAGCACGCGCCCGGGCTCCAGCGGGGTGGAGCGGTAGAACGGCGCCGCCGCGGGGGCCCGCCAGTCGATCACCAGCGGCCCGTACTCCGCGTCCAGCACGCCGAGCCGGCCGATGTGCAGGCTCTGCGCGACGGCCGGGTCGGCCGGGTCGAGCGGGGTGAAGGACGGGATGCCGTGCTCCTCGGGAGCGTCGGCCTGCTGGAGGTCGATCCGACCGAACAGGAAGTCCTCGAACTCGCTGTTCAGCCGGTTCAGGTGCGTGCCGGCCCGGTAGACCTGCGCGTCCCGCTCGGCGAGCGCGCCGGGCGTGCCGACCTGGACGCGCTTGGCGGCGTCCTCCAGGACGTACTCGGCCTCGGCGAGCTTCTCCTCCAGCCGTTGGTAGACGGTGTCGAGGTGGTGTTGCTCCCCGGCGATCTCCCGCTCACGCAGAGTGTCCGCGTTGGTGTCGTTGGTAGCTGCCGGCGGCGTGCCGGCCTCGGTGATTGCGGCTGCGTGCTGCTGGGCTGTGCCGTGCGCGCCCAAGGAGCCCCCTGTCGTACGTCCCGCGGTGGAGAGGTGGAAGCGTTCCGCCGTCGGAAAACGGCGGACGGAAGATCCTACGTCCTCCGGCGTACGCCCGTCCCGTTTCCTCGCGCGCCGGAGGTGCATGTCACACTCGCCCGCGCCCGCCGAAGGGCTGATACGGAGCAGCACGGGCCTGCCGGGAAAACACGAAGGCCGCCTCTCCGCGAACGGAGGGCGGCCTGCGTGTACATGGGGTGGTGGAGATGCCGGGAATCGAACCCGGGTCCAGTGGAGTAGATTCAGGACTTCTCCGAGCGCAGTCCGCTGTGCTTTTCTCGGCCCTGGCAGTCACACGGACAAGCCGCCAACAGGCCCAGCTGCTGTTTGATTTCCCATCCACCCTCGCAGCCCGGGTGGACGGTTGAGTTCCCTAGATTATGCCAGGATCCGGGTCGGGAACTCCCCGGTCTGACACCACGCTACTCGCTGCTTAGGCAGCGAGCGCGAAGGTATCGCGCTTAGTGTTGGCGATTATTTTTTTGCGGTAGGTGGTTAACGAGATCATTACCGCTTCCTCGGCTCGCTTCTCCTGTTTCGACTTCCCCTGTCGAAACCGATCATCCCCATGTTTTTTTGACAAACAACTGTGTAGCCAGCACCTCGGTCACCGGTGGTCTCCCGCCGGCGCCTGCCGCTCGGGGACTCCCGGTCGGTGGTGCTGCGCCCATGGTACGCGCTCGGCGACTGAGCGGTCCAGCGCATTACGCCTTGGCGGGCGCCGGGTTGACGTGCGGTCCCGGGGTCCCCAGCTGCTGGGCCAGCCAGGGTAGTGCCCGGGCGAACGCGCCGGAGGCGAACTGCCAGGCATGGCGGCCCGGTTCGACCGTCTGCCGGCTGCTGATGCCGTCCTTGAGGGCGGCCTGGTCCAGCTGCTTCGCCGCGGCGGTCTGCCGCTGCTCCTGATCCCCGCTGTCGAACCAGCCGGAGACGTTGCGGTACCTGGCGTGGTGCTCCAGGACCGTCATCGGGTCGTGTGCCGCCCAGGCCGCCGCATCTCCGCCGTACAACTGGTCGATGGTCTGCTGCTTGTCCCCGGTATTGGGCCCGAGGTCACCGGAGATGTCCTCGAAATGCGCGAAGACATTCGGGTGCTCGACCGTGAGGTCGACCGCGCAGGTACCGCCCATCGACCAGCCGGCCACCCCCCACTTGTGCGGGTCGGCGGTTGTCCCGAAGGTCTTCTCGACATACGACGGAATGTCCTTCACCAAATGGTCCTCGGCCATTCCGCCGGGGCCGTCGACGCATTCGGTGTCCGCCTGGAAACCACCGGTCGCGTCGGCGAAGACCAGCACCGGGGCGAAGCCGCCGTGCTGCGCGGCGTAGGCGTCGGCGGTCTGCACCGCGAGCCCGGCCCGCACCCAGTTGTCCGGCGCGGAGTACTCGCCGCCGATCATCTCCAGCACCGGGAGCTTCGGCCGCGCCTTGCTGCGGAACCAGGCGGGCGGCAGGTAGACCAGCTCCTGCCGGTGGGCGAAGCCGCTGGCGGTGTCGGGGATGTCCACCTCGACGATGCGTCCGGTGGTGGTCCTGCCGGTGAGCGAGCCGAGCTGGGCGAGCGTCACCTGCTGCGGCAGCGGGCTGCCGCTGAGCTCGCCGATCGCGTCGTCCACGGTCGGGAAGTACCCGGTGGAGGCGTTGAGCGCGTTGGCCGCGGCGACCACCGCGAGCAGCGCGGCGAGCGGCGCCAGCGCCCGGCGCCACCAGCGCGCACCGCGCCAGCCGACCACCAGGACGGCCAGTGCCGCCAGCGCGGCGCCGACCCAGAGCCAGAGGGCGACGGGCAGCGGGTCGGTGACCCCTGCCACCCGCACCACCAGCAGGTCGGCGAGCAGCGTGAGCACCACCGCGACCGCCAGCGCGACCGGCACCCGGCGCAACCGCCAGCGCCGGTCGCGCCAGCCGAGCGCCGGCAGCAGGACGGCCCCGGCCGCGAGCTGGACACCCCACGGGAACCAGCCGTCCAGCAACGAAACGTTCATTCCAAAAGCGTACTGACCGCGGCGCGGTACTCCCGCCGTCCGACCGCTCGGCTCAGCTCAGGTCAGCGCTGGCGCTTCCGGGCGTTCGCCACCGCGCGGGCGGTCTCGCGGGTGTCCTGCTTCTCGCGCAGGGTCTGCCGCTTGTCGTAGAGCTTCTTGCCGATGGCGAGCGCCAGCTCCAGCTTGACCCGGCCGTCCTTGAAGTACATCGACAGCGGGATGAGCGTGTGACCGCCCTCCTTGGTCTTCACCTCGAGCTTGTTGATCTCCATCCGGTGCAGCAGCAGCTTGCGCTTGCGCCGCGCCGAGTGGTTGGTCCACGTCCCCTGGGTGTACTCGGGGATGAAGACGTTGTCGATCCAGACCTCGTGGCCCTGGGTGTACGCGTAGCCGTCGACCAGGTTGGCCCGGCCCTCGCGCAGCGACTTCACCTCGGTACCGGTGAGGACCATCCCGCACTCGTAGGTGTCCAGGATGGTGTACTCGTGGCGCGCCTTCTTGTTCTGCGCGATCAGCTTCTGTCCCGTTTCCTTTGCCATAGCGCCGCTTATTCTCGCATCTCAGAGGGGTGGTCGGCAGCAGGTTTTCGGGCGCCGCCGAGGCCGGCCAGCACGCGCAGGGCCAACGGGCCCGCGTCGGCCGGATCCGCGGCCGGTACATCGGGTGCCAGGCCCACGCCGTCCGGGGAGCGGCCGGCCGGGGTGTAGTAGCGGCCGACGGTCAGTTCCAGCACCGATCCGTCGGCCAGCCGGCTGGGCTGCTGCACGGTGCCCTTGCCGAACGTACGGGAGCCCACCAGCACGGCCCGGCAGCGGTCCTGCAGGGCACCGGCGAGCAGTTCGGCGGCGCTCATGGTGCCGCCGTCCACCAGCACCACCAGCGGGGTGCCGGTGTCGCCGCCCGGCCCGGCGGTCAGGTCGCGGCGCTCGCCGCCGGACTGGTACGAGGCCACCGGCCCGCCGTCCAGGAAGACCGAGGCGGCGGCGACGGCCTCCTCGACCAGGCCACCGGAATTGCCGCGCAGGTCGAGCACGATGCCGGTGCGCTTCGCCGCGGCGGGCGCACGCTGCACGGCCGCGCGGATCTCGGCGCCCACCCCGCTGGTGAAGGCCGCCACGGCGATCCGCAGCACCCCGGAGGCCGGGCGGTCGACGGTGACGTCCTGGGTGTCGAGCACCGTGCGACGAAGCGTCACCGCCCGCGCGCCACCCCGCGGCGAGCGCAGCGCGAGCAGCACCGACGAGCCCGGTCCGGCCGGACGGGCCCCCGCTGACAGCTCGTCGGCGCGCCCGCGCAGCCGGGCCACCACCTCGGTGACCGGCAACCGGTCGACCGACGCGCCGTCCACCGAGAGCAGCCGGTCGCCGACCGCGATGCCCGCACCGGCGGCCGGCCCGGCCGACTGCACCCCGGAGACCACGGTCTCGCCGTCCTCGTCGCGGTCGACCGAGAGCCCGACCCCGAGGTACCGACCGTCCAGGCCCTGAGCGAACCGGGCGTAGTCCTCCGCGCTGTAGTACGCGGCCCACCGGTCCTCGCCACTGGCCACCAGCCGCTCCGCCTGCTGCGACGAGTACCCGCCCGCAGCCGCGACATCCGCCGACGCGGCCCGACGCGGCAGCGCGCCCGCGCCGCCACCCCAGGCCCCCGCCGCAGCCCCGCCCATCAGCACCACACCGAACACCAGAGTGAGCGTCCCACCCTGACGCACCCGCCGCGATGCTCCCGCCATGGCACCGGAGTGTAGGCGCCCGGTGCGCTCCGTGTTCGCAGAACGCCCGAACATCACCAGGAGTGACCGGCCGTAATACCTTCCGGTCACCGCTGTCCTACCGGTCAGCCCTCACCGCCGATCAGTACGACACCCGATCACGTCCGACTGCATCAGCTGTAGCACTCATCAACCTTGCCCTGCTGGTTGTTGTAGGTCCCGCTCGACCAGGTGGCAACGCCGCTGGTGTTGTAGATGACGAAGTTGCCGTCATCCTGTACGACGGCCCGACCCTCCGGCGCCTGGTTGGGCCAGGACCCGATCTTGCAGCCGTAGGTGGCGGAGTCCAGCTCGATCCAGCCCAGATGCGAGAAGTCGAGCGTGTTCGGGGTGGGACTCCGGTAAGTCCCGGAAGCCCACATGGCGTGACCGTCACTGTTGCGGTACAGCACCAGGTTTCCGTCACACTGGAAGGTGAGGTGGACCGAGTTGGACCACCACGTCGTCTGCGTGCCGCAGGAGTAGTTCGGCGTACTGGACGACAGAGCGATACTGCTGTCAGCCGCAGAAGCAGACGTGGCGCCGGTGAGGAGCATGGACATCACCGCACCCGCGGTTACAGCGACCGAGCCAATGCGCTTAGTGAGCTTCTTCATGCGAAGAGAACCTCTCATGTCGATCGCAGGCATGCGTTGCGCTTGAACGCAGGTCTCAGACGGGGTGTGCATATTCCGCACCGGATCGCGTCGACTTCCCCCCGTCGTCGCTCGGTGACCGTACGTCAGCATCGCGTAGCCGTTCAACTGCTTTTGAGGCTCTGGCCGAATCTGCGTGAATCCGCAGGTCAGGGCGTGCATGCAAGCAGGATCACTCGGCCGGATTCTCGATCACGTGATCGCATACCCCCGTCGAGGCGCTGAGCCGCCAGAGGCAGCAACGAACTCGGCGGCACAACCCACTGGGGGTTGTGCCGCCGAGCCGGTCCTTACGTTCCCGGGTCAGACCTTGAGGTACTTGCGCAGGGTCAGGAAGGCCGCGACCGCCGCCATCACCATGCCGGCCACGATGAGCAGCGGAATCACCTGCAGCACCGAGGAGATCCCAATGAAGTGGATGAACTGGACCTTGTTGGCCAACCAGTGCTGCACGCCGTAGTTGCCGAGCAGCAACAGGCCCGACGCCAGCACCGCGCCCAGCAGCGCCGCGAACGCCGCCTCCGCGATGAAGGGCATCTGCACGTAGAAGTTGGAGGCCCCGACCAGGCGCATGATGCCGGTCTCCCTTCGCCTGCTGAACGCCGACACCCGGACGGTGTTGACGATCAGCAACAGGGCAACCGAGAGCATCAGCACCATGATCACGAAGGCGGCCGTCTGGAGACCGTTGAGCAGCCCGAAGAGGTTCTCCAGGATCTGCCGCTGGTCCTCCACCGAGCGGATGCCCGGTTTGCCCGCGAAGGCGCTCTGGATGATGTCGAAGCGGGTCGGGTCGTTCAGCTTGACCCGCCAGGACGACGGGATGGCGTCGGCACCGAGGACCGACACCAGCGCGTTGTCCGGGTTCATGTCCTTCCAGTGCTTGTACGCCTCGGCCTGGGTCTCGAAGGTCGAGCTCTTCACCAAGGGCACCATCTTGTCCAGATCCGTCTTGACGGCGGCGATCTGGTCGTCGGTGGCCGCGCCGGCCGCGCACTGCGGGGCGTTCTTGGCGTCGGCCTTGGTGCAGAAGTAGATGCTCACCTCGACCTTGTCGTACCAGTACCCCTTCATGGAGTTGACCTGGTCGCGGACCAGGAGACTGGCACCGGCGAGCGCGAGCGAGAGCGCGACACTGACCACGACCGCGATGGTCATCGTCAGGTTGCGGCGGAGACCCACACCGATTTCCGACAGGACGAACTGGGCACGCATTGGTTTCTCTACTCCAAGGTCGGTGCTGCTGGCGGTCCGGAGGCGACGGCTGGACGGCTGCTAGTGCTGGTAGCCGTAGACGCCGCGGGCCTGGTCGCGGACCAGCAGCCCCTTGTCGAGTTCGATCACGCGCTTGCGCATCTGGTCGACGATGGCCTGGTCGTGCGTGGCCATCAGCACCGTGGTTCCGGTGCGGTTGATGCGGTCCAGCAGCTTCATGATGCCGACCGAGTTCTGCGGGTCGAGGTTTCCGGTCGGCTCGTCCGCGATCAGCAGCATCGGGCGGTTGACGAAGGCCCGGGCGATCGCCACACGCTGCTGCTCACCACCGGAGAGCTCGCCGGGCATCCGGTCCTCCTTGCCGCCGAGGCCGACCAGGTCGAGCACCTCGGGCACCACCTTGTTGATGGCGCTCTTCGGCTTGCCGATGACCTCCAGCGCGAACGCCACGTTCTGCGCCACGGTCTTGTTCGGCAGCAGGCGGAAGTCCTGGAAGACGCAGCCCAGCTGGCGGCGCATGTGCGGCACCTTCCAGTTGGACAGCTTGCCCAGGTCCTTGCCCATCACGTGGACCTCGCCCGAACTGGGGCGTTCCTCGCGTAGCGTCAGGCGCAGGAAGGTGGACTTGCCCGAGCCGGAGGAACCGACCAGGAAGACGAACTCGCCCTTTTCGATCTCCAGCGAGACGTCCGACAGGGCCGGTCGGTTCTGCTTGGGATAGGTCTTGGAAACGTTGTCGAATCTGATCACGGCTGCATCACGGAGGCCATCCTAGGTGGAATGGCTGCCTGCTCGGACGAACTACCGTGACCTGATCGTTACTTCAGGCCCAAGGCAGTGCCGGCGGCGCCGTTCCTCGGTCGGTCCCGCCCCCCACATCCGGCCGGGGACGGACGGTGGAAGCGCCTCTGGGCACTCCCCCGGCTTGGGACCATACGCGACCCGTGGGGCAGCGTGCAGGGTCGGCTCATCGAAAACCTGACGGATTGTCCGGTATCGGGCAGAAATGACCGGAAAATTGCGAGGCACCTCACAGCGGGCCCTATGCAACGATTAACCCCCGGATTCAGTGTCCGATCCCGGCCCGCGGGGGCCGGATCCCGCAGAACCTGGCAGAGTAGAGGGGATAGCCGACCGGTCGCGGTTCGCCGCTCCCCCGCTCGGAGCACGGGCAGGAACCAAGAGCCCGCCCGATGCGTTGGCTGTATGCGTGGGTGTAGCAGCAAGGAGGAGATCGCATGACGTGCGACCATCTGGTGTGCGCCAACTGCGCCGGCCGTGTGAGTGACGGCCGTTGCCCTGTCTGCCGTGCCCACCGGGCCCGGATGCAGGAGCAGCAGAGCCCGTTCGCCTCACTCTCCCCGGCCGCCCTGCTCGCCCTGATCGTCGGGCTGCTGGCCGTGGCCATGATCGCTCGGCAGGCGCTGGCCTGATCGGGCCCCATCACGAGGTGTGACGAGGGAGGGCCCCGGAAGCGTGCTTCCGGGGCCCTCCCTCGTCATCTGTGCCTACGACTCGGCGGTCTCGCTCTGCTTGCGCCAGCGGATGCCGGCCTCGATGAAGCCGTCGATGTCGCCGTCGAGCACCGCCTGCGGGTTGTTGACCTCGTGGTCGGTCCGCAGGTCCTTGACCATCTGGTACGGGTGCAGCACGTACGAGCGCATCTGGTTGCCCCAGGAGCTGCCGCCGTCGCCCTTGAGCGAGTCCATCAGGGCGCGCTCCTCGAGGCGGCGCCGCTCCAGCAGCTTGGCCTGCAGGACGTTCATCGCGGACGCCTTGTTCTGGATCTGCGAGCGCTCGTTCTGGCAGGACACCACCACACCGGTCGGCAGGTGGGTGATCCGGACCGCCGAGTCGGTGGTGTTGACGCCCTGGCCGCCGGGGCCGGAGGCGCGGTACACGTCGATCCGCAACTCGGTCTCGTCGATGTCCACGTGGTCGCTCTGCTGGACGACCGGGAGCACCTCGACACCGGCGAAGGAGGTCTGCCGGCGGCCCTGGTTGTCGAAGGGCGAGATGCGCACCAGGCGGTGGGTGCCCTGCTCGACGGAGAGCGTGCCGTAGGCGTACGGCACCTTGACGGTGAAGGTCGCGGACTTGATGCCGGCCTCCTCCGCGTACGAGGTGTCGTAGACCTCGGTCGGGTAGCCGTGCCGCTCGGCCCAGCGCAGGTACATCCGCATCAGCTGCTCGGCGAAGTCGGCGGCGTCCACGCCACCGGCCTCGGCCCGGATGTTGACCAGGGCCTCGCGGGCGTCGTACTCGCCGGAGAGCAGGGTGCGCACCTCCAGCTCCTCGATCGCCTTCTGGAGCGAGACCAGCTCGGCGTCGGCCTCGGTGCGGGTGTCCGCGTCGTTCTCGGCCTCGGCGAGCTCGTACATCACGGCCAGATCCTCGATCCGGCTGCGCAGGGACTGAACCCGGCGCAGTTCGCCCTGGAGGAAGGAGAGCCGACTGGTGACCTTCTGCGCATTCGCGAGGTCGTCCCAGAGGTCGGGGGCGCCTGCCTCCTCCTCCAGACGTGCCAGATCGGCCCGGATCTTGTCCAGGTCGAGGACGGCCTCGATGGACCCCATGGTCGTTTCGAGGGACTTGAGCGCTTCAGAAGGATCGACGGCTGCCACGCCACCAGCCTAATGGCTCGCGGGCGGCGTTGGGACCGGCCGGTAGGAGGTTGCGGCCGGGGCGGGCCCGCCCGACCCGTTCGCCGGGTCGGCGGCGAAGGCCGTGTACGCCGCCGCGGCCCCTGCCAGCAGCAGGACGACGGCCAGCAGCACGGCGAGCATCCGGCGGCGGCGGACCAGCGCTCGGCGCCCCCGGCGGTGCGCGGAGGCGGGCGCCGCGCGCTGGGCGCGCGACTCGGCGGCGTACGCGGCCAGCTCCTGAGCGCTGGGGCGGCGCAGGCTGGTGTGGGTGTCGCGGGTGGAGTCCGGCGCGGGCGCCGGGACCAGCGGGACGGCCGGTCCCCGGCGGCGGCGGTGCGCGCCGGTGCCGGTGTCCGCCTCCGCGTAGACCGCCTCGCCGGGTGTCGGCACCTCCTCGACCGGCGGACGACCCTGCGCGGGCAGCACCAGCGGCGGCAGGCCGGCCAGCGCGGGCAGCTGCTCGCGCAACCGGTCGGCCAGCTCGGCGGCGCGCAGCCGGGAGGCCGGGGCCTTGGCCAGGCACTCGGCGATGATCCGCCACAGGCCGTCCGGCAGCCCGGGGACCGGCGGGACGCTCTCGGTGACGTGTCGGCGCAGCACCGCACCCGTGTGCCCGCCGCCGAACGGCGTGAAGCCGGCCAGCAGTTCGTAGAGCACGGTGGCCAGCGCGTAGATGTCGACGGCGGCCCGCGGTTCCAGGCCCTCGATGATCTCGGGGGCCAGGTAGTCGGGGGTGCCGATGATCCGGGTGGCCCGGGTCCGACGCGGGGCGTCCACCAGCCGGGCGATGCCGAAGTCGGTGAGTTTGGCGCGCGGCGCCCCGCCGGGGCCGGGCGGCTCGGCCAGGTCGAGCATGACGTTCTCGGGCTTGACGTCGCGGTGCACGATCCCGGCGGCGTGGGCGGCGGCCAGCCCGTCGGCGACGTCCGCGATCACCGAGACGGCCGCCTGCGGCGCCAGGACGCCCTCGCGCTCCAGCCGGGAGCGCAGGTCGCTGCCGTGCACCAGCTCCATCACCAGCGCGAGGTCGTCGCCGTCCACCACCATGTCGTGCACGCCGACCACCCGGGGGTGGTCGAGGCCGGTCAGCGCGGCGCGCTCCTGGACGAAGCGGCCGACCAGCACCTGGTCGGAGGCGAGGTCCTCGCGCAGCAGTTTCACGGCCACCGGCCCGTCGGGGCCCTCGCCCAGCCACACGGTGCCGGCGGACCCCCTGCCGATCACCTGGTGCACGGTGTACCGGCTGCCGATCTTGCGTGCCAATGCTGCTCCGTGGGCGGCGGGAGTGTCCCCGATCCCCCGTCGGGGTACCGGGAGCGCTCGGTAGGTCGGTGCGTCACCGACCAACCTACGCGTCCCGACGACCTCCCCGGGACCTCCCAGCGCCTTCGCCGGGCAGCGCTTGACGACAAATCTTGTGAAATGTCGACAAAGCTGCAATGCCGACTGCCGGGCCCAGCGTCAGTTGCCTGCGACGGAGTGCCAGTTGCTGGAGATCCAGCCGCTCGCGGCGCTGTACCACTGCTGGATGTTGGCCCAGTAGTGCGGCAGCGGCGTGAAGTTCCACAGCGCCAGGGCGGCCACCGCGAGGATCAGCAGCACCATCAGGCAGCCCTTGAGGCAGCCCAGGCCCGGGATGTACATCCGGTTGCGGCTGCGCTGGCGGGGCTCGCGGCGCGGACGGGGCTCGCGCTCCGGCTCACGCGCGGGCTCCGGCTCGCGCGGCAGCGGCGGCTCCGCCCGGCGCGGGGGCACCGCGGCGGGCGCGGGGGCCTGCTGGGCGGGCTGCCGGTAACCAGGCGCCGGCTGCTGCTCCCCATAGCCCTGCGGCTGCCCCTGCGGCGGGCCGGCCCGGTACGGCGGCGGCGCGACCGGGGGCCGCTCCTGGCGCCCGTAGCCGCCCTGAGCCGGATCGCCGCCCGGGCGGCGCTGGTCGGGCGAGGGCGGCGGGTAGCCGTAGCCGGGGTTCGGCGCGCCGTAGCCGGGCTGCTGCTGGTAGCCCTGCGGGCTGCCGCGGTAGCCGGGGTCCTGCGGATAGCCGGGCGGCGGGAAGCCGCCCTGCGGCGGACGCTGCGCGCCGCCCGGACCCGCGCCGTACGGCCGGGGCGCGACCTGCGGGTCGCCGTACTCCTCGGCGCCGAAGACCTGGGTCTGCTGGTTGCGGTCCCGGGCGGCCCGCAGCTGGGTCTGCCACGGGTGCGGGCCCTCGGGCTGCGCAGCCTGCGGAGCCTGTCCCGGCTGTCCCGGGCCGACCGGGGCCGCCATGCCCGCGGGCATCACCCGGGTGCGGTCCTCCGCGGCGACCGGCGCCGGACCGGCCGCCATCACCTGGGTCGCCGCCGACGGGTCGAAGCGGCCCATCGGCAGCTGCTCGGACTCGCCGGTCAGCGTGAAGCCTGGTCCCGTCCCCGGCACCTCGGCCGGCTGCGCCTCGGGCACCAGCAGCGCGCCGACCGCGAGCGCCGCGTCCACCGCCATCGGAGAGGCGTGCACGCCCACCCCTGCCGCGACCACGCGCAGCGCCTGGGCCAGCGAGGTGGCGCTCGGCCGCTGCGCCGGGTCCTTGCGCAGGCAGCGCTCGACCACGGTCCACAGCGGCTCGGGCATGCCGGGCGGTCGCTGCGGCTCCTGGGCGAGGTGCGCGTGCAGCACCTGGATCGGCCCGTCGCCCTGGAACGGCGGCTGGCCGGTGACCAGTTCGTACAGCATGATGCCGGCGCCGTAGACGTCCACCGCGGAGGTCTGCGGCTGGCCGCTCGCCGACTCCGGGGCCACGTAGGTGGGGGTGCCGACGAACTCGCTGGTGCGGGTGATGCCCGGGGAGTCGGCGAGCCGGGCGATGCCGAAGTCGGTGAGCATCGGGTGCATCTGCTCGCCCCCAGCCTCCGGCCGGGAGGTGCCCCCAGGCACCCCGTCCACGTACTGGCTCGCGAGCAGCACGTTGGCGGGCTTGAGGTCGCGGTGCACCACACCGTCCGCGTGGCTGACCGCGAGGGCGTCGGCGACCTGGGCCATCAGCAGCGAGCCCGCGATCGGGCTGAGCGGGCCGTTGGTGCGCAGGTAGCGGTAGAGGTCGGGCCCGTCGACCAGGTCCATCACCAGGGCGAGCAGCTCGCCCTCGACCACCAGGTCGCGCACCCGGACGATGTTGGGGTGGTTCAGCCGCAGAAGCACCGAGCGCTCGCGCAGGAAGCGCAGCACGATGTCCGGGTCGGCGGCCAACTCCTCCTTGAGCACCTTGATCGCGACCAGCTGGCCGGGCCGAAGGTCCGGGAGTTCGACGTCCTCGCGCACGCGGGCGCGCCAGACGGTGCCTGTGGCACCGCGCCCGAGGGTCTCCTCGAGCAGATACTTGCTGCCTACGGGCCGCACCTGGTGCACTCCTCGCCCTGCCGACGCCGCGAGCTTGGGACCAACCGTCTCAGCCCGTGTTTCCGGCAACTCTAACGGTGTCCGTATCGCTCCTCATGGGGACGGACGCAGGAGGCGGCCGTCCGGTTGATCCGTCCACCCGGGAGTCGGGGAATTGCGGGTTGACCTGAGTGCCCGCCGGCTTCACCATGGCGATGATCACAAGATCGTCAAATCCGGTACCGTGCGCGGAGTGTCAGCGCCTGGTGGCAGGATGAGAACGCACTCCTGTGGTCCGGCGGTTGTCCTGTTCCGTGGAGCGGGGTCCCGAGACCATCAGGTCGTCATCACGAGCAGAGGGGAACCCCGGGCGAGATGCAGATCCGGCTGACGGTCCTCCGGCCCCGCAGCGGCTCGGCCGCGGCCGCGCCCGCCACCGACGTGCTGGTCACCGCACCGATAGGCACCGCGCTCGGCCTGGTCGCCGGGGCGCTGGCCGGAGCGGTCGGCGTGCGAGGGCCGCGCAGCGCCACCCATGTCCACCTGTACGCCGGTGCGCAGCGCATCGACGAACGCACCCTGCTCGGCCACCCCCCGCTGCTCGACGGCGCGGTGCTGGCCCTCGGCGAGCCCGACCCGGAGGCCGCCGAGGACGACCGGACCGGACCGCGCTCGGACGCCGCCGCCGAACTGCGCGTGGTCGGCGGCCCCGACGCAGGCGGCGTCCACCGCCTGCACGGCCGGCAGATCCGGGTCGGCCGCTCCAGCGAGGCCGACGTCCCGCTCGACGACCCGGACGTCTCCCGCCTGCACCTCGCCCTGCACCTCGGCCCCGACGGCGAGGTCACCGTCCGCGACCTCGGCTCGACCAACGGGACGACGCTGGACGGCCGGCTGCTCACCGGCGACGAGCAGCCGCTCCCCGAGGGCGCCCTGCTGCGCCTCGGCGAATCCACCCTCGTGCTGGCCGGCCCGCCGCGCCCCGAGGACGGCCGCGCCACCACTGCGGACGGCCACGGCCACCTCCAGGTGGCAGCCCCCGCTCGCACCGCCCGCCCCGCGGAGTCCCAGCCGCCGGACGCCCCCGAGCCGCCCGCCGCCGGCAGCACCGGCCGCACCCGCTCGCTGCTCTCCCGCCGACTGGGCCGCGGCGCCGCCGCCACCGCGCCGGCCGACACCGCCCAGCAGCACGCCAGGGCCCGTACCCGGCAGGCCGCCGCCCGGCGCGAGCGCTGGCCCGACCCGGCCACCGTGCTGCTCAGCGCGCTCGGTCCCGGCGCCCGGCTCTGGGAGCGCCAGCCCGCCCACCCCGACGCGCTGACCCTGCGCCTGGGCACCGCCGACCTCCCCGGCGGCCCCGGGACGTCACCCGGCACGCTGCTCCCGGCCGTCCCCGTCACCATCGACCTGCAAGCCGCCGGCAGCCTCGGCCTGACCGGCCCGCGAGCCCGGCTGAGCGGGCTGGCCCGGGCCCTGGTCGCCCAGCTCGCCGCCCTGCACCCGCCGAGCGGCCTGAGCCTGGTGGTGCTCAGCGCCGACGAGCAGCGCCCGGCCGAGGAGCGCACCGAGGACTGGGCCTGGTCGCTCTGGCTCCCGCACCTGCGCCCCGGCCAGGGCCAGGACTGCCGGCTGCTGATCGGCCTCGACCCCGTCCAGGCCGAGGAGCGGCTGACCGAGCTGACCGCCCGGCTCGCCGATCACCAGCCGCTGCCCGCGACCGTGCTCGTGGTGGACGGCGACCCGGGCTCGGATGCGGCCCGCCGCGCGCTCGACCTGCTGGTCAGTCAGGGTCCGGCGGCCGGGGTGCTGACGATCTGCCTGGCCGAGCGGCCCGAGCAGCTGGCGGCCGGCCTCGGTGCCACCGCATCGGTCACCGGCGAGGTGGGCACCCAGCTGACCCTCGACCGGCCCGCCGAGGACGGCGGCCGCGAGCGGGTCGAGGAGATCGCGCTGGACGCCGTCTCGCCTGCCTGGGCCGAACGGCTGGCCCGGGCCCTCGCCCCGCTGCGCGAGGCCGCCCCGCTCGCCCGCGGCCCACTGCCGGACGCGCTGCGCCTGCTCGACCTGCTCCAGCTGGACACCGTCACCCCCGCCAAGCTCTCCGCCCGCTGGGACGACCTGCCCGCCACCACCGGCACCGCGGCCGCCCTGCTCGGCACCACCCGCGACGACCTGTGCACCGTCGACCTGGCCGCCCCCGACCCGACCGGGCAGCAGCACCTGCTGGTCGGCGGCGCGCGCGGCTCGGGCAAGAGCGAGCTGCTGCGCACCCTGGTCGCCTCGCTGGCGGTCGGCGAGCGCCCGGACCGGCTGGGCGTCCTGCTGATCGAGGGCCGCGGCGGCAGCCTGTCCGGCTGCGCCGAACTCCCGCACGTCACCGCCCACCTGGACGCCACCGCCGACCCGCGGCAGGCGATGCTCACCGCCGACTCGCTGCTGGAGGAGCTGGCGCACCGCGAGGAGCTGTTCCAGGGCCGCCCGTTCACCTCCTGGTACGCCGAGCACGCACTCAACGCGCGAACGGCCGCCCTGGTCCGCCCGCGCGCGGAGGCGGCCGGGTCGGCGCAGCCGTCCGCCGCCCCGCCCGCCGCGGCCGCCGTCGGCACCCTGCCGGCGCTGCCCGCCCGGCTGGTCGTGGTGGTGGACGACTACGACGCCCTGCTCGCCCCGACCTCCGCGGCCGGCCGCCCGCTGGCCCGCGCCCTGGCGGCGGTGGCCCAGCGCGGCGGCCGCCTGGGCGTCCACCTGGTGGCCGCCACCGGCCGTCCCGAGCTGACCTCCGGCACCGAGGTGGACGAGTCCGCGCTGTGGCGGATCGCCCTGCGCACCGACCACCCGGCCGACTCCGACCTGCTGGTCCACGTGGACGACGCCGCCGCCGTGCCCGAGGAGACCCCCGGCCGCGGCTACCTGCGCCGCCCGGACGGCGCGGTGCTGGCCTTCCAGACCGCCCGGGTCAGCGGCCGGATCCCGCGCACCGCCACCCTGCGCCCCACGGTCGTCGCCATCGACCCCGCCCAGCTCGGCACCCCGCCCACCCGCCGCCCGGTCCGCGAGCTGGGCAACGGCCCGACCGACCTGGCCCTGCTGGCCAGCGCCCTCCAGCGGGCCGCTCAGCCCTGAGAGCTGCTGAAACGCCAAGCGGGACCGCACCCGAAGGTGCGGTCCCGCTTCGCGTTCGCCGTCGGCGTCAGCGCATCGAACCGGTGCGCAGCAGCGTGCGGATCACCCGCATGGCCACCGAGAGGCTGGACAGCTCGTAGGTGTCCGAACCCCTTATGTCGGACAACGTGGTCGCGGCCCGGGTGAGCAGCGTGCCGTTCAGCTCGGCCCAGGCGTTGTAGCGCTCCTCGGCCGTGGCGCCCTCGGGCCCGCAGGCCAGGATGTCGGCGGTGAGGACGGCGTGCGCCGCGAAGAGGTCCTCGCGGATCGCCGCACGGGCCATCGAGGACCACCGGTCGGTGCGCGGCAGCTCGATGATCCGGTCCAGCAGGTGGGTGATGCCCAACCGGTCGGCGAGGTCGTAGTAGAGGTCGGAGACCTCGGTGACGTCCTTGCCGGAGCGGTCCGCGACCTCGGTGATGTCCAGGGTCGGGAAGGCCGAGGAGAGCCCGGCGACCCGGGTGGCCAGGGCCACCGGAACGCCGGCCTCGACCAGCTCGCCGTAGATCTTCTCGAACCAGGCCGCGTCCTCGCCGCGCAGCGGCTTGGGCAGGCTGCTCCACACCTGGTCCACCCGCTCCTTGAAGAACGCGATGGTGGCCGCGATGTCCAGCGGCTGGCGGCGGTTGTTGAGCATCCAGCGGGTGGCCCGCTCGACCAGCCGGCGCGAGTGCAGCCGCACCCGGGTCAGCACCTCGGACGGCACCTGGTTGTCGAAGCCCTCGACCTGGTCCCAGATGGTCTCCAGGCCGAAGACCGCGCGGGCCGCGGTGTGCGTGCGGGCGATCTCCTCGTAGGTCGCGCCGGTCTCCTCGCGCAGACGGAACGCGAAGGTGCAGCCACCGCGGTTGACCGTGTCGTTGACGATCAGGGTGGTGATGATCTCCCGGCGCAGCGCGTGCCCGTCGATCGCCTCGGCGAACCGCTCGCGCAGCGCGCTGGGGAAGTACTCGTGCAGCGTGCTGTGGAAGTACGGGTCGTCCGGCAGCCCGGTGGCGAGCAGCTCGTCGGCCAGCGTGATCTTCGTGTACGCGAGCAGCACGGAGAGCTCGGGCTGGGTGAGCCCGTGGCCGTTCTGCTGGCGCTCGCGGATCTGGCGCTCGGTCGGCAGGAACTCGATGCCCCGGTCGAGCAGGCCGTCGGCCTCCAGCCGGTTGAGCATCCGCGAGTGGACGTTGACCATGCTGTGCGCCTGGGCGACGGCGTTGGCCAGCACGACGTTCTGCGCGTAGTTGTTGCGCAGGACGAGGTGGCCGACCTCCTCCGTCATCTCGGCCAGCAGGACGTTGCGCTGCTTGACCGTCATGTCGCCCTCGGCGACCACCTGGTTGAGCAGGATCTTGATGTTCACCTCGTGGTCCGAGGTGTCCACGCCCGCCGAGTTGTCGATGGCGTCGGTGTTGATCCAACCGCCGGTCTGCTCCGGGCCGCCGACCTGGGCGTACTCGATGCGGCCCAGCTGGGTGCAGCCGAGGTTGCCGCCCTCGCCGATCACCCTGGCGCGGACCTGGCCGCCGTTGACCCGGATCGCGTCGTTGGCCTTGTCGCCGACGTCCGCGTTGGTCTCCCGCTCGGCCTTGATGTAGGTGCCGATGCCGCCGTTCCAGAACAGGTCGACGGGCGCCTGCAGGATCGCCTTCATCAGCTCGGCCGGGGTGACCCGGCTCTCGGCGATGCCGAGTGCCGAACGGACCTGGGCGGTCAGCTGGATCGACTTGGCGCTGCGCGGGAAGATCCCACCGCCCGAGGAGATCAGCGACTTGTCGTAGTCGTCCCAGGAGCTGCGCGGCAGGTCGAAGAGCCGGCGGCGCTCGGCGTAGGAGACGGCCGCGTCCGGGTTCGGGTCCAGGAAGATGTGCCGGTGGTCGAAGGCGGCCACCAGCCGGATGTGCTCGCTGAGCAGCATGCCGTTGCCGAAGACGTCACCGGACATGTCGCCGATGCCGACGACGGTGAAGTCCTCGGTCTGGGTGTCGTGGCCCAGCTCGCGGAAGTTGCGCTTGACGGACTCCCAGGCGCCGCGCGCCGTGATGCCCATGCCCTTGTGGTCGTAGCCGGCCGAACCGCCGGAGGCGAAGGCGTCGCCCAGCCAGAAGCCGTACTGCTCGGCCACACCGTTGGCGATGTCCGAGAAGGTCGCGGTGCCCTTGTCGGCGGCGACCACCAGGTAGGTGTCGTCCTCGTCGTGGCGGACCACGTCGACCGGGTGGACGACCTGGCCGCCCTGGAGGTTGTCGGTGATGTCCAGCAGCGCCGAGATGAAGGTCTTGTAGGACGAGATGCCCTCGGCGAGCCAGGCGTCGCGGTCCACCGACGGGTCCGGCAGCTGCTTGGCGACGAAGCCGCCCTTGGCGCCGACCGGGACGATCACGGTGTTCTTGACCATCTGCGCCTTGACCAGGCCGAGGATCTCGGTACGGAAGTCCTCACGCCGGTCGGACCAGCGCAGACCGCCGCGGGCGACCTTGCCGAAGCGCAGGTGGACGCCCTCGACCTGGGGCGAGTAGACCCAGATCTCGAAGGCCGGGCGCGGCGCGGGCAGGTCGGGGATGGCGTGCGGGTCGAACTTCATCGACACGTAGCTGTGCCACTCGCCGTCGCCCGCGTGCTGGAAGAAGTTGGTGCGCAGGGTGGCCCTGATCAGGTGCAGGAAGGAGCGCAGGATGCGGTCCTCGTCCAGCGACACGACCTCGTCGAGCGCGCCGGTGAGCTCCTCCAGGATGCCCTCGGTCAGCTCGTCCGCGCCAAGCTGGTGACCCGGGCTCAGGCGCGCCTCGAAGAGGTTGACCAGCAGCCGGGTGGTGTGGGCGTTGTTGCTGAGCGCGTCCTCCATGTAGTCCTGGGAGAAGGTGCTCCCGGCCTGCCGGAGGTACTTGGCCAGCGCGCGCAGCACCACGGCCTGACGCCAGTTCAGCCCGGCGCTGAGGATCAGGCCGTTGAAGCCGTCGTTCTCCGCGCGGCCGGTCCAGGTCGCCGCGAAGGCCTCCTGGAAGCGCTCGCGGGCCTCGTCGCTCAGCTCGGTGGCCTCACGGAGCTTCAGACCGAAGTCGTAGACCCAGGCGGTGCTGCCGTCCGAGCGGCGCAGCGCGTACGGGTGCTCGTCGAGCACCTCCACGCCCAGGCGCTGGAGGACCGGCAGGACCTCGGTCAGCGAGATCGGGCCGCCGACCCGGTAGATCTTGAAGCGGCGCTCGTCGTCGCCCGCGCCGACCGGCTGGTAGAGGTTGAGCCGGAAGTCGCCCTCGGCGTGCAGCGACTCGATCTGCTTGAGGTCGGCGACGGCGGTGCGGGCGGTGAAGTCGGCGCGGTAGCCGTCGGGGAAGGCGTTGGCGTACCGGTGCGCGAGCTCGGCGGCCCGCTCCTCGCCCAGCTCGATGTGCAGCTGGTCGTTGAAGCCGTCCATCCAGAACCGGGCGGCGTCGGCCAGCTTGGCCTCGATCCGCTCGATCTCGGACTCGGTCAGCTCGGGCAGCTCGCTGCCGGGCGCGACCCGGACCACGAAGTGCAGCCGGGTCAGCACCGACTCGGTGGACCAGACGGTGTAGTCGATGGCGGCGCCGTTCAGCTCCGCCATCAGGATCTCCATCAGGCGCAGCCGGATCCGCGTGGTGTAGCGGTCGCGCGGCAGGTAGACCAGGGCGGAGAAGTAGCGGCCGTACTCGTCCTGACGCAGGAACAGCCGCAGCTTGCGGCGCTCCTGGAGGTAGAGCACGCTGCCGGCGATCTCCAGCAGCTCCTCGGCGGGGGTCTGGAAGATCTCGTCGCGCGGGAAGGTCTCCAGGATCTGCAGCAGGTCCCGGCCGTCGTGGCTCTCGCTGGTGAAGCCGGAGCCGGTCAGCACCTCCTGCACCTTGCGGCGGACCACCGGGATCCGGGTGACCGACTCGGTGTACGCGGCGGAGGAGAACAGGCCCAGGAAGCGGCGCTCGCCGATCACGTTGCCGGCGGCGTCGAACTTCTTCACCCCGACGTAGTCGAGGTAGGAGGGCCGGTGCACGGTCGCGCGGGAGTTGGCCTTGGTCAGCACGAGCAGCTTCTTCTCGTGCGCCTTCGCCCGGACGGGGGCGGAGAGGCGGCCGAAGGACTCGCTGACCGGGTGGTGGTCGGTGTCGTGGCTGAGCGGGTCGGAGCGCAGGATGCCCAGGCCCGTGCCGGGGATCGCCCGCAGCACCTCCTGGCCCTCGTGCTCGACCAGGTCGTACTCGCGGTAGCCGAGGAAGGTGAAGTGGTCGTCGGCCAGCCAGCGCATCAGCTCCCAGGCCTCGCCGACCTCCTGCTCGGGCAGGTGGGCCGGAGGCACCTCGGCGAGCTCGTCGGCCAGCCGCAGCGCGCTGGTGCGCATCTTCGCCCAGTCCTCGACGACCTCGCGGACATCGCCCAGGACCCGGCGCAGGCCCTTCTCGATGGCCTGGAGGTCCTCGCGGTCGGTCTCGCGGTCGATCTCGACGTGCATCCAGGACTCGACGGTCGCGTCGGCCGGCCACTCGTGAGCGGCCGACTGGCTGCGCGAGCAGGCGTCGATGTCCAGGATCTCCAGCAGCTTGCCGGTGATGTCACGGCGCACGACCAGCTGGGGGTGGATCACCAGGTGGATCGCCCGGTCCTGGCGGGACAGCTCGTTGGTGACCGAGTCGACCAGGAAGGGCATGTCGTCGGTGACCACCTCGACCACGGTATGGCCGCTGGACCACCCGTTCTCGTCGACGGTCGGGGTGTAGACCCGGACCTCGGCGGTGCCCTGCGGGCGCTTGAGGCCCAGCCGGTAGTGGGAGGCGGCCGCGCCGTAGACGTCCACCGGGTCGCGGTCGACCAGGTCGTCGGGGGCGGTGTGGAGGTAGTAGTGGTGCAGGTACGCGGTCAGAGCACCATTGCTCAGGCCTTCCCCTGGCGCCGCTCCCCCCACCTGGCTGTTCTCAGCGGCTGCTGCTGCTTTCGCGAGCAGTTCGGCCTTGGCTGCGTCCAGCTTGGTCTGCATGGCTCTTTGGCTCCTGTCGCGCGCCGTTGCGTGACTCGGTGGTGGTGGGTGATCACCGCCGGGTCTGCCCGTAATCCTCCCGCACAATCCGGACGAAAGACGCTCAAGGCACGCTTGAAGAGCCCTCCGTCTGGGTACGACAGGCCTTTCGGCCTGCGGGGCTCCCCGACGACGCCAGCCAGCCTAACGGGAGGAAACCAAGGTGTCAGGGGACAGGGAGGCGCAAACCTGTAGGAAGATCGCACATTCCTGGACAGCTTGTCCAAGGACGCCCAGGTGAGACCACCGATCGGCGGGTCCGGGCACCCAGGGCAGGACCGGTCGCCTCCGGCGCACTCGGTGCGCCGGACGCGACCCCGACGCACCTGTGTGACTCCCGTCACCTCATGTGCGGATAGCGGTGGCCGGTCGGCGGGACGAAGGTCTCCTTGATCGAGCGGGCCGAGGTCCAGCGCAGCAGGTTCTGCGCGCTGCCCGCCTTGTCGTTGGTGCCCGACGCCCGCCCGCCGCCGAACGGCTGCTGGCCGACCACCGCGCCGGTCGGCTTGTCGTTGATGTAGAAGTTGCCCGCCGTGAACCGCAGCTCCTCGACGGCCTGCGCGATGGCGTAGCGGTCCTGCGCGATCACCGCGCCGGTCAGCCCGTACGGCGCGGCGGCGTCCACCCGGCGCAGCGCGTCCTCCCAGCGGCTGTCCTCGTAGATCTGCACGGCCAGGATCGGCCCGAAGTACTCGGTGGAGAAGATCTCGTTGCGCTGGTCGGCGCAGAGCAGCACGGTCGGACGGACGAAGTACCCGATGGCGTCGTCGTACTGCCCGCCGGCCGCCAGCTCGACCGTCGGGTCCTGTCGGGCGCGGTCGATGGCGGCCTTGTTCTTGGCGAAGGCACGCTCGTCGATCAGCGCTCCCATGAAGTTGGAGAGATCGCTGACGTCGCCCACCGTCAGGGCGTCCACCTCGGCCAGGAAGTCGTCCTTGATCCGCTGCCACACGCTTCGCGGCAGGTAGGCGCGGGAGAGCGCGGAGCACTTCTGGCCCTGGTACTCGAAGGCGCCGCGGATCAGCGCGGTCTTCAGGATCTCCGGGTCGGCCGAGCGGTGGGCGATCAGGAAGTCCTTGCCGCCGGTCTCGCCGACCACCCGCGGGTAGCTGCGGTAGCCGGCGATGTTGGCGCCGATGGTCTGCCAGAGCGACTGGAAGGTCCTGGTCGAGCCGGTGAAGTGCAGACCGGCCAGCTGCGGACTGGCCAGCGCCACCTCGGAGAGCGCCTTGCCGTCCCCGGTCACCAGGTTGATCACCCCGGGCGGCAGGCCGGCCGCCTCCAGCAGCCGCATCAGCAGGCAGGCCGCGAAGGTCTGGGTGGGCGCCGGCTTCCAGACCACCGTGTTGCCCAGCAGCGCGGGGGCGGTCGGCAGGTTGCCGGCGATGGCGGTGAAGTTGAACGGCGTGACGGCGTAGACGAACCCCTCCAGCGGCCGGTGGTCGACGCGGTTCCAGACCCCGGGCGAGGAGTGCGGCTGGTCGGCCAGCAGCTCGCGGGCGAAGGCGACGTTGTAGCGCCAGAAATCGATCAGCTCGCAGGCCGCGTCGATCTCGGCCTGCTGGACCGTCTTGGACTGGCCGAGCATGGTGGCCGCGTTCAGGGTCTCCCGCCACGGGCCCGCCAGCAGGTCGGCGGCGCGCAGGAAGACGGCGGCCCGGTCGTCGAAGGAGAGCGCGCGCCACTCGCGCCCGGCGGCCAGCGCCGCGTCCACCGCGAGCCGGGCGTCCTCCCGGGTGGCGTTGCCCAGCACGCCCAGGCGGGCGGCGTGGTGATGCGGCTGGACGACGTCGATCCGCTCGCCGGAGCCGAGGCGCTGCTCACCGCCGATGGTCATCGGCAGCGGGATCTGCTCGGCCGCCAGCTCGTCCAGCCGCCGTTCCAGCCGCGCCCGCTCCGGACTGCCGGGCGCGTACTCCTGCACCGGCTCGTTGCTGGGGGTGGGCACCTGGGTGACCGCGTCGATGGGCATACCGGCTCCGCTCGTCCTGGACCGACCGGGCGAGGCTCGCCCGTGCGTCAATCCAGATTGACCACTCCGACCGCGATCGACGCGGGTCGACACACGGTTCAGGCTGTGAGCTGGAGTTCAGCCTGCGATTTGGCGCGCCAACTGGACAGCCTCGGCCAGGCTGTCCACCACCGGGACGCCGACCGGCTCCAGGTTCGCACGGGTGTGCGACCCGCCGGTGTACAGCACGGCGTGCGCGCCGACCTCCAGCGCCGCCAGCGCGTCGTCCGCCGCGTCGCCGATCAGGACCGTCCGGCCCGGGTCGACCTGCGAGCCGAGCGCGGCCAGGTGGCGGACCAGCAAGGCGGCCTTCTGACCGTGCGAGGGGCCCGTCCGGCCGTCCACCCGCACGAAGTGGGGCGCTATCCCCAGGCCGCGGACCATCGGGACCAGCCGCTCGTGCTCGTACATCGACAGCAGCGACTGGGTCCCGCCCTCGGCCGCCCAACCGCTGAGCAGGTCGAGGGCGCCCTCGGTGAGGCCGCAGCCGCCGGAGAGCTCCGCGTAGCGCTCCTGGAAGGCAGCGTCCAACCGCTCCCACTCGGCGCTGCTCGGTTGGAAGCCGAGCGCGCGCTGGTAGAAGCGCGGGATCGGGATCTCGTACAGCTCCCGGTACCGCTCCAGCGTCAGCGGAGCCGCCCCGACCGTCGCGAAGGCGGCGTTGCTCGCGCCGAGCACCGCCTCCATGTCGTGAAAGAGCGTTCCGTTCCAGTCCCAGACGATGTGAGTTCGCACCCGAGGCACGGTAGCGCCCGTCACTGACAACGAAGTAGCGGGTTTCCGGACTGCGGGTGTCACGACAGCAGCGCGGCGATCTCCTGGGTGGCGTACCAGAGCAGCTCGTGGTCCTCGGCGCCGTCCACGGTGAACTGGGCGTCCTGGTCGCCCGCGTCGGCCTTGCCGATCACCGCGGCGGCGGCCGCGACGTCCTCGGTGACCTCCTGGTCCGCGACGTCCGCGTGCACGGCGGCGGCCTTGGCCAGCTTGACCGGGCCGACCAGGGTGACCCGGCCCAGCGAGGCCTGGTCCTGGTACTCGTCGCCGTCGAACAGCCGCACCGAGGCGTCCGGGACGTCCAGGGCGACCACCACCCGGCGGCGCGGCGCGGCGGGGTCGGCGGCCAGCAGGCGCAGGGAGGACTGCGCGGCCCGGACCAGGGCGGCGTACTCCAGCTCCTCCAGGTCGTCGCTGACGTACCACTCGCGCAGCGCGGGCGTCACGGCGTAGGCCGCGGACTGCTCCAACGCGCCGTCCGGGTGCGCCGTGGCCAGCTCGACCATGGTGGTGGGCACGTAGACACGCATCGGGGGCACACTCCGCTTCCTGAGGATCCGCGGTCACTGCGGACCTCCACAGAATACGGCCCGCGCGATCACCCCGGGCGCGGCATCCGTGTACCCCTTCGAGCGCACCGTGATCATCCGCTGGGGGGTCGCAGGGCGGTCGTACGGCGCCGACGAGCGAGCCCCGGCAGGTGTCAAGCCGCCATCCGGGCGACCCCTTGGAGGGGCCCTGTAAAGCCCTTGAGAGCCGTCCCCCGGCGCCGATAGCAAGGTGACAGCCGCAGCACCGACCCGAACCGGGGGTACCCGCCATGCCCGAGACCGCGATCCGCTCGCACACCGTCCCGCCGCAGATCACGCCGCTCGCCGTCGACCCGCTCGCCCTCGCGTCACCCGCCGCCGCGCCGGCCGCCGCCGCAAAGCCCGCCATCGCCCAGCCCGCCACTGCGCAGCCCGTCACTGCCCAGCCCGTCACCGCGCCGCCCGCTCCGGCATGCCGCGGCGCTGCTCCGCGCCGGCCGCGCCACCCGCGCTCGGCCTGCTCGCCCTCGCACGGCGGCGGCACCGAGCTCGCCGCCCGGTTCGCGCTGCGGCTGGTCGAGGTACTCACCGGCGCCCGCCCGGCCGGCCAGCTGACCCGGCACACCACCCACGACGGCTACCGCCAGCTCGCCCAACTGGTGCACGGCGGCCCGGTGCACGACTTCGCGCCCGGCCCGGGCGCGCTGGAGGTCTGCGTCCGGGTCGACTTCGGCCCGCGGCACCACATGGTGGCGTTCCGACTCGAACAGCACCGCAACACCGAGCAATGGCAGTGCGCCGCCGTGGACGCGCGATGACGGCCCGCCGGGCTCCCGGTACGCGGCAGGGCGCCGCCCCGGCTCGGCCGGAACGACGCCCTGCTACTTGCTTCACCCAGGCGGGGTCAGCCCTTGCGGCGGCGGCCCTTCGCCGACTTCGCGGCCTTGCGGCGCTCGGCCCGGGTGAGGCCGTCGCCCTCGTCCTCGCCGTCGACGTCATCCTCGAAGTCGCCCTCGATGACGGTCTCGTCGCCGTCCACCGACGGAGCCGTGTAGTGCAGCTTCTGCCGGGCCGGGGCCTCCAGGCCCTTGGCCTTGATCTGGCCGATCTGCGGCACCGGACGGAAGTCGTCCTTCTCCAGCGTGACGGCGTCCGCCGGCAGCGGGACCTCCTCGACCTGCTGCTCGACCTGGACCTCCAGGTTGAACAGGTAGCCGACGGACTCCTCCTTGATGCCCTCCATCATGGCGCTGAACATGTCGAAGCCCTCGCGCTGGTACTCGACCAGCGGGTCGCGCTGCGCCATCGCCCGCAGGCCGATGCCCTCCTGCAGGTAGTCCATCTCGTAGAGGTGCTCACGCCAGCGGCGGTCCAGCACCGAGAGGACGACCCGGCGCTCCAGCTCGCGCATGACCTGCTCGCCGAGCTGGTCCTCGCGGGCGCCGTACTGCGCCTGGATGTCTTCCTTGATCGTCTGGGTGAGGAACTCGGAGGTCAGGCCCGAACCGCCGGTCTCCTCCTCCAGCCCGTCCAGCTCGAGGGTGAGCGGGTAGAGCTGCTTGAGGGCGGTCCAGAGCTTCTCCAGGTCCCAGTCGTCCTCGAAGCCCTCACCGGTCGCGGCGCTGACGTACGCCTCGACGGTGTCGTCCATGAAGTGGCCGATCTGCTCCTGGAGGTCCTCGCCCTCCAGGACGCGGCGGCGCTCGCCGTAGATGACCTCGCGCTGGCGGTTCAGCACCTCGTCGTACTTCAGGACGTTCTTGCGGATCTCGAAGTTCTGCTGCTCGACCTGGGTCTGCGCCGAGGCGATGGCGCGGGTGACCATCTTGGACTCGATCGGCACGTCCTCCGGCACGTTGGCCATCGACAGCACGCGCTCGACCATGCCGGCCTTGAACAGGCGCATCAGGTCGTCGCCGAGCGAGAGGTAGAAGCGGGACTCGCCCGGGTCGCCCTGACGGCCGGAACGGCCGCGCAGCTGGTTGTCGATCCGGCGCGACTCGTGCCGCTCGGTGCCGAGGACGTACAGGCCGCCGATCTCCTGCACCTCCTCCTGCTCCGCCTTCACGGCGCCCTTGGCCTTCTCCAGCGCCTCCGGGAACGCGGCCTCGTACTCCTCCGGGGTGTCCTCCGGGTTGAGCCCGCGCTGGGCCAGCTCGGCGGTGGCCAGGTGGTCCGGGTTGCCGCCGAGCATGATGTCGGTACCACGGCCGGCCATGTTGGTGGCAACCGTGACGGCACCCTTGCGGCCGGCCTGCGCGACGATCTGCGCCTCGCGCTCGTGGTGCTTGGCGTTCAGCACCTCGTGCGGGATGCCGCGCTTGCGCAGCTCCTGGGAGAGGTACTCGGACTTCTCGACCGAGACCGTGCCGACCAGGACCGGCTGGCCCTTCTCGTGCTTCTCGGCGATGTCCTCGACCACGGCGGCGAACTTGGCCGGCTCGGACTTGTAGATCAGGTCGGGCTGGTCGATCCGCTTCGGGTCCCGGTTGGTCGGGATCGGGACGACGCCGAGCTTGTAGATCTGGTGGAACTCGGCGGCCTCGGTGGTGGCCGTACCGGTCATTCCGGAGAGCTTGTCGTACAGGCGGAAGAAGTTCTGCAGGGTGATGGTGGCCAGCGTCTGGTTCTCGTTCTGGACCTCCACCCCCTCCTTGGCCTCGATCGCCTGGTGCATGCCCTCGTTGTAGCGGCGGCCGGCCAGGATGCGGCCGGTGTGCTCGTCAACGATCATGACCTCGCCGTTCATGACGACGTAGTCCTTGTCGTTCTTGTAGAGCTCCTTGGCCTTGATGGCGTTGTTCAGGAACCCGACGAGCGGGGTGTTCACCGACTCGTAGAGGTTGTCGATGCCCAGGTAGTCCTCGACCCGGGTGACACCGTCCTCCAGCACGCCGACCGTGCGCTTCTTCTCGTCGACCTCGTAGTCGCGGTCGCGCTTGAGGCGCTGCACCAGCTTGGCGAAGTCGGCGTACCACTTGGTCGCCTGGTCGGCCGGGCCGGAGATGATCAGCGGCGTACGGGCCTCGTCGATCAGGATCGAGTCGACCTCGTCGACGATCGCGAAGTTGTGGCCGCGCTGGACGAGCTCCTCCTGCGACCACGCCATGTTGTCGCGCAGGTAGTCGAAGCCGAACTCGTTGTTGGTGCCGTACGTGATGTCCATCGCGTACTGGCGCTTGCGCTCGGCGGGCGACATGTTGCCGAGGATCACGCCGACCTCGAGGCCGAGGAAGCGGTGCACCCGGCCCATCCACTCCGAGTCACGCTCGGCGAGGTAGTCGTTGACCGTGATCAGGTGCACGCCCTTGCCGGTCAGCGCGTTGAGGTAGGCCGGCAGCGTGCCGACCAGGGTCTTGCCCTCGCCGGTGCGCATCTCGGCGACGTGGCCGAGGTGCAGGGCGGCGCCACCCATGATCTGGACGTCGTAGTGGCGCTGGCCGAGCACGCGCTTGGCTGCTTCACGGACGGTGGCGAACGCCTCGGGGAGGATGTCGTCCAGGCTCTCGCCATCGGCGAGGCGCGACCTGTACTCGTCGGTCAGCGCACGCAGCTCGTCGTCCGTGAGGTTGACGAAGTCCTCTTCGATGGAGTTGACCTGGGCGGCAATCCGCTGCAGCTTGCGAAGGATCTTGCCTTCGCCTGCGCGCAGAATCTTGTCGAAGACGGACACTTGAGCGGGCTCCTTGCCTGGATCGGCTCTGGACGACTGCACGGCGGGGTCCACCCCACCGCATGGGCCATCGTATGCGAGGAGCCCAACCCCCCGGGAGGTGCGTCAGCACGCCATTCCCGTGTCACTCGTAGGAGCGGATCGGCCAATACGCGCCGGTATCATCACAAATCGGACACGAAAAGTCTGTTTTGCTTGCTTCCACGGGCGACGATACTCACCCCATGCCGTACACGATCTTGCCGCCCGCCGAGGCCGCCCCGCCCGTTCTGCCCGTCATCGAGACCGAGCGCCTCCTGCTGCGCGCGCCGATCGCCGCGGACGTCGACGCGATCGACAAGGCCTGCCAGGACGAGGAGATCCAGCGCTGGACGGTCGTCCCGTCGCCCTACCGGCGCGAGGACGCCGAGTTCTTCGTGCACCGGCTGGCTCCCGACGGGCTGCGCAGCGGCACCGACCTGATCTGGTGCGTGCTGGAGAAGGAGACCGGCGCCCTGGTCGGCACCCAGGCCCTGAGCGCCCGCAGGCCGGGCGCGGCGGAGGTCGGTTTCTGGGCCTCCGCGGACGCCCGCGGGCGCGGCTACACCGCCGAGGCGCTGCTCGCGGTGGCCCGCTGGGCCTTCACCGAGGCGCGGGTCCGCCGACTCGAATGGGTCGCCTACATCGGCAACGAGCCCTCGCTCGCGGTCGCCCGGCGGGCCGGCTTCACCGTCGAGGGCACGCTGCGCTCGTTCGCCGAGCAGCGCGGCGTCCACCGGGACGCCTGGATGGGCTCGCTGCTCGCGGCGGATCTGGGGCTCTAGCGGTTCGCCCGGCTGTCGGTGCCCGGGTCTACGCTGCCCCGCATGACCGCAGCGCAGCCGACGCCCACGCTCACCCTGACCGCCGACGAGGCCCGCCGGATCGCCCTGCGCGCGCAGGGCCTGCTCGGCGCGCCGGACCGCCGCGCCGGGGTCCGCGGCATGCTGCGCCACCTCGGTGCGGTGCAGCTGGACACCATCTCGGTGCTGGCCCGCTCGCACGAGCTGGTGCCGTACGCGCGGCTGGGCGCGGTGGGCCGCCCGGCCGTCGAGCAGGCGTACTGGGGCTCGGAGACCACCTTCGAGTACTGGTCGCACGCCGCCTGCGTACTGCCCGTCGAGGAGTGGCCGCTGTTCGCCTTCCGGCGCCGCGCCTTCCGCGCCAAGGGCCACCACTGGGGGCACCAGGTCAGCCCGGAGGCCTACCGGCAGGTGCTGGACCGGCTGCGCGCCGAGGGTCCGCTGACCTCCACCGAGCTCGGCGGCGCCAGGAAGACCGCCGAGTGGTGGGACTGGTCGGAGAGCAAGATGGCCGTGGAGCGCGCGCTGGCCTTCGGCGACGTGGTCTGCACCGAGCGGCGCAGCTGGAAGCGGGTCTACGAGCTGGCCGAGCTGGCCGTCCCGGCCGAGCTCTACGAGCAGGATCCGAGCGACCTGGACTGCCTCACCCAGCTGGTGCGGCAGTCCGGGGAGGCGCTCGGGGTCGCCACCCGCACCGATCTGGCGGACTACCACCGCCTCAGGGCCGAGCAGGTGGACGCGGTGCTGGCCGACTGCGGGTTGGTGCCGGTGGAGGTGGCGGGGTGGGGGCCTGCCCCCGTCGCGGCCTGGGCGGATCCCGCAGCGCTGGCGAGCGAGCCGCGCGGGCGGCACCGAACCACCCTGCTCTCCCCGTTCGACTCGCTGATCTGGGACCGCGCCCGCACCGAGCGGATCTTCGGGATGGCGCACCGCCTGGAGGCGTACACCCCGCGGCACAAGCGGGTGCACGGGTACTTCGCGATGCCGGTGCTGGCCGGCGGACGACTGATCGGCCGGGTCGACCCGGCTCGCGAGGGGCGCACCCTGGTCGCCCGTCAGATCTCGCTGACCGACCGCCGCCAACTGCCCGCACTCGCCCAGGCGTTGCGCGAGGCGGCCGACTGGGTGGGTTGCACCGCGGTACGCGTGGAGGCGCTGGACGACGACGCGCTGCGGCCGGCCCTGGAGCGCCTGCTGGCCACCTGAGAGAGCGCGCCCTGAGCCGCACGGCCGGGTCGCACCCCTCCCGGCCTCGGCCCCCCGGCCCGAGGCCGGACTCAACCTATTTCGAGGATCTTCTCCCGCATCGCGTAGACCACGGCCTCCATCCGGGAGTGCAGCTGCAGCTTCTCCAGGATGTTGCGCACGTGGTTCTTCACGGTGTTCTCGCTGATGAAGAGCTCCTTGGCGATCTCCCGGTTGTTCATGCCGGTGGCCACCAGTTTGAGCACTTCGAGCTCGCGGTCGGTCAGACGCGGCGCGGGCACCAGGTCCCGGTCGTCGGAGCGCCGCTGGATCATCGACTTGAACTCGGTGAGCAGCTTGGACGCCATCGACGGGCTGATCTGCGACTGGCCGTCGGCGACCGCCCGGATGGCGGTGGCCACCTCGTCGGTGGAGATCTCCTTGAGCAGGTAGCCGGTGGCACCGGCCTTGATCGCCTCGTAGAGGTCGGCCTCCTCGTCGCTTATCGTCAGCATGATGATCTTGGTACTGGGGGCCACCTCCTTGATCGAGGTGCAGGCCTCGATACCGCTGCGACGCGGCATCCGGACGTCCATCAGGATGATGTCCGGCAGCAGGTCGGCGGCCTTGAGCACCGCCTCCGCACCGTCCCCGGCCTCCCCGACGACCAGGATGTCCTCCTCCTCGGCGAGGACGATCTCCAGTCCCCGCCGGAACAGCGCGTGGTCGTCCACCACCAGCACCCTGATCGGTTCACCCCCGCGCGGCACATACTCGGGCTGCGAACTATCGCCCCCTCCCCTCTCGAACTGCTCCCCCATCCGCCCCTCCCGATCACCGGTCACTGTGGGCTTCATCATTCCACGGCGCACACAGCCGGGCCGACCCGTCGATCTTCGCCGTCCCCCGGACGGGTGCCCGACGCGCCGCAGCGGACCGAGAGTGGCTGAAACCGGACACGAACGGGACGCAGAGAGGCCCGGCGGCCGGCTGGGGGGCCGGCCGCCGGGGCAGCGATGTGTGGGGTTGTGCCGTCAGCGGTCGCCGGGCGCGTTGATCGCGCCACCCGCGCCACCGACCTCGCCGTTCGGCATCAGGCCGTCGGTCTGCAGGTGGATCACGCCGTAGTCGTAGCCGTGGCGGCGGTAGACGACGCTGGGCTGACCGCTGTCCTTCTCCACGAAGAGGTAGAAGTCGTGGCCGACCAGCTCCATCTCGAAGAGCGCCTGATCGAGCGTCATCGGCGAGGCGCCGTGCGTCTTCTCACGGACCACCAGCGGTCCGTCGCCCTCCACGTCCAGCGGGCCGGCCTTGGACCTGCGCACCGGCGGCTCGGCCAGCTCCTCCGCGGTCGCCGTACCCGGCAGGGCCGCGATCCGCGCCGTCGCCTCGGCGACGCTGAGCGGAGTGGTGCGGGCCCCGTGGTGCACGCGGCGGCGGTCGGCGGACTTGCGCAGCTGCGCGTCGAGCTTCGCCGAGGCCAGATCGAGCGCCGCGTACGGATCGGCGGCAGAGGCCTCGGCCCGGATCACCGGCCCACGGGTGCGGACGGTGATCTCCACGCGCTCGGACCGGTCGGCCTGGCGCGGGTTGTGTTCCTTGGACACCTCGACGTCGAGGCTGATCACCTTGCCGTCGAACTTCTGGACCTTCTCCAGCTTCTCGGCCACGTGCTCGCGGAACCTCTTGGGCACCTCGGTCTTGCGGCCCTTGACGACGATGTCCACGCAGAACTCCGATCCCTCGTGCTGTCGCCGGCCCGGAGTCGTACCGGACCGGGCTGAGACCCAGCCTGACCAGCCAATCTGTCGCCGGCCCCGCACTGCGCCGCGAACGGCGTTGCGAGCTGGGCCCTCACTCCACTTCCTCCCCACCAGGGACGCTTGAAACCCCCGGGAGCCTCATCAGACACCCCAGGCGGGTTTTTCGCCTCTCCAGCGGACCATAGGCGGAGTTGAGTCGGCCGGACAGCTGTTCTCCCCTGTCTACCCTCAATCGAGTGAAGTGGCGGTAAATATCTGGACAACTCCGCCCAGACGGCCCACGCTGGGCTCACCACAGCCGGTCGCAAGCCGTCGAGGAGGTTGCCATCACTCCGCTGACGTCTCCCCTGCACGCGTTGCTCGATCTTGTGCTGCCCACGCCCTGCGAGGGCTGCGGAGCCGAGGTCGGCGGCCAACTCTGTCCCGACTGCCGTGAGCTGCTGGCCGGCCTGCACGGGCGGCGGGCCGGTCCGAGCCCGGCGCCGGCGGGCCTGCCGCCGGTGCACTCCTGCGCCGTCTACGGCGATCCGGTGCGCCGACTGCTGCTCGCGCACAAGGAGCGCGGCGCATTACGGCTGGCGGGCCCGCTGGGCGCCGTCCTCGCCACCGCGGTCACCTCGGCCCTCCCCGGCGCGTACCGCGGCGGCGGCCTCCTGCTGGTCCCGGTGCCGTCGGCCCGGGCCGCCGTGCGGGCCCGCGGCCACGATCCGATGCTGCGCCTGGCCCGGTGCGCCGCGCGGGAGTTGAGTCGCTCAGGGCTGGCCTGCCGGGTCGGCCCGGCGCTGCGCCCGGTCCGCCGGGTCGCCGACCAGGCCGGGCTGGGCGCCGCCGCCCGGCACCGCAATCTGCACGGCGCACTGACCGTACCGGCGCGGCTGCACCCCCGGCTGGCCGACCGTCAGATCATCCTGGTGGACGATCTGGTCACCACCGGCGCCAGCCTCACCGAGGCGGCCCGGGCACTGACCGCCGCCGGCGCGCCGCCCCTCGCGGCGGCGACGATCGCCGCCACCGCGCGCCGGGCGGGCCGGGTGCCCGCCGTCGTCCACCGCCGCCGTCAGCCCGGGTAGGTCGGCAGGACCCCGTTCGTCGCGTACGACCGCCACTGCCACTGAGCGTTGCCGCTCAGCCCGTAGATGGTGTGCTCCTGGTCCTGCGAGTCCGCGAGCACCGGGTCCGTACGGGACTCCGAGGCGGCCACCGCCGTCATCCCGTCCACCGCCTGCAGCGGCGTCTCGACGATCTGCGAGCCGTCCGTGCCCACGTAGTGCAGCTGCGTGATGCTGTCCTTCTCCTTGCCCAGCACCAGCAGCAGGTCGGTGTCGGCCCAGGAGACCGAGACGACGTCGGACAGCTGCGGAGCGAGCTGGCGGACGGTGCTGATCTGCACCGCCGGCGCCTGGGGCGAGCCGGCGTGGGTCACCAGTCCCAGCCACAGGCTGATCGCCCCGGTGCCGTCCTTGAGCAGCAGCGCCGCCCGGGTGCCGTCCGAGGAGAGCCGGATCCCGTCCACCGTGCGATCCGCGGGGATGTCCAACGTGGCCACCGTGCGGGTCTGACCCCGGATCAGCAGGACCGCGGGCGCCACCGGGTTCCGGTCCACCACCCAGAGTCCGCCGTAGCCGTCCCAGCTGGGCGAGGCGAAACCCTGGCCGGGGGCTGTGGCGCCGCTGACGACCACCGGCTGGCCGAGCTTGTCGCTGTCCGTCAGGCCGACCTCGAAGAGCGACTTGCCGTCCTGACTGACCACGGCCGCGACCTTGTTGTCGCGCTTGACCGCGAACTCGCCCACCAGGTGCTGGGCCGTCGGAGCCAGATCGGCGGGCAGGTGGGCCGCCCCGAACGGTCCCGGAACCGTGGTGTTGGAGTCCTGCCCGGACAGCCGCATCAGCACGCCGTCGCTCGGGCGGCGGAAGTACGCCGGGGTGCTGCCGCCGGACCCGCCGGCCAGCGCGCCGGGCGCGTACGCCGACACCCGCGCCTGGGCGGAGGTCAGCTGGCAGAGGGCGGCCCCGTGCCGACCGGTCAGCGTCACCTGGTCGATCGAGCCGCTGCCGCCCTGGCTGGCCAGGGTGAAGTAGAGCTGTGCCGCTATCAACTGGCACTTGCCGCCGCTGATGTCGGTCCCGTCGACCTGCACCCGCGGATCGCGCGGGTCGTCCCCGGCGACCGGCCCGACGATCTTGGCGCCGTCGAACGCGGAGTGGACGGCGGGCGCGAGCCAGTCGGAGGCACCCTCGGCCAGCGCGTTGGCCGCGGCGCTGGCCGGGTCTATCCGACGCCGCAGGTAGATCGGGTCCGGCACCAGCACCGGCTGCTGCGGGCCGGTGGCGCTCGGGTCGGAGGCCGTGTAGAAGTACCGGTCGACCTGCTGGTAGGTGTTGCCGAAGTTGGTCTGGTTCAGGATCAGCTGGTCCGGCAGGTCGTCGATCCGCCACTCCGCCTTGGTCGAACTGTCCTTGCCGTTGGCGTCCTTGGCGATGTTGACCAGGGTGAAGGCGGCCTCATAGGGCGTGCTCGGGACCGCAGTGAAGGTGTGTTTGCCGTCCAGCTGCCCGACCTGCGAGGACTTGATCGAGACCTCGGTGCCCGCGGTGTCGGACTCCACCACGGGCGGACCCGGCGTGGTGTTCTGCAGCACCACGACGCCGTCGGCCGGCTTCCACTTCTTGGCGCCGTCCGGCGTCAGGTACTGCATCGCGGTGGTGTAGTTGCGCTCGTCGGCTATCGAGGCGTCCAGGAAGTTCTGCACCACCTCGCGGGGACTCAGGCCGTCCCGGGGAGGCACCGGGATCACCCGGACCTGCACGCCGTTGTCGCCGCCGACGCCCTGCACCGGGTCGACCCGCTGCGGGTCGCCGGTGTCCGGCATGGTGGCGCACCCGGCCGCGAGCAGCACGGTCACCACGGTCCAGACCCCCCGGACAGCGGGTCTAATCCTGCTGGTCCCCACCCTGTGACCCCTCCGTTTTCCCTGTCGAGGACGATCCGGTCGCCCCGGACGCCCCGCCGGACGGCTGGTGGTGCGCACGGTCGACGACCACGTGGGCACCGCCGGCACCGTACCCCGCAGCCGCTGCCCGGACGTCCGACGGGTCCGCCGCCGGTCCCTTGGGCAGCACCCTGGGACCCAGCCCAGGACCGATGCTCAGTACTCCGCCCAGCCCCGGGCCGAACCCGCCGCCGAGCCCACCGGGGGTCTCCGGGATGACCGTCGGCTCACCGGTGACGGTCAGCGCCGTCGCCCCGGAGGGCCGCACCGCGCGCTGGTACGGCGTGCCCTGGGCGCGCAGACCGCGGTTGTAGCGCGAGTCCTCGGGCTCCAGCCGGAACGGCGCCCGGCCGATCTCGCCGCCGCGGGTGCGCGGCAGGGTCAGCCGGAAGTGCGAGCCGCCACCGGGCTCGCCCCAGGCCTGAAGCCAGCCGCCGTGCAGATGGGCGTCCTCGACCGCGATGGAGAGCCCGAGGCCGGTACCGCCGGTGGTCCGCACCCGGGACGGGTCCGCCCGCCAGAAGCGGTGGAAGACCCGGGAGGCCTCACCGGGCTTGAGCCCGATGCCGTAGTCCCGGACGCCGACCGCGACGGCACCGCCGGCCGAGCCGAACTGGATCACCAGGTCCCGGCCCTCGCCGTGCTCCAGCGCGTTCACCACCAGGTTGCGCATGATCCGCTCGATCCGGCGCGAGTCGACCTCGGCGACCACCGGCTCCTCGGCACCGCGCAGCAGCACGGCGCTGCCCTTGAGCCGGGCCAGCGGGTCGGCCGACTCGACCACCCGGGCCACGATGTCGCGCAGGTCCACCGGCTCGGCGTCCAGGATCGCGGCACCGGCGTCGAACCTGCTGATCTCCAGCAGGTCGGCGAGCAGCGACTCGAAGCGGTCCAGTTGTCCCTGCAGCAGCTCGGCCGAGCGGGCCGCCATCGGGTCCAGGTCCTCGCGGCTGTCGTAGATCAGGTCCGCGGCCATCCGCACGGTGGTCAGCGGGGTGCGCAGCTCGTGCGAGACGTCCGAGACGAAGCGCCGCTGCACCCGGGAGAGCTCCTCCAGCTGGCGGATCTGGGTCTGCAGCGCCCCGCCCATCCGGTTGAAGGACTCGCCGAGCCGGGCGATGTCGTCCGTCCCGGTGACCTTCATCCGCTCTTCCAGGTGCCCGTCGGCGAGCCGTTCGGCGATCCCGGCCGCCATCCGGACCGGCGTGACGACCTGGCGGACCACCAGCCAGGCGATGCCGCCGAGCAGCGCGACGATGAAGACGCCCGCGGTGGCCAGGGTGCCGGCGACCAGGCCCAGGGTCTTGTCCTCCTGCGCGAAGGAGAAGGCGAAGTAGAGCTGGTAGTCGGTGTTCTGCGGACCGCGCAGCTGCTCGCCGATCACCAGGCCGCGCTCCGAGGTGACCTGCCCGGAGCTGGACTTGCGGTGGATCACGGTGGTCTGCTGCTGCGGCACACCCGGCTCCTTGCGGACGTCGTCCTGCAGGCGCGCGGAGATGCTGCCGAGCGTGACGTCACCGCTGACCCGGGCCAGGCTCAGTGCGGAGCTGCTGACCGCGTTCTGATCGGTGGAGGGCACCAGTCCGACCACCGAGTAGACGCCCTGCCCGCCGCTGGCCAGGCTGGCGACCTGGTTGGTCAGCCAGGTCCCGGTCTCGTTGGGGCTGGGGTCCCCGGTGTTCCCGCTCTTGGCGCGGGTGTCGGCCAGCTGGTCGCTCTGCTGCTGGGCGATGGTGAAACCGCCGCGCGCCTGTCCCTGCGCGGCGTGCTCCTTGGCGGTCAGCAGACCGTTCCGGACCTGCGCCATCACCACGATGCCCAGCACCACGACGAGCGCCACCGAGAGCAGCAGGGTGGCGGCGACCACGCGCAGCTGGATGGAGCGCCGGTACAGGGCCGACACCCGGTTGACCGGACGCCGGAGCTGGCGGGCGAACAGCCCGAACACCGAGAGCGGTATCCGGTGGGAGCCCGACGCCGCCGGGCTGTCCTCCCCGCCGGCCGCCGGGCCGGTCGGGGAGGAGCGGACATCGTGCGTCACGTCAGCTGGGCCCGGCCTTGTAGCCGACACCGCGGACGGTGACCACGATCTCCGGACGCTCCGGGTCCTTCTCGATCTTGGACCGCAGGCGCTGGACGTGCACGTTCACCAGACGAGTGTCCGCAGCGTGCCGGTAGCCCCAGACCTGCTCCAGGAGCACCTCGCGGGTGAACACCTGCCACGGCTTGCGGGCCAGCGCGACCAGCAGGTCGAACTCCAGCGGGGTCAGCGGGATGCCCCGGCCCTCCCGCTTCACGGAGTGCCCGGCCACGTCGATGACCAGGTCACCGATGGTGAGCTGCTCGGGGGTGGGTTCCTCGGCCCGGCGCAACCGGGCGCGGACCCGAGCCACCAGCTCCTTGGGCTTGAACGGCTTGACGACGTAGTCGTCGGCGCCCGACTCCAGGCCCACCACGATGTCGACCGTGTCGGTCTTCGCGGTGAGCATCACGATGGGTACGCCGGACTCCGCCCTGATCTGCCGCGCGACGTCGATGCCGTCCCGTCCGGGCAGCATCAGGTCGAGCAGGACCAGGTCCGGCTTGGTCTCCCGGAAGACGGCAAGCGCCTTGTCCCCATCGGCGACGAAAAACGGTTCAAAACCCTCACCACGCAGCACAATGCCGAGCATCTCGGCGAGTGCGGTGTCGTCATCTACGACGAGGACGCGACCTTTCATGCGCCCATCCTCTCATTACCCGATTGTGACCTGCCGCACAGCAGTGCCATTTTCCGTGCCGCCACTCCGTCGAGACCGCCCATATCCACCCAAACTCCCCACTAGACCGGCCCTGCCGACTCCGTTGTCGATCAGCAACCAGGCACCTCTGGGGCGCCTCTCGCCACCATGGCACGATGGGCGGCACGAACGCGCCACACCACCATCCTGGGGCACCGCCCCGCGCCGAGGAGCAGTGATGACCGACACCCCGGGCTGGGTCTCCCCCAGCTCGTCCGCCCCCGAGCCCGAGGACACCCGGCCGCCGGCCGCGACTCCCGCCGGCCCGGACGGTACGTCGGCGTCCTCGGACCCCGGTCAGCCCGCAGACCGGGCTCCCGAACGGCCCACCCCGCCGCCCTACGCGGGCACGCCGTACGGCGACCCGCAGATCCCGCATCAGCAGGGCGGTCAGCCGCCGCAGCAGGGCTGGAGCGCTCCGCAGCGGTGGGGAACGCAGCCCGGCTGGGGGCAGCAGCCCGGTGGGCAGTTCCCCGGCTGGGGCGCGCCGCCGAGCCCGAAGCCCGGCGTCATCCCGCTGCGCCCGCTGAGCGTCGGCGAGATCCTGGACGGCTCGATCTCCACCGTCCGCAAGCACTGGCGCACCGTTCTCGGCCTCTCGCTGGTCGTCGCGGTGCTGACGAACACCACCCTGGCCGCCGTGAGCTGGTACACCCAGGGCAGCGGCACCGGCTGGACGGCGGTGGTCGCGTTCGGCGCGGCCGTCGTCCTCGACCTGCTGGCCAGCCTGATCCTCACCGCGCTGCTGACCATGGTGATCAGCAAGGCCATCGTCGGTGAGTCGATCACCCTCGGCCCCGCCTGGCGGGCCGCCCGCCCGCAGCTCCCGAAGTTGCTGGGCGTCAGCCTGCTGGTGCCCCTGATCGTGGTCGGCATCGTGGCCGCCTCCTCCATCCCGCTGTTCGTCGCGAGCCTGGCCGACAGCCAGAGTCCGCTCGCCGCCCTGATCGGCGTCCCCGTGCTGCTCGGCGGGCTGGGCGTCGCGATCTGGACGGGCGTGCGGCTCAGCCTCGCCGCGCCCGCCCTGATGCTGGAGAAGCAGGGCGTCCTGGCCGCCATGGCGCGCTCCCGGCGGCTGGTGCGCGGTTCCTGGTGGCGGATCCTCGGGGTGACGCTGCTCGGCTACGTGCTCACCTTCCTGCTCACCGACATGATCGCCATCCCGTTCAGCGTGCTGGCCGCCATCGTCGGTGGCACCCCCTTCGCCCTCGGCAGCGCCTCGGCCACGACGACCTTCGCGGCCCTGGTCATCTCGACCATCGGCGCCATCCTCGGCTCGCTGTTGAGCTACCCGGTCACGGCCGGCATCAGCGTGCTGCTCTACGTCGACCAGCGGATCCGCCGCGAGGGCCTGGACATCGAACTGGCCCGCGCGGCCGGCCTGCCGGAGTACGGCAGCGCCGACCGGCCCGCACCGCCCACCGGAGCCTGATCGCCTTGCCCAACTGGGGGGAACGGGCGCTGGCGGCAGTCGGCAGCCCGGTGACCGTGCCGCGCGATCCGGCCCGGGAGGCCGCGCGCAACGAGCTGCTCGACCCGGCGTACCACCGACACGACCCGAGCCTGACGCAGCGGATCACCGACTGGCTCTGGGCCCAGCTGGACCGGTTGCTCGGCGGGATCGGCTCGGTCGCCGACAGCGGCGCCACCGGTCTGATCTTCTTCCTGGTGATCGCCGTGCTGATCGGCGCGGCCCTGTGGTGGCGGCTCGGACGTCCCGGACGCGCCGCGCGGACCACCGCCGCCCTCTTCACCGCCGACGGTCCGCGCACTGCCGCCCAGTTCCGCGCGGCGGCCCGCGGGCACGCCGAGGCCGGCGACTGGCCGCAGGCGGTCCGGGAGCAGATGCGCGCCCTGGTCCGCGCGCTGGAGGAACGCACCCTGCTGGACGCCCGCCCCGGCCGCACCGCGGACGAGGCCGCCGCCGAGGCCGGCCGGTTCCTGCCCGAGCACGCCGCCGCCCTGCGCGCGGCAGCCCGTTCCTTCGACGACGTCGCGTTCGGCGACCGTGTCGCACAGGTCTCGGACTACCAGCTGCTGGCCGAACTGGACGACCGGCTGGAACGCACCCGCCCCACCGCGGGAGGCCCGGCATGACGACCACCACCCCCGGGCCCACCACCCTCACGCCGACCCTCTCCCAGCTCTGGCGCCGCTCCCGCTGGTTCCTGGCCGGCGCGCTGGTCCTGCTGCTGGCGGCCCTGCTGATCGGCGGCCTGGGCGGCAGCGGCGGCTACCCCGCGCTCGACCCGCGCTCCGCCGACCCGGACGGCGCCCGGGCGACCGCGCAGCTGCTCCGCCGGCAGGGCGTCACCGTCGACCCGGTCGACACCCCGGCCGCACTCGACGCGTCCCCCGGAGCCGACACCGTCCTGCTCCCGCTGCCCGATCTGCTGACCCCGGACCAGCTCCGCGACCTGGCCGCCGCCGGGCACCGCCGCCTGGTGCTGATCGATCCCGGCGACACTGCGCTCGGCATCCTCGCTCCCGGGGTGCACCCGGCCGAGACGGCAGGCATCCCGCTGAGCATCGCCTCCGCCAGTACCGCGCCCGACTGCCCGCTCCCCGAGGCCCAGCTGGCCGGCAGCGCCGAGCTCGGCGGGCAGCTCTACGACCTCGACGCCGGCACCACCGGCTGCTACCCCCGCGAGGGCCACCCGGCACTCGCGGAGGCCCCCGGCAGCGGCGGCACCGAGGTGATCGTGCTCGGCTCGGGCCGCTTCCTCACCAACCAGGCGCTCGCCCAGGACGGCAACGCCTCGCTGGCGCTCGGGCTGCTCGGCTCGCAGCCGCAGCTCACCTGGTACCTGCCGGACTACAGCAGCGTGCCGCAGCAGGCCGGGCAGCGCAGTTTCACCGACCTGATACCCGCCGGCTGGTCCTGGGGCGCCCTCCAACTGGCCGTGGCGGCCGTCCTGGCAGCACTCTGGCGAGCCCGGCGACTCGGCCCGGTGGTCAGCGAGCAGCTCCCGGTGGTGGTGCGCGCCGCCGAGACCACCGAGGGCCGCGCCCGGCTCTACCAGCGTGCCAAGGCCCGCGGACAGGCCGCCGAAAGCCTGCGCCGGGCCGCCCGGCACCGGTTGGCCCCCGTCCTGGGCGTGCCGGTGACCGCCGGCGAACCGGACGGCACCGCACTGCTCGCCGCCCTCGCCGACCGGCTGGACCGCCGGTCCCCGGACCAGCGCGACCCCGGCGGGCCGCACACCCTGCTGTACGGCCCGCCGCCCACCGACGACGCCGCGCTGCTGCGGCTCGCCGACGACCTCGATGCCCTGGAAAGGCAGGTACGACAGCCGTGACCGAGCAGTCCGCCCCCGCAGCACCCGTCGACACCGCCGCGCCGCACTCCGACCCCCGGCAGGCGCTGACCGCGCTGCGCGCCGAGATCGGCAAGGCCGTGGTCGGCCAGGACGCCGCCGTCACGGGCCTGGTGGTCGCCCTGCTGTGCGGGGGCCACGTCCTGCTCGAAGGCGTCCCCGGCGTGGCGAAGACACTGCTGGTCCGCACCCTGTCCACCGCCCTGAGCCTGGGCACCAAGCGCATCCAGTTCACGCCCGACCTGATGCCCGGTGACGTCACCGGCTCGCTGGTCTACGACGCTCGCACCGCCGAGTTCTCCTTCCAGCCCGGCCCGGTCTTCACCAACCTGCTGCTCGCCGACGAGATCAACCGGACGCCGCCCAAGACCCAGGCCTCGCTGCTGGAGGCCATGGAGGAGCGGCAGGTCACGGTGGACGGCGAGGCGCGCCCGCTGCCCGTCCCGTTCCTGGTCGCGGCAACGCAGAACCCGCTGGAGTACGAGGGCACCTACCCGCTGCCCGAAGCCCAACTCGACCGCTTCCTGCTCAAGTTGATCCTCCCGCTGCCCACCCGCGAGCAGGAGTTCCAGGTGCTCAGCCGGCATGCGGCCGGCTTCGACCCGCGCGACCTGCACGCCGCCGGGGTACGCCCGGTGGCCGGCCCCGCCGACCTGGCGGCCGCCCGCGAGGCCATCGCCGAACTGACCGTCTCGCCCGAGGTTCTCGCGTACATCGTCGACCTGTGCCGGGCCACCCGGCAGTCGCCGTCGCTCTCCATAGGCGTCTCGCCGCGCGGCGCCACCGCGCTGCTCAGCACCGCCCGCGCCTGGGCCTGGCTGGCCGGCCGCGACTACGTGACGCCCGACGACGTCAAGGCGCTCGCGCTGCCGACCCTGCGCCACCGCGTCCAGCTGCGCGCCGAGGCCGAGATGGAGGGGGTCACCGCCGATTCGGTCATCCAGGCCGTGCTGGCGCAGACCCCCGCCCCGCGCTGACCCATCCGTCCTTCCCTCATGTCGCTCTAGGAGTCCGTCATGGCCCTCACCGGCCGCACTGCACTGCTCGCCGCACTCGGCGCGTTGGTGGTGGGACTCCTGCTGCCCTCGTGGCTGGGCATCGCGGCGGTCGGGCTGCCGCTGCTCGCCGCGATCGCGGCCGACCTGCTGCTCGCCGCGCCCGTCAGCAGCCTGCGGCTCACCCGGGAGGGCGACACCTCGGTCCGGCTCGGCGAGGACGCCGACATCGCGCTGAGCGTCGGCAACCCCTCCGGGCGCCCGCTGCGGGCCGCGGTGCGCGACGCCTGGCCGCCGTCCGCCTTCGGTCCGGGGACGGAGCTGTCCGCCTCGCGCCACCAGCTGCGCGTCCCGCCCGGCGAGCGGCGCCGGGTCACCACCCGGCTCACCCCGACCCGGCGCGGCGACCAGCACGCCCACCGGGTGACGATCCGTTCGCTGGGCCCGCTCGGCCTGGCAGGACGTCAGGGATCGCACGACGTCCCGTGGACGCTGCGGGCCCTGCCCCCGTTCACCAGCCGCAAGCACCTGCCGTCGCGGCTCGCCCGACTGCGCGAACTGGACGGCCGGACCTCGCTGTTGACGCGCGGACAGGGCACCGAGTTCGACAGCCTGCGGGAGTACCTGCCCGGCGACGACATACGCTCCATCGACTGGCGGGCCAGCGCCCGGCGGCACACCGTCGCCGTCCGCACCTGGCGACCGGAGCGCGACCGGCACATCCTCATCGTGCTGGACACCGGCCGCACCTCGGCCGGCCGGGTCGGCGACGCCCCACGCCTGGACGCGGCGCTCGACGCCGCGCTGCTGCTCACCGCGCTCGCCACCAAGGCGGGCGACCGGGTCGACCTGCTCGCCCACGACCTGCACCGGCGCGGCGCCGTACTGGGCCGGTCGGCCGCCCAGGTGCTGCCCGCGTTCACCAACGCGATGGCCGTACTGGAACCGGCCCTGGTCGAGACCGACCTGCGCGCGCTGACCGCCGCCGCCCTGCGGCTCGCGCCGCGGCGCTCACTGATCGTCCTGCTGACCGGCCTGGACGCCGGGTCGGCGGAGGAGGGGCTGCTACCGCTGCTCCCCCGCCTCACCCAGCGCCACGAAGTCCTGGTCGCCGCGGTGGCCGACCCTCGGCTGGACACGCTCGCGGCCGGCCGCGGCACCCTGCCCGCCGTCTACGGCGCGGCCGCGGCCGAGCAGACCCGGGCCGACCGCCGAGCCGTCGCGAACCGGCTCACCCGGCACGGCGCGACCGTACTGGACGCCCCGCCGGCCGCGCTACCGCCGGCCCTGGCCGACGCCTACCTCGCGCTCAAGGCCGCCGGACGGCTCTGAGGCCGGTCAGCGCCCCGGCTTGATCCAGACGTGCGCCCGGCCGGTCTCCGTCTCCGTCTCGGCCTCAGTGCTCTCCGGCTTCTCCTCGCGGTTGTCCCGCAGCCAGTCAGAGATGCCCTTGGAGAGCGCCGCAGCGGACGACTTGTCCCCGTGGAACGCCTCGCGCGCCGCCTGGTAGGCGAACCACCGCTCGACGTACGCGAGCCAGGCGTCCTCGCTCGGCGCGAAGTGCATGGTGACCCTCGGGTGGGCGCGAAGCCAGTTCATCACCGTCGGCGACTTGTGCGTGAAGTAGTTGTCGCAGATCAGGTGAACCTCACCGACCTCCGGCAACTGGCTGTCCAGCTGCGTCAGGAAGCGGCGGAACTCCACTCCGCGCCGACGGCGGTGCAGCGTCCCGAGCACCTTCTCGGTCGTGGTGTCGAGACTGGCGAGCAACGCCTTGACGGTGGGCGGCAGCGGCTCGTCCCGCAGCTCCTGCAGCGCATCGCGGAGCTTGGGACGGAGTACCGTCTCGGCATCCACATGCAGCGCGAGGACCCGCTCGGGCGGGGCCAGGTACATCCCGGCCACCTCGTGCGACGTCTCCATCACAAAGGGGTCGGTGGACAAGCTGAAGGGCTCGATACGCGGCTGGGGTTCGGGGCGGGCCTTAGGACCTGGTCTTGCCATACCCCGATCGTATGCCGGGCGACGGGTGTTCCACGACCAAGCCGGACCGCGACCCGGGCCGGCCGACTGCCCGGAAACGCAAAGAACCCCCATCCGATTTCTCGGATGGGGGTTCTTTGGAATGATTGTTCGGCGGCGTCCTACTCTCCCACAGGGTCCCCCCTG
>NZ_JARZAI010000018.1 GCF_029893355.1 Kitasatospora sp. MAA4
CCAGCAACAGCTACGGGGACGTCATCGACCCGATCGGCTACCTCGCCGGACACGGAGTCCGCGACTTCTGACCCCGCACAGCACTGTGCCCGGGGCGACGATCGGGGTCCCGTCGGCGGCGGTGGGGGCGTCCGCGAGGACGGTGACCGCGGCGTGCTGGGCGGGAGCGGCGAGCATGTCCTGGCCGGCCGTCACGCCGAGGATCGCGGTGAGGGCGACGAGCACGGCGAGGACGATCTGCTGCTTGAACGTGCTACCAGAGAGGCGCATCTCAACCCATTTCCAGTCGAAGTACCGGGCGTTTCCTGCTGACATGGAAGACAGTAGAAAGCTGCGACTTCGATTCCTTATCGTCTCCTTTTCGCCTCTGACCTGCGGTTATATCCCTCAGCCATACCGGCGCAGCTCGTGGAAGAAGTCCTCGACGACCACCAGCTCGCCGGCTTCGCTCACCACGTCGTAGATGTGCTTGCCGACCGCCAGGTCCAGCACCCCGAGGCCGAACGGCGAGAACACCACCGGACGGTCCGCCGGCAGTTCCACCTGGCCGGTGAGCACGTCGTAGAGCGTGCCGTCGACGAAGTCCCGGTTGCCGACCAGCTGTTCGGCGAGGTGCAGTGAGGTGTCGGCCTTCAGGCAGTGCTCCACGTCGTCGACGATGTTGGTCGCGCCGAGCACCACCTCGGGTGCGAGGTCGCGCAGCGAGACGTGCAGCACCAGCGGGTTGTGCGAGAACCACGCGGGCTCGTGGACGTGCGGCGCACCGGCGATGGTGGCGAAGACCACCAGGTCGCTGGAGCGGATCAGCTCCTCGGCACTGTCGTGGACGGTGATCTTCCCGGTGCCGGGGGCCTGCTCGAGGTAGCCGGCGAATCCGGCGGCGTGCTCGGCCGAGAGGTCGTACACCCCGGCGGAGTCGAACTCCCAGCCCGTACCGGCGAGATAGCTGTGCAGGTAGCGGGCGATGAGACCGACGCCGATGAAGCCGATCCGGCGCGGCCGACCGCCGCCGGGGCGGGCGTCCGCCAACCGGGCCGCCGCCAGGGCCGCGGAGGCCGCCGTCCGGGCCGCGCTGATGATGGAACTCTCCAGGCAGGCCAGCGGATAGCCGGTCTCGTGGTCGTTGAGGATCAGCACGGCGGAGGCGCGCGGGATGCCCGCTGCCACGTTGTCCGGGAAGCTGGAGATCCACTTCATACCGTCGACCCGTACCTCGCCGCCGATCGAGGCGGGCAGCGCGATGATCCGCGAGTTCGGCCGGTCGGGAAAGCGCAGGAAGTACGACGGCGGGTTCACCGTCTCCCCCGCGCCGTGGATGCGGTACGCCTGCTCGACGATCCCGACCACCTCCTTCTGCCGCCCGTCCAGCACCGAGTGGACCTGAGCGCCGGATATCACTGCGAACGGGGGGACCGGTATTTTTTGCGACATGAGGTACTCCGCTGCTGGTAAGAGGCTGGTCGGACGAGACGTGACTTTCCGAGTGACTTCTGGACCTGAAACGTAGTGAGAAGAACTATGCGTAACGCCTGGCGGCGCTATATCGCCAGGACATCGGAGCCGTCGGCCAGGGCGTCCAGCTCGGCCAGCGCGGCCTCGGCCTGGAGCCGCGAAGGGGGCGAGTCGACCCGGGCGAAGAGTTCGCTGGCCTGCTCGAAGTGACCGCGTGCCTCGGCGGTACGCGACCGGTCCCGCTGGAGCTGGCCGAGCGCGAGCTGCACCCGGCCCTCGGTCAGCGGGCTGTCGATCCGCCGGACGATATCCAGCGAGGCCAGCAGGTCGGCCTCGGCCTCGCCGAGCCGGCCCAGCCCGGCCCGGCTCTGCCCGAGACCGAGCAGCGCGTAGGCGGCGCCCATCAGGTCACCCTTGACCTTGACGATGCGCTCCACCTCCAGGAACGCCTCCTCGGCTCGGCTCAGCTCCCCCTGGATCACGTAGCCGCGGGCCAGCCGGTAGAGCGACTGAGCCGCGCAGCGGGTCTCGCCGGTCCCCCGCGCGACCCGGACCGACTCCAGGCCGAGCCGGACCGCCTCGGCGGCGTCGTCGAGATCGAGCGCGTTCTGCGCCAGATAGCCGAGCGCGTGCGCCTCGGAGGAGGCATCACCCACCCGGCGGAAGATCTCCGCAGCCTCGCGCAGCCGCTCGCCGGAGACCTCCAGATCACCGCGGAACCGGTCCGTCAACGCGATATGTCGCAGCGTCAGCGCCCGGCCGTGCTCCTCGCCGACCTGCTCGAAGAGCTCCAGCGCCGACCGCAGGTAGTCGCCGGCCTCCGCCAGCCGCACCGCGCGCATCCTGGCGCCGCCCAGCTCGGTGAGCATGAACGCCGCTCCGCGCAGGTTCCCGGCCGCCCGGGTCGCCGCCAGCGCCCGCTCGCAGCAGAGCTGCCAGTCCTCCAGGTAGTTGCGGATGTCGAAGAGCACCAGCGACGACCCGGTGAGATCCCAGGCCAGTTCGTCCAGGCCCAGCCGGGCGGCCTGCTCGACCACGGCGATCAGCGAGAGCCGCTCGGCCTCGTACCAGTCGAGCGGCGAGGCGATCAGCTCGTCCAGCAGGACCGGGTCCACCGGGAAACGCGGCGTACTGCCGTGGATGATCGAGTAGTCGCCGCCGACCTCGCGCTGGTGGGCCTGCTCGGCGATGGTCAGCCAGGCGCTGAAGGCCCGGTCCCTGGCCCGGTCCAGCTCCTCGGCGCTCTCCTCCTCCCTGGCGCGCTCGCGGGCGAAGAGCCGCAGCAGGTTCTGGAAGCGATAACGCAGCTGCCCGGTGGCGTCGGTGCCGACCGCCTCCAGCAACTGCACGTCCACCAGGTGTTCCAGCAGCCGCTCGGACTCGAACACATCGCAGTCCAGCAGCGCGGCACCCACCCACACGGTGAAGTCGGGGACGGGCAGCAACGCCAGCCTGCGGTAGATCTCGGCCGCGTCCGCGGGCAGGTAGCGGTAGCTGAGCGCGAAGCCGGCCCGGACCTGGGACTCGCCCTGGCTCAACTCGTCCAGCCTGCGCCGCTCGTCGGCCAGTCGGGCGACCAGGTGGCGGACCGTCCAGTGCGACTTGGACGCCAGTCGCGCGGCGGCGATCCGCAGCGCCAGCGGCAGCCGGTCGCAGAGCTCGCTCAGCTGGGCGGAGTGCTCGGGGTCGGCGGCGATCCGCTCCGGGTGGACGATCCTGGCCAGCAGCTCGATCGCCTCCGGGGGCGACAGCACGCTCAGTTGGACCCGGATCGCGCCGTAGCGGAGCATCAGCTGCTCCATCGGTTCCCGGCCGGTGACCACCACACAGCACTGTCCGTTGCTGGGCAGCAACGGCGTGATCTGGGCGATCGAGCGGACGTTGTCGAGCACCACCAGCAGCCGGCGGTCGGCGAGCATGCTGCGGTAGAGCGAGACCCGGTCCGCGAGATCGCCCGGGATCTGCTCGCTGGGCACCCCGAGCGAGCGCAGGAAACGGCTCAGTACGTCGGCTGTGGCGGTCGGTTCGTTCACCTCGTCGTGACCGCACAGGTCGACGAAGAGCCGGCCGTCCGGGAACTGGCTGGCCACCCGGTGTGCCCAGTACACCGCCAGGCCGGTCTTGCCGACGCCGGCCACCCCGGTGACGAAGCCGATCGCGGGCGGCTGGTTCTCCGAACGGTCGCCGAGCAGGGCGTCCAGCGCCTCCAGCTCGGCAGCCCGCCCGGTGAACGCCGGGATGTTGGGCGGCAGGTCCGAGGGGGTCACCCGGAACTCGCGCGGCTCGGGCTGCTGGACCGGCTGGACACCGGTCTCCGGCGCGGTCGGCACCGCCAGGGTGAGCGCCGGATCGTCCTGAAGGATCGCGTCGTGCAACTCCTGCAGGGCCGGCCCCGGTTCGATACCCAGCTCGTCGATGAGCAGCCGACGCCCCTCGCGGAACGTCTCCATCGCCTCGGCCCGCCGGCCGGCCCGGTACTGAGCCAGCATCAGCGAGTGGCGGGTGCGCTCGCGCAGCGGATGCTCGCGGACCAGCGGGACCAGCTGGCCGATCAGCTCCTGGTGGTTGCCGAGCGCCAGTTGCAGCGCGATCGCCTCGTCATGGGTGACCAGGCGCAGCTCCTCCAGCCGCTCGGCCTCGTCCTCGACCAGCCGTCCGGTGACCCCGGACAGCACCGGGCCGCGCCAGAGCTTCAACGCCCGCTCGTAGCTCTCCGCCGCCTCGGCGGTGCGCCCCTCGGCCGCTGAGCGCTCGGCCCCGGACACCAGATCGGCGAACTCCAGCAGGTCGACCCGGTGACCGGCCGTGTTGAGCTGGTACCCGGGATGGGCCGTGCTGATCAGGTCGTCGCCGAAGCCCTCGGCCTTGAAGGTCTTGCGAAGGGCGGCGATGCAGATCGCCACCTGCGTGCGGGCGGTGGCCGGCGGCTCGCCGAGCCAGACCGCCTCCACCATGACGTCCACCGACACGATCCGGCCAGGAGCGAGCAGCAACGTGGCGAGAATCGTGCGCTGGCGTGCGCCCCCCACCGTGATGCGTCGACCGCCTGCCGTCACCGACAGTGGGCCGAGCACACCGAAGTCAAGCTGCCCGTTCAAGAGTCCCCCCGGATCCCGACGCCCATTCCCCCTGATGCACGTCCGAGCAGCCGGCGAAGCGCGTCCACACAGCTGCGACAGGGCAACGACGGCTGGGTTCCCGCCCCCGTCGGCCCTGTGGAAGGGCCAGAGTACCCGGATCCCGTGAAAATCCACTGCACCTTGCCGCTGCCCGTTCGGGCGAATCTGGCCAAGGTCTGTCCGGTCCACCCCGGGCGGCGGGCCGCGCCGGCTGCCGATCCGGTGCCGCGCAGCGCGCATAACGCCTGGTCAGCGACCGATATCGAGTCAATATCCGGTCGATGCAGGCGATTCATAGCCTCTCTCTCGTCGGGTCGGAAGCGGACCCGCAGACATGTTGGCCACCCGCGTCGGGGCAGCGCCCACGACGGTGACAGGAGAGAAGGCGGCATCATGGAGTTCCGGATCCTCGGGCCGGTCCGCATCTGGACCGACGGCCAGGAAGACGCCCTGAGCGGCACCAAGCAGCGCACCACCTTCGCGGCCCTCGTACTGGCGGGCGGCCGGACACTGTCCGACGAGCACCTGAGCCGGATGCTCTGGGACGACAACCCGCCGAACACCGCCGGGGCACAGATCCACACGTACGCCTCGCGGATCCGCCGACGACTCGGCGCCGAGGTGCCACTGGTCAGAATCCGATCCGGGTACCGCTTGATGGCAGATCAGATTCCGTGCGACTACACCGAGTTCACGCACCGATCGCAGGCCGGATTGCAGGCACTGCGCGGCCAGGAGTACGAACGGGCGGCCCAGCAGCTGCGCACGGCGCTCGCCCTCTGGCGCGGAGAGGCGCTGGTGGACGCCACCGACCATCTGATCGACGCCGAGCGGCCGCAGCTGGAGGAGGAGCGGCTGGAGGTCCTGGAGGGCTGGATCGAGGCGGAGTTGATTCTCGGTCGGCACCGGCAGCTGATCCCCGAGCTCACCAGGCTGGTGGCGCAGTACCCGATGCGTGAGCGCTTCCGGGCGCTGCTGATGACCGCCCTCTACCGCTCCGAGCGCCAGGCCGACGCGCTGTCGACGTACCTCGACGGCCGGCGCATTCTGGCCGACGAGCTCGGCGTGGAGCCCGGTCGGCTGCTCGCCCGCACGTACGAGGCCGTACTCAGCGGCGAGGTAAGGACCCTGATGCCCCACCAGTTGGTGCACTGAGCCGGGACGCAGCCAAGGGGCGGGTGGCAGGCCGAGTTTCCTCGGCCTGCCACCCGCCCCTTGGCCACACTCCGTAGCGCCCTCAACGGCGACGCCCCGGCAGCGCGGCCAGGTGGGCGGCGATGCCGTCCACCGTCTCGATGTTCCACACCACCGCCGGGTGCACGGACACCCCCAGCAGGTCCTCGATGTCGCCGCAGAGCGCGAAGGCGTACATCGACTCCAGGCCGTAGCGGCTCAGCGGGACGGTGCTCCCGAGCTCGGCGGCCGGGCGGTTCAGGTAGTGGGCGACCCGGTCGAGCAGCCAGTCCCCGATCTCGCGGGCGTTCTGCGGTACGGCGACGGTGTGCTCAGACATCACGGTCCTCCTCGGCAGCTGCGGGCTGCTCGGCGACTGCCGCCGTCGAGCCGAACGGGGTGAGCGGTGAGCGGGCCTCGGCAGCGGTGGCCAGCAGCTTGCCGTAGGCCTCGGCGATGTCGTCGGACGCCGGCCCGGGCAGGCCCAGCAGGGCGGTCAGCCGGTCGGCCAGCTCGGCCAGGGCCGCGTGCAGCCAGCCGGCGTCCTGCCAGAGCGGCTCCTCGGCGAAGCCGGCCTGCTCGGCCCACAGGTGCAGTGCGGCGGCGGCGGCGTAGAGCGTCCCGTACGCCTCCGCGAGGGTCGCCGCGCCCGGCTCGCGCTCGGAGCGGACTTCGGCCATCCGGCGGTGCAGCTCGTCACCGGCCGCCAGCACCGCACTCGCCGCGACCCGCACGGCGGCCGGGGCATCGAGCTCGGGGAGCCTGCGGACGGTGGCCGGCAGGGCCTGGACGACGCTGCACCCACCGCGGGCCGGGCGGACCGAGGCGGCCGGCAGCGCCGCGTCCAGTCGGACGGCGGCGGACAGGCCGGCCGTATCCGCCAGCTCGCCCGCGAACCCGTGCACGAGCACCGGGAACTGCTGCACCAGCAGGTCGGACGCCGGCGTAGGCGCCTCCCCCAGCAGACGCGGCAGCACCGCGTTCAGTACCGCCGCCGTCACGGCCGCCTCCCCCGCGAGCAGGCGCGCGGAGCGGCGTCCGAGGAGCGCGGTGGCCTCCGCCGCCGCCACCAGAGCGCCCGCGCGCCCCGCCTGCGCGGTCCCGTGGGAGAGCGCCTCGCGCACCACCCGCCCTCCCACGTCCGACACCCGGGCCTGCCAGGCGTCCAACTCGTCCATCGCGGTTTCCATGTCTCCCGCCTTCCGTAGTAGCCGTCTCTACAACCATCCCTCAGACACCTATACGGGCGCTCTGTTCGACCGATAAACGAGATCCCGCCGACCGCCTCCAAGAGCAGCCGGACCGTTGTCGATCAGCACGTATATGCCACGCATGAACGATGCATAGGGCCCACCCGAATAGTCCTCCTCAGAACGAATCGCTCACCAGTACACGCCGAGTCGACAAGAAGGGTTCGGACTCATGGCACGCAGACCCTTGGAAGGACTTCCGGGCATCATCGGGGGGACACCACTGATCGAACTTGAGCACATCGCCCCGGATTTTCGCTCCCGTGTTCTGGTAAAAATGGAGCGGTTCAATCCGGGCGGCAGCATCAAGGACCGCACCGCCCTCTCCATGCTGCTCGGCGCGATCGAGAGCGGCGAGCTCGACCCCGATCGCTCGGTGGTGATCGAGTCCAGCTCCGGAAACCTCGGCGTCGGCCTCGCGCAGATCTGCCGGTACTTCGGGCTCCGCTTCATCTGCGTGGTGGACGCCAAGACCACCGCCCGCAACCTCGAACTGCTGCACGCCTACCGGGCCGAGGTCGAGGTGGTCGCCCATCCCGACGCGGACTCCGGCGAGTACCTGCCGGCCCGGCTGCGCCGGGTCCGCGAGCTGATCGCCGCCACCCCCCATGCGTACTGGCCCAATCAGTACGCCAATCCCAACAACCCCCGCGCCCACCACCGGACCATGCGGGAGATCGACCTCGCGCTGGACGGCCGGATCGACTACCTGTTCGCCTCGGTCGGCACCTTCGGCACGATGCGCGGCTGTGCCGAGTACATCCGTGAGCGCGGCCTGAAGACCCGGATCATCGGGGTGGACGCGATCGGCAGTGTCATCTTCGGCCAGCAGCCCGCCCCCCGCCTGCTTCCCGGGCACGGCGCGAGCATCCGGCCGCCGCTGACCGACACCTCGCTGGTCGACGAGGTCCTCCACATCTCCGATCTGGACAGCGTGGTCGGCTGCCGCAAGCTCGTGCAGCACGAGGCGATCCTGGCCGGCGGTTCGTCCGGCGCGGTGACCGCAGCCCTGCTCTCCTATCGCGACCGAATCCCCGCGGGTTCGACCTGCGTCCTGATCTTCCCCGACGGCGGCGACCGCTATCTCGACACGGTCTACAACGACGGCTGGGTGCTCGACAACTTCGGCGAGATCTCCCACCTCTGGAAGGAGGACCCGATCACTCCCACCCCGGTGGGCTTCTGATCGCTCCAAGAGAAATCCCCAATCCTGCCATTTCCCCGAGGGAGGTATATTCCTGATGAGTACCGGAAAGAAGATCCGCGCCCTGTTCCCCGGCCAGGGCAGTCAGACGCCCGGCATGGGCAAGGCGCTGGCACTGGCCCACCCGGTGGCGGCCGCCTGTTTCGACGAGGCCTCCGAGGCCCTCGGCCTGGACCTGCGCGAACTCTGCTGGGACGCGCCGCCGGCCCGCCTGGCCGAGACCCAGAACGCCCAACCGGCCCTGCTCACCGCCGCCGTGGCAACCTGGCGGGTGCTGGAGGAGCGCGGAGTCGAACTCACCGCGACCGCCGGACACAGTGTCGGCGCGGTAGCCGCACTGGTCGCCGCGAACAGCCTGTCGTTCCATCAGGCCATCAAACTCATCCGCCTGCGCGGCGAGTTGATGGCCAGTGCACCCGGTGAGGGCGGCATGTGCGCCGTCGTCGCCACCGGCGCCGACCGCATGGAGGCGCTGGTCGCCGTCGAGCGGTTCGGCCTGGACGTCGCGGCCGACAACAGCCCGCGGCAGTTCGTCGCCGCCGGCGACCTCGCCACCGTACGGGCCTTCGCCGCCGAACTCGGGGCGCGAGCCAAGCTGTTGGACGTCTCGCACGCATTCCACAGCCGCCTGATGGCGCCGGTCGCCGACCGCTGGGCCGAGGCCGTCCGAGCGGCGGAGATCACCGACGCGACGGTACCGGTCGGCCTGGTGGCCACCGGCTCGTTCAGCACCGCCGCGGACGACCTCGCCAAGGACCTGACCGCCGCACTCTGCGCTCCGGTCCGCTGGCAGGACCTGATGACCGAACTGGGCAGCGAGAACGGTGCGCCGCTGGTGGCGCTCGGCCCGGCCCAGGCCCTGGTCGGACTGGCCAAGCACTTCCCTGACAAGCCCGCTCTCACGCTCGTGAACACACCCGTATCGCTGGAGGCCTTTGTGCGCCGGCTGGAGGCAGAGGACAAATGACGACACCCGCATTCGCCCCGGGGACGGTGGCCCTGGTCACCGGCGCCTCCCGAGGGATCGGCCGGGGCTGCGCCCTGGCCCTGGCCGCGGCCGGCTGCGACGTGGTGGTGCACTACGCCACCCAGGAGAGCGCCGCCAAGGAGGTCGCCGAGGAGATCCGCGCGATGGGCCGCGAGGCCCTGACCGTGCAGGCCGACGTCGGCGTCGAGGCCGAGGTCAAGGAGATGTTCCGGACCATCCGCACGACCTGGAAGAAGCTCGACGTGGTGGTCGTGAACAGCGGCATCACGGCGGACGGCTTCCTCGCCACGATGAGCCTGGAGAAGTGGCAGAAGGTCATCACCACCAACCTCACCGGCGCCTTCCTGACCTGCCGCGAGTCGGTCAAGCAGATGCACCGGGCCGGCGGCTCGATCGTCATGATCGGCTCGACCAGCGGCATCGTCGGGCAGCCGGGCCAGCTCAACTACACCGCCAGCAAGGGCGGCATGATCGCCCTCGCGAAGGGTCTGGCCCGCGAGGTGGCCGACCGCTCGATCCGGGTCAACGTGGTCGCCCCCGGCTTCACCGAGACCGACATGCTCCGCGGCATGGAGCCGCGGGCCCGCGAGCAGCTGGTCGGCATGGTCCCGATGAAGCGCACCGGCAGCGTCGACGAGGTGGCCTCTGCCGTCACCTTCCTCGCCTCCCCGGCCGCCAGCTACATCACCGGCAAGGTGCTCACCGTCGACGGCGGCCTGACCACCTAGCAGCACACCGCACACCCCACTCATTCTCACCAAGGAGAAATCGAAATGTCGCAGTCCTATGACGAGTTGCTCGACCAGGCGCAGGCCCGCGCGTCCCTGAACCTGCGCGTGAAGGTCCTGCTGGTGGACAGCCTGGGCCTGGAGATCCAGGCCGAGCTGATCGGTGACGACCAGCCGCTCTTCGGCCGCGGGCTGGAGCTGGACTCGCTGGACACCCTGGAGATCGTGGTCATGTTCGAGGAGCACCTCAGCGTCACCATCTCCGACGACGACCGCGCGGCCTTCGGCTCGGTCAACAAGCTGGTCGACTTCGTGGTCGCGGCCCTCGGCGAGATCCCGCGTGTGGAGGCCCTGGCATGAGCGACGACCTCATCGGCGCCGACGGCCGCAAGCTGACCTTCGACGCCAACCAGATCCGCGACCTCCTGCCGCACCGCTGGCCGATGCTCTTCGTCGACCGCGCCTACGACGTCATCCCCGGCAAGTCCGGCTACGGCATCAAGAACGTCACCGTGTCGGAGCCGTACTTCGCCGGCCACTACCCCGACCAGTCCATCATGCCCGGCGTGCTGATCGTCGAGGCGATGGCCCAACTCACCGCCGTGGTCTACGCATCCGCGTGGAAGGAGGAGGTCGCCGACTCCGACGAGGTGGACACCGCCGGCCGGGTCGGCTACCTGGGAGCGATCCGCCAGATGAAGTTCAACCGGCTCGTCGTCCCCGGCGACCAGTTGATCCTGAAGGCCGAACTGGGCAAGGCGTTCGGCACCCTGACCCCCGTCACCGTGCAGGCCAGCGTCGGCAACGAGCTGGTCGCCAAGGGCTCGCTGACGGTCACCGAGCGGGGCAGCGGAGGCGGTAATGGGCTCCAGTGACCTTCTGATCCGCCCCTTCAGGGACGACGACGCGCCCGCGATCGCCGAACTCTTCAACCGGTACCCCGACGCCCCCAACTGGGTGGACCGGGAGCTGGACGCGGCCATGGTGTGCACGGAACTCGCCGAACGGGGAACGGTTCTGTTCCTCGTCGTGGAAGACGGCGGCGAGGTCCTGGGCACCATCGGGATGTTCCGCAGCACCGGCCGGCGGGCCGTTCCCGACGGCGAGGTGGTCGGGGACATGTTCTTCCTCAGCCCCCGCGCCCGCGGCGGACCGCTGGCCGGACGACTCTTCTCCCAGGCCTTCCGCACGCTGCGGGAGCAGGGCGTCGAGGCGATCCGACTCACCGTCAACCCGGCCAACCAGCTCGCCCTGCCGCTATACCGGCAGCTGGGCTGCGTCGTCAGCGGACCGGCCGAGGCCGGCGAGGACGGCAACATCGAGATGGTCAGCTACATGCCGAAGATCGTCACTCGGATGCGGCGCGACCACCAGCACCTGGTCCCCACCGATCTGCGGACCATGGCCGCCTGGCGCTACCAGGTCGACGGCATCGCCGGCCAGGAACTGGGAAAGGAGACCGAGGAGATCTCGGGACGCACCGTCCTGCGCACCGCACTGGCAGTCGGCGACCTGACGTTCAGGGCGATCCTGGACCCGGAGACCGGCGAGATCCTGCACACCGCGGTCGGTCCGGACTTCGGACCCGACCCCGACCTGCCGGCCAAGCCGGTCACTGCACCGGAGCCGGTGTTCGAGTATCGCGAGCGGAACCTCCGCCTGACGGTCCGTCATCTCGACGGCGCCATCAGGGTGTTCCACGACGACCAGATCGGACCGGTGCTCCAGGAGACCTGGCCGGTCTTCGGACCCGGCTACCTCACCGGATGGCGCCACGCACTGCCGCGCGAACTGACCGTACAAGGCCTGCCCGACGGGTGGCTGGTCAGCGAGCGGCACCCGCACGGCACCCTGCACCGGGAGAGCCGGCTGATCGACGCCACCCTCCACCAGCGCACCTGGTGGACGGGCGGCCCGACACCGGCCGAGGGTCTGCGGACCGTCCTGGTCAACGGCCTGCGGGCCGCCCTGCTGCTGGACGGATCGGGCTACCTCCCGGCCGGCCGCGGACTCGCTCCGATCGACGCGACCGAGTTCGGCGCAGCCCGTACCCGACTGGCACCCGGCCACCCGGTGGCCTGGTGGGACGCCCGGACCGGCCTGGCGACCCGGCTGCGATGGCCGGAAGGCGCCTCGGCGGGCCTGGTCACCGACTCCGTGCTCAACCTCGACCACCCGGCCGACTACGCCTACCGGATCGAGCTGAGCCAGGCGGACGGTCCCGATCAGGTCGTCCCGGGCATCCGCCCGGCGGCGGTCACCGGCATCGCCCTGCGACCCGCTGACACGACAACCGAACCGCTCACCGCCCAACCGGTGCTGGGCAGTTGGGACGAACGCGAGGTGGCCCGGCGCCCGGTCCACCGGCTGACCACCGGCAGCGACACGCTGCTGGTCGACGCCACGGCCGGCGCACTGGCCTCCTGGCAGTCGGCGGGCAAGCCGGTGCTGGCCACCCCGTTCCCCAAGTCCCGTGCGTTCGCCCGCAATCCGTCCTGGCGGGGCGGGCTCTGGGTGAGCGGCCACGGCGTCCGCGAGGACGAGAACCGAGGTCTGGGCTGGGGCAGCACGGGTGATCCGACGCCCTGGCTCTTCGACCCGGCGACCGGCACCCTCGACTCCCCGGAACTCTCCTGGTCGATCGAGGCCGCGGAGCAGGGGATCACGGTCTCGGTGCAGGCTCCGATCGGGCCGAAGGACGGCGAACTCGTCGTCTGGCTGACCCCGGCCAGCCCGAAGTCCGCCGAGTTCCTGGTTCCCGGCGGGCCCGGCGAGGTCTGGCACCTCAGCAAGCCCGGCGCCTGGCAGCGCTGGACCGACCGGGTGGCCGTCCGGCTGCCCGACGGCCGCTGGCTGGCCGTCGTACCACAGGGGCCCGCTCAGGAGCACGGCGGCGCCGAGATCCTGCTGCGCACCACCCCGGCCGGGCCACTGCTGGCCCTGGCCACCCGCCACCCGCACGGCCTGCCCGGCACCGCCGGCTGGCAGCTCACCGTCCTGGCCGACGCCTCGGCCGCCGAACAGCGGCTCCGCACCGGAGCCGAAGCACTCAGCCGTTGAGCGGTCAGCTGACCGAACGGCCCAGCAACCCAAACCAATCAGCCCTGTACACAAGGAGATTCACGTCATGACCAGTATCGCCCAGCAGTACGCGCACATCCGCTCCACCGTCGCCGTGTACACCCCAGGGGCCAGCCTGGTCGCCATCTCCGGGCTGGAGCGCAGCGTCGTCCTCGGCCGGGTGCTGGCCAAGGACAGCGAGTACGTCGAGCCCGACACCGCCCGCGACACCCTGATCCTGGACGAGCAGGGCGGCATCTGGGACGCCGTCATCCACATCGAGCTCGACAGCACCAGCTGGCTGATCTCGCAGTCCCGCACCGACCTGGCGGACCTGGTCCGCGAGGCCGCCGCGGACCTGGACGACGTCCAGGTGGTGGACGCCTCCGGCGAGCAGACCGCCGTCGCCTTCGAGGGTCCCAAGGCCTGGAAGATCGCCGAGAACCTGGTCGACTTCGAGATCTCCAGCCTGGTCCTGCACGGCGTCACCGCGGTCGACCTGCCCGGCGACAGCGGCGAGTCCGGCGTGCTCACCCGCATCGGCACCACCGGCGAGTACGGCTACCTGCTGCTCGCCCCCACCTCCGCCGACCCGTTCGGCAGCGTCCTGAAGCACGCCGAGGAGCTGGGCGGCGGCACGGTGGAGGACCAGGCTCTGGCCCGGGCCCGCGCCGAGGTGCGCCACCCGCAGGTCAGCGAGCAGGCGGCCGGCCTGACGGTCCGCGAGGCCAACCTGGAGTGGCTGGTCAGCTGGGGCCGCGAGGACGAGTTCCGCGGCAGTGCCGCGCTGGCTGCGTCGTCCGCTCCGGAGCGCGGCCTGATCACGCTGCGCGCAGAGGCCGGACAGCTGCCCGCCGCCGGCGCGGCCATCCTCGCGGGTGACGTGCAGGTCGGCGAGGTGCGGGTGGTCTTCCCGAGCGCCCCGGACGCCGGCGAGCTGGCCCTCGGCCTGCTGGCCAAGCCGTTCGACGTCCCCGGCCTGGAGCTGCACACCACCGCCGCGGACGGCAGCGCCGTCACCCTGACCACGGTCTCCTCCCCGGTGGTCGTCCCGCAGTCCTGGACCGAGCGAATCGGAGCCTGATCACCATGCGCATCGTCATCACCGGGCTGGGCATGATCTCAGCCGTCGGCACCACCGCGGACGAGTGCTGGACCGCCATCAAGGCAGGCCGCAGCGGCGTCGGCGAGGTCAGCGTGGTCGACACCACGGGCCTGATCACCAGTAAGGGCGGCCAGTCGGCGATCGTCGACGAGCCGGGCGTGGACCGCTGCTTCACCCTCGCCGTCAAGGCGGCCACCGAGGCCATCGAGCACGGACGGCTCGCCGAGGCCGGCTACGACCCCGCGCGGGTGGCCGTGGTCATCGGCAGCAGCCTCGGCACCAGCCGCAGCGCCGAGCAGTTCCACGAGCAGTGGATCAAGCAGGGACTGCGCAAGGCCGACGGCCGGCTGCTGATGGGCTACGCCCTGCACAGCGTCGCCGACCTGGTCGCCGAGAAGCTCCAGCTGACCGGACCGCGCTCGACCCTCTCCAACGCCTGCGCCGCCGGCGCCGTGGCCATCGGCTACGCCTCCGAGCTGCTCTGGAGCGGCGAGGCGGATGTCGTCCTGGTCGGCGGGGTCGACCCGCTGGCCGGGCTCTCCTTCAACGGATTCCACTCGCTCGGCGCCCTCGACTCGGACGCCTGCTCCCCCTACACCCGCTCGGCCGGCCTCAACCTCGGTGAGGGCGCCGGCTTCCTCCTCCTGGAGAACGCGGACGCGGCCGCCCGGCGCGGCGTCCCGGCGATCGCCGAGGTGGCCGGGTACGGCCTGTCGGCCGACGCCTACCACCTCACCGCACCCGACCCGGGCGGCGACGGCGCCTCCCGTGCGATGGCCGCCGCCCTGCGCAGCGCCGGACACACCGTCGACCAGGTCGACTACATCAACGGCCACGGCACCGGCACCCCGACCAACGACAAGATCGAGCCCAAGGCGATCCGGACGCTCTTCAAGACGCCCCCGCCGGTCAGCTCCACCAAGTCGATGATCGGTCACACCCTGGGCGCGGCCGGCGCGGTGGAGGCCGTGGTCTGCGCGATGGCCGTGCGGGACGGCATCCTGCCGCCCACCGCGAACACCGGTGGCCTGGCGGCACCGAGCAGCCTGGACATCGTGCCGGAGAAGGCCCGCCACGAGGCGATCGACGTGGTGGTCTCCAACTCCTTCGCCTTCGGCGGGAACAACGCCGCCCTGGTGATCCGCAACGCCGCGATGACCGACACGCCGCCCCCGGCAGCCGTCGCGGCGGCCGTCGGCCGGGACGTCGTGATCACCGGCATCGCGGGTATCGCCGGCTCGGCCCACAGCCACGCCGAGCTGCTGGAGACCCTGGCCAGCGGCGAACCCGCCTACCGCGAGCAGGTCGAGGTGGAGGGCTACGGCAGCCGCCCGGCCGGCACCATCGACTACAAGGCGATAGCCGCCGGCATCAACCCGGCCGTGCTGCGCAAGATGGACCCGACCAGCCGGCTCGCCGCGGCCGCGGTCAACGAGCTGCACCGCGTGTACGGCAAGCCGAGCCGGCAGCAGGCCGAGCAGACCGGTCTGATCTTCGCCACCGGTCTGGCCCCGATCACCCCGGTCAAGGACTTCAACGAGGGGATCGTCCTGGCGGGCGGCCCGTCCGGCGCCAACCCGAAGTTCTTCCCGAACACGGTGGTCAACGCCGCCGCCGGGCACGTGGCGATCCTGCACCGCTTCAAGGGCATCACCGCGACGGTCTGCGCGGGTGGCGCCAGCGCGCTGAGCGCCCTGCACTACGCCTACCGGCTGATCTCCCGCGGCGCCTCCGAGCGGATCGTCGTGGTGGTCGCGGACGAGTGCCCGGACGCCCTGCTCGCGGGGCACGTCAAGATCCCCGGCTTCCTCAGCGACAAGGGCGTCCACCCGTACGGCGGCGGCGGTACGGTGCTCGCGGCCGGCGCGGTCGCGGTGGTCCTGGAGTCCGCGAAGAGCGCCAAGGAGAACGAGGCCACGGTGCTCGCCAAGGTGGCCGGCTTCGGCCTCACCGGCGACGACAGCGGCATCTCGGGCCTGAGGCAGGACGGCAGTGCCTGGGGCCGCTCGATGACCGAGGCCGTCCGCACCGCCGGGCTGACCCCCGACGACATCGGTCTGGTCGCTGCGGCGGCGATGGGCCGGGAGGTGGTCGACAACACCGAGATCGCGGCCCTGCGCGGCAGCGGACTGGACCGGCGTCCGGTCACCGCCACCAAGTCGATCTTCGGCGAGACCTACGGATCGGCCCCCGGACTGGCCCTGCTCGCCGCCCTCCAGTCGATCCAGGACGGCTTCCTGCCCGGCACCTGGGGTGTGGACGTGGCCCCCGACGAGCTCCCCGGCCTGGTGCCGCAGGGCGGCCGGCCCGGGCCCGTGGACCACGCGCTGGTCTCCAGCTTCGCCTACGGCGGCAGCTACCTGTCGCTGGTGGTCTCGAGGTGGGAGTCGTGACGACGAATCTGGTGGCACCGCGGGACGTCGAGACGGCGCCCGCGGCGGAGACCGAGATCGAGGCCGAGGACGTGCTGACCGCAGACGGCCTGGTCAAGAAGTTCGGCGACCGGGCCGTGGTGGACGGGGTCTCGCTGTACGTCGGCAAGGGCGAGATCCTCGGCTTCCTCGGCCCCAACGGGGCCGGGAAGTCGACCACCATCGCGATGCTGACCGGGGCACTGGCCCCCGACGCGGGTTCGATCCTGGTCAACGGGGTCGAGTTCGCAGCCGACCCGATGCGGGCCAAGGCGCTGATCGGCGTCGTCCCGCAGGAGATCGCCCTCTACCCGAGCCTGACGGCCCGGCAGAACCTGGCCTTCTTCGCCGGCGCGTACAAGCTGGGCCGCAAGGTCCGCGAGGAGCGGATCAACTGGGCGCTGGAGGTGGCCGGTCTGACCGACCGGGCCGGCGACAAGGTCTCCTCCTACTCCGGCGGCATGCAGCGCCGGGTGAACATCGCGGCGGCGCTGCTGCACCAGCCGCAGCTGCTCTTCCTGGACGAGCCCACGGTCGGCGTGGACGCGCAGAGCCGCAACCAGATCTTCGAGACCGTGCTGAAGCTGCGCGCCGAGTTCGGCATGTCGGTGGTCTACACCAGCCACTACATGCCGGAGGTCGAGCAGCTCTGCGACCGGATCGTGATCGTGGACGGCGGCCGGGTGCTCGCCGAGGGCACCCAGCAGGAGCTGCTGGAGCCGCTGGGTGAGGGCCTGCTCGAATGGTCGCTCAACGCCGTCGAGGCCGGCCTGCTGAAGAAGGGCATCGAGACCCTCGCGGTCGCCTTCACCGCGCACGGCGAGACCACCGTGACCACCTCGGGCGACAACACGCCCACCCTCCGGGTCCGCGTGAAGGACATGCCGGCCACGCTGCGCAAGGTCTCCGACCTGGCCTGTGAGCACGGCCTGGGACTGGGCGGCATCCGGCTCGGCCGCCCCGACCTGGAGTCACTCTTCCTCGACCTGACCGGTCGACAGATTCGGGACGGTGCCTGATGCTCGCGATGGTCCGCAAGGAGATACTGGTCCTGCTCAGGGACCGTGCCTCACTGATCACCCTGTTCATCTCACCGGTGCTCTTCATGACCGTGATGAGCTTCGCCCTGGGGAACTCGTTCCACAGTCTGGGTTCCCCGGGCAAGCTCTCCATCTCGATCGTCGACGAGGACCACAGCGCGGCCGCCCAGGGGGTGGTCAAGGCGCTCTCCAGCAGCGGCGAGCTCCAGGTCACCAGTGCGCTGGGCGGCGTACCGCTCAGCGCGGCCCAGGCCCAGAGCCGGGTGCACAGCCAGACCGACGCCTTCACCGTGGTCCTGCCGGCCGGCTTCCAGCAGCAGGTGGCGGGCGGCGGCGCCCCGAAGGTCGACTTCGTGGTCGACCCGTCCTCCTCCCGGCAGGTCGTCGACCCGGTGGAGTCGGCGATCAGCAGCCTGATCGTCACGGTCACCTCGCAGGAGGGCACCACCCTCGCGCTGACCAAGCTGGGTGACGCCCAGTCCGATCCGGGCGTCAAGGCCGCGATCCAGGCCCAGGTGGCCGCGCTGGACAGCACCACCCACCAGGTGGACTCGACCGTCAGCTTCCCGAACGGCGAGGGGGCGAAGAAGTACCCCTCGGTCTACCAGCAGGAAGTGCCCGGCTACACGGTGATGTACGTCTTCTTCATCGTCACCATCATGGCCGGCTCGATCATGGTCGAACGACGGGAGGGCACCTTCCGCCGGCTGCTCTCCGCACCGATGCCGCGCTGGCAACTGCTGCTCGGCAAGGTCGCCCCGTACCTCCTGGTCGCGGTGGTCCAGGTGGGCATCCTGCTCAGCTTCGGCAGGTTCGTCTTCGGGATGAGCCTGGGCGCCCATCCGCTGGCGCTGCTGCCGATCAGCCTGGCGCTGGCCTCCTGCGCGGTCGCCCTCGGGCTGCTGCTGGCCTCGGTCGCCCGCAGCGAGTCGCAGGTGATGGGCATGGGGACGGCAGCGGTGCTGGTCCTCGCGGCGCTCGGCGGGTGCATGGTGCCGGGGGTGTTCATGCCCCAGTTCATGCAGCACATCACCCACTTCATCCCGCAGGGCATCGCCCTCAACGCCTACCAGGACGTTCTGGTCCGCGGCGAGTCGATGACCGCGATCCTCCCCGGCGCCGGGATCCTGCTGGCCGTCGCGGTCGGGATGTTCGCCCTGGCCCTGCCCCGCTTCCGGTTCGTCCGATGAGCACGCTCCACCTGTACCCCAGCGCCACCCTTCGCCTCCCCCGGGACGTGTTCGGCCGCAGGTCCAGCCCCTCGGGGCGGGCTCTGCTGCTGGACGCGGCCCGGCGGGTGGCCGGCCTCACCACCCCGCCCGTCCGGGGCACCGACCGACGGTGGCACTGGCCGGACGGCAACCGGCAGGACGGCGACTGGCGGGGATCCGTCTCGCACGTCGGCGAGTTCGCCCTGGCGGGTCTGACCCGCGGAGTCTGGATCGGCGTCGACATCCAGGACCAGCGCCCGAGGCCGGCCGCGATCGGCTGGCTGGCCCGGGTGCTCGACCAGCCGGTCGAGCAGGTCACCATGCGCCACTGGGCCGAGACCGAGGCCCTGCTGAAGGCCCAGGGGATCGCCGGCATCCGCCCCACTCACGTGACCCTGCCGCCATGGCAGCCGGGTTGGCGGCCCACCGGGGACGGCTGGTGGCTGCACAGCAGCCCGGCCGCCCCGGGGGGCATCTACCTCGCCCTCGCCGCCCGGGCACCGCTCGCCCTCCAGTGGGAGGCGGACCCGGGCCCGCTCACCAGCTACCGCGCCCTACGCCCCCGACTCACCGAAGGGAGTCTCGTATGAGTCCCGTCCAGCTCCGCTCGCGCACTGCCAACGCCCCCTACAGCCGCCGGATCTCGCTCACCGAGCGCAGCTACCTGATGGGGGCGCTGCTGGCCCCGCCGATGGCCATCCAGGTCTTCGTGGAGGGCGCCGGCACCATCGACCCCGACCAGCTGGCCCGCGCGGTCGCCACCGCCTCGGCGGCCTGCCCCGGTGCCCGGGTGGTCCGCCGCGGATCGAACTGGGTGGACAGCGGGCAGGCCCCGCCGGTCACCGTCGTGGACGGCGCCCTGATCGACTTCGACAGCTACGACAGCGAGCCGCTCAAGCGCCCCTTCGATGTGGCCCGCGGCCCCAACTGCGAGGTGCTGCTGATCACCGGTGAGCGGCCCACCGTGGTCTTCCGGGCCTTCCACGCCGTCATGGACGGCAAGGGCGTGATGACCTGGATCACCGAGGTCTTCCGTGCCCTGCGCGGCGAGACGGTGCTCGGCGCCACCGACACCGACACCGACGAGAGCCTGGTCGCACGGTTCGCCAAGAACGACGGCGCCGCCGCCGCCCCGAAGTCGACGGGCGACTGGCCCTCGGCGCTCGACGCCCTGCCCGATCACGGCACGTCGCGGGACGAGGCCACCGGCGCGGCCTGGATCTGGCGCCGGCGCACCGTCCCCGGCATCCACGCGGGCCTGGTCGCCAAGGCCGCCGTCGCGATCACCCGGGCCTCCGGCGCCGCGGCGCAGTACATGGTGCCGATCAACCTGCGCCGCCACGACCCGGCCGTGCTCTCCACCGCCAACCTCACGCTGCCCATCCTGCTCGACGTTCCGGTCGACGCCGCCTGGCGCAGGATCCAGGGCAAGCTGGTGCAGGCCATGATGGAGGGCAAGGAGCTGGACTCCCGGGGCCCGAACGCCGGTGACACCCGGCTCTCCTCGTTCGCCGGTCTGGCGCCGGGCCTCAACCAGGCGCTCTCGGCCGGCGAGCAGCGGGCGACCTACCCGACCTCGGGGATCATCTCCGAACTCGGCCGGCCCGACCTCGCCGCGCTCGGCGGCGCCGGCTTCGAGGCCCGCACCGTCTACTCACTTCCGATGTACATCCCTTACGCACCGACGTTTCTGACGATGTATCAGCTGCCCGGCTGGGTGGAGATCGGCCTGTCCTGCCGCAGCGGCGCCGGGATGGCGTCCAAGGCCGACGCACTGTTGAGCCTGGTCGCCGACGAGCTGACCAGTTCCCTTTAAGGAGTCCCCATGAAGAACCCCGTACGGCACGGCATCCTGGCCACCGTCGGCCAGACCCCCCTGGTCCGCCTCACCGCTCTCGAACCCTCCGGCGACCTGGAGGTCCACGCCAAGCTTGAACGCTTCAACCCGACCGGCAGCATCGAGGACCGCACCGCACTGGACCTGCTGGTGGCACCGATCCGATCCGGTGAGATCGTCCCCGGCCAGCCGGTGGTGTTGGAGGCGGACTCCGGCAACCTCGCCATCTCACTCGCCCAGACCTGCCGCTACTACGGGATCGACCTGCACCTGGTGGTCGAGGCCGACACCGCGACGGCCTGGCACCGGGCCATGCTGAAGGCCTTCGGGGCCCGGGTCGAGCTGGTCCACGCCGCCCACGACCAGGCGCAACTCAGCAGGCTGGCAGACGCGTTGGCGGCCACCCTGCCAGGCGCCTACCGGCCGCCGCGGGGCCGTTGGACAAGCCCCGAAGGGGTGCTGATGCGCGAGATCCGCGAAGGGCTGACGACCGAGCCGCACTACGTGTTCTGCCCCACCAGCAGCGCCGTCGCACTGCGCAACGTGATCGCGCACATCCGGGTGAACCGGCTGGCCACCACGGTGGTCGCGGTGGCCGACGACCCGGCGGCCCCGCACCCGGCGAGCTTCGGGCTCAGCCCCGCGGACCTGGTGGTGGCCGTCGACGAGCTGGACGTGGTGGCCGGCTGCCGGCGCCTGCTCGGCCGCGAGGGCCTGCTCGCCGGGCGCTCCTCGGGCGCGGTGGTCGCAGCCCTCGCCCAGCTGCGCGGGCAGCTCGAAGCCGGCGCCGTCTGCGTCCTGGTACTGCCGGACGGCGGCGACCGGTACGCCGAAACGATCTACTCCGACGCCTGGGTGGAGTCCCGCGTCGGCACTGTCCCCGAGTTGCAGCTCGCCTACCAGGAGGCCTCCCGATGAACCGCACCCAGCTGCTGGACCTGCTCGCCGAGCGCACCGCGACCATGCCGCAGGCGCCCGCCCTGCTCACCCCCGAAGGCCAGAGCCTGAGTTACAGCCGGCTCGACGCACTGGTCCGCACGACCGTGGCCCGGCTGATCGATCTCGGCGTGACACGGCAGGACCGCGTGGTGGTCTGCGCTCCCAATGACATGGACGGCGTGATCCTCCAACTCGCGGTCATCAGTACGGCGGTGTGCTGCCCGGTCAACCCGCTGCTGGCCCAGGACGAGTTCGAGCACGCGTTGGACCTGCTCCAGCCGTCGGCGGTGATCACCTTCGGGACGAGCTCAGCCAAGCTCCTGCGCGCCGCCGAGCGGCGGCAGACCGCCGTCATCGAGGCGGTTCCGCACCTGTTCGGCGACCCCCTCGAACTCCTCTTCCAGGGAGGCGAACTGGACCCGGCCCGGGTGGTGACCCAGCCGGTGGCCGACGAGTCGCTGCTGCTGCGCACCTCGGGCACCACCTCGGCCGGCAAGCTCGTGCCGCTGGCGATGAGCCACCTGATGGCGGGCGCCACGGCATCGGTGCGCGCCTTCGGCCTGGACCGCGCCGACCGCTGCCTCAACGTCATGCCGATGTTCCACATCCAGGGCCTGGTCGGCTCGGTGGTCGCCTCGCTGGTGGCCGGGTCGAGCGTCGTGCTGCTCCCCGCGTTCGACGCCAAGCAGACCCTGCGCTCGCTGGAGGACACCCGGGCGACCTGGTTCTCCGCCAGCCCGACCATCCACCGGCTGCTGCTGGACCGGCTGCGCGAGGAGCCGGCCGACTGCACCAGCCTGCGATTCGCCCGCTCGGGTGCGGCGACGCTGCCGTCCGCACTCCGCGAGGAGCTCGAAGTCGCGTACGGCGTACCGATTCTGGAGACCTACGGGATGTCCGAGGCACATCAGATCGCCTCCACCCTGCTGCCGGACGGCTCGCCGCGGGCGATCGGGATGGTCCCCACCGGATCGCGGGTCGGCGTGCTCGACAGCGACGGCACGGTCCGCACCGAGCCGGGCAGCAGCGGTGAACTGGTGGTCAGCGGAAGCAATGTGATCGAGCGCTATGTCAATCCCGAGGACGGCGAGGCGGCGTTCACCGGCGGCTGGCTGCGCACCGGCGACCTCGGCCGGATCGCCGTGGACGGCTCGGTCCAGGTGACCGGCCGGGTCAAGGAGATGATCAACCGGGGCGGCGAGAAGGTCTCCCCGTACGAGGTCGAGGAGGCCCTGCTGCGGCACCCCGCGGTGCGCCAGGCCGTGGCCTTCGGTGTTCCCGACGAGGTCTTCACCGAGAAGGTGGTGGCGCTCGTGGTCCTGCACGAGGGCCGCTCGGCGGACGAGCCGGTGCTGCGCGCTCACAGTGTGGCCCAGCTTGCGCCGTTCAAGGTGCCGGCCCGGATCATGGTGCGCGAGGAGCTCGCCGTGAACGCCGTCGGCAAGCTCGTACGGGCCGACTTCGCACGGGAGTTCACCGACGCGGCCGAAGCCCCGCCGGCCGTCACCGCCACCCCGGCGGCGCGGGTGGCACTCCCGCAGACGCCGGTGGAGGCGGCGATGGCCGGCCTCTGGGCGTACGCCCTCGAACGCGGCACGCTCGGCGGTCTCGACGAGGACTTCTTCACCGCAGGCGGCGAGTCGGTCTCCGCGGTCACCCTGCTGCGCGGCATCAAGGACACCTTCGGCGTCGAGATCTCCGCAGCCGGGCTCTTCGACGAGCTCAACACCGTCGAGCGGCTGGCCGACGCGGTCACCCGCGCGATCGCCGAGAAGGAGGCGTCGTGAACGTCATGACCCCCATGGACCAGGCCGGCACGCACGTCTGGCAGGGAGCCGCCGCCTCCGCCCAGGCCGATCGGGACCACGACCGGGTCGGGCTGCTCTCCCCCGGCGAACTCGACCGGGCAAGCCTGCTCGCTCCCGACACCGCCCGGCTCTACCTCGCCTCGCACGTGGCGACGCGGCGGATCCTGGCGGGCTACCTGGATCGTGATCCGGCAGAGCTCCAGCTCGGCCGACGGGTCTGCCCGCAGTGCGCCGATCCCCTGCACGGAGCACCCGCGGTGTCCTGGCCGAGAACCACACTGAGCTTCAACCTGACGGCCTCGGGCGGCAGTTGGCTGCTCGCGGTGACCCACGGCCAGCCGCTCGGGGTGGACCTGGCGATCGCCTCCGGCACCGACCCCGAACGCGCCGCACCGCTGGCCCTGACCGCGCAGGAGCTCGACCGGCTGCACCGGCTGACCGATCCGCAGCTGCGCCGCGCGCTCTTCCTGCGGGCCTGGACCCGGAAGGAGGCGGTGGTGAAGGCGGTCGGAGTCGGCCTGGTGACCGACCTGCGCCAGATCGAGGTGGCGCCGGAGCGCCCGGGTCCGGTGCGGGTGCGCTTCGGCGTCGGCAGCAGCCCCCGCGAGTGGACCGTCCAGGACCTGCCGCTCGGCCCGGGCCGCTTCGCGGCCGTCGCCCGGCCTGCCCCGGCCGCCGGCCGGGTCCAGCTGTGCGAGTACTCGGACCAGGCGCTGTACGCACTCGCTCCGCTGTCCTCGCAGGCCGCGATCGCCGCATGAGTGCGCGAGCACGGTCCGGCCGGGCAGCGGGCGGGTCCGGACGGTGGATACCGCCCGGACCCGGCCAGTTGTCTCCGCTCTCACAGGTGTCACGCGCTGACGGCCAGCGCCCGCACACGCAGCACCAGCTGACGGGCCACCACCTGGGCCAGCGCCATCAGCACCAGGGCCGCAGTCCACGCCTCGGCACCGGTGATCAGCTCGGTACGGCTGAAGTCGGCGATCTGCTTGGCGTAGCCGTGGTTCACCGCGTACACGAACCCGGTCCGGGAGAGCATCCCGACGATCCAGAGCGCCGCCGCGAGCAGGCCGGCCTTGGCGACCACCCCGCCGTCGGCGCGCTGCAGGCGGGTGGTGACGGCGCAGCCGATACCGATGGCCGCCCCGAGCACCACGGTCACCACGTCGAGCTTGACGTCGTTGCCCGTGGTGGGCACGCCCTTCAGGTAGTACGCGGCGGCGGCCGCGACCAGGGCGAGCGGGATGACGAGATTGCGAAAGGTGAGTTTGGTCCCGCGGATCTGCGGGATCACCAGGAGGACGAGCACGGCCGAGATGATGTAGTCGGTCGAGGACATGATGCGGAGTCTCCTTCTGAGAGATTGAACTTACTGATGATTGAAGCGGGTTGGTCTATATGTCAGCTGTATCGAGGCGCCGCCGGCTCGCCGAGCCAGGAGCCGGGCGGCCGGTGCTCGGGCTCCGGCCGGTCCCAGTCGGCGTGCCGGCCGCGGGAACGGTCCGGATCCTTCCGGCCGTCGTACGCCGCCGCTGCCGCCCTCGCCTCCGCCTGACGCAGCACCAGGATCAGTGCGGCGAGCTCGGCCGGGTCGGGCTGCCCGCGCAGTACCCGCAGAACCGGCTCCGCGGCCGTCACAGCGGAGTCACCCCGTGCTTGCGGCGCGGCAGCGGCCGGTGCTTGGTGCGCAGCATCGACAGCGCCCGGGCCAGCACCTGGCGGGTCTCGGCCGGGTCGATGACGTCGTCCACGAGGCCGCGCTCGGCCGCGTAGTACGGGTGCATCAGCTCCGTCTTGTACTCCTTGATCTTCTGGGCCCGGGTGGCGTCCGGGTCGTCGGAACCGGCGATCTCGCGGCGGAAGATGACGTTGGCGGCGCCCTCTGCGCCCATCACGGCGATCTCGTTGCCCGGCCAGGCGAAGGACAGGTCGGCGCCGATCGAGCGGGAGTCCATCACGATGTACGCCCCGCCGTAGGCCTTGCGCAGGATCAACTGGATGCGCGGCACGGTGGCGTTGCAGTAGGCGTAGAGGAGCTTGGCGCCGTGCCGGATGATGCCGTTGTGCTCCTGGTCGACGCCGGGCAGGAAGCCGGGGACGTCCAGCAGGGTGACCAGCGGGATGTTGAAGGCGTCGCAGTGCGAGACGAACCGGGCGGCCTTCTCCGCGGAGTGGATGTCCAGCACGCCGGCCAGCGAGATGGGCTGGTTGGCGATCAGGCCGACCACGTTGCCGCCGATCCGGGCCAGCGCGCAGACCACATTGGTCGCCCAGTCCGAGTGGATCTCGAAGAGGTCGCCGTCGTCCACCAGCTCCTCCAGGACGGCCCGCATGTCGTAGCCGCGCGAGGGGTCGGCGGGGACCAGGTCCAGCAGGGCCTCGCAGCGCCGGTCCACCGGGTCCGCGGTCGCCTCGTACGGCGCGAGCTCGCGGTTGTTCTGCGGCAGCAGCGAGAGCAGGTGGCGGACGTCCGCCAGGCAGCTCTCCTCGTCGTCGTAGGCGAAGGCCGCGACACCGGAGACCTGGGAGTGCACGTCGGCGCCGCCCAGTTCGTCCATGCTGACCCGCTCGCCGGTCACCGCCTGCACCACGTCCGGTCCGGTGATGAACATCTGCGAGATGCCGCGGACCATGAAGACGTAGTCGGTGAGCGCCGGGGAGTACGCCGCGCCGCCCGCGCACGGGCCCAGGATGACGCTGATCTGCGGGATCGCCCCGGAGGCCCGGACATTGCGCTGGAAGATGCCGCCGTACCCGGCGAGCGCCGTGACGCCCTCCTGGATCCGCGCGCCGGCGCCGTCGCTCAGGCTGACCAGCGGGGCGCCGGAGGTCTCGGCCATGTCCATGATCTTGTGGATCTTCTGCGCGTGGGCCTCACCCAGTGCGCCGCCGAAGATCCGGAAGTCGTGGGCGTAGGCGAAGACCGTCCGCCCGTTCACCAGGCCCCAGCCGACCACCACACCGTCGGTGTAGGGCTTCTTCGCCTCCAGGCCGAAGCCGGTGGCGCGGTGGCGCCGCAGCGCCTCGAACTCCATGAACGTGCCCTCGTCGAACAGCAGCTCGATGCGCTCGCGCGCCGTCAGCTTGCCCTTGGCGTGCTGCGCGGCGGTGGCCCGAGGACCGGGACCGTCCTGCACCTCGGTCCGCGTGCGGTGCAGCTCACGGGTTCTGGCCCGCAGGTCCGGGGACGGAGTGGGCGCGGGGATCTCAAGGAGCTCGGGAATCTCGGGAATCACGGGGACGGGTGTCGGGGCCTGTTCGGCCTCGATCGGGCGCTCGTCGAGGATCGTCATGCTTCTGGTGCCTCCTCCAGGTTCGGTCGGTTCTCTCTCGCCGAACCAGCATGCGAAGCACCGCTATGGAGGACTTATCCGCAGCCCATACGGGCCGTAACGGCAGCAGGCGCGGACGGGGTCACCTCACCCGGCCGCGCCTGCTGCTCTGTTCTCGGGGTCGTCAGGCGGCCCCGGGCTCGATCCGTCCGGCGATCTCCAGCGCCACGGTGAGCGAGGCCGCGACGGCCTGCTCCAGCGTGGCCGTCTCCTCGCACTGCGCGGGGTGCGCGCCGTCGTCGTCGAGGTCCTGCTTGAGCAGGAAGAGCGCCGAGTTGACCGAGAAGAGTGCCATGGTGGCCCGAAGCCGGTCGTCGAAGGAGGCGTTCGGGCCGTGCACCAGCCGGATCATCCCGATCATCCGCTGCTTGAACTCGTGCCCGGACGGGCTCCCGCGCAGGGCCGGCTGGTTCTCGTGGAAGAAGCGCAGCAGCGGAGCCCGCTCGACCATGCCCGCCGCGAACCGGCGGACCAGCTCGTCGCGCACCTCCGGCGACCAGGGCTGCTTCTCGCCCCAGGCGATCGCCTCGTCGATCGGCTGGGCCATCGCCTCGACGATGCCGTGGACGATGTCGTCCTTGGTCTTGAAGTGGTAGTAGAGCGCGGCCTTGGTCACACCGAGCCGGTCGGCGATCTCGCGCAGCGAGGTCTTCTCGTAACCGTTCTCCGCGAAGAGCTCCAGCGCCACCGTGATGATGCGTGACCGGGTGTCACTGCGGGGGCTCAGTGTCGTACTCATGGCTTCACGGCCTGCCTTGATAGCTGCGCTGGAGTGGGGGCGCCGATGCCCGGGGGCACCGCCCGGCGCCGGCCGGTTCCGCCCCATTCTCGCCGACGGGGACGACATGGCCGAAACCGGCTTGACGCCCGGCTTACACAGACCTTACCGTGCCAACGGACAACAAACTAGCCGGGCGGCAAGTAAGTACCCGCCCCCAAGGCCCGCCGAGCCACCGAGCCGCGGTCCGCACTGCGCTTCCGGGAGACGCACCATGGCACAACAACAGGCCGACGCTAAGGCGGACACCCCGCCGTCAGGCGTCGAGGGGGAGGCCGGAACTCCGGCGCAGACGCGGACCCACCGCGAGATAACGCTGGTGATGATCGGTCTGGTCATCACCATGCTGCTGGCGATGCTCGACAACCTGATCGTCGGCACCGCCATGCCGACGATCGTCGGCGACCTGGGTGGCGCCAACCACCTCTCCTGGGTCGTCACCTCGTACACCCTGGCGACCGCGGCGGCCACGCCGATCTGGGGCAAGCTCGGCGACCTGTACGGCCGCAAGGGCACCTTCCTCACCTCGATCGTGATCTTCCTGGTCGGCTCGGCACTGTCCGGGCTCTCGCAGAACATGACCGAGCTGATCGGCTTCCGCGCCCTGCAGGGCCTGGGCGCCGGCGGTCTGATGGTCGGCGTGATGTCGATCATGGGCGCACTGGTGTCGCCGCGTGAGCGAGCCAAGTACCAGGGCATGTTCGCGGCCGTGATGGCCCTGGCCACGGTCGGCGGCCCGCTGCTCGGCGGCTTCATCACCGACCACTTCAGCTGGCACTGGATCTTCTACATCAACCTGCCGCTGGGCCTGATCGCGCTGGCCGTGGTCACCGTCACCCTGCACCTGCCCAAGGTCCGCTCCACCGCGAAGGTCGACTACCTCGGCGCGGCGCTGCTCACCACCGGCATCACCTCGCTGGTGCTGATCACCACCTGGGGCGGCGGGCAGTACGCCTGGGGCTCCAAGCACATCATCGGTCTCGGCGTGCTGGCCGTCGCCGCGCTGATCGGCTTCTGCTACACCGAGCAGCGCGCCGAGGAGCCGATGCTGCCGCTCGGCCTCTTCAAGAACCTGAACTTCTCGATGGTCTCGATCATCGGCTTCATCGTCGGCTTCCTGATGTTCGGCGCGGTCGCCTTCCTGCCGCAGTACCAGCAGTACGTGCAGGGCGCCTCGGCCACCAACTCCGGCCTGCTGCTGATGCCGATGATGTTCGGCATGCTGGTGGTCTCGCTGGTGGTCGGCCAGATCGTCAGCAAGACCGGCAAGTACCGGATCTTCCCGCTGATCGGCACCACGGTGATGGGCGGCGGCGCGCTGCTGCTCTCCACCCTGTCCACCGACACCACCCGCTTCACCTCCAGCTGCTACATGGTCGCGCTCGGCGCGGGCATGGGCTTCCTGATGCAGATCACCATGCTGGTGGCGCAGAACAGCGTCGAGCTCAAGGACATGGGCGTGGCCAGCTCGACGGCGACGCTCTTCCGCACCATCGGCGGCTCGTTCGGCGTGGCGCTCTTCGGCTCGCTCTTCAACCACCAGGTCACCTCGACCATGGCGGCCCGCCACATCACGGGCGGCGGCGACACCCAGCAGCTGACGCCCGCCACCATCAAGAAGCTGCCGGCGGGGTTCCAGGACGCGTTCCACCACGCGGTGTCCAACGGCATCCACTCGGTCTTCCTGTGGGGCGCCGGGATCACCGTGATCGCGATCGCCGCGGCCGTCTTCCTGCGGGACATCCCGCTGCGCGGCGGCCCGAAGTCCGAGAGCTCCATGGAGGCGGCGGCCATCTGAGCCGCCCCCGCCCCTGACGCCGCTGCCCCGCCCGGATCCGTCCGGGCGGGGCAGCGGCGTTCGCACCCCTACTGCGGGAGGCGGTAGACGCCCGGGGCGACCGGCTCCACCAGGCCGTCGGCGACCAGGCCGTCCAGGGCCCGGGCCCGCTGGATCGGCTCGGGCCAGACGGCGTCGAGACGGTGCCGCGGCACCTCGCCGTGCGCGTCGCGCAGGACGGCGAGCAGCTTGCCGCGGACCTGGCGGTCGGTGCCCTCGTACGTCTGGCCGCGCCGGGCCGGACCCTCGTACGGCGGTCGGCCGGCCTGCTGCCAGGCACAGTGCGCGCGCAGCGGGCAGCCGCCGCACTCGGGGCTGCGGGCCGTGCAGACCAGGGCGCCCAGCTCCATCACGCCGACCGCCCACTCGGCCGCCGTGGCCGCCGTGGCCGGGAGCAGCTCGCCGGCGGTCCGGCGCTCGGCCGCGGTGGTCGCCTGGGCCGGGTACTCCACGCCGCTGACCGCACGGGCGAAGACCCGGCGCACGTTGGTGTCCAGCACCGCGTGGCGCTGGCGGAACGCGAAGGAGGCCACGGCGGCGGCGGTGTACTCGCCGACCCCGGGCAGCGCCAGCAGCTCGGCGTGATCGTCCGGGACGCTGCCGCCGTGCCGCTCGGTGATCGCGGTCGCGGCGGCGTGCAGCCGCAGCGCACGGCGCGGGTAGCCCAGCCGCCCCCACATCCGGACCGCCTCGCCCGGCGCGTCGGCGGCCAGCGCGGCCGGCGTCGGCCAGCGCTCCAGCCATGCGGCGTAGGCGGGCAGCACCCGCTTCACCGGAGTCTGCTGGAGCATGAACTCACTCACCAGCACCGCCCACGGCGTGGCGTCCGGGGTGCGCCAGGGCAGGTCGCGGGCGTTCTCCCGGTACCAGTCCAGAACGATGGAGTGCAGCAGCGGGGCGGGGGTGCGGGTAACGGTCGGCATAGCACCTCCGATCCTCGCACAGTCGCCGGACGGGCGGGTGTGTCGACAGGCTCGCTCGGACGGACCAAATGGCGGATCATGTGAAAGAAGGTGCCCGAGGATGGTGTTGTTGCGTCAGGCGGTGCTCCGACTCTCGTAGAGTTTGATCGTGCCTTCTCTGCGTCAGCCCGTCGGACCGCTGCCCGCCTCGATCTACTGGCGGCGGCGTTTCGTCATGCTCGCCGCCGTGGCGGTGGTGGCCCTCCTGGTGGCGTGGTTGACGCTCGGTCAGGACGGCGGCGGGACGAAGCCCACCAGCGCACACCCCGCACCCGCCCCCTCGGCGGTCACCTCGATCACCCCCGGCGCCACCCCGACCGGCCCGGCCATCAGCACCCACCCGGGCGGCACCGGCGGCGGCGGTACGGGCACCTCGGTCGGCGGTACCGGTGGCACGAACCCGACGGCTGCCCCGACCGGCGCCTCGGACACCACCGGCGGCACGGACACCACCACCGGGGGCGCCTCGGGCGGCACCGGCACCGGCAGCACCGGCTCGACCGCCGGCGGCGCCCCGCCGATCAACACCGGTGACGTGATGGCCCTTCCGGTCTGCACCGCCTCCCAGCTCACCCTGGAACTGGCCGGCACCCAGAACGCCTACCAGCCCAAGGAGAAGCCGACCTTCGAGCTCAAGGTCCGCAACGCCTCCGGCACCCCCTGCCGCGTCGACCTGAGCCAGGCCGCCTCCGCGATCACCGTCAACTCGGCCAGCGGCGAGCGGATCTGGTCCTCCGCCGACTGCGTCACGGACAAGCAGGGCCGCTGGGTGCAGATCACCCCCGCCACCGCCCTGACCGAGACCTTCGTCTGGGACCGCACCCGCAGCAAGCCCCAGTGCCCCACCCCGACGGACACCACGCCCGCCCCCGCCGGCAACTACCTCGTCCAGGCCGAACTCACCGGCCCCGCCGGAGGCCCCGTCCCCGCCCGCACCTCCACCCGCCTGGACGGTTAGGGCCTGTTCGGTTGCGACCGAAGCGTCTCCTCGACACGTCCCATCCGGGTGAGCGGTCGTGGTGCGCCGGGTGTGCCCCGGTGGTCCGGCTGCCGGGCCGTCCGTCTCCGGTCGGCCCGACGCCTACTGATGGAGCGTGTGGCCTTGTCCCAGCAGTCCACTTCCCCCGCCGCACGGCGGCTTCGGACCGGGCGGCTGGCCGCCGCCGCGGCCGCCGCCGCCCTGGTCGCGACGGGTATGGCGGCACCGGCCGCCGAGGCCGCGAGCCCGGCGCGCACCGATCTGCCGTCCAGTACGGGCGCTTGGTTCTCGGGCGGCGGCAGCAACGGACCGGTGGACACCGGTGCGGCCCCGGGCGACTGGGGGATGTCGCTGCGGGTCTACCTGGACGGTAAGGACCCGGTCGGCATGGCCAGGGCCGCGCGGCAGGTCTCCGACCCGGCCGGGCACGACTACGCCCACTATCTGACGCCCGCCCAGTTCGACCAGCGCTACGGCACCACCCCGGCCCAGACGGCGAAGGTCAGCAGCTGGCTCAGCGGGTTCGGCATGCACGTCACCGGCACCACCGCCCACTACCTGGCGGTCACCGCGACCGTGGACCAGGTCCAGCAGGCCTTCGCCACCTCGCTGCACGCCTACGCCCGGGTGGCCGGGTTTCCTCCCCGGATGGTCTACCCGGTGAGCGGGGCCTCGGTGCCGGCCGCGCTCGGCCACGACATCAGCACGGTGATCGGCCTGGACGACCTGAACCCCACCATTCCGAAGACCCCCGCCACACCGGCGCCTCAGGCCCCCGCGCCCCGGACCGCCATGTCCCGGGCGGCAGCGCCCCTGGCCGCAGCGCCCACCACCCCGCCCTGCTCGCAGTGGTGGGGCCAGAGCAGCTCCCCGATCCCCGCGGTCAACGGCCGCACCAGCGCCATCGACCAGGTCTGCGGCTACACCCCGCAGCAGCTGCGCGACGCCTACGGGGTGACCAACAGCCAGTACACCGGCAAGGGCCGGACGGTCGCCGTCGTGCTGGACGGCTCGCTGCCCACCATGGAGGCCGACGCCAACACGTTCTTCGCCGCCCACGGCGTGCCCGGCTTCGCCCCCGGCCAGTACAGCGAGAACTTCGGCCCGAACTTCGCCGCCTCCTGCCACGGTTCCGACAACGCGCCGGAGGAACCGCTGGACGTGGAGACGGTCCACATCGCCGCACCGGACGCCAAGGTGGTCTACGTCGGGGCCGACTGCGGTGACGCCGGCGGCTCGCTGCAGTACCTCGACGCCCACACCCGGATCGTGGACCAGCACCTCGCGGACGTGGTGACCGACTCCTTCGCCACCAACGAGCAGGGCACGACGCCCGCCACGGTGGCGGCCTGGGACCAGATGTTCCAGCAGGGCGCCCTGGAGGGCATCGGCTTCGACTACGCCTCCGGCGACGAGGGTGACGGCGCGTCCGGGGACAGCGCGGGCGCCCCGCACATGGTGATCTTCCCGGCGTCCGACCAGTGGGCGACCGCCGTCGGGGGCACCACGCTGGAGATCGGCAAGGACGGCAAGGTGGCCGGCGAACTCGGCTGGGGCACCAACGCGGCGCAGCTCGACCCGCAGGGCACCGGGTACCTGACCCCGCCGCCCGGGCAGTTCCTCATGGGGTCCGGCGGCGGACCCAGCAGCCTGGTGAGCGAGCCCTGGTACCAGAAGAACGTGGTCCCCTCGACCCTGGCGACCTCCGGCGGCAGCACGGCGGCCCACCGCGTGCTGCCCGACCTCGCCGCCGACGCCGACCCCGCCACCGGCTGGCTGATCGGCTTCACCACCCCGGGCGGCGCCTACCACGAGGAGATGGGCGGCGGCACCAGCGGCTCCTCCCCGCTGGTCGCCGCGCTGGAGGCCGACGCCGCCCAGGCCGCCGGCCACCCGCTCGGCTTCGCCAACCCGCTGATCTACAAGCTGCGCAACACCGCGGCGATCCGCGACATCGTGCCGGCCCCGGCCGGCCAGGAGCCCTGGGCGGTGACCCACATACCGGACAGCTACAGCCCGTCCGGCATCGACGTCTACCTGTCCCAGTTCGACCGGGACGGCTCGCTGAGGACCGCGCCCGGCTACGACGACGTCACCGGTGTCGGCTCGGCGACCGCGGACTTCGTACGCCTCTTCGCCCGGCGCTGACGACCCCGCGCTGACGACCCCGCGCTGACGGCCCGGCACTGACGGCCCGGCACTGACAACACGAACGGCCTGGCGCAGTGGCTACTGCGCCAGGCCGTTGGGCCGTTGGGGGGACCGTTTCTCCACAGGCGGCGGAGGGTCAGACGTAGCGTTCCAGGATCGAGGACTCGGCGAGGCGGGAGAGGCCCTCGCGCACCGAGCGGGCACGGGTCTCGCCGACGCCCTCGACGGTCTGGAGGTCGTCGATGCTGGCGGCGAGGAGCTTCTGCAGGCCGCCGAAGTGCTCGACCAGGCGCTCCATCACCGTGTTGGGCAGGCGCGGGATCTTGGCCAGCAGGCGGTAGCCGCCCGGGGAGACGGCGGAGTCCAGGGACTCGGGGCTGCCGGAGTAGCCCATCGCCTTGGCGACCGTCTGGAGGTCCAGCAGCTCGGCGTGGGTGAGGGCTTCGAGGTCGGCGAGCACCTCGGGGACGGTGCGGCCGCGCTTGGCGGCGCGCTCGGGGAAGTAGTCGCGGGCGACCAGTTCGCGCTCGGGTTCGACACCCGCGATCAGCTCGTCCAGCTGGAGCGAGAGCAGGCGGCCGTCGGTGCCGAGCTCCAGGACGTACCCGGCGATCTCGGCCGCGATCAGCCGGACCATTTCCAGGCGTTGGGCGACGGCGGTGACGTCCCGGACGGTGACCAGGTCCTCGATCTCCAGGGCGGAGAGGGTGCCGGCCACCTCGTCCAGGCGCAGCTTGTAGCGCTCCAGGGTGGCCAGCGCCTGGTTGGCGCGGGAGAGGACGGTGGTGGAGTCCTCCAGGACGCGGCGCGAGCCGTTGACGTACATGGCGATCAGCCGCATCGAGTGCGAGACGGCGACCACCGGGAAGCCGGTCTGCTTGTTCACCCGTTCGGCGGTGCGGTGGCGGGTGCCGGTCTCGTCGGTGGGAATCGAGGCGTCCGGCATCAGGTGCACACCGGCCCGGACGATCTTGGTGATGTCCTTGTCGAGCACCACCGCGCCGTCCAGCTTGCACAACTCGCGCAGCCGGGTGGCGGTGAACTCGACGTCCAGCACGAAGCCGCCGGTGCAGAGGGAGTCGACGGTCCTGTCGAAGCCGACCACGATCAGGCCGCCGGTGTTGGCGCGCAGCACCCGCTCCAGGCCGTCCCGAAGGGGCGTACCGGGCGCGATGGCCTGGAGGGAGGCGCGGAGCAGGGCCTCCTCACGGGGGGACTTCTCCACCCGGTCGCTCGCTGCCACGTGACTCCTCCGGCCGGCCCGGTCCGCTCGCCGCGGTGGCCCGTGGCCCCGGTCCCTCGATCGCAAACTGCCTGATTTGGTGCTGGACAGGCAAAGTCTACGGTGCGGGCGCCGCGCCGGGGCCGCGGTCAGGCCAGTTCGTCCGAGTCGACCGGCTCCCAGCCCGCCATCAGCTCCTCGGGGTAGGCGGCCGGCGCGGGTGCCGGGGCGGGCACGGCGGCCGGTTTGCGGGCGGCGTCGCGCGGCTTCGCGGCGGCCCGGCGGCGGCCCGGAATGGCCTGCAGGGCCTCGCCGATGTCGGCCACCTCGACCACCTTCATGCCGCGCGGCACCTTGCCCGGATCCGGCGGGACGAGCGCGTGGGTGAAGCCGAGCCGGTGCGCCTCGGCCAGTCGGCGCTGCACTCCCGTCACCCGGCGGACCTCGCCCGCCAGGCCGACCTCGCCGATCGCCACCAGGTTGTTGGGCAGCGGAGTGTCAGAGGAGGAGCTGGCCACGGCCAGCGCGATGGCCAGGTCGGCGGAGGGCTCGGAGAGCTTCACGCCGCCGACCGTGGCGGTGTAGATGTCCTGCTTGCCGAGCTTGACGCCGCCGTGCCGCTCGACCACGGCCAGGATCATCGCGATCCGCGGCGACTCCAGGCCGGAGGTGGTGCGGCGCGGGGAGGGGATCTGCGAGTCCACCATCAGCGCCTGCACCTCGGCGACCAGCGGTCGGCGGCCCTCCAGGGTGACCGTCAGGCACGTCCCCGGGACGGCCTTGTCACGGCGGGTCAGGAAGAGGCCGGACGGGTCGGCGAGGCCGGAGATCCCCTCGTCGTGCAGCTCGAAGCAGCCGACCTCGTCCGTCGCGCCGTAGCGGTTCTTGATGCCGCGGATGATCCGCAGCCGGGCGTGCCGGTCGCCCTCGAAGCTCAGCACCACGTCCACCAGGTGCTCCAGCAGGCGCGGGCCGGCGATCGAGCCGTCCTTGGTGACGTGGCCGACCAGCAGGGTGGCCATGCCGCGGTCCTTGGAGGCCCGGATCAGCGCGGCGGCCACCTCGCGGACCTGGGCGGTGCCGCCGGGCGCGCCGTCCAGCTCGGCGGAGGCGATGGTCTGCACCGAGTCCAGCACCAGCAGCCCGGGGTTGACCTGGTCGACGTGGCCGAGCACGGCGCCGAGGTCCGACTCGGCGGCCAGGTAGAGGTGCTCGGAGAGCGCGTTGATCCGGTCGGCGCGCAGCCGGACCTGGCCGGCCGACTCCTCGCCGGTGACGTAGAGGGTGCGGTGCTGGGCGGTGGCGGCCTTGGCGGCGACGTCCAGCAGCAGGGTGGACTTGCCGACGCCGGGCTCGCCGGCGAGCAGCACCACCGCGCCGGGGACCAGGCCGCCACCGAGCACCCGGTCCAGCTCGCTGACGCCGGTGGTGCGGGCGGTGGCCACCTGGCCGTCGACCTGGCCGATCGGCCGGGCCGGGGCGCTGACCGGGCCGGCCGCCGTCGTCCGGATCGGGACGGCGCCGTACTCCTCCACCGTGCCCCACGCGTTGCACTCCGGGCAGCGGCCGACCCATTTGGGCAGCTGGTTGCCGCACTCGGTGCAGCGGTAGGCCGGACGGGGCTTGGCGGTGGTCTTCGCGGTACGGGCTGCCATGGGCCCCACCGTAGCGGGTGGGTACGACAACGCCGTGCCACCGCTTTGTCAGTCGGTGGTCGGTGTTGTTACCCGAAAGAAGTACAAGGGCCGGGATCCGCCGGGGCCGCCCGCCGCGGCTCTCTACCGTCGAAGGCGTGAACACCAGCAGAGCACAGGGCCGGGCCCTGGAACAGCAGTCCGCCGACCACGTCGCGATGACCGTGCTGCCCGCCTACGGGCGGCTGGCCGACGGCCTGTTCACCTACTGCCTCTCGGTGCTCTGCGAGCACGACGCGGCGCTGGCCGCCGTGCACGAGACCCGGGAACTGGCGCTGCGCAACGGCTCGCGGCTGGCCGCGCCCGGACTGCTGCGGGCCTGGCTGTACTCGCTGGCGCGGTACGCCTGCATGCGACGGCTGGCCGAGGGCCTCGCGGTGCCGGTGCGCCCCGCGCCGGGCGAGGCGGCCCGACGGCAGGACGAGCTGGCCGCGCTGGCCTGGCCGGAGGCGGCGGGGACGACGGCCGAGCAGCGCGAGGCGCTGGAGCTGTCGGTCCGCCACCGGCTGACCCCGCTGGAGGTCGCGGCGGTGCTCGGCCTGAGCGTCGAGGCGACCCAGGAGCTGCTCGCGGACGGCGGCGCCGAGGTCGGCCGGACCAGGGGCGCGCTGCTGGTGCTGGGCGTCGGCAACTGCCCGGAGCTGGCCCGGCTCGGCGGCCCGGGGGCCGAGCACTGGCGGGACTGGGTGCTGAGCCCGGCGCTGCGCCGCGAGCTGGTGCGGCACGTGGTGGAGTGCCCGACCTGCCGCGGGACCGCCGAGCGGGTGGCCGGCGAGCTGGACGAGGGGCTCGCCGGGCTGTCAGGGCTCGAGGTGATCGGCGCCCCCATCCAGGAGCCGGCGGGGACGGCAGGGACACCCGAGCCCCGGCCCGTCCACTTCGACCAGCGCGGCTTTCCCCGGCACCGGGCCCCCGGTCTGCTGGACCGCCACCGCGCGGGCGGCGACCTGCACGGGCGCACCGTGCTCGTCCGCCAGCGCGCCGTGGCCGCCGGAGTGCTCGCCGCGGTGCTGTCGGCACCCCTGGTCGCGCTCTGGGTGGCGCACCGGGACGGCGGCGGGACGGACGCCGCCGCCACGGTCTCCGCGGTCCGGGTGGACGGGAGCGGGCCCGATGGGCAGCCGGAGGGCGCGGTGGCAGCCGTCCCGCTGCCCGGCACCGGACGGACCGTGGCAGCCGCGCCCGCGGTCGGCGGCCGCAGCGGCAGCCTCTCGGCGGCCCTGGTCCACTCCGCGTCTGCAGAAACGTTGCTTCCGGCCGTCCAGGGGGTCGCCGTCCCGGTGGCGTCCGCCGACGCCGTACCGCTGGGCAGCCCGCAGCTGACCGCCGAGCCGGCACCCCCGCTGCCGCCCGCCTCCCCCGCCGGGGGGCAGCTGACGGTCGAGGCCACCCCGTACGGCGCCCGTACCGTGCTCACCCTGACCAACACCGGCAACGGCACCCTCGCCTGGCAGGCGGTCACCACCTGCGACTGGCTGCGCCTCAGCCGCGACTCAGGCAGCCTGGCGCCCGGCCAGCGGATCACCGTCACCGTCACGGTCGACGACGACCGCGCCCCGCAGGATCACTGGACCGCGCAGATCGCGCTGCCCCCGTCCGAGGCCGTGGTCACCCTGGAGGGCGGCGGGGCGACCCCGACGCCCTCGTCCGGCCCGACCTCCGCGTCGCCGACGCCCAGCGCCAGCGCGAACCCCAGCGGCAGCGCCAGCAACACCCCTTCGGAGACGCCGAGCCCCGGCAGCAGCGCCAGCAGCGGGCCGAGCAGCAGCACGAGCCCGAGCGCCACCCCGACGTCCGGCCCGTCCGCCTCCGCTCCCGCCTCCAGCGCCTCCGCCCAGCCGAGCAGCCCGTCGAGCACGGCCTCGAAGCCGCCGTCCTCTCCGCCGCCCTCGACCGCACCGACCGCCTCGTCCGCCACGCCCACCGCTACCGCCTCCTCAGCGCCCGCCCGTTGAACAGTCCCTACCCACCGGACTCCCCGCAGAGCCGTCGCGTTGCAGATCCGGCATGAGAAGTCGTCAAACCTGCCGAACGGCCTGGATCGGCGGTAGGCGGTAGGCGCCCTCCAGAACGGCGGACTTCGGCTGGTAGAGGCGGATCATCGGACGGAACTCGCCCTCCGGGGTGGGCAGCCAGTTGGCCGCGGTGGCCTCGGTAGCCGGCCGCTCGCGCTGGAGGTACAGCGTGAGCGAGCCGTCCTCGGCGTACACCAGGCCCGGCGTGCGGTCGCCGATCGAGTAGCGCTCGATCGGGTTGGCCACCAGGTAGTAGTCCGGCAGCGCGTACATGGTGACCGACCAGAACGCCTCCACCGGCGGCGGGTCGTCGAACCGCAGGGTGTACGCGTGGGCGCCGGTCAGCTGCTTGCCCTCGGAGTCGGCGAAGGTGCTGGCGTAGACCGCCTCGTAGGCGTGGTTGCCCCAGAGCCCGGCGCGGGCGGCGACGGCGCGGGTGAGGTAGGCCGCGCGGCGGTCCGGGATCCGCCACTGCGGGTCGTCCACCGTGCCGGGCCCCAGGTGGTCGATGTTGTAGTCGAACAGGTGCAGGTTGGCGCTCCAGTCGCCGACCGGCTGGCCCTCGGGCGGCCTGGTCGCCGCCTCGACCCGCTCCTTCCCGGCAGCCAGGCCCCTGACCAGCGCGTCCGCCCAGTCGGCGTGGGCCGCGGTGTACGGGGACGCTCCGGTGTCGAGCAGGCCGAGCGGCGCGAACCGCTGCTGGTACTCGACGTCCGGCGCGGCGGGCGGGAAGGCCGCCATCCAGAGCCGCAGCCGCTCGAAGAAGCGCAGCTCCTCGGGGACGGCCGGATCGGGCTGCGGCAGCCCGGCGGGCACGCCACCCGGCTCCAGCGCGCTGAGCGTCAGCTGCCGCTGGAGCCCGGCCACCCGCGCCAGGTCCGCCGGGCCCTGGCAGGCGCTGCGCCCGACGATGCTGGCGACCGTGGTGGGCGAGGTGATCACCGGCATCCCGTCCGGCGGCGTGCCGTGCCAGCCGGACGGGACGATCAGCCAGGTCTGCTCGGCGGTGCCGGTGGCGCGGCGGCCGACGTAGGCGAAGTTGTTCGTCCAGGCGTCGACGAACTGCAGCACGTAGTAGGCCCCCGCGAAGTCCGGGACGTGCAGCACCTGCGGGCCCTCGGAGAGGTCCAACTGGGCGACGGAGTAGACGGTGTCGTTGTTGACCGAGACGAAGTCGTCCTGCGGGCCCGCCAGCTTGTCGCCGTGGCTGAAACGGTTCGGCGCGACCGGCCGGACCGAGCCGAAGCCCTCGCGCAGGAAGCGGTCGACCATGCTGAGGTCGAAGACCAGCGGGTAGCCGTAGACGTAGGCGTCGGCGGCCAGGGCGGACAGGGCGACGTGGTCGTGCTCGGGCATGCGGGGGTCCTTACGGCGGTGGGACAACGACTGGTGACGCGGCGGCCTCAGTGCGGCGGGGACTGATCGGCGGGCAGGCCGTACAGGCCCTTCAGCACGCCGACCGCCCGGCTGAGGTAGTCCGTGCCGAGCTGCGCCCTGGTCCCGTAGAGGCCCTCCGAGCCGTGCGCCGCGGCGGCCGCCCGGTTCAGCTGCGCGCGGCCGTCCGCGATCCCCTGCTGCACCGCCTCGCGGACCGCGGCGGGCAGTACGGACGGCTCGAAGTCGCCGGAGCCGATGCCGAGTTCGGCGAGTCGGCCGCGCAGGTCGGCGTCGCCGGGCAGCACCGGGAAGAAGCCGAGCAGGAAGTCCAGGAAGCCGAAGAACTCGATGGTGTCCAGGGCCTCCTCGCGCCAGAGCGGCCAGACGGGCTCGGCGGGCGCGGGCGGCGGTTCGGTGCCGAGATGGGCGCTGAGCGGCAGCAGGCGGTACTGCTGCTGGATCGCGTGCAGCTGCGGGACGTCCTCCGGTCCGGCCCGGTGGGTGCGGCCGACGATGCCGACCAGCTGGCTGCCCGCGTGCAGCACGCCGTCGAAGCCCTCGGGGGCGGCGGGGTGCGCGACGGCCTGGGTCGGGCCGGCGACCAGGTAGCGGCCGGCCTGCGAGCCGGTGGCACGGGTGCCGACGAAGCCGACGTAGCTGGTGTCGAGGTCGTGGAAGGGCAGCAGGTAGGAGCGCTCGGTCGCCGGGACCTCGACCACCCACGGTTCGGCGCGCAGATCCAGCCAGGCCCAGGAGTACGAGGTGTCGCCGGTGGGCGCGAGCACGTCGGTGTCGGTCGGGGAGGACGGCTGCGGGTAGTGCCGGAACGTGCCGAAGCCGCCGACGAAGCGGGGGTCCGCTTCGTCGACGGCCTGCGAGTACATCGTGCGGTAGTTCTCCACCAGGGCGAAGCCCCAGATCCAGCCCTCCGCCGCGGTCCGGCGGGCGGCCTCCGGGGTCGGCGGGGTGCGCCGGTCCGGCGGCAGCCCGGTGGGTGTGAAGCTGGTCGCGCCGAGGCCGCTTTCGGCCGGGTCCCAGGTGTCGCCAGCCATGCGTTCGCTCCCACCGGTCGCCAAAGGTGATGACAGGTGGATGCTACGTGCACAGCGGGTGATCAGCATGTCGCCATGCGTGCGCGCGCCCGGTCGGCCGGGCCGCCGTCAGCGCGGCGGGGGGAGCCGGTCGAGGAAGACCTGGAAGGCCGTCGGCTTGACCGCGGCGCTGCCCGCGAACGGGAAGTTCAACTCCTTGATGACGACCAGCGAGAGCACCACCAGACCGGCCAGCGACAGCACCATCAGGGTGTGCGCCAGGGTGTTGGGCAGGCCGAAGAGGAAGGTGAAGCCGACCGTGAGCACCGCGCCCAGGACCAGCGCCACCCAGAGCAGCACCGGCACCTCGTCGTCCACCTGGTTCAGCCGGGCGCGGCGCTCCGAGGCCAGGTCCTCGACGTGGCTCACCGCGTGCTCGTAGAGCACCTGCTGCTGGTCCCCGACGGGGTTGATCGAGAAGACCGTGTCGCGGATCTGGTAGACCAGCTGGGTGGCGGCCGGGGTGCTCTCGTGGTGGGACATCAGCGGCCACTCGGTGGTCATCACGGTCTGCGCGTACGCGAGTGTCTCGTGCTCCAGCTGCGGGCCGACCGGGGCCGGCAGGTCCCGGGAGATCCAGTAGATCCCGGCGAGCGCGTCGGCCTCCTTGAAGGTGGTCTGCCGGGCCGCGTCGTTGTTCGTCCAGACAGTGATCACGACGAAGCCCAGCAGCACCGCGTAGAGCACGCCGACCGCGGCGAAGATGAAGCCCGCGACGTCGTTGTGGGCCTCGCGCACGTGGTGCGGGACGAAGCGCTGGAGCAGCCGCAGGCCGACGGCCAGGACGACCAGGACGATCAGGACGGTGGATATGTCCGAAAAGCTCATGTAGGGCGGTCCTTCGGTGGTGGTCCTTCAGTGGTTGCGTCGGGTCACCAACTCGGCCAGGACGAGGAGTTCGTCGGCCGCCTCGGGCTCCGGCACCGCCGCGGCGAGCTGCTCGATCGCCGCGGCCATCCGCTCACAGGACTCGCCCTGCGCCCAGGCCCGGCCGCCCGCGCGGTCCACCGCGTCGGCGGCCCGGTGCAACTCCTCGTCGGTCAGCGGCCGGTCGAGCGCGTAGAGCGCGGCGAGCTCCGCGCCGGCCTCGGTGCCCGAGCAGAGCGCGTGCACCACCGGGAGCGACTTCTTGCGGGACATCAGGTCGGCGCCGGCCGGCTTGCCGGTGATCTCGGGGTCGCCCCAGATGCCGATCAGGTCGTCGATCAGCTGGAAGGCCAGGCCAATCTCGCGGCCGAAGGCGTCCATCGCCCGCGCGGCGTCCTCGCCCGCTCCCGCGTACAGCGCGCCGATCGCGCAGGCGCAGCCGAGCAGCGCGCCGGTCTTGGCCTCCGCCATCGCCAGGCACTCGTCCAGGGTGACCGTGCTGCGCTGTTCGAATGCGCAGTCGGCCTGCTGGCCGTCGCAGAGCTCGACCACGCACTGGGCGAGCCGGCGCATCGCGGCGGCGGCGGCGGGGTGCGGGTCCTCGGCGAGCGTGCGCATCGCGAGCGAGTGCATCGCGTCACCGGCCAGGATGGCCTCGGTCGAGCCGAACACCCGCCAGGCGGTGAGCCGGTGGCGGCGCGTCTCGTCGCGGTCGATCACGTCGTCGTGCAGCAGGGTGAAGTTGTGCACCAACTCGACGGCTGCGGCGGCGGTCACCGCGGCCGGGCGGGCGCCCGGCTCAGCCGCCGTCGCGGAGGGCACCGCCGACGCGCAGGCCTGGGCGGCCGCCAGCACGAGTGCGGGGCGGATGGCCTTGCCGGGGTCGGACTCCGAGAGCGAGCCGTCGGCCTCCCGCCAGCCGAAGTGGTAGGCGCCGATCCGCGCCATCGACTGCGGCATGGAGTCGACGGCGGTGCGCAGGACGGGGTCGACGGCGGCGCGGGTCCGGGCCAGGATCTCGGCTGCCGTGCGCTCCTCGCCGGTCGTGCCCGGGCGCCCGTCGTGGTTGTCGCGGCTGAGCGTGTGCGTGCCCATCGTGCTGGTCCCCCCAGATGTGGACGTCAAGGAAGCCCGCGCGCCGCGGGACCCCGCCCCGGGCTCCGCGACGCGCGGGCGGCTGATGGTGTCGGAATTCGCCCGCCGCCCCGGGAATCACCCGAAGCGGCGGACCGGGATTCCGTCAGTCCCTGGGACGGGCGATTTCGACGTTCTCCAGGACGCCGATGGCGTCGGGCACCAGAATGGCGGCCGAATAGTAGGCGCTGACCAGGTAGGAAATGATCGCCTTCTCGTTGATTCCCATGAAACGGACCGAGAGGCTGGGCTGGTACTCGTCCGGAATGCCGGTCTGGTGCAGGCCGATCACGCCCTGGTTGTCCTCGCCGACACGCATCGCGAGGACGGAGCTGGTGTGGCCGTCCACGATCGGGATCTTGTTGCACGGGAGGATCGGCACACCGCGCCAGGCCGGGACCTGCTCGTCGTGCAGCCCGATGGAGTCCGGGTACAGGCCCCGGCTGCTGCACTCGCGGCCGAAGGCGGCGATCGTCCGCGGGTGGGCCAGGAAGAACTTGGTGCCGCGGCGGCGGCTGAGCAGGTCGTCGAAGTCGTCCGGGGTCGGCGGACCGGAGTGGGTCTGGATGCGCTGGTCGTAGTCGGCGTTCTGCAGCAGGCCGAAGTCGGGGTTGTTGATCAGCTCGTGCTCCTGGCGCTCCCGGAGCGCCTCGATGGTCAGCCGCAGCTGCTGCTCGATCTGGTTCATCGGCTGGTTGTAGAGGTCGGCGACCCGGCTGTGCACCTGAAGCACGGTCTGCGCCACGCTCAGCTCGTACTCGCGCGGGGCCAGCTCGTAGTCGACGAACGTGCCGGGGAGCTCGTGCTCGCCCTCGTGGCCGGCGGCGAGCTCGATCTCCCGCTCGCCGTGCTTGTTCTGGGACTGCTGCGAGTCGGCGAGGAACTGCAGAACCTGGTCGCGCAGCGCCTCGGAGCGGTCGGCCAGCTCCTGGAAGGCCGGCCAGGGCAGAGCAAGCAGGGTTCCGGAGGTGGCGGCCTTGACGCCGTACGCCCAGACGCCGTCGGCCTCGGTCAGCGCCTCGTCCCCCAGGTGGTCGCCGTCGGCCAGCACCCCGACGACGGCCTGCTCGCCGTACTTGCTGGTGCCGACCTTGTTGACCTTGCCGTGCGCGATCAGGAAGATCTCGTTGATCGGCTGCCCGGCCTGGACCAGGACGTCGCCGGGCTGGAAGTCGCGCTGGGCGAAGCGGGCCGCCAGCTCCTCCAGCAGTGCCGTGTCCTCGAAGCCGCGCAGCACCGGGATCTCGCCGAGCGTGGGCGGCACCACGCGCACCGAGGAGCCCGTCTTCACGAAGCTCACCCGGCCCCGCCCCACGGCGTAGCTCAGTCGGCGGTTGACCCGGTACGTACCGCCGGCCACCTGTGTCCAGGGCAGCATCCGCAGCAACCAGCGCGAGCTGATTCCCTGCATCTGCGGCTCGGACTTGGTAGTGGTCGCGAGGTTCTTGGCGGCTGCTGTGCCCAGGCTCAGCTGCTGCTGGCCCTGCGGCTGGCCGCCCTGTGCGGGAATACCCACATTGGTCTCAGTCGTCATGCCCGGACTCCCCCCAAGAAGATTCAGGTTGTTGTGATCAGCGTGACGCCCGAATGCCGATCAGACAATCACTCGTTCGGGTGACTGGGGAGTCGGGGTAATTAGTATGACTGGATATTCTGAGCGATTCCCTTGGAGACCTTCGAGAAATATCTGCATATCCAGACAGAAGTTGTCACTAGTTGATGAGGAACGATCAGGTCCGCGCGGAACCCCGGCCTCCGGCCCGACGTGTCGAGCCCACCGGCCGCCCGCTACAGTTCCGCCCACCACTTCGCTCCGCAGGGAGACCGCCATGCGCGCGCCCGTACGGGTCTGGCTGAACCGGACCTACGCCGAAAACGTCTTCTTCATCGGTCAGTTGCGGTCGAACCCGGACAGTCGGGCGGTCACGGTCTTCGCCACCCACACCGACCCCGACTCCCCCGTGCTCGCCGCCGCCGACCACGCCGCCCTCGAACCGGACGGCCTCTCCCCCGAGGCGTACACCGCCTACGCGCTGGAGTTCTGCGCCCGCAACGCCGTCGACGTCTTCGTCCCCCGGCTGCACCAGCACGCGATCGGCCTGCACCGGGACGCCTTCGCCGCGCTGGGCACCGCACTGGCCACCCCGCCGCCGCACGCGGTGGCAGCACTGGCGAACAAGGCGGACGGCTACCTCGCGATGGCCGCCGCCGGCCTGCCCGTGCCGCCCTGGTGGCGGGTGCGGGCCGCGGACGAGCTGGTGGACGCGGTCGAGCGGATCGAGGCCGCCGGCGACAAGCCCTGCCTCAAGCCGGTGGCCGGCGCGGGCGGCCAGGGGTTCCGGGTGCTCTCCCGGCAGCCGTTCACCCTGGACCGGCTGGACGGCAGCCCCGATCCGACGGTCCCGCTGGACCAGGTGCTGCGGGCGCTGAGCGGCGCCGGCGCGGCGGTGGACTGGCTGGTGATGCCCTTCCTCCAGGGCCCGGAGGTCTCGGTCGACTGCCTGGCCACGCCGGACGGCGAGCCGATCGCCGCGGTCGGGCGGACCAAGCAGGGACGGCGGCGCGGCTTCACCCTGGACCCCGCCTACCTGGCGCCCGCCCGGGAGCTGGTGGCGCACTTCGGCGTGGCATTCCTCTCCAACGTGCAGTTCCGCCACCACCGCGGCCGACCGGTGCTGCTGGACGTCAACACCCGCCCGTCCGGCGGGTTGCACCAGCTGTCGCGCTGCGGCCTCAACCTGCCGTGGGCCGCGGTCCGGCTGGCGCTGGGCGAGCGGGTCGAGCCGATCCAGCCGCTCGCGGTGGGGGCGGACTACACGCTCGTCTCGGGCGTCCAGGCGGTGCTTCCGGAGCAGCTGCGGGTGCCCGTCCCCGCGTAGGGCGTGCCTGACACGCCCTGGCTCACAGCGGTCCGTTCCAGTCGAGGGTGGGCGGCAGCCAGCCCTCCAGGGTGAGCAGCCAGCGCTTGACGTCCATGCCCACCAGTCCGCCGCCGAAGCCGCCGAGGCCGTCGGCGGCCACCACCCGGTGGCACGGCACCAGCAGGGCCAGCGGGTTGGCGCCCATCATCTGGCCGACCGTGCGGGCCGCCAGGCCCGGGCTGTCCGCGGCCTCCTCGAACACCCCGCTGCGGGCGGCGAGTACGCCGTAGGTGACGGTCTCGCCGTACGGCACCGTGCGGTGCAGCGTCTCCAGCACCACCCGGTGCGGGCCGGTCGCCAGCCGCAGGTCCAGCGGAAGTCCCAGGTCGCGGCGCTCGCCCGCGAAGTACTCCTCGAAGCGGCCCAACACGGCCGCCACCCGGCGCTCGTCGGCGCAGCGCGGGGCACCGGCCTGCGCGGACGGCACGTACTGCGCCGCGCACACTCCCAGGTCGGTGACGCCGACCGCCATCGGCCCGGAGGGCAGGGGCGTCGGCACGGTGATCCACCCGATCTTCACACCTTCACTCTGCCACTGCCGCACGGCCCGGAGCCAGCCGGTCCAGGACCGGCTCGGCCACCAGCGGCAGGCCGTCCTGCTGCGGTCCGTGCAGCTCCAGCAGGGTGATCTCGTTGCGCCCGGGCCGCAGCAGCGGGCCCGGCAGGTAGAGGGTCTGCTGCGGGCCGATGTCCCAGTAGCGGCCCAGCAGGAAGCCGTTGACCCAGCAGAGGCCCTTGCCGTGCCCCTGGGTCAGCACGAAGGTGTCGAGCGGCCGGTCGACCTCCAGCACCGCCTGCCGCAGCACCGGCAACCCGGCGAGGTCGGCTCCGCTGCTCGGGGTTTCCTGCGCCGGCGGCGGCTGCTCCAGCGGCAGCGGGTAGGCCAGCCAGTCCATCAGCAGCTGCTGCCCGAGCCGGACACCGCCCGTAATGCCCTTGCGATCCAGCAGCGCAGGACCGTAGTTGACCCGGCCGAGGTTCTCCACCAGCAGGTCCAGGCGAGCGCCGCCGGGCGGGACCGACAGCTCGCAGCCGAGTTCCGGGTCGGTGCGGTCGAGCACCCCCACCGGTCGGCCGTCCAGGAAGACCTGAGCCCGGTCACCGAGCCCGTCGACGACCAGCGGCGCCGCCTCGCGCGGGCCGTCGACCCTCGTCCGGTAGAGCACGAAGCCGTACGACTGGTCGAGTTCCTCCATCGCCGGCGGCATGGCCGACCGGACCGGCTCGGCCAGCCGCTCGACCAGCTCCAACAGCGGCAGCGGCGCGCCGAGTTCCAGCACCTGCGGCTCCAGCGACTGCGCCGCCGGCTCCGGAGGTGGCGGCAACTCCGTGTAGCGGCCCAGGACTTCGCGAAAGGCCCAGAACTTGGCGGTGGGGCGCCCGGATTCGCTGATCGGGGCGTCGTAGTCGTAACTGGTGACCGTCGGCCGCAGTCGGCCGTCCTCCAGGTTCGCGCCGTTCAGGTAGCCGAAGTTGGTGCCGCCGTGCGCCATGTAGAGGTTGACCGAGGCGCCGGCGGCGAGCAGCTCGTCCAGCACCCTGGCGGCGTCGGCCGGTTCCCGGGTGTGGTGCGGCTCGCCCCACTGGTCGAACCAGCCGTTCCAGTACTCCATGCAGACCGGCGGGGCGTCCGGCCGGTGCGCGTGCAACGTCGCGAAGCTCTCGGCGACCCGGTCCCCGAAGTTGACGGTGGGCAGCGCCTGCGGCAGCGTCCCGGCCCGCAGCATGGCCGGCGCCGGGCCGTCGGAGGTGAACAGCAGGCTCTGCGCGCCGCGCCGGCGCAGCCCGTCGGCGAGGTGGCGCAGGTACTGCGCGTCATTGCCGTAGCTGCCGTACTCGTTCTCCACCTGGAGTGCCAGCACCGGACCGCCCGACTCCGCGAGCAGCGGGAGCAGCCGGGGCAGCAGGACGTCGAACCAGCGGTCCACGGCCGCCAGATAGCCCGGATGGGTGCAGCGCAGCCGTAGTGCCGGGTCCTTGAGCAGCCAGGCCGGCAGGCCGCCGAACTCCCACTCCGCGCAGATGTACGGACCGGGCCGCAGCAGCACCAACAGGTCGTGCCGGGCGGCGGTCTCGACGAACCGCTCCAGATCCAGCCGCCCGGCGAAGTCGTACCGCCCGGGGCTCGGCTCGTGCAGGTTCCAGGCGACGTAGCTCTCCACGGTGTTGAGCCCCATCGCGCGCAGCAGCGCGAGCCGGGCGTCCCACTGCTCGGGGACCACCCGGAAGTAGTGCAGGGCGCCGGAGAGGATCCGCAGGGGTCTCCCGTCGAGCGTGAAGCCGTTCCCGTCGTGGCGGAGGCTGGACATCGGCGGCTGCTCCTCGTTCCCGGGGACGAAGCCTCCAGTGTGCCCGGGCGCGCCGCCGGTTGGGCCCCGCGGCGTCACCCGGATCGGCTGACCGCGGGCCCTGCTTCATCCTCGGGAGGGCCGGATGTCGGCGACGAGATCCTGCCGCGCCTGGGCGATCCGTTCGTGGGCGAGTTCCGGCGTTTCGCCGTCCACCACCAGGTAGCCGCGCCGGATGCGCGGGTGTCGTGGCGTGCTCGTCACCGGAGCAGGTGCGCGTCGCCCACGAGAACATCATGACCAGCGCCGACCGCCACGGGAAAGCCAATACGGTGGTGCTCGCCCAGGAGTTCCTGGACGGCGACGAATACTTCGTCAACACGGTCAGCCGTGACGGCAGGCACCACACCGTCGAGATCTGGCGGTACTACAAGATCCGGCTCGCCGGCGGCAACATCATCTACGACTACGACGAGCCGCTGGCGCCGAACGATCCGGTCGCCAAGAGCGTGGAGCGCTACACCCGCCAGGTGCTCGACGCCCTGGAGATCCGCAACTGGGCCACCCACACCGACGTCATGGTGACCGCCGATTACGCGCCCTCAATGTCCGATTTGGAGCCCCCTGTCGGATTCGAACCGACGACCTACGCATTACAAGTGCGTTGCTCTGGCCAAACTGAGCTAAGGAGGCATGGCGGCACCGGCGGCCGCCCGAGCGGGCCGTGACGCACCGGGGGAAGTCTACCGGGAGGGGTGGGGTCTGTGGCGGCAGATGGGTGGGGCGGGTGGGGTCGTGATCGGACTGATGCGGGATTGGAGGGCGACCGGGGGCTGACAATCGCACGAAGTGGCGGGTAGCCTCGGCCGGAGTCGGCTCGGCGATGGTTCAGACCACTGTCGGGGCGGCGCAGGCACCAACCACCCTTTACTCGGATCGTCCGGCACGTTCCTGCCGGTGAAGGAGAGCAGCATCATGGCTTCTGTCACGTTCGACAAGGCGACCCGGCTGTACCAGGGCAGCACCAAGCCCGCCGTGGACGCGCTGGAACTGCACGTCGAGGACGGCGAGTTCCTCGTCCTGGTCGGCCCGTCCGGCTGCGGCAAGTCCACCAGCCTGCGGATGCTGGCCGGGCTGGAGGACGTCAACGGCGGCGCCATCCGGATCGGCGACCGCGACGTCACGCACCTGCCGCCGAAGGACCGGGACATCGCGATGGTGTTCCAGAACTACGCGCTCTACCCGCACATGACCGTCGCGGACAACATGGGCTTCGCGCTCAAGATCGCGGGCGTCAACAAGGCCGAGATCCGCACCAAGGTCGAAGAGGCCGCCAAGATCCTGGACCTCACCGACTACCTGGACCGCAAGCCGAAGGCGCTGTCCGGCGGTCAGCGCCAGCGTGTCGCGATGGGCCGGGCGATCGTGCGCGAGCCGCAGGTCTTCCTGATGGACGAGCCGCTGTCCAACCTGGACGCCAAGCTCCGGGTCTCCACCCGCACCCAGATCGCCGGCCTGCAGCGCCGCCTGGGGATCACCACCGTGTACGTGACGCACGACCAGGTCGAGGCCATGACCATGGGCGACCGGGTCGCGGTGCTCAAGGACGGCCTGCTCCAGCAGGTCGACACCCCGCGCAACATGTACGACCGCCCGGCCAACCTCTTCGTCGCCGGCTTCATCGGCTCGCCGGCGATGAACCTGGTCGAGGTTCCGCTGGTGGACGGCGGCGTGAAGTTCGGCGGCTCGGTGATCAACATCGACCGCGAGCACCTGGCCGGCGCGGGCCTGGACAAGACGGTGACCGTCGGCATCCGCCCGGAGCACTTCGAGATCGTCACCGAGGGCGGCATCGAGGGCGTGGCCGTCACGGTCAACGTGGTCGAGGAGCTCGGCGCGGACGGCTTCGTCTACGGCACCACCAAGATCGGCGGCGAGGACAAGGACATCGTCGTGCGCGTGCACGGCCGGCAGATCCCGGCGAAGGGCGAGACCATCCACGTGGTCCCGACCGGCGGCGAGACCCACGTCTTCTCCAGCAGCTCGGGCGCCCGCCTCAGCGCGTGACACCGGCGCCGGGCGCGAACAGCTGAGCGCCAGGCGAACGGAGCCCCGTCGGACAGGTTTCCGGCGGGGCTTCGTCACGTCACTCGTCCGTGTGACGGAGTGTCTTCAACCCCTCACCCGGCGCTACTCTCACTGGCGTGAAGCAGCTCGTGCGCCGCATCGGCCAGACCATCGCCCTCACCCTGCCCGTGATCCTCGTGACCACCGGCACGCTCGCCGTCACCCGGGTCCCCTGGGCGCCTCCGATCGCCCTGGACCAGCAGGTGGTCGCGGCCTCCAGCGGCGACGGCGGCATCGGTCGCACCGCGGCCGCGCCGACCTCCGCCGACCACCAGGGCCTGGCCCCGCAGGACGCGCTGCGGGCCGACCTGATGGAGGAGTTGCGCACGCAGGGCGCGGGCTCCGCGCTGGACCTGCTGGACCGCACGATGCGCGAGCAGCCCTCGCTGACGCCGTTCTGCACCGGTCTCGCCGAGGATCTCGGCCGGGCCGCCGTCAAGCAGTACCAGGGCGACGTGCAGCGGGCCCGATCCTTCGCCCGCCCGGTCTGCGACGGCTCGTTCGCCGCCGGCATCGCGGGCTGACGCAGGCGGCTGACGAAGGCTCAACTACCGTTCCCCGGAACCCCCGGGCGCCTATCCTGCCAAGCATGACCGGCTACGACCTCACCACCGCGCCCACCGTCACCCAGGCCGTTATCCTCGCGGGCGGCCAGGGCTCGCGGCTCCGCCCGTACACCGACGACCGGCCCAAGCCGCTGGTCGAGATCCCCGGCACCGGTACGCCGATCGTGGGGCACCAACTCGCCTGGCTCGCAGCCGAAGGCGTGAAGGACGTGGTGATCTCCTGCGGCCATCTGGCCGAGGTGCTGCAGGACTGGCTGGACCAGGCCGACCTCCCACTGAACGTCAGCACGGTGGTGGAGGCCGAGCCGCTGGGGCGCGGCGGCGGGCTGAAGCTCGCCGCGAAGGCCCTGCCGCGCCCCGGGGAGCCCTGGTACGCCACCAACGGCGACATCTGGACCAGGTTCAGCCTGCGCGAGATGGCGGCCTTCCACCACGAGCGCGACGCCCTGGCGACGCTCGCGCTGGCCCGCCCGCGGATCCCGTGGGGCGCGGTGGAGACGGACCAGTTCGGCAACATCCTGGACTTCATCGAGGCGCCGCCCTCGCCCTTCCTGATCAACGCGGGCCTGTACGTCTTCAGCGCCGGCTTCGCCGAGCTGCTGCCCGACGTGGGCGACCACGAGCGCACCACCTTCCCGCAGCTCGCCCGCGCCAAGCGGCTGGCCGGGTACCAGCTCCCGCAGGGCGTCTACTGGCGGGCCATCGACACCGCCAAGGACCTCACCGAGGCCGCCAAGGAGCTGGCCGCGAGCCAGGCGAGCCAGGAGGCCGCCGGCAGCTGAGACAGCGCACAGCAGAGCGGTGGGGCTCCCCGAGGGGAACCCCACCGCTCTGCTGCTACCGGCTGCTACCGGCTCCGGATCACACGGATCACACCACCGGCCGCGCGGCCGCAGGCGTCGCCTGCAGGCCCAGCGTGGGCAGCTGGACGGCCGGCGGGCCACTGCCCAGCACCCCGCCGATCAGCCCGCCGCCACCGCTCGGGCTGGGCTTGGGCGCCCGGTTGCCGCTGCCCGAACCGGGCGAGGTGCCCGCGCTCCCGGACGAGCCCGAGGAGCCCGGAGCCGTCCCGGAGGACGAACCGCCGCCCTGGCTCGCCGAGTTGCCCGTCGCATCGGCGCCCCCCGCGCCGCTCGTCCCGGCGGACGTGTGCGGCTTGGCGCTCTTGTGCGAGGACGGCGAGGCCGACGCGGAGGGCGACGGCGAGGCCGGCGCGGACGAGGACGGCGCAGCCGACGGCGCCGCACTGCCCGACGCGTGCGGCGCGCCGGTGGCCGGCCAGAGCGGTGTGCCGAAGTCGGTCGGCGGCTTGGCCGGCAGCGGCTGCGGACGGCCGCCGGTACGCACCGCGGCGCCCAGCATCGAGCCGAGCAGCATCGTCAGGCCGATCACCACCGCGGCGACCACCGTGCCGCGCCGCAGCACCCGGCGGCGGACCGCCTTCGGCGCGTCCGTGCCGTACCGCCGCCAGGCCTCCAGGGCGAGCCGCCCGTCCAGCGAAGCGAACGGCGCTCCGGCGATCAGCAGCGGGCTCCACGCGGCCAGGAAGATCAGGTCGGGGGTGTCGTAGACCGGCACCGCCCGCCAGCTGACCGTGAAGAGCAGCGCGGCGGAGAGCAGCATCGCGGCCGCGGCCGCCAACCGCTGCCAGAGGCCGAGCAGCGACAGCACGCCCACCACGATCTCGGTGAAGGCGACCCCGAGGCCGGCCCCCACCGGGTGCGCCATGGCGAAGTCGAGCAGCGGCTGGGCGACCTTCCACGGGTGCAGCGAGGCCAGCCAGCGCATCATCGAGCCGCGCTGGCCGCCGTCGAAGTACACCGGGTCGCAGAGCTTGGCGAAGCCCTCGTAGACCGTGAGCGAGCCGAGCAGCAGGCGCAGCGGGAGCAGCACCAGGCCGAGGTCCACCCGGCGGCCCGGGTAGCGCGCGTGCCGACTGGACTCGGCCGCCGGCGCCGGCGCCGCGGCCTGCGGCTGGTCGCCGCCCGGCCTCCACCCGACCGGCTCGGGACGGGCCGGCTTGCGGCCGGCTCCGCTGAGCGTGCCGGACGAGCCGGAGCTGCCCGAGGCGGCGTTCGGCTGGCGCGGCACCGAGCCGCGTCCGTACCCGTTGCCGGGCCCGGAGTCCCAGCCCGGCACCGGCTCCAACAGCTGGGTCGAGCCCGGCTCTGCCAGGCCGCCCCCGCCGAGCGAGGCCCCGGCGGGGCTCGGCACGGTGTTCAGCCGTACGGCGTCCAGCAGCTGGGTGGCCGCCAGGTCGCCGGGCGCGGTCTGGCCGCTCCAGGTGACGGCGGTGACCCTGGCCTTGCGCCGCGGCGCGCCGCCGGCGAGCCCGCCACCGGAGAGCACGGCGCTCCCCGCGACGGCCCCGGCCGCGGTGTCCGCGGCGCCGACCCGGACGAGCCCGGGTCGGCCCGCGTAGGCCAGTGGTGCGTACGGCCGCCCGAAGGCGTCCGCGTAGGGCGCCGTCGAGAGCGGCGGTGCCTGGATCATCGGGGTCGCCGGCACGGGCATTCTGACCCGGAAGCTGACCTGGGTGCTGCTCAGCCGGGCCGGGTCGCTCGGCACCTTGACGGTGCTGAGGCCGGGCTCTGGGTCTATCCCTGCCGCTCCGCCCTGCTTTGGGCGCCAAGGTGTTCTGGTGTCCACACCCCTCTAACCGGGTGACACCCGGTTAGGACACTCTCCCGGGTGCAAGTGCCGGGCGTGGCTGACGGTTCCGCAAGCTCTCGTACGAGATCATGACTCTTTGCGTCACTTACGGGCGGAACCAGTCAGCCCTTGGGCCAATAATCAGCTCTTGGCCCGCAGCCGCGCCGCTTCGTACATGACGATGCCGGCGGCGACGCCCGCGTTCAGCGACTCGGTCTGGCCCGGCATCGGAATCCGCACCCGGATGTCGCAGGTCTCCGCGACGAGCCGGGACAGGCCCTTACCCTCGGAGCCGGCCACGATGACCACCGGGCCGGTCAGCGCCTCCAGGTCGCCGATCTCGGTCTCGCCGTCGGCGGCCAGGCCGACCACCAGCAGACCGGCCTTCTGGTACGCCTCCAGGGCGCGGGTGAGGTTGGTGGCGCGGGCCACCTGCAGCCGGGCGGCCGCGCCGGAGGAGGTCTTCCAGGCACCGGCCGTCATGCCGGCCGCGCGGCGCTCGGGGATGACCACGCCGTGCGCGCCGAAGGCGGCGGCGGAACGGACCACGGCGCCCAGGTTGCGGGAGTCCGTGACCCCGTCCAGCGCCATGATCAGCGCGTCCTCGCCGAGGTCGGCGGCCGTGCCCAGCAGGTCCTCGGGGTGCGCGTACTCGTACGGCGGGACCTGGAGGACCAGGCCCTGGTGGTTGAGGTTGCCGGTCATCTGGTCCAGCTGCGGGCGCGGGGCCTCCATCAGCGGGATGCCGCGGTCGTTGGCGGCCTGGAAGGCGTCGCGCACCCGGTCGTCGGTGTCGATGAACTGCAGCACGTAGAGCGCGGTCGCCGGCACGCCGCCCTGCAGCGCCTCGACCACCGAGTTGCGGCCGACCACCAGCTCGGCCGCGCCCGCGCCGCCGCGGCCGCCCCGGCCGCCGCCGCCGGCCCGGCGCATGCCGGCCCGCGCCTTGGCGTCCCGCTCGCGCTTGAGCGCCGCGTTGGCGGCGCGCTGCTTCGGGTGGCCCTTGCGCGCCTCACCGGGAGGGGTCGGGCCCTTGCCCTGGACCGCCTTCCGGCTGTGGCCGCCGGTGCCGACAGTCGCGCCCTTCTTCGATCCGGGGTTGCGTCGGTTCCTGCGTGCGCTGTTGCCGGCCATGGCTGTTCTTCCTGTCTGTCCGTCACGCCCGACCGCGACACGGTCGTCGGCATGCTCTGCCTCATGCGGATGGGCCGTACCAGCCGACTGATCAGCCGGTACGGCCCACCCTCACCCCTCCACCGAGGGATTACTGGTTGTTGATCGTCCAGCGTGCGCCGGACGGGGTGTCCTCGATCGCCAGCCCGGCCAGGCCGAGCTGGTCGCGGATGGCGTCCGCGGTGGCGAAATCCTTGCGGGCCCTGGCCGCCTGCCGCTGGTCCAGCACGAGGCGAACCAGCGAGTCGATGACCCCGTGGAGGTCCTCGCCGCGGTCCTCGCCGGACCACTGCGGGTCGAGCGGGTCGAGACCCAGTACTCCGAGCATCGCACGGACCTCGGCCAGACGCGCTACCGCGTTCTCCTTGTCGTCCGCCGTGAGCGCGCTGTTGCCCTGCCGGACGGCGGTGTGCACGATGGCCAGCGCCTGCGGAACGCCGAAGTCGTCGTCCATCGCCTCGGCGAAGGCCAGCGGCACCTCGGGCGCCGCCTCGACCGCGCCGCAGCGCTCCACGACCCGCTGGATGAAGCCCTCGATCCGGCCGAAGCCGGCCTCGGCCTCGCGGACCGACTCCTCGCTGTACTCGATCATCGAGCGGTAGTGCGGAGCGGCCAGGTAGTAGCGGAGCACGATCGGCCGCCAGCGCTGCACCATCTCGGAGATCAGCACCGAGTTGCCGAGCGACTTGCTCATCTTCTCGCCGCTCAGCGTGACCCAGGCGTTGTGCACCCAGAAGTTGGCGAAGTCGTCGCCGAACGCCTTGGACTGGGCGATCTCGTTCTCGTGGTGCGGGAAGATCAGGTCCAGCCCGCCGCCGTGGATGTCGAAGCCCTTGCCCAGGTACTTGTGCGCCATCGCGGAGCACTCCAGGTGCCAGCCGGGACGGCCGCTGCCCCACGGGGTGTGCCAGCTCGGCTCGCCCGGCTTGGCCGCCTTCCACATCGCGAAGTCGCGCGGGTCCCGCTTGCCGGTCTCGCCCTCGCCCTCGGGCTGGAGCAGGTTCTCCAGCTTCTGGTTGGAGAGCTCCAGGTAGTCCGGGTAGGACTTGACGTCGAAGTAGACGTTGCCGTCGGCCGCGTACGCGTGGCCCCGGGCGATCAGTCCCTGCATCATCTCGATCATCTCGGGGACGTGACCGGTGGCACGCGGCTCCACGGTCGGCGGCTTGCAGCCGAGCGCCGTGTAACCGTCGTTGAAGGCGCGCTCGTTGGCGTACGCGATCTGCCACCACGGGGTGCCGAGCTCGCGCTCCTTCTGGATGACCTTGTCGTCGATGTCGGTGACGTTCCGCACGAACGTCACGTCGTATCCGCGATAGGTCAGCCAGCGGCGCATCACGTCGAAGTTGAGGTTGGACCGGATGTGTCCGATGTGCGGGGCCGCCTGGACGGTCGCGCCACACAGGTACATGGAGACACAACCCGGTACAAGCGGGACGAAGTCGCGTACCTGGCGGGTGTTGGTGTCGTACAGGCGAAGGCTCACAGCGTCAAGCGTAGTGGGAAGCAGGCAGTGCCCCGCGACGTTTGAGTCGCGGGGCTGTCACGAATTTGCGGCTGCGCCCGGGTTGCTTCGCCGATGCTGCGCCCGTGTGACGGGAGAAAGAGTCGGGATTGCCCTCCGTGGCGAACCGGACGCTCTCGCTCCGCCTGCTGGTCAGATGCTGCCCGCCACCTTGGACGGCGTGATCCGGACGACCACCCGGACGGCCTCCGGCCCGTCGAAGCCGTAGTCCTTCCCCATGTACTTGTTCGACAGCTCGTCGATCAACTCCCGGCCGCCCTCGGTGCTGAGCGTCGCCTCACCGCGGACCTCCAGGTAGGTGTACGGGTCCTCGGGCGGGTTCACCACCACCGAGACCCGCGGGTCCCGCAGCAGGTTGAGGTGCTTGCGGCGGCCCTGGACGGTGGAGAAGAGGATGTCGTCGCCGTCGCGCTTCACCCAGACCACCGAGGCCTGCGGACCACCGTCGGGCTGGATCGTGGCGACGACGGCGAAGCTCCTGCCGTCGAGAAGTGCTCGGGCCTGGTCGGAGAGTTGCGCGGCCATGACGGTCCTCGTTTCGGAGCGTGATCGACGACGGTCCACGCTACCGACTCCGCCCGGACCCGCCCACCTGAACACCCGTCAATCCGCGACTATTCCAAGGCGGTGTCGCGCTGGTAGACCAACGCGGTGGCGAGCGCGGCCAGGCCCTCGGCCCGGCCGGTCAGGCCCAGGCCGTCGGAGGTGGTGCCGGAGACCGACACCGGCGCGCCGACCGCCGCCGAGAGCACGGCCTGCGCCTCCTCGCGGCGCTTGCCGATCTTCGGCCGCACGCCGACCACCTGGACCGAGACGTTGCCGATCTCGAAACCCGCCGCCCGGACGATCCGGGCCGCCTCGCCGAGCAGCCGCACCCCGGAGGCGCCGGCCCACTCGGGGCGGTCGGTGCCGAAGTGCGTGCCGAGGTCGCCGACCCCGGCCGCGGAGAAGAGCGCGTCGCAGGCGGCGTGCGCGACCACGTCGGCGTCCGAGTGGCCGGCCAGGCCGTACTCGGCGCCCTCCCACTCCAGGCCCGCCACCCAGAGCGGGCGGCCGGCCTCGAAGGCGTGGATGTCGGTGCCGATCCCGATCCTCGGGATCACGGGGCTAGAAGCCATCGGAGGCCCTCCTGCGGGCGAGTACGGCCTCGGCGAGGACGAGGTCCAGCGGACGGGTCACCTTGAAGGCCTCCTCGTGGCCCGGCACCACGACCACCCGGCCGCCGTACCGCTCGACCAGGCCGGCGTCGTCGGTGACCGCCGGCAGCGCGCCCGCGTCCGCCGCGCTCTCGTCCGCCAGCGCCTTGGCGTGCACGGCGTCCAGCAGCTCGCGGCGGAAGCCCTGCGGGGTCTGCACCGCGCGCAGCGTCGAACGGTCGGGCGTGTCGAGGACGGGCTCGGGCGCGCCGCCCGGGCGCGGCTCGACCCGCTTGACGGTGTCGGCCAGCGGCACCGCCGGGACCACCGCCTCGGCGCCGTCCCGCACCGCGGCGACCACCGCGTCCACCACCTCGACCGGCACCAGCGGGCGGGCCGCGTCGTGCACCAGCACGATCGCGATCTCCGCCGGGACAGCAGCCAGGCCGAGGCGGACCGACTCCTGCCGGGTCGCGCCGCCGGCCACCACCCGGACGTCCTGGCCGTCCAGCCCGTGGCCGTCCAGCAGACCGAGCACCTCGGCCACCCCGTCCGGCGGGGCCACCACGACGACCGGGCCGATCGCCCGGCTGCGGGCCAGCGCCTGCACGGCGTGCACCAGCAGCGGCGCGCCGCCCAGTTCGCGCAGGGCCTTGGGGGCCCCGGGACCGAGCCGCTCGCCCCGCCCTGCGGCGGGGACCACGGCTGCTGCGACTGCTCCTGTGCTGTTCAGGTTTCACTCCTTCGGCGAAGTGGGTATGGCCCTGGCGTACCCGTCGGGCAGTGCACCGGACCCCTTCCACTCCGGCACCGTTTCTCGGGTACCGGCGTGCGGCCGCGCGCGCAGAGCGCTCTGCGCGTACGGCGAGCATACGACTGCGTCCGGGCATGCCACAGCGCCCGGAGGGCCACCGCATCACCCGGACCATCACTGGTCACGGGCGATACCGCAGCGCCGGGCGCTGTACACGGCTATCGCCGCACTACGAGGCGAGGACCTCGTCGAGCAGCGTCTCCGCCTTGTCCTCGTTGGTGTTCTCCGCCAGCGCGAGTTCGCTGACGAGAATCTGCCGAGCCTTGGCGAGCATCCGCTTCTCGCCTGCCGACAGACCGCGCTCGCGCTCACGACGCCACAGGTCGCGGACGACCTCGGCGACCTTGATGACGTCTCCCGACGCGAGCTTTTCCAGGTTCGCCTTGTAGCGGCGAGACCAGTTGGTGGGCTCCTCGGTGTACGGTGCACGCAGCACCTCGAAGACCCGGTCCAGACCCTCCTGGCCGACCACGTCGCGCACGCCGACGAACTCCGCGTTCTCCGCGGGCACGCGCAGCGTGAGGTCACCCTGCTGAACCTTCAGCACCAGGTAGGTCTTGTCCACACCCTTGATCTGGCGAATTTCGATGGCCTCGATCAGTGCAGCCCCGTGATGGGGGTAGACCACCGTGTCGCCAACCTTGAACGTCATGTGACAGGACCCCTTCCGTGGCTTTCCAGAATAACACGCTTTTCCGTCCACCCGAAGGGCGTTTTCGCAGGTCAGGGCGGGTCTCGGGGCTTGACAAGGACCCCTGCGACGTGCTGCGGCCACCCCTTGGAGCGGGCTTCCCGCAGGTCGGAGGCCCTTCTCGGTTCCACCGAAACATGTGGCGGCGGGTCGCAAACCATGATTCGATCTTGCCCGCGGAGCCGAATATCCGACGTTTCCCGATCGTGATCTGATCTTGATCGAGTTCCCGGCCGCCGCGCCCGGAGCGCTCCCCCCGGTTACGGCAGCTGCGCACCGTCCAGGGCCCGGGTCTGCGGCCCCGCACGGCCCCCCGGACGAGCGCTCCCCACGCGACACGGGGCCACCCCGTGAGAACCGGATAAGTGCGGTCGGTAATCTGAGCGCTGACCACCCGACTCGTGACCAAGGAGATGCCGCCGCCGTGAGCCGCAGCCTTCGACGCGGCGGCAGTGCCGCCCTCGTTCTCGCCCTTGCCGCCATCTCGCTGTCGGCCTGTGCCGACGGCCCGTCACCGGACACCGCCAAGGTCAAGCCGGACACCCCGGCCACCTCCATCGGCAACGACCTCAAGCTCAACAACATCGTCGTCGTCACCGGCGCGATGCAGGCCAGCGGCCAGCCCGGCCCGGCCAACGTCACCGTGAACATCAGCAACACCGGCTCCGCCCCGGAGACCCTGCAGTCGCTCACCGTGGCCAACGGCACCGCGACCTTCGCGGACGCCAAGGGCGCGACGATCCCCGGCATCGTCATCCCGGCCGGCGGCGCCGTGCTGGTCGGCGGCGACGGGCAGCCCACCGCCCAGCTGTCGTCCGTCACGCTGAACGTCGGCGGCTTCGCGCCGGCCGACTTCGCGTTCGACAAGGCCGGCAAGGTCGACGTCCAGGCGCAGGTCAACTCCGCCGCCGGCGCCTACGCCTCGTTCGGTCCGGCCTCGCCGTCGGCCAGTGCCTCGGCGTCGGCCGGCGCTTCGGCAGCGGCCTCGGGCAGCCCGAGCACGGGCGCGGCCTCGCCGTCGGGCTCCGCCTCGGCCTCGGCCGGCGCCTCCGCGTCGGCGTCGGCGACGACGGCGGCCTCGCCGGGCGCTTCGGCCAGCACGCACTGACCTGCGAACGCCCGAGGGCCCCGCTCCTCCCTGAGGGAGCTTGGGTTCTAACGGTCCTCGCAACGCCCGCGATCTGTGGGAGTTGCGGGGACCGTGGGCGTTGGACGCGATGATCTTTCGGGCTTGAGGGAGCGTTTCCTTGCGCGGCTGGGTGCCGTGGGGAATGTGACCGTGGTGGCGCGTGAGCTGGGGGTGAACCGGAACACTGCCTTCGGCTGGGCCCGGAAGGCCGGACAGAGCTCGGTGCGCCTGCCGCGGCGGCACCCCGGTCGCAATGAGTACGAGCAGCTTCGGGCCGCCGGTGTCGCACGCCGGGCGGCGGCCCGGCAGATCGGGGTGAACGAGCGTACGGCCAAGGACTGGGACTGGGGCGTCAAGAAGACCCGCACCACGCGCACCTACACCGACGGCCGCCGTGTCGACTACACCGCCGGGACCGTCACGATGGGCGGCGTGACCACAGCACCAGTGGGCCTGAGGGCCCTGGAACAGCAACTGCATCCGCGGTTCCTGACACTGGCCGAGCGCGAACAAATACGGGATCTCCAGGCGCTGGGTCAGTCGTTGCGGGCGATCGGACGGGCCCTGGGGCGGCCGGCGAGTACGGTCAAGCGGGAGATCGACGCGAACGCGGGCAGCGAGGGCTACCGGCCCTACGCGGCCCACCGGGCGGCGGCGGCGCGCAGGCCCCGGCCCAAGGAGCGCAAGCTGCTGCGCGAGGGACGGCTGCGTCGCTTCGTCCAGGGCGGACTGCGCAGGCGGTGGTCACGGAACAGATCTGCCACGCTCTGCTGACGGAGCATCCCGACGACGAGAGCATGCGGGTGAGCGTGGAAACGATCTATCAGGCGCTGTATTTCCAGGCGCGCGGCGGCCTGAAACGGGAAGTGCAGGCAGCCGTCCGCTCCGGCCGGACCCGCCGCAAACCCCGCCGCGACCCGGAGCGGCGCACCCCGCGGTTCATCGACCCGATGGTGATGATCAGCGACCGCCCCGCCGACGTCGAGGACCGGGCGGTGCCCGGCCACTGGGAAGGGGATCTGATCATCGGCGCGGGCGGGCGCTCCGCGATCGCCACCCTGGTCGAACGAAGCACCCGTTACACCATGCTGGTCCACCTGCCGGGCGGAGCCCACGACGCCGAGACCGTCCGCGACGGGCTCGTCCGCACCGTCCAGACCCTGCCCGCCCACCTGCGCGGCTCTCTCACCTGGGACCAGGGCAGCGAGATGGCTCGTCACAGGCAGTTCAGCATGGCCACCGGCATGCCCGTCTACTTCTGCGACCCGGCCTCGCCCTGGCAACGCGGCTCGAACGAGAACACGAACGGGCTCCTGCGGCAGTACTTCCCGAAGGGAACCGACCTGAGCCTGCACGGCCCCGAAGACCTCGAACACGTCGCCCAGGAACTCAACGGCCGCCCACGCAAGACGCTCGGCTGGAATACCCCAGCCGAGCGTCTACGTGATCTACTCACCACCTAAAACCAAGTGGTGTTGCGACGACCCCTTGAACCCAAGGAGGAGCGGGGCCCTCGGCGTGCTCGCGTCGCGGTTTACGGCTCGAACTTGTAGCCCAGGCCGCGGACCGTCACCAGGTAGCGCGGTGCGCCCGGGTCCGGCTCGATCTTCGCCCGCAGGCGCTTGACGTGAACGTCCAGGGTCTTGGTGTCCCCGACGTAGTCGGCGCCCCAGACCCGGTCGATCAGCTGCATCCGGGTGAGCACCCGGCCGGCGTTGCGCAGCAGCATCTCCAGGAGGTCGAACTCCTTGAGCGGCAGGTCGACCTTGGCGCCGTCCACCGTCACCACGTGCCGGTCCACGTCCATCCGGACCGGGCCGGCCTCCAGCGCGCCGGGGCCGCCGCCGTTCTCGCCCGGGCCGCCGTCCTCGCCGCGGCGGCGGAGCACCGCGCGGATCCGGGCGACCAGCTCGCGGGTCGAGTACGGCTTGGTGACGTAGTCGTCCGCACCTATTTCCAGGCCGACGACCTTGTCGATCTCGCTGTCCTTGGCGGTCACCATGATCACCGGCACGTTCGAGCGCACCCGCAGCTGGCGGCAGACCTCGGTTCCGGGCAGGCCGGGCAGCATCAGGTCGAGCAGCACCAGGTCGGCACCGTTGCGCTCGAACTGCTCCAGCGCGTCGGGTCCGGTGGCGGCCACCGCCACCTCGAAGCCCTCCTTGCGGAGCATGTACGACAGGGCGTCGCTGAACGATTCCTCGTCCTCGACCACCAGTACTCGGGTCACGATCGGGCCTCCGGGGCAGGAAGGGGGGATGGGGTTGACGGCTCAAAGTGGTGTGCCGGGTCGGGCGCGGGGGACTGCCCGGCGGGCAGCCGGACGGTGAAGGTGGAGCCCTGGCCCTCGACGCTCCAGACCGAGACGGTGCCGCCGTGCGACGCCGCCACGTGCTTGACGATCGAGAGGCCGAGGCCGGTGCCTCCGGTCGCCCGGGAGCGGGCCGGGTCCACCCGGTAGAAACGTTCGAAGATCCGCTCGCGGTCCTTCTCCGAGATGCCGATGCCCTGGTCGGTCACCGAGATCTCGATCAGCTCGCCGTCCGCCTCACCGATGGCGGCGGCGCTGGCTATCCGGCGGGTCGCGATGGCCACCCGGGTGCGCGGCGGGGAGTAGTTGACCGCGTTCTCCACCAGGTTGCCGAGCGCCGCGGCCAGCTGGCCGCGGTCGCCGTGCAGGTGCAGTCCGGCGATGCCGCCCGCCGCGATGTGGATCTGCTTGGCGGCGGCCTGCTGGCGGCAGCGGTCGATCGCCTCCGCGATCAGCTCGTCCACCGGGACGGGCTCCGGCTCCATCTGCAGCCGGTCGTCCTGCACCCGGGAGAGGTCGATGATCTCCTGCACCAGGCTGGCCAGCCGGGTGGCCTCGATCTGCATCCGGCCGGCGAAGCGCTGCACGGCCTCCGGGTCGTCGGCCGCGTCCGCGACCGCCTCGGAGAGCAACGAGAGCGCGCCGACCGGGGTCTTGAGCTCATGGCTGACGTTGGCGACGAAGTCGCGCCGGACCGCCTCGATCCGGCGGCGCTCGGTGAGGTCCTCGACCAGCACCAGCACCAGCCGCGAGCCCAGCGGCGCCACCCGGACGGAGACGGCCAGCGGCTCACCGGCCCGCGCCACGCCGGGCCGCGGGACGTCCAGCTCGACCTGGCGGATCTCGCCGTCGCGGCGGGTCGCCCGGGCCAGCGCCAGCATCGGCTCGACGGCCACCGCCCCGCCTCTGACCAGGCCCATCGCGTACGCCGCCGAGCTGGCCTTGACCACCTCGTCGCCGTCGCCGAGCACGATCGCGCAGGAGCGCAGCACCGAGAGCACGGTGTCCACGCCGGGAGGGAGCGCCGAGTCCTGCAAGGGAGAGCTCACTGTCGAAGTACCGGTTCTTCTGCCATTGCCACTCCTGCTGCCTCGGGACTGTTCGCGCTCGCTCCAGCGGAAGGCGATGGCGGCCGTGAGACCGACGCCGAGCCCGGCGATGGCACAGGCAGCGGCGGCGGCCACATTCACGTCCATGTCGTCAGCCTAAGCGCATCGCCCCGGCCTCCTGACAGTCCCAGATCAAGGCATCCGCCACGCGTTGCCGAGAATTCACCTTCAGGCAGCCGCCGGTTCACCACAGCGGGCGCGCACGGTCGCCCGGACGGCCCAGTCTGGGCCGTGCAGCCCGTGTGGGGCCGTGACGCGCGTACGATGCGCGCCACCCGCAGCGGTCGTCCGGCGCGTACCCCGTACCGCGGACCGATCGGTCGGCACCGCCACCGACACAGCTACTGAGGAGAGAAGAAAGCATGCGCGACTCGTACCACGAGGAACTCGACTCGATCGGCGACGGCCTGGTCGAGATGGCCAGGTTGGTCGGCTCGGCGATGGGCCGCGCCACCACCGCGCTGCTCGACGCCGACCTCGCCCTGGCGGAGGGCGTCATCGCCGCCGACTCCAGGGTCAACGACCTGCACCACGAGCTGGAGAACCGCGCGATCGACCTGCTGGCCCGCCAGCAGCCGGTCGCCACCGACCTGCGGATCGTGGTCACCAGCCTGCGGATGAGCGCCGACCTGGAGCGCTGCGGCGACCTCGCCCGGCACGTCGCCAAGGTCGCCCGGCTGCGCTACCCCGAGTCGGCCGTGCCGAACGACCTGCACCCGATCGTCCTGGAGATGGGCCAGCTCGCCCAGCGCCTGGTGGCCAAGGCCGGCCAGGTGATCGCCACCAAGGACGTCGAAGCGGCGCTCCAGCTGGAGCGGGACGACGACGCGATCGACGACCTGCACCGCGAGCTCTTCGCCCACCTGATCGACGACCGCTGGCAGCACGGCATCCAGACCGGCGTCGACGTCACGCTGATCGGCCGCTACTACGAGCGCTTCGCCGACCACGCCGTCTCGGTCGCCAAGCGCGTGGTCTTCCTGGTCACCGGCGAGCACGCCGGCGAGTTCGTCCCCGACGACAAGCCGCTCGCCGGGGCCTGAGACCCGCGTTGCCGTTCGCGCCGGGGGCCCGGCGCGAACCGGGCGACGCGCCGTGGGGGCGCACGAGGACTGTGCGCCCCCACTTCTACGCGCCCGTTGACGCCCCCCGCGGGCGGGCGCTTCACTCGATGAGCAGACAGCCCATCACCGGCTGCCTCGATCGAGGAGGGCTCAGCACCATGACCACCACTCCCGCCCGGCCCGTACCCACTCCCCGTACCGCCGCCGAGTCACCCCGGCACGCCCGGGTGAGCCTTCCGCTGCTCGCCGGCGCCTGCGGCTGCGGCCCGGGCTGCGGCTGCGGCTGCCAGTCCGGCGCGCCCTGCCAGTGCGGCGGCGCCAGCGGCGGCTGCTGCGGCGGGCACTGAGCACGAAGGCCCCTCACCGGCGCGCACTGCGCCGGTGAGGGGCCTGATCGTTTATTCGCTTACTTCTTGCCCTGGTTCTTCACGGCCTCGATGGCGGCGGCGGCAGCCTCCGCGTCCAGGTAGCGGCCACCGGCGTTGACCGGCTTGAAGTCGGCGTCCAGCTCGTAGACCAGCGGGATGCCCGTGGGGATGTTGAGGCCGGCGATGGCCTCGTCGGAGATCCCGTCCAGGTGCTTGACCAGCGCGCGCAGGCTGTTGCCGTGCGCGGTGACCAGGACGGTCTTGCCGGCGGCCAGGTCCGGGACGATCGAGTCGTACCAGTACGGCAGCATCCGGTCGACGACGTCCTTGAGGCACTCGGTGCGCGGGCGCAGCTCGCTCGGGATGTCGGCGTAGCGGGCGTCACCGGCCTGCGAGAACTCGCTGCCGTCGGCCAGCTCCGGCGGCGGGGTGTCGTAGGAGCGGCGCCACAGCTGGAACTGCTCCTCGCCGAACTCGGCCAGGGTCTGCGCCTTGTCCTTGCCCTGCAGAGCGCCGTAGTGGCGCTCGTTCAGCCGCCAGCTGCGGCTGACCGGGATCCAGTGCCGGTCGGCCTTGTCCAGGGCGATCTGCGAGGTGCGGATCGCACGGCGCAGCAGCGAGGTGTGCACCACATCGGGGAAGAGGCCCTCGGAGGCGAGCAGTTCGCCGCCGCGCGCGGCCTCCTTCTCACCCTTCTCGTTGAGGTCGACGTCGACCCAGCCGGTGAAGAGGTTCTTCTGGTTCCACTCGCTCTCGCCGTGGCGGAGCAGGATGAGTCGGTAGGTCGTGTCAGCCATGGCCCACATCTTAGGGGAGCGAAAAATGGGCTGACCGGGCCATGAGCTCACCGGTAATGTGCGCTTATCGCTTTAGCCACTTACCATTCCGGAGCTTCCGTGACCACGCCTGCCCCGTTCGCTCCCGGCCGGCTGCGCCGAGCCGCCGCCGAATCCCTCGGCGGACTGCCGCAGCAGTTCTGGTGGCTCTGGCTCTCGACCCTGGTGAACCGGCTCGGCGGCTTCGTGGTCACCTTCCTCGCGCTGTACCTGACCGCCCAGCGCGGCTACTCCGCCACCTACGCCGGCCTGGTCGCCTCGCTCTACGGCCTCGGCTCGGTGATCGCCGCCCTCGGCGGCGGCGTGCTCACCGACCGGATCGGGCGGCGCCCCACCATGCTGGCCGCCCAGCTGCTCACCGCCGCCAGCACCGCGGCCCTCGGATTCGCCGACGGACAGCTGATGATCGCCGCGGTGGCCTTCCTGGTCGGCCTGAGCGGCAACGCCTCGCGACCGGCCATCTCGGCGGTCATCGCGGACGTGGTGCCCGCCGAGGACCGGGTCCGGGCGTACGCGCTGAACTACTGGGCGATCAACATCGGCTTCGGTGTCTCAGCGACGGTGGCCGGCCTGGTGGCCGCGCACGGCTATCTGACGCTCTTCCTGGCCGACGCGGCCTCCACCCTGCTCTGCGCGCTGGTGGTCTTCGTCAAGGTCCCCGAGACCCGCCCGGCCGCCGCTCCGCGCGAGTCGGCCCAGCCGCAGGTCACCCTGGGCACGGTCTTCCGCGACCGGCGGTTCATGGCCGTGGTCGGGCTCACCTTCCTGTTCGCCATGGTGATGCAGCAGGGCAGCACCACGCTGGCCGTGCAGATCGGCGAAGCCGGGCTGAGCACCACGCAGTTCGGCCTGGTGGCCGCGGTCAACGGGCTGCTGATCGTGCTGCTGCAGATACCGCTGACCCGGCTGACCAGGCACCACGACCGCGGGACCCTGCTGCTGGTCGGCGGGCTGCTGGTGGGCTGGGGGTTCGGGCTGACGGCGTTCGCCGGGTCGTCGGCCGTCGTCTACGGGCTGACCGTCGCGGTCTGGACGGTCGGCGAGATCCTGCAGACGCCGACCACCACGGGACTGGTCGCCGAGATGTCGCCGACGCACGCCCGCGGGCGCTACCAGGGGACGTACTCGCTCGCCTGGTCGTCCGCGGCCTGCCTGGGACCGGCGGTCGGCGGGTTCCTGCTCCAGCACGCGGGCGGCGGTGTGGTGTGGGGCGGCTGCGCGGTGATCGGGACGATCGCGGGCGTCGGGTTCATGCTGCTCGGCCGGCGCACCCGCGCGGCCGCCGCGGTCCCCGCCGCCACTGCCGCTGCCGCTGCCGCCGCCCGCGTCGACAGCCGCGTCGATGCCTAGGACTGGTGCTGCTCCGGGCCGGAGAGGTGGGCGAAGGCCTCCAGGTTGCGGGTCGACTCGCCGCGCTTGGTGCGCCACTCCCACTCGCGCCGGATCGCCGAGGCGAAGCCCAGCTCCAGCAGGGTGTTGAAGGGCTCGTCGGCGTTCTGCAGCACCGTGCCGAGCAGCCGGTCCACGGTGTCCGCGGTGAGCGCCTCCAGCGGCAGCCGCCCGGTCAGGTAGACGTCACCGAGGGCGTCGAGCGCGTAGCCGACGCCGTACATCCGGGTGTTGCGCTCCAGCAGCCAGCGGAAGACGGCCTCGTGGTTCTCGTCCGGGCGGCGGATCACGAAGGCGTTCACCGAGAGGCTGTGGTCGCCGACCCGCAGGGCGCAGGTGGTGCTCAGCTTGCGGGTGCCGGGGAGCGTCGCGACCAGGGTGTACGCGTCGCTGACGGCCGGCTCCCAGGGCACGCCTGCCTCGTCGAGGGCGGCGCGCAGCACGGAGAGGGCCTCGTCCTTGGTACGGGTTGCCATGGCGGTGACGTTACCCGCTGGTACCGGCGCCCCGCAGCGGCGCACCGGTACCGACGGCGTCCTACGCCCTGCGGCGCCGGGTGCCGCCACCCAGCCAGACGTCCGGGCGCACCATCGCCCCCGCGTACACCTCGGCCGTGCCGCCGGCCGCCGCGCCCCAGCCGAAGCGGGCCGCGTGCCGGGCCGCCGCCGCGCCCTGCCGGGCCACCAGCTCCGGCTGGACGACGTACGGCTCCAGCGCGCGCGCCCAGTCCTGCGGGTCGTGGCCGGGCACCAGCGTCCCCGTCTCGCCGTCCCGCACGGCGACCGGCAGGCCGCCGACCGCTGCCGCCACCACCGGCGTCCCGCAGGCCTGCGCCTCCAGTGCCACCAGCCCGAACGACTCGCTGTACGAGGGCATCACCAGCGCCGTCGCCGCCCGGTACCACTGGGCCAGCTCGGGCTGGCCGACGGGCGGGTGGAAGCGCACCACGTCGCCGATGCCCAGCTGGGCGGCGAGCTTCTGCAGGCTCTTGGGCTCGGCCAGTCCCGTCCCCGAGGGGCCGCCGACCACCGGCACCACCAGGCGCTCGCGCAGCTCCGGCCGCCGGGCGAGCAGCACCGACACCGCCTTGAGCAGCACGTCGGGCGCCTTCAGCGGCTGTATCCGGCCGGCGAAGAGCAGCACCGCGGCGTCCTGCGGCAGCCCGAGCCGGGCACGGGCGGCAACCGCGTCGCCGGGCCGGAACACGTCCAGGTTGACGCCGGGGTGCACCACCGCGAGCTGGTCGGGACGGGCGCCGTAGTGCTGGGCCAGCTCCCCGGCCTCGTCCGCGGTGTTGGCGATCAGCCGGTCCGCGGCCTCGACCACCTGGCTCTCGCCGATCAGCCGGGCGGGCGGCTCGGGCGTGTCGCCCTCGGCCAGCGCCGCGTTCTTGACCTTGGCCATGGTGTGCATGGTGTGCACCAGCGGCACGCCCCAGCGCTCGGCGGCCAGCCAGCCGACCTGGCCGGAGAGCCAGTAGTGCGAGTGGACCAGGTCGTAGTGGCCCGGACGGTGGCCGGCCTCGGTGCGCAGCACGCCGTGGGTGAAGGCGCAGAGCTGGGCCGGCAGATCCTCTTTGATCAGCCCCTCGTACGGGCCCGCCGTGACGTGCCGGACCAGCACACCCGGCGCCAGCTCGACGGTGGGCGGCAGGTCGGAGGAGGTCGCCCGGGTGAAGACCTCGACCTCGATGTCGAGCTCGGCCAGGCGCTTGGCCAGCTCCACGATGTAGACGTTCATCCCGCCCGCGTCGCCGGTGCCCGGCTGGTGCAGCGGGGAGGTGTGGACGCTGAGCATCGCCACGCGGCGCGGGCGGCGGGCGCGGCCGCCGACGAGCACCTGCAGGCGCCCGCGCGTGGGCGCCAGCGCAGTCTGGGCGCGGCGCGCCGTCCGTACCGGGTGCTGCGTCACCTGGCTGAAGCCTCCTCTTACTCCCCGACTGCTGTCAGGACGCCGCTCGTCCCGGGTCTCCCCGGTCTCGCCGCTCGTTCCGGCCTCCCAGTCTCCCCGGTAGTCCGCCCGGTGGGCGAACTCGCCGGAGCTGCCCTGAACAGCGGCTTCGACGGGCTCACGTCCAGTGTCACAACCGCGGCGGCGAAGGACGGTATTCCCGAGGGCGGCCATCAGGAGGCGCGCGCACGGGCACGGGGGCGCGCATCCGCCCGCAGGGGGCGCATCTGCGCCCGCATAAACTGCGGGCATGGCCGCCTCGTTCGACCCCGCCGCTGCCCGTGGGCGGTCCTCCCGCCCGGTCGGGACGGTCACCCGGGGCACCACCAACACCAACCGCCTGCGCCGGATGGACCGCTGGATCGCGCACACCCTCGGGCCCGCGCTGCGCTCGCTCCCGCTACCGCCGGTCGCGGTGGACCTCGGGTACGGCGCGGCGCCCTGGACGGCCGTGGAGCTGTCCGGCCGGCTGCGCACGGTCCGGGCGGACGTCCGGGTGGTCGGCATCGAGATCGAGCCCGAGCGGGTCGCGGCCGCACTTCCGTACGCCGATCCGCCGCTGCTGACCTTCCGGCGAGGCGGCTTCGAGGTACCGCTGGACAGTGCCGGGCCGGGCGGCGCCAGGCCGCTGCTGATCAGGGCGGCGAACGTGCTGCGGCAGTACGAGGAGTCGGCGGTGGCCGCGGTCTGGGAGCGGCTCTGCGGACGGCTGGCGCCGGGCGGACTGCTGGTCGAGGGGACCTGCGACGAGATCGGACGGCGGCACGTGTGGGTCGCGCTGGGCCCGGAGGGGCCGCGGACGGTGACCTTCGCCGCCCGGCTGGGCGGGCTCGGCCAGCCGTCCGACCTGGCGGAGCGGCTGCCCAAGGCGTTGATCCACCACAACGTGCCGGGGCGGCCGGTGCACGCCTTCCTGACGGACTTCGACCGGGCGTGGTCGGCCGCGGCGCCGTACGGGGCGTTCGGGGCGCGGCAGCGGTGGGTCGCGGCCTGCACGTCGCTGGCGGGCAGCTGGCCGCTGGTCGACGCGCGGGGGCGGTGGCGGCAGGGGGAGGTCACGGTGCCGTGGAGTGCGCTGGCGCCGTGAGAGACCGCCGGACGTGTCGGATGTGCCGGGCCAGCCGGACCTGACGACCTGGGATCATCGATTCACTCGAACGAGTTATCGAATTCCCCTGGCGTGTTGACGCCCCACCGCGTCACGATAGGGGCGGTCGCACGAGCTGCCCTCAGCTCCGCTGCACCAGCTCGCGTCGCACGCGTTCGAAGGCCTCGTACGCCGCTGCGCCGAACAGCACGAAGCGCACCTCGACCAGCCCTGCCACTCCCCCCTCGGTCCCACCCTCCTCAGCCTCGCCCTCCTCCGACCGGCAGGCCTCGGCCACCGTCGTGAGGGCGATCCGCGCCGCATCCTCCAGCGGCCATCCGTACACCCCGGTCGAGATCGCCGGGAACGCCACCGTCCGCGCACCCAACTCGCCCGCCACCCGCAGCGACTCCCGATAGCAGGAGGCCATGAGCTCAGCCCGCCGGTCGTACTCCTCGGCCAGGAAGACCGGCCCCACGGTGTGCACCACCCAGCGAGCCGGCAGCCGCCCGGCCGTGGTGCCGACCGCCCGGCCCGTCGGCAGGCCCTTGCCGTAGTGCGAGGCCCGCAGCCTGCGGCAGTCCGCGAGGATCTCCGGGCCGCCCTTGCGGTGGATGGCGCCATCCACCCCACCACCCCCGAGCAGGGACGAGTTGGCCGCGTTCACCACCGCGTCCACCTGCTGTTCCGTGATGTCACCCTCGGCCAACGTGATCTGCGTCACCGTGCCCGCCTCCCATCCCACACCGCCCGACACGAGTACCCAACGTAATCGCTCGTCCCGCCAGGAGCGTGGCTCGTGCCACATCGGCGCCGGTCGGCCAGAGAAATTTCCGGAGATCACGTTATGGTCGCGAGAAAGTCTCCGACACCAAGGCGGGCACTGCGCGCGGATGTCGACCGTTGCCCAGTCGGGGAAAGGGAGGATCGACCAATGCCCGCAACGGGAGACGGGCGGGCGCCGAGCGCCGCGCACCGGCCGGGCGCCGCTGCCGGAGTGCTGGCCACCCGCAGAAGCACCGCCGCCGGACGCCCCTCCGAGTTCCCGGGCAGCCTCCCGGTGAGCCGGCCGACACCGCCGTCCGACACCGAGAGCAGGGTCGGGCACGGCGAGGCCGCCCCGATACCGCGTCCTCGGGCGACGACCGGCGGGACGACGGCCGGCACCCCCGAAGCCCCGTTCCGCCTACTGGTGATCGAGAACGACGCCTCGGACGCGGCCCTGATCGCCCAACTGGTCACCGAGAGTTACACCCCGATCGAACTGCACTGGGCCAACGGCATCGAACAGGCCGCCGCCCAGCTCTCGGCCGCCTCGGCGAGCGGCCGGCGAGGTCGACCGCGCGCCGCCGGTTTCAGCTGCGTGCTCCTCGACCTCGCAGCCCCCGCCAAGCTGCCGTCCTCCGACGGCGAGGCCCCGGGCACAGGCACAGGCACAGGCATCGACTCGGGCACGACATGCGGCCCTGACGCCCTCGACGGCCCAGGCGGGCTGGACCAGCTCGACGGGCTGCGCGAGCTGCTGCGCCGTGCCCCCAACACCGCCGTGGTGGTCCTCACCGACGCGGCGGCCTCCGACCTCGGCGCCGCGGCCGTCGCGGCGGGCGCCCAGGACTTCCTGGTCAAGCACGAGACCGACGGGCCGCTGCTGGCCCGCGCCCTGCGCTACGCGGTCGAACGCAAACGGGCCGACGAGTCCCAGCGCCGCCTGGTCGAGGCGGAGCTTCGCGGCCAGGAGAACGCCCGCCTGCAACGCCACCTGCTGCCCACCCCGCTGCTCGACGGCGCCCGGCTCTCCTTCACCCGCCGCTACCGCCCCGGGCGCAGCCGGGCCCTGCTCGGCGGCGACTTCTACGACGCCGTCCGCACCGACGACGGCACCGTCCACGTGGTGATCGGCGACGTCTGCGGCCACGGCCCGGACGAGGCCGCCCTCGGCGTCGCACTGCGGATAGCGTGGCGCACCCTGGTCTTCGCCGGGCTCACCGGGCAGGCCCTGCTCACCACCCTGCAGCACGTCCTGGAGCACGAGCGGCGCAGCGACGAGATCTTCGCGACGCTCTGCATGGTGGTCCTCTCCCCCGGCCCCACCGAAGCCGCTGACACCGCGCGTGCTGCCGGCACGGTCGGCGCTGCTGACGCCGCCGGCATCGGCGGGCAGCGGGGCGGTGCCCGGTCCGCCACTCGGTCGGCGGCCCCGGCCGAGCACGCCCGGCTCTACCTGGCCGGTCACCCGTCGCCGCTGCTGCTCAGCCCCGAGGGCAGCCCGGCGCTGCTCCCGTTCGATCAGGCCGGACCGGCCCTTGGCCTGCTGGCCTGCGACGACGGCCAAGCCGTCTGGCCGGCCCACGAGGTGGAGCTGCCGCCCGGCTGGGGCCTGCTGCTCTACACCGACGGCCTGGTCGAGGGACGGGTCGGCACCGGATCGAGCCGGCTCGGGCAGGAGGGCCTGATCGACCTGATCGGCAGCCACCAGGCCGCCGGACTGACCCGCGGCCGACTGGTCGACAGCGCCATCGCCCAGGTCGAGGAACTCAACGGCGGAGCGCTCACGGACGACGTGGCCGTGCTGCTGCTGGAGCGCGCCCAGACACCGCTCATCATGGGCTGACCTGCCGCAACGAGTGAGGGCCCGTCCGCCGATCGGCGGACGGGCCCTCACTGCACCCGGAGTTACCCGTTACCAGGGCCCGTACGGGCCGATGTTGCGCCGGCCGCCACCACCGCGCCCGTCCGTCAGCTGCTTGATCGCAGGACGGACATCGACCATGTAGACGATCGCGGCGACCAGGCCGACCAGCGTCAGCGGGGCCAGCACGCTCGCCCCGAAGAGCAGGTCGACACCGAGCGCGAGGCCGAGGATGACCAGCCAGAACCGCTTGGACTTCTTGTCCGCCGCCCGGTAGGCGTCGTCGCGCCGCAGCGCGGCGTCCACCAGGGCGTACAGCTTGAACAGCACCATCGCGGTGGACAGCCACCAGAAGGGGTTCAGGACGTCGAACAGCAGGATCTCCACTGTGTTCTCCTCGCTACGGCTCCGGCTGAACGACGGAACGGCCGCCCGTCAAGGCGCCGCCGACCGTCCACACAACTCCCAACGTACCGGCTGGTCCGGATGTGCCGGGTTACTTCGTGCCAGTGGTCTTCCGCGCCCTCGGGGCCTTCTTCGCGGGCGCCTCGGCCTTGGTCTCCGGCTCGTCCACGACCTCGGCGTCGACAGTCTCCGCGGTCTCCGCAGGCTCCACGGACTCGGCGGGCTCAACCACCTCGACAACGACAGCAGCCGCCCTGGGCGCCGGCTCGTCCGCGCCGGCAGCCGGCTGGCCCTTCTCCACGACCGCCTGGCCGCGCACGGCGAGCTCGTCGTAGACCTCCTTGGCCTTCACCACGAGTTCCACGGCCCGGCCCACCTGCTGCAGCGCGAAGCCCTGGGCCAGCTCCTGCAGTGCCCTGAACTCGGTCGGCAGCCCGGTGACGGTCTCCGCCACCTTCGCCGGGGCCCCGACCAGCCGGGCCTGAGCCTCCTGCAAGCGGGCCGCGGCCAGCTCCTGGGCACCGCGGCGGTCACCCGCGAGCGCCTCGACCTTTCCCGGCACCTCGCGCAGCTTCTCGTACGCGAAGTCTCCGGCACCCGCGAGGGCGTACAGCGGGGTCGGGTCGCTGAGGGTCTTCTTGATGTCGTCGGTGATCGGCATGTGACCGGTCCTTCCCAGGCTCGAAAGCCCGGCAACGGGCCTGTCGTAGCTGTCGTGTGCTGACTGTGTTGGCAACTGCCTGTCCATCCGGCGCCCACCTCACGGGCGGCGCCGCGTACCGCGTCCTCAGTCGTCGGCCACGGGTGCCCGAGTCTCGCCGTGCGCACCCTCCTTGAGGCCGTTCTCCTTCAGGAAGGCCTCGTACACCGCGAGCAGCGCGTGCTTCTGCTGCTCGCTGATGAACGGATCGGCCAGAATCGAGGCCCGCAACTCGAGCCCCTCACCGGGCCGCTCCTCCAGGATTCCGGCCTGGACGTAGAGCGTCTCGGCCGAGATCCGCAGCGCCTTGGCGATCTGCTGCAGAATCTCCGCGCTCGGCTTGCGCAGCCCGCGCTCGATCTGGCTGAGGTACGGGTTGGAAACCCCCGCGACCTCCGCCAACTGCCGCAGCGAGTACTGCGCGCTGCGTCGCTGCTCGCGGATGTACTCGCCGAGCGAGCCGACATTCAGTGAGGCCATACCAGGAGTCTGCCCCCAGGTGCTTGCAAATGCAAGCAGGCCGCTAGCGCCAGCTCGCGCTACCGGGGCTGCCCGTGCGGGCACCGAGTCTGCGCGTATCGCTCCTTCACGGCAGTGCTCCGGCCGCGATATCCAGGGCACGGACCTGATTTCCGTTCCTCGAGAGGCCTCCTGTGACGCAACCACCAGCACTCGGCCGCAAGTTCCGCACCGCCCTGCGCCGAGGCGCGAACCGCGCCGCACGCGCCGCGATGGTCCTCGCCGTACTCGCCCTCACCCCGTTGGTCGCGGCCGACCCCGCCGCGGCAAACGGAACATCGAACAACGACGCTTTCAACAACATCGGACCGTCCTGGCACGCGAACTGGATGGCTTCCGTACCCGGCGACACCTCGCTGTCGGACATGTCCATCCCCGGTACCCACGAGACACTCGCCCTCCACGGTGGTGAGTGGGTCCAGACCCAGCAGAACTACGGCGACAGCGCGGCAACCCTGACAACTCAGCTACAACGCGGCATCCGCGCCATCGACATCCGAGTCCGGGTCATCGGCGGCAAGTTCGCCATCCACCACGGCAGCTACTACCAGAACGCGAACTTCGACGACGTCCTGACAAAGGCGCGAGCCTTCCTGAGCGCCTATCCCAGCGAGACGATCCTGATGCGTCTCCACTCCGAATGCACAGGACAGACAGGGAGTTGCACCGACGATCCCTCGACGGTCGACCAGAGCACGCGCGAAACCATCTTCAACCAGTACGTGGCCCAGTACTCAGGTCTCTTCTACGGCTCCTCGGTGGTCCCGGGCCACCCGACCGGCATGCCGACGCTCAACCAGGCCCGCGGAAAGATCGTGCTGACCAGCTTCGAGGGGCCCCAGGGCGGTGACTACGGCTACGGCATCTCCGGGTACAACGACAACAAGGAGGACGCCTACTCGGTCTGCAACCAGCCGCAGAAGTGGAGCGCCGTACAGAGCAACCTCAATCAGGCGGCCCAGAACACCAACCACTCCACGTTCGTGACCTACACATCGGCGAACTGTGTGCCGTACGGGACCTTCCCGGCGAACGTCGCCGGGGGCTTCCGGGCCCCCGGCGTGAACATCGACCTGATGAACTACCTCAACAGCGGCGGCGGCAACGGCGGCCACCTCGGCGTCGTCATGATGGACTTCCCCGGCTGGGCCCTGATGGACGACATCATCTACCGCAACCGGGCCCCCATCACCTCAGGAATCCCCGGCTACTGCCTGGACGACTACGCCGGGAACGGCGCCGCCGGCGCGAAGGTCGACGCCTACGCGTGCAACGGCACCGCCCCGCAGATGTGGACCATCGTCGGAAACACCGTCCGGACACCTGCCGGAATGTGCCTGGACGTTCGCAACGCCGGCACCGCCAACGGCAACCCCGTCGAACTGTGGAACTGCAACGGCTTCGCCAACCAGCAATGGGTACCCGACGGCAAGCACGAACTCGTCAACCCCGCCTCCGGCAGGTGCCTCGACGTCCCCGGCTGGCAGACCGGCGGCACCCAGCTCGACATCTGGGACTGCCAGGGCTCCACGAACGAGCAGTGGCTCCACGCCTGACCTGCGATTCGAGGCTGAATCAACAGCACTGCCCCTCCGCCGTGGCCTTACTGAAGTCACCCTCGGTGAACGCCTTCACTGGGATCGTGAAGTAGAGCGTTCCGACGTCACCCCAGCCCCACCCGAGCTGCGCATCCGACGCGAGCTGGAGCAGATGGATCGCAGGCCCGTCGGCGTCGCGGGAGGTCACCCGGAGCGTGTAGGAGGTGTCGGGCCAACCGAAGGCGCAGTGGCTGTCGGCGGTGTTGCCGTCGAGGTCTGCCATCTCGGTGAGGATGAGCGACGCCGCGCCCCAGTGCTCGTCCGCATCGAAGTCGACGTCACCGTCCTCGACGTCCCAGCAGTCCGGGAGCATGGTGACCTCGGCGGCGTGGACGGAGGTGGCCGGATAGCTCCTCGCCGGTACGGGTGCGGCGATCTCGACCGCCCGCCCGGGATCGGCGGGAACCACCCGGTACGCCTCGGGCCGGTAGGTGTCCAGTTCCCGGTACACCTCGTACGGCACGTCCGGATCGAGGGAGAAGAAGTTGAGCAGGCCCGGCCGCGTGGGCAGTTCGTCCCCGAGCCAGGCAGCGAGGGCGTCGGTGTCGAGTACGGCGAGCAGCGACAGCGGGACGCCGTCCAGTTCGGGCCAGGGGGTGCCCGGTTCGAGAAGCGCGGGTCCGCCGAGCCGGCAGCGGCCGGCGGCCTGCGTGGTGTCCGTCGCAGGGCTCAGCCGGAAGCCGCGGCGGGCCATGGCCGCGAACTGCCCGCCGGCCTTCTCGCCGAGCCGTTCGGCGCACTGCCGGCGCAACTCCGTGGCGTCATCGAATTCCATGCCGGGATCCTCTCAACCCGATCCGGGGCAGGCGGATATCCGGTGGCCCCGGCCTGCGGTGGAACGTAGCGTCGGGAGTATGAAGCTGCTCTCGGTCAATGTCGGCAGGCCTCGGCCGAACCCGTGGAAGGGCGCCGCCGAGACCGGCATCGACAAGCGGCCCGTCGACGGCCCGGTGGCCGTCAGCGAGCCCGGTCCCCGGGGCACCGGCGCGGTCGGGCTGGCCGGCGACCGGGTCTACGACCTGCGGAACCACGGCGGTTCCGACCAGGCCGTGTATGCCTACGCCCGGGAGGATCTCGACCGGTGGGAGCCCGAGTTGGGCAGGCGGCTCGCCTCCGGCTCCTTCGGGGAGAACCTGACCACCCTCGGCGTCGACGTGAACGGCGCCCTGATCGGGGAGCGCTGGCGGATCGGGACGACAGTCGTCCTGGAGGTCTCCTGCCCGAGGATCCCGTGCGGGACGTTCCAGGGCTGGCTGGAACGGGCGGGCTGGATCAAGCGGTTCACCCAGGCCGCGCTGCCCGGGGCGTATCTGCGGGTGATCGAGCCGGGCGACATCCGGGCCGGCGATCCGGTCGAGATCGTGCACCGGCCCGACCATGACGTGACCGTCGCGCTCAGCTTCCGTGCGCTGACCCTGGAGCCGGACCTGCTGCCGCGCCTGCTGGCCGCCGACGCCCTGCCGGAGGAGGCGAAGGCGACCGTCCGCCGGCGCACCGGGCAGTAGCGGAGCGGGTGTCAGCCGAGCCGGATCGGCATCAGGAGCGAGAAGGCACCCTCGCCGGCCGCCGGTCGAATCGCCAACGGGCTGATCGCACCGCCGAGTTCGAGCACGAGCTGACTCTGGGTGCCGACGGCCAGCGCCTCCAGCAGGAACTCCTGGTTCACCGCGACCCGCAGGTCGGTGTCGGCCGCGGTGTCCGCCGTGGGTTCGACGTCGTCGGCGACCCGGACGTTCCCCGCCGCGTCGACCACGAGGACGGTGGCCGCGACCTCGGTGCCGTCCGGGGCGGAGGCGCTGCTGCGGGTCGGGCCGTCCGACACCGCCCGGCGCAGTTCGGCCGCCTCGATCGCGACCCGGTGGGTGGTCTCCAGGCGCAGCAGGCGGCGGTAGTCGGGGAAGTCGAGGTCCAGGGTGTCACCCTCGACCGAGCGCCCGTCCGCCGAGACGGCCACCCGCCCGCCGCCGACCAGCACGGTCAGCTCGTCGGCGCCGACAGCCTCCGCCAGTCCACGGATCTCGTCGGCCAGCCCGGCGGGCACCAGCACGCTCGACCCGCCTGCCGCCGCGTCGACGTCGTTGCCGCCGGACCCCGGCAGACGCTGCGCGGCGGCCTCGGCGACCGCGATCCGGTACCGGTCGGTGGCGACCAGGCGCAGCACGTCGCCGTCCAGGTCGAACAGGACGCCGCCGAGCATCGGCAGCTCCGGGTCTGCGCTCACCGCGAAGCGCACGGCGGCCAGCGCGGCGGCCAACTCGCCGCGGTCCAGGGTGAGTCGGACGGTGGGGGTGGACGTGGTCATCGGGTGCTCCCTCTGGTCGAGCAGGACTCGGACGGAGGAGAGTTCGCGGCGCGCATCGGCCAGGCCGTCCTCCAGCCGACGCAGGTGCGCGTCGAGCGCACTGCGGGCGGCCGTCGAACCGGCGGGCTCGGCCAGCACCAGCCGGATGTCGGCCAGCGGCAGTCCGACCCGGCGCAACCGGCAGATCAGCCGGGCGTCGGCCAACTGGGACGGTGCGTACCAGCGGTAGCCGCTCTGCGGATCCACCCAGGCGGGTCCGAGGACACCGGCGCCGTCGTAGAACCGCAGCGCACTGACGGTCAGGCCGCTCTCGCGGGCCAGCCGGCCGATACTGCGCATCTCGCTCTCCATGCCGATGACTCTGGAGTCTCGACCAGGTCGAGGGTCAAGCCGGACGGCTGCTGCGGCTTGAGCAGGATCGGTCACGAGGTCATCGCCCGGTAGGCGGGAGCCAGCAGCACCGCCAGGTTCCGTCCCCGCACGGTGATCTCCGGAGGCGACAGCCGGTCGACCGGGAGCACTGGCGCGTCCGCCCCCTCCGCGTCGGCCTCGGCCGCCTCGCCGAGGACGAACTCGCCCAGCCAGTAACCCTCCAGGCGGTCGATCGCGCGATCCGTCATTCCGCGACCGCCTCCTCCGAGAGGGTGACCAGTTCGCGCAGCTCCTCGACGGAGAGCTCGGTGAGCCACCGCTCGCCGCCACCGCCGACCACCGTCTGCGCGAGCGCGCGCTTGGATTCGATCATCTCCGCGATCCGCTCCTCCACCGTGCCGACGCACACGAAGGTGCGCACCTGAACGTCCCGCTGCTGACCGATCCGGTGGGCCCGGTCGGTGGCCTGCTGCTCGACCGCCGGGTTCCACCAACGGTCCAGGTGGATCACCTGGTTGGCCGCCGTCAGATTGAGTCCGGTGCCGCCCGCCTTGAGCGAGAGCAGGAAGACGCCGGGCCCGTCCCGCTCCTGGAAGCGGGCGATAAGCTCCTCGCGGCGGCGCGCGCTGAGGCTCCCGTGCAGGTAGAGCACCTCGGTGTCCAGCCGTTCGGCCAGGTGGCGGTGCAGCATCGTGCCGAACTCGGCGTACTGGGTGAAGACCAGGGTGCGGTCGCCCTCGGCCAGGGCGGCCTCCAGGGTCTCCTCCAGCCGCGCCAGCTTGCCGGACCGGCCGGCCACCGCCGAGCGGTCGTGCAGCAACTGGGCCGGGTGGTTGCACACTTGCTTGAGCTTGCCGATCGCCGCAAGGACGGTCCCCTTGCGCTCGACGCCCTTGATCCCCTGCACCCGGTGCAACAGGTCTGCCACCACGGCCTGGTAGAGGCCGGCCTGTTCGGTGGTGAGCGTGCACCAGACCGTCATCTCCTGCTTGGCCGGCAGCTCGGCGGCCACCCCGGGGTCGCCCTTCAACCGTCGCAGGATGAACGGGCCGGTGCGGCGCCGGAGTTCGGCGAGCCGCTCGGCGTTCGCGTGCTGCTCCACCGGGATCGAATAGCGCTCCCTGAAGGCCGAAGCCGAGCCGAGCAGCCCGGGGTTGGCGAAGTCGAGGATGGCGTGCAGCTCGGCGAGCCGGTTCTCCACCGGCGTGCCGGTCAGTGCGATCCGATGGTCGGCCGGAAGTGAACGCAGCGCTCTGGACTGGGCGGTGGCGCTGTTCTTGACCATCTGCGCCTCGTCGGCGATCACCCGGCGCCAGGGGATGCGGCGCAGCTGCTCGGCGTCACGCTGGACCAGCCCGTACGTGGTGATCACCAGGTCCGCCGCGCTCACGGCGGCGCGCAGCTCGTCGCCCGTGGGCCGTTCGGCGCCGTGCTGGACATGCACCCGCAGGGACGGCGCGAACCGGGCTGTCTCGCGCCGCCAGTTGCCGACCAGCGACATCGGGCAGACCAGCAGGGTCGGTCCCACTTCGGCAGACCCCGGCCGCCCCGCCTGCTCGGCCTGCTCCGCCTGCTCGGCCTGTTCGGCGCTGAGCAGGGCCAGCGTCTGCACGGTCTTGCCCAGGCCCATGTCATCGGCGAGCACCGCCCCCAGACCCAGCCGGGTGAGCGACCGCAGCCAGGCCACCCCGCGTTCCTGGTACGGGCGCAGCGCGGTCCCGAAGCTGTCGGGCAGCGGCACCGCCGTGGACACTGCGGTGTCCGCGCGGTCCTCGCCGCCGTCCACCTGCGCGCGGAGCAGTCCGCCGAGCACGCCTGCGGCCCGGACGGAGGTGACCGGCAGACCGCCGACGACGGCCTCCGGATCGAGCGCTAGCCGCAGCAGCCGTCCCGGCGTCGTCTCGCCGCGCCCCTCACGGGAGAGGAAGGCGACGGCAGCGGCGATCTGCTGCGCGTCCACCTCCACCCACTGACCGCGGACCCGGACCAGTCCCTCCTTGGCCGCGGCCAGATCGGCCAACTGCTCAGCGGTGAGCGGCTTTCCGTCCAGCGCTGCCTGCCAGTGGAAGGCCACCACGGCGTCGCGGTCGACCTGCCCGGGCGTCTCCACCGCGCCGGGCGCGGCCACCCGAGCGGCGAGCGCCATGCCCAGCCGCGGCGGCCGCTGCCACCAGGTCGGCAGCAGCACGCCGAACCCGGCTGCGGTCAGCACCGGCGCCGCCTCGCGCAGGAAGGCGAGCGCGCCCGCCCGGTCCAGCGCCAGCGAGTCCGGGCGGGCGCTGCGCAGTGCGGGCCGCAGCTCGCTGCGGCAGCGCACCGCGCGGTCCAGCTCGGCCAGGTAGGCGGCCTGCGGGTCGTCGGTCTTGCGCTCGAAGGCGGCGAGCGCCGCGCCGCCGGCCCACAGATCCGCGGTCTGGACGAGCAGCGAGGGCTCGTCGGCGGCCTGGAGCAGGAAGTCCAGCCGCCAGTGGTCGTCGGAAGGGCGGCCCTCGGGGTCGGTGGGGTCGGGGCCGAGCGGTTCGACCAGGCGGAAGCAGAGCCGGACCGACTCGGCGGCGGGCCCTCCGGAGGCGTACCAGGCGGCGAGGCGGCCGGCCAGCGCGTCGAACGCCTCGGGATCGGCAGCCGTCCCCGGTGCCGCGTCGACGGCGATCCGGCCGTCGGCGGCACCGAGCGCCACGAACCAGCGTTCCGCCAGCCGCTCGCGGCCGTCCGCGGCCTCCAGGGGATCGGGGAGCGGCGGCAGCCGGAGCGCCTGCGGCTGCTCGGCCAGCGCGGCGCGCACCTCGCGGTCGGTCAGCACGTCGAGCACCTCGCCGAGCAGATCGCCGCCGTCCCGCTCGCCGCGGCAGACCGGCGGGCAACCGTCCGCCAGCGCCGTGGCCTCGCGCCGCTCGGCAGCGTTCAGCACCGGCCGCCAGCGCGCGTGCGGCACCCCACCCTCGCGCACCAGGGCCGGCAGGACCCGCCCCCGCCCGGCCAGCCGCCAGGCGAGGTCGTGCACGCCGGTGAGCCAGCGCAGCGACGCCCCGTACGCGACATCCACCCGCCCGGCCCCCGGCAGCTCGGAGCTGCTCAACGCCCAACGGGGATCGAATAGTTCGCCCAGCAGCTGAGCCGCCTCGGCCGATTCGAAGAGCAGCGCCGGCACCCGCCAGGAACGCAGCGAGACACCACTGGCACCCCGCGTGCCGAGCAGCTCGGGCGAGGGACTGGGCGAGCCGCTGAGCGAGGGCAGCGCCAGCGTCGCCCAGCGCTCCGGCGCCTGCCCAGCCAGCCACTCCAGCCTGGGCCCGATCCCGGCCAGCAGCTCCGCCAGCAGGCCGGCCGGACAGGCGTACGGGTGCGGGCGCACCGCATCGGGCCCGCCGGGGACCGGCCCGCGCGCGGCGGCCAGGGCTCGCGCATCCTCGGCCCAGAGGGCGAGCCGCCCGCCCGCCAGCCAGAGGCCGTGTACGGCGAACATAGAACCCGGCCCTCCGGTCTGCGAACAGTCTCCTTGCAGCGTAGCCGCGACCTGCGACATCCCGATTCACCAGATGGTTGAACATTGAACCAAAGCGCGCTACGGTGGAGAACAAGTTGAAGCCTAAACAAATGGCTTCGGACCTCAGGAGGAGCCATGGGCCTGTTCAGCCGCAAGACCGTCACCGAATCCGCCACCGCCACCCTGCCGGGGGCACCGAGCCACGCCACCACCCCCGGCACCGACCTGTCGCACCTCACCGGTGACTACGTCATCGACGCCACGCACAGCAGGATCGGCTTCGCCGTCCGCCACGCGATGGTCACCAACGTCCGCGGCGAGTTCACCGACTACGACGGCAAGCTGCACCTCGACGGCGGCGACCCGGCCGACTCCCGCGCCGAGCTGGTCATCAAGGTCGCCAGCGTCGACACCGGCAACGAGCAGCGCGACGGACACCTGCGCACGGGTGACTTCTTCGAGGCCGAGGCCTTCCCGGAGATCGCCTTCCGCAGCACCTCCACCCAGCAGATCGACGCCGACACCTACCGGCTGACCGGCGACCTCACCATCAAGGCCACCACCCGCCCGGTCGTCCTGAACCTGGAGTTCACCGGCACCGCGACCGACCCCTACGGCATCGAGCGGGTCGGCTTCGAGGGCACGGCCACCGTCGACCGGACCGACTTCGGCCTGAGCTACAACGCCGCGCTGGAGACCGGAGGGGTGCTGATCGGCGAGAAGGTCAAGCTGAGCTTCGACATCTCCGCTGTCCGGGCCGGCTGACACCCCGTCCCGCCCCTCCGCTCTTCCGGCCTCCCCCGGCCTCTCCGCCCGCTGCGCCTCGGGCAGGATGTCCCGGGGAGACCGGAAGAGCGGAGGGGCTGTGGAACTGCGCCAGTTGCGGTACTTCGTCACGGTGGCGGAGGAACTGCACTTCGGACGGGCCGCCGAGCGGCTGCTGATCGGGCAACCCGCCGTCAGCCAGCAGATCCGGCGGCTCGAAAGGGAGTTGAGGGTCGACCTGTTCGACCGGACGCCTCGCCTGGTCCGGCTCACGCCGGCCGGTGAGGCGTTTCTGCCTGCCGCCCGAGCGGTGCTGAGCGCCGAGGACGCGGCCCGCGCGGTCGCCGCCGATCTCGCGGCCGGGCGGCTCGGCACCTTCCGCCTCGGCACCATCACCGGCCTCGGCGAGCGCCTGGACCGGATCCTGGACGCCTTCGACCAGCACGCCCCCGGCCTGCGAGTGGAGTTGGCCGCACTGCCGATCAAGGAGCGGCTGGCCCAGCTGGCGGACGGTCGCCTGGACGCCGCGTTCGTCCGCGGAGCGGTCCCGCCGGACTCCCCGGAGCTGCGGTATCTGCCGCTCTGGCAGGACGAGTTGGTGGCCGCTGTTCCCGGCAGGCACCCACTCGCGGAGCGCGACTCGCTGCGCCTGGCCGACCTCGCCGAACTGCCGTTGCGCCTCACCGAGCGCCGCAACCACCCGGCGCTGGTCGACCTCGTCCTCGGCGGCTGCCAGCAGGCGGGCTTCGAGCCGATCCCGGGCCCGACCTCCAGCACCCTGCAGGACACCCTGGCCGCGATCGGGTCCGGCACTCCGATGTGGACGGTCGTCTACGGCGCCAACGCGCGGATCATGCGGATCCCCCGGGTCGCCTTCGTCCCGTTCGCCTCGCCCGGGCTGGCGCTGCCGACCTCGCTCGCGGTCCGCCGCAGTGCCGGATCGGCGCCGGCCGCCGCGACCGGACTCGACCTGCTCCTGGAGGCCTGCCGAGCCCAGCTGACCAGTGACGATCAGGATTCGTGATCGCTGCGAGAGTGATTCGGGTCTGGGTCAGGGCCGGTGTCCCGCGATGAACTGTTCCCCGTAGGCAGAACGCACCGGAACAGCCGGTGCCGGCCGATCGATCAAGGAGCAGATCATGCCGATCGTCACCGTTCAGCAGGGCCCCCGCGACGTCGAGCTCAAGCGCGACCTGGTCGCCCGGATCACCGACGCCTTCGTGGACGCCTACCAGATCCCGGCCGAGACGGTTCAGGTCTGGATCCACGAGGTGCCCACCGACAGCTGGGGCGCGGCCGGCAAGCTCATCGCCGACAAGTGACCGTCCGGGGCGGCGGATCGGGGTGGCAACTCCCCCCGCCGCCCCCGGCCACCCTCGCCGATCACATGCCGCCGATCACATGCCGCCGAGCAACTCGGCGTCCTCGGCGGAGAGCCAGCTCCCCTGCGGACGCAGCAACCAGCCCTCCCGCGCCCCGATCTCCCGCGCCTGACCGCGCAGCAGTTCAACTCCCCTACCGGCACAGCCCTTTCGGCACACCATGCCGACCAGGGTGAGCGGCACCGGATCGACCAGCGGACGAGTCACCGTGCCGGCGAGCTCCGGACCGCCCAGGGTGGTCAGCATCGGGTCGCCGTGCCGGGCGATGTAGCGGGCCGTCTCGTCCGCTCCCACCGGTGGCGTGAACGGCGCGGCGGCCGTCAACCCGTGGGCAGCCAGCAGGCGTTCACCGAAGTCGGTCCACTCGGTGGTGGCCGGGTTCCCGGCACAGATGTCCACCGGATGGCCGACCAGCTCCGCCACCCGCACCGCGCTGTGCCGCGCGAGCGGATGTCCCTGCGGCAGCATCACCGCCAACCGCTCCAGCCTGACCGGGAGATGGGACAGCTGATCGCGCACGGCAGTCGGCAGACCGCTGAAGCAACCGAACGAGACGTCCAGCCGGTGGGCGACCAACTCACGCGCCGCAGAGGCGAGTCCACCGTGATAGCGGGCCAGGAGCTCGGCCTGGGGATCGGCCGCACGAGCCGCGGCCAGGATCCGGTCCGCCGTCAGGTCGTCGCCGGTCACCGCACTGTTGAGGTCGACCAGGAGCGGCCGATCCGCCGCCGGGGCGAGCATCTCCTCCTGCAGACTGAGCAAGCGGCGTGCCTGCGGCAGCAGTTGCTCACCCGCCGGGGTGAGCGCCACGCTGCGCGTGGTCCGGACGAAGAGCTCACGGCCGAGCAGCCGCTCCAGCGTACGAATGTCCCGGCTCAGCGCCTGCTGAGCCAGGTGCAGGCGAGCAGCCGCCTGGCCGAAGTGCAGAGTCTCCGCGGTCACCACGAAGCCGCGCAGCAGACGAGGGTGCAGGTCGACGGGCATGGCAGCAGATTAACAACGTGAGTGCGTCAATGCTCCCGAACAGGTGTTGGACCAGCAGTACGCGCGCGGCCCAGGCTGAGGGTTCTCCTCTTCCTCCCCCTTCCTCCGCCTGGAGCCCTGTGTTCTCGTCGTACCGCCGACTCCTCGCCCTACCCGGCGCGGCCGCCTTCACCTGCTACGGACTGCTCAGCCGGCTCTCCTTCGGCATGCTGGGCGTCAGCATGCTCGCCATGATCGCCGACCGGCGCGGCTCGTACGCGCTGGCCGGCTCGGTCTCGGCTGCCGGACTTGTCGGGACGGCCGTCGGCATGCCGCTGCTGGGACGGCTGGTAGACCGCCACGGCCAGGCCCGGGTCACCGTGCCCGCGATCCTGCTCACCGCCCTCCCCCGCGTCGCACTGCTGGTGTGCGTCCACGTCGGAGCGGCCGCTTGGACGCTCTTCGCCTGCGCCCTCGCCTCCTCCGCCGGGCCGAACATCGGCGGCATGGCCCGGGCCCGCTGGACCCACCTGCTGCGGGACGACCCGGCAGCCCGCAGCACCGCCAACTCCCTGGAACAGGCGCTGGACGAACTCTGCTTCATGGCCGGACCCGTCCTCGGGATCCTGCTCTGCACCCGGCTCTTCCCCGAGGCCGGGGTGCTGGCCTCCACCGTGCTGTCCACGGTGGGCGCCCTGCTCTTCGCGGCCCAGCGCCGGACCGAACCACCGGTCTCGGGCAGCCCCGCGAACCTCCCCCGCTCTCCGCTGCGGGCGCCCGGCACCGTGGTCCTGGTCGCCGCCTTCCTGGCCGTCGGGATGGTATTCGGATCGCTGGAGGTCACCACCCTCGCCTACCTCGGCGGGCGCGGGCAGCAGACCGCGGCAGGCGGACTGCTGGGGTTGCTGGCGGGCGGATCGTGCGTGTCGGGCCTGGTGTTCGGGTTGTGGCCGGCCCGGCGAAGCCCGGTCGTCCGCTTCCTGCTCGGACTCACGGCGATGACCGGGCTGATGCTCCTCCCGCTCGCGGCGGCCGGCCTCGGCGCGGGGGTGGGAGTACTGGCCGTCGTCCTCTTCACGGCGGGCACCGGGACAGCGCCGACCATGGTGACCGGCATGACGCTGCTCCAGCAGATCCTGCCGACGGGCACGCTGAACGAGGGCATGGCGCTGGCCGTCTCCGGCATCGTGACCGGCATCTCGGCGGGCTCGGCCGCCGGCGGCCTCGCCTCCCAGCACGCCGGCCCGGCCGCCGGCTACGCCCTCTCCGCCGCGGCCGCCGCCCTCGCCCTGCTGGTCACACTGACGGGCTCGCGCCTCCTCGGCCGACACGCGCGAGACGCGAGCTAACCACTGACGGCTGACGGCTGACGGCTGACGGCTGACGGCTGACGGCTGACGGCTGACGATATCTGTCAGCCGTCCTCCGTCCCACCTTCCGCTACGCCCACGTGTACTCGTACTCCGGCAACTCGAAGCCCCCCGGAAACACCGCCCACCGCTCATCCGTGCGCACCCCGCCCGCCCGCTCGTAGAACGCGACAGCGCGGTGGTTCTCCCGCAGCACCTCCAGATAGAGCGCCGCACCGGAATGCTCCGCCCCGGCCCACGCGCGCGCCTCCCGCAGCAGCTCGCCGCCGATGCCGGCGCCCGTCAGGCCGGGCCGGACATGCAGGTTGTCCAGCAGCAGCCGGCCATCCGGCTGCGGAACGAGGTAGGCGAAGCCCACCAGCCGCCCCGGCGCACTCTCCGCCACCAGCAGCCGCGGAGTGTTGGCGGGCTCGCCGTAGTCGACGCCGAGCCGGATCTCCCACAGCGCCTCCCGCTCCCCGAGCAGCCCGGCGCCCAGCGCGGCCGCCGGGACGATCCCGTCGTACGCGACGGCCCAGCTCTCGGCGTGCAGCGCGGCCACCGCCGCGGCGTCGCCGACCCCTCCCACGCGGATCGATACGGCAACGGCGGCAGGGGGGACGGACTTCGCTTCGTTCACACCCCGAGCCTGCCACACGGTCGATCACCCATTCCAAGCTTGAACACGTTCAAAAACAGGTCTACAGTCACGACCAGGAGGTTTTGAACACGTTCGAAACGGAGTGGTCCCGATGGACTACACAGTCGTCAGCTATGCCGCCTACCTGCCCGTCGCCACCGGCGTCACGGTCTGGGTCGCCCGCGCCCTCACCCGGAACGGCAAGGTCTTCCTGGCCGACGTCTTCGCCGGGGACGGTGCCCTCGCCGATGCGGTCAACAACCTGCTGGTGGTCGGGTTCTACCTGCTCAACCTGGGGTTCGTCGTCCTGTGGATGAAGAACGGATCGCAGGTCGTCAACCTCCAGGGGGTCTTCGACGCCCTCTCGGTGAAGCTCGGCTCGGTGCTGCTGATCCTCGGCCTGGTGCACCTGGCCAACGTGTACGTGCTGAACCGGATCCGCCGCCGCGGGGCACTCGACCGCCAGCACCGCCCGCCGGTCGCTCCCCAGGGCTGGACCCAGCCGGCCAAGGCCTGACCCCGGGGCGACCTCGCCGCCCCACCCAGCCCAGCCGCTCCACCCAGCCGGGGAACCCCGCGGCCGGGACGCCGGACAGCCGGAAGGTGGCACCACCCGATGACCGATCACCACAGCGCGGCCGGCCCGGCCGTCACCCGCCTGACCGTCCTGCACGATCCTGGCTGCCTGCTCTGCCGCAACCTCACCGCCTGGCTCCGCGGACAGCCCCAGCTCGTCCCACTGGAGTTCGTCGCGGCGGCCTCCGCGGAGGCGCAGGCGCGCTATCCACAGCTCGACCACGACGCCTCGCTCGGCGAGATCACCGTGGTCGCGAACACCGGCGAGGTCTGGCGTGGTCCGCACGCCTTCGTCGCCTGCCTCTGGGCGCTGGCCGAGCACCGGCCACTCGCCCAGCGGCTCAGCACCCCGGCCGGTCTGCCGCTCGCCCGAGCGGCGGCCTTCGCAGCGAGCAAGTACCGCGCTGCGACAGGGGCGGACCGGGGAGGTCGGGCAGGTCGGGCGGCACCGGGTGCGGAGGGGGCACCCGGTACCGCCCGACCCGGCCTACCGGATCAACCGGACCTAGCCGAGCTACCGGCCCCGGAGTACGACGCCGGCTCCGCGGGATGTAGCGACGGGACCTGCCCGGTCCCCGGCTAGGCTCAACCATCGTGGACGACGCAGTGGCAACAGACACCGGCAGCAACGAAACCCCCCGCCCCGGCGCCCCTGGCCCCGGCGGCCGGCCCACCGACGACCAGCTGCCCACACCGCCCTCACACCCCCCGCGGCAGCCCGAGGTCCGCGGCGGCCGGGCGCTGCCCAAGACCGACAAGAGCGAGCAGATCCGCGCCCTGATCCTGGACACCGCCACAATGCGAACCCTCGGAACGGCCTTGACGACTTCCAGGCAGGGCGAGCTTTCAGGAGTCGTGAGCGCATGACCGACACCCCGGCAAGCTCAGCCAACGTGGATGAGCCCAGCAACAGCGCCAGCGGAAGCCCCAGTACAGGCGAGCAGCCCCCGACGCCCCCGCAACTTCCTGGAGGGCGGGCGCTCCCGAAGACCGACAAGAGCGAGCAGACCCGCGCCCTGATCCTGGACACCGCAATGCGCCTGTTCAAGGAGCGCGGCTACGACAAGACCACCATGCGCGCCATCGCCGCCGAGGCCGGTGTCTCAGTCGGCAATGCATATTACTATTTTGCGTCGAAAGAATTCTTGATTCAAGGATTCTACGACCAAATGACTTACGAGCATGCGGCCGATGCCAGAAATCGAATGGCGGGCAAAAAAGACTTTTCGGAACGTCTCGAGATTGCTCTCACCTCCTGGATCGACTGCGCGGCGGAGTATCACGGATTCGCGTCCCAGTTCTTCCGTACGGCAGCCGACCCGACAAGCTCGCTCAGCCCGTTCTCGAACGAGTCCCACCCCGCCCGGGCCAAGTCAGTCGAGTTGTTCCACGAGGTACTGACAGGCTCAGAGCTCGCCCCCAAGCTGGACAGCGAACTTGCTGACTTGCTACCGGAGTTGCTCTGGCTCCACCTCATGATTGTGGTCCTGTACTGGGTGTTCGACCGGACACCGGACACCGAGCGGACCCGGGAGTTCGTCCGACGGTCCACGCCGCTGGCCGGACGAGTCATCAACCTGTCGCGCTACCGGGTGTTCCGCCCGATCGTGCGGGATGCCAAGGGGCTGATCCACGACTTCATACTCCCGACCATCGGGCGCACCCAGAGTCGGTAGGACCGTATGGTGGAACGCTGCCTGATCAGCTCAACAGGCAGCGTTCCACCGAAACGCGTACTACCACCACTGCTGGATGACCACCGACCCGGTCAGAAGCTGTCGGGGTTCCACGCCTTCAGCGGCGTGCACAGCATCAGGTCGAGCGCGGCAGCTGCGCCGGGCCGCCGCTCGGTGACGAGCGACGCCGCCGCGAGCCGGGCGGCCGACTCGGCGCCGAGGTAGAGCGTGCCGAGTGCGGACGCGGACAGGGCGAGGTCCGCGTCCTCGGTGGTCGGGACCGCGCGCCCGGTGCCGTCGGCGTCGGTCTCCAGTGCCCAGCGGCCCGCGGCGTATCCGTCCCGGTCGGCGACGTCCAGGACGACCCGCCCGGCGCTCGCGTACGTCCGGGCGCCGAAGGCCGCCGGGACGTCGAGGACCCGCAGCCACATGAGGTCGAAGTTCTCCTCGTACGGGACGGCCGCACGCGGGTTGCCCAGCAGCAGCGGCAGCGGGTCGTCCGGTCCGATGTTCTGGACGATCACCCGGCGGACCCAGTCGACCGAGAAGACGTACCGCCAGAGCGTGTTGGCGGTCGGCTGGTCGATGGCCAGGAAGTCCTTCACGGTCAGCGGGCAGTTCGGGTTGCTGTGGTCCCAGACGTCCTCGACCGCATAGACGACCAGACCGGTGACCGTGCCCTCAGCGGTGCGGTGGACGAGCGCGAACGGCTCCTTCCAGTCGGAGCCCGGCGGGGTGATCTCGCCGTTGGCGACCTTCCAGAAGGACTCGTCACGGGCGATGGCACCCGGGTGGGTACGTCGCCACCGCTCGTGGAACTCGGGCCCGAGCTTGCCCAGTTCGGTCATGCTGATCAGTTCCAGTCGGCCGCCGGCCGCCTCCGGCAGGTCCGCGCGCAGACCGCCTGAGCGGGCGATGTCGATCTCCCAGCCGTGCTGCCGGGTCGCCGGGCCGAAGCCGTACCGGCCGTAGATGCCGTACTCGGCGGCGACCAGGATCGCGACGGCCTCGCCGCGCTCGCGCGAGGCGTCGAGGTCCTGGCGCATCATCGTGGTGAGCAGGCCGCGCCGGCGGTGCGTCTGGGTCGTGGTGACCCCGGTGATCGCCGAGACCGGCAGCAACGCACCGCCGGGAAGCGTCAGTTCGGTGGGGAAGCTGCGGTAGGTGGCGACACAGCGGTCACCGTCGAACGCGCCGAGCGTCCGTCCGGGGAAGAGCCGCAGCCGACGGAACTCCACTGCCACCGGCACGCCGGGCCGCATGAACCCGGTGCTGACCGCCGCGCCCCAGGCACCCAGGTCCGCCTCCCCGACGGCCCGGATCTCGACGCCGTCGACCGATCCGGCGCCGACCCCCGCCGCGTCCGCAGTGGCGTGCCCCGGCGTCGTTTCTCCGCTGCGCGGCATTTGGGTGCTCATCCGGCCACCGTACGACGACCGGACAAATCCGGCACCCGATTTTCCCCTTGGCCACCGTCCGGTCGCCCGATCGAAAGGCGGGTGCGCTTCCACCCGGACGCATGCCATCCTCGGGGCCGTGCCAGCCAGAAACCGCCGCCTGCCGCGTGATCAGTCGTGGCCGCTCACCACAACCGACATCCGCACCGTCCTGGGTGTACCGGAGGCGGGCGTCTACTCCCTGAGTTTCCACGAGCGCCCCATGGACGACGGGACTCTGCTGACGGTCATTTGGAACCCGCCGATCTCCTCCAACTACAGTTTCGCCGGCAGCCACTCCAGCCCGCCGCGCAGCGTGGGAATCGGCATCGTCCCGCTCCCGGCCACCGATCGGGCCGAGGCCCGGAACGCCCTCCGGCAGCACGCCCTCCCCGAACTCGCCGCCTGGATCGACGCCGTCCGGCATGCCCCCGAGACCTGGACCCTGACCCAACGCCGCCGCAGCTGGCGCCTCGCCGGCAACTCCACGGCCTACCGCGACGACTGGCAGCCGTACCAGTGACCCCCCGCCACTGCTGCCAAGCAAAGCCGAGGGCGGTGTGGCGGCTCAGGCGAGGGCGGCGGCCAGCAGGGTGAAGGCGGCGATGATGACGGCGACGCGGGCGTAGTGGAAGCGGTCCCAGCGGTTCTCCTGCTCCTTCCAGTCCTCGGGCCGGTTCTCGGCGGTCCACGTCTTGCTCCGGTTGTTGATCGGGACGAGCAGCAGGAGCGACATGATCACGCTGAGGATCAGCAGCGCGGCGGCGATGACGACCAGGCCTGCGCCGTGGCGGTGCCATCCGGCGACGGCCCAGATCGCGCTCAGGACGAGCGAGCCGATGTACCAGACCGGCATCACGGCGCCGAGCATCCGGCCCCCGTGGGCGCGGCCGAGCACGCGGCTGTCGTCGGGGAGTGCGCTGAGGATCGGGTTGATGACGAAGGCGACGGAGAACTCCACCCCCGCCATCACTCCGACGACGACGGTGGTGACGACCTTGAGTGCCTCGAGCATGATGACCCCTCCACTGATCTAGCGCTGCTAGGTGATGAGGCAACGCTAGTACTACTGCCGCTCGTCTGTCTAGCGGTGCTAGGATCGAATCATGTCGGTACAGGAACGCAAGGAACGCGAACGGGCGAGCCGCGAGCGCCTCATCGTGGCGACGGCCCGCGAACTCGCCGAGCAGCAGGGCTGGGACGCGGTCACCACCCGTCGGCTCGCCGAGCGCATCGAGTACAGCCAGCCCGTCCTCTACAGCCACTTCCGCGGCAAGCGCGAGATCATCGGCGCCGTCGCCCTGGAGGGTGCCTCCGAGATGGCCGCAGCGCTGCGGGCCGCGACCACCGGCGCGGACGGCCCCCGCACCCGGGTCACCGCCCTCGCCCGCACCTACCTCGACTTCGCCGAACGCAACCCGGCGGTCTACGACGCCATGTTCCAGCTCGACGGCGGCCTGGCCTTCGCGGCCGAGGACACCCCGGAACCGCTGAAGGACGGCTTCGCCGCCCTGTTGGAAAGCCTCGGCGAGGTCGCCGGGGACGGCGTCCACCCGGGACTGTTCACCGAGGTGTTCTGGGCGGCCCTGCACGGCCTGGCCACCCTGACCCGGGCCGGACGACTGCCGCCGCCGGAAGCCGAGCAGCGGCTGGAGCTGCTGGTGGACCGGCTCGCGGTCCTCTGACACACCGTTGTAGGGACTCGTAGTGATCATCGTTCGACATCGGCGTGAGCTGGGCTGTTGTCGGCGGTCTCGCTGATGTTGCGCGGGTTCTGGCCCATCTTCTTTGCGCATTCTTCGGGGAGGACCTGTCAGTGCCGTCTGGCATCGTGTGCGCCGTGGCCGAACTGGTGGAACGCGTTGACGAGGAAGATCACGTACTGGCAGTCGTGGAGCGGAGCGAGGCGATCCGCCAACGGTGGCTGCATCGCGTCGCGACGACCGTCTGCCGCGACTCGGAGGGCCGGATCCTGGTCCATCGACGTCCCGACGACGACTCCCGCTTTCCCGGCCAGTACAACTGGCTGCTGGGCGGCGCCGTCAACGTGGGTGAGACATACGAGGCCGCAGCGGCCCGGGAACTCGCCGAGGAGATCGGTGTCCGCGCCTCCGCACGGCTCGTCTTCAAGTACCTCTGCCGCGGAGTGATCAGCCCCTACTGGCTGGGCGTGCACGAGGCCACCATCACCCAGCCGATCACGCCGGATGCCTCGGAGGTCGCCTGGCACGCCTGGCTCACCGAAGCCGAACTCCGGGACGCGATCCGCAGCCCGTCCTTCGTCCCCGACGCCCAGGAAGCCTTCACCCGGTACCAGGCCCTGACCGGCTCGCCGGAACTCCCCCGCGTCGAGTGACCTTCCGTCCAGGAGACCGCTACCGTCAGAAAGGCGCTCCACGAGCGCACTCGACCTCATCGCTGCCGCCAGCGCAGTTGTCTCATCGGTTCTTCGCCCCGCGCAAAGTAGGCGAAGAAGCGATGAGAAAGCGCAGAGTGCGATGAGTCCCTACAACCGTCCGGGCAGGCGCTACGGGCGGGCGTAGAAGTCGGGGCGGCCCATGATCCAGAGGCTGGCCTGTTTGATGGCCATGCCTGGGCGGGGGGCTTCGATCATCTGGTCGTCGCCGAGGTAGATGGCGACGTGGTAGATGTCGGCAGCGCGGCCGGTGTGGGTCCAGAAGATGAGGTCGCCGGGGCGGAGTCGGGGGTAGTCGACGGGGGTGGACTCGGCGTACTGGTCGGCGGCGAAGTGGGTGAGGTGCTTGCCGCCCTGCTGCCAGGCGAGCATGGTCAGGCCGGAGCAGTCATAGCCGTCCGGGCCCTCGCCGCCCCAGATGTAGGGCAGGCCGATCTTGGAGCGGGCGAAGTCGATGGCGGCGGCCGCGGCCGGTTCCGACCCGACGGCGTCGTGGGCGGACTCGGCGGGGGCGGGGTGGCGGGCGGCGTCGGCCGCGGCATGGGCGGCGGCTGCGGCCTGGGCGGCCTGCTCGGCCTGGCGGGCGGCGAGGGCCTCCAGGGCCTCCAGGCGTTGGCGCTCCAGGTCCACCGTGGTGTTGCGGGCGGTGGCGAGTTCGCCGAGCAGGCGTTCGCGCTGCTTGCCGAGTTCGGTGACCAGGACCTGCTGGGCCGTCAGCCGGGACTGCGCCTGCGACTTGGCCCGTTCGACCGTCTCGGCCGCGCGCGCGGCCTGGTCGGCGGCGGCGTTCGCGGCGCGGGTGGCCTGGGTCGCGGCGGCGGCGGTGGAGGTCGCCGCGTCCAGGATCCGGCGGGTGTCGGCACCCGCCGCGCCGACTGCGACCGCCTGGTCGGTGACGGCGCGCGGGCCGCTGGCGCCGAGCAGGGCGTTGATGGCGGCGAGTTCGGGGGTGCTGCCGGCCCGGTAGGTGGCTGCGGCGAGGGCGGCGGCGTCATCGGCGGCGGCGGCCCGGGCGGCCTGTGCCTCGGCGCAGCGGCGGGCCGCGTCGGCGGCGTCGGTCCGGGCCTTGGCGAGGCGGACCTGCGCGCCGTCGTAGGCCTCGACGGCCTGCTCGGCGAGCCGGCCGGCCTGGTCGAGTTCGGCCTGTGCGCCGGCGAGCTGCGTCTCGGCGGCGGTGGCCGCCGCGGACCTGCGGTCGGCGTCCGCCTTCGCGCGGTCGATCGTGTCGGTCGATGGATAGGTCCCGTCGGCTGGGTCGTCCACGGGAAGGGCGGCGTGCGGCATGCGGCTCGGAACGGGCCCGGCGACGGCCGTGGCGGGTCCCAGGGCGGGCCCGACCAGGGTGGTCAGCACCAGGAGGAGAGCGGGAAGGAGCCTGCGTGCCACGAGAGATGCCTCTCCGTCTGACGATCAGCCAAATATCCCATGACGTGACAATTCAGTCACTCGACGTAATATTCTCAAACATGACGATCCGTCAATGCCAACCCCATGCCGCCGAGCGGGTGAGATTGGGGACAGGACGTCAGGGCAGCCTGCGCGGCGCCCGGGTCCCGTACGGGCGGGCCCGGCCGGCCTGGACGGTGCGGCGGCGGTGCTCGGGGCCGCGTTCGGCGGCGCCGGCCGTACGGGCGTCGAGGTGGGCGGTGGCGCGGGCCGCCATCCGTTCGGCGACCCGGTGGGTCGCGGCGTGGTGCGCCGGGACCTTGTCGGGAGCCCCGGCGATGAGGTCGAAGACCCACCTGCGGACCAGGTCCGCGCGCCGGTGCAGCAGCCGTTCACGGCGCAGCGCGCGGGCCCGGCGGCGCGGCCGGTCCGCGTACCGCCAGCGCGCCCAGGGGCTGGAGGGCCGGGCGAGGCGGACGGCGCCGAGCCAGGAGAGGCCGGGCACCATGATGCCGAGCAGCCCGGTCCAGAGCTTGCCCTTCACCAGCGCGACGATCGACATCACCGCGTTGACCGCGATCAGCGCGAACGGGCCCCAGCGGCCGAACCAGTCCGAGGACGACTGCCCGGGCACCACGCCGAGCGGGACGTAGCCGGTCAGCAGCAGCGCGGTCACCAGGATGCCGAGGATCACCGCGTCCACCGACTTGCGGCCCTGCTCACTCCAGTAGACGTCCTCCAGGTGCAGGATCAGCGCGAACTCGTCGAGCACCAGCCCGCAGCCCACCCCGAAGAGCAGCCCGAACCAGTCGATCCAGGGGTGCCCGCCGCTGGTCGCGAAGACGCCGATGCCGGCCACCAGCAGGCAGCCGACGCCGAAGACCATGTGGTGGATGTGCAGGCCGCCGGGCGTGAAGTTTCCCGGCCACCAGCGGACCTGGGCCCGGATCAGCCGCACGCTGACCCGGATCAGGACGAAGGAGCTGATGAACCCGACCAGCAGGAGGAACAGCGGCTGCTTGTGCGGCACCACGATGTGGTCGCGGTAGCTCTCCACCAGGTCGGGAAGGTGCATGGGCGGTACGTCCTCGCGTTGGTACGGCAGACACAGGCTCTAACGTCCGGTCAGAAGCCCCGGGTACGTTTCGCCGCACGGCGGGGCGCGGCGAGGTAGGGCGCGAGGCGGCCCTCCGTGCCGAGGCCGGGGACCTTCATGAAGAGCCGGGCCACCTCGCCTCCGAGGTTCACCCCGATCGCCAGCGCCATGGCCAGCGCCGCCGCCCGGCTGATCGAGACCAGTCCGGCCGAGGAGTGGCCCTGGGCGAAGGCGAGCATCCCGAGGTAGAGCGCCGAACCGGGCATCAGCGGGCCGAGGGCGGCGGTCATGTACGGCAGCGCGGAGGCCGAGCGGTAGCGGGCCATCAGCTGGCCGAAGAGGCCGACCACTCCGGCCGCTATCCCGGTGGCCAGGATCGGCGAGACGTGGGCGTTGTAGACCAGCACGCCGTAGACGGACCAGCCGATGCCGCTGTTCAGGGTGACCATCGGCAGGGTGCGGCGGTCGGTCTGCAGCAGCATCGCGAAGGCCAGCGTGAGGAACATCGCGGCGAGCAGCTGGATCGGCGGGTTGTAGTACCCGATCAGCGACTCGTCGGGTCTGAGGTGGGCGTCGAAGCTGACCCCGACGTAGAGGATCAGCATCACGCCGATCACGATGCCCGCCACCAGGTAGACGACTTCCAGCAGCCGGGCGGCGGCGGTGATGTAGAAGCCGGTCAGACCGTCCTGGACGGCCGCGACCAGCGCGCGTCCCGGCAGCAGCGCGAACAGGCCACCGGTGATCGCCACCGAGCCGCGCAGTCCGGCCTCGTGCAGCGAGAGGACGATGCCGGTGGCGGCGGCGGGCATCGCGGCGAGCACGAACTGGTAGAACTCCGGCAGTCCGCGGCTGGCCACCAGGGAGGCCAGCCGGTCGCCGATGACGGCGCCGATGAAGGCGTTGACGAAGACCAGCCAGGCCTTGGCGTCGATCTGACCGCCGACCAGGAAAGTGGCCGCGCCGGCCAGCAGTCCGGTGGTCAGCGAGATCAGCCAGACCGGGTAGGGGTGGCGGTTGCGGCGGATCACGGCGAGCCGGCGGTAGGCGTCGTTGACCGTGATCTTCTCGGCCGTGATGTCGGCGACCAGCCGGTAGACCGCGGCCAGCCGGGTGTAGTCGGAGGTGCGGCGGCGGACCACCCGGGCCGCCGTGACCGGCGGCTCGACCAGCGACGGCTGGTAGGAGATCGAGATCAGCGTGAAGGTGACCTGCGGCTCGCAGCGGTCCAGGTCGTAGGCGTGCGTGACGCCGAGCATGGCCGCCTCGGCGTCCTCGGCGCTCTCGCCGCTGGCGAGCAGCAGCTCGCCGATCCGCAGGGTGAGGTCGAGGATCCGCGGGACGTTCCGGGCGGTGGCCTCGGGCTTCGGCTCGCGCGGGGTGCGTTCGAAGGCGGGGCGCTCGGACATCGGGGTGCGCAGCAGGGTGCGCATCCGGTCCGGCCAGGGGCCGGCGCCCGGGGCACCGGCGCGCAGGCTGGGGACGGCCAGGCCGGTCGGCGGGCTGTAGCCGACGGCGCGCCAGACCTCGGGGGTGAGCGTGTCGTCGGAGCCGGCGCCGAGCAGGTCGAGCCGCTCGGTGGTCTCGGCCGGGTGCCCGAGCAGGCCGGCGGTCTCCACCGGCGGCGGCGCGAACGGGATGACCGGGACCTGGTCGGCGGGCGGGACGGGGTGGCCGAGCAGGCCCTCGGTGGGCGGCGCGTCGGCGGGCAGCACGGGGGTGGGCGCGGACTCGGACTCGGGCTCAGGCGCCTCGGTGGGGACGGGAAGTGGGACGGCCTGGACCGGGTCGTCGGCCACTTCGGGTGTATCGCTTCCGCTGCCGCCCGGTCGGCCCCGCTTAGGCACTGCCGCTCCTCACCACCCAAGGGTGGACCCGCCACCGCTCATGATCTTCGCCTCCACCTTGCCTGACGGCGACCGCGGACGCACATGTACGGGTCGGCCGAGGCCGGCGGCGAAAATCGACCGGACGGACTGTCCGGAGAGCAGACAATACGGCTGCCGAGCCCGACCGCGTCACCCGGCACGACTGGAGGCCGCCCGGCGGGCGCGCAGCAGCTCGAAGGCGACCGGCAGCACCGACACCAGCACGATCGCCACCAGGATCAGATCGATGTGGTCGCGGACGAACGCCACCTGGCCCAGGAAGTACCCGAGCACCGTCACCCCGCCGCCCCACAGCAGGCCGCCGGCCGCGTTGAAGATCAGGAAGGTCCGGTAGTTCATCCGGCTGACCCCGGCGACGATCGGCAGAAACGTCCGCACGATCGGCACGAAGCGGGCCAGCACGATGGCCTTCGGACCGTGCCGCTCGAAGAACGCGCTCGCCTTCTCGACGTTCTCCTGCCGGAACAACCGCGCGTCCCCGCGCCGGAACAGGCCGGGCCCGACCCGCCGCCCGAAGAGGTAGCCGACCTGGTCCCCGGCGATCGCGGCGGCGACCACCAGCAGGCAGACCAGCCAGAGCGGCTGGGTGAGGTACTGGCCGTGGGCCACCAGCAGGCCGGTGGTGAAGAGCAGCGAGTCGCCGGGCAGGAAGAACCCGATCAGCAGACCCGACTCGGCGAACACGACGGCCAGGATGCCGAGCAGTCCGAAGCCGGAGATCAGCGTGGTCGGATCGAGCCAGGACGGGCCGAGGGCGAGGGTGGTCACGGTGGGCGCGCTCCGGGGTGGTCTCGGGCCTCGCGGCAGCACCTCGCACGCCAAGGCTTGACCATGTGATGGTAAAGCATTGGCAAAGCACCGGTCGCGGGTCAGAGGCCGTAGCGGTCGACGACCTCCTCGTGCCGGGCCGGGTCCGCGCCCGCCGCCTTGGCCAGCTCCAGCCAGGACAGCGGGTGCTCCCACGGCCCGGTCAGCTTGTGCAGCAGCGCGTCCGCCTCGGCGGCGGAGGCGGTCGGCGGAACGCCGAGGGCCGCGTAGATCCCGGGCAGCTCGCCGTCCTCCTCGGAGGAGTCGGGGTCGGTGATCATGTACTGGCTGCCGCTGTACGCCCAGACTCCGTACCCGGCCTCGCTCAGCGCGGCGCGGAAGGCGCCCCAGGCCTCCGAGCCGGGCCAGCCGCCGTCCAACCAGTACGTGGTGTACCCGGCCGGGTCGAGCAGGGTGAGCAGCTCGAAGGTCGGCCGCCAGCGCTCCTGCTCCTCCTGCGGCGCGTCCTCGGCCGGCGGGTGCTCCAGGAGGGCGGGGGCGAAGACCACCACGTCCCGGTGGTTGAGCGGGACGTCCTCGCCCAGCACCGGCAGCAGCCGTGCGGTGGCCGGGCCGGTGCGGACGGCGGGGAGATCGGTGTTCGCGCCGTTGGTGCGCCGTGCCCGCACGGTGACGAGCTGCCACTCCTCCTCGACCGGGCCGTCGGGCTGGTCGAACTCGATGCCCAGCCGGGCCCCGGCGGCGCGCACCGCCTGCCAGTCGCGGTTGGCGGTGGCGGCGGTCAGCAGGTGCCAGAGGTCGGACTCCTGAACCGTCCGGTACTGCTGATCGGGCGGGGTGCCGTCGGTCGGCAGCGCGTGCTCCAGCAGCTCCTCGAAGAACCGCTGGGCGGCGACGTGGTCGCCGAGCTCGGTGGCGGCGGCCGCACCCAGCCGGCGCGGGTTGATCCGGTCCGGCTCCAGGGCGAGCAGCGCCTCGCACTGCTCGACGGCCTCCGCCCAGCGGCTCTGAGCGATTGCCCAGCGGGCCCGGATCCAGTGCGCGTCGCCCGGGCTGCGCTCGGCCAGCAGGTCGGCCAGGCGGCGGATGCCCTCGTCGTCGCGGGCCTCGATCAGCACCGAGCCGAGCATGCCGGTCAGCTGCTGGTGGCCCGGGTCCTGCTCCAGGCGGGCCCAGAGCAGCTCGGCCGAGGCGTGCTCGTGGCCGAGCGAGGCGAGCAGCCCGGCCAGGTGCAGCAGCAGGTCGGTGGCCGGGGCCGGGTCGGCGGCGGGCTCTCGCCCGACCACCGCCCAGGCGGCGGTCAGCAGGTCCGCGTCGCCCTCCGGGTCCTGCTCGGCCGTCTCGGGACGGGCGGCCAGCCAGTCGGCCAGCTCACCGGCCGGCACCGGCAGTTCGGGGGTGCCCAGCGCCAGCGCGGCGCTGCGCAGCTCGGCGAGCTGCTCGGCCACACCGTCCGTGCGGCGCAGCCCGGTGAGCTTGCGCTCGCCGGTGGCGACCAGCGCGAGCGCCACCGCACCGGCACCCCGAAGGACCGCCAACCGGCCGGCCACCAGCGCCAGTTCGAGGCACGGGCGGTGCGAACCCGCGGCGTCCAGGTAGGAGACCCAGCCGGCCAGCCGGACACCGAGGCGGACGTCGTTGGGGTACCGGTCGGCGGCGACCAGGCGCTCCACCGCGTCGGCCCAGCGGTGCCGGACGTCCGCGAAGGCGTCGGCCTCCTCGGCCGGCGGCAGCTGCTCCAGCGCCTGGTCCCAGCGGCCGAGCGCGGCCAGCGCGCGGGCTCGGTGGACGCCGAGCTTGCGGCGGTCGTCGTCGTCCAGGACGTTGCGGGCGGCGACGTACGCCTGCTCGGCGGTGTCCAGCGCGGTGAGCACCTCCTCGTACCGGCCGAGCCGGTACAGCGCGGAGGCGCGGCCGTGCCCGAAGGCCAGCGAGACACGCTCGCCGGCGGCCTGGATCCGGCTCTGCGCGCGGTCCAGGTGGACGAGCGCGGCTTCGGCGCGGCCGTCGTCCTCCAGCGTGTCGGCGTACTCGCGGGAGAGGCAGTCGAAGCAGGCCCGGGCCGGCTCGACGCGCTCCAGCGCCTCCTCCAGCACGGCGAGCCGCTCGGGGACGTAGCCGGGGCCGTCGATGTTGGCGTGGCAGATGGTGAAGTCCTGCACCGCGCAGACCGACTGCGGGCAGGCGGCGGTCTCCTCGCGGTGCGCGAACTCCAGCAGCGAGACCGCCTCGGCCATCGCCTGCTCACCCTGGTGGCGCTTGTTCAGCAGGTTCTGCAGCCGCCAGTGCCGCAGGAAGACCTCGGCCCAGGGCAGGCCGAGGGCGCGGGCCGAGGCCAGCGCCTCCGGGAACATCGCGTCGAGCTGGTCGTTGCGCCCGTCGACGGCGTGGCCGGCGATCTCGGCGAGAGCGGTGGCCAGCCGGTGCTGGCCGTCCTCGGCCAGCCGGGCATGCGTGTCGTGGACCCAGCCCCAGACGTCCGTGGTCATCGGCCGCCCTCCCCTCGTTCGTCCAGCCCTGGTTCGTCGCTCGCGAACAGTGTGCCGAACCCCACTGACAATGCGTCAGAAGGAGCGGTCAGCGCCGCCACCGCGGTGCCCACCCCGGCCAGGGCGGCCGCGAGGTCGCCGCCGGCCGAGCCGGCCGCCGCGGCCATGATCACCTTGAGCGAGCGCAGCAGGCCGGCCGCCGTGGCGCTGCCGGTGTGGCCCGACCGGTAGGCCGCCAGCAGGTCGCGCACCGCGGGCGAGGCGGTGTTGAGGTAGAGCCGCGCCTTGACCGTGCCGTCCGTACGGGCGGTGAAGGCGCGGGCCAGCCGCAGGGCGGCGGACGGGATCCGGGCGTCCGCCGCGTCGTCCTCGATCCTGGCCTTCAACTCGGCCTCGCGGTCGGGCACCAGCACCAGCGGCAGGCCGGGCGGATCGAACCTGGCGGGCACCAGCTGCTCGCCCTCCTCGGCCAGCGCGGCGGCGAGCCAGGCCTCCTCCTCGGCCGGCAGCGGCGTCTCCGGGTCGCGGAACAGCTCGCGATTGCCGCTCTCGGCGCCCAACTCGACGATCCGGCAGTCCCGCAGCTGCGCGTAGCGGCGCAGGAAGGGCAGCACCGCGTAGCGGTCGCCGCGCGCGATCGGGACCTGCATGGCCCGGTAGAGCATCTCCTCGAACCCGCCGCCGGAGCCGAGCGCGACGTGCACCGCGCCGTTGCCCGCGGCCCGCAGCGCACCCGCCGTCAGATCGCCCTGCGAGGTGGGGACCGGGACGTCGTCGGCGAGCAGCGTGAAGAGCCGGTCGTCGCAGAGCGCCGCGCCGAGCAGGTCCTGCCCGTGCCGGGCCAGGATCCGGCGCCAGGCGCTGGGGTACAAACGGGCTGTCTCGTACAGGCCGTTGACGATCGCGTCGGTCAACTCCTGTTGCAGCGCCCGATAGTGCTCGTCGCGCTGGAGGTCCTCGCGGCTGGCGGTCGGGGTGAGCCGGTTGGACTCGACCACACCGCCGATGAAACCGGCCCAACTCGGCAGCAGGTCACGGGCGTCGTCGGCGAGCAGCATGCCGCGCAGGTAGACGGCCAGGTCGCGGTTGTCGCTGCTGCCGTACGTGCCGCCGTCCTGCACCCAGAGCAGGCCGACGCTGTCGGCGCCCTCGTCGGCCGGGTTGAGCGGGAACGCGGTGAGCGGGGCGAAGCGGCGGCCGAAGGCGGCCGCGAAGTCCATCCGCGCCGCGTACAGACCGGTCGTCGGGACGGGCTCGCGCCAGGGCACCGGGATCGCGTTGACCGGCTTCTCGTCGTCGCCGACGTAGACCGGCACGCTCAGCAGGACGCAGTAGCGGCCCAGCACTTCGCGCAGAGCCTGCTCGTCGGCGAGGTGCGCGTGCTCGGCCTTCAGGGCCAGTTCGACGACGGTCCCCGGGGTGCGCCGCGGCGCGACCGGCTCGACGCTGTACTGCTCGCCGCCGCGGCTGCGGTAGCGGTGGCCCTGCGCGGGCTCGCGGTGCGAGGTGGTGGTGACGGTGACCTCGTCGGCCACCGAGAAGGCGGAGAGGAAGCCGAGGCCGAAGGCGCCGATCAGCTCCTCGCTGCCGGTCACCTCACGCAGCAGCCGGGTGTAGCCGGTGCCGACGGTGGCCAGGTAGGCGTGGATCTCCGGCTCGGTCAGGCCCGCCCCGGTGTCCTCGATCGCCACGCTGCGGGCTCCGGCGCGCACCCGGATCTCGGGGGTGTGGCCGGCGGCGCCGTCCGGGTCCTCCAGCCTTCTGCGGGTGTGCGAGTCGTGCGCGTTCTGCACGAGTTCGCGCAGCGCGACCAGCGGCGTGGAGTAGAGGTGCGTGGCGAGGACGCTCACCAGGCCGCCGAGGTCGACCTCGGTGGTGCGCAGGTTCGGCGGCGTGCCCGGTGTGCCGCCCGGAGTGCGGTCTGGCTCGTGACCTTCAGACATGAGGCCCCAGTCTGCCAGTACGACAAACCTGGGACCAGCGCTTTCCCCAGGTCCCCACGGACGGGGCTGCGGGCTTCCCCCGGGGGCGTGGCGCAAACCTGGGACGGCGGCCTTCTCACCCATTTGACACGATTGAGCGAATCGCCCCGAAATCCGTGGAAGTCGACCGATCCGCTGGTGGATGCTGCTGGTGCGACGTCAGACAACGGCGCGGCCGGGGCGGCCACCCCGGGAGCGCCACACTCGCAACCTCAGCAGAACTAGGGAGACCATCGTGTCCCGTACCCGTGCACTCACCGCCCTCACCGCCCTCGGTGCCTTTCTCGTCATCGGCATCGGCACCGCCCAGGCCGACAACTCCGCCGGATCCGACAACGGATCCAACAGCAGCATCGTCAGCAACTGGGGCTCCGGCAACGTGGTCGGCAGCGTGACCGGCAACGGCAACTCCTCGCAGCAGACCGCCACCGGCTCCGGCGGCAGCAACCAGAACAACACCACCGCCGTGGCCGGCAACTCGGGCGGCGTGGGCGCCGTGCAGGGCAACCTCAACTTCCGCCACACGGTGCACTACCCGCTGATCGCCTCCTGAGCCGTCACCGGCTTCTGAGAAGGGCGGGCCTGACGAGGTCCGCCCTTCGGCACACCCGCAGGAGCGGCCGGGCGGCGGACCAGCAGCAGGACGACCACCCCGCCCAGCAGACCCATCGCGCCCGCCACCAGGAAGGTCTGGCGCAGTCCGGCCGCGAACACCTCGTGCACCAGCTGCGACACCGCCGCCCGCTGCCCGGGTGCGGTGCGGGCGATCACGGCCGCCGCCCGGCCACCGGTCAGCGCGTCCGCGGTCGTCCTCGGGTCCGCGAGCGCGGTCGCCGAGGCACGCAGCGCGGCCAGCACCTTGTCCTGGAAGACGGCGCCCAGCACCGCGATCCCCAGCGCATTGCCCAGCTGGCGCGCGGTGTTGACGGCACCGGCCGCCATCCCGCCGCGCTCCGCCGGTACCGCGGCCATCGCGGTGGCCGCCAGCGAGGGCGTCGCCAGACCCACGCCGACACCGGCCAGCGCCAGGCCGGGCAGCAGCACCGTCCAGCTCGACCCCGCACCGACCATGGCCTGAAGCAGCGCGCCCGCGCCGATCAGCAGCATGCCGATCCCGATGGTCAACCGGGGCGAGGCGCCGTGCAGCAGCCGGCCGGCCGCCGCCGACACCAGGAAGGCCGCGATGCTCATCGGCAGGAACGCCAGACCGGCCGTCACCGGTCCCATCCCGCGCACCGACTGCAGCCAGAGTGAGGCGTACACCAGGTAGGAGAAGGCAGCGCCGGAGAGCAGCAGGCCGCCGAGCATGATGCCGACGAAGGACGGGCTACGGAACAGCGCCAGGTCCAGCATCGGACGGCTGCTGCGCCGCTCCACCAGGACGAACGCCAGCAGGGCGAGCGCGCCGAGCGCGAACAGGCCCAGCGTGGTGGTGGAGGTCCAGCCGTTGTCACCGACCCGGATCAGCGCGTAGGTGACCGCGCCGGCCGCCAGCGTGAAGGCGGCCATGCCGGGCACGTCGACGCCCTTGGCGTGCGGGTTGCGCGACTCGCCGACGTAGCGAAGCGTCACGAACACGGCCAGCGCGCTGACCGGCAGGTTGACGTAGAAGATCCAGCGCCAGTCCAGGTGCTGGGTGAGCAGGCCGCCCAGCACCGGGCCGGCCGCCGCCGCGGCGCCGTTCACCGCGCCCCAGACGCCGAACGCGATCCCGCGGTCCCTGCCCTGGTAGGAACTGCTCAGCAGCGCCATCGTGGTGGCGTACATGGCCGCGCCGCCGATGCCCTGAAGACCGCGGCAGGCGATCAGCACGGCCGGGCCGGTTGCCAGCCCGCAGGCCAGTGAGGCGGCGGCGAAGAGCACCAGGCCGGCCAGGTAGACCTTGCGCCGCCCGGCCAGGTCGGCCAGCGACCCGGCGCCGAGCAGCAGCGCTGCCAGGGCCAGGGCGTAGATGTCCATCACCCACTGGAGGTCGGCGAAGGAGGTGTGCAGGCTCCTGGCCATGTCCGGCAGGGCGACGGTCACGATGGTGACGTCCACCAGCAGCATGAACGCCCCCAGGCACACCGCGGTCAGCGGCAGCCACTTGCGCATCGGACTTCTCCGTTCGGTCGAGTTGGTTTCGTCCCCCTGAAGGTCGCACCGCACCGACTGACTTCTCTATCCAGGCCGCCCGCAGCGCCGGATTCCGACATAAGCTGGCCAGACGATGACAGAACTCGATGATCTCGACCACCAGCTGGTGCAGGCCCTGCTGATCGACGGGCGCGCCCCCTTCAGCCGGATCGCCGCCGTCCTGGACGTCTCGGACCAGACGGTGATCCGCCGCTACCGCCGGCTGCGCACCGCCGGGCTGATCCGGGTGGTCGGGCTGCCGGTCGGCCACCGGGTCGGGCTGCTGGAGTCCTGGCTGCGACTGCAGTGCACCCCGGACGCCGCCGTGGCCGTCGCGGACGCGCTGGCCCGCCGCCCCGACATCGCCTGGGTCACCCTCAACTCCGGTGGCACCGAGGTCAACTGCGTCACCCGGGCGCGCACCCGGGAGGACCGCGACGCCCTGCTGCTGCACAAGCTCCCGCGCACCCAGCGGGTCACCGCGGTGACCGCGCACACCGTGCTGCGGGTCTTCGTCGGCGGCCCCTCGCGCTGGCTGGGCCTGGACCGGCTGACCCCGCAGCAGGTGACCGCCCTGGAACACGTCGGGCAGCCCGGCCACGGACAGGTCCAGCTGGACGCCACCGACCTCGCGCTCTTCGCCGCGCTGGCCAGGGACGGCCGGGTCGGCTACCCGGAGCTGGCCCGCGCCACCGGGCTCTCCGAGTCCACAGCCCGCCGCCGCCTGGAGCACCTCCACGACACCGGCGCGCTCTTCTTCGACGTCGAGATCGACCCGGCGCTGCTCGGCTTCCCCACCCAGGCCACCCTGTGGGCCACGGTCGCCCCCGCCGACCTCCCCGCCGCGGGCGCCGCGCTGGCCGCGCACCCGGGCGTCCCGTTCGCCGCCGCCGTGACCGGCTCGGCCAACCTGGTCGCCGTCGTGCTGTGCCGCGACACCGACGAGCTCTACGAGTTCCTCACCGGCAAGGTCGGCTCGCTGCCCGCGATCCAGAAGGTCGAGCTGACACCGGTGATCCGCACGGTGAAGCGCGCCGGGCTGCTGACCGACGGGCACCGGCTGGTCGACCCGGCGGAGTAGGCCGTCCCCCGGGACAGACCTGGGCCCTGTCCGGTCAGTGCCGACCGGACAGGGCCCAGGGGTTTCGGGGGTGCGTGATGCTCAGTTGTCGGTGAAGAACCCGAACAGGTCGGCGATCACGTGGGTGTTCCCGGCGAGGTTGTAGACCGCGAAGCCGCCCTTGGCGTCGAGCCCGGTGAAGACGTGGTTGGCGACCGTCTGCCCCGGCACCAGGTTGAGGTTGCTGGTCCCCGGGGTGCCCGAGCCGTCGGCGCGGACCGCGAGGTAGCTCGCCGTGTCGGGCTCGGTGGCGGTCACGTTGAGCACCGCCGCGGTGGCGTTCGCCGGGACCCCGAACGGGACGGCCGCGCTGACCGGGAGCCAGCTGCCGGGCCCGACCTTGGTACCGGCGCCGTTGCGGGTGTCCACCAGGCGGGTCGGGGCGACCGGCGTGAAGAGCCCCTTGCCCTCCGGGCTGTAGTAGCCGAAGAGGTCGGCGACCACCTGGGTGTGGCCGGCGAAGTTGTAGATCGCCACCTTGCCGTCGGCGCCGATCGGCACGATGGCCTGGTTCGGCACGGTCTGGCCCCGGGTGAAGTTGACGTTGCTGGTGCCCGGCCGGGCGGCGCCGTCCGCGTAGGCGGCGAGGTAGCCGTCGGTGTCGGGCTCGGTGGCGGTCAGGTTGAACACGGCCGCCGTCGCGTCGGCCGGCACCCCGTTCACCCCGGCCACCTGCACGGTGGTGACGGCCCCCGACCCGAGCGGCGTGCCGGAGCCGTTGCGGGTGTCGAGCAGACGGGTGGGGGCAGTGGTGGTGAACCTGTCGGCGGTGGCGGGCGCGTAGTAGCCGAAGAGGTCGACGACGACGTCCACCGAGCCGCTGTTGTTGCGGACGGAGACGTTGCCGTTCGGATCGACCGCCACGGTGGCCAGGTTGGCGACCGTCTGCCCCGGGACGAGGTTCAGGGTCGACGTGCTGGACTCCTCGGTGGGCGCCACGTCGATGTGGGTGGAGTCGCTCGCGCCGGTCGCGGTGACGTTGAGCACCACGGCGGTGGCGGAGGCGGGCACATGCGTCGCGACCAGCATCGCGCTGTTCGGAGCGAGGCGGCCGCCGGCGATGTTGCGGGTGTCCACCAGCCGGGTGGGCGCGACCGGGACGTAGCCGGCGGGCTGGAGGGCGACCTGCACGGTCTGCTGGACGGTCACCGTGTGCTCGTCCTCGTCGAGGGCGGTCAGGGTGGCGTTGTAGCTGCCGGCCTTCTGGTAGGTGTGGTCAGCGGTGGCGCCGGTGGCTGTGCTGCCGTCACCGAAGGTCCACTGGTAGCTGTCCACGGCCCAGGGACCGGTGGTCGTCGCCACGAAGTGGTAGCCGAGCGGCACGCCACCGGGAGTCACGGTCACACTCGCGGCCAGCGATCCCGGCTCGGTCACCTTGACCGGGGAAGGCGTCGACGTCACGGTCCCCGTCAGCGATCCGCCGAGCCCGTCCGTGACGGTGACGGAGGGCCGGTAGCCGCCCGTGGTGAGGTAGGTGTGGGTGACGATCGCGTCGGTCGTGACGACCGGCGCGCTGCCGTCACCGAAGTCGAAGCTGTAGGTCAGCTTGCTGTTCCAGCGGTCGGTCGCCGACGCCTGCATCGACACCACCAGCGGGGTGGGGCCCTGGTAGGGAAGGTACGGCTCCAGCAACTCCAAGCCCGCCGACGTCAGACCCAGGAACTCGGCGGCGCCGCGGTCACGGAAGCTCCCACCCGGACCGGTGTTGGCCACGTTCGGGTCGTCAACGGCCTTGTGGCCGAGCAGATCGGTGTCGAGGATGCCCGGGGCCTGCGGGTCGGCGGAGTCGATCGCCGCGGAACCGTCCTTGGCGATGAGGACGCGCGGGTAGGTGGCGGGTTCGAACTGCACGGCTTCGTCGAGGTCGTGAGCGCCCTGACCGGTGGCACTCTGCAGGGCCGCCGGCGAACTGTAGGCCGCTCCCGCCCAGTTGTAGGCGGACTGGCCGGACGCCGGGTGGACGATGTTGTAGTCCACCTTGCTCTGCGCGACGGAGTCGGCGGAGAGCGAGATCAGGTTCCCCGAGGTGCCGGACGGGCAGCTGGCCTGCGTACCGACGACGATGTTGTTCTCCACCGTGGAGCCCGTCGAGGCGCCGGTGAGGGAGACACCTCCGTAGCACTGGTAGGAGATCGTGTTGTTGGTGACGACGGTCCCGGGGGCATCGACCGCGGTGATCGCGACGCTGGGGTCGTCGATCTCGTTGGTGCTGATCACCGTGGACTGGACCCCGGCCGAGACGGCCACGTCCAGCATCCTGTTTCGGGTGATCGACACGTGGTCGCTCTGCCCGGAGACGGCCACGGTGCCCACGGCGTAGCTGTTGTCGACGGTGATCCGACTGGAGTCGAGCACCGCGACCGACGTCCCCACGTCGAAGGTGAATCCGGTGACCGTGACGTCGTGCAGGCCGTTGATGCCCAGCGCATGCGCGCCGGGCGTCATGCCGGCGCCCCGGATGGAAGCCCCGTTACTGCCGCCCGGAGCTGCACCGCCCACGAACGTGATCGGCTGGGCCGGCGTGCCCGAGTGGGTGAGGTCGACCTGCTCCGAGTAGCCGAACCTGCTCGGCGCGACCTGGACGGTCTGGCCCGGCTGGACGACCTTTGCCGCCGCCGAGATCGTGCAGTAGGGCAGCGCCTGAGTGCCGTTGCCGGCGTCGCTGCAGTTCCCGCCCGCGTTGTTGACGTACAGGGTGGTCACCGCGTCGGCGGCCGCGGGTATCGCGGGCAGGCCGAGCAGGGTGAGGGCGGTCGCGGCGGAGAGGCCGGCGACGTGGCGAAGTCTCAAGATGTGGGTTCCCCCGGATTGGCAAGCTGCCGACAGCAGCGCATTGTGACGGTGGCGATCATCCCACCGCCAGTCATTTGATGCGTCAGCAGTCCAGCCCCAGCACCCTGCGGGCGAGCAGGGTCAGACACACCCCCAGGTCAGGACGGGCCGTGTGGGCGGGGTTGCGGACGCCGTCGTTGACGACCGCGAACATCGCGTGGACCCGGATCCGGGCCTCGGCGTTGTCGTAGCCGGGGCGGACCTGTTGGAGGAGGCCGACCCAGACGCGCAGGAAGTCGCGGCGGAAGTCGAGAGCGGCCTTGCGCTCGGGGGCGGGCAGGCGGTCGGTCTCGCTCACCATGGCACCCAGGTAGTGGTGGTTGCGGCGGGCGTAGTCGACGTAGGCGTCGAGGCCGCGTTCCAGCGCCTCGGCCGGACCGCTGGCGGCGGCGAGCGCGGCGGAGACCTCGTGCCAGAGGCGTTCCCGGCAGCGGACCAGGGCGGCGGCCAACAGCTCTGCCTTGGTGGGGAAATGGCGGTAGACGCTCGGTCCGGCTATGCCGACGGCGGCGCCCAGGCTGTCGATGGTGACGTTGTCGAAGCCGCGCTCGTGGAACAGTCGGACGGCCGCGGTCAGCAACTCCTCGCGCCGGCCGACCGATCCGACCTCCCCGCGCACCATCGGGCGCTCGGCGACGGCAGTTGGGCGGCCGTCGCAGGAGGCCGAGAAGAGCGCGAGGACCAGGTCGCAAAGCAGCCGCTCGAAGCGGCGCCGGGGCGGCGCGAAGGTGTGGTACGACAGGCTGGAGCAGACCGACAGCGTCGACCAGACCAGCAACTCGACGTCCGCACACGGCAGTTCCGGGCGGGTGGCGAGCAGTAGGCCGGCCGCCGTCCGGACGTCGGCGCGCAGCGTGCGGCGCAGAGCGGCGCGTTGGGCGGGCGGCAGAAGCCGGGCGTCGCGCTGCCAGAGTGTCCCGAGCGCCCGCTGGTCGAGCGCGACGCCCGCCAATGCGCGGGCCAGCTCCTCCGGTTGTCCGGCGGACTCGGCAACTCCCGCTACCGCCACCGACAGTTGGTCGAGCCCGGAACGGACGGCCTGGCGCAGCAGCTCCGGCTTGCCCCGGTAGTGGCGGTAGAGCGCCGGCGCGGTGATCCCGACGGCCGCCGCCACCTCGGCCATCGCGACCTGGTGGTATCCGCTGCGGTGGAACTGCTCCGCGGCCACCGCGAGGATCTGCCCCCGGCGTCCCCGGGGTCGCCGGGCGGCTCCGCGCGCCGCCGCCTGCTCCGCCATCCGCACCTCCCGGCTCCTCGGCCGCCCCGACCCGACCTGTCTGTTCTGCTAGCAATGATTCACATAAGCCGCCCGGAGGTCCACCGTTGCGGGCCCTCCACCTGGAGGGAACTCACCGGTCGCGCACTCTGGACAGCGCGGCTACCGAGGATTAACTTGGCCCAACGATCACCCTGGCCAACCGCGCCGTCTGCGAAGGGAGCGCCATCGTGCGCCGTACCGTCTACAACGAGGACCACGAGGCGTTCCGGAGCACCATTCGGGAGTTCATCGCCAAGGAGGTCGTCCCGGTCTACGAGAGCTGGGAGGCCGAGGGGCACCCGCCGCGCTCGTTCTACAACAAGCTCGGCGCGCTGGGCGTGTTCGGCATCGAGGTCCCCGAGGAGTACGGCGGCGCGGGCGAGACCGGCTTCAAGTACCAGGCCGTGGTGGTCGAGGAGGCCGCCCGGGCGGGCGTCACCTTCGGGTCCTCGGGCGTGCACACCGGCCTGGTCCTGCCGTACATCATGGAGTACGCCAACGAGGAGCAGAAGCAGCGCTGGCTGCCGGGCTTCGTCTCGGGCGACATCATGACCGCGATCGCGATGACCGAGCCGGGCGCCGGATCCGACCTCGCGGGCATCACCACCACCGCCAAGCTCTCGGCGGACGGCACCCACTACGTCCTGAACGGCGCCAAGACCTTCATCACCGGCGGCGTGGTGGCCGATCTGGTGCTGGTGGTCGCCCGCACCGCGCCGTACGACCCGGCCGACCGCCGGGCCGGACTCTCGATCCTGTGCGTGGACACCAAGTCCCCCGGCTACTCGGTCGGCCGCAAGCTGCAGAAGATCGGCCTGCGCACCTCCGACACCGCCGAACTGGCCTTCACCGACGTCAAGGTGCCGGTGGCGGACCTGCTCGGCGAGGAGGGCAAGGGGTTCAGCTACCTGGCCCACAACCTGGTGCAGGAGCGGCTGGCGATCGCCGTCGGCGCCTACGCGGCCGCGGCCGCCGCGGTGCGCTTCGCGCTGGCCTACGTCAAGGACCGCAAGGTCTTCGGCCAGACGGTCGCGGAGTTCCAGAACACCAAGTTCACGCTGGCCGACTGCCAGTCCCAGGTGACGGCCCAGCAGGCCATGGTCGACCAGGCGCTGGAGCTCTACCAGACCGGTGAGCTGACGATCGCGGACGCCGCCGAGCTCAAGCTCTTCTGCACCGAGTCGACGTCGGTGGTGGTCGACAAGTGCCTTCAGCTGCACGGTGGTTACGGATACATCCTGGAGTACCCGATCGCCCGGCTCTACACCGACAACCGGGTCTTCCGGATCTACGGCGGCACCAGCGAGGTCATGAAGACCATCATCGCCAAGTCCATGGGCCTGTAGCCCCTTTCGAGACTCGGTCGGCACCAGCGGCCGAGCACCCGGGCGGCCACCCCCACGGTTCCACCGGCCGCCCGACGGCGGTGGGCTGCTCCCCCAGGCAGCCCGCCGCCACCTCCGAGAGCCCACCCCGAGGACGTTCATGGCCCGCCCCGTACCGTCCAGCCACTCGCTCGCCGTCGTCGCCCGGGTGCAGGCCGCGCTGTCCGCCCCCGGCACGCCGTTCGCGGTGACCGAGACGCCGCAGGGGCCGCGCTACACCAGCGGGCCCGCCGTGCTGCGCGAGGTCCTGGAAGCCACCCTGGCGCACGGCGACCGGCCGTTCCTGGTGCTGGGCGAGAACAGCTACAGCTACGCCGAGCACTACGCGGCGGCGGCCGCGCTGGCCCACCGCTGCCTGGACCGGTACGGGCTGCGCCCGGGCGACCGGGTGGCGATCGCGATGCGCAACCTGCCCGAGTGGCAGGTCGCCTTCTGGGCAACCCAGTTGGCCGGGCTGATCGCCGTCCCGCTGAACGCCTGGTGGTCGGGCGAGGAGCTGGGTCATGCGCTGGACGACTGCTCGCCCCGCCTGATCGTCGCCGACGCCGAACGCGTCGAGCGGCTCGGACCCTGGCTCGCCGCCTGCGGCGCGGACCGTCCCTGGCTGCTCACCGTGGGCGTCGCCGACGCCCCCGTCCCGGGCACCGAACGGTACGAGCGGCTGCCCGCCCCCGCCGACGGCATGCCGGCCCCCGAGGTGGCGGTCTCCCCCGAGGACGACGCGACCATCATGTACACCTCGGGCACCACCGGCCGCCCCAAGGGCGTGACCGCCACCCAGTCCGCCTGGTGCGCCGCCACCATGAGCCCGCGCTTCTTCGCCGCCACCGCCGTCCTGACGGCCGGTCGGGAACCCGCCCAGGCCACCCCGCAGACGGCGTTGCTGACCTGGCCGTTCTTCCACGTCGCCGCCTTCACCACGCTGTTCCCGCTGATGGCGAGCGGCGGCACGGCCGTCCTGCTGCGCAAGTGGGATCCCGCGCTCGCGCTGGAGCTGATCGCCCGCCACGAGATCACCGCGTTCACGGGCGTGCCCACCACCGCGCTCGGGCTGCTGGACGCCGTCGACCGCGCGCAGGCGTCGCTGCCGAGCCTCGCAACGATCAGCACCGGTGGCGCCGCCGCACCGCCGGAGCTGCCCCGGCGGATCGCCGAGCGGTTCGCCGGCCGGATGGAGGCCCGCAACGGCTACGGGCTGACCGAGACCTGCGGCAGCGTGATCGCCAGCGTGGGCACCCGCTACTTCGAGTTCCCCGGCAGCATCGGCCGCCCCTCCCCCGCGGTGTCCGTACGGATCGCGGATCCGTCCGGCGCGGCGCTGCCCGAGGGGGAGGTCGGCGAGCTGCGCCTGCGCGGGCAGGCGGTCTTCCGCGGCTACTGGAACAACCCGCAGGCCACCGCCGAGGCGTTCGCCGACGGCTGGTTCCGCACCGGCGACCTGGCCTGCCTGCGGGACGGCGAGCTCTACATCGTCGACCGGATCAAGGACCTGGTGATCCGCGGCGGCGAGAACGTCTACTGCGTGGAGGTGGAGGGCGTCCTGCACGACCACCCGGCGGTGGCGGACGTGGCGGTGCTGGGCGTCCCGCACCCGGTCCTCGGGGAGGAGGTCGCCGCCGTGGTGCTGCTGCGCCCCGGGGCGCACGCCGACGCGGACGAGCTGCGGGCGCACGTGGCCGGCCGCCTGGCGGCGTTCAAGGTGCCGGCCCACGTGCTGTTCCGCACCGGGCCGCTGCCGCGCAACCCGACCGGGAAGCTGCTGAAGCGCGACCTGCGGGCCGCGGTCGCCGCGGAACTGGCCTCCTAGTTCACCGGTGCGCCGCTGCGCCAGGCGTCCAGGCCGGCCTGCGAGGCCGCCCGGGCCTGCTGCAACGCGCGGGCGGCCCTTTCGGTCGGCGGCGTTTCCAGCTGCCGGACCCATCCGCGGCCGGCGGTGGCCAGCGCGACACCGACCATGACCGTGCCCAGCAGCCCCGCCACCGCGCCGACGCCGCCGAGCAGCAGACCGGCACCGATCAGCTTGCGGTTGGGCTGGAATCCGCCGAAGGACTTCTGATTGATCGCCATGGGTCCACCATCGGCGAGCGGCGCACCACCCGCATCCCGGGCTGGTCCGAACCGGGCCGCTCGGCGAGGGCGGTCGGTCAGGCGCCGCCCAGCACGCTCGCCGAGACGGTCTGCAGCCCGCGGAACAGGTCGCGCCCGCTCGGCACCTGCTCCGGCGCGACCAGCCACTGCGCCGCCAGCCCGGCCAGCATCGCCTGGTAGAAGATGCCCCGGCTCAGCTCGGTCTCGTTGTCGGGCACCTCGTCCTTGCCCTGGAAGAGCGCGGCGAGGGACAGCCGGGCCATCTTCTGCACCCCGGACAGGGCCTCCCTGAGCTCCGGCGCCTGGTCCAGCAGCGTCATCATCTCGAACTGCGCGACCCAGAGCCCGCGGTGCTCCACGAAGGTCTCCAGCACCCGGTCCCAGCTGGCGACGAAGCGCTCCTCCGGTGTGGCGTGGACGTACGCGGCGTCCGCGAGCGCCGCGCCGAGCGCGTCACCCCACTCGCCGATCGCGTCCATCAGCGCGGTGTTCATCAGCGCGTCCTTGGACCCGAAGTGATAGCCGATCGCGGCCAGGCTGACGCCCGAGGCGGTCGCGATGTCCCGCGCGGTGGTCCGCCCGTAGCCCTTCTCGTACAGACAGCGCTTGGCCCCGGCGAGCAGGGCTTCTCGGTTTCCCATGCGCCGATGCTACGGCAGATCCGCACAAGCGTCTTGGACACCCGTCTTGTACAGACGTCCTAGACAAGCGTCTCAAACGTCCGTACCGTTCCCCCCATGACCGCAACCACCGGCCTCGCCGGCCGCCGCGCCTGGACGGGCCTCGCCGTCCTCCTGCTTCCGACCCTGGTCCTCGCGATGGACATGGGTGTGCTCTTCTTCGCCGTGCCGTTCATCAGCACCGATCTGCGGCCGAGCGCCACCCAGCAGCTGTGGATCATGGACATCTACTCGTTCCTGCTGGCCGGGCTGCTGATCCCGATGGGCGCGCTGGGCGACCGGATCGGCCGACGGCGCCTGCTGCTGATCGGCGCGGCCGGCTTCACGGGGGCGTCGTTGCTGACCGCCTACGCCGACGGCGCCGCGCAGCTGATCGCGGCCCGGGCGCTGCTCGGGGTCGCCGGGTCCACCCTGATGCCCTCAACCCTCGCGCTGATCCGGAACATGTTCCCCGACCCGAAGCAGCGTCAACTCGCCGTCGGCGCCTGGACCGGCGCGATGACCGGCGGCGCCACGCTCGGTCCGGTGGTCGGCGGGCTGCTGCTCGCGCACTTCTGGTGGGGCTCGGTCTTCCTGGTCTCGGTCCCGGTGATGGCCCTGCTGCTGCTCGTCGGACCACTCCTGCTGCCCGAGCACCGCTCGCCGCAGAGCGGTGCCTTTGATCTGCCGGGCGCCGCGCTGTCGATCGCGACCGTGCTGCCCGTGGTCTACGGCATCAAGACGCTGGCCGTCGACGGCTGGAGCCCGGCGCCCGCCCTGGTGCTGGCCGCCGGCCTCGGCCTCGGCGCGCTCTTCGTCCGGCGCCAGCGGACGGCCGCCCACCCGCTGATCGACCTGGAGCTGTTCCGCATCCGCAGCTACTCCGGATCCATCGCGGTGAACACCGTCGCGATGTTCGCCATGATGGGCTTCTCCCTCTTCACCTCCCAGTACCTTCAGCTGGTCAAGGGCATGAGCCCGCTCAGCGCCTCGCTCTGGGCGCTGCTGCCGAGCCTGGGGGTCGGTGCGGCGGTCGGGCTCTCCGGGGCGCTGGCCGGCCGGGTGCGGCCGGCCCGGCAGATGGCGGGCGGGTTCCTGATCGGCGCGGCCGGCTTCGCGCTGATGACCCTGGTGACCCCGGCCTCCCCGCTCGCCCTGGTGCTCGTCGCGGCCGGCGTGCTCGCCGCCGGGACCGTCGGCACCATGATGCTCACCGCCGACCTGGTCGTCTCGGCCGCACCGCCCGAGCGGGCCGGCGCCGCCGCCGCCATGTCGGAGACGGCCTCCGAACTGGGCAGCTCGCTGGGCATCGCCGTGCTCGGCGCGGCCGGCGCCGCGGTCTACCGCTCGCAGCTGAACGGCTCGCTCCCCGCTGCACTGCCGGACGGCGCGGCGCGCGCCGCCCACGACACGCTGGGCGGTGCGGTCACCGTCGCCGCGCAGCTCCCGGCCCGGGCCGGCGGCGAGCTGCTGACCCTGACGCGTGCGGCCTTCGCGGATGGCATGCACGTGGCGGCGGTGGTCGGGCTGCTCTTCATGGTCGGCGCCGCGTTCACGGCCAACCGCCTGATGGGTCATCTGCCGACGTCGGCGGTACCGGCAGCCCGGAAGACAGATGAGACGCGGACCGGTGTCCCGGCAGCGCAGATCCACTGACCCGTACGGGTGAAAGTGGTTTAGACCACACAACACCGAAATCCGCAGAATCGGCGCACTTCACCGGCTCTTTGACCATCGTTTCCCAGCGGGTGTATACGTTCGCCCGCCGAGCCAGGCATACTGACGTGGTCGGGCGGTCCCGTCCGGCTATGCAACGGCGAGTAAACCGAAGGGACCGGTGGTCAGGGATGTTCCGCAACGGTCTGGAGCCCTGGCACCTCCTGGTGGTCCTGGCTGTCATCATCCTGCTGTTCGGCTCGAAGAAGCTGCCCGAGATGGCACGCGGCCTCGGCAAGTCGATGCGGATCCTGAAGGCCGAGACCAAGGCCATGCGTGAGGACGGCTCACCGGCCGACGGCACGGACGCGACGACCGCCGAGTCGACCGCGACCGAGCAGCCCCGCCCGGCCGTGGCCCCCGTCACCGTCACCAAGGTCGACGAGGTCCCGAAGCCGCACACCACCGCCTGAGTTTCTGCCGGGCGGCACAGTCTCGACCGGAACCCCCGGTCCGTCAGCTGACGGGCCGGGGGTTCTGTCGTTCGAGTGGCCGTCCGATTTGTTCTGGTATCTCCTGATCGGAAACGCATCCGTCCCAGGGCACCCTTCGGGCTCCCGCACGGATCGACCCGTGACCGGAGGTACCCATGGGCAGCGCCAGTCCCGAGCCGGACGACGCGGCGGCGGCCGAACCGGTCGAACTGGTCGAACTGCGCAAGCGGGTCGAGCGCCTGGAGCAGCCCCCCTCCAGGACCGGCCCCGGGCGTCGGCTTCAGTCGCTGCTCGCCGCCGTGCTGATCCTGCTGGCCTTCCTGCTCACCCCGCTCGGCGTGCTGTCCGTCTGGGTCAACTCGCAGGTCACCGACACCGACCGGTACGTCGCCACGGTGGCCCCGCTGGCCCGGAACCCGGCTGTCCAGGCGGCCGTGACCGACCGGGCGACCACCGCGATCATGGGCTACCTGCCGATCAGCTCACTCCTGGACCAGGTGGCGCCGACCGACCGGCCACTGCTCAGCTCGCTGCTCGGCACGGTCGGCAGCGCGGTCACCGACGGCCTCACCGGCTTCGTGCACACCCAGGTGGCCTCGGTGGTGGGCAGCGACTCGTTCGCGGCCCTCTGGACGCAGGCCAACCGGGCGGCGCACGCAGCCGTCGACAAGGCGCTGACCGGCGAGGGCGGCGGTGCCGTGCAGATCCAGGGCAACACGGTCACCCTCGACCTGGCGCCGCTGATCGACCAGGCGAAGAGCCGCCTGGTGGCGGGCGGGCTCTCGGTCGCCGGGCGGATCCCGACCATCCACACCAGCTTCGTGCTGACCGAGTCGTCGGCCGTCGGCAAGGCCCGGACCTATCTGCGGGTGCTGCAACTGGCCGGGGACTGGCTGCCGGTGGCGGCCGTGCTGTGCGCGGCGGCCGGGGTGCTGCTGTCGGTCCGGCGGCGCCGGGCGCTGGTCACCGCCGCGCTCGCGATGGCGGTCGGCGCCGGGCTGCTGACCGTCGGGCTGACCGTCTTCCGCGCGCTCTACCTCGACAAGCTGCCGAGCACGGTGGACCAGGCCGCCGCGGGGGCGGTCTACGACGCGCTCGTGCACTTCCTGCGCGGGACGGTCCGGGCGGTGGTCGCGCTGGGCGTACTGACCGCGCTCGGCGGCTGGGTGACCGGCCCCGGCCGGCACGCCATGCAGGTGCGCAGCCTGTGGCGGGCGGGCTTCGGCGCGGTCCGGCAGACGGCGCAGCAGCTGGGCCTGCGGCTCGGCCCGCTCGGCCGGTTCGTCCACCGGTTCAAGCTGTGGCTCTGCTGGGCCGCGTTGGCCGTGGTGGTCGGGCTGTTCCTGACCTGGAGCTATCCGACCGATCTGGTGGTGTTCTGGCTCGGGGTCGGGCTGCTGGCGGCGCTCGGCGTGCTGGAGTTCCTGGACGATCCTGGCGGGCTCGGCCGTAGGCCCGGTCAGCCGCCGTCGCTGGGCACGATCCCGGCGCGGTAGGCGTAGCGCACCGCCTGGGCGCGGTCGCGGGCGCCGGTCTTGGCGAAGAGCCGGTTGATGTGGGTCTTGACGGTCGCCTGGCCGAGGAAGAGGCGCTGGGCGATCTCGGCGTTGGACAGGCCCTCGGCGATCAGCAGCAGCACCTCGCGCTCACGGTCCGTCAGGCCGTCGTCCACGGGGACGGGCGAAGCAGGGGCGGGGGCGGGGGCCGGCACGGCCGGGGGTCCGCCGGCGAGGGCGGCCACCAGGCGCTGCTGGACCACCGGGTCCATCCAGGTCTCCCCCGCGTGCACGGCACGGATGCCGGCCTCGATCCGCTCCGAACCGACGTCCTTGGTCAGGTAGCCCTTGGCGCCCGCGCGCAGGGCGGGGAAGATCGAGGCGTCGTCCGCGTAGGTGCTCAGCACCAGGACGGGGGTGCCCGGCAGCTGCTCGGCCAGCGCGGCGGTGGCGGCGATGCCGTCCATCACGGGCATCGACAGGTCCATCAGGACGACGTCCGGTCGGTGTTCCAGCGCGGCGGCGACCGCCTCCTCGCCGTTCCCGGCCAGCGCGACCACCGCCATGCCCTCGTTGAGGCCCACCAGGAGGGCGAGCCCGTCCCGGGTCACCCGCTGGTCGTCGGCGATCACCACTCGGATCATGTCCCCGCCCATCTCCCCGCCCATCTCGTCATCCCCGTCCTGTAGTTCCCGGCTCACGCCGGGACCGCCATGATGACCCGCCAGCCGCCGGGCCCGGCCGCCGGTCCGGCCTCGGCGCTGCCGCCGACCCGCTCGATCCGCTCGCGCATCCCGCGCAGCCCGTTGCCCCCGCCGCCGGAGGCAGCCGACGGCGGTGCGCCGGCGCCCGGGCCGTTGGCGACCGTGACCAGGATGCCGTCCGCACGGTAGTCCAGGACGATCTCGACGGCCGCGCCGAGCGCGTAGCGGGCCGCGTTGGTCAGCGCCTCCTGCACCCCGCGGTAGAGCGCGAAGCCGGCGTCCGGGTCGCAGGGCCGCCGCGTGCCCAGCACCGAGAACCCGATGGCCAGTTCCAGATCGCGCCGGCTGCGCTCGACCAGCTGCGCCAGGTCGTCCAGCGCTGGGAGCCGGTCGCCGCGCAGCGCGCCGACGGCCTGCCGGGCCTCGTTCAGCCCCTCCCGGGTCAGCTCGACGCTGCGGTCGATGACCCCTTGCAGCAGCGCGGACACCTGCTCGCGCTCGCCCAGTCGGCGCGCGCCCTCCAGCTGGATCGACAGCGCCGACAGCGACTGCGCCAGCACGTCGTGCAGCTCGCGGGCGATCCGCGCCCGCTCGGCCCCGGCGGCGGCCCTGGTCTCGGCCTCCCGGGCGTCCTCCAGCTCGGCCAGCAGCAGTTCGGCGCGGGCCGAGCTCTCCCGGCTGCGGCGCATCAGCTCGGCCGTGACGGCCAGCACCACGCAGAGCAGCACGGCCGCGGTGACGGACGCCACCGGGTTGTGGACGGTCAGCACGAGCACCACCGCGAGCAGCGCCGTGGTCGTCCCGCCGATCACCACGGCCTGGCGGAACTCCAGCCAGATGAAGGTCAGCATCACCGCGGCGGAGACCGGGATGTCCCCGAGTGCGGCCAATGGCGCCAGCGCGGAGACCCCGAGACCCGCGACCGAGACCAGCACGGCCAGCGCCTGCCGCCAGGCCGCGTCGGCGGGCCAGCGGCCGGCGGCTGCGAGGATCAGCGGGACGGCGTAGCAGGCCAGTCCGACGCTGAGGGCGAGTCCGGTGCCGGACAGGCCGGGGCGCGGGCTGCCGGTCCACGCGCAGAGCGCTATCACCGCGAGCATCAGCCAGGTGAGCGGGCGCAGCCGGTGGATCTGGCGCTCGTACCGCTCCTGGACGCGCAGCCTGGCGTCGGCCAGCCGGACGCTGTCGCCGGCGGCGGGCTGCGCGGTGCCGACCGGGGTGGCGGGGGTCGGGGTGGCGATCGGTCCGGCCGGTGCGTGGGACCGGCCGGGGCCGTGGCCCGGCTGCTGCGCTGTGCTCGCCATGCTGTGCAGCATAGGGAGGCGGGAGCGGCCCCGGCCAGCCCGACCGGCCGCGGCGGCCCGGAGCATCGTGGTGTCCATGCCCCCAGGATCCTGCGGACCCTGCGTGACGGCGTCGACACAGGGGTTGAGCTGCGGGTTGACCCGCGCCGTCAACCCGTGGGTGGAGCCCGGCCGAAGCTTCCCATCCGACGCCGTTTCATGTCACCCTTCCCAAGCCCAGAACCACTCGCCCGAACCCGGCGTCGTACGGCTGGGCAGAACCTAAAGGACGCGTGGGGGTACACCCGTGAGCAGCGAGATCTACTTCACCAACAACCACCGGGACCTGTGCGAGCAGTACGGGACCGGTGCGGGCTTCCAGTTCGAGTTCAACTGCACACGCTGCCAGGACACCTGGCGCTCGCCGTTCGAGCGGTTCACCACCGGTCGGGCGGCCGGCTGGGTCAGCAAGGGGGTGGGTGCGGCCTGGAGCATGCTGGGGGGCAACGGCGGCACCATCACCAGCGCCGCCGACGGCCTGGCCGGTGCGACCTGGGGCAGCTCGCGCGACGCCGCCTTCGAGCGGGCGATAGCCAACGCGCAGGGGCACTTCCACCGCTGCGCCCGCTGCACCCAGCACGTCTGCGACAAGTGCTGGAACGGCGCCCAGGGCCTCTGCCTGGGGTGCGCGCCCGACACCGCCGCCGAGGCGGAGGTCGCTCGCCGGCGCGGCCTCAACGACGCGGTCAGCGAGCGCGCTTACTCCGCCGGGCAGCGCAACGCGCAGAGCTACGACGTGGAGACGCCGCGGCAGCTGGTCTGCCCGCAGTGCAGCCACGAGACGCACGGCTCGGCCTTCTGCCCCGGCTGCGGGTTCCGGCTCACCGACCCGGCCAAGTGCACGGGCTGCCAGGCGGTGGTGCCGGCCGGCGCCGCGTTCTGCCCGGGCTGCGGCACCCGGCAGTAGGGCAGTTCAGAGGGTCTGTCCCGCGGTGATGGTGACGTAGAGGTAGTCGTCCAGCACCTTCGCCAGCGGGACGCTCGGGCGGCCGACCGCCGCCGGCAACTCCCGCTCGCCGAGCCCGGACTCCGCCAGCACCGCCCGGGCCCAGGCGCGGCCGCAGCGCAGATGCCGCGCGAAGGCCTCGCCGTCCCGGGCGCCGTGCAGGTGGACGGCGATCGCCGCATCCCAGGGCATCACGGCGGCCGGGCGCAGCGCGTACAGGGCCTTGGCCGCGGCGGTCGGTCCGAGCGTGCGGGCGGACCGGCCGCCGGCGACCGGGACTGCGGCCAACTCGGCGTATCCGTCGGCCAGGTCCGTGATCTGATGGTCCGTCAATTTGGACAGCGGGACGGCCGGGAGGTGCGCGCCGCGGCGCTGCCACCAGGAGGCGAGGCCGGCCGAGAGCAGGTCCGGCTCACCCTCGCGCGGGTAACGGAGGCGGCAGCCCCAGGAGTTGAGCCAGCGGTGCAGCGCCTCGCGGTGCTCCGGGAGCGACAGGTCGGGCGCGCCGGCGGTCGCCGCCGACCAGCGCTCCCAGCCCGCGTCCACGCTCCCGTACCCGTTGAAGACCTCGGCTGCGGCGCGCAGTTGGGCGAAGGACGGTCCGTCGGGCAACTCACCGTACTGGGCCGCCTCGTACGCGGCGGCGACCTTCTTCGGCACCACCATCCGCCAGGCGTCCGTGACGATCTCGCGCAGCTCGTCGGCGTCGAACGCCGCCATCCGAAGCTGGACCCAGTTGTAGCGCGCGTCGGAGGGCCGCGGCGGCAGGAACCTGTCCGGGTCGGACGCCACCAGCGCGTCCCGCTCCTCCTTGGGGAAGGCGAACCCGAGGACGCTCTCGTCGCGGGAGAACCCCAGGTAGACGATCCGGCCGACCCGGAACTTCACCTGGTCCCGGATCAGGTGCTCCTCGGTGCGCGGCAGCGAGAGCGCCACCGCCCGGACGTCCGCGACCGTTCCCATACCGACTCCCCCAGTCCGCCCGGAAAACCCTCGGCGGCCATGCTTCCACACTGGAGGCCGCGGCCCGGGCGCCCTAGGCTGTCGGCCACCGCCGATCACGGGTGGGAGAGGAGCACCGGGACCATGCGCATCGGGGAACTGAGCAACCGGGCCGGCATTCCGGTGCCCACGATCAAGTACTACCTCCGCGAGGGCCTGCTCCCGGCCGGCGAGCTGACCAGCCCCAACCAGGCGCAGTACGGCGAACGGCACCTCCACCGGCTGAAACTGGTCCGGGCGCTGCTGGACACCGGGGGCCTCTCGATCGCCTCGGCCCGATCCGTGCTGGCCTCGATCGACGCGCCCGACGTGTCGCTGCACGAGACCCTCGGCGTCGCCCAGCAGGCCGTCACCCCGCCGTCCAGCGGCTGCGCCGACCCGCGGTGGCAGCTGGCGCTGGCCGAGGCCGACGCCTGGGTGCGGCAGCGCGGCTGGCAGGTGCGGCCCGGCAGCCCCGCCGGCGCCGCGCTGGCCCACCTGCTGCTCACCCTGCGCGATCTGGGCCAGGACGAGCTGATAGGCCTGCTGGACGAGTACGCGACGGCCGCGGAACGCCTGGCGGCGGCCGAGTTGGCCGTACTGGGCAGCCGGACCGGCGACCCCGACCACCTGGTCGAGGGCGCGGTCCTGGGCACCGTGCTGGGCGACGCGCTGCTCGCCACGATGCACCGGCTGGCGTGCGAGGACGCCTCGCGGCGGGTGTTCGGGGGCGCGTCGGGAGCCTCGGATCAGGCTCAGACTCAGCCGTTGTCGCCGCTGCCGTAGCCGGAGTTGTCATATCCGGAGTTGTCGTAGCCGGAGTTGCTGCTGTTGCTGTTGTCCGTGGGTGCTGCCGGCGCGTTTCCGCCGCCCAGGGTGGTGATGATCGAGCTGAGCTGGCGCTGCCAGGAGGCTGCCGTACCGCCGTCCACGCCGTGCTTCTTCGACAGGTCGCGGACCTGGCGCTGGGCCGACTTGAGCTGCGTGATCGCCTCCGGCTGATGGCCGGCGGAGCAGGCCGCCGAGGCCGCGTCGAGGGTCTTCAGCAGCGCCGCCTGCCGGTCGGGCGGCAGCGGCTCCTGCGCGACCTCGTCCCGCAGCGCGGTGAGCGCGGCCGGCGGCGCCTGCCTGGCGGCGGAGGCAGACGGGGCGGGCGGGGGCGTGGAGGCGGGCGGGGTCGTCGGCGCCTGCTGAGCGGCGGTCGAGGCGGAGGCCGGGGGCTTGGCCGGCTGCGGGCTGCTGCTGGCCGGTCCGGAGAAGGCGAGGGCGGCCAGCAGCCCGGCGCCGGCCAGGCCCGCCACGCCGAGCCCCAGGGCGAGGCCGCGGCGCGATCTGCGCGGTACGGGTTCCTCGTCGAAGTGAGCCGGCAGCGGTGCCATCACGGAGGTGGGCGCACCGGCGGCGGGCCGGTACGGGGGCTGCGGAGGTGCGTCGTACCCCGGGAACGGCGTGGCGGGCAGGACGGTCGTCCGAGCGCCAACCGGGTCCGTGATCGGGCCGCTCAGCAGCTCTGACGTGCGGTCCTGCGCACCCGGCACCGGTATCGCGGCGAGCAGCTCGGCCCGGGCCATCGCCGCGTTCGCCGGGCGGTCCGCGGGCCGCTTGGCCAGCATCCGCAGCACCACCGCATCAAGCGCGGGCGGCACCTCGGGCCGGCGGAAGGCGGTTGGCGAGGCCTCCTCGGTCACCTGCTTGAACGCGATGCCGACCGGCGTCTCCGCGCTGAACGGCGGCTCGCCGGTGAGCATCTCCACCAGTACGCACCCCAGCGCGTACAGGTCGGTCCGGCCGTCCACCTCGGCCGCCGTGGCCTGCTCGGGCGAGAGGTAGGCGGCGGTGCCGAGCACGGAGGCGGTCTGGGTCAGCTGCTGGCCGGACGCGCTGGCCCGGGCGATGCCGAAGTCGACGACCTTCACGCCGCCGTCGTCCGTGATCATGATGTTCCCGGGCTTGATGTCCCGGTGCACCAGCCCCGCCGTGTGCGCCACCTCCAGCGCCTCGCAGACCGCCGCCGCGATGCCCACCGCGCGCTCGACCGGCAGCCGTCCGCCCTCCGCCAGCAGCGAGCTGAGCGAGCGGCCGCGGATCAGCTCCATGACGATGTACGCCGAGCCCGCGTCCATGCCGGAGTCGAAGACCATGGCGATCCGCGGGTGCGCGAGCATCGCGGCGTGCTGCGCCTCGCGGCTGAACCGCTCGGCGAACCGCGGGTCCTCCGCCAGCCCGCCGTTGAGCACCTTGACCGCCACCGGCCGCCCGAGCACCCGGTCGACGCCGTGGTACACGGTGGCCATGCCGCCGACGCCCAGCGTGCCGACGAGTTCGTAGCGGCCGTTCAGCGCCCGTCCGATCACGTGGTCCCGCTCCTCGTATTCCGTCGGCCAGTTCCGTCGGCCGGGCCTCGCCCCCGACACCCGCGCCATGATCCGGCATGGCCCATGGCGCCCCGTCAGCGGGTCGCCGCCGAAGCCACCGAGAGCGCGGGGTCCCAGTGTTCGAACCGCCCCCGGCACAGCGGCGGCCCGGACCATCCTGCCGGACACCCCTGCGCCCTGCCCAGCCGCAACCGCAACCGCTCGGCGTCCAACTGCCTCTGTTCGGGGGAACCCGTTGATGTACTGCCCGGGCAGTACGCTGAGCCGAGAGCAGCATCAGGCCCGCGGAGCAGGTCCAGGGAGGTACGCCATGACCGCCGAAATGGTCGCGCCGGCGTGGATGCACGCCCAGATCACCGCCGAGCAGTACGACTCCTGGTCCGAGGAGCAGTGCGCAGGCATCGAGATCGTGGACGGGATGATCGTCGTGAGCCCCAGTGCTTCCAAGAGGCACAATCGCCTCGCGCGCATCCTCGCGAACGCCCTGGACGCCGCCGCGGGCACCGAGTGGAACGCCGACACCGACTTCGACGTCCGCCTGCAGGACGTCCCGCTCAACAACCGCCGCCCCGATGTCGTCGTCTATCGCGCGGACACTATCGACGTCACACCGACGCGCCCCGAGCACGTGCTGCTGGTGGTGGAGGTCGTCTCACCCGGCTCGGAGACCACCGACCGGATCGTGAAGGTGGAGCAGTACGCCAGGGCCGGGATCCCGTTCTACTGGCGGATCGAGCAGTCCGCCACCCGCGTTCCGCTGGTGTACACCTACGTGCTCGATCCGGCGGACAACACCTACCGCGACGGCCCGATGTTCACGGGGACGGTGAAGGCGGTCGTGCCCTTCCCGGCAGAGATCGACCTCAGCCTGAGCTGACCCTCCATGGAGACCCACCCATGCTGGCTGAGGAGTTCGAGGAGCTTGCACGCGTCGCTCCCCGCGCCGTCGAGGGCCTGCGCCTTGAGTTCCTCAACGGGAGGCTCGGGGTCAAGCAGCAGCCGGACGGCAACCACGGCTGCATCATGGAGTGGCTGACCCGAAGCTGTCTCCGGTCCCGGCCCGAACTGTGGTTGCACCGGCAGGGGTTGAAGGTCCAGGCGGCTCGCACTGGCCGCGCCCTCCCCGACGGCGCGCTCGCCCATGCTGATGCCTTCGTCGGCCACGGGGAATGGGCCGACAGCGACGAGGTGCTGATGGTCGTCGAGGTCACCTCCTACGACTCCGACACCAACCAGCGCGACCGCGTGGAGAAGCCCCGGGCGTACGCCGAGACCAACATCCCCGTCTACCTGCTGATCGACCGGGACGCCTGCGAGATCACCGTCCGCAGCCAACCGGGCGGCGTCCGGTACGAGTGGACCCAGACCCTCCCGTTCGGCCGGACGGTCAGTCTGCCCAGCCCTGTCAGCGTCACCCTGGACACTGAGCCGCTGAAGAACTGGGCCACTGCCACACTGAAGGCATGATCGAGCTGCAGATCGCTCACACCGCGGATCTGGACACCGCCGCGCTCGGTGCGGCGCGCGCCCTGCTCTACGACGTCTTCGACGACATGACCGACCCCGACTGGGAGCACGCGCTGGGCGGCGTGCACGCGCTGGTATGGGAGAGCGGCGAGGTCGTCGGGCACGCGTCGGTGATTCAGCGGCGGCTGCTGCACGGCGGACGGGCGCTGCGTGCGGGCTACGTCGAGGGCGTCGGCGTGCGGGCGGACCGGCGCGGGCGAGGGCACGGCGCCGCCATGATGCAGGCGCTGGAGCGGATGATCCGGCGCGCGTACGACCTGGGCGCGCTCGGCGCCGCCGACGCGGCCGGCGACTTCTACGCGGCGCGCGGCTGGCAGCTCTGGCAGGGCCCGACCTCGGCCCTCACCCCAGAGGGTGTGGTGCGCACGGCGGAGGAGGACGGCTACATCTACGTCCTCCCGGGCAGCGCCCCGCTGGACCTGTCCGGCGAGCTCACCTGCGACTGGCGCGACGGCGACTGCTGGTAGCCGGCCGGACGATGCACAACTCCCCCTCGGGAACACCGGATTGAACTCCCACCGAGGATCGGCCAGGAGGACGCGACAGGCGTGCGCATGCCGAAGGGCGACATCGAGGTCTGGCAGCTCTCCGAGCTGCTCGGCGACGATTACTCGCGCCCGGCGGAGCGGGAGTTGTGCCTGCGGCTGATCCGCGATCTGCTGAGCGAGGGTGCCCAGGCGGGGGATCTGAGCGCGGACCCGGACCACCCGTTCGTGCCGTGGGAGTCGACTGCCGCCGGTTCTCTGGTCCGGATCCGAGCGAAGCTGGAAGCGCTGGGAAGTCGCCCGATTCCGGGGACGTCTGCTGGTTCTCGGCGGACTGACCGGCCGCCGGCCTCACGCGGCCGCTGCCGCACTGGCGACATGCCCAACGGCAGGGCTGTCCTACTGGACGCGCCCCGCCGTTGGCACGGGTCGGTTGGGTTAGTGGCCAAATGCTGTGTGAGGTAAGGGAGTTGTGAGATCAATGTCGGAGTAGATGTGCTTCTGCGGCGCTGTGGCCGCTCCTCGTGCAGTTTGCTCGACCGAGCTGATGGTCAACCCGACCGGTTGGCGGGCCATTTGGCTTGGCTGCTGGACGGCGCAGCAGCGAGGCGCGAGCGCCGACGATCACCCGCAGGCATGCCCTGTCCTGGCGCCGGCGGACGGCCCGGGGCCCCTGCGGTGGCGTGGATCGCCGCTGCAGGGGCCCCGGTGGTGTGTCGGGTACCGCTGGTGGGTCAGTAGTTCTGGTAGTACCCGAAGGCGTCGACGACGAGCTGGGTGCTGCCGGAGCCGGTGTTCCAGACATCGATGATGCCGGAGTAGCCCGGGGTCGCCTGGACCAGGTTGGCGACCGTCTGTCCGGGCAGCCAGTTCAGCGACGAGCCGGTCGGCCGGTTGGGCCAGCTGGCGTAGTTGCCCTGGTAGGAGGCCAGGGTGTTGGGGTCGGGGGAGACGGTGAGGAAGCCGCCGCCCTGGGTCTCGGTGACGGTGGTGTTGAGCACGAAGCCGGTGATGGAGGTGTCGCCGGCGCCCAGCGGCATGTAGATGTAGTCGCCGGCGGCCAGCGGCCCGCTGCTCCAGGACGGTGCGCGGGTGTCGAGCAGCCGCTGCGGGGTGACCGGCAGGTAGGCGCTGGGTCCCGCGAGGCTGTAGTAGCCCACGACGTCCACCACGACGTCGGTGGGGGCGACGCCGCCGTTGAAGATGTCGACCAGTCCGTTCGCGCCGACCGGCGCGATCACCGAGTTCGCGACGGTCTGCCAGGCGCTGTAGTTGACGTTGGAGGCGGTCGGGGTGGCGACGCCGTCCGGGTAGGCGGTCAGGAAGCCGGGGCTCCAGGAGCCGGTGGAGGTGATGTTGAGCGCGACGGCGGTGATGCCGGACGGCGGCAGGTTGCCGCCGAGGCCGCCGGCGATCTTCACGTTGAAGTGGGTGCGCCCACCGATCTGGCCGCCGGCGAAGCCGGTGCCGTCACGGGTGTCGACCAGGCGCGTGGGGGCCACCGGGGTGTAGCCGCTGGACGCGCTCGGAGTGAAGTACCCGTCGATGTCGACGACGAGGTCGACGTCGGCGATACCGCTGTTGTACAGGTCCACGTAGCCGTTCGCGCCGACCGGCACGATCGACAGGTTCGGGACGGTCTGCCCGGCCGTGAAGTTGACGTTCGAGGTGCTCGGCCTGGCGGCGCCCTCGGGGAAGGCACTGATGAAACCGCTGGTGGTGGGGTTGGTGACGGTGATGTTGAGCACCGCGGCATCGACCCCGACCGGAACGCCGCCGGCGCCGCCGGTCCCGGCGATCTGCAGCCGGGTGGTGGCACCGGCCTTGACCTGGGCCACGCCGCCGGTGCGGGTGTCGAGCAGGCGCGTCGGCCCGTATGCCGTGTAGTCCGAGCCTGCGGTCTGCACCGTGACGGTGTTGACCAGCACGTCGTTGGTGCTGTCGCTGACGGTCACCGTGACCGTGTACTTCCCCAGCTTCGCGTAGTGGTGCGACCAGGGGACCTTGCCGCTGCCGGTCGACCTCGTGAAGTCCGACAGGCCGTCACCCCAGTCGAAGGTGACGATCAGTGGGACGGCGGCACTGGTCACGTTCGCGGTGATCGAGACGCCGTACGCGCTGGTGTCCTCGCCGGTGACGGACAGCGCCATCGTGGGGTTGCCGCCGAGGAACTGGATCGCGCCCCGGCTGGTGTACTGGCCGTAGCCGTAGAAGTCGGTGCTCAGTGCGCCGGGTGCGTTCGGGTTCGCCGAACCGATTGCGGCCGAACCGGTGACGAGCCGGGCGTCGGCCCCGGGGGTGGGTCCGTTCATCCGGAAGACGACCGGGGTGGGCTGGACGGTGTCGACCGTGTCGTGCGCGCCCTGGGTGGTGCCGCTCAGGAACCCGGCGAGCGTCGGGTACGCCGTGCCCGCCCAGCTGTACGGTGCGGTGGCGTTGGCGGCCTTGGTGGAGAAGTCGTTGTAGTCGGCCGTGGTGCCCGCGCCCGACCCGGCGGACACGGTGATGTGCGGCGCCCAGGTCTGCCCTGCCGCCGCGCACTTGGCGCTGGAGCCGCTGGAGGTGCTCCCGGCCGGGTCGGTGTCCTCCAGCAGGTTGTTCTCGAGGTGGACGCCGGTGGACGTGCCCTCGACGTCGATGCCGGAGTCGCAGTCGCGCTGGATGGTGTTGCCCACCACGTTGAGGCCGTTCACGCCGGTGGCGCTGATCCCGGCCGCCAGCACGTCGCTGGCCAGCGTGATCTGGCTCGCGCCGGCGGCGACCGAGATGGCCTTGGTGCCCGGGGCCCAGTTTCCCGCGGCGACGAAGGTCCGGCTCACCGTGATGTTGCTGGAGGCACCGTCGATGGTGAGGCCGGTGAACGCGGTACCGCTGGGGCTCACGACGGTGGTCAGGTAGGAGGAGTCCAGCGTGATGCCGGACGACCCGATGATCTGGACCGCGGACGAGTTCCATGTGGTCAGCATCATGTTGCTGACCGTCACTCCGGTGACATGGTCCAGGACGAGTGCGGGCTTGCCGTTGGTCGGCTGGATCCACGACTGGTCGCTGGTCCCGACGATCGAGATGCCCGACGTCCTGACCGTCACCGGATCCGAGCTGAAGTACCCGGTGTAGCCGAAGACGTCGACGGTGTCACCGGACTGCGCCGCGTCCACCGCGTCCTGGACCTTGCAGAACGGGCTGTTCTGAGTGCCCGTACCGATCTCGGTCTGGCAGCTGGGGTAGGAGGTGCTCGCGTAGATCGTCTTCCCGGTCGTCGCCGCACGGCTCTTCGGCGCAGTGCTCTGCTTCTGCGCCCTGATCGCCTTGCTCTCGGGGCTGCTGAAGGTGTGGAAGTTCGACGCCCCGGCCTTCGTCAGGTCGGCGGTGACCGCCGCACTGGTACCGGCGGCAGTGGAAGGTGAGTCAGCCGCCTGGGCCAGACTCGGTATCAGGGCAACGCTGACCGCGATGACGGCAGCCATCGTTACGAGACGGCGGTGAGCCACAGGCCCCCCAGATTCTCTTCGATGATGATTGGGACTGATGGCCCGGCTCAGCGTACTCATCGCTGGAATGATCACCAAAGGCAATTCGGCTCGCTGCGGGAGAGGGTCACTCAGCCCGGCTCCCCACTGGTCACGGTCTGCGAAAGCCGCACCCCTGACCAGGTGTTCATGGAGAGGGCCTGCCGCTGCTTGTCAACATCTTCGCCAAGCTTGACCTGCCCGTGCTCGACGCGGACCACCGCCGCGTCCTGGCCGTGCTGCGGTTCCTCGGAGCGTCCCGGGCCTGACCGTCCCATCCGTGATCACGATCTACGGCTGGAGTACTGGGCGCTCCTTCCAAGATCTCTACAGGGCGCCAACCAAGATAGTCGTCGGCCGCGCGCAGAGGCAGGATTCTTTTTTGAGCGATTCATGATTCTCCGTCACCAGTGCGGCAAAGTCCGGTGGTTGTCGCCAGGCCGGACCCTAGAGCCGACCCAGTTCGAACCAGACGGTCTTGCCGATTCCGCCGGGGCGGGGGTGGGCGCCCCAGGCGTCGGCGAGGGCGGCGACGAGGGCGAGGCCGCGGCCGCACTCGTCGCCGGTGGACGCGTGGCGCGGGTGCGGGAGTTGGGCGTCGGAGTCGGAGACCTCGACACGGACGGTTCCGTCGCGCAGGAGGCAGCGGGCGGCGATGTAGCGGTCGGCCGGGACTCGGGCGTGGCAGCAGGCGTTGGTCATCAGCTCGCTGAGCAGGAGCGCGGCGGTCTCGGTGGCGTCGTCGGACAGATTCCACACCTTGGCCTGCCCGCGGAGGAGCTTGCGGGAACGGCCGACGCTGCGCGGATGGCTGGTCAGGTGCCACTCGACGCCGTCGGAGATTGGGGCGGTGGAGTAGGCGGCCATGGGCGCGCGTCCTTGGAGTGCAAGGCGGATGTTTGGGCGTCAGGTGTTCGCCCTGAAGGGGGGATTCCGCCGATCGTGACTCCAACGGTGCTGGTCGGGACGTAGCCTCGGAAGCCACGGCGCGCGTACGAAATACGGCAGTACGCACGTCGTACCCGGAGAGGGCAGGGGTTGTGCGGTGACTAACGAGGCCTCCCAGTCGCCAATGGCATAGCGATACTGCGGCAACCAGATCAAGCTCTGGCGCGATCGGACGGGGGTCACCCGCGAGCAGCTGTGCAAGGAGGCCAACTACGAGTACGAGACCATCAAGTCAGGGTGAGCACCATCGCGCAGCGTCACGGCTTGATCCGGATGCAGGCCCTCAGCACCCAGGAGTCGGCTCGATTCATCGGCAAACTGGCGGAGGAGCTATGAACTCGGAACTGCCGTGGTCCAAGTCCAGCTACAGCGACGATCGGGGAGGCGACTGCATCGAGGTCGCCCCCACCACAGACACCGTCCACGTCCGGGACTCCAAGGACCAGGCCGGGCCCCAACTCGCCTTCTCGGCCGCCTCCTGGGCCGACTTTGTCTCCTTCGCCGCCTCGCACACGGCGGGCTAGGTCGCCTGGAGTTGATGCGGCATGTTCCAGCCTTCGGCGAGCTTTGACGGATGGATGTTCTGTCCACCGCCGAAGAACTCGCAGAACTTCATGATGAGCGGGTCCCATCCGAGCGGATCCACGTGGTGCGTCCCCGGGATGACCAGAGCCTCCTCGACGTGGGCGCGAAGGACCTCGACCTGGAAGGCGGTGGCATGAGGCGTGGGACTGCCGAAGGGGGACGCCGAGACGACCCTGCACTCCAGCTGGACCGGGCATTCCGCGACCCGGGGTGCCAGGACCAGCTCCGATGCCTGCTCGGTCAGCTGCGCGACTGAGAACTTGTCCGGCTCGTATCGGTAGCCCTGCTTCACCTTGTGGTCCGGCACGGGCGATTTCCCGGTGGTGAGCGCGAGCCGGTCAACGGCGTCGACCATCGCCGATGACGGCAGGTTGAGCACGCATTCGCGTTCGCGCAGCAGGTTCGCGGTCGTCTGGCCGCTGTTACCGAGACCGAGCATGCAGGACTGGCCCAGCCACCAGGCGGAGGACATCGGCGCGAGGTTCGCGGTGCCGTCCTCGTTGCGTGTGCTGATCAGCACCACCGGTGTCCCGAAGTACAGCACCTTGAGCCCGGGGACCACATGCATTCGTTCGCCTCTCGCAGGATGTGGGCTGAAGAGACTCGCCATGCGGTGCACGAGCCGTCACCGACTCTCCGTGAACCGAGCGCAGGCTGCTGGCGGCAATCGGACGTAGCGTTCCGGCCGGTGGGGTTGCCTAGCTGTTCGAGGCGTCGGCGGCGGCTTCCTTGCGCAGGCGGTCGAAGGCTGTCAGTGCCGGGCCGCTGTTCAGGTATGCCTTGATCTGCTGCGCGCACTCCGCCGCGCTGCTCGCGTACGTGTCGACCTCGATGTCGTAGATGCCGTGGGCGTGGACGCGGTCGTACTGCATCGCGGCGAGACCCGAGGGCCGGTCGCCGCGCGCCAGTTCGCGGCGCTCGAGCTCCTCCAGCGGGCAGCGCACGCCCACCAGGACAACCTCGTGGTCCGCGAGGACGTCCAGCAGGTCGGAGAGCCGCCAGGGCTCGCTGAGGATGTGGTCGACGACGATGTCGTTGCCGCCCGCCGCCATGCCGGCGATGGCGCGGTGGAAGCCCATCCGGGTCCGCCGCAGCACGTCGTCCAGGTCCTCCGGGGCGATCTCCACCTTGGCCCGCATCGCGCCGAAGGCGTCCACGGCGAGGTGGAAGAACGGGCCGTCGAGCGTCTGCAGCAACTCCGCTGCGAGCGTCGACTTGCCCGAACTCGATGTCCCGTTCAGGAAAATGATCATGGCCATGGACTGATCGTACAACCGGCCTAGATCCGAGACGCGGGAGCCCAGCCCTGCTTTAGACGAACGGTAGGTAACTCAATCCACCCACCCACCCAAGACCCGCGCGCACCACGGGATATGACTATTTGTGACCGACTGGACACGCTATGAGTTTTCTGCGTACGGTTCGCCACAACGAACAACCCCCGCCGGTGGTGGAACACCTGACGGGGGTTTGACCTACTAGATCGAGATCAAGGTCGATCCTGTGGCTACTGCCAACTCTAGCGCCGCCCCCTCCCCGAAGCACCCCCCGATGGCCTCTCCGGGCTACGGAAAGCGGTCCGCGCCGGGCCAACGCCGCCGTCGCAAGCGCGACTTCGCACAGCTGGCCGAACGGGAGGCGTACCTCGCCAGGTTCATCGACGAGCTGCCGGACGGCGCCGCGATGGACACCAAGACCCTCGCCAAGTCCCAACCCCGCTACGGCCAGCAGGGCGTCGGGACCGCACTGCGGACACTCTCGGAGGGCGGCTACCTACGCCGGATCCGGGAGAACGTGGGCAACGGGCGCACCCGCTGGGTCCACCGGACGTACTTCTCGCGGACCCCGCGCGACGACGCCTGGTGGGAGAAATTCCTGAAGGAGCCCCCGGGCGCGTCGCCCACAGTCGAGACCGTTGAGCCCGTTGAGCCCGACGACGAGCCGCCCGCACCTTCACCGGAACCGGTGGCGCCGCGTCAGTACGAGGTGCTTCGCTCGAAGGGGTACGGGCCCTACCGCCCGCCCGCCCCGCCCCGCTCGGACGCCTACGAGGCACTCTCCTCGCTCGCGCTGGTCGACTCCCGGCTCGCGCTCTCCGCGCGTGACTGCGCCGAGCTGGAGCCGTTGGCCGCCGCCTGGCTGGAACTCGGGTCCACCGTGCACCAGTTGCATGCCGCCCTGACCGCCGGGCTGCCCCCGGAAGTGCACAGCCCGGGCGGGTTCGCCCGCAGGCGGCTGGTCGACAAGCTCCCGCCGGCGCCTCCTCTGCCGTCCCCCGCTCCACAGCCTGTGGATGACCAGCCGCCTCCCCGCCGCATCATGGAGTGCACGGAGTGCCGCGTCCCCGGACGCCCCGAGTCGCTGCCCGGAGGGCTCTGCCGGACCTGCAAGGGCGATCCGCTGCCCGCCACGTTCGCCCGCGAGCCGCTGGTCGACGTCCAAGCCCACGTCGCCCACCTGCGCAATCTCATCCGGCGTCAGTAGCCGTCAGCAGTCGTCGGCACGGTTCACCCGATGGGGTGCCACTTCGCGCGCGTCGTCTGGCCAAGGTGTGGACCCAGCAGTAACTTACCCGCGAGTACCGCGGTGTGGCCCCCATCACACCGCCGCACCCCACCCTTCTCGCACCTCCCCCCACCCTGGAGGACTGCCATGACCGCATCCACCCTGCCCGCGAGAGCCCCGAGAACCCTGCGTCGCCGCCGCCTCACCGCGCTCGCCGCCGGCTGCACGCTGCTCGGCGCGGCCCTGGTCGGTGTCGCCGCACCCGCCCAGGCCGACGCCGGCCGCGCGGCCCAGGCGGACCCGGTCGCCGCCGCCCAGGCGCTGGCCGCGCCGGGCGTTCCCGGCGCCAACGACTGGTCGTGCAAGCCGAGTTCCGCCCACCCCCGACCGGTCGTACTGGTGCACGGCACCTTCGCGAACGGCTCGGTGAACTGGCTGACCATCGCCCCGGCGCTGGCCGCCAACGGGTACTGCGTCTTCGCCCTCACCTACGGCGAGGAGGCCAACGTCCCGGTGCTGCGGGCGATCGCGCCGGTCGCGGACTCCGCGCAGCAGCTGTCCACCTTCGTTGACGGGGTGCTGGCGGCGACCGGGACCAACCAGGTCGACATGGTCGGCCACAGCCAGGGCGGCATGATGCCGCGCTACTACATGAAGTTCGACGGCGGCGCGGCCAAGGTGCACACGCTGGTCGGGCTGGCGCCCAGCAACCACGGGACCACCCTGGACGGCCTCAACACGCTCGCCCAGTCCTTCCCCGGCGCGGCGGACGTGGTCGGCTCGCTCTGCCCGGCCTGCACCGACCAGCTCGTCGGATCGGACACCCTCACCCGGCTCAACGCGGGCGGCGACACCCTGCCCGGCGTCACGTACTGGGTGATCGCCTCTCGCCTCGACGAGGTGGTCACGCCGTACCAGTCGCAGTTCCTCAACGGCCCGAACGTCCACAACGTCCTCGTCCAGGACCTCTGCCCGGCCAACCTCCCCGACCACGTGCTGATGGCCGTCGACCCGGTCGTGGAGCACGAGGTCCGCCACGCCCTCGACCCCGCCCACGTCGACGACGCCACCTGCCTGGCCAACCTCACCGGCTGACCGGAGCGGGACCTTACGGCGATGGCCCGGCCCCGGAGAACCGGGAGCCGGGCCATCGTCCGTCGCTCAGCCGGCCAGGCGGGCGTTGGCGATGAGGGTGGTGACGGCGGTGGCCGCGTCGGCGATCGGGACCTGGACGGTCTCGCCGGTGGCGCGGGTGACCAGCTCGACGACGCCCTCCTTGAGGCCGCGCGGGCCCACCGTGATCCGGTACGGGATGCCGATCAGCTCGATGTCGGCGAACTTCACGCCGGGGCGCTCGTCGCGGTCGTCCAGGATCACGTCGACCCGGGCGGCGCGCAGCTGCTCGTAGAGGCCGTCGACGACCTTGGTGGTCTCCTCGTCGTTCTTGCCGATCGGCACGACGACGACCTCGAAGGGCGCGACCGAGACCGGCCAGAGGATGCCCTTCTCGTCGTTGTGCGACTCGACCACCGCGGCGATCGAGCGCTCGATGCCGATGCCGTAGCTGCCCATGATCGGCTTGATCCGGGTGCCGTCGGGGCCGAGCACGCTGACGTCCAGCGACTCGGTGTACTTGTAGCCCAGCTTGAAGATGTGGCCGACCTCGACCGTGCGGACCACCGCGAGCGGCTGCGCGCAGGTCGGGCAGGCCTCGCCCGCGACGACCTCGCGGAAGTCGGCCCAGCGGGTGACGGCGATGTCGCGCTCGACGTCGACGCCGCGCAGATGCACGCCGTCCTCGTTGGCGCCGGTGCTCATCGCGCGGCGCCCGCGCAGCGCCTCGTCGGCCAGCACGGTCAACCCGCTCACGCCGACGGCGCCCAGGCTGCCGGGGGAGGCGTTCAGCGCCGCCTTGATCTCCTCCGGCTGGGCCGGGCGGACGTTGCGGGCGCCGGTGGCGTCGATCAGCTTCTGCTCGACCAGGCTGTGGTCGCCGCGGATCAGGACCAGGGTGAGCTGGTCGTCGACCACGAACACCAGGGTCTTGATCTGGCGCTCGGCCGGTACCCCGTGCAGGGTGGCCAGCTGCTCGATGGTGCGGGCGTCGGGGGTGTCGAAGCGCTCCGGCGCGGGCAGGCTCGCCGGGTCCTCGATCACGGGCAGCGCGGAGGTCGCCTTCTCGACGTTGGCCGCGTAGCCGCAGCCGGGGCAGTGCGCGACCAGGTCCTCGCCCGCCTCGGTCGGCGACATGAACTCGACGGAGGCCGAGCCGCCCATCGCACCGCTGGACGCCTGCACCGCGATCGCCGGGATGCCCAGGCGCTCGAAGATCCGCACGTAGGCGGCGCGGTGCAGGTCGAAGGAGCGGTCCAGGCCGGCCTGGTCGAGGTCGAAGCTGTAGGAGTCCTTCATGGTGAACTCGCGCACCCGCAGCAGACCGCTCTTGGGGCGCGGCTCGTCCCGGAACTTGGTCTGGAACTGGTACCACATCTGCGGCAACTGCTTGTAGGAGGACAGCTCCTGGGCGAGCGTCGTGAAGATCTCCTCGTGCGTCATGCCCAGCGCGAGGTCGGCGCCCTTGCGGTCCTTGAGGCGGAACATCTCGTCGCCCATGACCTCCCAGCGGCCGGACTTCTGCCAGATCTCGGCCGGGTGCATGGCCGGCAGGATCCACTCCTGCGAGCCGATCCGCGCCATCTCCTCGCGGACGATCTCCACGACCTTCGCCCGGACCCGGACGGCCAGCGGCAGCAGCGAGTAGTGGCCGGCCATCAACTGGCGGGCGAACCCGGCCCGGACCAGCAGGCGGTGGCTCACCGCGTCCGCGTCCGCCGGGTCGTCGCGCAGGGTCGGGGCGTACATCTGGGACCAGCGCATCTGAGGTGTCCTTCTGTCGAGCGGCACAGGCACGGAGCGGTGACGAATCGTAGTACAGCGTGCTCCGCGCCCTCCCGGGATATAGCGGGCCCGGGCCACCTGAGGGGTGACCCGGGCCCTGATCCGCAGGTGCTCAGAAGTCCTCCGCCACCAGCCTGGTCCGCTCCTGGTAGAAGGCGATCAGTCCGGCGAGCGGCTCCATGCCGGGCAGCGGGGTCGGGTACGACCAGGCGACGGCGTCGGCGAGCGGGCCGTCGGCCACCAGCGCGTGGTGGACGGCGGCGCCCTTGTAGGGGCAGTAGCTGTCGGTCTGTGCGACGCCGAGCAGATCGGTGCGGACGTCCTCCGGGGGGAGGTAGTAGCGCACCGGGTGCCGGCCCTCGTGGACGACGACCACGCGGTGGCTGTTGGCGAGCAGCGTGTCGCCGGACCACACGGTCACCCGGCCGCGTCCCTGCTCCAGTCGGACGGGGTTTTCGACGTGCTGCGGGGAGTTGGGAATGCTCGACATCGGTGGCCTCCTGGAGACGGGATGGGACAGGTCAGCTCGCCGAGCGGACCGGCGGCTCGGCCTGGAGCAGGGGCTCGGCCGGGGCGGCGGTACGGGCCGCCCGGGCCTCGGCCGTGCGGGCCCACAGCGCGATGGCCGCGCCGACCAGGCAGATGGCCGCGGCGACCAGGACCGCGTTGTTGGCGCCGTCGGCCATCGCGTGGGCCGGGCCGGCGTCCGACTTCGCCTGGCTCACCAAGGTCGCGGTGACGGCGACGCCGAGCGCGGAGCCGAGGTAGCGCGCGCTGTTGTTGGCGCCGGAGCCCATCGCGGCCCGGTGCGGCGGCACGCTGCTGACCGCGAGGCGGGCGAGCGCCGCGTTCAGGACTCCGCTGCCGATACCGGCGACGATCAGGCCGGGGGCCAGGTGGCCCCAGGAACCGCCGGCGTGCAGCCCGTACAGCGCCGCCTCGCCGAGGCCGCAGATCAGCAGGGAGGCGGCGACCTGCGTGGTGGCCGCCATCTTGTTGACCAGCCGGCGAGCTTGCAGGGCGGAGACCACCGAGAGGCCGGACCAGATGGCGAGGACGCCGGAGGCGGCCAGCGGGGTCTCACCGAGCGACTTCTGCAGCACGGTGGGCAGGTAGCTCATCAGACCGACGATCGACAGGCCGGTGAAGAGCGCGCCGCTGCTGGAGGCGATGAAGCCCGGGTTGCGGAACAGCGCGAGGTCGAGCATCGGCTCGGCGACCTTGGACTCCACGACCGCGAAGGCGATCAGCAGCACCAGGCCCGCGGCGAGCAGCTCGATCACGATGCCGCGGCCCCAGCCGTGCCGCCCCTCGGCGAGGCCCGCGATCAGGCAGGAGGAGCCGCTGGCGAGCGCCAGGACGCCGAGCGGGTCGAGCTTGCGGGGCCGTTCGTTCTTCGACTCGTCCAGTCCGAGGGCGGTGAGCAGCACCAGGCCCGCCGAGAGCAGGGCCAGCACCCAGTAGACCGAGCGCCAACCGCCGGCCTGCTCCATGAGCGCGGCGTAGATCGGGCCCAGCGCGATGCCGAGGCCGACCGAGGCGCCCCACATGCCGAGCGCCCGGATGCGGGCGGGGCCCACGGGGTAGACGTTGCTGATCAGGCCCAGGGTCGGTGCCAGGATCGCCGCCGCGGCGCAGCCCTGCAGGACGCGGCCGGTGAGGAAGAGCCCGGTGTTCGGGGCGGCCGCCGAGAGCACGGTCGAGATCAGCAGGAGGACCGCGCCGCCGCCGAAGACGCGCTTGCGGCCGTAGTCGTCGGCGGCGCTGCCGGCGGTGAGCAGCAGGGCGGCCAGGCCGACCAGGGTGCCGGTGAGCACCCAGGTCTGGGCGGACGCGCCGATGTGCAGGGCCGCGGCGGTGGGCGAGAGGGTCGTCAGAGGGGAGGTGTAGTCGATCAGTACCAGCAGTGTGCCGCAGGCCGCGGTGAGCAAGGTGATGCCGGGGCTGCGCGACTGGCCGCCGGGCGGGTTGGGGGTCATGGCAGTCCTGTTCCTAGGTCTGGTGAACGAACTCACTCAACTGACAAGCTACCATGGCAGGTCTGTTCACTGAACTGAACTAAGCTGGCGCCATGGCGCTAGGAACGGATTACGCACAGCAGGACTGCTCACTGGCGCGCGCGCTGGAAGTGGTCGGGGAACGCTGGAGCATGCTGATCGTGCGCGACGCCTTCTACGGCGTGCGGCGGTTCAACGACTTCCTGGCGCACCTCGACATCCCGCGGGCCGTCCTGACCGGGCGGCTGCGCTCGCTGGTGGCGGCCGGGGTGCTCGACAAGGAGCCGTACCAGCAGTCGCCGGTGCGCTACGGCTACGGCCTGACCAGTGCCGGCCGGGAGCTGTGGCTGCCGATCTACGCGCTGGCGCGGTGGGGCGAGCGGCACGCCTCGGACGGCGGGGCGCGGACGGTCTTCAGCCATGCCACCTGCGGGACCCGGCTGGACATCGTCGGCAGCTGCCCGACCTGCTGCGTGCTGGTGGCGCCCGAGGACGTGATGATGCGGCCGGGCCCCGGCGCGCTCACGGAGCTGCGCCAGGACCCGGTGTCGCGTGCGCTCGGCCGGCCGCACCGGCTGCTGGCGCCGATCGAGCCGCTGAGCGAAACGGTCGGCGAGCAGGCGGCCGAGCCGGTCGGCTAGGCCGGGGTGGGTCAGGCCGGGGTGAGCAGGAGCTTGCCGGTGGTCCGCCGGGACTGGAGATCCGCGTGGGCCTGGTGCGCCTGGGCGAAGGTGTAGCGTCCACCGATCGCGACCTGGATCGCCCCGGTCCGCATCCAGTCGAACAACTCGGCTGCCCGGGAACGCAGTTCGGCCGGGTCGGTGGCGTGGTCGACCAGCGTCGGACGGGTCAGGAAGAGCGAGCCCAGGGCCGCCAGGGACTGCGGGTCGAGGGCCGGCGCCGGGCCGGAGGCGGCTCCGGCCAGGACGAAGGTGCCGCGCGGGCGCAGCGAGTCCAGGCCGGCCCTGAAGGTGTCCAGGCCGATCCCGTCGTACACCACGTCGACGCCCCGGCCGCCCGTCAACTTCCGTACCAGCGGCGCCAGATCGGCCGGGTCGGCGCCCACGATCACCTCGTGGGCGCCCGCCGCCCGGGCCACCTCGGCCTTCGCCTGCGTCGAGACGGTCGCCAGCACCTGCACCCCGCGCCCGGCCAGCAGCCGGGTGAGGTGCTGCCCGAGGCCGCCGGCTGCCGCGTGCACGAGCGCGCTCTCGCCCTCCCCCGCGCGGTAGGTCGAGGTGGTGAGGTAGTGCGCGGTGAGGCCCTGGAGCAGGACGGCGGCGGCGTCCGCCTCGGTGATGTCCGCGGGGAGCGGCACGGTGGCGTCGGCCGCGACGACCACCCGCTCCGCGTAACTGCCCGGCGCCGCCCACCAGGCCACCCGGTCGCCGACCGCGACGCCGGAGACCTCGGGCCCGAGCTCCACGACGGTCCCCGCACCCTCGCAGCCCGGGACGAACGGCGGCGCGAGCTTCGTGCGCCCCTCGCGCTCGTAGACGTCCTTGAAGTTGACTCCGGCGTAGGCGAGTTGCACCACCACCTGGCCGGGCCCGGCCGTCGGATCCGGCCGCTCGGCCTCGGTCAGGACCTCGGGGCCACCTGACTGCTCGACTACCACTGCGCGCATCGCGCTTCTCCTCATCATCGGTGTCACGGGTACTTCGGGGACGGCTAGGAACGGGCGGGCATGGTGCGGCGGACCACCAGGACGATGACGAGGAAGCCGCAGGCCACCAGGGACAGGCAGACCCGCAGCCCGCCGGCGTCGGACGAGCGGTCCAGCAGCGGTCCGAACAGCGCGAGCCCGACCGCCCCGCCGACCTGCCGCAGGGCGTTGAGCGCTCCGGACGCCAGCCCGGACTGGTGCACCGGCAGGGCCCGCAGGACGACGGTGGGCAGGCTCGGTCCCATCAGGCCGGCGCCGAGGCCGAGCAGGCAGCTGCCCAGGCCGAAGACCCACCAGTCCCGTCCGGTCCCGACCGGCAGCAGCGCGAGCGCGCCCAGGGCCGCCAGGGCCGACCCGGCGATCAGCAGCAGGCGGGGGCCGGTGCGGGTCACCGCGCGGGCCAGTACGAAGGAGGCGAAGGTCCAGAACGAGGCGAACGGGATGAAGGCCAGTCCGGCTCCCAGCGCGTCCAGGCCCCAACTCTTCTGGAGGAAGGCCGAGATGGCGTACTGACTGCCGTATGCGCCGAACTGGAACAGCGCTCCGACGCCCAGCCCGGCCAGGAACCCGGGCCGGGTCAGCAGCGTCGGCGGCAGCATCGGATGGGCGACGGCGCGCTCCACGGCCACCAGGGCGACTCCCGCCACCGCCGTGCCGGCCAGCAGGGCGATGGTCACCGGCGCGGCCCAGCCGCGGGTCCCGCCCTCGACCAGCGCGCCGATCCCGCAGCCGACCAGGGCGATCGCGGCGAGCTGGCCGCTGACGTCGAACGGCACCCGGCGCGCTGGGGACGCCGCCACGGCCCGGCCGCAGACCACCACGACAGCCAGGCCGATCGGCACGTTGATCAGGAAGATCGACCGCCAGCCGACCGCGGCGGTCAGCGCGCCGCCGAGCACCGGTCCGAGCACCAGCGCGAGCGAGCTGACACCGCCCCAGACCGTGAACGCCCGGGCGCGCCGCGCCGGTTCGGCGTACATGTGGGCCATCAGGGCCAGCGAGGCCGGCAGCAGTCCGCCGGCCGACACCCCCTGCACGGCGCGGGCGGCGATCAGAGCGCCGACGTCAGGGCTCAGCGCACAGGCCGCCGAGGAGAGGACGAAGAGCAGGAGCGAGACCCGGAAGAGCCTGCGGGCCCCCAGCAGGTCCGCCAGGGTCCCGCCGCCGAGTAAGCAGGCGGCCATGGCAATGGTGTAGGCGTTGACCGTCCACTCCAACTGCGCCAGGCCGCCTGCGAAATCGCTGCGGATCCGGGGCAGGGCGACGTTGAGCGCGCTGCTGTCCATCAGCACCATGAAGAAGCCCAGGCAGACCGCCCCGAGCGCCAGTGGACCGGCGGCCGGTCGGTACGGAGCTGACGTGCCGGCGAGGTTCGCGGTATCTGTGGCTTCATTCATCTGACAGCTCGCATCCAACCGGGAGATACCAACGGGAGACTATCGGGGCCCGACCGCCTATACTGTTCGACGGAGGTCGATCACTATGCATGAAAGTCTCCGGCCTGGTGTTACGTCAAGTGCTGTTCACCCGAAGGCCCCACAGCGGGTCTCGCACCGCGGGCACCACCACTCCACTGACGATGATCCGTCAACTGAGCTGAATGGCCACGGGCTTGTCCCACATGTGAGCTCGACGGCAGTCCCGAACCGACAGAGCGGCGGATGCCCGGGGGCCACCCTGAATAGGGAGACCCCTCTGGGCAAACTGCGAGAAGCCATTGGTGACGTTCCAATTGCCAGTTGACTGGTGGTGTCATAGATTTGTCAGAGTAGGTTTATCGTGAGTCTGCTTGCTACGGCCACTCGAGGTCGGAGAAGTGCGTGCGGAACGGCCGCGGTCTGGACGCGGACCGGGCCGGTCGGGTCCGGTCTGCACCAGTTGCGGCCGGCATCGGCTCGGCCACTCCGAGCGCGGCCATCGGGGCTATGAGCAGTGCGCCAAGAAGTTGAAACACGGGGCGGGTCCCTCCGTGGGAAATGGTGGGTTTGCCATGGCACAGGTCAGCCAGCCCGAGTTCGGCCAGCGGCTAAGAGAACTCAGACTGGATCGGGGGATCAAGCAGACCGAACTCGCCGGCGGTCCGGTGTCGGCCAGCTACATCTCACGTCTTGAGATGGGTAACCGCCTCCCGTCTCCCAACGCGCTGAGCTACCTGGCCGCGACCCTGGGCGTCACCGTCGACGACCTGATCACGCGCCACGAACACGAGGGCCGCGGCACCGCCGCCCCCGCACCGGACCGAGCCGGCAGCACCGACTCGGTCCGCAGCGCCCTGCTGGCCCGCGCGACGACCGCCCTGCGCGGCGGTGACACCCGGTACGCCGTCGAACTCCTCGAATCCGAGCTCGCGGCGCCCGATCTGGAGCCGTTCGGCTGGGGCTGGCACCTGCTGGGGACGCTGGCCGAGGCGTACGGCCGCGCGCAGGAACTCCCGGCCCGCGTCGACGTGCTGCGCCTGATGCTGGAGATCAGCACGGACTGGCATGACGCCGGACCGGTCCGCGGCGACATCCTGGCCGAACTCTCGAACGACGAGCGCGCGCTCGGCCGCATCGAGTCCGCGCTGGACTCGGCCAAGCAGGCGGTGGCGGCCACCCGCGAGTCCCGGGCCCCCGAACGGGCGCTGGCCCTGATGGCCCTGGCGGCCGCGGAGACCGAGGCCGGCGGCGCGGCCCGGGCCGCCGAACGGGTGCCCGAACTGCTCGCCCTGGTCGAGGCCGTACCGCCGCTGAGGGCCGCTCAGATCTACTGGAGCTGCGCCGGGGTCAGCGCTCGCCAGGGGGACAGCGAGGCGTCCGACGAGCTGATGAGCCGCGCGCTGGACACCCTGGACAGCCGGGACGACCTGCTCGCCTGGGCGCGGCTGCGGATGGCCGCCGGCGCGCTGCGGCTGCGGTGCGGCCGGGTGGACGACGTCGGCCGGTGGATCGAGGAGGCCGGCCGGGCCGTCGACCTGGTGGGGGTGCCCGCCCAGGCCGCGGCACTGCTCTTCCTGAAGGCCTGGCTGTTCTGGGCCGAGGACTGCTACGAGGACGCGTTCACGGCGGCACGTCAGGCCGATGACACGGGGCTGCTCGCTTTTCATGACCGGCTGCGCGCCCGACTGCTGCAGAGTCGCTGCCTGCTGCACATGGACCGGCAGGCCGACGCGCTGCGCGCCATGCGGGCCGTGGCGGTGGAGGCCGAGGAGGCCGGGTACCTGGATCTGGCGACCGAGGCGTGGAAGGCGCTGGCCTCCACTCTCGACCCGGCGTGACCAGCAGGACAGCGTCCGGCTTGACCACCAGGACGGCCCTGAAACGCGGGCCGGCCGGGCCGACGGGTGTCCGCGCAGGCTGAGTGCACCCCACCGTGCGGTGCCGAAGCCATCTCCACCACTCTCCCCCCACAAGGAACTTGGCGCCACGGACCGGCGGTCTCGGAGCCCCCGCCGCAGCCCGTGTTGTGGCCGAGCCTAGCAAGTCGGTTCGGTCAACAGTCCTACCAAGATTAACTTATTCGCATGAGAATTGACTAGGCATGACATTGTTCTAACGTCACTTGACTGACTCTGACAGTCCTGGGTAGCGTGGCGGAGGCCTCAGATCGACGGAGTGCCGTGTCATCCGCCCAACCGCCATGGCACCACCTCACTCGCCGCGTCCGTTCAGCCCTGCCCCGATGCCGACCGCTGGTCGGTGCACCGTGACGGCGAGCCTCAGCACAGCCACCCGTGGATGCGGGCTGTCCGCCTTCGGGGCCCGTCGCAGTCTCCCGCTCCCCATCGCGATGCCCGCCTGCCCGCGTGCCGCCACCCACGGCGCACCGCGGGCGCCGGGCTGGTCAACCGCATTACAGAGAGGGCCTGTCCACCGTGAGCACGAGCAACTCGACTGCGCAGGGCCCGGCAACACCCTGCGCGCCAGATGCAGCAACCGGCCTATTAGCAAACGGAGTTACCTCCACCACAGACCCGGCGGCGGACCCGGTCCGCGAGTCCATGCGGGCCCTGCCCAACGCGGTCCAGCCGGCCCTCACCTTCCTCACCGGCAGGCCCCTTCAGGGCCAGCGGCCGGTCAACCTCTCCCCCGGGTTCCACCTGGCGACCGCCTGGCTGAGCCTGCTGACCGGCGTCGTCCTCTCCTGCACCGGATTCACCCTCGGTGGCCCGTATCTGCTTCTGCTGCTGCCCGGTTGGGCGATGACCCTGCACGGCCAGCGCAACCTGCGCATGATGGTCTACCACCAGTGCTCGCACCGGAACATGTACGGCCGCCGCCGGCTGGACGCGATGATCGGCTACTCCATCTCCGGACTGCTGGTCATCCAGAACTTCGAGCGGTACAGCAAGGAGCACGTGGCGGACCACCACGCCGTCCACCACATGACGCTGCGCGACCCCACCGTCCAGGCGTTCCTGATCAGCCTGGACCTGCACCCCGGTATGACACGCCGTCACATGTGGACCAGGGTCCTGCTGAAGCTCGTGTCGCCGCGCTTCCACCTCGCCTTCGCGGTGTCGCGCATCCGCTCCTTCTCGCACAACTCGGCGCCCACCGAGAAGGCGATCGCCCTGGTGCTCTACGGCGGTGGAGCGCTCGCCGCCGGCTGGTCGGGCCTGTACCCGGTGGTCCTGGTCGCCTGGTTCCTCCCGCTGGTGTACTTCTACCAGGTCAGCAACACCCTGCGGCTCTGCGTCAAGCACACCTTCCCCGCCCCCGACACCACCGTGCGGCGCGGCAAGGAGTACTTCGCGAGCCTGACCAACGCCATCTTCATCGGCGAACAGGCACCCGCCCCGGGCCTGCCGCTGCTGCGCGCCGCGGCCGCCTGGCTGCGCTGGGGCCTGCGGATGGCGCTGGTGCACTTCCCCTGCCGCTACCTGGTGCTCACCGGGGACACCGTGGTCCACGACTACCACCACCGCTACCCCGCCAGCCGGCAGTGGCACAACTACATCTTCGCCCGCCAGGACGACCTGGTGGACGGTCACCGCGGCTGGCCCTCGTACACCGCGGAGTGGGGTCTGAAGGCCGCCGTCGACCGGGTCTTCGACTCCCTCTCCATCGCGGACGCCGAGGAGTTCGACGTCGCGCGGATCACCTCGGTGAGCCGCCGCGAGCTCTTCGCCGCCTTCGACGACTAATTCGACGACCAGACGACCAGCCGACCAGATACCCGTCCGATCCCTGAGCGCTTCCAGAAAGGCACCTGCGGTGACGTCCAAGACCCCTCTCCAGAGCGAGACTTCCCTCCCCTCGGCCGTCTTCGGTCCAGCGGACCGGACCGGCCGCACGGTGATCCTGGGAGTCGCGGCCAGCGACAGCCACGCCGTCGCCAACCACCTGATCGCGCACGCGCTGCGCGCCCAGGGTCTGACCGTCGTCAACCTCGGTACCTGCACGCCGGTTTCGGAGTTCGCCGACGCCTGCGAGCGGCACCCCGACGCGGAGGCCGTCATCGTGGGCAGCCTCAACGGCCACATCCACGAGGATCTGCACGACCTGGCCGAGGCCAAGCAGGAGGGCCGGATCCCGTGCCCCGTCATCGTCGGCGGCAACCTCTCGGTCGGCAGCACCAAGGACGAGTCGGCGATCACCCGGCTGTTCGAACTCGGCGTGGACCACGTGCTGCGCCGGCCGGCCGACCTGGCCCCGCTGCTCGACAGCCTGCTGCCCGCACGGTCCGTCCGTCCGCTCGCCACCTCCGTGGCGCGATGACGACCGAACTCGACGCGCACGGCCGCCAGGCCGAGGTGCCGACCGTGCCGGGGCTGCCGTCCTTACGGGAATCGGCCGACTACATCGCACAGTTGGACAAGCCCACGGCGGCCGAGGTGCTGCAGGGCGCCCGGCTCGCCGGGCGGGTCGCGCTGCAACCGCGCTGCGGCGTGGGCGGCCACCAGGAGATGGCGGCTCTGCTGGCCCACCTCGAACGCGAGGGACGCCCGGACATCCTGACCCTGACGATCGACTCGCACACCCGGCTCTGCCGGTTCGACAACGCCGCCCGGGCCCTGAGCACCGACCCGCGCACCCTCAACGGCTACCCGCTGGTCACCCACGGCTGGGAGCGCGGACGGGAGTTGAACGAATCGGTGGCGTCCCCGCTGGAGATCCGGCACGGCTCTCCTGACCCGCGCGCGCTGTTCCAGGTCTCGGTCGCCTCCGGCATCACCTCCTTCGAGGGCGGCGGGATCTCCTACAACCTGCCGTACTCCAAGGACGTGCCGCTGGCCCACTCGCTCGCCGCGTGGTCCGAAGTCGACGCGGTGTGCGGCGAGTTGGCCGAACTCGGCACGGTGGTGGACCGGGAGCTGTTCGGCACCCTCACCGCCGTCCTGGTGCCGCCGTCGATCAGCCTCGCGGTGAGCGTGCTGGAGGCCGTCGCGGCGGCCGCCGAGGGCGTGCGGTGCATCTCGGTCTCGTACCCGCAGAGCGGCCATCTCACCCAGGACGTGGCCGCGTTGCGGGCCGTCCACGAGCTCGCCGCCCGCTACCTCCCGGCCGGGGTGCAGACGCACGCGGTGCTGCACGAGTTCATGGGGGTCTTCCCCCGCGAGCGCCACCACGCCGAGCAGCTGATCTTCTTCGGTGCGCTGACCGCGCGGCTGGGCGGCGCCTCGAAGATGATCACCAAGACCTACCAGGAGGCCTTCGGCATCCCCGACGCGGAGGCCAACGCCGCCGGACTGCGGCTGGCCGACATCGCCAACTCCCCGCTGCTGGAGTTCATCCCGGTGGACGAGGAGGCGGTGGCCGAGGAGCAGGAGTGGATCTGCCGCGAGGTCGCCGAGATCGTCGAGCCGGTCCTCGCCTCGCGCAACCTGCACAGCGGCATCGTCACGGCCTTCGCCGAGGGCCGCCTCGACATCCCGTTCAGCGCCAGCCGGCACGCCCGCTCCGCGATCATCCCGCGGCGGGACTCCGAGGGCGCGATCCGCTACCAGTCCCACGGCAACCTGCCGTTGTCGGCGCAGAGCGTGGCGCGCAACCAGCGCCTGCTCGCCGTGGGGCGCCCGGGCGGAACCAGCTCGGAGGACCTCTTCGCGGCGCTCCAGCTGGACATCGACTACTTCCCGCAGCTCTTCGGCGAAGCCGGCGCGAGCGGACTCCTGCAGTGAAGGCAGAGCACACCCCCGAAGGAAAGGACGCACCAGTGGCAGTCGACCGACCGGTCATCCGTGTGGGCATCGTGGGCGCAGGCCCGCGAGGCGTCGTCGCGCTCGAACGCCTCTGCGTCAACGCACCGCTGCTGGCACCCGGGGTGCCGGTCGAGGTCCACCTGATCGACCCCTACCCGGCGGGCGGCGGCCGGGTGTGGAAGCAGCAGCAGAACCGCTCGCTGCTGATGAACACGGTGGCCTCCGACGTCACCGTGTTCACCGACGAGTCCGTCCCCTGCGAGGGCCCGATCGTCACCGGTCCGACCCAGTACCAGTGGGCCCGGATGGTGACCGAGGGCCACATCGCGGACGTCGACGAGGCGGACCGCGAGGAGGCCCGCGGGATGCTCCCGTGGTCCTACGGCAGCCGGGCCTTCAACGGCGCCTACCTGGGCTGGGCGCTGGGCCACATCATCCGCAACGCGCCGTCCGAGATCACCGTTCGCTTCCACCGCACCCGCGCGGTGGAGCTGGAGGACCTGGAGGACGGCACCCAGCGGCTGCGGCTGGAGGACGGCGGCGAGCCGCTGGTGGTCGACTCGGTGGTGCTCTCCCAGGGGCACTTCGACGTCGCGCCCACCAAGGGGCAGCAGGAGTTCGAGCGGTTCGCCGCCGAGCACGGGCTGCTCTACCAGGCGCCCGCCAGCCCCGCCGAGACCGACCTGTCCGCGTTCCCCGCGGGCGAGCCCGTCGCGGTGCGGGGCCTGGGCCTCAGCTTCTTCGACTACGTGACGCTGCTGACCTCGGATCGCGGCGGCCGCTTCGAGCGGGACGCGGCCGGGGCACTGCGCTACCTGCCCTCCGGCCGGGAGCCGATCCTGTACGCGGGGTCCGGGCGCGGGCTGCCGTACACCGCGCGGGCCGAGGTGCACCTGGAGATCGTCCCGCGCTACGAGCCGCGCTTCCTGACCGCCGAGGTGATCGCCGTGCTGCGCCGCAACGCCGGACGCGGCGAGACCGACTTCAAGCGCGACCTGTGGCCGTACGTGGCCAAGGAGGTCGGCTTCGTCTACTACCGCAGCCTGCTGAGCGGAGCGCCGCAGGCCCAGCGCGAGGAGTTCCTGGCCGCGTACTGCGACCTGGAGTGGGACAGCCCGGAGATGACCGCGCTGATATCCGGGCAGTTCCCCGACAGCTCCACGCACTGGAGCTGGGAGAGGGTCGACCACCCCAACCTCGACCGGCGGTTCGCCGACCGGGCCGAGTACCAGGAGTGGGTGGCCGAGCGGCTGCGCTGGGACATGGAGCAGTCCCAGGTCGGACCGGCCGGGAGCCCGTTCAAGGCGACGGCGGCGATCATGCGCGACCTGCGCGACGAGATCCGCCAGGTGGTCTCCCACCAGGGCATCCGGGGCGCGTCCTACCGCGACCACGTCGACCGCTGGTTCAGCGGTCTGAACAACTTCCTCGCCAGCGGCCCGCCGGCCTCCCGGGTCGAGGAGCTGGAAGCCCTGGTCACCGCCGGGGTGGTCCGGATGGTCGGCCCGCGGATGCGGGTCGAGGCCGACCGGGCGGCCGGCCGCTTCGTGGTCTCCTCCGCCGACATCGACGAAGCGCCGCTGGTGGTCTCCGGGTTGATCGAGGCCCACCTCGCGCTGACCGACATCCGCCGGGCCACCGACCCGCTGCTGAGCCGGCTGCTCGCCGCCGGCGCCTGCCGTCCGCACACCATCCCGAACGCCGACGGCCCCGGCTACGAGACCGGCGGCATCGACGTCGCCGAGACCAGCTTCCGCCTGCTGGACGCCTCGGGGACCGCACACCGCGGCCGCTTCTCGTACGGTCCGCCGGTGGAGTCCGTCCAGTGGGTCACCGCCATCGGCGCCCGCCCGCACGTCGGCTCGCGCACGCTGATCCAGGGCGACGCCATCGCCCGCGGCTGCCTGCGCACCGGAGTGGACAACCTGAACCGGCGCACCCTCGCGCTGGCCTGACACCTACCCGAAGAGAGAGAGCAGCAATGAGCGAGAACGCCCCCGCACGCCGGGTCCTGGATCTGATGACCGGCTACTGGGCCTCCCAGGCCGTCTACGTCGCCGCCAAGTTGGAGCTCGCCGACCACCTGGCGACCGGCCCGCTGACCGCCACCGAACTGGCCGCCCGCACCGCCGCCGACGAGCCGTCGCTGGCCCGCCTGCTGCGCTTCCTCTCCGAGCTCGGCATCGTCACCGCCGACGCCGAGGGCGCCTACCGGACCACCGAGGCCGGCGCCGAGCTGCGCACCGAGGAGCAGGGCTCGATGCGCGACCTCGCCCTGCTCTACGGCGAGGAGTTCTACGCGGGCTGGGGGAACCTGCTGCACACCGTGCGGACCGGGCAGAACGGATTCGAAGCGCTGCACGGCGCGCCGATGTACCCGTACTTCGCCCAGTCCCCCGAGCTGACCGCCAAGTTCGACCGCGCGATGGCCGCGAGCTCGGCCTTCTTCGAGCCGATCCCCGTGCTGCACGACTTCAGCCGGGCCCGCACCGTGGTGGACATCGCGGGCGGCAACGGCGCACTGCTCGCCACCGTGCTCCGCGCCCACCCCGAGGCGCGCGGCATCCTCTTCGACGCCCAGCACGTGGTCGAGGCGGCCCGCACCGAGCTGGCGGCCACCAGCGTCGGCGACCGCGTCGACTACGCCTGGGGCGACTACTACGAGAAGGTCCCCGCCGGCGGCGACGTCTACCTGCTCTCCCGGGTCCTGCACGGCCGCGACGACGCCAGGTGCGTGGACGTGCTGGCGCGGATCCGCGAGGCGATGCCGAACGACGGCGCGCTGCTGATCGTCGAGCGGGTCATCCCCGACGACGGCTCCGCCTCGCTGGCCGCGTGGTTCGACGTCCACATGCTGACCATCGCCGGCGGCACCGAGCGCACCACCTCGCAGTACCGCGACCTGCTGGAGCAGGCCGGCTTCGACCTCACCGCCGTCCACGGCCTGCCGCTGGACACCCAGCTCCTCGTCGCCGAGCCGCAGTCGCGCAACGCCAACTGACCACCGTCCCAGTCGCACTCCAGTCGCCAGGAGAACCGATGTCCCGCCGCCTGTTCACCTCGGAATCCGTCACCGAGGGACACCCCGACAAGATCGCCGACCAGATCAGCGACACCATCCTCGACGCCCTGCTGAGCGAGGACCCGACCTCGCGCGTCGCCGTGGAGACGCTGATCACCACCGGCCTGGTGCACATCGCCGGCGAGGTGACCACGAAGGCGTACGCGCCGATCGCGCAGCTCGTCCGGCAGAAGATCCTGGAGATCGGCTACGACAGCTCGAAGAAGGGCTTCGACGGCGCCTCCTGCGGCGTCTCGGTCTCCATCGGCGCGCAGTCCCCGGACATCGCGCAGGGCGTCGACACCGCGTACGAGTCGCGCGTCGAGGGTGTTGAGGACGACCTCGACAAGCAGGGCGCCGGCGACCAGGGCCTGATGTTCGGCTACGCCAGCGACGAGACCCCCGAGCTGATGCCGCTGCCGATCACGCTGGCCCACCGCCTCGCCCGCCGGCTCTCCGAGGTCCGCAAGAACGGGACCATCCCGTACCTGCGCCCCGACGGCAAGACCCAGGTCACCATCGAGTACGACGGCGACAAGGCGGTCCGCCTGGACACCGTGGTGGTCTCCTCGCAGCACGCCTCGGACATCGACCTCGACACGCTGCTCGCGCCCGACATCCGCGAGTTCGTCGTGGAGCCGGAGCTCGCCGGCCTTTCGATCGACACCTCCGACTACCGGCTGCTGGTCAACCCGACCGGCCGCTTCGAGGTCGGCGGCCCGATGGGCGACGCCGGGCTGACCGGCCGCAAGATCATCATCGACACCTACGGCGGCATGGCCCGCCACGGCGGCGGCGCCTTCTCCGGCAAGGACCCGTCCAAGGTCGACCGCTCGGCCGCCTACGCGATGCGCTGGGTCGCCAAGACCATCGTCGCCGCGGGCCTGGCCCGGCGCGCCGAGGTGCAGGTCGCGTACGCGATCGGCAAGGCCGAGCCGGTCGGCCTGTTCGTGGAGACCTTCGGCACCGAGGCCGTCCCGGTCCTGGACATCCAGAAGGCCGTCACCGAGGTCTTCGACCTGCGCCCGGCCGCCATCATCCGCGACCTGGACCTGCTGCGCCCGATCTACGCCAAGACCGCCGCCTACGGCCACTTCGGCCGCGAGGACGCCGACTTCACCTGGGAGCGCACCGACCGCGCCGAGCAGCTGAAGAAGGCCGCCGGTCTCTGATCAGCCCCCGAAGCCGAACAGGAGCGAACGCGTGCGCATCGCGGTCACCGGATCCATCGCCACCGATCATCTGATGAACTTCCCCGGACGGTTCACCGAGCAACTGATCACGGACCAACTGGACAAGGTCTCGCTCTCCTTCCTGGTCGACGACCTGGAAGTCCGCCGAGGCGGAGTGGCGGCCAACATCGCCTTCGGCCTCGGCAGCCTCGGCCTCGACCCCCTGCTCGTCGGGGCGGTGGGAAGCGACTTCGCCGAGTACCGCAGCTGGCTCACCGAGCACGGCGTCAACACCGACGAAGTGCACGTCTCCGCCCTGCGGCAGACCGCCCGCTTCATGTGCACCACCGACGAGGACATGAACCAGATCGCCTCCTTCTACGCGGGGGCGATGTCGGAAGCGCGCGAGATCAGCCTCCACCAGGTGGTCGAGCACGCGGGACCGCTCGACCTGGTCCTCGTCTCACCGAACGACCCCGCCGCGATGCTGCGGCACACCGCGGACTGCCGCGAGCTGGGCATCCCGTTCGCCGCCGACCCCTCCCAGCAGCTCGCCCGCCTCGACAAGGCGGAGGTGCGCGACCTGGTGGAGGGGGCCGACTGGCTGTTCACCAACGCGTACGAGTCGGCCCTGCTGCTGGAACGGGCCGACTGGGAACGGGCGGACGTGCTGGCCCGGGTCGGGGCCTGGGTCACCACCCTCGGCGCGGACGGCGTCCGCATCGAACACCACGACCAGGACCCGCTGCGGATCCCGGCCGTCCCCACCGGCGCCGTCGTCGAACCCACCGGCGTCGGCGACGCGTTCCGCGCGGGCTTCCTCGCCGGCATCAGCCACCGGCTCCCCGCCCAGGACGCGGCCCGCCTCGGTTGCGTGCTGGCCACCAGGGCCCTGGAAACCGTGGGCCCCCAGGAGTACACCCTCACCCCGGCCACCCTGCTCGCCGCCCTCGAAGCCGCCTACGGCCCCGAAGCGGCCCGCGCCATCGCCCCCGTCCTGGCCTGACCGAAGCCGTCAGCAAGGCGTCAGAGCGAGGTCATCGGGGCACGGCAGGATGGAGTCCAGAAGGAAGGCGGCACCGGGAGCAGCGGGCATGCTCGCGGTGCCGCACGGGAGAGGTACCCGAAGCGGCCGAACGGGTTCCGGATCTCCGGGAGGGTCCTTGTGGCCCGCGCAGGTTCGAATCCTGCCCTCTCCGCCGGTGAGACTGCGGCGTCCGCTCCTGCGGGCGCCGCAGTCTTCGTGTGTGCGGACGACGACCTCTTCGGGTGCGCCGGCGGCGACCGACCGGCTTACCTCCTGGGTAATCGACACCCGCCGGGCCGCGGCAGATAGTGGATCGCAACAACCCACGGGGGAACATCGGGTGCCGCACGAGTGAGGGCTGGGCACGATGCAGTCGGACGGCGATGCCGCGCGCGAGCCCGGGACCGGGCGGCTGGTGGTCCGGCTGCGGAACCGTCGCGGAGTCGGCCGAGCCGAACTCGCCGCCCGGGTCGGCATCTCGGTGCCCGACCTGGAACGCCTGGAGACCGGCCAATGGCTGCCGGACCGGGACACCCTGATGCGACTGGCGGAGCAGCTCGACCTCCCGCTGCGCACCTGCAACGAACTGCTGACAAGCGCCGGACACCCCGCGCCGTATGCGGAGACCGCCGTCCAGGAACCCCGGATGGCCGGGCTGCGGGCGATGCTCGACCACGTGCTGCGCGGCTACGGTGACTGCCCGGCGATGGCGGTGGACCGGATGTGGAACCTGGTCGCCGCCAACGAGGCCGCCGGCCTGATCACCGACGCGGTGCCGCAGGCGCTGCGCTTCCCGCAGATCAACGTGCTGCGCACCAGCGTGCACCCGGACTGCCTCGCGCGGTGGACCGTCAACAGCGCCGAGTGGGCCGGAGACCTGCTCGGCCGGGTCCTGCGCAAGGCCGAGGAGACCCAGGACCAGGACCTGGCAGCCCTCTACCAGGAGCTCTGCGCCTACCACCCCGGGCCGCACCCGCCGCCCGCCACGCCGCCCCGGCGCTTCTCGCTGCTCCGGATCAACCGCGAGGGCGAGGAACTCGCCCTGGTGAACGTCGAGATGACCTTCGCGCTGCCGTTGGACGTCACCTCGGACGAGATCAGCGTCCAGGCCTTCCTCCCCGCGGACGCCGCGACGGCCGACGCGCTGAGGCGCCGCGCAGCCGCCGCGCAGCGGCGCTCCCACTGACACTCCTGGCCGATCCGACGCTCCGTCAGGAGCGTGTCAGCGCCTCATCAGTGGAGCCAGGCAGCCTTAGGATGTCAGCGTTACGAGAAGGTATTCGATTGCTGCCCAGTGAACCAATGGGAGGGAACCGGCTCCACGATCGACCGGATCGAGACCTACGGCAGTCAGTTACAGCCGGGCACAGTCGTGGTTACCACTTCGACGGGGGAAATGTGTTGTATATCCGTATTCTTGGGGTACTCGAGATCCAGACCGAAGAGCGGAGCGTCAGGCTCCGGGGGGCGCTGCAGAGTCGCCTGCTGCTGACCCTCCTGATCAACTCGGGTCAGCTCGTCATGACCGACGACCTCATCGGCGAGCTGTGGCCGGACACTCAGCCCGACCGCGTGGAGAACGCCCTGCAAGCCCATGTCAGCAGACTCAGAAGCAGGTTGGCCACCCTGGAGCCGGACCGCGCCGCGCCGCGACTGGTGACCCACACCTCGGGGTACCAACTGCTGGTCGCGCCTGAGGAGTTGGACAGCGAGGTGTTCAGCCGCAACCTGGAGCGGATCCGGGAGTCGCGGGACTACGCCCCCGAGGTCGCGGTCCAGGAGCTGCGGTCCTGCCTGGACGAGTGGCGCGGGCCGGTGCTCGGCGGTGTGGGAGGCGGGCCGATCTTCGAGGCGGCGGCGGTGCGCTACGAGGAGTTGCGCCTCTGCGCCCTGGAGCTGCTCTTCGACCTGGAGCTCCAGGTCGGTCACCATGCCTTACTGGTACCCGAGTTACGCCAGCTGCTGACCAAGTACCCGTTCCACGAGCGCTTCTGGCAGCAGCTCATCACCGCGCTGTACCGCTGCGGCCGGCAGACCGAGGCGCTGGTCGTGTACCGCGAGCTCTGGAAGCGGCTCACCGACGAGTTCGGCCTGGAACCGACGCCCGCGATGCAGGAGTACGAGCGCGCCATCCTGGAGCGCGACACCAGCCTGAACGTCTCGGCCCTCGCGCTCGGCCGATAACGCCCGCACACGCGGGAGGGGCAGGTCCGCGGACCTGCCCCTCCCGGCGCGCTCAACTCCCTTCGGCCGCCAGCAGGGCGTCCAGGTCGTGCAGCGCCCGGTCGACGGCAGCGGCGACGGCCGCGTCGTCGGGATTGCCGCACAGCTCGGTGAACCGGGCGACGATCTCCTCCTGGATGCTGGAGACGCTTGCGCTCATGGCTGCTCCCCTCTCTGGCTACAGCGCCCCTGCGGCGCGGAAGATGTGGACGAACGCGTTGACGCTGGCGGGTCCCTGGAAGGCCACGTACTCGGTGAGCACCAGGCTCTGGTTCCACTTCTCCTTGTAGGCCAGCTGGGTGGCGGCGGGGTAGACGTCCTTGCCGTGCTCCCACAGGAAGTGCATGAACCAGCGGAAGGCGGGGCTGCTTCCGGGCATCTCCACCTTCTCGTCCAGGCTGGTGAAGGGCGTGAAGCCGAAGTGCAGCCAGTGCTCGCCCTCCTCCCGGAACGTGTCGATGGCGGTCTTGTTGATGGCCTCCATGACACCGGGCGAGAGGTCGGGCCGCCGGCGTGACAGGTCGTGCATCCAGCCGGGACGGCTGCCGTGCACCGGCGAGTAGAGGATGTAGCCGGCCGGCACCCCGTCCACCAGGCCGAGGAACAGCCGGCGGTACTTCTGCCCCGGGCCGCCGCACTGGCCGACCAGGAACTCCAACTCCTTTGCGCCCTCGCCCTTGAGCGGGAGCCAGAGCCGGTCGATGTCCTCGATCGCGTGCTGCCACTCGTCGTAGTCGGCCTCGACGACGGTCAGGCCGTTGCGGAAGGCCCGGGAGATCTTGTTGCGCAGCTGCATGAACCGCGTGCCCTGCAACGAGAAGGTGTCCAGGTCGACGGCGTAGGAGGCGCCGATCTGGTTCACCGTGAAGCCGTGCTCGGTGTAGATCCGGGCGTCCCGCTCCTGCAACTGCACCGAGACCACCTGCCGTCCCTCGCTCTTCGCGAACTCCAGGAAGGCGGTGAGCAGTTCACGGTAGGACTCGTCCGGGGCGAACGGGCCGCCGAACTGGACGAAGTACGGCCCGGCGCTGCGGTAGACCACGACTCCCGGGCGGCCGGGGAGCGTGAAGTAGGAGTTCCCCAGGCTGACCGCCAGGAACGAGCTGGGATTGTCGGATTCCGAGTACTCCTCGATCGCGTGCCGCACGGAATCGAATGAGACCGCATTGCCAGTCATATCTGCCCCTCGCTCTGGGACCGGGTACGGAATGGCGACTATGGCATGCGTCGAACGGCCCCGCAAGGCACCGACAAGGGAATTCCGGACAATACCTCCGACCTGTCAGCGCGACGTCAACGGGAGGTCAGTGGCGCCGCTGCGGTCAGTCCCGTGTCAGCGGCTGATCAGGGCGGCCCTGGCAAGCTCCGGGAGGCGGGAAAATGATTCTCGGCGCAAGAGAGAGGGATCGTGGCAGTGCGTGAAATCCCTGGCAGCGCGAATCCGGTTCTGGAAATGCGCAGCAAGCCCCTGCTCAGTTATCCATCGTATGTCGGCGGCAAGGACATCGAGGGAATCAGCTGGGTCTACACGGTCAGCTCGAAATCCCTGCTTGAGGACGTGTTCACCAGTGTGAGCCTGAAGCGGGCCCTGGAGAAGGACCCCGATCCGCGGTCCGCCGCGGCGCAGCACCCCTATGTGGTGGGCCGCTGCGCGGTGATCGGCATGGACGACGTCACCGCGGCCACCGAGGCGGCCGCCGGCGCCGTGGACGCCTGGTCCGCCGTCCCGCTCGCGGAGCGCCTGCAACTCGGCGCCCGCTACCGCCAGAAGCTGATCGAGCACCAGGACACCATCCTTGAGATCATGGTCGCCGAGGCGCACCCGATCACGCTGGCGCGCTGGGAGTTGACCTGCCTGATCCAGGCCTACAGCGACGAGAGCCTCGCCTGGTACGAGCAGCAGATGTACGCCGAGCGGGAGTACCGCGGCCGCAAGCTGATCGTGCGCCGCCAGGCGGACGGCGTGGTGGCCATCAACCCGCCGCAGAACGCCCCCGTGCCCAACTCGGGCCTCGCGGTACTGGCGTTGATGGCCGGCAACGCGGTGGTGGTCCGCGCGCCGCGCAGCATCGCGCTGAGCACCCTCTACATCCTGCGCGAGCTCGCCGTCCCGCTGCTGGAGGAGATGGGGGCGCCCGCCGGGACGCTGAACATCGTCTGCGGGACTCCGCAGAAGATCATCGACCACTGGTTGGACGACCCCCGGGTCAACGACATCATCTACTTCGGCGCCAGCGACGCCGGCCTGCGCTTCGAGCAGGAGTGCGTGGCCCGCGGCAAGAAGCCCATCCTCGAACTCGCGGGCAACGACAGCCTGGTGGTCTGGAAGGACGCCGACATCCCGTCGGCGGTGGAGGCGATCACCGAGTCGTTCTACGGCTCCGGGCAGATCTGCATGGTGCCCAACTGCGTGGTGGTGCACCCCGAGATCGCCGACGAGCTGATCGCGGCGCTCAAGGTCGCCGCGGAGGCCGTCAAGCCCGGCTACCCGGACGACCCCGAGGTGCTGCTCTCCCCGGTCCGCCGCAGCGAGCGCTTCTTCAACCTGCTGAAGCAGGCCACCGAGCAGGGCGGGCAGTTGATCGCCGGCGGCCACCGGGTGGAACTGGACGGCTCGCCCTCGCAGGCGGGGCAGTTCCTGGAGCCGACCGTGGTGCGGGTGGACGGCCTGGCCGAGTCGCAGAACTACCAGATGGTCCGCGAGGAGACCTTCTTCCCGCTGCTGCCGGTCGTGGTCCCCGCACCGACGCCCGACGACGTGCTGCTGGAGCAGATCATCGACTTCGTCAACGCCAACGCGTACGGCCTGCGCAACTCGCTGTGGGCCGGCTCCCGCGAGGTGATCGACCGGTACGTCACCCGGGTGCGCAACTCGGGCCTGCTGAAGATCAACGACTCGCACATCGGCTTCCTGCCGGTGGTCCCCACCCACGGCGGCACCGGGATGACCGGCGGCGCGTTCGGCGAGGGCAACTACCCCATGCTCAAGACCTCCCACGTGCAGGGGGTCAGCATCGGCACCGGGGTCTCCCCGCGGGTGGCGATGTTCGAGGGCCTGGCGGACTGACGGACTGACGGACTGACAGACGACCGACCGAAGGAGTACCCCCATGCGGTCCCTCGACGTGGCGCGCGACGCCTGCGAGCGCAACCACCCAGGGCTCATCAAGAAACTGGCCGACCTGCCGCTGGCCGAGCGGGAGGCCCCCGGCAGCCCCGTGATCGACCTGTTCCGCACACACGGCGGCCCGGCGCTGCTGGTGCCGACCAGCTACGGCGGCCTCGGCGTCTGCGCGCTGGAGGCGGTCCGGGTCACCCGGGCGATCGGCTCCTACTCCCCGTCGCTGGCGGCCGGCGCGACCATGCACAACTTCACCGCCGCCATGCTCTTCGCGCTGGCCGACCGGGTCGGCGCGCCCACCGAGGCGCAGATCGAGCTGCTGTCGCGGATCGCCCCGGACGGACAACTGCTGGCCTCGGGCTGGGCGGAGGGCCGGACCGAGCAGAACATCCTCGCCCCGACCGTGGTGGCCACCCGCACCGACGGCGGCTTCCTGGTGAACGGCGCCAAGAAGCCGTGCAGCCTCTCGAACTCCATGAACCTGCTCACCGCCAGCGCGTTCCTCCCCGACGAGAACGGGAACTCGCAGCTGGTCATCCTGCTCGTGCCGGCCGACGCCGACGGAGTGTCGCGGCACCCGTTCTGGGGCACCGACATCCTCGCCGCCGCGCAGAGCGACGAGGTGCGCCTGGAGAACGTCTTCGTCCCGGACCACCTGGTGATCCGGGCCACCCCCGACGACCCGGGGCGCCTAGACGACCTCCAGACGGCCGCCTTCGTCTGGTTCGAGCTGCTGGTGACCTCGGCGTACGTCGGGGTGGCGGCCGAGCTGACCGAGCGGGTGCTGGAGAACAGGCGCGGCAGTGTGAGCGACCGCGCCGCCCTGGTCGTCCAGTTGGAGTCGGCGGTGGCGCTCACCGAGGGAATGGCCCGCGCGGTGGACGAGGGCGTCTCGGGCGACGAGGCGGTCGCTGCTGTGCTGGTGACCAGGTTCGCCGTCCAGAAGGCGCTGGCCGCGGTCAGCGAGCTGGCCGTCGAACTGCTCGGCGGCATCGCCTTCATCCGCTCCTCCGAGATCGCCTACCTGTCCTCGGCGGTGCGCCCGCTCGCCTTCCACCCGCCGTCCCGGAGCAGCACCGCGGAGGCGCTGGTCGACCACGCCGCCGGCGGCCCGCTTCTCCTTTCCTGACGATTCGTCATATTCCGTTGTTCCAGCCCGAGGAGGGGCAAGCATGACCACACACGTGGCGGCCGAGCAGTCGGCCGACACCGAGTCCGAGATCCTCGCCCTCTACCGCAAGCACCTGAGCAAGGGCCGCGCCACGGTGGCGGAGCTGTTCGGCAGCCACATGGAGGTCGAGTCCTCCGGCGCCTGGCTGCGCACCAGCGACGGCAAGGAGTACCTCAACTGCAGCGGCTACGGCGTGTTCCTGATGGGCGCGCGGCACCCGCGGGTGATGGAGCTGGTCCGCCGCCAGCTGGAGACCCACCCGATCGCCACCCGCATCCTGCTGGAGCCCACCGTCGGCCGGGCCGCCGAGGCGCTGTCCTCGGTCGTCCCCGGGCACCTCAACCGCATCCACTTCGCGCTCTCCGGCGCCGAGGCGGTGGAGACCGGGCTGAAGCTGGCCCGGGCCAACGGCAAGAAGCGCCTGGTCTCGATGCACATGGGCTACCACGGCAAGACCCTGGGCGCCCTCTCGGCGACCGCCAAGGAGGTCTACCAGAAGCCGTTCCGCCCGCTGCTCCAGGACGTCACCCACGTCCCGTTCGGCGACCTGGACGCCCTGGAGGAGGTGCTGCGCCTGCACCCGGGCGAGACCGCGGTGATCGTGGAGCCGGTGCAGGGCGAGGGCGGAGTGATCCTGCCGCCGCCCGGCTACCTGCAGGGCGTCGAACGCCTGGTGCGCACGTACGACGACTTCCTGATCCTCGACGAGGTGCAGACCGGCATGGGCCGGCTCGGCGAGTGGTGGGGCGCCGACCTGTACGGGATCACCCCGGACGTGCTGCTGGCGGGCAAGGCGCTGGGCGGCGGCGTGATGCCGGTCTCCGCCGCGCTGGCGAACCGCAAGACCTTCTCGCCGTTCGACAAGGACCCCTACCTGCACACCGGGACCTTCACCGGCGCGCCGGTCCTGATGGCCGCGGTGCAGGGCGCGATCGCCGCGATCAAGGAGGAGAAGCTGGTCAGCCGGGCCGCCGAGCTCGGTGACCGGCTGCTCCCCGAGCTCAACCGGATCGCCCACCAGAACCTCCCCGGTCTGGTGAAGGAGGTGCGCGGCCAGGGCCTGCTGATCGGCATCGAGCTGGTCGAGGCCGGTCTGGCCGGCGAGCTGCTGATCGAGCTGTTCAACCACGGCGTGGTCGGCAACCACTCGATGAACGGCAGCGCGGTGGCCCGGCTCACCCCGCCGGCCGTCCTCACCGACGGCGATGTGAACTTCCTCCTCGATTCCTTCGACAAGGCCACGCGCGACGTCCTGGACCAGCGCGCCCGTATGCCGGAAGGCGGTCACTGAGATGCGCAAGGTCATCCTGGACGCGGTGGTGTTCGACACGGACGCCGGCACCGTCTTCGAGAACGTGGCGCAGTTCAAGCGCTACGTCGAACTCTCCCCGCACGTGCAGGCGACGGAGGTCACCGAGACCCGGCCCAGCGCCACCGGCGCGTCCAGCTGGGAGCTGCTGTTCCGCAGCGGCCTGCTGCAGTGGTCGGAGACCGAGCGCTTCCTCAAGGACCGGCTGCGGATCGAGTTCGAGCAGACCGAGGGCGACTTCGACACCTTCACCGGCCACTGGGCACTGGTCCAGCAGGGCGCGGACACCGAGGTGCACTTCGAGTGCGACTTCGACTTCGGCATCGAGAGCCTGGAGGGCATCCTCGACCCGATCGCGGAGCGAGTGATCAAGGAAACCGTGGCCTGGGCGGTGGTCGGCCTGCACGAGCGCGTCCGACTGGCCGGCGACCTGGAACTGGTGCCGACCGCCGACGGCGCGACCACCCCGAGCTGAGGAGCCGGACCATGGACATGGCCAACCCGTTCGAGACGCCCAACACCTACCGCCTCCATCGGGCCGAGTACCTGGTCGGTCTGGTGGTCGTGGCCGGTCTGCTGATCGCGCACATCGGACAGGTCCGCTGGATCCCGGCGGTCGTCCTGTTCGTCTACATCGACCTGATCGGCTACATCCCGGGGGCGATCGCCTACCGGCGCAGCCCGGACCACCGGGTGCCGAAGGGCTACTACATCGCCTACAACATCATGCACAGCCTGATCACCCAGATGGCCGTGGCCGGGATCTGGATGCTGGTCCACGGGCCGGAATGGGCGCTGCTGGTGCTGCCGCTGCACCTGTTCGCCGACCGGGGGGTGTTCGGGAACTTCTACAAGCCCTTCACGCTGGCCTTCGAGCCCGAGCCCAACCCGGCCTACACCCGGCTGGCGGGCGAACTGCGCTACCGGCACCGCCAGCAGCAGCGGGCGACCGCTGAGGCCGCCCTCGCGGCCGGGCAGCGGTGAGCGACCCGGACGGCCTGCGCGCCGCCGTCCTGCGGCTGACCACCGGCGTGACCGTGCTGACCAGTTGCCACGAGGGCCGGATGCACGGCTCGACGATCAGCTCGACCAGCCTGGTCTCGCGCGACCCGATGACCGTCGCGGCCGGACTGCGCCAGGGCTCCGAACTGTCGGAACTGGCCTGGCGCAGCGGCTGGTTCGCGGTGAACGTGCTCGCCGGGCGGCAGGCCATGGTGGCGGACTGGTTCGCCGATCCCGAACGGCCCCGGGGCCTGGCCCAGTTCGAGCCGCTCGACTGGGAGCCCGACCCGCAGACCGGACTGCCGCTGCTGCGCCAGGCGCCCGCCCAGCTGATCTGCCGGGTCCTGAACCGGATCCCGATCGGAGACCACGACGACCTGCTGCTCGCCGAGGTGGTGCGCGGCCGCTCGGGCTCCGGCAGCCCGCTGATCAGCCATCAGGGCGCCCTGTACAGCGCCGAACTGCGCGACGTCGTACGGCGGCGCCGGAGCCGCAGCCTGACCACGGCCGCCGCCGTCGCCCTGGACTAGCGCCACCCGACTGGCGCCACACAGAAGAGGACTGCTGATGACCACCGAGATTCCTGTCGAGACCGGTTGGGACACCGCGCCGGGCCTGCTCGACGGTGCGATGAACCTGAACCTCACTCCCGAGCAGTGCGACCTGGCGTACTGGCTGCGCGGCGTCGCCCAGGGCACACTGCTCGGCCGGGTGGAGACGGGCCACAGCGCGGCGGAGCCCACCCCGGACCACATGCGCGAACCCGGCCCCCTGCGGGACGCGCTGGTCATGGAGTTGGCCTGCCGTTCGGTCGCCGAGACCGAGGCCACCAAGGTGCTGGCGCACTACGTGGCCGCCGCCCCGGGCGCGCCCGAGCTGGAGTTCTTCGCCACCCAGCTGATCGACGAGGCGCGGCACGCCATGGTCTTCCGCAAGCACCTGCTGGAGCTCGCGGTGCCGGAGGCCGAACTGCCCGCCGTCATCGAGCGGGTCTCCGCCGACTACACCCGCGAGGTGGTGGACCCGATCCTCGACTTCGCGCTGCGCGCGGTGCGGGACGAGGGCGACTTCATCGGCGGCGTGGCCGTGTTCACCATCGTCATCGAGGGTGTGCTGGCGCCGGCCGCCGAGCTCAGCGAGCGCAAGTGGAACGTGCTGGACCCGGCGGCCGGCGCGATCGCGCGCGGCGCCTCGATCGACGAGATCCGGCACCTGTCGGTGGGCAGCACCATCGTCCGCGACCACCTGCTGAAGCACCCCGAGTACCGGCCGCGGCTGATGGACATCCTGGAGCGCGGACGCAAGCTCTGGGAGGGCATCCCGGACCGCCGCTACGTGCTGGAGCGCGAGGAGCTCTTCCAGGCCGGCATGCGCCAGCACGCCGCGCTGATCCAGGAGTACGAGGTGTTCCCGGGCCGCCGGCTGCTGGACACCACGCCGGAGGAGCGCTACGCGCTGGCCGAGCGCTGGACCGACCAGATGGCGGACAGCCGGTTCGCGTATATGGGCATCGACCCGGCCGTCATGCGGATCGTCTGAGGAGCGGGGGATGACCGACACGGCCAGCGGCCGTCGCGCGAGCGTCATCGCCGGACTCGGTGCGTGGCTGCCTCCGCAGCAGGTGACCAACGACGATCTCGCCGCCTACCTGGACACCTCGGACGAGTGGATCCGCTCCCGCACCGGGATCAGCACCCGGTACCGGGTCGACCCCGGCACCTCCACCGGGGACCTCGCGGTCGCGGCCGGTGAACTCGCCCTGAAGGCGGCCGGCGGGATCGGGGTCGACGCGGTGGTGCTCGGCACCACCACCCCCGACCGGCTCTGCCCCGCCACCGCGCCCGAAGTGGCCTCCCGGCTGGGCCTGGTGGACGTGCCGGCCTTCGACATCTCGGCGGTGTGCACCAGTTTCCTGTACGGGCTGGGCGCCTCCGTCGGGCTGATCGCGGCCGGGATGGCCGAGCGGGTGCTGCTGATCGGCGCGGAGACGTTCACCTCGATCCTCGACCCGCGGGACCGGACCACCGCCGCCATCTTCGGCGACGGCGCGGCAGCGGTCGTGCTGCGGGCCGGCGATCCGCAGGAGCCCGGGGCGATCGGGCCGCTGCTGCTGGGCAGCGACGGCACTCAGAGCGATCTGATCCAGATCCCGGCCGGCGGCGCACGGACCCGCAACTCGACCGTCCCCCCGCCGCCGGAGGACCACTTCTTCCGGATGAACGGCTCCGACACCTACCGGCACGCCGTGGAGCGCACCACCGCGGTGGCGCGCACCGCGCTGGAGCGGGCCGGCTGGCTGCCCGAGCAGGTCGACCGCTTCGCCGCGCACCAGGCCAACGCCCGCATCGTCAACGCCGTCGCCGATCGGCTCGGCATCCCGGCGGGCGAGCGGCGGCTGGCGAACATCGACCGGGTGGGCAACACCGCCGCCGCCTCGGTGCCGCTGCTGCTCGCCGAGTCGGTCGCGTCCGGCCGGCTGCGGCCCGGCGACCGCACCCTGATCGCCGCCTTCGGCGGCGGGGTGACCTGGGGCGCGACCACCGTCGTCTGGCCGGACGTACCGGCCCTGCTCGGCTGACCACATCACACCCGACCACTGGGAGACAGCGTGTACCAAGACATCAAGCAGATCCTGATCTCCTCCTTCCAGGTTGCCGAGGAGGACTTCCACGACGAGGTGACGTTGGAGGAACTCGGCCTCGACTCACTCGACCTGGTCGAACTCTCCATGCAGTTGGCGGAGTTCGGTGCGAGCGTCACCGACGACGAACTGGCCGAGGTGGGGCGTCTGGACGCCATCGTCGGCCTGCTGGAGACCCGCCTGACCAAGGCGTCCTGACCGGGGCGCCCTGACCATCCCGGCGCGGCCGGACGCTGTCCGGCCGCGCCCTCCTGCTCTGGAGGAAGCATGAGCGAGTCATCGTCGCCGCCCTCGGACGGGCGGCTGTCCCGCAGCCTCACCACTCCGAAGATCGTCTTTTTGATCATCGCCGCAGCCGCGCCCCTGGCCGCCATGGTCTGCACGGTGCCGCTCGCCTTCGCACTGGGCAACGGCGCCGGCGTTCCGGCCATGTTCGTGTTCGCCGGGCTCACCCTGATCTGCTTCTGCGTCGGCTATGCGGCGATCAGCCGACGGATCGTCAACGCCGGCGGCTTCTACACCTACATCTCCAGCGGCCTGGGCCGGCCACCGGCCGTCGGCGGCGGGCTGATCGCCGTCGTGGCGTACAACACCGCCTCGGTCGGCCTGCTCGGCGCCTTTGCCTACTTCGCCCAACTGGTCGCTGCCTCCCACGGGTTGAGCTGGCCCTGGGAGGTCTGGGCGGCACTGGGCCTGCTGGCGGTCGGCGTGCTGGGATACCGGCAGATCGACGTCAGCGCCAAGGTGCTGTCCGTGGCCATGAGCTGCGAGGTGGGCATCCTGCTGCTGCTCGCCGGGGCGATCCTGCTGCGGCACGGCAGCTCGGTGCTGCCCAGCACCTCGTTCGCGCCGCACACCCTCACCGGCGCCGGCACCGGGGTGTCGGTGATGTTCGCCTTCATCTCCTTCATCGGCATCGAGTCGGCCGCCCTCTACGGCGAGGAGGCCCGCGACCCCGAGCGCAGCGTCCCCCGCGCGACCTACATCGCGGTCTCGCTGATCGCGCTCTTCTACGGCTTCATCAGCTGGGTCGCGGTCGGCGCGATCGGGCCCGACAAGGTGCAGGCGGTGGCCACCAACGAGCTCGGCGACCTCTTCTTCCGGCTCAGCGACGACTACCTCACCAGTGCGCTCACCACGGTCATGCAGATCCTGCTCTGCCTCAGCCTGTTCGCCGGCTGGCTGGCCCTGCACAACGCGGCCAACCGCTACATGTTCGTGCTCGGTCGCGAGCGGGTACTGCCGCGCTGGCTGGACGCCGTGCACCCGCGCCACGCCGCTCCGCACCGGGCGAGCATCACCCAGACCGTGTTCAGCCTGGTGATGGCGGCCGCCTTCGCCGTCGCCGGCCTCGACCCCTACCTGGGGCTGACCACCAGCATGCTCGGCGTGGGCACCCTGGGCATCGTCGTGCTCCAGGCGCTGGCCTGCCTCTCCGTCATCGGCTTCTTCCGGCGGCGGTCCGACGGGCACTGGTGGCGCACCGCGCTCGCACCGGCGCTGGGCTTCGCCGGCCTGGCCGCAGCCACCGTCCTGGTGGTGGTCAACTTCGACACCATGACCGGCACCAGGAACCCCGTGGTCGCCGCGCTGCCGTGGCTGGTGCTGGCCTGCGCGGTCGGCGGCGTCGGCTACGCGTACTGGCTGCGCGCCGCCCGCCCGGAGCGCTACGCGCTGCTCGCCGGTGTGGAGACCAGGGACGTCCAGAGCCAGTGGCAGGCCCAGGCAGACGCTCCGGTGCCGGGTACCCCGGTGCGGAGATAGCGGTGGACGCCATGGTCTGCAGCGTCGGCGACCTGCTGACGCTGCTCAACGAGGCGGTCCGGCTCCGGCTCAAGGAAATCGAACAGAAGGGTGAGGAAGTTCCCGATGGCCATTCAGGACAGCGCCACCATCACCGCGAGGCTGCGCCGGCACGCCGCCGAGCGGCCTGAGCACCCCGCGATCATCTGCGAGGGCCGCCAGGTGACGTACGCCCAGCTGCACCGGGCGAGCAACCGCACCGCCCAGGCGCTGCGCGCCGCCGGGCTGACTCCCGGCACCCGGGTCGCCTATCTCGGCCGGGAGTCCGAGCACTACTACGACATCGTCCTCGGGGCGCTGAAGGCCGGGGTGGTGCTGGTCCCGATCAACTGGCGGCTCACCGCACGCGAGATCGACCATGTGCTGCGCGACTCGGGTGCCCGGCTGCTCTTCGTGGAGTCCAGGTTCCGGGCAGCCGTGGACCGGATCCGGGAGGAGCTGCCCGGGCTCGCCGAGATCGTCCAACTGGACGCGGCCGAGGGCCCGGTGGCCGGGTTCCTGGCCTGGAAGGCGGGCGCCTCGGACACCGATCCCGAGCTCGCGGCCCACACCGACGACGCCATCCTGCAGATGTACACCAGCGGCACCACCGGGCTGCCCAAGGGCGTGGTGCTGGCCCACCGCACCTACTTCACCTTCCAGGCGAACATGGCGCGGGCCGGCCTCGACTGGATCGACTGGCTGCCGCAGGACGTCGCGCTGGTCACCTTCCCCGGTCTGCACTCCGGCGGGATGGCCTGGTTCATGTTCGGCCTGGTCGCCGGGTCCACCAACGTGGTGATGCCGATGTTCATCCCCGAGGAGGCGGTCCGGCTGATCAGGGAGCACCGGGTCACCACCACCTTCTGCGCCCCCGCCATGCTGCAGATGATGCTCGACGAACCCGCTGCCGGCCCGGAGGCCTTCGCCTCGCTGCGCAAGGTCACCTACGGCGGCGCGCCCATGCCGGCCCTGCTGATGCGCCGCTTCATCGCCGAGTTCGGCTGCGAGCTCGCGCAGATGTACGCCTCGGCGGAGACCGGGAGCGTGGTCACCTGCCTCACCTCGGCCGAGCACGTGCCGGGCGGGCCCAAGGCCATGTCGGCGGGCCGGGTCTGCCCCGGCAACGAGGTGCGGATCCTGGACGGCGAGGGACGCCCGCTGCCGCAGGGCGAGATCGGCCAGATCTCGGTCCGCAGCCCCGCGCACTTCGTGGAGTACTGGGGCAACCCGAAGGCCACCGAGCAGGTCCTGCACGACGGTTGGCTGGACATGCCGGACGCCGGCTACCTCGACGAGGACGGCTACCTCTTCGTCTGCGACCGGATCAACGACATGATCATCGTGGCCGGGCAGAACATCTACCCCGTCGAGGTCGAGAACGCCGTCCGCGCCGCCGCCCCGGCGGTGGCGGACGTCGCGGTCGTCGGCGTCACCGACGAGCGCTGGGGCGAGATCGCCAAGGCCGTCGTGGTGCTGCGCCCGGGGCACGAACTGACCGGACGCGAGATCATGGTGGCGCTGCGCGGCCGGATCGCCGACTTCAAGATCCCGACGAAGTACGAGTTCGTGGAGAGCCTGCCGCGCAACCCCACCGGGAAGGTGCTGCGCCGCGAACTGCGCGACCCGATCCGCCCCGACCTCACGCCGAGTTCGTGAGGATCCGACCCCGCGACAATCTGACGCTGTGACAGCTCGGCGGCCCGTTCCGGCCGTCGAGCTGCCATACTTGACGGCAGAAGTCGTCTCACTCAGGGGGAGAGAGTGCCGCGGATGACCGTGTCGGAGCCCCGCGTGCAGTCCCAGGTGGGCCCGCTGCTGCGGGAGTGGCGTGAGCGGCGCCGACTGAGCCAGCTCGAACTCGCCCTGCAGGCAGGGGTGTCGGCCCGGCATGTCAGCTTCCTGGAGACCGGCCGGGCCAAGCCCAGCCGGGCCATGGTGCTGCGCCTGGCCGAGCAGCTGGACGTCCCCATGCGCGACCGCAACCCCCTGCTGCTCGCGGCCGGTTACGCCCCCGTGTATGCCGAAACCCCTTTGGCAGAGCCCGTGATGAGCCCGGTGCTCGATGCCGTCCGGCAGATCCTGCACGGCCACGATCCGTACCCCGCGCTGGTCGTCGACGGCGACTGGAACCTGGTCGACACCAACGCCAGCTTCGCGCTGTTCACCGAAGGGGTCTCCGCCGAGCTGCTGGAGCCGCCGGTGAACGCGCTGCGCCTGGTGCTGCACCCGGACGGCATGGCCCCCCGGATCATCAACCACGGTGTGTGGCGCGCGAAGTTGCTGGGCCGACTGCGCCGGCGCGCGGCCGCCGACATCCGGCTGCGGCCGCTCTACGAGGAACTCCTGGAATACCCCTGCGAGCAGGACGAGCCCGAGGTCGACGTGCCGGGGGCGGGAGACATCTGCATCCCGCTGCAACTGCGGCGCGGGGACCTGGAATTGTCGTTCTTCGGCACACTCGCCACGTTCGGCACGCCACGTGACATCACCGTGGCCGAACTGGTCATCGAATCGTTCTTCCCGGCCGACGCGCAGACCGCGGAAGCCGTCCGCGCCATGGGTGGCCACTACCTCGGACGTAATTGACCCTCCTACGTCATGGCGGCCAGATTGGCTGTACCGAGTCCTCGGTCGTTAGGAACCAGGCGGCACAGCCTGATCGATCAGGAGTACCCCCATGACCACGAGTACCAGCCCGGGCACGTCCTCGGGCGCTACGACTCCACAAGCAGCGGCACCGTCGGCGCCGCACTGGGCCGCACTACCGATCGTTCTGGTCGGCGTGTTCCTCAGCGGCCTGGACTTCTTCATCGTCAACGTCGCCATTCCCTCGATGCAGGCCGACCTGCACGCCAGTGAGGCGCAGATCCAGCTGATCGTCGCCAGCTACGCACTGATGTACGGCGTCGGGATGATCACCGGTGGCCGACTGGGCGACCTGTTCGGACGCCGGCGGATGTTCGCGCTGGCGATGACCATCTTCACCATCGCCTCGGCCGCCTGCGGCCTGGCACCCAACCCCGGCGCCCTGCTCGCCTTCCGCATGGTGCAGGGCGCGTCCGCCGCCCTGATGGCGCCGCAGGTCCTGGCCATCTTCACCACCGTCTACATCGGCGAGGCCCGGGCCCGCGCGATCAACTGGTACGGCGCGACCTCCGGCTTCGCGGCGGTGTTCGGCCAGCTGATCGGCGGCATCCTGATCAAGACCAACGTGTTCCACCTGGAGTGGCGCGGCTGCTTCCTGATCAACCTCCCGATCGGCCTGGCCGCGGCGGCGCTCGCGCTGAAGTACGTCCCCGAGTCCAAGGCCCCGGGCCGCCCGAAGCTGGACCTGGTCGGGATGATCCTGGTGACGCTGGCGCTGGCGGCGGTCTGCGTGCCGCTGATCGAGGGCCGGCAGCAGGGCTGGCCGCTGTGGAGCTGGATCTGCCTGGTCGCGGCGGTTCCGCTGTTCGTGATCTTCGCTCGGCAGCAGAACCGGGTCCGTGCCTCCGGGGCCGCGCCCTCGGTCGACTTCAGCCTGTTCCGTGAGCGGGCCTTCACCGCCGGCCTGGTCGCCCAGCTGACCTTCTGGACCAGCATGGCGTCCTACTTCCTGGTCCTGGCGCTCTACCTGCAGAAGGGCCGCGGCCTGGAGCCGCTGAACTCCGGGCTGGTCTTCGGCGGGCTCGGACTCGGCTACATCATCACCTCGCTGACGGCGCGCTTCGTCGCCGCCAAGCTCGGCCGGCAGACCATCGCGCTGGGCTGCGCGATCCGCATCGTCGCCCTGATCCTGCAGATCGTCACCGTCACCCAGATCGGCACCACCGGCAACATCATCTGGCTGGTCCCCGGACTGTTCCTGGACGGCGCCGGGATGGGTCTGGCCGTGGCGCCACTGGCCTCGACCGTGCTCTCCCGGGTCACCCCCAAGAACGCCGGCTCCGCCGCCGGTGTGCTCACCACCGGCCTCCAGGTCGGCAACGGTCTCGGTGTGGCACTGATCGGGCTGATCTTCTACAACGTGCTGGCCCACACCACGGGGGCCGACGCCTACCCGCACGCCTTCACCGCCTGCCTGTACTACGTCCTCGGCATCAGCGTGCTGCTCGGCCTGGTGGTCCAGGCCCTGCCGAAGACCCCGGGCGCCAAGTAAACGAGGAAGAGGAACAACACGACATGAGCGACCTGAACGACCTGAACGCCTTCGCCGAGCGCTACATCGCGGTGTGGAACGAGCCGGACGCGGAGCTGCGCCGCAAGGGCATCGCCGCCCTGTTCGCCGCGGACTCGGTGCACTACACCCCCTCTCAGGAGGTGCGGGGGCACGCCGAGCTGGACGTCCGGATCACCAAGGCCTTCGACACCTGGGTCAGGCCCGGGGAGTACGTCTTCCGGGCCGTCCCCAACGCGAACGGCCACCACAACTCGGTGCGGTTCAACTGGGAGATGGTCCACCTCGCCTCGAAGGAGGCGGTTTCGGTCGGTTTCGACTTCATCGTCCTCGACCAGGACGGCCTGATCAAGAGCGACCACCAGTTCGTCGACCGCTGATCCGATCCACCGAGGGCCGCACGCGATTTCGCGTGCGGCCCTTTTTCGCGTTTCCGGACCCGCCGTCCAGTCAGGGAAGCGTCAGGGGCCCGTCATGGCCCGTTGCGATAGTGGACACACAGTGGCACCAGACAGGAGGCGGAAATCCATGCTCGGACGGAATGCGCTCGTAGAACGCTGGATCGGCCTGTGGAACGAGCCGGACGACAATGTCCGCCGAAAGGCGGTCGAGGACCTGTTCGCCCCCGACGCCGTCTATTCCATGTTCAATCAGGATCCGTTCGTCGGGCACGATGCGATATTCAAGCAAGTGACCATGGCGCACGCCATCTACATTCCCCGGGGATTCCACTTCCGGTCGCAGAACAACGCGCTCGGCCACCACAACCTGGTGCGCTTCGGCTGGGCCATGCTGGGCGTCGCCGACGGCGAGACCGACATGCTCGGCAGCGACGTCCTGGTGCTGGACGAGTCCGGACGCATCACCGCGGACTACCAGTTCCACGACAAGCTCTCCACCATGCCCTACGGCGAGCTGCCCTACGCCGACGAGATGCTGCCGGGGTTCTTCACCCCCGAGGAGATCACCCACTACCGCCAGGTCTTCGACCGCTTCCGGGCCACCCCGCCGCGGATCTGACCCAGAAACAGGAGAATCTCCGTGGACTCTCTGAGTGCAGCCGTGCTGGCCGGCGCCCCGCCCGAGCAGCTGGAGCGGGAGCCGCTCCCGCAGGACTACCTGGCGGCCCACATCCGCGCCGAGGACGTCGGGATGTTCCGGGGCACGGACGACAAGGACGTCCGCAAGTCCCTGCACGTCGGCCGGGTGCCGATGCCGGAACTCGCCCCGGACGAGGTGCTGGTCGCGGTCATGGCCAGCTCGATCAACTACAACACCGTGTGGTCGGCGATGTTCGAGCCCGTCCCCACCTTCGACTTCCTGCGCCGGTACGGCCGCCAGGGGGGCTTCGCCGCCCGCCACGACCTGCCGCACCACGTGGTCGGCTCCGACGCGGCCGGCGTGATCGTCCGAGCCGGGGTCGGCGTGCGCCGCTGGAAGGTGGGCGACCGGGTCGTGGTGAGCCCCGCCCACGTGGACGACCAGGACCCCGCGGCGCACGGCGACGGCATGATGAGCGGCGAGCAGCGCGCCTGGGGCTTCGAGACCAACTTCGGCGCGCTGGCCCACTACACGGTGGCCCGGTCGAGCCAACTCCTGCCCAAGCCCGAGCACTTGACCTGGGAGGAGGCCGCCTCCATCCCGCTCTGCGGCGGCACCGCCTACCGGATGCTGGTCGGTGAGCACGGCGCCCGGATCAAGCAGGGCGACATCGTGCTGATCTGGGGCGCCACCGGCGGCCTGGGTGCCTACGCGGTGCAGCTGGTGAAGAACGGCGGCGGCATTCCGGTCGGCGTCGTCAGTTCGCCGGAGAAGGCCCAACTGCTGCGCGCTCTGGGCTGCGACGTGGTGATCGACCGCGCCGAGCTGGGCCTGGACAGCGCGGACCCGCTGACGCCCGAGCGCACCATCGAGCTGGGCAAGCGCCTGGGTCGGGCGATCCGCGCGGCGGTGGGCGAGGACCCGCACGTCGTCTTCGACTACGTCGGACGGGCCACCTTCGGGCTCTCGGTGTTCGTGGTGCGCCGCGGCGGAGTGGTCGTCACCTGCGGCTCCAGCACCGGGTTCCAGCACGAGTACGACAACCGCTACCTGTGGATGAACCTCAAGCGGATCGTCGGAAGCCACATCGCCAATCTCCAGGAGATGGCCGAGTTCAACCGGCTCGTGCAGCTCGGCCGGATCGTGCCGGCCCTGTCGCAGGTCTACCCGCTCGCCGAGGTCGGTGAGGCCGCCCGGCTCGTGCAGACCAACCGCCACCTCGGCAAGGTCGGCGTGCTCGCCCTCGCCCCCGAACCGGGCCTCGGGGTCAGCGACCCCGCACTGCGGGCCGCGATCGGCGCCAAGCGGCTCGCCCCGCTGCGCCTCACCAGCCCCACCCACGAAAGGTGACCGCGACCATGGCCGACGCCGAGCAGCACGCCTCCGGAATTCTGGGCACCGGCTCCTACCTGCCCAAGCAGGAGATCGACAACACCGAGGTGGCCGCGCGTACCGGCGTCAGCGAGGAGTGGATCGCGCGCAAGACCGAGATCCTCTGCCGGCGCTACGCGGCGCCCGACGAGGCCACCTCGGACCTCGCGGCCCAGGCCGGCGAAGCCGCCCTGGCGCAGGCGGGACTCGCCGCCGAGGAGATCGACTACCTGATCGTCTCCACCTCGACCGGGGACTCGCCGCAACCCCCGACCAGCACACTGGTCCAGCACCTGCTGGGCGCCCGGCGGGCGGCCTGCCTGGACGTCAACGTCGTGTGCAGCGGCTTCGTCTACGCGCTGGCCCTGGCGCACAGTCTGACCAGCACGCACCCGGGGCGGCGGGCCCTGGTGATCGCCGCCGACGTCTACTCGCGGATCCTGGACTTCGACGACCACCGGACCGCGACCCTGCTCGGCGACGGCGCGGGCGCCGCGGTGGTCGGCCCGGTGCCGGCCCCCTACGGCTTCCTCGACTTCGGCCTCTCCAGCCGTGGTGACGCCCACCGGCTGATCCGGGTGGAGGCCGGCGGCAGTCGGCTCCCAGCCTCGCACCAGACGGTGGACGAGGGCGGCCACTTCTTCCGGATGGACGGGCGCGGCGTCAGCGAGTTCGTGATGGAGAACGTGCCGGGTGCCGTGGCCGACCTGGTCGCCGGCGCCGGCGTCCGCCTGGACGAGGTCGACCACCTGGTCCCGCACCAGGCCAACGGGGTGCTGCTGCGACAGCTGGTCGAACTGATCGGCGTGCCCAACGCCCGCACGCACCGCACGCTGGAGCGCTACGGCAACGTCGGCAGCGCCTCCGTCGCGGTCGCGCTGGACGACGCCAACCGCTCCGGCGCGCTGCGGAACGGCGACCTGGTGGTGCTCGCCGGGTTCGGCGGGGGCATGGCGATCGGCACCGGCCTGCTGCGCTGGGGAGTTGCGGCATGAGCGCGCCGGCGGGGATCCACCGGGTCGGCGTGGTCGGCTGCGGCGCGATGGGCTCCGGCATCGCCGAGGTCTGCGCGGGCGCCGGGCTCGACGTCCGGGTGGCGGTCCGGACGCCCGACGCGCTGGAGGCGGGCCGGGGCCGGCTGCTGCGCTCACTCGACCGGTCCGTGCGTAAGGGACGGCTCTCGGAGCAGCAGCGTGGCGCCCTGCTGGCCCGGGTGGAGTTCAGCACGGACCTGGCCGACCTGGCCGACCGCCAGCTGGTGGTCGAGGCGATCCGCGAACAGGAGGAGGACAAGGTCCAACTCTTCGCCCAGCTCGACAAACTGGTCACCGCGGACGACGCGATCCTGGCCTCCAACACCTCCTCCGTCCCCATCGTCCGGCTCGCGCTGGCCACCGGCCGCCCCGGCCAGGTGCTCGGTCTGCACTTCTTCAGTCCCGTCCCGGCGATGCCGCTGGTGGAACTGATCGGCTCGCCCTTCACCGGAGCCGAGGCCCACGAGCGGGCGCGGCTGTTCGTCGGCGAGGTGCTCGGCAAGACGGCGATCCTCAGCCCCGACCGGACCGGCTTCGTGGTGAACGCGCTGCTGATCCCCTACCTCCTGAACGCGATCCGGATGGTGCAGTCGGGACTGGTGTCGGCCGAGACGGTCGACCAGGGCATGGTGCTGGGCTGCTCGCACCCGGTCGGGCCGCTCAAGCTGGCCGACCTGATCGGCCTGGACGTGGTGGCCCAGATCGCCGCGGCGCTGCACGACGAGTTCGGCGAGCCGCAGTACGCGGCGCCCGACCTGCTCTCCCGGATGGTCGCGGGCGGCCTGCTCGGCCGGAAGTCGGGACGCGGCTTCTACGCCCACCCCTGACGTGCGACAGGCGCAGGCCCGGTCCCCCGCGCGGGGGACCGGGCCTGCGGCGGTTCTCAGCGCCCCGCGTGCCGGCGCAGCAGCTGGGCGAGGTCCATGGCGATGGCCGGGGCCTCCCGGTCCAGGAAGAAGTGCCCGCCGGGGAAGACCCGGCCCCCCAGGTAGGCCTCCGTCCGCGCGGCCCAGGAGGCCAGCGCGTCGGGGGCCATCAGCGGGTCGCTCGCGCCGGCGTAGCCGGCCAGCGGGGCGCGGATGACGCCGCGGTCGTCCCGGTAGCCCTCGCAGAGGCTGATGTCCGCGCGCATCGCCGGGACGGCCAGCGCCAACCAGTCCGCGTCCGCGCCGACGGCGTCCGGCGGCAGTGCGCCCAAGGCCGCCAGTTCGGCGACCAGTTCGGCGTCGGTCAGCTCCGCGTGGTGACGCGCCGGCATGGTGAACTCCTCGGGCGCCCAGCCGGCCGCGCCCACCACCGAGGGGCCGGGCAGGCCCGACCGCTCCAGGCGTACGGCCAGCCGGTACGCGATCAGCGCGCCCATGGAATGCCCGAAGAAGCCGAAGGGACGTCCGTCGTCCTCGGCCGCGACCAGCTCGGCCAAGGCGTCCAGCAGCGGATCCAGCTCGGTGAACAGGTCTTCGTCAAACCTCTCCTGACGACCCGTCAACTGAACGCACTGCACCGCGATGTCGGACGGAAAAAGCCGCGGCCACGCGTGGTACATCGACGCGCCGCCTCCGGCGCAGTGGAACAGGAACAGCCGGAGCGGAGCCTCGACCGAGGCCGTCTCCGGCTGGAGCCAACCGCTGAGCGGCGCAGGCATGGGATGGACCTCCTTGGACGGATGCCCGGACGGCCGTGGGGCGTCGTCCGGGCATCCGATCGGTTGGGCGGGGGTGGACTCGGTCAGGCGACGGGCTCCGGACTGAGCCGCCGGTCCAGGAACTCGGCCAGCAGCTCGACAGACGGGTGCTGGAGCACCGAGGCGGCCGGCAGGCCCAGTCCGAGCGCGCCCTCGATGCGGGCCCTGAGCTGGGTCGCCAGCAGGGAGTTGAGCCCCAGCTGGATGAAGCGGGTGCTGCGCTCCACCGAGTCGGCGTCGTCGATCTCGATGACCTCGGCCAGCAGCGTGCGGACGAGCGTCTCCAGCGCGTCCAGCCGCTGCCGGCGGGGGCCGGCGAGCAGACCCTCGATCTCGGCCTCGTCCAGCGCGCCGGCCTCACCCGCCGCCGCCGCGGTCTCCGGGAGCCGGGCGAAGGCCAGCCCCTCCAGTTCGAAGACCGGCTGCTCACCCTCCAGCAGCAGCAGCGCCGCCGTGAACTCGGCGTCGGGCCGGTCCCCGGGCCCGATCCGCAGCACCGCGCGCAGGGTGTCCGCCTTGGGCTTCTTGAACAGGCGGAATCCCGCACAGCGCACCGCCACGTACCCGGTGGTGCCGTCGACCACCGCCGCGAGGGTGTGGGTCGCGGCGTCCATCAGCGTCGGCGGCAGATGCCCGACGGCATCGGCCGGCACCCCGGCCACCTCGCCGACGACCAGGTCCGCGCCGACCCGGCCGGCCCAGCGCAGCTGCCGGAACCGCGGACCGTAGTCCAGGCCCAGGCTGCGGTAGACGGCGTAGACGGCGTCGGCGTCCAGGCGCTGCTCGGGCTCCAGCGCGGCGGCGGCGCGCAGCTCCGGCGCGCAGTCGTCCTCGCCCCGACGCGGGCCGAAGCGGGCCGTGAGCAGCACCCGTTCACCCTCCGCACCGCGGTGGGCGATCTCGACCGCGTCCCCCTCGGCGAGGCGGATCCGCAGTTCGACGGCGGCGTCGCCGGACAGGAACAGGGTCTCGTGGAACACCAGCTCCTCGACGGCGCGCCGGGTCTCCCCGTACACGGCGTCCTGGAGTGCGAGCAGGGTCTCCAGATAGCCGGCCACCGGGTAGAACGACCGGCCGCCCACGGTGTGTTCGGCGAGGTACGCCGGGTGGTGGGCGCTGATCCGGGTGCTGAACTCGCGCAGCGTGCCCTGCCCGGTGAGCGCCACCTCCTCGCCGAGCAGCGGGTGCACCGCCCGCTGCGCCCCGAGGCCGGCGACCTGCCGGTGCCGGGTGGCGTCGTTGGGCAGCCAGTAGCGCTTGCGGTCGAAGGCGTAGTGCGGCAGCACGGCGGCGGCTCGCTCGCGCCCGGTGTGCACCGCACGCCAGTTGACCGGCAGCCCGGTGAGGTAGAGCTCGGCCAGCGCCTGGCGGATCGTGTCGGCCTCGGCGTCCTCCGGGTGCGCGCTCACCAGCCAGGCGTTCTTCTGGGCGGCGACGCACTGCGCGGCCGGCGTGGTCAGTGCGCTGGAGGGTCCGATCTCGATGAACACGTGGCGGCCGCGACGCTCGATCGCGCGCATGCCGTCCGCGAAGTTCAGGGTCTCGCACAGGTGCCGGATCCAGTAGTCGGGCGTGGAGAGTTCGCTCGGCCGGGCGACCTGCCCGGTGACGTTGGAGACCAGCGTGAACTCCGGCTCCCGGAAGGTGATCTCCCGCAGCACCGCTCGCAGCGGCTCGGCGATCTCGGCCATCAGCGAGGAGTGCGAGGCGACCGGCACGTTCAGCTCGGTCACCTGGTAGCCGCGCTCGCGCAGGTCGGCACAGGCGCGGTCCAGCGACTCGCGTCCGCCGGACAGCACGCACTGCCCGGGCGAGTTCACCGCACCGATGCCCAGGTCCTGGTAGGGCGCGAGCAGCGGTTCGATCTCCGACGCCTCGGCGGCCACGGCCGCCATGCCGCCGGGCACGGTCAGCGTGGCCAGCAGCGCGCCGCGCGCCGCCATCAGCCTGGCGGCGTCCGGCACGTCGAACAGCCCGGCCACCGTCGCGGCGATCAACTCGCCCGTGCTGTGGCCGATCAGCACACTCGGCCGCACGCCCCAGGAGAGCCACAGCCGGGCCAGCGCGTACTCGAAGGTGAACATCAGCGGCTGGTTGTAGCGCAGATCGTGGAAGGTCCCGGGGTCCGCGCCCCGGTCGATCAGCAGCTCCCGGATCGAGAGGCCGACCAGCGGCTCGAAGATCCGGTCGCAGGCGTCCACCTGCTCCCGGAAGACCGGGAACTGCGCGTAGAGAGCGCTGCCCATCCCGGGCTGCTGCGCACCGGAGCCGGAGAACAGGAAGGCCGTCCTGCGCAGCTCCCCGGAGCGCGGACCGTCCTGGTCCGCCCGAGCCAGCTCGCGTTCCAGCAGTGCGGAGAGCTCGGCCCGGTCGTGCACCACGCCGGCCACCCGGTACGGGAAGTGCGCGCGGCCCACGTTGCCGGTGTAGCAGAGGTCCGCGGTGTCCGCCTCCGGATGGGCGGCCAGGAACTCCTGGTAGCGCCGCAGTTGGAGCTTGAGAGCACGGCGGCTCTTCGCCGAGACGGTGAAGACCTGCGACTCGGCCGCCGACCTCCTGGGCTCCTCACCGGCGGTCGGCGCCTGCTCCAGCACCGCCGCGCCGATCGCGCCCGCGAAGCCGAAGCCGTTGATCACCGCGCGACGCACCGGCACGTCCCACTTCTTGCCGCCCTGCGCCAGTTCGACCGGGTAGCTGTCCCACGGGATGCGCCGCGACGGGGTGTTCACCAGGTGCGGGAAGAAGCTGCCGGCCCGCATCTGCAGCACGGTCTTCACCACGCCACCGATCCCGGCAGCGGGTTCCATGTGACCGAGGTTGGTCTTGAGCGAGCCCACGACCACCGGGTTCTCCTTGGAGTGCGAAGCGCCGAACACCCCGTTGATGGTTCCCATCTCGATGGGATCGCCCAGCGGGGTGCCGGTGCCGTGTGCCTCCACGTACTGGATGTCGCCCGACGTCAGTTGCGCGTTGGCCAGCGCCGACCGGATGACGATCTCCTGCGCGGCGCCGTTCGGGGCGGTCAGACCGGCGCTCTCGCCGTCCTGGCCGATCGCGGTGCCGCGGACCAGCGCCAGCACGGTGTCGCCGTCGCGCTGGGCGTCGGAGAGCCGCTTGAGCACCAGGACCCCGCAGCCCTCCGCGCGGGCGTAGCCGTCCGCGGCGTCGTCGAAGGTCTTGCAGTGGCCGTCGGCCGCGAACACCTCGCCCTGCGAGAACATCACCCAGATCTTGGGGTGGTGCAGGCAGTTGACCGCGCCCGCCAGCGCGATGTCGCACTCCTGGCGGCGCAGCCCCTGGACGGCCAGGTGCAGCGCGGTGAGCGAGGAGGCGCAGGCGGTGTCCGTGCTCAGGCTCGGCCCGCGCCAGCCGAGGAAGTAGGAGAGCCGGCCGGAGAGCGGGTAGATGGTGATGCCGTTGGAGAGCGCCGGGTCCAGTTCCTCGTACGGCAGCGAGTCCAGCTCGAAGGCGTAGTCGATGGAGCTGGCACCGATGTACACGCCGCCGTTGCCGTGCCGCAGCGTGTGGGGATCGATGTTCGCGCTCTCCAGCGCCTGCCAGGCCGTCTCCAGCAGGATGCGCTGCTGAGGGTCGATGTAGTGCGCCTCCTTGGGCGCGATGTTGAAGAAGCCCGGGTCGAACTGGTCGATGCCTTCGAGGAATCCCGCCGCGGGCGCGCGGATCTTGCCGGGCGACGCCTCGTCGCCCGGCTCCGGGAGGAACGCACTCAGATCCCAGCGGTCGGTGGGCAGCGGAACGATGCCGTCGCCGCCTGCCGCGAGGAACTCCTCGAATCCTTCGAGGGTGTTGTTGCCGCCCGGGAATCGCAGTCCCATGCCGACGATGGCAATGGGTTCGTGCTTTTCCTGGAGCAGCCGACGGATTGTCCGGTCTTGCTCGTCAGTCATGGAGCAGTTCCCTTCTCGCGGATTCGGCTCATCCCTGATGGGTGAAGAGCTCGGGGAAGACCTCGGACGCGAGGTGGTCGAGGAGCTGCTCCACCGTCGGGCTGCTGAAGAGCAGGTTCGTGCTCAGCGGGCAGCCCAGCAGCTCCTCCAGCCGCTGCTTCACCTCGGTGATCCGCAGCGAGGTGAACCCGAGGTCGAAGTAACTTGTGCCGAGCGGGAGTTCCTCATCCTCCGACATGAGCAGAGTGGCCTTGAACTCCGCGGCGACAAGGGCCTCCAGAGCATCCCGGCGTTCCGACCGGGGGAGTTCCAGCAGGTCCTGAATCGCAGCGGTGAGGTCAGGGCCGATCGGCGACGATATGGCAGCCACGGGCGCCTCCGGGGGCGATGGAATTTCGATTTCCTGGCAGATTCACACCTCCGGACGAGTCAAGCAGCGGCTACTGACGTTGCGCTGACGCGCTTCTGACTCAGCGTCACCTATCTGCGAGGTAATCGACAGCCGCATCCGTGACTGCGACACTGCGACCCGACGAGGGACGAGGAGGGGCAGGCAGTGGATTCCAGCCGTCTCGCTGGCGCATATCGGCCGTTGCTGAGCGCGGCACGGGCTGTGGCCGAGAGGGCCGGTATGAATGACCTGAGTGTCGAGGTGTCCTGGCTGCTCTGCCACCTCGCCCTCTACGACGTCGACCTCACCCTGGCCGCAAGAAACGTCGCAAAAGGGGCCCCCGCGGTGGTGGACAACGCCACCGCCGTGTGCGCGGACCTCATCGGCTCCCTGGTCGCGGCGAACAGCCCGTCCCAACTGGTCGACCTGGTGGCCGCAAACGCCGCCGAACTGGCCGCGGCCCTTGAGACGATCTCCGAGGACCCGCCGGACGCGGCGGTACGGGTGCGCCTGTACAGCCGCAGCGGCAGGCAGTTGTTCGACGAGTGGCTCGACTGGCGCGACCTGATCGAGGTCCGCGTCACCGAGCACCTACCCCGCCACACCGAGTACCTGGTGCGCCTGGCCGAGTCGGTGGGAGCCGCCGGAGAGGGCCACCGATTCCCTGGTTAACGCTCCCGGTCGGCGCGCCCGCACGCTCGGAACAGCTGCGCTCGGAACAACTGCGCTCAGACCCTCTACAGATCGGAAGACGACGATGTTGGAGTTCCATCTGCTCGGTCCGCTCGAACTGTCCGTGTCGGGAGCCCGCCACCCCGTCCAGGGCGTCACCCAGAAGGTCCTGCTGCTCGCCCTGCTCCTGAGCGCCAACCACAAGGTCCAGGCGGACACTCTGAGATACGAACTCTGGGGCGAGTCCTGGTCGGACAGTCCCGACAACGCCCTGCACGCCCACGTCAGCCGGCTCCGCAGACGGCTGGAACGGGCCGAACCCGAGCGGGACACCCCGCGGCTGGTGGCCGACCGCACCGGCTACCAGCTCCTCGTCGAGGACGACGAGATCGACGGACGCCGCTTCCACGCCACCCTGACGACGCTGCGTCAGCAACGCGCCGTGTTGAGCCCGCAGGCCCTGGTCTGCGCCCTGCGTGAGGCACTGTCCAGCTGGCACGGCCCGGTGTTCGGCGGCGTCCTGGGCGGCCCGATCTGCTCGATCGCCGGCCGCGGCTTCGAGGAGGACCGTCAGGAGGCGCTGGAGATGCTCTTCGACGCGGAGCTGCGTCGCGGCAACCACACCCTGGTCGTCGCCGAGTTGGGGCCGCTGCTCACGAAGTACTCGCCGCTGCTGGAGAGCTTCACCGAGCAGATGATGATCGCGCTCTACCGCTCCGGCCGGCAGGTCGAGGCGCTGCAGGTCTACCGGCACACCGTGGGCCTGCTGCTCACCCACGGCGATCAGCCCGGCGTCCGGCTGAAGCGCTGCGAACTGGCGATCCTCAACCAGCACCCCGCCCTGGACCGCGCGACCGCCGACCACGCGGCCTGAGCCGTCAGAGACACGTCAGCGCCGGGCCATCGGAGCACGGCAGTGTGCGCCATGACGCCCCCTCCGGAACGAAATGGAGCTGACTCAGGTGATCGATCTCAAGGCCGCGCGCCAGGACCCGGCCCGCTTCCGCGCCGCCCTCGCCCGCAGGGGCGCGGCGGACGCCTTCGACGCCCTGCTCGCGGCGGACACGGTCTGGCGCGAACTGACCGATCAGGTGGACCGGCTGCGCGCCCGGAACAAGCCGAAGGGCTCCCCCACCGCCGAGCAGATCGAGCAGTTCAAACAGCACAAGGAACAGCTCAGGAGCGCCGAGGAGAACCTCGCCAAGGCAGCCGACGAACGGCAGAACCTGCTGGACCGGCTCCCCAACCTGCCGCACCCCACCGCCCCCGACGGCGGCGAGGACGAGGGCGAGGTGCTGCGCACCTGGGGCGAGATCCGCCCGCTCGGCTTCACCCCCAGGGACCACCTGGAACTGGAGTCCCGGGCCGGCTGGGTGGACATGAAGCGCGGCACCCGGCTGTCCGGCTCCCGCTTCGCCTACCGCGTGGGCGATGTCGCCCTGGCCGAGACCGCGCTCTACCGCTTCGCCCTCGACCGCATCATCGCCAAGGGCTTCACGTACCTGCTGCCGCCCGTACTGGTCAACGAACGCGCCATGTACGGCACCGGCTACCTGCCCAACGAGGAGAGCAACCTCTACCGCCTGGACGAGAAGGACGAGCTCTACCTCAGCGGCACCTCCGAGGTCGCGCTCGGCGGCTTCCACATGGGCGAGCGCCTGGAGGAGTCGCAGCTGCCCGCCCGGTACACCGCGTTCTCCACCAACTTCCGCCGCGAGGCCGGCTCCGCCGGCAAGGACACCCGCGGCATGTTCCGCGTCCACCAGTTCGACAAGGTGGAGATGTTCGTGTTCTGCCTGCCGGAGCAGTCCGAACGGATCCACGAGGAGATCCTCGCGATCGAGGAGGAGATCATCCAGGCCCTCGGACTCCCCTACCGCGTGGTCAACATCGCAATCGGCGACCTGGGCAACCCCGCCGCCAAGAAGTACGACATCGAGGCCTGGTTCCCCGCCCAGCAGCGCTACCGCGAGGTCACCTCCTGCTCCAGCACCACCGACTACCAGGCCCGCCGCCTCAACACCCGCGTGCGCCGCGAGGCCGGCACCGAGTTCGTCCACACCGTCAACGGCACCGGCATCACCGCCCGGGCCCTGCTCGCCGTCATGGAGAACTTCCAGGACGAACACGGCACAGTCACCGTCCCCGAACCCCTCCAGACCCACGGAGCCCCACCCCACCTGGGCCGCACCCGCTGAGCGCCCCGGAACAGCAGAAGGCCCAGGTCACCCTTGGGTTCTAACGGTCCTCGCAACACCCGTGATCGATGGGAGTTGCGGGGACCGTGGGCGTTGAGCGTGGTGGTCTCGCAGGATTGAGGGAG
>NZ_JARZAI010000019.1 GCF_029893355.1 Kitasatospora sp. MAA4
ACGCCCGGTTACATTCCGAACCCGGAAGCTAAGCCTCACAGCGCCGATGGTACTGCAGGGGGGACCCTGTGGGAGAGTAGGACGCCGCCGAACAAATTTTGATAAAGATAAGCCCCCACCCGGGTTCCGGGTGGGGGCTTATCTGTGTTTCCGGGCCTTTTCGGAGAGCTGAGGCCAGCTGCCCGGATAGCTGTCCGGATAGCGATGGCCGGATGGGGGCTTGACGTGGCATGTGCACAGAGCGAAGGTGATCGCAGACCTGCCATGTTACGTGTGGCATTGCACAAGCGGGCGAGGCGGCACCTGCCCGACGCCACCGGACGGCCGGGTGGGCCGCCGGGCGAGGGGGGCCCATGGACTTGGAGCTTCGGCACCTGAGGGTGCTGTGTACGATCGCCGACAGCGGGAGCGTGGGTCGGGCCGCCGCGGTGCTCGGGGCCTCGCAGCCGGCGACCAGTACCCAACTGCGCCGGATCGAACGGAATCTGGGCGCGCCGCTGTTCGAGCGCACGGCCTCGGGGGTCGTGCCGACCTGCTTCGGTGTCGAAGTGCTGGCCGCCGCGCGCGAGGTGCTGGCCCGGATCGACGGACTGGGCCGGCTGCCGGGCGAGGGTCCGCCACCCGTCCGTCAGCAGGAGGTACGGCTGCTGGCGACCACCACGAGCATCCTGCCCGGGCTGCTCGGTCGGGCCCGGCAGCAGCGGCCCGACCTGCTGTTCACCGTCAGCACCGTCCACCGCTGCTCGGACGTCGTGGAGTTGCTGGAGCTGGAGAAGGCGGACGCCGCCATCGCCGTGGACTACCCGGGCCTGGAGCTGCGGCACTCGCAGGCCGTGGCGCACCGCGGGATCGCCACCGAGCCGGCCTTCGTGGCGCTGCCGGCCGGTCATCAGCTCGGCCACCGCGCCGAGATCGCGCTGGCAGAGCTGGCCGAGGAGACCTGGCTGCTCGCTCCCGACGACGGGGCGGGCTGGCCCGCGGTCTTCCACCGCGCCTGCGCCGCAGCCGGGTTCAGTGCGGCGAGGGTGCAGGAGTTCCGTGACGGCCGGCTGGAGTTGCAGGACATGATCGCCGCCGGGCTGGGGATCTCGATCGTCCGGGGGACCACCCGGCCGCTGGGCGAAGTGGTCGTCAGGCCGCTGACCGGCACGCCGATCGGGGTCCGTCATGTGTTGCTCTGGCGCACCGCCGCGATGGGCGGCGAGATCGTGGAGGCGCTGTTCGGCGCCGCGACCGCGGCCTACCGGGACCTGCTCGCCGGCCGGTGTTATGGCTCGACCAGCGATGCCATATGACCTGTGACATTGTTCTGGGCTTCATTGAATGGCAGGATGCACGCCAATCCCCCACACGCACCGCCTGATGCTCAGTGAGTTCCCCCCACAGGAGAAGGACTTAGCCGTGCGCCTGCGCATACCCCTCCCCACCCTCATGGCCGCCGTCGCCACCGCCGCGACGGCCGCCACCATGCTTCCGGCCCCCGCTCTCGCAGCGTCGGGCCCGGTCACCGTCAGGTCGGCGGCCGCGGGTTCCGCGGCCTCGGCGTCATCGGCCGCAGCGTCATCGGCCCTTCCGAAGCCACTCGGCCCGGTGGTCGCCGCCGCCTCCCAGGATCTCGCCCCTGTCGCCGCCCCGCTGCCGCCGGCGCTGCTCGGCCAGGCCGTGATGGGCCAGCCGGCCGGAACGGCCGTTCAGACCACGCCCCGCCCGTTCGCCCAGCTGCCGGCCCTGGCCAAGTCGGCCGCCCGCGCGGCCTCCGCCGCGCCGTCCGCCGCGACGCAGACCTGCACTCCGGCCGACTTCGGTAGCCGCAGCGGATCCGCCCTGGCCTCCTTCGTCGAGGGCTCGACCATCGACTGCATCAACACGCTGTTCAACGTCACCGGCACCGACGCGGGCAACATCTTCAAGCAGCAGCAGATGCTGTCCGTCGCGCAGGCCTTCCAGAACCTCGCGACCACCTACACCGGCGACGACTCGACCGGCATCTGGCAGCTGGTGCTCTTCCTGCGGGCCGGTTACTACGTCCAGTCCTACAACGCGGGCGCCGTCGGCAGCTACGACGCCTCGCTCTACGCCGCCACCGAGGCCGGCCTGGACGCCTTCTTCGCGAGCAAGCACTGGACCGACGTCTCCGACGCCAACGGCAGCGTGCTCTACGACGTGCTGGTCCTGACCGACAGCGCCAACCTGCAGAGCAAGTACCTGAACGTCTACAAGCAGGTGCTGAGCGGCTACTCCAACGCGTACAACGCCTTCCCGAAGCTGGTGGGCGCGGTCAACGCGATCCTGTCCGCGCCGCTGTGGCGGGGCAACTACAACCCGGACTTCGTCGCCGCGGTCGGCGCCGACCCGAGCATCGTCAACACCCTCAGCAGCTTCGCGATCAACCACGAGGATCTGCTCAGCGGTCCGAACGCCTTCCTGGACAGCAATGCGGGCAACGACCTGGCCCGAATAGCCGGGGACAGCGCCGCCATCGAGGCCGTGGCCAAGCCCCTGGTGCTGGCGGTCCTCAACTCCGCCCCGATCACCGGTCCCACCGGCGCGCTGTACGTGCACACCGCCTACCAGGCGAACACGTACGACCCAGCCCAGTGTTCGTACTACAAGACCTGCAACCTGGCGGCGAAACTGACCGCGGCCGTCCTGCCGAACGACCTGGTCTGCGACAACCGCACCATCCAGTCCGAGGCCCTCTCGCCGGCCGACCTGGCCGCCGTCTGCGCCAGCCTGCGCGGCGAGGACACCTTCTTCCACACCATGGTCAAGGACAACGGCCCGGTCCCCGGCCAGTACGACAAGACCATCACCCTCGGGATCTTCGCCAACCAGGCCGACTACCTCACCTACTCCTGGGCGATCTTCGGCAACTCCACCAACAACGGTGGTGAGACCCTGATGGACGCGACGGACCCGAACAACCAGGCCGTGTCGGTGATGTACCAGAAGTCGTGGAAGGACGGCTTCACCGCCAACGTGTGGAACCTCAACCACGAGTACACGCACTACATGGACGGCATCTACGACATGAAGGGCAACTTCTCCACCCAGATCTCCGTCCCGGACATCTGGTGGATCGAAGGGGTCGCCGAGTACGAGTCCTACGCCTACCGCGGCACCACCGACACCCAGGCGATGTCCGAGGCGGCCAAGCACACCTACAAGCTCAGCACGATCTTCCAGAACACGTACGACAACTCGGACTCGGTCCGCACCTACCCGTGGGGCTACCTCGCGGTGCGGTACATGTTCGAGAAGCACCCGGCGGACGTGACCGCGATGCTCGCCAAGTACCGCGCCGGTGACTTCCAGGGCGCCTACGCGGTCTACAACAGCCTCGGCACCGCCTACGACGCCGACTTCGACAGCTGGCTCAACACCTGCGCCGCCGGCGCCTGCTACGCGGCCGGCCCGACGTCCCTGTTCGACCAGACGCAGAACGGCGCCACGGTCAGCCTGACCGACAAGTCCGTCGAGACCGCGAGCTCCGCCAAGATCACCTCGTGGAGCTGGACCTTCGGCGACGGCACCTCGTCGACCCAGCAGAACCCGACCCACACCTACACGGCCGCCGGCACCTACACCGTCGACCTGACCGTGACCGACAGCAGCGGCAAGACCGCCAGCACGCCGTCCTCGGTCACCGTGGCCGCCGCGACCACCCTGCCCACCTGCACCGACCCGCGCACCGACGCGATGGGCCAGAACTGCTCCCGGCCCAACCAGGCCGCGACCGCCGGCAACCTGGACTACATGTACATCTACCTGCCGGCCGGTACCAGCACGCTGAAGGTCTCCACCTCCGGCGGCACCGGCACCGAGTCCCTGTACTACAACCCCACCGGCTGGGCGTCGCCGAGCTCCTTCACGGCCTCGTCCACCGCCCCCGGTACGGCCCAGAGCCTCACCGTCACCAACACCACGGCCGGCTACCGGTACATCAGCCTCTACGCCAACACCGACTTCAGCGGCGTCACGGTCAGCACCCAGTACTGAGTCCTGAGTTCTGAGTTCTGAGTCCTGACCGAGCTTCACTCCGGGCAGCCGGGGGGCGGCGAACCGCCCCCCGGCTGCCCGGCAGTCGTGCCAGAGGCGATATGACAAACTGTGCGCCCGTGTCCATCTTCACCAAGCGCCGCCAAGTCCGCCTCTCGCACCACTTCGTGGCCGACAGCCCGTTCGGGCCGGTACGGATCAGCCATGACGGCTGGCCCTCCGTCATCGCGCTGGTGCAGGGGCCGGGCATGCCGAACGTGACGGTCCGGCCCGGCCGCGACGACGGCGGCCTGAGCATCAACCGGCAGACCGTGTCCACCGATCGGAGCGCAGCCCGCCGCTGGGACCCCCGCCGCTCGGCCCGGACCCGTACCGCCCGGGTGGGCGATCGCGGCTACGAGCTGCGGCCGACCGGCCTGCGCCGGGCCCGACTCCTGCGCGACGGCACACCCATCGCCGAAGCCCGCGGCACCCTGCGCTCGTACTCCCCCTTCCGCGACATCCCCGGCAGCGACGCCCGGCTGAGCTGGACCCCCGGCGTCGACCCCACCGACGTCGCGATGGGCCAGGCCCTGGTCGTCGCCTTCGGCGCCGGCGCCCCGGGGGCGCTGACGGCGCTCACCTTCTTCTGGCTGGACTGGATCGGCTGACGCCCGCCGTTCCCTCCCGGGCCCGGCCGGAATTCCCTCGCACGTGGGGGCCGGGAGCGCTATGCTCGCCGCGATGATCACTGACTCCGCTCACAGAACGGGGGTCCCATCCGCGCAAGGTGAGTGCTGATGCTCACTCAGATCGCGTATGGGGATTCCCGACTCTCCCTCTGGCGGCGCGTGCGAGAGTTCGCCGTGCCGCCCTCCATGATCGAGACCGCGACCGCCCGCCGTCAGGCCGGGGACTGGGCGGGGGCGTGCGCCGCCGCAGGCGTCGACGTCAATCTCAACCTGCGTACCCTGGCGCGCCTTTACGGCCAGGAGTCGGCAGCCCGGATCCGGGCCGACCTCCGCCGGTTGGCGCCCGACCTGTTGCGTTGGCATCTGCCCAGGATCGCTCCTGACGGGCTGCTGCGTCCTGGGCTGACCGTCACGCTGGCCCGCTACGACCGTGCGGGTCGTTCCGGCGCAGGCCCGCTGCACTTGGTGGCCCGGACTCCGCCGGCCTGGGCGGACGCCGGTCAGCGGATCAGCCTGACCGTGTGGGACGGATCCTCCCGGGAGGTCGGCGCCGCCCGTCATCCCCACCCCCGTCCCGACCGGCGGTTCCGCCTGGACCTGCACCGCCACCTCTGGGACGCGAGCAGGGCCGATGAGCTGCGGATCCGCTCCGGGGCCGATCGGCCGCCCGCTGACGGCCGGTCGGCAGTGGCGTTCGACCGGTGGGCGGCCGAGGCGGGGATTCTGCTCCGCGCCGAAGGGCTGCCGACCGGGCGCGTCGCGGTGGGCCTCGGGGCCCGACGGCGGTTGGTCCTGGACCTGGTCGCGGACCCGGACGGCCTCGGGCCGCCCGCGGTGCGGATCGAGGCGGCGTCCACCGTCGTCGGCGTCGACGCGCTGCCGGTGCTGCCCGACGCGGCGACCTGGGTGCTGCCCGATCTGGAGCTGATCCGCACGGCGTCGATCGACGTCGACCGGCTGCACCCGCTGGTCGCCGCGGCCCTGGTACCGGATCATCCGCCGACCGGCTCGTCCCGGACGGCCGACCGGCCGGGGCAACCGCGGCTGGTGGAGTGCCGGGGCGCCCGGCACCGGATCGGCCTGGTCGACGGGATCCTCGCCGCACTGGACCACGATCCGGCCGAGCTCCGCCGCGAGGAGCTGCTGGCCGCCCTGAGCGGCACCCCGCTGCCCTGCCTGCAGGCCATCGACGAGGCGCACCGTCGTCCGGAGTGCCTCGCCGGAGTCCGCGAACGCCTCGACCACGGCGACACCGCCGGTGCGTTGGCCGTCGTCGAGGGCCTGCTGGGCCCCGGCGCCGTGCTGCGCAGCGGCGAACTGCTGGACGAACTGGAGGCGGCCGCGCAGCGGCGGATCAGCTACGGACTGTTCAGGGCAGGCCTGGTCGGATCCGGACCCGGCCGGATCCGACCCGATCGCCGCCGTCTGCGCGACCGGCGCTCCCACCCGCGCCACGCGACCCTCCGCTGACCCCGGAGACTCCCTTCCACCACGAACCCCTGAGGTGACCGACCATGCCCACATGCACCCCGTCCGCTCACACCACCTCCCAACTCGACGTCGCCGCCGACCTGTTGGCCCTGCTGCGCGACACCGCCAGCGAACCGCGCCCCGACACGCAACTGGAGGCACTGACGCTGGCCGTGGCCGCCGACCTGCCCGTGCTGCTCTGGGGAGAGCCGGGGATCGGCAAAACCGCCGCGCTGACCCAGCTCGCCGCGGCTCTGGACCTGCCACTGACCACGGTGATCGCGAGTGTGCACGAGCCGTCCGATTTCTCGGGGTTGCCGGTCATCGGTGACGATCCCGCGGAACACGGTGTCCCGATGGCCCCGCCGGACTGGGCCGTACGGCTGGTCCGGGCCGGCCGGGGGCTGCTCTTCCTGGACGAACTGTCCACCGCGCCACCGGCCGTGCAGGCCGCGCTGCTCCGCCTGGTGCTGGAGCGGCGGATCGGGGCCCTCCAACTGCCGCCCGGGGTGCGGATCGTGGCCGCCGCCAATCCGCGGGGCTCGGCGGCCGACGGGTGGGAGCTGAGCCCGCCGCTGGCCAACCGGTTCGTCCACCTCCAGTGGACCCACGAGCACGAGGTCGTGGTGCGCGGGCTCGGCGGCACCTGGCCCCGGGCGACACTGCCCCGGCTGGACCCGCAGCGGTTGCCGCAGGCCGTCGACTTCGCCCGCCGTGCGGTGTGCGGGCTGCTCGCCGCCCGTCCCGCGCTCGTGCACCGGCTGCCCAGCACCGAGGCCCGCCGCGGCGGGCCCTGGCCGTCGCCGCGGAGCTGGGAGATGACGCTGCACCTGATCGCCTTCGCGACCGCGGCCGGGTCCTCCCGGGACGTGCTCTCGCTGCTGGTCCGGGGCACCGTGGGGGACGGTCCGGGGCTGGAGCTGCTGGCCGGCCTGGACCGGATGGACCTCCCGGACCCCGAGGCGCTGCTCGCCGACCCGGCGGGTGCCGACCTTCCGGAGCGCGGGGATCTGCGCCAGGCCGTGCTCGACGGCGTGGTGGACGCGGTCCGCAGGCAGCCGGAGAAGTCCCGGTGGGACGCGGCGTGGACGCTGCTGGTCCGGGCGATGGAGACCGGGGCCCCGGACCTGGTGGTCGTCCCCGCCACCACGCTGGCCGCGCTGCGCCGCCAGGAGTGGGACGTCCCCGCCTCGATCGAGCGGCTGGCCGGAGCGGTGTCCCTGTCCCGGCGGGCGGACGCCGCGGCGACGGCGGCCCACGCCGCGCTCGCCGCGAAGGCCGGCCGATGACCCCGGGCCCAGCGGCGTTGTTGGACCGCGACAAGCTCTTCGCCGCCCGACTGCACGCCGCGCGGGTCCGGCCCTACCTGGCGACGGCGCTCTTCGCCCTGCACACCGTTCAGTCGCGGCGGGTGCCGACGATGGCCGTCGACCGGCACTGGCGGTGCTACGTCTCGCCCGCGTTCGTGGATCGCACGCCGGTGGAGGAGCTGGCCGGCGTGTGGGTGCACGAGGTGTCGCACCTGCTGCGCGACCACCACGGGCGCGGGGACCGGGTCGCCCGGGAGCGCGGGCTGACCGGACCGGGGGAGCGGCTGCGGATGAACATCGCCGCAGACTGCGAGATCAACGACGACGTGTTCGGCGACGGGTTGGTGCAGCCCGAAGGCGTCGTCCTGCCAAAGGCGTTGGGGCTGCCCGAAGGCGAGCTCATGGAGGACTACCTGCGGCAGTTCCGGCTCGGGCCGCACACCCAGAGCCTGTCCTGGCTGGACTGCGGCAGTGGCGCCGACGGCCTGGAACGCGAGTGGGACCTGGGACCGGACGGCGCGCACGGGCTCAGCGCGCAGGAGCGGGACGCGGTCCGGTTCCGGGTGGCGCAGGGCATCACCGGCCGTCCGGGGAGCACCTCGAAGGGCTGGCAGCGCTGGGCCGAGGAGGCGTTCCACCCGCCGCAGCCGTGGCGTGAGTTGCTGGGAGCGGCGGTCCGCTCGGCCGCGTCCGGCGCCGGTGCGGGTGAGGACTACACCTACGGTCGGCCGTCGCGGCGCTCGACCGCGCTGCCCGGCGTGGTGCTGCCGAGCCTGCGGCGCAGGCCGCCTCGCGTCTGCGTGATCGTCGACACCTCGGGATCGGTCAGTGACGCCGAACTGGGCAGCGCGCTCCTGGAGGTCGCCGCGATCTCCCGTGCGGTGGGCGGCCGTCGCGACCTGATCACGGTGCTGCCCTGCGACGCGGCGGCCCGGGTCGTGCACCCGCTCTGCCGCGCGGAGGGGATACCGCTGGTCGGCGGCGGGGGTACGGATCTGCGCACGGGCTTCGCGAAGGCGCTGCGCGGACAACTCCGGCCGGACGTCATCGTGGTGCTGACCGACGGGCAGACGCCCTGGCCGGCCACCCGGCCGTCGTGCCGCACGGTGGTGGGCCTCTTCCCCCGGCAGTGGGCCGGCCCGTCGTGGGACGAGGACGATCCCGACTACGTGCCGGACGCGCCGCCGGACTGGGCCCGCGTGGTGGAGATCGGTTAGGGCCTGTCCGGGCCGTCTCCCGGCACGGCTGACGGCCTCCTGCGCCGCGAGGGGCGAAGGAGGCCGTCAGCCTGTCAGGGCAGGTCGTCAGTACTGCGAGGAGACGGTGACTCCGCTGAAGGCGGTGTTGCCGTAGAGGCTGATGTAGCGGTAGCCCGCGGTGTCGTTGGTGACCGTGAGGCTCTGGTCGCTGCCGGAACCGGTGGACTCCGCCGTCTGGTTGTCGGCGGTGGCCCAGGTGGTCGGGCTGTAGTAGAGGTACGGGTTGCCGGTGCCGCCGGTGGTGGTGACGTTCAGCGTGGTGGTGCCGGCCGGCAGGTAGATGTAGAGGAAGTCCGAGCTGCCGGCTGCGGCCGACTGGTCGAGCAGGGAGCAGTTCTGGCCCATCTCCCGCGGGTCGGCGCCGGTGCACTGCGGCAGGGTGGGGGGAGGGGTCGGGGTCGAGCAGGCGCCGGCCGCGCAGGCGTCGAGCCAGCTGTTGAAGTCGGCGTCGTAGCGGGTGCCGATGCCGTCGTTGTAGACGGCGTAGCCGCCCGCGTAGTCACCGGCGCGGAACTTGGCGAGCATGTTGTAAACGTCCTGGGGGTGCTTCTCGAACATGTACCGCACCGCGAGGTAGCCCCACGGGTAGGTGCGCGTCACGTCGCTGTTGTCGTAGGTGCTCTGCCACAGCGTGCTCAGCGCGTAGGTGTGGTTGGCGGCGTCGGCCATCGCCTCGGTGTCGGTCACGCCGCGGTAGGTGTAGGAGACGTACTCGGCCAGGCCCTCGATCCACCACACGTCGGGGACGGTGACCTCGGAGGCGAAGTCGCCCTTGGTGTCGTAGCGGCCGTCCAGGGCGTGGGTGTACTCGTGGTTGAGGTTCCAGATACCGCCGACGAAGCCGTCGTCGGGGCTCTTGACGTACATGATCGACATCGGCTGGTTGTTGGGGTCGGTCGGGTCCCCGGTCAGCGTCATGCCGCCGTTGTTGGTGTCGATGTTGTAGAGGACACCGGCGTAGGTCTCGTAGTCGGTGGGGCTGGCGAACACGACCAGCTTGATCGTCGACTCGTACTCGCCCGGGATCGGGGTGTTGTTGTCCTTGACCAGGTTGTTGAAGAACGCGTCCTGGTGGATGACGCTGTTGCAGGCCGCGTCGAGGTCGGCGGCGCTCAGCGACTGCGCCAGGATGGTGTGCGCCGGGTCGCAGACGTGGGTGATCGGCAGCGCCGCCGCGGTGAGCTGGGCGACCAGGTTGCAGGTGCCGTAGTCCGAGCAGTTCGCCTGGTCGAAGCTGTCGGCCATACCGGCGACGCCGACCCAGAGCGGGGCCGTCGGGCCGGTCATGGACGAGACCTTCAGCAGGCCCTGCATCAGCGGCTTCACGGTGGCCTGGAGTGCGGGGTGCTGGATGAAGCGGCTGGTCTCGATCCCCGCATTGGAGTCCAGGAAGGAGTTGGCGGTGCCCAGCAGGTCGAGGTGGTTGTGGGCGAAGGTGTCGAGCGTGGTGATGATGCTCGGGTCCGCCGTCACGGCGGCCACGAAGTCCGCGTTCTGGTGGCCGCGGAAGAGCGGGGTGTAGACGTCGTTGACGGCCGTGACCATGCTCTCGATGCCGTTGTACGAGTTGTCGTAGGCGTTGAGCAGCTGCTGGTCGACGTTCAGGTAGCGGGCCTGCTCGTTGGCGCTGTCGGTGAGGACGACGGCGTCGCCCAGGACGTCGCCGTTCGCGGCGGTGACGTCGCGGGAGTGCGCGTTGGCGAAGAAGGCGTCCAGGCCGCCCTCGGTGGCGGTGGCCAGGGTCGCGTCGTAGCTGCCGACGGACGGGTTGTTGTACTGGATGTAGTAGCCGGCGCGCAGGAACAGGAGCAGCTGCCAGACACCGGTCGAGTCGTCGCCGGGATAGCTGACGGCGGCGCTGCCGAGCGCATTGGCTATCGCGACCATCTGCGGCTCGGCGAACACGTTGGCCGCGTCGGTGCCGGTGACGGTGAAGAGGGTGTTGACGCAGTCGGTGGTCGACGACTGGACGAACGACACCAGCGCGGATCCGGACCTGCTGCCGAAGTCGGCCGGGCTGCAGGACGCCGCCGCCGCCGATTTGGCGTTGCTCTTGAGCTGAACTCCGGGGTGCGAGGCGGGCGCAGGCGTCGCGGGGGCCAGCGGAGGAATCGCGGATGCGGGAAGTTTGCCGTGCTGCTCGGCAGCCTGGTCGGACCTGGTGACGGTCCGGCCGGCCGGCGAGAGCGCACGAGCGGGCGCCGGCTTCGCGGCCGTGGCCGCGGTCGGCGTCTTCGCGGCGCCGCGCGGTGCAGGGGCCGCGACCGCGGGTGTCGCCAGACCGGCCAGCGCGACGACGGTGGCCAGACCGCCCGCCACGAGTCCGGGCAGGGGGGAGCGGTAGCGCATCTGTGCTCCTTCATGGATAGACGCCTCTGTGGGGGATGTCTGAGGCGTGAGAGGGACGCTGCCACCTCCCACCGGCGCGTTCAATACGGTGTGACATAGCACCTTGCGGGACATGCCATAACACAGCTCTTTCGGTGAATTCGGTGAACTGGAGGACTCAGGCCCCGGACGCCCACGCCTGGAAGTGCGACGCCTGCGCGATGAGGTCGTGGTAGGCCGCGGTGGCGCAGCTGAAGAGCGTGTCCGAGACCTCACCGGCGAAGCCGTCGCACCGCCAGGCCAGCACATAGCGGCACCACAGCGGCGTGCCGGTCAGCGGTTTGACCAGGACGTCGGGGATCGGCCGCATGGTCGCCTGCACGACGGAGACCCCGAGGCCGTCGGCGATCATGTTCTGCAACTGGAGCTGGTCGCCCAGGAACTCGTGGACGGCCGCCGGAGTGAAGCCGGCCGCCGCGCAGGCCTGGTGGAACACCCCCGGCCAGCCGGCGCCGTCGTCGGGGGTGAGGAACCAGGCGTCGTCGGCCAGCTCGGCCAGCGAGACCTCCAGGCGGGCCCTGAGGCGGTGGCGCGCGGGCAGGGCGATGAAGCACGGCGCGGTCGCGATCCCGCGATGCGTCACCTCGGCCGAGTGCTGGAGTGCGAGGCCGGGGTAGTCCGCGGCGATCGCCACGTCGACCTCGCCCTTCTGCAGGAGTTCGACGATCTCCGAGGACGAGTAGACGCTGCGCACCGTGACCGCGAGATCGGGGATCCGGTTCCTCGCCCGGACCACCATGCCGGCCAGGATCGGCGAGTTGGTGGCCGCGACGCGCAGGGTCCGACGCGTTCCCGGGGCGCTGCCCCGCGGGCGGTGCCCGATCGCGTCCGCCCGCGACAGGACGTCGCGGGCCTGCGCCAGGACCTCGAAGCCGTATTCGGTCGGCACCACGCCGGACACCCTGCGTTCGAACAGCAACTCCCCGAAGTGGCTCTCGATGCGCCTGAGTTGGGTGCTCATGGCCGGCTGCGAGTACCCCAGAACCGAGGCGGCCCGGCCCACACTCCCCGCATCGGCGATCGCACACAGCACCCGCAGGTGTCGTAGCTCCAGCTCCATCCTTTGATCTTCGCAGGGAATCCCGGCTTTCAGGCCGGGCGGGAACGTGATCTTTGGCCCGCAGGTGCGGAGCACCGACCACCGGACCCCGCAACACCTCCCGCGAATGTCGGCACACCGCGAAGGAGAACCGGCCCACCCATGCGAGGTTCCACTGCGTCGCCTGCGGTCACACGGCCCACGCCGACACGGTCGGAGCCACCGACGTTCTACGGGCCGGGCTGGTCCGTCGCAACGCCAACCCGGCCTAGCGAGAAGCCCCCGGACTTATCCGGGGGAGGAGTCACTCGTGCATTCCTCCCGGCGCCAGGCGTGGAACGCCTTCTGGCGCGATCCCGCGCGCACCCCGTCCGTGCTGATGGCGATCCGGCTGGCCGACCCCGGCTGGCTGGAGGGGCCGGCCGTAGGGGACGGCTGGGACTCTCCCGCCTACGAGTGACCCCGACCGGGGTGTGACGCTGGCCATGTTCGGGAGCGCGGCAGGGGCGTCCGGTTCGCCACCCTGCCGGGGTTGCCGCAGCTCATGGGGCTCGTGCGGCCCGGCGTGCTGCGGTGCGAGCAGGCAGGTCCGCGCGGGGAGCCGATGGTTTCTGAAGATAACCTGTGCTTGCGCATGGCCTGGCTCTAGCTCGAAAGATGGACTTGTGACTGTCAACGAAGACGTGTTCACGAACTGGAAGAACCGCGAGGAGATCGCGGAGTCTATGATCCCGATCATCGGGAGGCTGCACCGCGAGCGGGACGTCACTGTCCTGCTGCACAGCCGCTCCCTGGTGAACAAGTCGGTGGTCAGCATCCTCAAGACGCACCGGTTCGCCCGCCAGATAGCCGGTGAGGAGCTCTCGGTCACCGAGACGCTGCCGTTCCTGAGCGCGCTCGCCGCGCTGGACCTCGGCCCCTCCCAGATCGACATCGGCATGCTCGCCGCGACGTACGCGAGTGACGACCGCGGCCTCTCGGTCGAGGAGTTCACCGCCGAGGCGGTCGTCGGTGCGACCGGTGCCAACAAGCTGGAGCGCGCCGAGTCGCGCGACGTCGTCCTCTACGGCTTCGGCCGGATCGGCCGCCTGCTGGCCCGCCTGCTCGTCGAGAAGGCCGGTTCGGGCAACGGGCTGCGGCTTCGCGCCATCGTCGTGCGCAAGAGCGGCGGTGAGGACCTGGTCAAGCGCGCCTCGCTGCTGCGGCGCGACTCCATCCACGGCCAGTTCCAGGGCACGATCACGGTCGACGAGGCCAACAGCAAGATCATCGCCAACGGCACCGAGATCAAGGTCATCTACTCCAATGACCCGACCACGGTGGACTACACGGCGTACGGCATCAACGACGCCATCCTGATCGACAACACCGGCCGCTGGCGCGACCGCGAGGGGCTGTCGAAGCACCTGCGCCCCGGCATCGCCAAGGTGGTGCTGACCGCGCCCGGCAAGGGCGACGTGCCCAACATCGTGCACGGCGTCAACCACGACACGATCAAGCCGGACGAGCAGATCATCTCCTGCGCGTCCTGCACCACCAACGCGATCGTCCCGCCGCTGAAGGCGATGGCGGACGAGTACGGCGTGCTGCGCGGCCACGTGGAGACCGTCCACTCGTACACCAACGACCAGAACCTGCTGGACAACTACCACGACTCCGACCGTCGTGGCCGTTCGGCGGCGCTCAACATGGTGATCACCGAGACCGGTGCCGCCTCGGCCGTCGCCAAGGCGCTGCCGGACCTCAAGGCGACCATCACCGGCAGCTCGATCCGCGTTCCGGTGCCGGACGTCTCGATCGCGATCCTCAACCTGACGCTGGCGCGCGGGACCAACCGCGAGGAGGTCCTCGACTACCTCCGCAACGTGTCGCTGACCTCGCCGCTCAAGCGCCAGATCGACTTCATCAGCGCGCCCGACGCGGTCTCCAGCGACTTCATCGGCTCGCGCCACGCCTCGATCGTCGACGCGGGTGCCACCAAGGTCGAGGGCGACAACGCCATCCTCTACCTGTGGTACGACAACGAGTTCGGCTACTCGTGCCAGGTCATCCGGGTCGTCCAGCACGTCTCCGGGGTGGAGTACCCGACCTACCCGGCCCCGGCGGTCTGATTCCGGCGGACGTGTCCCCACTGGGTGCCCGCGGCGTTCTCACGCCGCCGGCACCCAGTGGTGTCCGTGCCCGTCGCGGGTGACCAGGCCGAGGACCACGTCGGCGAAGTGGCCGCCGAACCCGAAGGTGTCCGGGCGGGAGAGCTCGTCCAGCACCGCCAGGCGGGTGCGGACGGCGGTGTCCGGGTCGGTGTCCAGCGTGACCCGCCAGTCGGGCCGCGCGACCTGGGCCGGAGAGTGCATGACGTCCCCGAACGCGATCAGCCGCTCGCCGCCGGACGAGATCACGTACGAGGTGTGGCCGGCGCTGTGGCCGGGGGTGATCCAGGCGGTGACGCCCGGGAAGACCTCCTCCCCGTCGGCAGCCGAGGCCGCCCGCTCCCGCAGGAACCGGGCCGACCTGGGCGGCAGGAGTCCGTGCCGGGCGCGCCACTCGGCGTCCGAGGCGATGAACGCGGCGTTGCCGAACAGCAGCTCCGAGCCGTCCTCGCCGGGGGCGAAGGCCCAGCCGACGTGGTCGTCGTGCAGGTGCGTGAAGGCGACCGTGTCCACCAGTTCCGGCGACTTCCCCAGCGCGATCAGCGTGGCCGGCAGCCGGCCGCCCTTCAGTGCGCCGAGGGCGGGATGGGTGCGGGAGGCCGGGACGTGCCGGCGGCCGTAGCCGGTGTCGATCAGCAGGGCGCGGCCCTGGTACTCCACCAGCAGTCCGCCGATCGAGCCGACCAGGTAGCCCTCGTCGTCCAGGTGGTCCGCGCGCTGGCGCCAGTCCTCCGCGGTGGACTGCGGCAGCCAGGAGCGGGGGTCGAGCTGCATGCACCCGTCGGGCAGGTAGGTGACCTGGTGGTCGCCGACGCGCAGGGTGCGGATCGGTGAGACCCGGTTGAGCTGTCCGGCCATCATGAGGGTCATGGAAGCAACGTCCTCCTGGTATCCGCACCGAGCCGACGTGGTGACAGGTCCGTTGATCCCCGCTGGAGTTCGGTCGCGTGCTTGCACGGTAGAGCGGCCCAGGAGGGCTGTCAACGGAGGTAAGAGGTGGTGGTCCATCACCTACCATGTGAGTGTGGATCTGACGTGCGTGCGCAGAACGGAGGTGGCGGATGGCCGGGGACGAGGAAACGGCTGAATGCCCTTTGGCCGGCAAGCTGAACACGCTGTTCCGGGCCGTGGTGTCCGCGAGCGGCGGCCCGTACAGCACGGACGAGGTGGCTCGGACGATCACCGCGGCGGGGGTGCCCATCTCCGCGAGCTACATCTGGCTGCTGCGCAAGGGGCAGCGCGACAACCCGACGCTCAAGCACATCGAGGCGCTGGCCAAGTTCTTCGGGGTGCCGCCGGCCTACTTCTTCGACGACGGCATCACGGCGACCGTCAACGCGGAGCTCGAACTCCTGGTCGCCCTGCGGGATGCGAAGGTGCAGCGGGTCGCGCTGCGGGCCGCCGGGCTGTCCCCCGAGAGCCTGCACTCGATCGGCGAGGTGATCGAACGGGTGCGCGAGCTCGAGGGCCTGAACCGCGCACCCCGCACCCCTCGCAACACCTCCAAGGATGGGTCGGCGTCGTCTTGATCATCTCGGCCTGGCATTCTGTCGACGGGCTGCGACACGAAGAAGAGACCATGAACCTGCGGCGGATGAAAGCGCACTGCGAGGTACTGCTCCGCGATCTGGCGATCCCGGATCCGTTCGACATGCGCGAACTCTGCGACCGGATAGCCGAGCGCTCCGGGCGGCCGATCAGGTTGCAGCCGATGGCCCTGGGAGCGCACAGCCCGTGCGGGCTCTGGGTCGGCACGCCGGAGGTCGACTACATCTTCTTCGAGCGCCGGACCAGCCGACTGCACCAGGACCACATCATCGCCCACGAGTTGGGCCACCTGCTCTGCGAGCACGAGGCGGAGGAGATCGTCGGCGCGGAGACCTCGCGGCTGATCATGCCCAACCTCGACCCGGCGATGGTCGAACGGGTGCTGCAGCGCCACGGCTACGGCGCGGCCGCCGAGCAGGAGGCCGAGATGATCGCCTCGCTCATCCTCCAGCGGGCCAGTCGCCGCCAGCCCGACCCGGTGTTCCCGAGTCCGCCGCGCGGTACCGAGGACATCGTCCACCGGCTCGAACGCTCGCTGCGGCAAGCGCCTGAGGGAGACGAATGACCGCCCTGCTGCACCCGCCCTGCGCCATCGTGGCGTGGCTGGCCCTGCTCTACAAACTGAACGCGCTGCGCCGCACGCCCCGCGAGGTGTCGCTGCTGGCGCTCTGCGCCGTCCTGGGCTTCTCGGCGCTCAGCTTCACGCTCTCGATCCCGTCTGTCTGGCTCGTCATCGGACAGCTGACCGGCGTTCCCGAGCTGGCCGCGCTCCTCGCGCAGAGCTGCGTGATGATCCTGATCGGCTTCCAACAGGTGCTGCTCGCCTTCTGGTTGGCGCCGCCGGAGCAGGCCCGCCCGCGGGCACTGCGGCGGCTGGCCTTCACCGCGGTGCTGCTGGCCGTCCTGGTGACGCTGTTCCTGAACATGGCGCCGAACGGGCAGCACCCGGACGACTTCACGCTGCGCTACGCCACCGACCCGTACTACGTGGTGTACCTGTCGCTCTACATCGCGGCCTACACCTTCGGGGAGGTCGAGATCGGGCGGCTGTGCTGGCGCTACTCCGGACTCGTCAGCGGGCCCTGGCTGCGCAGGGGCCTGCGCACCACGGCGATCGGCGCCTGGATCACGCTGGGCTACAGCTTCATCCGGATCGCCGACATCGTCGTGGCGCACGCCGGCGTCGAGCTGACCTGGGCCGAGGACCTAGCGTGGTCCTGCGGGGACATCGGCGCGCTGCTGACCCTGATCGGCTGGACCCTGCCCGGTTGGGGGCCGCAACTCTCCATGGGCCGGCGGCTGTTCCGCAGCTACCTGTGCTACCAGCGGCTCTACCCGCTCTGGCGGGCCCTGCAACGGGCGCACCCGTCCATCGCGTTGGAGCGCTCACCCTCGCTGCTCGGCAACCTCACCACCGTCCGCAGCCTCGAACTGCGGCTCTACCGCAGGGTGATCGAGATCCGGGACGGCCAGCTGGCGCTGCGCGACCGGCTCAGCCCGGAGGTGGCCCAGGCCGCGACGCGACTGGCGCAGTCGGCTGGTCTCAGCGGTGAGGCGCTGCGCGCCACCGTCGCGGCGGCGGAGCTCAAGGCCGCCCTGTCCGTCCCGGAGGACGCTGCCCAGGCGGCGGCCGATCCCGCCGAGGAGTCCGCCGGCAGCGCGGAGACCGGCGACCTCGCCGAGGAGATCGCCTGGCTCGTCCAGGTGTCCGCGGCCTTCCGGAGATCGCCGGTCGTCTCGGCAGCCCTGGCCGGCAGCGAGCAGTCGCGGGTCACCACGTCCTGAACCATGGGGGGAACATCATGAGCAGCACCACCGACATCGCCTTCCGCAGTGCCGTCGAGCTCCGGGGCGCGCTGCGCCGCCGGGAGATCTCCAGCCTCGAACTGCTGGACCACTATCTCGAACGCATCGAGAAGCTCAACCCGGCGGTCAACGCCGTGGTCACCACTGACCCCGCGCGGGCCCGCGAGCAGGCCCGCGCGGCCGACGCGGCGACGGCCCGCGGCGAGGAACTGGGCCCGCTGCACGGCCTGCCGATGACGGTCAAGGACACCATCGAGACCGCGGGCCTGACCACCACCGCCGGCGCGCCCGAGCTGGCGGACCACGTCCCCGCGCGGGACGCCGACAGCGTCGCCCGGCTGCGCGCCGCCGGGGCGATCGTCTTCGGCAAGACCAACGTCCCCACCTACGCCCGGGACCTCCAGACCCACAACCCGGTCTTCGGCACCACCCGCAACCCGTGGAACCCCGACCGCGCGGTGGGCGGCTCCTCCGGCGGCGGCGCCGCCGCCCTCGCCGCCGGCCTCACCGGCTTCGAGACCGGCAGCGACCTGGCCGGCTCGCTGCGCAACCCGGCGCACAACTGCGGCGTCCACGCGCTGCGCCCCTCGTTCGGCGTGGTGCCGACCCGCGGGCACATCCCGCGCGCGCCGGGCTGGCTGACCAGCAGCGACATGTGCGTGATCGGCCCGCTCGGCCGCAGCGCCCAGGACCTCGACCTCGGACTCGACGTCCTGGCGGGTCCCGCCGCCGCGCAGGCCACCGGGTGGCGCCTGGAGCTGCCCGGCCCGCGCGCGCACAGCCTTGACGGGTACCGGGTCGGGGTGTGGCTGGACGACCCGTACTGCCCGGTCGACAGCACCGTCGCCGACCTGCTCACCGCCGCCGTCGACGCGATCCGGGCCGCCGGGGCGCGGACGGACGAGGAGAGCCGGCCGGTCGCCCTCGACGAGAGCGACCGGCTCTTCCAGCGGCTGCTGCTCGCGACCACCAGCGCCGCCATGTCCGACGCGGACTTCGAGCGCCTCTGCACGATGGCCGGCGAGCTGCCCGCCGACGCCGACTCCCCGTTCGCCGCCTTCCTGCGCAACAGCACGCAGCGGGCCAGGGACTGGACGCACGCCCAGGAGGAGCGCGAGCAGGTGCGGGTCCGCTGGGCCGACTACTTCCGCGACCACGACGTGCTGCTCTGCCCGGTCGCCCCGACCGCCGCGATCCCGCACGACCACAACCCCGACCCGAACGCCCGCCGCCTGACCGTCAACGGCCAGGACCGCCCCTACTGGGACCAGGGCACCTGGAGCGGCCCCGCCGCGCTGGCCCACCTGCCGGCAGCCGTCGTCCCGGTCGGCCTCACCCCGGACGGCCTGCCGGTCGGCATTCAGATCATCGGCCCGCACCTGGAGGACCGCACCGTCACCGACGTCGCCGCCCACCTCGACCGCCTGCTGGGCGGCTTCCGGATCCCGCCGCAGAGCTAGTGCCGCGTCAGGCACTAGAAGGCCGCAGAGCCGGAAGGGAGGACAATAGGACACATCGCCCGAGAACGCTTCGTAGCGGTCCGTGATCGCCGCACGTCCTGGAGCCGTCCGCCTATGGCCCGACACCGTCCCTCCCAGCCGTCGAGCGCCCACGAGCTGCTGGGCAGACTGGGGCGGCTCACCGCGCAGGCGCTCGACCACGCCGAGCTGCACCGGGCCCGGGTCGAGCTGGCGATGGCGCTGCAGCGCGGGCTGCTCCCGGCGGGGCTGCCGACCGTGCCGGGCCTGTGGACGGCGGCCCGCTACGCGCCGGCCCGCAACGGCCTGGACATCGGCGGCGACTGGTACGACGGCTTCGTGCTGGCCGACGGCACGCTCGGGTTCTCGATCGGCGACGTGCAGGGGCACGACGTCGAGGCGGCCGCGTTCATGGGGCAGGTCCGGGTCGGTCTGCGCGCACTGGCGACCTCCGCCGTCGACCCGGGGGAGGTGCTGGGCCGGGCCAACGACCTCCTGCTGTCGCTGGAGGGCGAGCTCTTCGCCACCTGCACCTTCCTGCGCTTCGACCCGGCAACCGGCGAGCTGGCCGACGCCCGGGCCGGCCACGTCCCCGCGCTCTGGGCCACCGCGGACGGCCGCCACGGCATCGAGGACGACGTCGCGGGCCTGCCGCTCGGCATCCTGCCCGGCGAGGTCTACCCGGTCACCCGGCGCGTGCTGTCCGAGCCGGGCGCGTTCGTGCTGGTCACCGACGGCGTGGTCGAGGGGCCCTCGTTCGCGATCGAGGAGGGCCTGGCGCAGGTGCTGGCGGTGGTCCGCGCCGGGGTCGGCGCCGAGCCGGGCGCGCTGGCCGCCGACGTGATCAAGGTGGCCGAGCAGACCGGCCACAAGGACGACGCCGCGGTCCTCGTGCTGCGCCACGACGGGTTCCACCGCGAGGATTAGACACAGGCTTCGAGGGCGTGTCACGCCGTCGTCCGTCGGCGCAGGCGTTCTCATGGCCCTGTGGTGCCCAATGAGACGATCCGACGAGGTACGGCCACCGGCCTGTGGATTCTGGTCCTCGCCGCCGCCTACTACGGGGGCGGCAAGCTCGGCCTCCTGGAGCAGGTGGTGGTCGGCGGGGTGCGGGTGACGCCGCTGTGGCCGCCGACCGGCATCGCCGTGGCGGGGCTGCTGCTGCTCGGCCTGCGGGTCTGGCCGGGCATCGCGCTCGGCGCGCTGCTGATCATCGCGGGGTTCGGCCCCCTGACGCTCTCCTCCTTCGGGATCACGGCGGGCAACACACTGGCCCCGCTGGCGGCCTGCTGGCTGCTGCGGCGGGTGGGCTTCCGGCTCGAGCTGGACCGGCTGGGGGACGGGGTGGCGCTGGTCTTCCTGGGCGCCCTCACCGCGATGCTGATCAGCAGCGGCACGGCGTGCGTCGTGCTGCTGCTGGACGGTGCGCTGCCCGGGCACGAGTTCTGGCCGGTCTGGTCGGCCTGGTGGACCGGCGACGCGATGGGCGTGCTGGTGATCGCGCCGCTGCTGCTGGCGGGCTACGCGGCCCGGCTGCCCCGCACCCGCAGCACCCCGCCGCTGCGCTGGGTCGAGGCGGTCGTCCTGCTGGCGAGCACCGTCGTCGTCACGCTGGTGGTCACCCGGAGCACGCTCGACCTGCTGTTCCTGGTCCTGCCGCTGGTCATGTGGGGGGCGCTGCGCTTCCAGCTGCCCGGCGCCGCGCCGTGCGTGCTGGTGGTGTCCGTCTTCGCGGTGCCGGCCGCGACCGACCAGGTCGGGCCGTTCCTCGGGCACGGGCTGCTCGCGACCATGGTCATCCTTCAGGCGCTGAACGGGTCCGCGGCGCTGACCGGGCTGCTGCTGGCCGCGATGATCACCGAGCGGAACAACACCCTGCGGACCATCGAGCAGGCCTGCGCCGGACTCGCCGAGCTGGTCGCCCACCTGTCCCCGGGCGAACCGGGCGAACCGGGCGAACCTGACGATGACGGTGCCCCGAGGCGTTGACGCGGCGCGGGTGGCGCAGACTGTTCCTCATGACCATGGCTCCCGACGCACTCAAAGCCGCCTGCCTGGACCTCAACGGGGCCGAGGAGACCTTCCCGTTCGGCCCGGAGGCCTCGGTCTTCAAGGTCGGCGGCAAGATCTTCGCGCTGAGCGCGCTGGACGCCGTCCCGTTGAAGGTGAGCCTGAAGTGCGACCCCGAGGTGGCCGTGCGGCTGCGCCAGGAGTACCCCGCGATCACCGGCGGCTGGCACCTCAACAAGCGCCACTGGAACACGGTGACGATCGACGGCTCGGTGCCCGACCGCCTGCTCCGGGAGATGATCGAGGACTCCTACGATCTGATCGTCGCTCAACTCCCGCGCCGGCAGCAGCTGGTCCTCGACTGGCCGGGCGTCGCGGCTCATGCGGGTTCGGGGGATGCCGGCTGATCGCACCGACCCGGCCCCGCGATCTGCGGGGCGCGCACACGACCGGGGCCCGCGATCTGCGGGGCCCCGGCCGTCGTCGTACGGGTGCCGACTAGCTCGCGATCACGCTGCCGACCGCGTCGGCCTCCTGGATCTGGTCCGTGACGAACCGCCACGGCACGGTGAAGTAGCCGTTGTCACCGAAGGAGGTGCCCCAGGAGTTGGCGATCTTCACGCCCTGGTCGTTGTAGCCGACGATGGCCACCTCGTGGCCGCCGAGCGGCTGTCCGGCCAGCTCGTCGGCGGACGGGTAGTAGCTGTAGTCGCCGGCGTTGGAGGAGTTGAGGTCCTCCAGGCTCTGGTAGACGTCGAACGCGAAGACCACGGGCTCGCCCTGGGCGAGCGAGCTCTTCACCTCGCCCACCAGCGCGCTGCCGGTGTCCAGGGCGGTGTAGCCCGAGAGCTTCCAGTGGGCCGCGTTCGCGGTCTCGTTGGCGTCGGGCTGCGTGGTGTAGTCGAAGTCGCCCTGCCAGTAGTCGGACCTGGTGTCCAGGCCCTGGCTGGTCAGGATGTCGAAGTGCTGGCTGGCGTAGCTGCCCTGATCGTTGCCCTGGGCGATCTGCGCGTAGGTGTACATCGGCGCGTGCGGGGCACCCGTGATGCCCTGCTCGCCCTCCATGATGGTGATCGCCGACCAGTCGATGGCCCACGCCACGCAGGACCCGACCTGGCCCTGATCCCCCACGGAGGGAAGGTAGTTGCTGAGGTCCACGCTCGCCGGGACATCGGCGGACCGCAGGGCGTGCGGGGCGATCGCGGTGTGGGTGTGGGCCCGCTGCGGGCTCGTCAGTGCGCCGAGCGCGTAGTGGTGGTGGTGCTGACGGTGGGCCGGCGAGGCGGGGGCCGCGGTGGCGGCGGGGGCGAGCGCGGCGCACATCGCGCCGGATATCGCCAGGACGGCTGCGGCGCGGCCGAACGAGTTCCTGTTCACTGGGGTCTTCCTTCTGTTGTGGGGGTGCCGGCGCGCGACGGTAGGGGTGGGGGCCGTCGAGCGCGCGGCGGGTGTGCTGCCGGGTGAGGTCAAGTGCTGGACTGTCACCGGGACTTGACTGACCATAGGGCGAACTGTCAGGAACCTGCCAGCCTTCTTCCAGTCGTCAACCAGACATAGCCGGAACACGACAAAAAGCAGGATTGTGGCGGCTTCGAGGTTTGCAGTCCGACGCAAGTGGCTTCCCCCGAACGAAGGACCGGACCGCCGCGGTCGGCCTGCCTGCGCGCTCGCCGGGCAGCGGTCCGACAGCATGCTGAGGCCGGCACGCCGGGGACGACGGGAGACCTGCGATGGACCGATCCGATCAACACCTGCTGAACCGCCGGGGGTTGCTCGCCACAGCCGGTGCGGCGGCGGCCGGCGTGCTCGCTCCCGCGGCCGCAGCCGAGGCCGCGGCGGCACCCGTCCTGCCGGAGCCCACGGCGTTCGGGCCGGTGGCGGTCCGGCCGGGCGACCTGCGCTACGACAGCCTGCTGCGCGGCAACAACTTCCGCTTCACGGGCCGCCCGGAGGAGATCCGCGTGGTCGGTTCGACCGACCAGGTGGTGCGCGCGGTGACCGACGCGGTCCGCTCCGGGCGGCGGGTCGCGGTGCGCAGCGGCGGCCACTGCTTCGAGAACTTCACCGCCGATCCCGCAGTGCGCCTGCTGCTGGACCTGTCGCCGATGGACGCGGTCGGCTACGACCCCGGGCGGCGGGCGTTCGCGGTGCAGCCGGGTGCCACCCTCGGGCACGTGTACCGGACGCTCTTCAAGGGCTGGGGCGTGACGCTCCCGGCCGGTGGCTGCCCGGAGGTGGGCGCCGGCGGACACTTCGCCGGCGGCGGGTACGGGCCGCTCTCGCGCCGCTACGGCTCGGTGGTGGACCACCTCTACGCCGTGGAGGTCGTGGTGGTCGACGCGGACGGCGGCGTGCGCGCGGTGGTGGCCACCCGTGAGCCGGACGACCCTCACCGCGACCTGTGGTGGGCGCACACCGGCGGCGGCGGAGGCAACTTCGGCGTGGTCACCCGCTACTGGCTGCGCTCACCGGACGCCGATCCCGCGGCGGCGGCCTCCCCCGTGGACCCGTCCCGGCTGCTGCCGCCCTCGCCGCGCGCGATGCTGGGATGCCTGGTCGGCTGGACCTGGGACGAGCGGATGACCGAGCGGGCGTTCACCACGCTGCTGCGCAACTTCGGGATCTGGCACGAGCGCAACAGCGCGCCCGGCTCGCCGAACACCGGCCTGTACGCGATCCTCGCGCCGACGCACTGCAGCGCCGGCAGCTTCCTGCTGACCGTGCAGCTCGACGCGGACCTTCCGAACGCGGACGGCCTGCTGAGCGACTTCGTGTCCGCGGTGAAGGCCGGCACCGGCGTCGATCCCGCCTTCGAGGCCCGCCAGACCATGCCGTGGCTGCATCCGACCACCTGGCCCGGCGCCAACGAGCCCGGCGACGTGGTCACCCGTCGGTACAAGATCAAGGCCGGCTACCTGCGCCGCTCGCTCACCGACGCCCAACTCGCTGCGGTGTACCGGAACCTGAGGAACTCCACCGGCGGCCCGACCGGCGGCATGCTGCTCGTCGGATACGGCGGCCAGGTCGACGCTGTGCCCTCGGGAGCCACCGCGGTCGCCCAGCGCGACGTGGTGATGAAAGCGGTCTACCAGACGATCTGGGCGGAGGAGTCCGAGGACGCCGCCAACCTGGACTGGATCCGCTCGTTCTACCGCGACGTCTACGCCGAGACCGGGGGCGTCCCGGTGCCGGGCGAGGTCAGCGACGGCAGTTACATCAACTACCCGGACGTCGACCTGGCCGACCCGGCGTGGAACACCTCGGGCGTGCCCTGGCACACGCTCTACTACAAGGGGAACTACCCGCGCCTTCAGCAGCTGAAGGCCCGCTGGGACCCGCGCGGCGTGTTCCGCCACGCGCTGGCGATCGAGCCGCCCGCCTGACCTCGGGAACGCCGAGGCGCCCCGCACCAGGTTCGGTGCGGGGCGCCTCACGGCCGCGCGGATCAGGCCGGGGTGATGTTCTCCGCCTGCGGGCCCTTCTGGCCCTGCGTCACGTCGAAGTTCACCTTCTGGCCCTCCTGGAGCTCACGGAAGCCCTGGGTGGCGATGTTGGAGTAGTGCGCGAAGACGTCCGGGCCTCCACCCTCCTGCTCGATGAAGCCGAAACCCTTCTCGGCGTTGAACCACTTCACGGTGCCGGTGGCCATGCTGTTCTCCTCAACCACGATTGCTGCTGGCCCGTACGCTACTCTCCGCAGTCGCCCAGTTCCAGGTAGACACGAGGTCGGTTCGGCCGCTCAGACCTTGTCGGCCGCGATCATCAGGTAGTGGAAGCTGTCCTCCTTGTAGGCGGTGAGGAACGCCTCCTCGATGCCGGTCGCCACCGCCGACTTGGCGCGCAGCTCCCAGTACGGGATGGTCGCGGCGGTCAGGTCGACCACGCTGATCGGGAGCAGGTTGTTCGCCGACATGGCGGCGAAGTAGTCGCTGCGCGGGTGGATGTCGCAGATGTAGTGGGCGTCGATCTGGCTGACGGCCCGCGAGGGCTGCCGGCCGTGCACGTCGTTGTAGCAGCCGGTGATGGTGACGTACCGGCCGCCGGGCTTCAGGACCCGGGCGTGCTCCGCGAACAGGTCGTGGAGGTCGACGTACATGGTGCTCTCGTTGTTCCAGATGGCCTGGAAGGTGGCGGCGGGGAAGCCGTTGTCGAGCATGTTCCGGAAGTGGAAGCCCACCCGGTCGGCCACGCCGCGCTCGCGGGCCTGGTCGTTCGCGAAGCGCACCTGCTTCTCGGAGATGGAGATGCCGTCCACCTGGCAGCCGAAGCGCAGGTTGGCCAGGAAGCTGCTGCCGCCGCGGCCGGAGCCGGCGTCGAGCACCCGGTCCGCCGCCCCGAGGTCGCCGAGCTGGTCGAGCAGGAAGTCGGCCTGCGCGCCCTCCAGCCGGTGCAGCTCCTCGATGGTCCGCGCCTCGCGGGTGGACTCGGGGCCTTCGAGCACCGACCAGTCCACGTCACCGATGCCGTAGTGGTGGTGGAAGGTCCCGGAGACCTCGCCCAGGCGCAGGTTGACCGGGTCCTTCTCCTTGTTCCAGTACTCGGCCACCGACTTCTGGTACCTGGTGGACAGGACGTCGGTGCCGCTGTCGTCGGTCATCGTCATCGCGGGGGTTCCCTAACTCTGGTTGTAGCGGGGGCTGGAGGCGTGCCATTCCTTGTTGCCGCCGAGCCAGGCCCACAGGCCGGCCAGGAAGCGGGTCAGCACCGGGTCGCCGGTGCGGGCCAGCTCGGCGGCCGCGGCCTCGAAGGAGTGCACGAGTTCGTTGTGGATGTCGGCGGAACGCTGGATCGCCTGGTCGAGCGAGCAGCCGTCCTCCGCCGCGATCACCATCGGCAGGTTGTACTCGACGCCGCCGGCGCTGCCTTCCTTGTGCATCGAGTACACGTCGTTCAGCAGCACGGACGCGAGGGCGGCCAGCAGCGTCGCGCGCCGCACGTCGGGGCGTCCGTACACGTCGGCGGGCAGCTCGTAGCCGCCGACGGCGTCGACCAGGGCCATGCACGGCAGGAAGCTGTTCATCTGACGATTCGCCAGGTACTCCCAGACCGGCGGCAGGCTGCCGCCGATCCGCCACCCCGCCTCGGCGTCCATGCCGAGGAAGAGCCCGGCGATCTCCTGCCGGAGCCGGTTGACCTGCGCGCCGCCGGCATAGGGCGCCAGCTCCTCGACGGACCGCCGCAGCGCGTTCAGGACCGGTTGCTCGCGCATCGCGCGCTCGTAGCGGGCGCGGGCGGCGAGGGGCTGCTGCGCCGGGTCGATCGCCGACTGGGCGAGCATCAGCTGCGGTCCGAGGCGTTCGGGGTGGTCGCTGGTGGCGGCGTCCTCGCAGAAGTAGTCGTCCACCGCGAACTCCGCCGCCATGCAGCGGGCCGCGGCCAGCAGCCGGTCCGGGTCGTCGGTGTCGGGGTGGGTCAGCATGAGCAGCCGGCCGTAGTCGGCCTTGCGGAACTTGTCCAACTGCCCGGCGTAGATGCCGACCTGCTCGGCCCAGCGGACCAGCCGCTCGTTGACCTCCCGGCCCAGGGCGGGATCGTCGCGCAGGTGCGGCGGGCAGTACAGATCGGGGAGCTTGCGGCTGTTCTTCGCCGTACCGAAGATGCGGGCGGCCGAGGTGCCGATTCCCGTGGGGCCGTTGGGTATTCGCCGCCCGGCATCGGCGACGGTCTGCGTGGGTGTCATCGATCCTCCTGGAGCTGCGGCGGATCAGGACCTGGGGGCGGCCACGTGGACGTTCTCCAGGATGCCGACGGCGTCCTGGACGAGAACCGCCACCGAGTAGTAGGCGGACACCAGGTACCGGATGATCGCCTGGTCGTCGATGCCCATGAAGCGGACGTTCAGTCCGGGCTCGTACTCGTCCGGGATGCCGGTCTGGTGCAGGCCGATGACGCCCTGGCGGTCCTCGCCGGTGCGCATCGCGACGATCGAGGTCATCTGGCGGCCCGTCACCGGGATCTTGCCGCAGGGGTAGATCGGGACGCCCCGCCAGGCGGGCACCCGGTGGCCGTCGACCTCCGTGCTGTCCGGGTAGATGCCGCGCTTGGTGCACTCGCGGAAGAAGGCCGCGATGGCCTTGGGGTGCGCGAGGAAGAAGTCGGTGCCGCGGCGCATCGACAGCAGGTCGTCCATGTCGTCCGGAGTCGGCGGCCCCGACCAGGTGTTGATCCGCTGGTCGTAGGCGGCGTTGTGGAGCAGGCCGAACTCGCGGTTGTTCAGCAGCTCCCATTCCTCGCGTTCGCGTATCTCCTGGACCGTCAGGTGGAGTTGCTGCTCGAGCTGGTTCATCGGGTCGTTGTACAGATCGGCGACCCGGGAATGCATCCGGAGAATCGTCTGGGTGAGCGAGAGTTCGTATTCGCGGGGTGCCAGGTCGTAGTCCACGAAGGAGCCGGGGATCTCCGCCTCGCCCTCGTGCCCGGCCGAGACGGCGACTTCCACCTCGCCCTTGGAATTCACCTTCCGGTTCGCGTTCTCCAGGAATGCGCCGATGTGCGTGCGCAACTCCGCGGAGCGGTTGAACAGTTCGAGGAAGCCGGTCCAGGGGAGGGTCAGCAGGGTTCCGTCGGTGGCGGCCTTCACGGTGGCCGACCAGAGCGGATCGGTCTGCAGCAGGGCCTCGTCGCCCAGGTGGTCGCCGTCGGACAGGACGCCGTGGGATTCCTGGCCGCCGTACTTGCCGGTGACGATCCGCTCCATCCGGCCGTGCGCGATGATGAAGACCTCCTCGATGGGCTGGCCCTCCTCCACGATGACGTCACCGCTGCGGAACTCGCGCAGGGTGAAGCGGCCGGCCAGCTCCGCGAGCAGCGCGTCCTCGCCGAACCCCCGCAGCACCGGGATCTCACGCAGCGTCTCCGGGATGATCCGCACGTCGTCCGCGCCCGCCTGGACGAAGCCCACCCGCCCCCGGCCCACGGCCAGCGAGAGCCGCCGGTTGACCCGGTAGGTCCCGCCGGACACCTCCACCCACGGAAGCTTGCGCAGCAACCAGCGCGAGCTGATTCCGCGCATCTGCGGCGCGGACTTGGTGGTCGTCGCCAGATTGCGCGCGGCGGCGGTACTGAGGCTGAGCCGTTCGCGGGCCCGGGCGGATTCGATATCTGCTTCGACGGTCATGCAACGAGCTCCGATCGACGGGACGGAAAAGGGAAATGCGCACCGCGCCGCGATGAACATGGACGGAGTGGACGGCGTTCGCGTCGGCGGCATTCGGCCGCGCACTCCCGGCTTATTCATTGATAGCGGCAAGCGGAGTGGCGGTCATCGTATTCATGGAAACCAGGACGGCAGTTCGAAGCTAACTCGCCAGACTGGGCGCGTGGCCGGATTGCATGGTTCCGGTTAGAAGTCCCGCAGGCGGGGTAGCCGGTTGGGACCTGCTCCGCTGACGGGTCGTTCGTATCGGACGGGACGCCGGATCCTGCCCGCCGCCGGGTTTCGGCCCGACGCGGACGATCAAGGGTGGCGAGAACTGCCCGGTGTTCGACGGCCCGAGCGGGTGCTGGGGTTTAACCGCTCGTCAGGGCGGTTTGGGCCTGTTTCGTAGGATGGCGACTCAAGGTACGGACACAGTGGCTGAGGGTCAGGGGGGCTTGCGCGATGTGGTCGACTCTGTCGTCAACCGCGGTACCGGCGGTGGACCGGTTCGAGTGGTTTGCTGATGTGGTGGCCCAGGCACTGGCGCCCACGGCGATCAGCTGTGCGGCGCCCGCCGAGTTCGAGGCGGAGGCGTCCGTGCTGGAGCTGGGCGAGGTGCAGCTGTCGACGTTCCGCTACCCGGCGCTGCGGTCCCGGCGGTCGCCGGCGCTGATCCGGCAGAGCGATCCGGAGCGCTACGAGTTGGGTCTGGTGACCGGGAGCCCGATGTGGATCTCCCAGCGCCGCAACGACTCCGGGCTGATCATCGGCGACATGGTGCTCTGGGACACCTCCCACCCCTACGAGGCAGGCGCCCCGGTGGAGGGGAGCACGGTCCGAGCCGTCATCCTGCAGATCCCCAAGGCGGCGCTCCCGCTGCGCTCGGGCAAGGCGGACGAGCTGCTCGCCCGGCGGATCTCCGGCGGGCAGGGGATGGGCGCGATCCTGGCCCAGTTCATGACCAGCCTGGGCGCGCACGGGGGTGACTGCGACCCGGCGGACCGGACCAGGCTGGGCCGGGTCGCGCTCGACCTGGCCGCCGCGTGCCTGGCGCAGAACCTCGGCGCCGGCGACGACCTCCCCGCCGAAACCCGCACGCGGGTCCTGCTGGAGCGGATCGACGCCTTCATCGACCACAACCTCGCCGACCCCGAGCTGACCCCGCAGCTCGTCGCGGACCGCCACCACATCTCGCTGCGCCGCCTGTACGTGCTCTTCCAGGAGCGGGAGGAGAGCGTGGCCGGCTGCATCAGGCGGCGGCGGCTCGCCCGGTGCCACGCCGACCTCGCCAACCCCGAGCTGCGCACCCGTCCGATCCATGCCGTCGCCGCCCGCTGGGGCTTCGCGTGCGCCGCCGGCTTCAGCCGGGCCTTCCGCGACGCGTACGGCATCAGCCCCAGCGAGCTGCGCCGGCGGGCGGGGGAGAGTGCCCGCACGGATCGTCAAGGGGTCCTGCACGCTGCGCAAAGTCTCAAGATCAGCCCGGCTCTAGGCTCTGGAAACGAAGGGGAAGCCGTCTTCCCGCCGGACGTTCCAGGGGAGAGAGCGTGAAGTACGGCGCAGGACCGGGTCGTTCGCCCTGGGGCTCAGCCGCGCGCAGCTGCGCCGTGCTGGGCCCAGCGGCCCGGGCCCACCCGGGGGAGGCGGCGGGCACAGGCCGCGGCCCTGCCCCTGTCCCTGGCACGATTCCCGCGCAGTTCGTCGCGGGTCCGCGCCCGTCGGACGCGGGCCCGTCACTGGGGAGCGGGCCCGCCTCCGACCGGTAGTTCGGTCTCCCAGTCGAGCAGGCGCAGCAGCTCCTCGTCCACCCGCTGGGCAGGGCGTGCCGAGTCGCGGGCGGGCGGCGGAGCGTCGTCGCCGGACGGCGTGGCGCGCTCCGGGCTCCTGCTCGCCGTCAGCTGGGCGCTCACCGTCATGTTCTGCTCGGCGCGGGGTCGGCGGTGCCGTTCGTAGCACTCCAGCGCCGCCGCCGTGCCATCCGCGTCGCGCAGTGCCTTGGCCAGCACCACCGCGTCCTCCAGGGCCATCGAGGCGCCCTGCCCGGTGGCGGGCGAGGCGGCATGGGCGGCGTCGCCGATCAGCACGGTCCGGCCGCCGCCGTGCCAGCGGGCGCCGGGGCTCAGATGCAGGGCGTTGGTCGCCATCAGCCGGTCGCCGGTCGCCGCGACGATCTCCGCGGTGGGCGTGCGGTCGGGGCGCAGCACCGGCAGGAGCCGGTCACGCCACTGGGCCGGCGTCGTCCCGGTGAGCTCGCGGGCGGTCAGCGGCGCCCCGGGCACGCGCGCGAACCAGAAGGTCTCGCCGGCGGGGGAGACCAGGTAGCCGAAGGCCGCGCCGCTGCCGCGGACCATGGTGATGCGGTCCGGCGCCTCGCCGCGTGGCGGGTAGTCGGTGGTGTAGCCGTAGAAGACGCTCTGGCCCGCGTAGGCCGGCGCCGACGCCGCCGGGTCGAGCTGGGAGCGCACGGCCGAGTGCAGCCCGTCCGCGCCGACGAGGAGATCGCCGGTCGCCGAACTTCCGTCCGCGAACGTCGCGGTGACCTCGGTCGCGCTCTCGGTGACGGCGGCCAGCCGCGCGCCGTGCCGGATCGGGATGCCGCGGCGCTCGACCTCGCGCTGCAACGCCGCGCCGAGTTCGGCGCGGCGCAGGCAGCGGTAGCGGGTCAGCGGGTGGTCGTGCTCGCCCAGCGGCATGGCGGCGAGCTGCGCCCCGGCCTCGTCGAGGACGCTCATCCGGGTGACCGGGAAGCCGAGTTCGGCGATCGGCTCCGCCGCGTCGAGCTGCGCGAGCGCGCGCATGCCGTTGCTCGCCAGGGTGAGGAAGGCGCCAATGTCCTCGCCGGTCCTCGGGTGGGCCTCGTAGACGGTGACCTCGAAGCCTGCCTTGTGCAGCGCCAGGGCTGCCGCCGTCCCGGCGATGCCACCGCCGATGACCATGATCCCTGCCATCTCGGCCCCTCTCTCGAGCTACAGACCCCACGCTACGTCAGATCCTGGTGCCGGCAAGGCCGGTGAGCGCCGGCTCCAGGGAGTCCGGGGCGGGCATGGCCGCGATCTCGGCGCGCACCTCGCGGGCGGCCCGGGCCAGGGCGGGGTCGGCGATCAGGCGGTTCAGCAGCTCCGGGTCGATCTCCGCGGCGGTCGCGCTCAGGCCCGCTCCCCGCTCGCGCACCGCGTCGGCGGTGACGAAGCGGTCCGAGCCGTCGGGCAGCAGCAGTTGCGGCAGGCCGGCGTCCAGCGCGCCGAGCGCGGTGCTGCCGCCGCCGTGGTGGACGGCGGCGGTGCAGGTGTCCAGCAGCGCGCGCCACGGGACCCAGCCGTACGGCCGTACGTTGGCGGGCAGCGGACCCAGGGCGCCGAGGTCGAGGTCGCCGGTGGCGAGGACGAAGTCCGCGTCGACCCGGGCCGCCGCCGCGACCACCCGCTCGATCCTGGTCAGCCCGTCGAGCTTGGGCGGCACGGTGCCCAACGTCACCGCCACGCGCGGACGGTCGGCGGGAGCGGCCAGGCTCTCGGGCAGCGCGACCTCGCCGTTGTAGGAGACCGGGCGCATCGGCCACCCGTACCGCTGCCCGCCGGCGGCCAGGCTCGGCGGGCACAGGTCGAGGGTGGGGACGTCCTCGGGGAGCCGCCGGACGCCGTGCCGGGCGAACGCGTCCGCCATCTCCGCGAGCATCAGCGCGCGCAGCGCCGGAGTGCGGGCCACCCCCAGGTCGTGCTGCACGGCGGGCACGCCCAGGCTCGCCGCCGCGAGCAGCGCGGCCGGGAAGAGGTACTCGTACACCACCAGGTCCGGCCGCCAGCGGGCGGCGAGTTCGACGGTGGCGTCGGCCACGACGGTGTTGACGAGCGCGGCCAGCGGCACGAAGGCCTCGCGGTCGGCCGAGTTGGAGGCGACCACCCGCCGCAGCAGCTCGGGCCGCCGCACGCGCCCGGCCTCGCGGATCTCGCTGCGCCAGTCGACGCCCGGCGCCAGCGGCAGGTACGGCAGCCCGGACGCAGCGACCGCCTCCCCGCCGTCCATCGAGGTCACCGCGACCTCGTGGCCGAGCCCGCGCAGCGCCCTGGCCAGCGGGACCAGTGGGAAGAGATGGCCGATGCCGGGGGCGCCGGCGAACAGGACGCGCATCAGTGTGCTCCGTGGGTGGGCGGGTAGCGGGTGGGCGGTATCCGGTGCAGGGCGGCTTCCAGCCCGTCCAGGACGGCGTTGCAGTCGCGGCGCAGGGTCGCGGCGTCGACGGCGGTCAGCAGGTAGACGCCCAGCCAGTTGCGCGACCCGCCGGACGGGTCGAAGGCGGGCACCGGCCGGCCCGGCGGCAGCGCGAACGCGGGCACCGGCTCGATGGTGCTCCCCGGGGAGAGCAGGCTCAGCCAGTCCACCGCCTCCGGGTCCCAGCGCGCACCGGTCCGCCAGGGCACGCCCGCCGCATCGGCCGGGACGACGGCCAGGGAGGCGGCCGCGCCCACCCTTCCGGTCCCGGCTGTCGGCATCGTTGCCGGGTAGCTGACCCGTTCCCCCAGCAGCTCGCGCACCAGCAGGCCGATCGGATCGAGCCCGAACACCTCCTCCAACTGCCGGATCGTCAGCAGCCCGCCGAACCGGGCCGCGGTCTCGATCACCACCAGCTGCCCGTCCGGCAGCAGCTTGAGCTCGGTGTGCGTGCCGCAGGTCTCCAGGCCGAGCGCGTCGACGGCCCGGCGCGAGACCTCCTCGATCCGGCGCTGCAACGGCTCCGGCAGCACGCACGGCGAGGTGCTGGCCACCTCGACGAACGACGGCACGGTCGGCAGCTTCGCGGTGACGGCGAGCGGGTGGTAGACCCCGCGCGCGACGATGCCCTCGACGCTCACGTAGTCGCCGTAGCCCGGCTCCTCGTACCAACCCGCGGTGGAGCCCTGGGCAATCTCCTCGACCAGCCGGTCCCGGTCGGTGTCCGGCGCGTACAGCTCGTCCATGCCGACGCGGCGGCCCGCGTGCAGTGCGTCCTCGATCTGCGACCAGGCGGGGGCGGCGTCCTCGGGCGAGTGCAGCACGAGTTGGGCGACCGACCCGGCGCCCCAGGCCGGCTTGAGCAGCAGCGGAGGCGTCAACTCGGCTGTCGCAGACCGTAGTTCCTGCTCGCTGTCGACACGGCGGAAGTGCGGGACCGGGACCTCGGCGGCGGCCCAGGCCTCCCGCATCAGCCGCTTGTCCCTGGCCCGCAGGATCCCGGGACCGGCGCCCGCCAGGCCGAGCCGGCGCGCGGCGTGCGCGACGGCCAGCACCGCGAACTCGGACAGCGTCAGGACGGCGTCGGCGCCCAGGGCCTTCGCGTGCTCCACGATCAGCTCCACCAGGGCTTCACCGCGCGGCGGTTCGGGCACCTCGGCGATGCGGGTGCAGCTGGGCAGCCAGGCCTCCCGCGCGGCCGCGGGCAGCGGCGCCAGCGCGAGGACGTGCAGCTCGCCGCAGGCGGCGATCCGCGGGAACGCGTACTCCAGCGGCGCGCCGCCCCTGACGTAGACGTACAGGATCCTTCTCAACCGGCGTTCTCCTCAAGTCCCGTGGTGTGAAAGGGTCGCAGCTGCAACAGGTGGATCCGCTCGCCCTCGATCAGCCACTCGACGTCGACCGGCTCGGACTCGGACTTGGGCGCAAACTTGGGCGCGGGCTCGGGCTCGGGCTCGGGCGAGAAGTGCGACTGCAGCAGCCGGCTGATCAGCGCGAGTCGGCGCACCGCGGCCTTCATCGAGTCGTCCAGATCCGCGCCGGCGGAGCCGAGCGACAGGGTGCGACTCGTCCCCTCGACGGTGTTGCACAGGTACTGAATCGGCGCGCCGCCCGAGCCGGAGACCACCTCGGCCACCGAGCGCTGCGAGATGTTCAGGTAGACGGTGCGGAAGTCCCGGCGGTCGAGCGGGTTGCAGGTGACCAGCACGCCGCCGGTCCTCGCCTCGACCTGCTCCTGCACGATCACGCCCATCGAGCAGTGCTCCAGCGGGATGCCCGCCTGCCGGCGCAGCAGCACCGCACGCGGGGAGTACAGGGAGGCCCACACCTCCCGGACGCCGTCCAGGACTTCGTCCGTCGTGCCGAGCTGCGGGAGCGAGGTGTAGAGCCCGGCGGCCGAGAACCCGGCCAGGTCCTCGGCGTTGGACGAGCTGCGCACGACGAAGCGGGCGGCGCCGGCGAGGTACCGGACGAGTGCGCGCTCGATCTCGCTCCGGAGGTCGGCCGGCAGCGGTGTACTGCGGATCAGCCGTTGTACGTCGAGGCAGCGCTCCGCGAGGTCGCTACCGTTCGCGTCCACTGTTCGCCACAACTCGGCGAGGGCGGCCAGGAGTTGGGAGGACGAGTCCAAGAACCGCCGGTGCAGCGAAAACGGCAGCGCGATGCCCCGGGGCACCACCGCGTGCTCCTTCGCCAGGTGCCGCGCCGCGTCCTCCACCTCCCCTTCCGGCACGCCGAGTTGGCGCGCGAGATGGCCCAGCAGGTTCGCCCGGGGCGGTCGGGGGGCGCGGTAGAAGCCGAGCCAGCGCGGCGAGCCGTACTGGAGCAGGTGGCAGAGTTCGCCGAGGTTCGCGGCCTTGGTGCCGAACCGGCCCTGGTCGCCCATCCGCAGGTCGGACAGCGCGGTGATCGGTGCCGGCGCCCACTCGGGCCGTTCCAGAACGACCGTCCCGGCCGCCGCCCAGGGCGGCAACGCGCTGACAGCTCGCGGCCGTTCGGCTGCCATCAGGACGAAATCGGCGGCGTCGGCGTCGACTTGGTACTCCGCCCACTGACCGTCCAACCCGGCACGTTCGACCAGCTCGATGGCATCCACCCGGACGGCGTTGGGAATCCGCCACCCGGCGGCCATCACATTCACATGCGACAGCGGCGCGGTGTGCTCGCCGTGGACGATCCCCGACAGCCGCGGTATGTCCTCCGGAATCCGCGGCATCACCAGGATGTCGTGCCATCGCAGCGGTTCCGCTGCCGACCGGTATTCCTCCTCGGACCGGAACATCCGCACCCGCCCGCGTGCCGTCCCCGGGTTCAACGGGACGAACCTCGCACGGGAGTAGAGGTCATGAGCCAGCACCCGCGGAATCTCCTCCACCGGGACATCCGCCAGATACCCCTCCTGAAGGTGGTTGGCCGGCTTGAGCAGCAGCGGCACCCCCGGGTCGAGCTGGGCACGGACCGCGCGGTAGAAGAACCGCAGCATCTCCCGCGACATCGTGTCGACGTCCACGGTCTCCAGCGACAGGAACCGCTCCGCGTCGCCCTGTTGACCCCCGTGCAACGCCAATGTCCCGAGGTAGAAACGCCGTTCGGGATCCCGGTACACCGAGTCGTTGAACGCATCGAGATCCTGGGCCAACTCGCCCATGGACATGCCCAGTACATCGCACGCGACATACTGGACGTGCAGGACCCCGTCGGCACTGTCGATGAAGTGAACGGTCGACTCGGCCCGATCCAACACGAGCTTCACATACGGGTACCCACTCACCACCCCAGCCAGTTGCGAGAACGTCGGAAGCGTGAGTACTTCGCCCACGAGGGAGCGCGGCGCGAGTGGCTCAGCGATGCCTGAGCGGGGGAGGTTCACGGTTCAGCCATTCGTCTACGCATGTGCAGGTCATGGTGTACGTCGGGTCAGAAGTTCGTAAAGGCTTGGTTCATCGTGTCATCGGATCGACATTCTGGCGAATAGTTGTACGAATTTCAGCCAAAGCTGAATCGATCCGGCCATGGAGGTGCCGACAGCGAGTCGAACCTCCGCACTACATGAGAGTTCTGGTGCCGGTGCGGGGGGCATCCTCGGCCAGGGGTGCGGACGCCTGAACCACCCCGTGTCCTACCGAAAGGTCGGCCTAGATCAGGAGGAGATCAACATCTTCATCGCCTCAACCTGGGGCCCCGAATCGGATCCCGGGATGCTCCACCGGAAGGTGAAGCCGTGGCCGTCCTTGTACTCCAGGGTGCCACCCCGTTCCTGCGGCGTGATGTCAAAAACGGCCACCGACCAGACCGTGCTGTTGGCCGGTATCGGCGGGCCGGGATAGGAGTCCGGCCGAACGTACTTGGCATTGTCGTTGTTCGCTGGAGTAGTCGCGCCATCACGGGTCACGAGTCGGAAGCCTCCGCCTTCCTCCAGGGTGGTTGCGTCGGCCATGTCGATCGTGGCCGTGTTCTTGATGGTGATGATCTCGAACTGACCGTTCTGGGCGATGGATCCGGTGGCACGGACTGCGTAGACGACTGTGGTGGGTGTGAGCTGGAGCGGGGCTCCGCTCATGCCATCGCCCATTGGCGTGAGGGATCCGGTCGTCTTCACGGTTGTCCCGAGTGCAGGGCTGTTGCCGTTACCGCTGGAGCAAGCGGCAAGGACGATCATCGAGCCTATGGCGGATGCGCAGGCGAGGAAGCGCTTCATGTCCGAAGAATGCCGCAGTATCTTATGAAACACTCGCTAGTTACGAAGATGTGACGGTCAGTCAGGATCACTGCTGCGGTTCATTCGGTGGGCGATCGCTCGAACGACGCCGCCCTGACGGCGACTGCGGCCGACACGTCGTCCGAGTCACGGCATACGTCAGCCCAGCGTGTACTCCAGGACGTAGGAGTGGCTGCCGTCCTCGGATTGGATGATCTCGACGAGGGATGAAATCGGTGGATCACTCCCAGCCGTGCTCGGCGTAGGTCCGGTTGTCCCACTCCGGGTGCGCTGCGGTGTAGGTGCCCCAGCCCATGCGCTGGTAGTACAACGTCATCGCGTCGAAGTGGCTCGCGGCCTCGACGGTCCACACGAGCCGGGCACGTTCGGACAAGAGCGCACGAGCCCCGTCTCCGCGCGGCCCGGCCAGACAGAACGTCTGGCCCTCCTCGCCTTCGTCCCACAGCTCGTGAAGCACTGGCTCAGGATAGGTCCCAAGCGGCGCGATGTGACCACAACGGCTGAACCGCTGTCGTCCCCGCCGCACCAGCCGCCCTGCGTACCCGCTCGCTCGGTTCCATCAGTCACCAAGGGTCGGCCAGTTCTCGGCAAGCCGCGCCGTCGGGGTCTCGACCCAGTTCATCGTCCGGGCGGAGTGGTAGCCGAGGGCGTGGTTGATGCCGATCATGTGGGTGTTCGTGGTGGCGGTGGTGGTGAGGATGCGTTCCAAGTCCGGGCGCTCGTCGGCGAGCCACCGCATCATGGCGGCCTTCATGGCCCGGCCGAGCCCGTGGCCGCGATGGGCGGCCAGCACCGAGGTGTCGTAGATGAAGCCGCTCTCTCGGCGGTGCGGGTAGTTGTGGATGACGTGCACGCCGACGACCCGGTCCGTGGCCTCGTCGACGGCGATGGCAACCCGCTGCTCCGCGCCGGCGTCCGCCAACTCGCGGTCGGTTGCGCGGACCTGGGCGGGGGTCCAGACGGTCGCCCGGTAGCTCGTCCCGCCCAGCGGGGCATCCTGGATGGCCTGCCGTGCCGCGGCGTAGGAGTCGATGAGCCGCTCGGGAGTCGCTCCCGTCCAGCACTCCAGGCGGTAGCCGGCCGGGGCGGGCACATCCCACAGCTGCGCGGGAGTCCGCGCGATCAGCAGGACCTGCATCACGGTGCTGTGGGTCACCTCGAACCCTAGGCCGTCCACCCACCGGGCACCGGCGGAGTCGGGCTTCATCCCCAGGCCGAGGACGGTGTCGCGGCGAGCGTCCAGGATCGCGGGCATGGCCGAGCGCAACAGTTCGGTGCCGACGCCGCGCCGCCGAAGTTCGGGGTGCACGTGGACCTCGACATTGACGATCCCGCTGTTCGCCTCCTCGGGCAGCGCCACCCTGACCGACCCGGCCAGGCGCCCGTCCAGGTGCCCGACCCAGAAGCGACATGGTCCGTCCCCGACCGGCGGCGTGCGCAGGCGGCCGATCGCGCTCTCGTAGGTCAGCGGCGGGTCCTCGGGCGAATCCGCCGCTGCGACTGCTGCCCGCATCGCGTGGTAGTCGGCCAGGAGTTGCTCGGGGGCGGTGGACGGATCGAGCGGCCGAACATCTAGAGTCACTGGACCTCCAGGTATCTGGGACTGATAGGAAGATCTTGCAGCACGTACTCCGCCCACACGGTCTTGCCCGGCGCTGCCGGCCGTGGGGCGACGCCCCAGCGGCTGGCCAGGCCGGCGACGATGAGCAGTCCGCGGCCCGACTCCGCGTCGCCGGGCGGTTCCTGGAAGGAGAGCAGCGGAACGCGCTCGGTGCGGGTGTCGGACACCTCGATCCGCAGTCTCTGCGGCCGCCCGCCCGTCAGCCGGACTTCACCCGTCAGTCGAACCTTGAAGTCCCGTCCGGGCACGTGTCCGTGGCGTACGGCGTTGGCGGCCAGCTCGGCGGTGATCAGGGACACGGTCTCGTTGGCGTCGGTGTCGTACCCGTAGCCCCAGTCCTTCAGCCGGTCGGAGACGAGGCGCCGGGCGAGCCGGGCCCCGCGCGGTGTGGAGGTGAACCGCATGGTGAACTCCCATCCCCACGATCCGGGTTGGGGTTCAGGTGGCGGGGTGGCGGAGGTGTTGCACGGAGGCTTCATGAGGACGAGCCTGCCGGGCGTCAGGAGCGGCTGACCAGCAGTGACGCGCGTACCGCTGGGGTCTGTACGGCATTACGGCGACGACGTACACGCCTGACAGGGAAGCGAACTGACGCTACGTCGGGACGTCGGGATTCCGCTACGCCACTCCGCTACCGTGTGCTACGGTCCGATCACAGAGACCAATAGTCGACCCCGGCGGTGCGCCAACACCCCGGGGTCCGGCACAGGAGAGCGAACTCCACATGCACGTGAACTTTATCGCGCCCGAGCGCTACGTACGGGCATCCCACGACATCGTTCGCCACCCGCGTCTGCGGGCCACGGCGAAAACGCTGCTGCTGTGGGCGCTGTCGCTCCCACCCGGCAGTCGGGACACCATCCTGACCCTCGGCAACCGCATGCCCGAGGGCCGGACGGCCGTCTCGCGGGCCCGCAGCCAGCTGATCGAGGAGGGCTACCTCCACGTCCGGCGCACCCAGCACCCCACCAGAGGCACCTGGACGACCCGACTGCTCATCAGCAGCGTCCCGCTGACGGATCCGGACCAGATCGCCGCCGCGTGGAACGGTGTCGACGGCGCTGTCCGAAAGCCGACACTCGGTGAGCCGGGCCGACGGGAAGTCGGCACCTCCCCCTTGGGGAAGAAGAACGAGGAGAACACCGCCCTCCCCGCCGAGGGTGAGGCCGAGGGCGAGGGCGAGGACGAGGCGGTGGCCGCCGCGAGCCTGCTGGACAGCCTGATCGCCCGCGACAAACGCCTTCGCCTCGGATGGCCCGAGGCGCTCGCCCTCGCGCCGCTTGTCGCCGACTGGCTCGCCCGCGATCCGGACCTCGGCCGACTGGGCGAGGCCCTGACCGGCGGCCTGCCCACGCGGATCATCTCCCCGGCCGGCCTCCTGCGCACCCGCCTCGAACAGAAGATGCCCCCGCCGCCGAAACCCGCACCCCCGCCCCGCATCGCGGGCGAGTGCACCCGCTGCGCCGACCCCGTCCCCGCGCGGCTGTCGGGCGGCACCTGCCTCCGCTGCGCGGGCCTTGCCCCTGCCGCGGCCCGAGGCCCGGACCTTGCGACGGTGGAACGCAACCGCCGCGGCGCAGCCCGCGCCCGCAGCCTCCTGCGCACGTGCGTACCCCCAACAGGGTGAATGCAGGGGATTCGGGTGTACAGGAGCACCTCTGTACTTATCGTTGCCGATGGACGGTGCGGTGGCCGAGAGCGGCCGGAGGTGGCGAGCGTGGCGGACCAGGACGACGGAGCGGGCTTCCTCCGGAGCTTCGGACAGCAGGTGCGGATCCTGCGGGAGCGATCGGGCCTGACGCGAGCCGAGTTGGGCGCGAAACTCGGCTACGGCGAGGACCAGATCGCTTCGGTCGAACTCGGCCGACGCATCCCCAAGCCCGAGTTGATCGACAAGGCCGATGAGGTGTTGGACGCACGCGGAATCCTGCGTGCGATGAAGGGCGAGGTCGAACGGGCCCGCTACCCGGCGTTCTTCCGCGACGCGGCCCGCCTGGAGGCGGAGGCCGTCGAGCTGCAGATGTACGACACCCACGTGGTGAACGGCCTGTTCCAGACCGAGGACTACATGCGGGCGTTGTTGGCGATGCGGAGGCCGTTGCTCAATGAGGAGACCATCGAGCAGCGCGTGACAGCCCGTCTTGCACGTCAGGACGTCTTCGCCAAGTGGCCGGCGCCGCTGTTCAGTTTCGTCATGGAGGAGTCCGTCCTGTTGCGGCGGCTGGGCGGGACAGCGGTGATGCGTGGGCAGTTGGAGCAGATCCATCTCGTCGGGCAGAAACGCAATGTGGAACTTCAGGTGATGCCGCTCGATCGGGAGGACCACGCCGGTGTCGACGGTGGCTTCACCCTCTATACACGCAAGGGAGGTGAGCAGATCGGCTACCTGGAGACGCAGGGGCGGAGCACCTTGGTCACTGATCGTGAAGAAGTCCGCGTGATGGCGGCGCGCTATGGGATTATCCGAGCGCAAGCCCTGACGCCACGTGAGTCGCTGGCCTACGTCGAGAAGCTGCTGGGAGAGCTATGAATACCGAGGAGACCGCCCCCGCAGGCCAGGAGTTGGTCTGGTTCAAGAGCAGCTACAGCGGTGCCGAGGGTGGTCAGTGCGTTGAGGTGGCGACAGGTACGGTCGTGCATATTCGTGACTCGAAGGACAAGGGTGGCCCGGTGCTGACCTTCGCGCCTTGCGACTGGGCCGTGTTTGTTGAGTTCGCCGCCCGGCAGAGGCTGTTGGGAGAGCTATGAGTGCCGAAGTGCCAATCTGGTTCAAGAGCAGCTACAGCGGTGCCGAGGGTGGCGACTGTGTCGAGGTGGCGACAGACACGGTCGTGCATCCGTGACTCGAAGGACAAGGCCGGCCCGGTGCTGACCTTCGCCCCCGCCGCCTGGTCCGCCTTCGTCCGGTCCGTCGCCCTGGGCGAGGGCTGAGGTCGAAGGCGCGTCCGAGGGCGGGGTGACTACGCCGACCTGGGCTCGACCAGTCCGGACTCGTAGGCGGCGATCACCGCTTGGGCGCGGTCCCGGAGGCTGAGCTTGCCGAAGATGCTGGTGATGTAGTTCTTGACGGTCGAGACGCTGATCGCCAACTCCCGCGAGATCTCGGCGTTGTCGAGTCCGGTGGCGATCAGGCGCCACACCTCGACCTCGCGCGGGGTGAGCTCGCTCGGGTACGCGGCGGGCCGTTCGGGGCGCTGTGGGGCTCTGACGTAGGTGGAGATCAGCCGGGTCAACAGGTGAGGCGCGACGGCGGCCTCGCCGGTGTGGACGGTGCGGATCGCGGCGGTCAGTTCCTCCGGAGAGACGTCCTTGGAGAGGAATCCGGAGGCGCCCGCGCGCAGGGCGGCGACGACGTACTCGTCCATGTCGAAGGTGCTGAGGGCGAGGACCCGGCACTCGGGCACCGTGACGGCGATCTGCCCGATCGCGCCGATTCCGTCGAGGACGGGCATCCGGATGTCCATCACGACCACGTCGGGGCGCAGCCGCTGGGCGAGGGCGACGGCCTGCTCGCCGTTCTCGGCCTCGCCCACCACGCCGACCGACGGGTCGGGGGCGAGGATCATCGCCAGGCCCCGCCGCACCAGCGGCTGGTCGTCGGCGATCAGCACGCTGATCCGCTGCGGAGCTTGGTTCACCGCAGGACCTCCTCTCGTGCGTCCGGCATCACCGGCAGGCTGGCGGCCACCCTGAACCCGCCGCCGGCGAGTCTGCCGGTCTCCAGGCTGCCGCCGTGCAGGGCGACGCGTTCGTACATGCCGATCAGACCGTACCCGCTCCGGTCGCTGTCCCCGGCGTCGTCCCCGGCGTCGTCCCAGGGGTCGTCCCCGGGGTCGTCGCAGGCGTTGTCCCCACCGTCGTTCTGTACCTCGACGGTGACCCGGTCCGGAAGGTACGTCAGTAGGACGGAGGCCCGGCTCTGTCCGGCGTGCTTGCGGGCGTTGGTGAGGGCCTCCTGGACGACCCGGAACACGGTGAGCCCGACCGTCGGCGGCAGCGGGCGTTCCTGCCCCCGGACGGTGAACTCGGTTGGCAGGCCGGCCAGTCGGGACTCGCCGACGATGCGGTCGAGCTCACCGGCGCCGGGCTGGGGGGCCGGCGGCGCGTGCTCGGGTTCGTCGTCGGCGCGCAGCACGTCCAGGAGTTGGCGCATCTCGCGCAGGGCCGACCGCCCGGAGGACTCCAGGGTGACCAGGGCGTCCCGCACCACCTCGGGGTCGCCCGCGAGATTGGCTCTGGCCCCGCCGGCCATCAGCTGCATGGTGGTGATGTGGTGGGCCACGATGTCGTGCAACTCCCGGGCGATGCGGCGGCGTTCCTCGGCCACCGCATGGTCGGCCAGCAGCTGGCGGTTGGCGGCCACCTCGTTCGTGTAGCGGGTGACCGCGACGGCCACCCCGACGATGACGACGACCGCGGCGACGTCGCCGATCACGTCCCCCCGGCTCGGCAGCCCGCCGTGAGTCTGGCTCAGCAGCGTCACGGCGGCCGTCACGATGCCGGCCGGCGCTGTCACCGGAGGGCCGCAGGCCCGGGCGACCGAGTACAGGGCCACCGCGAGGGCGGCACCGAAGTGCGTGGGCGGCCAGGCGAGGAGGTTCAACGCCGTGCCGAGGACGAGCACGCCGGCGAGCACCGAGACCGGGTGGCTGCGTCGGACAAGCAGCGGCAGGGCCGACAGGACGCTCAGGACGATTCCGACCACCGTGACCTGGTGGCCGCCGACCGGGTGGCCGAGGGAGTAGCCGAGCAGGTCGATGCCGCAGGCGCCGACGGTGACGAGCGCGTCGTTACGCGTCCACGGCAGCGCGTCGTCGCGTGTCGAGAGGCGCATGCGCATGCCGTACCTCCCTCTCGCGGTTCATGATCGGTTCTGGCAGTGGCCGCGAGAAGTCAGGCCGGAATGGCGCGGACACGGTCGGGTGAGAGATGAAGCTCGTAGGGCAGGCAGCAGTCGGAACAGAGCGTCGCGACCAGGGTTCCGCACGCGCACAGCTGGTTGAGCCCGCCGGTGGGGGTCGCTCCGCAGCAGGCGGGGGACGCGTGCCGCAGTTCCAGGCCGCGGGCGTCGTCCGGGTTGATGACGATATTGCCTCGCGGGCCCTGTGAGATCAGCGGCTGATGGTCCACGGTGTAGAGGATCCCTCCGCGCGGGTAGGTCGGCCCGGGCACCTCGGCGACGACCAGGGGAGCGCCGTACGGTTCCGTCTCGATGGCGTAGCAGCCCAGCGGAACCGTCGCCGGCGAGGGGCCCATCGAGTCGGCCTCCCACCACTCGTAGTAGGGAGCCTCGGGAACGGAAGGCAGCCGACGCAGCGGCCCGGTCAGCCCAGCGCCGCAGGTGGCGCACACGAACACCACTGCTGCCGCTGCTGATTGCCCGTGCTGTTCACTCATGACACCGACCGTACAGACAGAACGCCGAACTGCCCCTGCCCAGCGGTCGCTGGGCAGGGGCAGTTCCGCTGGTTACGGGTGCGTGGGCTTCGTGCTCGCACTGGCACTCGCGCTCGCACTGGCACTGGCACTTGCGCTCGCCGAGGGGGACGGGGAGGCGGACGCGGAGGCCGAAGGGCTGGGCGCGGGGCACTGCGGCGTCGGGGAGCCGGTGGGGGAGGCCGAGGCCGACGGGCCGGGCGTCGGCGAGGCAGTGGCGCCTGCGGACGGGGACGGGGACGGGGACGGGGAGGAACCGGCGCTCGGGCTGCCGGACGGCAGCGGGCTCGCCGTGGGGCAGGAGGTGGGCGAGCCGGACGGCGCGGGGCTGGGGGAGGCCGAGGGCGATCCCGTCGGGGACGCGGTGCCCGTGGGGCTGGGGGAGGGCGGCGGCGTCGGGTGGCTGCTCGGGGTGGGCGCGCTCGGGCTCGGCGACGGCGCGGCAGTCGGCGGCGTGACGGGCGGCGTGTCCACCGGCGACGGCGAGTCGGTCGGGGCCGTCGGCACCGTCGGGGTCGCGGTCGGTGAGGCGAACGGCGACACCGGCGGGAACAGCGGGAACGGCGGGAACGGCGTCACGCTGCCGGGAGCCGGCGGCTGGCCGTCCGGCGTCGTCACGGGGGCGCCCGACTGGAAGTGCTGCATCCAGCTCTTCACCGTGTTGAGGTAGTCGGTGGAGTCGTTGTAGCCGAGGATCGCCCGGTCGAGCTGGGCCGGGTCGTTCAGGTCGCGTCCGTCGGCGCAGAGGTAGCGGCCGGCGGCCAGCGCCGCGTCGAAGATGTTGTTCGGGTCGGCCTTGCCGTCGTTGTTGCCGTCGGCGCCCCAGACCGCCCAGGTCGAGGGGATGAACTGCATCGGTCCGACGGCCCGCGCCCAGGAGCCGTCGCTGTTGGGGATCGCGGCGAAGCCGTTGCCGTTGAGGGCCGGCCCGAGGATCGGGGTGTACGTCGTGCCGGCGGCGTCGACGTTGCCGCCGTCGGCCTGGCCCGACTCCACCTGGCCGATCCCGGCGAGCAGCTGCCACGGCAGGTGGCAGCCAGGGTCGCTGACGGCGAGGGAGGCCTCGGCGTTGCGGTAGGCGGCGAAGACGGTGGCAGGGAGCGAGGGGCCGCCGGGAGTCGGCACGAGCGGGGAGGCTCCGACGCCGGGCTGGCCGGTCGGCGCGGCGGGCGGCTGCGGCAGCGGGATGGTGGCGCCGCCGTCGACCGGCAGACCGGCGTCGGTGCTCGGGCTGCCGAAGGGCGTGGTCGGCGCGGCCGGCGCCGCCGCGTTCGCCGCGACCGGTGCCAGCACGAGCCCCTGGGAACCCGTCAGGGCGGCCAACGTGGTGAGGGCCGCCAGAGTCCCTGCGGCCCGCTTCGTCACGCGCATGTAGCTGTACGCCATGCTGGGTGCTCCCCCTGCTGTCCGGTGATCTGTAGACGGACAGACGATATGTCATATGTCCGGGGAGCGGTCCATCAGGTCCGAAACCGTGGCGCCTGTCACGCCATTCGTCCCGTTCCCGGCTCGCCGTCGTCCCACCCCCGGCGCGCGCCGAAGCTTACCGAGAGAGCCTGGCGAACTGGTGGGGGATTTCCTTCTCTGCTGGTCAGCGGGCGAAAGGCTGGTGGATGAAGCCGGTCAGCGGCCCGAGGACCTTCCAGCCGAGCGTTTCGTAGAGCGCCCGGCCCTGGACGGTCGCGCCCAGGAGGCCGGCGGTCACACCGCTCTCGACGGCCGCGTTGGTGAGGGTGCCCATCACGACCGTCCCGAGGCCGAGGCGCTGGTGGGCCGTCTCCGTGACGATCTGGTCGAAGACGCAGGCGGCATCGGTCAGGGCGATCTGGCCGCGCGCGGCGAGCTCCCCGCCGGGGGCCAGGACGCGCACGTATGTGACGTCCTCGGCGGTCTCGGTGGTCTCGGTGGTGAGGCTGTACCCGTCGGGCGCGCGTACCAGGGCCGGGCGCAGGTCCACCGCCATCAGGAAGCCGGGATCGGTCGGCTCCCACGCGGAGGAGAACCAGGGCTCCATGACGTCCGGTTCGAGGAACGCCTTGACCCAGGTGACCGGCTCGGTGACGGAGTCGATGAGCCTGCGGGCGGTCTCGGCGTCGGTGTCGGCGTCGGTGTCGAGCAGGACGTGCCGGACCGCCTGGTCCGGCAGCCCGACCGCGATGCGAAGCCCCCACGGCACGTCCACCGGCTTCGGTGTCCGCCGCGAGACGGTCCATCCCTCGACCCACGAGCGTGCGCTGTCCAGCATCCGGAGCCCCCCAAGTAATGACTGCATGGCGGTTGCACATATTACATACGTCGGCACCGGCAGACCGCGGCGGAGGGGACTAGCGACCCAGGACGGCCATCGCCGCGTTGTGGCCGGGGATGCCGCTGACGCCGCCGCCGCGGGTGGCGCCGGCGCCGCAGAGCAGCACGTTCGGGTGGGCGGTCGCCACGCCCCAGCGGTCGGCCGCGCTGCCGCCGCGGTCGCCGCCGTGGTCGCCGCCGTGGCTGTCGCCGTGGTTGTCGCCGTCGGTCCCGTCGCGGAAGGGGAAGGACAGGTCCCGGTGGAAGATGTTCCCGCCCGGGAGGCCGAGTTCGCGCTCCAGGTCCAGCGGGCTCTTCGCCTCGATGCACGGTCGGCCCTGGTCGTCCAGCGCGAGGCAGTCCGCGAGCGGCTCGGCGAGCAGCGCGTCCAACGGGCCCAGGACGGCCTGTAGCGCGGCCTGCCGGACCGCGTCGCCCGTGTCGGTCCCGCCGGCGGTGAAGAGCCGGGCGGGCAGGTGCAGTCCGAAGAGCGTCAGGGTCTGGTAGCCGCGGGCGGCGAGCTCGGGGCCCAGGATCGAGGGGTCGGTGAGCGAGTGGCAGTAGATCTCGGACGGCGCGGCGACGGGCACCCGCCCGTCCGCCGCCTGCCGGTAGGCGGACTCCAACTCCCGGTAGGACTCGGCGACATGGAAGGTTCCGGCGAACGCCTCGCGCGGGTCCACCGACGTGTCGCGCAGCCGGGGCAGCCGCCGCAGCAGCATGTTCACCTTGAGCTGCGAGCCCTCCGGCGCCGCCGCGGGGTCGGGCCGCTCGCCCAGCAGCCGGGCCAGCGTCTGCGGTGCGGCGTTGCAGAGCACCTGCCGGGCGCCCACCCGGTGCTCCTCGTCCCCGCTGCGGTAGGTCACCTCGGCGGCCGTTCCGTCGGTGGCCACCGCCGTCACCTCGCAGCCGGTGAGGATCTGCGCGCCGGCCGCCCGCGCCGCGTCGGCCAGCGCGTCCGTGAGCGCGCCCATGCCGCCGACCGGCACGTCCCAGTCCCCGGTGCCGCCGCCGATCACGTGGTAGAGGAAGCAGCGGTTCTGCCGCAGCGACGGATCGTGGGCATGGGTGAAGGTGCCGATCAGCGCGTCGGTGAGCACCACGCCCCGGACCAGGTCGTCCGTGAAGTGGCGCTCCACGCTCTCGCCGAGCGGCCGCTCGAAGAGCGCCTCCCAGGCCGCCGGATCGGCCACCCGCCGGCGCAGCTCGGCCCGGGTTGGCAGCGGTTCGGTGAGGGAGGGGAAGACCCGCTCGGCCACGGCGCCGGTCATCGCGTAGAACCGCTGCCAGGCTTCGAACTCACGCTCGGAGCCGGTGAGTTGGTGGAATGCCGCCGCAGTGCGGGTCGGGTCGCCGGCGTCCACCAGCAGGCCGGTCGGCCGTCCGCCGCGCACGGTCGGGGTGTAGGAGGAGATCCGCCGCCTGCGCACGGCGAACCGCAGCCCCAGCTCATCGATGATCTTGTGCGGTAGCAGGCTCACCAGGTAGGAGTAGCGCGACAGTCGCGCCTGCACGCCGGAGAAGGTCTGGGTGGAGACCGCCGCGCCGCCGGTGCGGCCGAGCCGCTCCAGGACCAGTACGCTGCGCCCGGCCTGCGCCAGGTAGGCGGCGGCGACCAGGCCGTTGTGGCCGCCGCCGACGATGACGGCGTCGTATCCGGACCGGGTGGGCATCGGCGGTGCGGCGGGCTGCATGGCCCTGTCCTATCAGCGCGAGCCGCCGTTGGCGAGGGCTTCGGGCGTCCGGACCGCGACGAAGTCGATCCGGCGGCGCAGCCCGAAGCCCAGCGACTCGTAGAGCCGGACCGCGTTGGTGTTGCTCGCGGCCGCGTGCAGGAACGGCGTCTCGCCCCGGGCCCGGATGCCGGCCGCGACGGCGAGTACCAGCCGGGTGGCCAGGCCCTGCCCGCGGTGGTTCGCAGCTGTGCAGACCGCGCTGATCTCGGTCCAGCCCGGCGGGTGCATGCGCTCGCCGGCCATCGCCACCAGGGCGCCGCCGCGCCGGATTCCGAGGTACGCGCCGAGCTCGATGGTGCGGGGCAGGAAGGGGCCGGGCTGGGCCTGGGCGACCAGTTCGAGCATCTCCGGCACGTCGGCCGGACCCAGCATGACGGCCTCCTCGTCGGGCGCCACGGCGACGCCCTCGTCCACGAGTTGGACGCAGGGGATGCGCCTGACCACCTCCCAGTGCGGCGGCGGAGAGTCGGGCAGGCCCGCGACCGGGACGATCACCCCCGGTCCGAAGAGCTCGGCCACCGAGCGCCAGGTGGCCTCGTCCGGCACGTCCGGCAGGGCGAGGAAGGGCGAGACGTCGACGGGGTAGCGCAGCAGGTCCCCGTACCGTTCGGCCAGGTGCGCGTGCGGGCCGAGCAGCGCGGCCCGGACCGGACGGTCCAGCGGGTGGGGGAGCGCGGCAGCGTCAGCGGAGACAGGCACGGACATGGAAGTGGACATGCGAAACCGATCCTTGATCCCTGGCAGGCGGCGGGGCGACGGGAGTTGGTGATGCGCTGGGGCCGGAACGTCACGGCTGACAGAGGCCGGTCGGCGAGCCGACCCCGTCGATCCACCGCTGACGCACCAGCGGGCAGCCCAAGGGGGCCCACTCGGAACGCAGTTGGCGTGTACGCATGACCCAGCCCGTCTCGACCGCTACCAGGAAGAAGGCCACGATACATGCCGACCCCGCGCGCCACCCGGGTTCACGGTCCGCCCCTCGGAAGGGGATTGCTCGCGACCGCTACACCGGTTAACGTGAGCGTCGGTTATGAGCGTCAGAATCGAGCCCTGGCTTGCTGACCGGAGGGGCGGGGTGAACGGCATGGACGCACGACGCTGCGGCAGCGCGCCGCTCCCGCACGGATCCTTCCAACTCCAGGTCGCCAGGCGCCATGTGGACCTCCAGCGCGTCAGCAGCGCGCTCTGTCGCGGTTGAGTGCCCGCCGCTGCCTGCCGGTAACCCCCGGCACCGCCCTGCCGTCGTTCTGACCCGGCAGGCCCGATCACCGCTGCCCGGCCGCAACTGTGCTGCCCGCGCCGCTGGTTGATCGTTGACGCCCGGAGTTTTCGACCTTCGCTCGCTGGAGCTCCCCCGATGAACGAGCCACCCCTTCCCGTGCTCTCGCCTGCCCGCAGACCGTCCGAATCCGCGCCCGTCCAAGCCGCGCCCGTCCCCGTCCAGCAGGTCCCCGTTCAGCGGGTGGTCCCGTTGCGGCACCCCGGCCGGTGGCTGGTGAGCGTGCTGGTGGTGGTGCTGGTCGCGCAGTTCGCCCACGGGCTGGTGACCAACCCGTTCTACCAGTGGGACCGGTTCCAGTACTGGTTCGCCCGCCCGGTGATCACCGGCGGCCTGCTCGTCACCCTGGAGGTCACCGCGCTGAGCGCGGTGCTCGGCCTGGCGGGCGGGGTCCTGCTGGCGCTGGCCCGGATGTCGAAGAGCCTGGTCCTGCGGGCGGTCGCCTGGAGCTACGTCTGGCTCTTCCGGTCCGTCCCGCTGATCGTGGTGCTGCTGATCCTCTACAACTTCAGCGCGCTGTACCGGACGCTGAGCCTGGGTGTGCCGTTCGGTCCGGGCTTGGTGCACTTCCGCGAGTCGACGCTGGCCACCGACCTGGTGGTGGCGACCGTCGGGCTGAGCCTGAACGAGGCCGCCTACGCCAGCGAGGTCGTCCGGGCCGGGTTGCTGTCGGTCGACCAGGGCCAGCACGAGGCGGCCGCGGCCCTCGGCCTGCCCCGGCGCCACCAGTTCGTGCGGATCGTCCTCCCGCAGGCGCTGCGCACCATCGTCCCCTCGTACGTCAACCAGCTGATCGGCCTGATCAAGAGCACCTCGCTGGTCTTCTACGTCTCGCTGCTGGACCTGTTCGGCCAGGTCCAGAGCATGGGCAGCACCTACCCGGGCGACGTGGTGCCGCTGCTGATGGTGGCCACCGTCTGGTACGTGATCCTGACCAGCGTCGTGTCCGTCGCCCAGTTCTCCGTGGAGCGCCACTACGCCCGCGGCACCTCGCGCTGAGCCCCCTTACAACACGCCCGTTCAACCGTTCCGAGGAGAAGCATGTCCAGCGCCGGATTCAGACGCACCCGTACCATCTCCGCCTCCGTCGCCCTGATCGCCCTCAGCACCGCTCTGACCGCCTGCGGCAGCAGCACCACCGCGACCACCGGCGCCACCGGCAGCGCCAAGGCAGCCGCTCCGGCGGGCAGCACCGTGGTCGACGTCGGCGCCCTGTCCAACGGCGCCGCCACCGAGACCTCGCTCACGGTCGCCCAGGTCGCCTCGATCCGCGCCGAGCTGCCCGCCTCGGTGCTCGGCAGCGGGCAGCTGGCCATCGGGCTCGGCCAGCTGCCGTCCGGCTCCCCGCCGATCGGCTTCGTCGGCTCGGACCAGAAGACCCTCACCGGCTCCGAGCCCGACCTCGGCCGACTCGTCGCGGCGGTCCTCGGCCTCAAGCCGGTGCTCAACAACGCCACCTGGGACAACCTCTTCGTCGGCCTCGACAGCGGCCGCGACGATGTCGGCTTCTCCAACATCACCGACACCGAGCAGCGCAAGACCAAGTACGACTTCGCCTGCTACCGGCAGGACAACCTCGGCCTGGAGGTGCTGAAGACCAGCACCCTGACCCTCGACAGCAGCGCCGAGAACCTCGCCGGCAAGACCGTCGCGGTGGGCGCGGGCACCAACCAGGAGAAGATCCTGCTGGAGTGGCAGACCAGGCTCAAGGCCGAGGGCAAGACGCTGACCATCAAGTACTTCCCGGACGCCGCCAGCACCTACCTCGCGCTGAACTCGGGCCGGATCGACGCCTACTTCGCCCCCAACCCCAGCGTCGCCTACCACATCGGGCAGACCGCGAAGTCGCCGAACCCGACCCGCAACGCCGGCACCTACTCCGGCGCCGGCGCGACCCTGCAGGGCCTGATCTGCGCCACCACCAAGAAGGACGACGGGCTGGCGAAGCCCGTCGCCGACGCAATCAACCACCTGATCGCCACCGGTGACTACGCCAAGTGGCTGGCGGCCTGGAACCTGTCCAACGAGGCCGTGCCCAGCTCGGCCGTCAACCCGCCGGGGCTGCCGCTGACCAACACCTGACCTGAGCGGTCGCCGGGGCCCGCAGTAGCGCCTTGCCGACACCGACCCCCGACACCGACACCGACACCGACCCCCGACGACGCGCCGGAGGCCCGCCGCCGGGGGTCGGTGTCGGGAACGGGCGATCACGAGATATCTTGATGTCGAGACGTTGTCGACGTGAAGCGGAGTACCCGGTGACTGACTCGACCATCATCTATACCCACACAGACGAAGCCCCGGCCCTGGCGACGTATTCGTTCCTGCCGGTGGTCCAGGCGTACGCCTCGACGGCGGGCGTCCGGGTGGAGACCCGCGACATCTCCCTGGCCGGGCGGATCATCGCCAGCTTCCCGGAGCGTCTGGAGGAGGGCCAGCGCATCGCGGACGCGCTGGCCGAGCTCGGCGAGCTCGCCAAGAGCCCGAGCGCCAACATCATCAAGCTGCCGAACATCTCGGCCTCCATCCCGCAGCTCAAGGCGGCGATCGCGGAGCTCCAGAAGGCCGGCTACGCGCTTCCGGACTACCCGGACGACCCGAAGACCGACGAGGACCACGACGTCCGCGCCCGGTACGACAAGGTCAAGGGCAGCGCCGTCAACCCGGTCCTGCGCGAGGGCAACTCCGACCGGCGCGCGCCGCTCTCGGTGAAGAACTACGCCAAGGCGCACCCCCACCGCATGGGCGCCTGGACGGCCGACTCGAAGACCAACGTCGCGCACATGACCGCCGACGACTTCCGCTCCACCGAGCGCTCCGCCGTGCTGGCCGAGGACACCGTCCTGCGGATCGAGCTGGCCGCCGCCGACGGCACCACCACGGTGCTGCGCGCCTCGGTGCCGGTGCTCGCGGGTGAGGTCGTGGACGCCTCGGTGATGCGCGTCGCGTCGCTGCGCGCGTTCTTCGCCGACCAGGTCGCCCGGGCCAAGGCCGAGGGCGTGCTGTTCTCGGTGCACCTCAAGGCCACCATGATGAAGGTCTCCGACCCGATCATCTTCGGCCACGTGGTGCGCGCCTTCTTCCCGAAGACCTTCGCCCAGTACGGCGAGGTGCTCGCGGCGGCCGGCCTGAACCCGAACAACGGCCTCGGCGCCATCCTGCACGGCCTGGACGCGCTCCCGCAGGGTGCGGCCATCAAGGCGTCCTTCGACGCCGAGATCGCCGAGGGCCCGGCGCTGGCGATGGTCGACTCCGACCGCGGCATCACCAACCTGCACGTGCCGAGCGACGTCATCGTCGACGCGTCCATGCCGGCCATGATCCGCACCTCCGGCCACATGTGGGGCCCGGACGGCAACGAGGGCGACACCCTCGCGGTCATCCCGGACAGCAGCTACGCCGGCATCTACCAGGTCGTCATCGACGACTGCCGCGCGCACGGCGCCTTCGACCCGGCGACCATGGGCTCGGTGCCGAACGTCGGCCTGATGGCCCAGGCCGCCGAGGAGTACGGCAGCCACGACAAGACCTTCGAGATCGCCGCCGCGGGCACGGTCCGGGTCGTCGACGCCGCCGGCAACCTGGTGCTGGAGCAGCCGGTCGCCGCCGGCGACGTGTTCCGGATGTGCCAGACCAAGGACGTGCCGATCCGCGACTGGGTCAAGCTCGCGGTCAACCGCGCCCGGGCCACCGGCACCCCGACGGTCTTCTGGCTGGACGAGGGCCGCGCGCACGACGCCAACCTGATCGCCAAGGTGAAGGCGTACCTGCCCGAGCACGACACCGACGGGCTGCAGATCGAGATCATGTCGCCGGAGAAGGCGATCGCGTTCTCGCTGGAGCGGATCCGCCGCGGCGAGGACACCATCTCGGTCACCGGCAACGTGCTGCGCGACTACCTGACCGACCTGTTCCCGATCCTGGAGCTCGGCACGAGCGCCAAGATGCTCTCCGTCGTTCCGCTGATCAACGGCGGCGGCCTGTTCGAGACGGGCGCGGGCGGCTCCGCCCCCAAGCACGTCCAGCAGCTGGTCAAGGAGAACTACCTGCGCTGGGACAGCCTGGGCGAGTTCCTCGCGCTGGCCGTCAGCTTCGAGCACCTGGCGCAGACCACGGACAACGCCCGCGCGCAGGTCCTGGCCGACACCCTCGACCGGGCGACCGGCACCTTCCTCAACGAGGACAAGTCGCCGAGCCGTCGCCTGGGCGGCATCGACAACCGCGGCAGCCACTTCTACCTGGCCCTCTACTGGGCCCAGGAGCTGGCCGAGCAGACCGCCGACACGCAGCTCGCCGAGGCCTTCACCGCGCTCGCCAAGACGCTGGCCTCGCACGAGCAGGCCATCGTCGACGAACTGATCGCGGTCCAGGGCTCGCCGGTCGACATCGGCGGCTACTACCAGCCCGACGCCGCCAAGGCCTCGGCCGTGATGCGCCCGTCGAAGACCCTCAACGAGGCCATCGCCACCCTCGGCTGAGACGCTGACACCAGAGGCCCCCGGCCCCGGCTCGCCGCTTCGCGGCCGGCCGGGCCCGGGGGCCTCTGCCCTGTCTGGGCCGGTTCTGCTCAGCCCTGGGCGAGCTTGTAGTCGTAGTAGTCGGTCGGCCCGGTCAGAACGGCCTGGAAGTACAGCGGTTCACCGTCGGTGTCGAGCGGCACCTCGTGCCCGGCCACCCGGGTGAAGCCGAGCGACAGCTGCGGAACGTACGCGTAGAGGGTCTCGTCCAGCACCGTCAGCCCCATGGCCCGCAGCTGTGCGAGCAACTGCCGGGCAGGGGTGCGGAAGACGTCGATGCCGCGGAAGCGGACCGTGACATCCTCGGGCCCGGGCCGGGGCGTCCACACCTCGGCGCTGGCGAGGCTCTTGCCGTCCGGCAGCGTGAAGGTGATCTCGAACTGCGGGTGCAGGGCGAGGACCTTCATGGGGTGGAAGAGATCCGGTGCGTCCTCGTCCTGCACCTGGACGGTTCCCAGCGCGGCGGCCGCCACCTTGAGGGCGGCTGCCGGCATTCCGAGGGGGAAGCCGGTGATGCCGGTCGGGGGGTTCACCTCGATATCCATGGACGTCATCGTAGAAGCAGACACGGATCGTCCATGTCGGCGAGGATTTGCGGAGCCGCCTCTTTGAACGTGGTTTGCAGCCATCAACCGCCCATCGCTGAAGGAGACCCGCCCATGACGTTCGCCAAGGGGCTGCCGCTGGACGGCGTCACCGTCGTCGCGCTGGAGCACGCGGTGGCCGCGCCGTTGGCGACGCGGCATCTGGCGGACCTGGGTGCGCGGGTGGTGAAGGTCGAGCGGCCCGACGGAGGGGACTTCGCGCGGGGCTACGACCGTACGGTGCACGGGATGGCGAGCCATTTCGTCTGGCTGAACCGGGGCAAGGAGTCGATCACCCTCGATCTCAAGACGGCCGAGGGGCGCGCGGTGCTGGCTCAACTCGTGGCCGGGGCGGACGTCTTCGTGCAGAACCTGGCGCCGGGCGCCGCCGCCCGCCTCGGGTTCGGCTCGGCCGCGCTGCGGGAGCGGGACCCGCGGCTGATCACCGTGGACATGTCCGGCTACGGCTCGACCGGGCCGTACCGCGACAAGCGCGCCTACGACATGCTCATCCAGTGCGAGGCGGGGCTCGCCTCGGTGACCGGGCCGGCCGAGCAGGCGGTGAAGACCGGCGTGCCCACCTCCGACATCGCGGCGGGGATGTACGCGCTGTCCGCCACCATGGCCGCGCTGGTCGGGCGGGCGGGCAGCGGGGAGGGCGCCGCGATCGAGATCTCGATGTTCGAGGCGACCGCCGAGTGGCTGGGGTACCAGCTCTACTACACCCAGGGGAGCGGCGTGTCGCCGGGCCGGGCGGGTCTGTCGCACCCGAGCCTCGCGCCGTACGACGCGTACCCGACCGCCGACGACCGGCTGGTGCTGATCGGGGTTCAGAACGACCGCGAGTGGGCCCGGTTCGCCGCCGGCTTCCTGGACCGTCCCGAGCTGGCGGACGATCCGCTGTGGGCGACGAACGTGGTCCGGGCGCGCCGGCGGCGGGTGGTCGACGCGCTGGTCGGCGGGCGTACCGCGACCATGACGGTCGAGGAGGTCATCGCCCGCCTGGACGGCCTGGGGATCGCCTCGGCGCGGCTGAACGAGGTGGGCGACCTGCTGGGGCACCCGCAGCTCGCCGCCCGCGACCGCTGGCGGCCGGTGGCCACCCCGGTCGGCGAAGTCCGCGGCCTGCTACCGCCGTTCGGCTTCGCCGGTGTCGAGCTGCCGATGGGCCCGGTGCCCGCGTTGGGCGAGCACACCGAGGACGTGCTGGCTGCGCTCGGGTACGGCCCCGAGCGGATCGCCGCGCTGCGTGCGGCCGGGGCGCTCTGAGCGGGCACCGGCCCTGACGGTCTGTCCGAAATATCCCGTCTGCGCCCGTCTGCGCCCGCCTGGCCCGCCTGTTTCCGCGGTGGCCAACTGAAGGCGATGCTGGCGTTCCTGAGAAAATTCTGTGTATTTCCTGAACGACCCATTGATTGTCATGACCGCGGAAATCTACAGTCGGGCCCGGCTGCTGACATCACGTACTCCGCGGACTGAGCCACCGCCGGAGGACGTCAGCGGCTGGGCCCACCCCCAAGGGGCCCTCCCCCACACCCCGGTTCACCGGAACAGAGGAGCAGGTCTCTTGCGTACCTCGATCACCTCAGCCGCCCGGCGCACCGCGCTGGCCGCCACCGCCGTGGTGGGTCTCACCCTCTCCGGCCTCGCCGTCGCCCCCGCCGACGCCGCGCCGGCGGCGGGCGCGCACGGGCACGGACACGTGAGCGTCGCCCGGTCCTGCGCGGTGCCGTCGCACGTCGGCTACATGGCCTGCAACGCGCTGCGGGTCACCAGCGGAACTCCCCTCAAGGCCCATGCCACCGGGGCGCGGTCGACCAGCGCCGCCCCGGCCGCCGCGGTCTCGGGCTTCGGTCCGGCTGACATCCAGAGCGCCTACAACCTCGCCTCGGCCGCCGCGTCCAGTGGTGCGGGTCAGACCGTGGCCATCGTCGACGCCCAGGACGACCCCAACGCCGAGACCGACCTGGCGACCTACCGCAGCCAGTTCGGCCTGCCGGCCTGTACCTCGGCCAACGGCTGCTTCAGCAAGGTCGACGAGAACGGCGGCACCAACTACCCGTCTGCCGACTCGGGTTGGGCCGGTGAGATCTCGCTCGACCTGGACATGGTCAGCGCCACCTGCCCCAACTGCAACATCCTCCTGGTGGAGGCGAACACGGCCAGCACGGACGACCTGGGCACCGCGGTGAACCAGGCCGTCACGCTCGGCGCGAAGTTCGTCTCCAACAGCTACGGCGGCTCGGAGAGCGCTGACGAGACGAACGCCGACAGCCAGTACTACAACCACCCCGGCGTCGCCATCACCGCCTCGGCGGGCGACAGCGGCTACGGCGTCGAGTACCCGGCCGCCTCGCCGTACGTCACCTCCGTCGGCGGCACCTCGCTGACCGCCGACTCCAGCGCGCGTGGCTGGAGCGAGTCGGTCTGGGGCGGCACCTCCGGTGACGGCACCGGCTCCGGCTGCTCCGCGTACGAGGCCAAGCCCACCTGGCAGACCGACAGCGGCTGCGGCAACCGTACGGTCGCCGACGTCTCGGCCGTCGCCGACCCGGCCACCGGCGTGGCCGTGTACGACACCTACGGCGCCTCCGGCTGGCAGGTGTACGGCGGTACCAGCGCCTCCTCGCCGATCATCGCCAGCGTCTACGCACTGGCCGGCACCCCCGGCGCCAACACCACCCCGGCGTCCGACCCGTACGCCAACACCTCGGCGCTGAACGACGTCACCAGCGGCACCAACGGTGACTGCGGCGGCTCCTACCTCTGCACCGCCGGCTCGGGCTACGACGGCCCCACCGGTCTGGGTACCCCGAACGGAACGGCGGCCTTCGTCGGCTGACGGCTGGCGCCAATAGCTGACGCTCCGTCAACTCCTTACCGTGCTGGGCGGGATCCGCATCCGGATCCCGCCCAGCACGCTGTCGTTCGCAGAGCTGCGGGGCCGGCCCGGTGTCCCGGCGGGTGCCGGTTGGGAAGACGATCGCCAGCAAGGAAGGACGCGCGCCACGGGGGAGGAGTGCGGTCCGGTGACTGACGGGGTCGACCCCGCACTGACATGCTGAAGCATATGGGTAGTAGTTGCAACCTATGCGCAATAGTGTGGTCCCAGCATGATCACCAACCCGTCGAAAGGGGCCGTGTCCTGATGGGCACCTACGCACTGCCGGACCTTCGTTACGACTACTCCGCCCTGGAGCGCGCGATGAGCGCCGAGATCCTGGAGCTGCACCACTCCAAGCACCACGCCGCCTACGTCAAGGGCGCCAACGACACCCTGGAGCAGCTGGCCGAGGCCCGCGCCAGTGAGCAGTTCGGCGCCCTGGTCGGTCTGCAGAAGACGCACGCCTTCCACCTCTCCGGCCATGTCCTGCACTCGCTCTTCTGGGAGAACCTCTCCCCGGACGGCGGCGACCGCCCCGACGGTGCTCTCGGCGAGGCGCTCACCGAGCACTTCGGCAGCTTCGACGCCTTCCGCAAGCAGCTCACCGCCGCCACCACCGGCGTGCAGGGCTCCGGCTGGGGCATCCTCGCCTGGGAGCCGCTCAGTCGCAGTCTGATCGTCGAGCAGGTCTACGACCACCACGGCAACGTCGGCCAGGGCACCACCCCGCTGCTCGCCTTCGACGCCTGGGAGCACGCCTACTACCTCCAGTACCGCAACGTCCGCCCGGACTACGTCGAGAAGCTCTGGTCCGTCGTCAACTGGAACGACGTCGCCGCGCGCTTCCGTGAGGTATCCGGCGCCTGATCCATCCCGAATCCACTCCGACGGCCGGCGAGGTGCCCACCCCCTCGCCGGCCGTCGGGCTGCGTGCGCCGCGTCATCCCGATCGTCCGCGAATGAGGTTTCGAGCCCGATGCCCGCAAGGGCGCCAGGACGGCCACGGGTTGAGACCGGGCAATGCCCCAAAGGGCGAACCTGTCCGCCGCCCGCCGGACCACCGTACGCACGGGATCGACCCGGCACCTCCAAGGGCCTTGCGGGAATGCGGGGTTCAGGCGGCGGGGGAGTTGGCGGGAAGTGGTCCAGTCCGGACGGGCACAATTAACCTCCGGTCAACGTGCATACCTTGACAGGTATTTGGACAGTGGAAATACTCACGGCCAGTCCGTATCCGCCGTGTTCCCCCACCGCGGACACACACTTCTCACTGCCTCACCGCACCCGAACCTGCACCCGAACCTGCACCTGCACCCGTGGGCAGCCGCCGCGAACACCGGGCGGCGTCCGCGGTCCCGCCCGGCCAGCCGGGTATCCGACACCCGCCGCAGACGCGTCCCCCGGCGTGCCTCGGCTGTTTGCCAGGAAAGGCGCCACCGATGAGCTCCCCCCATTCCTCCGGAGGAAAGTCGGGTCTACGGGCGAACGTCCTCGGGACCTTCGACACGATCGTGATGGCGGTGGCGGGCAGCGCCCCGGCGTACTCGCTCGCCGCGACCACGGCGACCCTGGCCGGGGCAGCCGGCCTGTTCTCGCCCGCCGCGCTGCTCTGGTGCGCGATACCGATGCTCGGCATCGCGTGGGCCTTCAACTACCTGGGCCGCATCGACGTCAACGCCGGTGCCAGTTACTCCTGGGTCGGGCGGGCGCTGCACCCCTCGCTGGGCTTCATGAGCGGCTGGGCGCTGGTCGTCTCGGCGACCCTGTTCATGGTCGCCGGCTCGCTGCCGGCCGGCACGTACACGCTCTCGCTCTTCTCGGCGGGCCTGGCCGGCAACACCGCGCTGGCCACCGCGGTCGGCGCCTGCTGGTTCCTGATCATGGCGGGACTGGTGCTGATGGGCGCGCGGATCACCGCGCACGCCCAGTGGATCATGACCGGCATCGAGATCGTGATCCTGGTCGTCTTCGGAGCGGCGGCCCTGATCCACGGCGGGTCCGCGGCGGTCTTCTCCTGGTCCTGGCTCTGGGGCTTCGGACACTTCGGCGGGGTGAGCGGCTTCGCGGCCTCGGCGCTGATCGCGGCCTTCTACTTCTGGGGCTGGGACGTCACCGCCAACCTCAGCGAGGAGACCAACAACAGCAAGCGCAATTCGGGCCTCGGCGGCCTGCTCGGCGTGGTCACCTCGTTTGCCATCTTCGAGGTGGTCACCATCTCGGTGAACCTGATCGTCAGCCAGAAGGACATCCAGGCCAACAGCAGCACCCTGCTCTCCGACCTCGGTGAGGCCGTCTGGCCGGGCTGGGGCGGCAAGGTGCTGGTGATCGCCGTGGTGCTGTCGACCGTCGCCACCCTGGAGACCACGCTGATCCAGGTCTCCCGCTCGCTCTTCGCGATGGGCCGAGACCGCACGGTGCCCGCCGTCTTCGGCAAGTCGCACCTGCGCTGGCAGACCCCGTGGGTCGCGATCGCGGTGGTCGCCGGCGTCTCGCTGCTGCTGTTCATCGCCTCCAACGCGCTCGGTTCGGTCAGCACGATCCTGACCGCCGCGGTCAACGCCATCGGCCTGCAGATCGCCTTCTACTACGCGCTGGCCGGCCTGGCGGTGGTGGTCGCCTACCGCCGGCTGCTCTTCAAGTCGCTCTCCAACGCGATCTTCATCGGCCTCTGGCCGCTGGCCGGCGCGGTCTTCATGGGCTTCGTCTTTGTCGAGGCGCTGTTCAGCTTCACCGGGCAGGAACTCTGGCTGGGCCTGGGCACGCTCGCCCTCGGCCTGATCCCGATGGGCTGGTACTGGACGAAGGGCAGCTCCTACTACCGTCCGGCGCGCCTGGACGCGACGGACGCCGACGCCGTCGAGGCCCGCTACGGGGACAGCGACCTGGCGCTGTCGGGCACCGGGCAGAACGGCCTGGCCACCGACCTGTGACCCGCGGGGCCTGTCCCCACGACAGGCCCCTGGCGGGCCGCCCGCACCCGGGCGGCCCGCCGCCGCGTATCCCAACCCCCGACCCCAACTGGAGAGCGAGTCCCGGTGGCACGATCACGAAGCCGTCCCCAGGCGTCCCTCTACGATCCGACCCTCGGTGACCGGCTGCTCGCCGAGGCCCGCCAGGACGTCCTGGTCGGCCGCTGGCAGGGCGCCCGCGACCTGCTGCGCGACACCGGCCGCGACTGGGACCGGCGCACCCACCGGGTCCGGCTGCTGGCCGACGCCGCCGCCGGCAACCGCACCGTCGAGACCTGGCAGGCCGCCGAGCCCGCCAACCCGGACGCCATGGTGCTGCGGGCCGAGACCGACGTGATGCGGCTCTTCAACGCCATCGCCGCAGGCCCCTCACCCACCCCCGACCGGGACGCGATCGAACGCGAGCGGCTCGACCGGGTCGTCCGGATCTGCCTGCAGGCCGCGGGCGGCTACCCCGACGACCCGATGCCCTGGGTCTCCCTGCTGACCCTCGCGCGGCTGTACGCGGGCGGCCACCCGCAGTCCAACCAGTGGTGGCGCGAACTCCAGGCCCGCGACCGGGACAGCCGCGAGGGCCACCACCAGGTGCTGCGCCACATCTCCGCGCGCTGGCACGGCTCGCACTCCCAGATGTACGACTTCGCCTGGGACACCGCCTCCTTCGCCCCGCCCGGATCGCCGCTCCTCGCGCTGACCCAGGCCGCCCGGGCCGAGCACTTCCGCTTCCTGCGGCAGAGCGGCACCGCCTCGGCGCTCAACCTCTCCCAGCACTGGAAGAGCGACGTCGCCCTGCGCGACCTGAACCGGACCTGCGAGCGCTGGTTGGCGCACCGCAGCTTCGAACTCGCCCAGGACGTCGCGGATCTCAACTGCGTCGCCCACGCGCTGGTGCTGGCGGGCATGATGGAGCAGGCCCGGGCGGTCTTCCAGGTGCTCGGAAACCGTCCCACCCTGGCGCCGTGGTCCTACACCGACGACCCGGAGGAACTGTTCCGCCGCTGGTACGAGCGCCTCGGGCGCTGAGCGGGCCCAGGATCAGCCGTACCCACTCAGCCTCCGACAAACAGCGGGTAGACAATGGGCTCATGGCCCGGTTGATGGCCCGATCCTCGGCCGACCTGCCCACCGGCCGAGGACGGCGGGGTGGGCGGCGGCCCCGGCCGCGCCTGCTGCGGTGGATGCGCAGTGTCGCGGGCCAGGTGTTCGCGCTGCAGGTGGTCGTCGTCCTGCTGCTCGTCCTGGCGGCGGTGCTGGCGCTCGTCCTGGAGTCGCACCGGGACAGCACCGCAGAGGCCCGCGACCGCTCGGTCGCCGTCGCCCAGACCTTCGCCAACTCGCCCGGGATCGTGGCCGCGATGCAGTCCCCGGACCCGACCGCGATCCTGCAACCCCGGGCCCAGGCGGCCCGGGTCGCCTCCGGGGTGGACTTCATCGTCGTGATCAACCCCGACGGCATCCGCTACACCCACCCCCTGACGGACCGGATCGGCAAGAAGTTCGTCGGCACCTACGAGCCGGCTCTGAACGGCCAGGTGGTGACCCAGCAGCTCACCGGCACCATCGGGCCGCTCGTGCAGGCCGTCGTCCCGATCTACAACCCCGCCAACGGCCAGATCATCGGCGCGGTGTCCGCCGGGATCACCATCAGCAGGGTGAACGGCGTCGTCGACCACCAGCTGCCGCTGGTCTTCGGCACCGCGGCCGGCGCGCTGGCGCTGGCGACGACCGGCACCGCGCTGGCCAGCCGGCGGGTGCTGCGCCAGACGCGCGGCCTGGGCCCGGCCGAGATGACCCGGATGTACGAGCACCACGACGCGGTGCTGCACGCGGTGCGCGAGGGCGTGCTGATCATCGGCGGGGACGGGGTGCTGCTGCTGGCCAACGACGAGGCGCGCCGCCTGCTGCGGCTGCCCGCCGACGCCGAGGGGCGCGCGGTCACCGACCTCGGCCTGGACGACGAGGCGGCCGAACTGCTGGCCTCCGGGCGCGGGGTCAGCGACCGGGTGCTGCTCACCGGGGACCGGCTGCTGGTGGTCAACATCCGCACCACCGACCGCAACGGCGGCCCGCCCGGCAGCGTGGCGACCCTGCGCGACTCCACCGAGCTGCACGCCGTCTCCGACACCGCCCAGGCCGCCCGCCGCGGCCTCAAGCTGCTGTACGACGCCACGGTGGCCGTCGGCACCACGCTGGACGTCACCCGGACCGCCGAGGAGCTCGCCCAGGTGGCCGTCCCGCGGTTCGCCGACTACGTCACCGTCGACCTGGCGGAGGTGGTCCTGCGCGGGGAGGAGCCGGCACCGAGCAGTGGCGCCCCGATGCGCCGGGTGGCGTTCAGCGGGGTGCGCGCCCGGTCGCCGTTCTACCCGGTGGGCGAGCTGATCACGATCCGCCCCGCCACCCCGCAGGCCTGGAGCCTGGAGACCGGGCGCGCGGTCCTCGACTCCGACCTGGCCTCCTCCACCGACTGGCTGGCCCAGGACCCCGAGCGGGCCGGACGGCTGCTGGAGTTCGGCGTCCACTCCGTGGTCCGGGTGCCGCTGCGGGCCCGCGGCGTGCTGCTGGGGATCGCCAAGTTCTGGCGCTCGGATGCCTCGGAGCGCTTCGACCAGGACGACCTGTCGCTCGCCGAGGAGCTGGTCGCCCGCGCCGCCGTCTGCGTCGACAACGCCCGCCGCTACACCCGCGAGCACGCCATGGCGATGACCCTGCAGCGCAGCCTGCTGCCGCACGGCCTGCCCGAGCAGAACGCCCTGGAGGTCGCCCACCGCTACCGGGCCGCGCAGGCCGGCGTCAGCGGCGACTGGTTCGACGTGATCCCGCTGCCGGGCGCGCGGGTCGCGCTGGTGGTCGGCGACGTCGTCGGCCACGGCCTGCACGCCGCCGCCACCATGGGCCGGCTGCGCACCGCGGTGCACAACTTCTCCACCCTGGACCTGCCGCCCGACGAGCTGCTCGGACACCTGGACGACCTGGTCAACCGCCTCGACCAGGACCAGACCGCCCCCGGCGGCGCCGACGCCGTCACCGGCGCCAGCTGCCTGTACGCGATCTACGACCCGGTCTCGCGGATCTGCACGATGGCCCGGGCCGGACACCCGCCGCCCGCACTGGTCCACCCCGACGGAACGGTCGAGTTCGCCGACGTGCCGGCCGGCCCGCCGCTGGGCCTGGGCGGCCTGCCGTTCTTCGCCGCCGACCTGGAGGTCCCCGAGGGCAGCCGCCTGGTGCTCTACACCGACGGCCTGGTGGAGGACCGCGAGCGGGACATCGACGAGGGCCTGGAGCTGCTGCGCCAGGCCCTGGAGTCCTCCGGCCCGGGCCCGGAGGAGACCTGCGAGGCGGTCCTCGCCGCCCTGCTCCCCGACCACCCCACCGACGACGTCGCCCTGCTGGTCGCCCGCACCCGGGTGCTGGCCGCCGACCGGATCGCCGAGTGGGACGTGCCCTCCGACCCCGCCGCCGTCTCCGACGCCCGCGCCGCCGTCAGCCGGCAGCTGGCGCTCTGGGGACTGGAGGAGATGGCGTTCGTGACCGAGCTGATCCTCAGCGAACTCATCACCAACGCGATCCGCTACGCGACCGAGCCGATCCGGGTCCGGCTGCTGCACGACCGGAGCCTGATCTGCGAGGTCTCCGACAGCAGCAGCACCTCCCCCCACCTGCGCTACGCCGCCACCATGGACGAGGGCGGCCGCGGACTCTTCCTGGTCGCCCAGTTCGCCGAACGCTGGGGCACCCGCTACACCGCGACCGGCAAGGTGATCTGGGCCGAACAGGCGCTGATCGGGGAATAGCGGGTTTGCGGGTTTGCGGCATTCGGATGGGATCCCGCTCAGCTGCGAGCCCCTTCCCGCCTGCGGGCTGGCAGCTGAGAGAGCCGTTCCGCGTTGCCCGGAATCGCTCGCTACGGTTATTCAGTAGGAATTCCCGCCGGTAAATCTCCCTGTCCCTATTCCGTGAGGTCGACCCCATGAGCCTGAGCATCCGCAACCAGATCCCCGGCACCGTCACCTCCGTCACCACCGGTGAGGCGATGGCGACCGTGAAGGCCCGCCTGGACGGCGGCCAGCTGATCACCGCGGCCGTCACCGTGGACGCCGTGAAGGACCTCGGCCTCGCCGAGGGCACCGCCGTCCGCGCCATGGTCAAGTCCACCGAGGTCTCCCTCGCCACCGGCCCGGTGACCGGCCTGAGCATCCGCAACCAGATCCCCGGCACCATCACCGACATCGCCGCCGGCGGCGCCATGGCCACCGTCAAGCTCTCCGTCGAGGGCGGCGAACTGACCGCCGCCATCACCAAGGACGCCGTCACCGACCTCGCCCTGGCCGTCGGCACCCCCGTCGTGGCCCTCATCAAGTCCACCGAGATCTCCCTCGCCACCGTCTGACCCCCGCCGACCGCACGTCCCCCACCCGGGTCGCGGGTAGCCACCGAGAACTCACCCACAGCCAGCAACGACTACGCTGTGTGGCTGCCGATCCCACCAATTGGATCTTCACTTCGGGGCGCACCGACCGGATGTTAGCTTCCCCACGCATTCACTCGGGCAGCGTCGCCCGGGGCGGTGGCTGCGACGTCTCGTGGCCGGAGGGAGACACCAATGGGTCGTCAGGTGGCTGCTCAGCAGCTCCGTGCTGCCACACCTGAGATCATCGAGGTGTACCGGGCGGCGCTGGGACGATTCGGCAGCCCACTGGTGTCCCGCGAGGACATCTGGCGGCAGTGCCGTCATCAGGCGCAGAACGTCGTGGCCGAGTGCGCGCAGGCGCTCGAGGCCGGCAGTCACGCAGAGCTCCCGGGGGTGGGGGAGTACTCGCGACTGCTCGGGGCCCACCGTCTCGTCCAGCAGATTCCGGTGTCCGAGTCGGTGCGGGCGGCGGAGGTGCTCTGGCAGGCCATGCAGGTCGCGGTCGCGGAAGCCGTCGACCGGGTGCCGGCCGATCAGCGGCTCGCGGCGACGCAGACGGTGAGCGCCGCTTTCCGGGCCGCTGCCGGGAGCCGTCTCTACCAGGGTATCCGGGGGTACGAGGAGGCGCAGCGGCCGCCTTCCCCCGAGGTGCAGGAGCGGGACCCCGAGGTGCTCGCGGACGCCGCGGACGCGCAGGCCCTCGACCTGCTGACGCTGCGGGAGCGGCAGATCCTCGAGGCGGTGCGCGCGGGGCTGACGAACCGTCTGATAGGCCGCCGGTTCGAGATCAGCGAGGCGACCGTCAAGCGCCATCTGCACAACGCGTACCGCAAGCTCGGGGCCAGCTCCCGGGTGCAGGCCCTCAACAAGGCGTTCCCCGGGCGGGGTTGACCTCGCCGCGGCTCACCGGGCGGCGAGCGCAGCCAGCACCAGGAGGTTCGCGGCGTACTGCGTGACCATGAACGCCCGGTAGGCGCCGCGCCGTTGCTGCCGGTCGGCGCTCTCCCGCCGGGCGTCGCGCACCACCCGGGCGACGACCCAGATCGCCCCGGCCGCCACCGGTACCGTCCCCACGAGAGCGAGCGGGGCCCACAGGGCAGCCGCCACCGTCCCGGCCGTGCCGACCAGCACGGCACCCGCCACGGCCAGGGCCCGCGCCGCCGCCACGCCGCGGACGACCGCCACGGTGCGCCGTCCGCCGGCCGCGTCCCCGCCGGCGTCCCCCAGGTCCTTGACCAGGGAGCCGACCAGAGCCATCCAGGCCGCCATCACGCAGCCGAACACCGCGCCCGTCGCGGTCCACCCGGACCCGGCTGCCGAGACCCCGGCCGCGTACGAGGTCGCGCCCAGACCGAACGCCACCACCGCGCAGAGCACGCTCGACTGCTTGGCCCGCACCGGAGGGGCCGAGTACGCCCAGCCGAGCAGCAGGAAGCCCACCACCCACACGAGTACCCCGGTCCCCGCCAGCCCTCCGAGCGCCAGCGCGGCGACGGCCAGCAGGGCCGTGGCGGCCGTGGCGGTGCGGACCGGGAGGTCTCCTCGGGCGATCGGACGCCGGGAGCCGTTCGCCTGGTCCTCGCGGACGTCCGTCACGCCGTTGAGCAGGTACGCGCAGGCCACGGCGCACCACCAGGACGCCATGCCGAGCACGGTCCGCCCGGTAGCCTGCGGCAGCTGTGCGGCGGAGGCCAGCCCCACCGCGAATCGCAGCAGGAACACCAGCTGTACCGACGGGCGCGCCTCTGACCAGCACAGACGCGCCGTATTCACGGCGGTACGCCATCGGAGATCCAGAGCGCGAGCCGAAACGGGGGCGCTCAGGTAGCCAGCGGAATCGATCATGGCCCGCAGCCTAGGAATGGCCTCGGGTACATCGCCATACAACCATCGGCGTACACGGTGTACATCCCCGCTGAGTCCTTGGTGGCAATCCGTTGCGACGCCCGGAATTCGTGGGACACGATGGGTGGCGCCGCAGCCCGGTGAAACGAATCCGGACGCCGCGGTGGGGGATACGAATGGCGCCCGTACCGGAAAAGGAGCGCCGACCCTCTCGCCCCCTCATTCGAAACGGCAGGGACCCGTAGAAATGAATGCTCAGGTGGAAAGGTTGCAGCAGACCGCGAAACTGATCTCCCAGGCGCAGGTCCGCGAAGGCGGAGAGAGATGGCACCGAGCCGTCTTCGAGGAGATCGCAGCACGTCTCGACGGTCCGGACTTCCCGTGCGTCTTCTCCCGGAACGCGTTCCGGAAGCAGCTCCTGAAGTTCGTCTTCGTGGAGAGCGCCGGAAGCGACGGCATCCGGCACCTGGCGGAGGCCCTCACCGAGTACGTCGAGTTGTCCAGGGCCTGGGACGGCCAGTTGGACACCGCGTATCCGCTGGTGGTGCTGTTCTCGGCGGAAGCCGTGACCGCGCGCACCGTCGAGGAGTACCACTCCTTCGGCTGGCGGGTGCTGCAGGAACTGCACCACCACGATCCCGCGCCGTGGCCGGACGACGTCGGGAAGGACCCGGGTTCCGAGACCTGGTCCATGTGCTTCAACGGAATGCCGTTGTTCTGCAATATGAGCAGTCCGGCGCACCGGAACCGCCGCAGCAGAAACCTCGGCCGGAATTTCGCCCTCGTCATCAATCCGCGGGAACGGTTCGACGTGTTCGCCGGCGAGACGTCGAGCGGCCGCAGGGTCCGCGCGAACATTCGCAAGCGCATACAGGCTTACGACGGAATCCAGCACTCACCGCAGTTGGGCTCCTACGGCGTCGGAGCGCTCGAATGGTTCCAGTACGGCCTCATCGAAGAGAACACCGAGCGAAACGGTGTCTGCCCTTTCCAGCCCCAGACGGCTGTCGAAACGAACAGGAGATCCTGACCAATGATCGAGCTCATCGTGTCCCAGGGGCGGGTGGCCGACCGGGAACCCCGGATGATCGAGGGCGCCGCCCGCATCGCACGGGCCCTGGAACGCCGCTACGGACTCACCGGCCGCTTCATCGGGGAGCCCGCGCCGCCCGCCGACGACGACTGGACCGTCAGCCTTCCGCAGGCCGGGGAGACACTGACCGGGCTGCGCCGGGCCGTCACCGAGAGCATCGGGAACGGCAGCCGGACGGTCATGATCTCCAACACCTGCTCGGCGAGCCTCGCCACTCTGCCGGTCGTGGCCCGGGAGCACCCGGATGCCGTGGTGCTCTACATCGACGGGCACGGCGACTTCAACACGCCGGAGACGACCGGCACCGGGTATCTGGGCGGGATGGTCCTGGCCGGCGCGTGCGGGCTGTGGGACAGCGGTCACGGCGCCGGCCTGCGCCCCGGGCAGGCGATTCTGGTCGGGGCACGCGACATCGACGAGGCCGAGGGCGAGCTGATCGCGAAGCACGGCGTCCGGGTCATTCCCCCGGCGCAGACGACGGCCGAGAACATCCTGGACGCCATCGGCGACTCCCCGGTGTGGGTGCACATCGACTGGGACGTACTCGAACCGGGACACGTACCGGCCGACTACACGGTGCCGGACGGCCTGCTCCCCGCGCAGATCCGGGCGATCTTCGACGCGATTCCGCCGGGGCAGCTCCGCGGCGTCGAACTGGCCGAGTTCAACGCCCCGTTGGACGACGGGCTCAGCGAGCAGGCGATCGAGACGATCCTCGACATGGTCGCCCCCGCCTTCGAGAACACCCCGGCAGGCTAGTCCAGCCGGCCCCCGCCGAACCGATCAAAGGAGTACTTTCCGATGCCTCTGCACGACAGCATCCTCGACACCATCGGCCGCACCCCGATCGTCAGGCTGCACCGCATGGCCCCCGCACACACCACGGTCTACGTGAAGGTGGAGTCGTTCAACCCCGGCGGCTCGGTGAAGGACCGCCTCGCGCTCTCCGTCGTCCTCGACGCCGAGGCGAAGGGGCTGCTCAAGCCCGGCGACACCATCGTCGAGTGCACCTCCGGAAACGTCGGGATCGCCCTGGCGATGGTGGCCGCGGCCCGCGGCTACCGGTTCGTGGCGGTGATGGGTGACACGTACTCGGCGGAACGGCGCAAGCTGATCCGGGCCTACGGCGGCAGGGTGATCCTCTTCCCGGGCCACCTCGGCAGCAGCGGCGGCAACCGGATCGCGGACGAACTCGCCCAGAAGCACGGCTGGTTCCGGGCCAACCAGTTCGACAACCCGGCCAACCCCGCGTACCACCGCGAGACCACCGCCTCGGAGATCCTCGGCGACTTCGCGGGCAAGCGGCTCGACTACTTCGTCACCGGATTCGGAACCAGCGGCACCCTCACCGGTGTTGGGCAGATGCTGAAGACGGCCCGCCCCGGGGTGCGCGTCGTCGCCGCCGAGCCGGACAACGCCGCCGTGCTCGCCGGGCAGGAGTGGAACGTCCACCGGATCCAGGGCTGGGCCCCGAACTTCGTACCGGGGGTGCTCGACCCGAGCGTCATCGACGAACTGGTGACCGTCGACGAGGTGGAGGGGCGCGACACCGCGCGCAGGCTCGCCGCCGAGGAAGGCATCTTCGCCGGCATCTCGGCCGGCGCCACCCTGGCGACCGCGCTGCGCGTCGCCGCGACCGCGCCGGCGGGCTCGGTGCTGCTCGCCATGCTCCCGGACACCGGCGAGCGCTATCTCTCCACGTTCCTCATGGACGGGATGATCGAGGGGTCGGACGACGACTGGCTCGCCTCCCTGGAGACCGCTGACGGCGCGGCCTGACCATGAGGGAATTCATCCCCCCTGCGGCCCGTTTCATCGACCTCCCCGCAGAGTTCGCCATGCGACGGGGCGGCACGCTGACCGGCGCGCGCATCGCGTACGAGACCGTCGGACGACTGGCCCCGGAACGCGACAACGCGGTCCTGATCCTCACCGGTCTCTCGCCCGACGCCCATGCCGCCTCCCACCCGGCGGACACCGACCCCGGCTGGTGGGAGGCGATGGTGGGACCGGGAAAGCCCGTCGACACCAATCGCTGGTACGTGATCTGCCTGAACTCGCTGGGTAGTTGCAAGGGATCGACCGGGCCCGCCTCGGTCGACCCCGGCACCGGCGAGTCCTACGGTCCCGACTTCCCGGACCTGTCGATGGAGGACATCGCCGACGCCGCGGCCCACGCGGTGCGGGCGCTGGGCGTCGACCGGCTGGCGTGCGTGATCGGCACGTCGATGGGCGGCATGAGTGCGCTGTCCCTGCTGGCCCGTCACCCCGGCCTGGCCCGCGGCCACATCAACATCTGCGGCGCGGCGCGTGCGCTGCCGTTCTCGATAGCGATCCGCTCCCTTCAGCGTGAGGCGATCCGGTGCGACCCGCAGTGGAACCAGGGCCGGTACGACGACCGGAACTACCCGCAGCGCGGCATGTTCACCGCGCGCAAGCTCGGCATGCTGACCTACCGGTCGGCCCAGGAGTGGGAAAGCCGGTTCGGCCGCGCGCGCATCGCGCCGGAGGACCGCGCGGACGACGACCCGTTCGGCCATGAATTCCAGGTGGAGAGCTATCTGGAGCGTCACGCCCGGCGCTTCGCGCGCCGTTTCGACCCCAACAGCTACCTCAGCCTCAGCCACTGCATGGACAGGTTCGACCTCGGCGAGTCCTGCGGTGGTACCACCGACGAGGCCCTCTCCCGCATCCACCTGGAGAAGGCACTGGTGATCGGGGTGGAAACCGACATCCTCTTCCCGCTGCGACAGCAGCAGCAAATAGCGGACGGTCTTTCCGTCGACGGTACCGGCGTCGAATTCCTGGCGATGGATTCGTCGGAGGGACACGACGCCTTCCTGATCGACACCGCCCGTTTCGGGGCGCCCGTGGCCAGATTCCTGGCCACGCTCTAGCCTCCTTTTTCCTGCCCCTTGGAGAACCGTATGCCCGACCATCTCTCCGGACTCGCCCTCGTCACCGGCGCCAACCGGGGCATCGGCTTCGAGACCGCGCGTCAGCTCGCCTCGGCCGGCGTCCAGGTGCTGCTCGCGGGCCGCGACCGCGAAGCGGTCACTGCGGCAGCGGACGAGCTGCGGGCCGACGGCCTCGCCGTCGACCCCCTCGTGCTCGACGTCACGGACCCGGAGAGCATCCGGGCCGCCGCCTCGGAGGTCGACGGCAACCACGGCCGCCTCGACATCCTGGTCAACAACGCCGGCATCCGGATCGAGGAATACGGCAAGCAGCCGTCCGAGCAGCCGATGCGGCAGTGGCGCGAGACCTTCGACACCAATCTGTTCGGCGTCGTCGAGGTGACCACGGCCTTTCTCCCGCTGCTCGGCAGGTCCACGGCCGGACGCATCGTCAATGTGTCCAGCCTGCTCGGCTCGCTGGCCACGCACAGCGACCCCAAGTCGTACGCGCACAGCCCCATGTTCAAATCGCTTCCCGCCTACAGCGCCTCCAAGAGCGCGGTCAACTCCTGGACCGTCCACCTTGCGTACGAGCTGCGTGGGACGCCGATCAAGGTGAACGCCGTGCACCCGGGCTACACCAGGACCGGAATGAACGACGGCGCAGGCGATCTCGACGTCGCGGACGGAGCCAGGACGAGCGTCGCGATGGCCCTGCTCGGCAGCGACGGCCCGACCGGCACCTACACCCACAGCGGAGCGACCGTCCCCTGGTAGCCACCCGGAACGGCCGTTCCTCCCGTCGTTCCCGTCCTTCCCGTATTGGAGTCATCCGATGGGCAACCATCTGGCTTTGGTCACCGACGAGACCAGCCTTGCCATTGATTACGACATGCCGTTGCTGCTCGATGCGTGTCACGAAGTCGGCATCAGGACCGAGATATGTTCCTGGCGAGATCCGGACATCGCCTGGGATCGCTTCGACGCCGTCCTGCTGCGTTCTCCCTGGACCTATGTGGAGAGCCTCCCGCAGTTCCTGGAATGGTGCGAGTACGTCACCGATGTGACGTCCCTGTTCAACCCGCTTCCGGTGGTGCGGTGGAATCTCGACAAGCACTACCTGGCCGATCTGGCCGCGGCCGGCGTGCCGGTCGTGCCGAGCGGCTTCGTGGCCCCCGGCGCGGATCCGGCGGCGGCCGTGCGCACGTTCCTCGCCCGGCACGACCGGGCACCGGAGATCGTGGTGAAGCCGACCGTCGGCGCCTACTCCCGGGACGTGCAGCGCTTTGCCCGGTCCTCGGAGACCGAGGCGGCTGCCTACGTCGCCAAGCTGCTCGATCAGGGCTGCCACGTCATCCTGCAGCCCTACCTGGACTCGGTCGATCACGACGGCGAGACCGACCTCATCCATTTCGACGGCGTCTACAGCCACGCCATCCGCAAGCGCGCACTGCTCCTGCCGGACGGCAGGGTCGACCAGCCGACGCAGGAGGCCCGCACCGCGCGGGACGCCGCCGAGGACGAACGCGCGGTCGCCGCGGCCGCGTTGGACGCCGCAGCTGAGCACCTGGCGCTGCGGGAGCCACTGCTCTACGGCCGCGTCGACCTCATCCGCGGCGCTGACGGCAAGCCCCTGGTCCTCGAACTCGAGCTCTGCGAACCGTCGCTCAGCATGCCGTTCTCGGAAACCTCCGCCGCACGATTCGCGCAGGTCATCTCCGCACGGCTGGAATCAGTCTCCCGACAGCGAAAGAACGGACAGTCATGACGTCACAACAGGGTTCCCCCGCCCGCCTCGCGACACCGGCCCTCTCCAACGGCACCCTCTACGCCGCGCTCGGAGTGGTCAGCTTCTCCTTCAGCTTCCCCGGAACGGTGTGGGCGCTCGACGGATTCGGGCCGTGGAGCGCCATCGGGGTACGCGGCGTCCTGGCTGCCGTCATCGCGATCGGCGCGCTGCTCATCACCCGGGCCCCGCTGCCGGCGCGCACGGACTGGCCCGCGCTCGCCGTCGTCGCGGGCGGCTGCGCGATCGGCTTCCCGCTGCTCACCACGCTCGCCCTGCAGACCTCGTCCACGGCGGACTCTGCGGTCGTGATCGGTGCGCTGCCGATGGCCACGGCGGTGTTCTCCGCAGTCCTCACCCGGCGCAGCCCTTCGAAGGTCTTCTGGGCCGCGGCCGGCCTCGGAGCGGCGACCGTCATCGTGTTCACGCTGTCGCAGAACCACGGCCGACCCACCGTCGCGGACCTCTTTCTCTTCGGCGCCCTGCTGGTCTGCGCCGCGGGCTACGCCAACGGCGGGCGGCTCTCCGCACGCATGCCGGGCTGGCGCGTCATCGCCTGGGGCGTGGTGCTCGCCGCCCCCGTCAACCTCGCCGTGGCCCTGTGGGCGCTCTCGCACGAGCCCGTACACCTCACCGCGAAGGCCGTGGTCGGCATGGCCTACATCGCCGGCATCTCGCAGTTCGGCGGATTCGTCGTCTGGTACAAGGGCATGGGCCTCATCGGCGTGGCGAGGGCGAGCCAGCTCCAGCTGGCGCAGCCGCTGCTGACGCTGGTGTGGGCTGTGCTGCTGCTCGGCGAGCAGATCACCGCGGCCGTCCCGCTCACCGCCGCCATCGTGCTCAGCTGCATCGTGGTCACCCAGCGGGCCAGAACATCCTGAGACCGGCGCAGGGCAGGAGAGGACACTGGCGGGCGGCATCGGTGTCCTCCCTCCCCCAGCACATGCAGAGGTATCATTGATGCACGACTTGATATCAACGGAGGTGGCCCGTGACCCGCACCGTGATCGACCTCGATGACGCCCTGGTTGCCGACGTGGCGCAGGCCCTCGGCACCTCGACGAAGAAGGAGACCGTCAACACGGCCCTGCGCGAGGTGCTGGAGAACCGGCGCCGCGCACTGGCGCTCACCCGCCTGCGCGGCGCCGCGCAGGACGGCGCGTTCGATCTCGACCTCTTCGAGGACAAGGCGAACTACCGTCGGTGAACGCCGCCCGCTTCCTGATCGACACCAGCGCACTAGCCCGACTGATGCGCCCGGCTGCCGAGTCGTACGGCTGGGACCAGGCCGCAGCGGCGGGCCTGATCGCCATCTGTCCGATCACAGAGCTTGAGTACTTCTACAGCGCCCGCTCGGCAGCGGACCGCGAGCGCGGCATCGCGGATCTGCGGGCCGTGTTCACCTGGGCCCCGGTCGACGACCGCGCCTACGACCGGGCCTGGCAGGTCCAGGGGATACTGACCGCGCAGGGGCAGCATCGCAGCGCCGGTCCCGTCGACCTGGTGATCGCCGCCTCCGCCGAACTCCAGGGGCTCACCCTGCTGCACCGGGATCACGACTTCGACTGCATCGCGGCGGTGACCGGCCAGGCCATGCAGTGGTTCGGCCCGGAAGCCGGCAGGTAGGCGCGCCCCGGACGCCGGGGACGGCGGCCGGCTGGTTTCATGGGGGGTGGAGTGCGCCGCCCCCACCGAGTTTCGGGCGCGAGCCGGCCGCCACCGCGGTGATCGTGGTCGTGCAGGCACCGCACCCGCTGCGCTTCCTCACGCTGCCGGTCGCTGCGGGTGTCGCGGCGAGCCGGGCCGAGCACGTGGCGAGCTACCCCGCCGACTGGAGGTAGAGCTCAGCTCCGGCGGGTGATCCGCAGCAGATGCTGGGCGGGATCGGTGAGTTCGGTGTCCTTGCGCCAGACGGCGCGCAGCGTGCGCTGGAGCGCGAGGTCGTCGGTGGTGGGGATCTCGACCAGGCGGCGGGCGGCCAGATCGTCGGCGACGGCGAGCTGCGACAGCACGGCGGGCGCGGCGCCGCCGGCCGCGGCGGCGCGCAGCGGGGTGGTCGAGCCGAGTTCGAGGACGGGCTCGCACGGGCCGTTCCAGGCCCGCAGGGCGCGCTGCAGGGTGTCACGGGTGCCGGAGCCGGCCTCGCGCAGCACGAGCGGGGTGCTCGCGAGTTCGGCGCCGGTGAGTGGCTGCTTGCGGCGGGTCCAGGGGTGGCCGGGGGCGGTGACGACGACCAGCCGGTCGTGGGCGACCACGGCGGTGCGCAGGTCGCGCGGGGTGGCGGGGCTCTCGATGAACCCGAGGTCGGCGTCCTGGCGGCGAACCGCCTCGATCACCTGCTGGCTGTTGGCGACCTGGAGTCCGACGTGCACGCCCGGGCTCAGCGTGCGCAGGGTGACCAGCCAGCCGGGCAGCAGGTGTTCGGCGAGGGTGAGGCTGGCGGCGATCTGCAGCCGCCCGTCCTGCCGGGACACCAGCGCGTCGACTCCCTCGGCCAGCGCCTGCGCGGCCTCCAGCACCTGGCGGGCCCAGTCGTTCACGACCACGCCGGTGTCGGTGAGCCGGGAGCCGGTGGTGGAGCGGTGCACGAGTTGCAGACCGAGCCGGCGTTCCAGCAGGTTCATCCGCTCGCTGGCGGCGGGCTGGCTGATGCCGAGGCGGGCGGCGGCGCGTCCGAGACTGCCGGTCTCGGCGACGGTGACCAGGAGCTCCAGCGCGTTGAGGTCGGGCAGCCGGCGCGGACGATCCGCAGGTCGGGGGCCTGCGGAGGGGTTCGAGGTCATAGGCACAACTTATCGCGTGCCAGGTAACTGACGGGTACCGGCCGCTGCGCAGCGGGGGGAACGTGGGGCCATGACCCTCTCCCTCACGCGTCCCGCCGCCGCGCCCTCCCCCTCCCCAGGCCGCCCGGCGGCGGGGAAGCGGCTGCTGCCGGGGCTCGCGGCGGTGGCCGCGGCGGTCGCGGTGGCGTGGTCGGCGAACCGGCTGGTGCCGGCCGTCGCGCCGCTCACCTGGGCGGTGGTGCTGGGGGTCGTGGCGGGGAACCTGCGCCTGCTGCCCGACCCGCTCCGGCCCGGCCTGGCCTTCTCCTCGCGCCGCCTGATGCGGCTGGGGATCGCCCTGCTGGGCCTGAAACTGGCGCTGGGCGACGTGGTCGCGCTGGGCTGGCAGACCGTCCTGGTGGTGCTCGGAGTGGTGTCCGCGACCTTCTTCGGCACCCAGTGGCTCGGCCGGCGCGCCGGGCTGCCCGGTGACCAGCCGCTGCTGATCGCCACCGGGTTCTCGATCTGCGGGGCGTCGGCGGTCGCCGCGATGAACGGCGTCACCGAGAGCGAGGACGAGGACGTGGTCACCGCCGTCGCGCTGGTCACGCTCTGCGGCACGCTGGCGATCGTGGTGCTGCCGCTGCTCCAGGGCCCGCTGGGCCTGGGGGACGTCCAGTTCGGACGGTGGACGGGGGCCAGCGTGCACGACGTCGGCCAGGTGGTGGCGATCGCGCAGGGCGCCGGACCGACCGCGCTGGGCCAGGCCGTGGTGGTTAAGCTGATGCGGGTCGCGCTGCTGGCGCCGATCGTCGCCGGCGTCGCCCTCTCCCGCCGCCGCGCCCGACCGACCGTCGCGGCGGCGAGCCGGCGCCAGCCCGTCGTGCCGCTCTTCGTGGCCGGCTTCCTCGCCCTGGTGGCCGTGCGCACCAGCGGGGTGCTGCCCGGCTCGGTGATCGCCGGTGCGGACCAGCTGGACGGACTGCTGCTGGCCGGCGCGCTGTTCGCGCTGGGCAGCTCGGTCGACGTCCGTGCGCTGGTCCGCACCGGGGGACGGGCCCTGCTGGTGGGGCTGGCGTCCTGGCTGCTGATCGCCGTGCTCGCCTACATCGGAGTGCGGCTCACCACCTGAAACCTCCCCTGGCCTGGTCCGAACGGGCGACCCCTGGGCGCGCGTTCCCGGCGTCTGCGCGCCCGCGCGTGAGGATCGCTGACGGCCGGGCCCGCCGCCTCCCCCGTGCGCCGGGCGGCCGGGAGGCAGCCGTGCGGATTCTGCTCGTCGCGAGCGCGTTCAACAGCCTGACCCAGCGGGTCTTCGTCGAACTGCGCGATCGCGGACACCTGGTGGGTGTGCAACTGGCCCAGGCCCCGGACGACGACGCCCTGCGGGCGGCCGTCCGCCGCCACGCGCCTGACCTCATCCTGGCCCCGATGCTGAAGAGCGCGATCCCCGCCGACCTCTGGTCCGCGCACACCTGCCTGATCGTCCACCCCGGCCCGATCGGCGACCGCGGACCGTCCTCGCTGGACTGGGCGCTGCACGAGGGTGCCCGGCAGTGGGGCGTGACCGTCCTCCAGGCCGACGCCGTGATGGACGGCGGGGACGTCTGGGCCACCGAGCCCTGCACGGTCCCGGCCGGCGTCGCCAAGAGCGACCTCTACCGCGGCGAGATCTCGGATGCCGCGGTGCGGGCCGTGCTGCTCGCCGTCGACCGCGTCGCCGGCGGCACGTACGTTCCGCAGCGCCAGGCCGACTTGGCGGCCGTCGGGCGCACCCGCCCGTACTTCGACCAGAGCCTGCGCCGGATCGACTGGCAGCGCGACAGCACCGCGCAGGTGCTGCGGGCGCTGCGCGGCGCCGACTCGCAGCCCGGAGTCGCCGACGAGCTGTGCGGCGCCGAGTGGTTCCTGCACGGCGGCCACCCGGAGGGCCAACTGCGCGGACGGCCGGGCGAGTTGCTGGCGACCCGGGCCGGCGCCGTCTGCCGGGCCACCGCCGACGGCGCGGTGTGGATCCCCGAACTGCGGGCCCGCCGCCGCCCGGGCGGGCCGCCCGGCGTCAAGCTTCCGGCGGCGACGGCGCTCGGCGCGCTGCTGCCAGAGCTACCGGAGACGGCGGATGGGCCGGACATCGCCTACCGGGAGGACGGCCCGGTCGGCGTGCTGCGGTTCGCCTTCCCCGGCGGCGCGATGAGCACTGACCAGTGCCGCCGCCTGCTCGCCGCCTACCGCCTCGCCTGCACCCGACCCACCTCGGTGCTGGTGCTCGGCGGCGACCGGGACTTCTTCTCCAACGGCATCCACCTCAACGTGATCGAGGCCGCCGACGACCCGGCCGAGGAGTCCTGGGCCAACATCCAGGCGATGGACGACCTGGTGGAGGCGGTGCTGACCACCACCGACCGGCTCACCGTCGCAGCGCTCGGCGGCAACGCCGCGGCCGGCGGCGCGATGCTGGCGCTGGCCGCCGACGAGGTGTGGTGCCGCTCCGGCGTCGTGCTCAACCCGCACTACCGGCTGATGGGCCTCTACGGCTCCGAGTACTGGACGTACACCCTGCCCCGCCGGGTCGGCACGGGCGCCGCCCGGCGGCTGACCGAGGAGGCGCTGCCGGTCGGCGCGACGGGCGCCCAACACCTGGGCCTGGTGGACCGGATCGTCGAGAGCGCCCCGGCGGACTTCGCCGCGGACGTCCGCTCGCTGGCCGCGCGCCTGGCCGCGCTACCCGCCCTTCAGGAGCGGATCGCCGCCAAGAAGGCGCGGCTTGAGCGCGATGCCGCGCTCAAGCCGCTCGCCGCCCACCGCGAGGAGGAACTCGCCCGGATGCACGCGATCTTCTTCGACCCGCAGGCCCCCTACCACGCCCTGCGCCGCGCCTTCGTCCGCAAGCACCCACTGACCCGCAACCCGGACCACCTCGACGCGCTGCCCCGCACCCTCGTCCGCTCCGCCTCGCGCTAGGTAGCCGTGCTGAGGGCCGCCTTCTGGTCGGAGTCGAGGGCGTCCAGCTGTGGCTGTGCCTGAGCGGCCTTGAGCTCGGCCTGGATGGTCCTGAGGTCCGGCGCCACGGAGACCGCTGTGCATGCGTCGCCGTCGTCCGCCAGTTGTCCCAGATAGGCGCTCCAGTCCGCGGCGGCCTTGGCCCAGGGCGGTGCTGGGAACGCGCGGGCTCGTCCGACCGCGGTGACCAGGTTCCGGCAGTCCTCCTTCAGGTGCTGGTCCCGGGCGATCGCGTCCCAGTCGGGCTGCTGCTTGTCCAACGCCGGGTTCAGCTGCCCGACGTAGCGGAAAAGTGCGGTGAAGGCGGCCTCCATCTGCCCCTGCCCGCCGCCCTGCAGCCAGAGCATGTAGCTCTCCTTCCCGATTTCCTGCGGGTCGGCGGGCGGCGGCGGTACGTAGTCCGGTGCGCCCACGCTGTCGACCCGGGTGTGACGCGGCGCTGTCCAGAGGTGCAGAGCAGGCCAGACGGCCAGGGCGAGGAACACCGCGGCCACGGCAGCCGGTCCCAGCCGCGTCACCACCCCTGGCAGTCCGACCGCTGCGGGACGCGCCCGGGCCCGACGGCTCAGCCTGCGGCCGAGCAACACGCCGAGGACGGTGAGCGCGGAGCCGAGGACGCCGATGTCCCGCAGGGCATAGAAGGCGACGAAGACGTCACCGGGCCGATGGGTGCCCCAGAGGATGAGGCAGCACAGCAGGCCGGTGAGCGTGGTGGCGAACAGGGCCGGCATCATTCGCGTTCGCCGCATTCCGAGCAGGAGGCCGGTGCCTGCCTGGACGGCGAGGACGGCGATGATCTCCCAGCAGAGGAACACCACCGCGTATCCGTCCCCCGCCCGAATCGCCGCGGACGCCGTCAGGTGCGCCCCCGCCCGCAGGCCGATGTCGATCACCAGCCAGACCAGCGCCGCGAGGCCCCCGATGCGGGCCGCAGAACGGACGGCCTCGCGTCGAGCCGCCCCCAGGAGCAGGGGGACGAGCCACAGGAGGGGGGCGGCGAAGAGGGTGGCGGGCCCTATCACCCACAAGAGGATGAAGGGAGCCAGCACGGCCTCGACCACCGCCCGGTCGAGCCCGCTCCCGTGAGCCTGCGACACGAAGTGCCGCCACACCGACGCGTCCGCGGACAGCGTCGGTCCGAGCGGCGGGATGAAGTAGTTGAGGGTGTTCCACCAGCGCAGGCACGCCCAGATCGCCAGCAGCATCGCGGCGGCGGCGAACAGCCGACGTCGTCGACTCGCGGTGGCGAGCAACTGCCAGCAGTGTCCCGCCCAGTGGCACAGCACCAGGACGGCCACCAGCATGAGAGCGGCCAGTAGCAGGTCTCGCCGCAAGCCGGCTGTGTCGAACTCCCACGCATTCGCTGCCGGCTGGTGTCGGAGCAGCCGGTCCGCGCGCAGGACGAGCAGGCCGTACGCCGTGGCCAGGCCGAGGCCGAGGCCGAGGCCCGCGCGGGTGTACACGGCGCGGCCGCCCGCACCGGAGCGGACGAATGCGGCACCCCGCCAAGCCGACACGACCACCACCAGGGCCGTCAGCAGCGTGGCGGCATCGTGGCTCGCCTGGTAGGCGAACGAGGTGGACGAGAGGTTCGCACCCTCCACCGCCTGGGTGGCGTAGTCGCCGGCGATCTGGGCCACGAACGCGGCCGTGAAGGTCTCCCAGAAGCCGGGCCGCAGCAGGCGCTCGGGCTGGTCCAGCAGCCGCACGCGGTCCAGCAGCCGCGGGTGGGTGTGCCACCAGCGGGTGCCGTCCTGTTCGGCTGACGCCAGGAAGACCTCGCGCAGTGCCGCCGGGTCGCTCCACTGCGTGGCTCGGGCGTCGGCGTAGCCCTCCCGTGCCCGTAGGACCGAGATGCGTATGACGTAGACCAGCGCGATCAGGACGACGAAGAACCATCCCAGATCGACCAGGTTGGTGAGCAGCAGTCCCATCCCGACGCGCAGTGGATTGCGCAGTGGCTGCGTGGTCTGCAGGACCGGATCCACCAGGGTGGCCAGTACCGGGAGGACGGTCACCAGGACGAACGCCCGCCAGACCGCGAGCGTCAGATAGGTGATGGTCACGTCCCCGTTGCGGATGTGGGCCAGTTCGTGGGCCAGCACGGCCCTGAACTTCGCCGGGGCGCGCCGTCGTTGAACCAGCAGACCGGCGCTCAGTGAGACCTGGCGCCGACCGAGCCCGCCGAAGGCCTGCCCGGCGGGGCGCGCATTGGCCGGATCGAGGAGGAACCTCGGCGCGCGGACCAGACCCGCCAGCTCCACCAGCTCCTGCAACTCCTCCTGTAGTGAGGCGGTTTCGGGCGAGGACAGTTCATCGATCGGGACCAGCCGCGCGCGGCGCCGGTGCCACCACGGGTGCACCGCGAACAGCAGCAGCGCCAGCAGTCCCGTCAGCCCCAGCGCGCCGGCGATCCACAGGACGTCGGTGAGCGCCAGGCCCGCTATGCAGTGCTCGAAGTGCTGGTGTTTGAGTGTGTCCTGCGGCGAGAGCCAGTCTCCCATCGGCAGGTAGTAGCCGGTGCGCACCGAGCACCGATCCTCGGGGAGGCCGGTGGTCGGCCGCCAGACGGATACGAACGTCCCCCACCACGTCGCGGTGACGGTGGCCGCCAACACGATGAGCGAGCTGAACCGCAGCGTCGTGCCGGCCGGGGTGCTGAACGGGCCGTCGGTCGGGCGTGCCATCTCAGGCGGCTCCGGCGTCGTCGCCCACCGGTGAGCCCGGCGCAGGCAGTTGGTCCTCGGCCGCTGCGAGCAGCGCGTCCACCAGCGGCTGTGCCTGCTCTTCCGGAATGCCCAGTTGCCTTGCCTGGCTGAGGAGTTGGTCCCGCAGTGCGGTGGCGCCCGCCGTCGCCTCCGGCGCCTCGGCCGGGCCGCTCGGGCTGTCCACCGCACGGTCCGCGCGACGAAGCCTGCGCCAGGCGCGCTGCACTCCATGACCGCCCCGCTTGAGGACCTCGTCGCTGACGTTGTCCAGCAGCCGGTTGTACAGCGAAGTCGCCAACGTCAGCGCCAGCGGGCTGATCAACATCTCCGCGGCGTCCCACCCCGACGCGATGATCCCGTCCGTGTACCGCCGCTCGCGCGGAACCTCGCCGCGGCTGACGAACTGCGCGGCCAGCGGCTCGAAGATCACCGACTCCTCCGGCGCCACGGCGCCCACCGCCCGTCGGGCGGCCTCGGAAATCAACTCCCGCCGTCGGGTATCCACCTCGCGCACAGCACTTCCCTTCCCACCCCAATGGCCCCCGGTGCTGAGATTCAACCACCAAGTGCCGTTGTTCGAGATGGACTTGCGGCAATCAGGGCAGGCCGATCGTCAGGCCCGGCCCGCCGGTGCGCGGTGCGGGGTGCTTGCGGTCGGTGCCGTCGTCTTCTTCGGGGTGCGGGCGCCGGGGAGGAGTCCGTCCAGGGCGAGGCTGCCGGGGCCGGTCACGGCGATGCTGAGGAAGATCCAGCAGAACAGCACCGAGAGCTCGCCGCCGTTCTGGATCGGCCACAGCGCGTGTTCCTGGTGGACGGTGAAGTACGCGTACGCCATCGAGCCCGAGCAGAGCAGCGCGGCGGACCGGGTGCCGAGGCCCAGCAGGACCAGCGCGCCGCCGACCAGCTGGATGAGCGCGGCCCACCAGCCCGGCCACTGGCCGACCGGCAGGGTGGTGCCGTGCGCGCCGCCGAAGACGCCGAGGACCGACGCGGCGCCGTGGCAGGCGAAGAGCAGGCCGGTCACGATGCGTAACAGCCCCTGCACGTGCGGGCGGGCGGAGGCGGCGGCCGAGCGGGCGGCGACGATCATGGGTCTCCCTTGGGTGATGCGCCGCGGGACGGGCGCATATGAGGTGGACCTGTCAGATTCTGGGGGGCTGGCGGCGGTCGAGTCCAGAGGGCGAAGCGCTGAGTACCGTCTGAATCCGCCGCGCGCGGGCGCCGGCATTTTCACCCGGCCCAGCGAGGTTTAGGCGGCGTCCGGGCCGGTCAGAGGCCCACTGAGGGTAGGAGTCCGCCATGAACGTGATCGAACGCTATGCCATCACCCTCCCCGGCACTCCGGGGACGCACGCCCCGCCCCGGGTGGTGACCGTTGCGCTGTCCGGTCGGCTCGGAGCGGACGGGCGACCGGTGTACGCGGACGAGACCGGTGAGTTCCTGGTGCAGATCAGTGCCGACGGTATCGCCGAGCCGCTGGTGGAGCAGCCCGGCCCGTGCACGACGAAGTGCCTGCACGCCGTCCCGCTGCCGGGACCGCGCTGACGACGGTCGCGGGGACCAGGGACGATGCATCGTCGTGCTTGGAAGCCCGCGCCGCACTCACCCACTGACCCTCGCGGGCCCGTCAGGTCGCGGGCGGGGTGCGGAGTTCGCTGATGACGGCCCAGGCGACCGAGACGAGGGGGAGGGCGACCACGGCGCCGATCACGCCGTACAGGATGCCGCCGGCGGTGACGGAGAGGGCGACGGCGACGGGGTGGATGCTGACGGCCCAGCTCATCACCACGGGGTGCAGCAGATGGCCCTCGATCTGGCCGATCACCACGATCAGGGCCAGCACGATCAGGGCGGTGACCGGGCCCTTGGCGGCCAGCGCGACCACGGCGGCGATCGCCAGGGCGACGGGTGAGCCGATCAGCGGGATGAGGGTGGCGAAGAACTCCAGGACCGTCAGCGGCAGCGCCAGCGGCACGCCGAGGACGAGCAGGGCGATGCCGACCAGGATCGCGTTGGTGCCGGAGACGATCATGATGCCGCGGGTGTAGCCGGCGAAGGTGCGCCAGGCGGCCTGGCCGGCCCGGGTGGTGCCGTCGCGGGAGCCCGCCGGGAACTGGCGCTGCGCCCAGCGCCACATGCCGTCGCCCGAGTGGATGAAGAAGATCGAGCAGAACAGCGCGAGGGCGGCGCCGGCGGCGATCTCGAAGACCCGTCCGGCCTCGTTCACCGCGGTGCTGACGAGCGTCGAGCGGTGGGCCGACAGGAAGGTGCTGAGCTTGGACTTGAGTCCGGAGAGACTGTTCGCCTTCAGGTGGAACGGCGCTCCCTCCAGCCACTTCTCGATCCGGTCGAGCCCGCCGCTGAAGTCGTTGCCCAGGGTGTGTGACTCACTGGCCACGGTCTCGCCGACCAGGGAGAGCAGCCCGGCGAGCAGCAGCAGCGCCCCGAGGACGGTCACCACGACGGCGAGCACGCGCGGCATCAGCCGGGCGAGCCGGTCGGCGGCCGGGCGCAGGATCGCGGTGATCACCAGGGCGACGAAGACCGCCACCACCGGCAGCACCAGACGGCCGACCACGATCACCACCGCGTAGGCGGCCACGCCCATGACCAGCAGCCGCCAGGCGTACCCCGCGGCGCGCTGCATCCCGGGCCCGACCGTCGTGCCGGGCCTGGTGGGCGCGATCGGGGTGGCCCGCCGTTCGGCGTTCCTCCTGCGCGGCGATGGCATCCGGCTCCTCCTGGTCGGGCACGGTGGGCGTAGACCGACCGGCCTTAGCCACCGTAGATCGCCGCGCCGCGCCGGAGCCCCAGCGCCACGAGGTACCGCCCGAATGCCGAACCGCCCGCCGCGACCGAGGGACGGCTGCGACGGGCGGGTGCGGTGCCAGGTACTGCGGTGAGGGCGGATCAGTTCTCGTGGGCCGAAGCGTCGTCCACCAGGAACGCGGTGGTGGCGGTGCTGCCGGACTCGTGCGAGACCAGTTCCAGGCCGATCGTGGTGCCGAAGCCGACCTGGTTGATGTACGGGGACAGGTCCACCGACTGGTACTGGTAGCCGGGGGTCGCGCCCTTGCTGCTCCACGTCCTGACCGTGCCGAGCGGCTGCTTGGTGTACTGGTCGATGGCGATCAGCGACAGCGTGTCGGGGGTGGCCGAGGTGTTCGTGGTCTCGGTGTCGAGCCAGAACGAGAACGACGCGGCGGTGTAGCCCGGGTAGGTGTTCAGGTACTGGGTGATCGAGTCGTCGCTGCCGACGCTCTGGCCGAGCCAGGCGTACCAGCTGCCCGAGTGCGCCGAGTGCAGGCTGGACGGGGTGATGATGTTGTAGCCGGACGGGCTCCACGCGTCGGTCATCCCGGTGTGGTTGACGTCGGCCGAGCCGTTCTCGAAGCCGGGGTCGATGAGCTGCTCGATCGAGCCGCAGCCCGCCCTGGAGCCGGCGGCGACGTTCTCCCAGAACCCGGTGCTCGCGGTCTTGCCGGCGGTGTCGACGGCGTTGACGGTGATCCGTACGTAGCCGTTGGTCGCGGCGGCGCTACCGGAGATGACGCCGGTCGAGGCGTTGATGCTGAGCCCCTGCGGCAGGCCGGTGGCGCTGTAGCTGACCGCTGCTCCGGCGCTGTCGGCGGCGACCGCCGGTATCGAGAGCGGCGTGTTGGGAACGTCCGTGCGGTCGCACATGGTGCTGAGCACCACGGGCGGGCCGGTGTAGACCGGGTCCGAGGCGCTGCACAGGTGGTCGGTGTTGGACCAGAGCGTCTGCAGCGGGAAGGAGCCGGTGGACAGGTTCTCGGTGAACAGCCCGCCGTTCGAACCGGCCGGGATCCAGGCGCACTTGTCCGCGACCTCCTGGCCGGTGGCGTCGGTCCAGCCGCCGGGGGTGTTCGGGTCGGTCAGCGTCTCGGCGTACTCGTGGCCGCCGATGATGCCGTAGCCGTCGAGGCGGCCGCGCGCGGTGTTCTCACCGAACCAGTTGGTGCCGCAGCCGGCGACGTCCGTCAGGTAGGGCATGTTGGTGTAGGCGAGCTGGCCGTACGAGGAGTGCTCGAAGTCGTGCCAGGCGCAGTACCCGAGCTCCTTCCAGGTGTCCGGGTCGGTCCCCTGCGGCGAGTCGATGATGTACTGCACGTTGCGGTTCTGCGCCTCGGTGGTGTTGCCGAAGTGCTGTGCGGCAGCGGCTGCTTCGGCGCCGAGCTGCGGCTCGTTCGCGGACTGCGGGGCCGCTGCGGCGTTGTCCACCCAGACGCCGGCGAGCACGCTGCCGGCCTTCGGGTACGGGATGTGCGCGGCGCTCGCCGGGCACTGGATGGTGCCGGCCGGGATGCCTTCGCAGTACTGGGTGATGACCCCGCTCCAGCCGTCGCCGGCGCTGCCCAGGCCCTTGAAGAAGTCCTGCTGGTACGGCGCGGCCTGGTCGGCGTCCTTGGACATCACGACGTCGCCGCTGGCGTTGGTGGACGGGGTGCCCCACTGGGAGCCCCAGAGCACCAGGTACACCTTCGGCGGGCCGATGACCACACCGGTCGAGTCCTGGCCGCCCTTGTACTGCATCTGCAGGTCGTACTGGTTGGAGACGTACCCGTCATCGGGGTTGCCGGTGGAGGGGTCGGCACCGTCGGCCGTCTGCGGGTGCATCTTGCCACCGGAGCCGCCCGTGCCCGGGGCCGGACGGGCGGCGCCGACCCTGCCGAGCGACGCGGGCTTCGCGGTGGTCTTGGTCGCCTTGGCCACCTTCGGGGTGCCGGGCTGGACCTGCATCCAGCCGCTGGCCGTGGTCTGTACCCAGCCCGCGGAGGCGGGGTGCGGGTCGGCCGTGGCGGACAGCGGGTTGGCGACGAGTCCGGCGCCGGCCATGGCCACGACGAGCCCGGTGAACACGGCTCGCTTGCCGCGCCGGAACAGGCCGTATCTGAGTCTGGTCACGTTGACACAGTCCCTTTCGGGTGGGGGAGTGGGGGTGCGAGGGGGGACCGAGCGCGGGGGAGGAAACAACAGTGGAATTGCGGGGGCACTGTGACGCTCTATCAGTGCAATACTATATTGCAATGTCGCACTGCGCACAAGAGTCCACATGTTCGCGCTAAATCAAACAATTATCAGCTGACCGACCGTCACTTCCATGCGGTTCGTACGCCGCTGCGGCCCGCCCGCGCCGCTATCGTGGACAGCCGGGCGGACCGGCGGGCCGTCCGCTCCCCAGCTGAGGACTGGTCATGAAACTCGGTCTGCACTACTGGAACTACTCGACCCCCACCGACCCCGCGCTGATCGGTCCGACGCTGGCGCAGACCGCGCGGATCGCCGAGCAGTCCGGGGTCGACGCGTTCACCGTGATGGATCACTACTTCCAGATGGAGCACCGCACGGGCAGCGCCGACCAGCCGATGCTGGAGGCGTACACAGCGCTCGGGTACGTGGCGGCGCTGACCGAGCGGATGGAACTCGGAGTGCTGGTCACGGGCGTGATGTACCGCCACCCCGGGCTGCTGGCGAAGATCGTCGCCAGCATCGACGTGCTCTCCGGTGGCCGGGCCAGGTTCGGCATCGGAGCCTCCTGGTACGAGCGCGAGCAGCGCGCCCTCGGCGTACCGGTGGTTCCGGTGGGCGAGCGGTTCGAGCGACTGGAGGAGACGCTGCAGATCTGCCTGCAGATGTGGAGCGACGACAACGGCCCCTACCAGGGCCGGCACTACCAGCTGGAGGAGACGCTGTGCGTCCCGCAGCCGCTGCGGCGGCCGCACCCGCCGATCATGATCGGCGGCGGTGGTGAGAAGAAGACCCTGCTGATGGTCGCCCGGTACGCCGACTCCTGCAACCTGTTCGCCACCACACCGGACGAAGTCGCCCACAAGCTCCAGGTGTTGCGTGCGCACTGCGAGGACGAGGGCCGCGACTACGACGCCATCGCGAAGACCGCGGTGGCCGGCGGCCCGGTGCTGGATGACGTCGACGGCTTCCTCGCCTCCGCCGAGCAGTACGCGCGGTTGGGCATCAGTGAGCTCCAGTTGCTGCCGGACCGCCACCCGGTCACCTTCGCCGAACAGGTCGCCGAGCGGGTCCTCCCGCGGCTCGCCGCGATCGGCTAGGGCGCGGTTGGCCGGCCTGCGCGCTCAGGCGTCCGCGTCCGCGGCGGCCAGCAGCTCGCAGGCGTCGAAGTTCATGCAGCCGCAAAGCTCTGGTGCTGGTGCTGCCTCGCGGCTACCGACCGCTCTTCGCCCCCGGCCCGTTCCGGCGCCTGCTGCCCGCGCTGGCGGTGTCGGACCTCGGCGACGGGACGAGCGTGGTCGCGGTGGCGTGGCTGGCGCTGCGGCTCGCTCCGCCCGGTGACGGCGGCCCGCTGGTGGGCGCCGCGGTCGCCGCCTACGCCCTGCCGGGCGCCCTCGGCGCGCTGCTGCTGGGCGGTCGCCTGCGCCGGCTGTCCGCGGGCCGGCCGATCCGCGCCAACGCCTGGACGCGCTGTCCTTCGCCCTGCTCGCCGTGTCCGCCACCTCGGGAGCTGCCGGAGTTGCCGGAGCTGCGGGGCCGGAGCGGCCGGATCCCGCTCACCCGCGTGCTGCCGCCGTGCTGCGGGAGCGGCCCGAACTGCTCGGACTGCTCGTGGTGACCTGGCTGTTCAACCTCTTCTACGGTCCGGTCGAGGTCGCGCTACCGCTGTTCGTCGGCCAGGATCTGCACGCCGGGGCGAGCGTCCTGGGGCTGTACTGGGGGGCCTTCGGCGTCGGTGCGGGGGCGGCCGCTGTGGCCGGTCCTGCTCGGCATCATCGCCGGTCACGGCCTGGCGATGCTGCCGTTCGGCCTGCCGGCGCCGGCCGCCGTCTCGCTGGCGGGCCTCGCGCTGGGCGGTGTGGTCCACGGCCCGTACAGCGCACTGGCCTTCGCCCTGTTCCAGGAGCTCACCCCGGTGGACCTGCTGACCAGCGTCCTCGCGCTGCGCGCGGCCGTCCTGCTGACCGCCGCGCCCGCCGGTGCCGCCCTCGGCGGGCCGCTCACCGCCGCGCTCGGCCCCCGCTGGGTTCTGACCGGCACGGGCCTCGCCATGCTCGTGGTCGCCGCCTGCGCGACGGCGCTGCGGCGGGGCTGTCGGGATGCGCGGGGTGAGGGTTGAGGGTTGAGGGTTGAGATTAGTTGCAGCTGCATTTAATGTATGTGCATGATGAACGACAGCAGGAGCTTCCTCTTTCTCCTTGCCAGCTCCCGGGAGGGCGGCAACACCGAAGCGCTCGCGCGGGAGGCGGCCGCGCAGCTTCCGGCCGGGACCGAGCAGCGCTGGCTGCGGCTGGCGGACCTGCCGCTGCCGGTCTTCGAGGACGTGCGGCATGCGCCGGACGGCGGCGGGCGCGAGCTCGGGGAGAACGAACGGCTGCTGCTCGACGCGACGTTGGCGGCGACCGATGTGGTGATCGCCTCACCGCTGTACTGGTACAGCGTCAGCTCCAGTGCCAAGCTCTACCTGGACTACTGGTCGCACTGGCTGCGGGTGCCGGGGGCCGATTTCAAGGAACGGATGGGCGGCAAGACCTTCTGGGCGGTCAGCGCGCTGGCGAGCGAGGACCAGCAGGTGGCGGAGCCGCTGCTGGGCACGCTGCGGCTGAGTGCTGAGTACTTCGGGGCGCGCTGGGGCGGCGGGTTGCTCGGGTACGCGAACCGGCCCGGGCAGGTGCTGGCGGACGGGCCCGCGCTGGAGCGGGCCCGGGACTTCTTCGCCTCGGCGCGGCGGCCCGTGGGTGCGTCCGGGGTGTAGTTAGCAGAGCTGATGGTGGGGTTGAGCAGAGCTTGCTTCCGTGCGGGGGGACGGTCGGGCAGGGTGGCCGGGCGATGGTGACGGCGGCCGCGCGTGGGGCGCGGCCGCCTCCCGGTGAGGAGAGCGACCCTTGTCCAGGTTCACAACGAGGCGGCTGGCAGGCGCGGCGGCGGTACTGCTGCTCGGCGCGGCGGTATCGGGCTGCTCCTCCGGTGGTGGCGGGAGGACCGGTTCAGCAGTGCCGCCCGCAGGCGTTCGTGGCGCGTCCTACCGCCTGGGCACCCCGCCGAGCGCCGGCGGGTACGCGTTCCACCAGGCCGCCAGTGCCAGTCAGCAGAAGATGTCGGACGCGGAGCAGCAGATCGCCCAGCAGCTCGGCATCACCGGAACGCCGGTCGAGGCTCTCTACGACGATGCGGCGGACAGCGAGTGGATCGTCTTCATCGGCATCAACGCCGGCAGTGGAGGCGGCTTCGACCCCGCCCAGCTGCACGCCAAGCTCTGGCAGCAGCCGTCCACCCACCTGGACGGGACGGGCGACCGGGTCACCACGTCCTGGGAGGACACCGATCCCGGGCCGCACGGCGGTCGGGGGATCTGCTCGCAGACGCTGGAGCAGTCGGGCGCACTGGCCGCCGAGGACAGCGCCTGCCTGTGGATGACCGCGACGACCTTCGGCGAGGTCACCTTCTACCCGAAGGGCTACAGTGACCGGCTGTTGACGGGGTTCACGGTGGTGGACGCCGGGAACCTGATGCGGGCGGTCCGCGCCGACGTCGAGCAGCCGTTGTAGGCGAGGACGGGGTTTTCGTGGAGCTGGATCCCAGGCGGTTGCTGGTGCTGGACGCCGTCGCGCGGTCCGGGGGGATCGCCGCCGCGGCCCGGCGGTTGGGGGTGACCGCATCGGCGGTCTCGCAGGCGCTGGCCCGGCTGGAGCAGCAGGCGGGGCTTGCGCTGCTCGACCGTGCGGGGAACCGGCTGGAACTCACCGAGGCCGGCCGCGCGTTGGCCGCCCGCGGAGCCAGGATCGCGGACGAGCTCACCGGGGCGGCCCAGGATCTCGCCGTGCACGGGCGGATCGCCGGGCGGGTGGCGATCGGCGTCTCGCTCGGTGTCCTGACCGCCACCGCCACCGCCGTCATCCCGCTGCTCGCCGCCGAACATCCGCTGCTGGAAGCGGAGTTGCGTGAGGTGGAGTATCCCGCCGCCCTCCAGCAGCTGCGCCGCGGACTGCTGGACGTGGTCGTCCTCACCGCTGACCGGGACCACCCCACCCCGCTGCCCGACGGCACGGCCTGCGGGGTGGTGATGACGGACGGCTACCGGCTGGTGGTGCCGGAGAGTTGGAGCCCGGTGCCGTCCTCGGCCGCGGAGTTGGCCGGGCTGGCGTGGATCAGCGCCCCGCCGGACTCCGCGCGCGGCCACGCCTTCGCCCGGTTCGCCGCGCAGTACGGGATCCGGCCCGCCCGCGAGCACCTGGCGGTCTCCTCCGCCGCCCTGCGCGCCATGCTGGCAGCGCAGTTGGGGGCCGCCGTGCTGCCCGCCAACGCGGCCGCCCGGCTGCGCTGCCGAACGGTCACGGCCCTGCCGGTCTCCGGCACCTACGAGAGCCGCGTCCTGTACCGGACGTCGCCCGTCGGCCCGTCGCCCGCCGTGGGCGCGGTCCTGCGCGCGCTGCGGCAGGCGGTGCTCGGAGCCGCCGAGGCGCTCGCGGTGCGCGAGGTCCTGGACCGCGAGCCGATCGTCGGGCTGCCGTTCTGGGTGGACGAGGGACAGGGAGGAGTAAGGGAGGAGTAGTCGTCAGAGTGTGCCGGTGCCACGGGTGGTGGCGACGGCGGCGCTGTGCGAGACGGTCCACTCCGGGTGGCCGGGCATCGGCGGGGTGCGGGTGCCGTACAGCCAGTCGGTGAGGAAGCCGCTGAGATCCTGGCCGGAGACCTCGGAGGCGATCGCGATGTAGTCCTGCGTGCTCGCGGTGCCGTTGCGGTGGCGCTGCAGAAAGGTCTGCTCGATCCGCTGGAAGTCGGCCTCGCCGACTTTCTGGCGCAGCGCGTAGAGGACCAGGACGCCGCCGAGGTAGCGCTGGCTGTCGAAGAGGTCCGCCGCGTCGGGCGCGGCCACCGGGCCCGAGTCGTGGCGCCACTGGTCGCCCTTGGCGTAGGTGTCCTTCATCCGCGCCTCGAAGGAGGTCAGGCCGAGCGAGTCGGCCCAGCCGCGCTCGTAGCGGTAGAGCAGTCCGTAGTAGTCGGCGTGCCCCTCGTTGAGCCACAGGTCCGCCCAGCTCTGTGGCGTGACGCTGTCGCCGAACCAGGAGTGCGTCAGCTCGTGCATCATGTGCGAGCCGATCGCGGACTCGCTCTGGCGCAGGAAGTTCGGCTTGTAGAGGGTCAGGGTCTGGGTCTCCAGGCCGGTGAAGCCGAACGCCTCGGGGTCGTCGGTGTTCACGGGCAGTAGCCCGTAGCTCTCCAGCGGGAAGGGCCCGAGGCGCTGCTGCAACCAGTCGAGCTGGCCCGGGGTCAGCGCCAGGGCCGGTTCCAGGTCGGCGGCCCGCGCGGTCGGGACGACGTCCCGCAGCCGGACGCCGGCCGGTCCGGGGCGGTCGCGCACGGTGTAGTGGCCCACCGAGACCTGTACCAGCTCGGTGGCCATCGGGTCGCGGGAGGTGTACGTGCGGGTGGTCTGCCCCTGCTGCTCGGTGGTGCCGGTGAGTGAGCCGTTGGCCACCCCGTACAGCTCGTCCGGAGCGGTCACCCGGATGGTGAAGTCCGCCTTGTCGCTGGGGTGGTCGTTGCACGGGAAGACCGTGTGCGCGCTGTCCGGCTGCCCGGCGATCGCGAACCCGTCGGAAGTCGGCACCCAGCCGCTGTGCGGCAGCGCGGCGCGCGGGTCGGCCGTGTACTGCACCTGGACGGTCATGACGGTGCCCGACTGCACCGGGCTCGCCGGGGTGACGGCGAGCTTCTCGTCGTGCAGCGAGAAGCGGGCCGGCTGCCCGTCGACCTGCACGCTGTGCACGTCCAGGCCCAGCGCGTCGAGTTCGAAGCCGCTCAACGGCCGCAGGCTGCGCGCGGTGACGGCGGCGGTCGCGTCGACCGTGCGGGTCGTGGCGCGGTAGACGAAGTCGAGGTCGTAGCGCAGCGCGTCGTAGCCGGTGTTCCCGAGCGCGGGGAACACCGGATCGCCCAGTCCACCGCTCGCCGTCGCCGCGGCGGCCGGTGGCAGGGCGCCCAGCCAGCAGGCGGCGGCCAGGACGAGGGCCTGTACGGCGCGGGTGCGAGTCGTCGTCATGGTCACGGATCGTAGAGGCGCGGTAGGGCGACGGCCCGGCACGCCGGGATCGGTGGGCGGGTCGCCGTCCGCATCGCGAGACCACCCCGCCGCAGGTCGTACGCCGTCCGGCCCCTAGGGTTGTCGCGGGCATGCCTGACATGCCCATTCGTACGGTTATCCGGGAGGACAGTTGATGGGGGCTCAGGGCGCAGCGCCGCAGGGCGACGACGAGAGCGGCCGCGGGGTCGGGCGGCGGCGATTCCTCGGCTACGTGCTGGCCGGGCCGACGCTGGTGGTCGCCGCACAGCTGGGAGAGGAGGTGCTCGCGCCGACCGAGGCGCAGGCGGCCATCCCGTCCCTGCCCGAGCCGGCCGACATCCTCGACCTGACCGACCTGCTCACCACCGCGGCGCTGCCGACCTCGGGCCTGATCAGCATCCAGCTCAACACCGACGGCACGGCCTCCTTCGCGCTGCCGCGCGCCGAGGTCGGCCAGGGCGTCACCACCTCCACCGCGATGCTGATCGCCGAGGAGCTGGACATCCCGCTCGCGCAGGTGAAGATCACGCTCGCGGACGCCCGACCGGAGCTGCTCTTCAACCAGCTGACCGGCGCCTCCAACACCACCGTCTCGACCTACACCCCGATCCGGGTCGCCGCCGCGACCGCGCGCCAGCGGCTGCTGGCAGCCGCCGCCGCGCAGTTCGGCGTCCCCGCCTCGACGCTGACCACGGCCGCCGGTGTGGTCAGCTCGCCGAGCGGCCAGAGCGCCACCTACGGGTCGCTGGCCGTGGCGGCCGCGAGCCAGGTGACGCTTCAGGTGGGGGTCGCGCTGAAGGCGCAGAGCGACTTCCAGGTGATCGGGACGGCGCAGAACCGGATCGACGCGCTGGACATCGTGACCGGCCGCAAGCAGTTCGCCATGGACCTCTCGGTGCCGAACGCGCTGCCGACCATGGTCTGCCGGCCGCCGACGGTCAACGGCACCCCGCTCTCCGTGCAGAACCTGGCGGCGGTGAAGGCGATGCCGGGCGTCACCGACGTCGTCACCATCGCCACCGGCGTCGCCGTCCGGGCCGCTACCTTCGGCCAGTGCATCGACGCGGTACGGGCGTTGCAGGTGACCTGGGCTCCCGGGACCGAGGACAACTCCTCGGACGCCACCGTGCAGCAGGAGTTGAAGGCGGCCGAACTGCCGCTCGTGGTACCCCCGTTGAACCTGCTGGCGCAGACCGTCGAGGCCACCTTCACGTTCGCCTTCGCCAGCAACAGTGCGCTGGAGCCGAACTGCGCCATCGCCGACGTCCGTCCCGGGCGGGCCGAGGTCTGGGCGGCGGTGAAGGCGCCGATCGTGGCGCAGGGCGCGATCGCCGCCAAGCTGGGGCTGCTGCCGAGTGCCGTCACCGTCCATGTCGTCCAGGGCGGCGGGTCGTTCGGCCGCAAGCTGTTCTTCGACGCGGCCCTGGAGGCCGCCGAGATCTCGCAGCTGATGGGCAAGCCGGTGAAGCTGATGTGGCACCGCACCGACGAGTTCCGCCAGGGCCGCACGCACCCGATGTCCACCTCCCATGTGCGCGCCACGCACGCGCTCGGCCAGGTGCTCACCTTCGAGCAGCGGCACACCTCGGTGGCCACCGACTTCGGTCACGGGCTCGGCGAGGTGATCACCGCGCTGGTGGCCGACCTGCCGGTCGGCGACATCGGATTCTCCGAGACGATCTTCGAGTTGAGCCAGCAGACGCCCTACAACTTCGGCGTCACCACCCAGTTGCTGAGCGAGGTGGACAAGGGCTTCAACACCGGCAGCATGCGCGGCATCTACTCGCCCAACGTGCGCTGCGCCCAGGAGTTGATCGTGGACCGGCTCGCGGCCGGAGTCGGTCAGGACCCGTACCAGTTCCGCCGCCAGACGCTGAAGGACCCGCGGGCCGTCGCCGTCCTCGACAAGGTCGCCCAACTGGGCGACTGGGGCCGGACGATGGCGCCCGGCACGGCCCAGGGCATCGCGCTTCACCCCGAGTACCACAGCGTCGCGGCGATGCTGGTCGAGATCGACTGTACCCCCGCGACCACCGGTCGGCAGATCCCCGACGCGTACACCGGGCCGCGGGTCACCAAGGTCGTCTGCGCCGTGGACGCCGGCCTCGCGGTCAACCCGCTCGGTCTGCAGGCCCAGATGATGGGCGGCATCATGGACGGCATCGCGGTCGCCCTGACCTCCGGCATGCATCTCGACAACGGGGTGTTCCAGGAGGGCAGTTGGGACAACTACTTCTACACCCGGCAGTGGAACACGCCGCCCGACCTGCAGATCGTGGTGATGCCGCCGACCAGCGGTACCCCCGGTGGCGCCGGGGAACTCGCCGTCGGTGCCGCGATGGCGGCGGTCGCCTGCGCCTACGCCCGGGCGACCGGCACCATGCCGACGAGCTTCCCGATCAACCATGCCGCGCCGCTCTCCTTCACCCCGCTGCCGACCACGCCCCCGATCCCGCAGTCGCCCGTCGACGGCCTGCCCCGCGCCTACTAGGAGCACCCCTGTGTCCGCACACACCTTCATCCTCAACGGCAAGCCGGTGTCGGTGGACGTCGAGGACGACGTCCGCCTGCTCTGGGTGCTGCGCGACGTCCTCGGGGTGACCGGCCCCAAGTACGGCTGCGGCCTCGGCGTCTGCCAGGCCTGCACCAGCCACATCAACGGCAAGGCGTTCAACCCCTGCTCGGTGCCGGTCAGCGCGATCCAGCCGACCGACGAGATCACCACCATCGAGGGCCTGCCCGCCACCGTCGGCAAGGACCTGCACCCCATGCAGGAGGCCTGGTTGGAGTACGACGTCGCCCAGTGCGGCTACTGCCAGCCCGGCCAGATCATGGCCGCCGTCGCCAAGGTCCGCCAGGCCCGCGCCGCCGGCCACGAGATCGGCGACGCCGACTTCGACGAGATCCGCAACATCTGCCGCTGCGGGACCTACTTCCGCATCCGCGAGGCGATCACGGCGGGGGCGAAGAACTTCTAGCTCTCACGGTTCTGACGGCTCACAGGTCTCACGGCTCTCACGGCTCTCAAAGGTCTCGGCGGTGGAGGGCGATCGCGGCGATCACCACCGAGACCAGAGGCCAGGCCGCGAAGGTGATCCACGATCCGCCGACCGTCGCCGGGTAGTGCGAGACGAAGGAGTTCGTCGTGTCGACCTCGGCCAGGCGGCGCCAGGCGGTCAGCGGCATGGCGTGCGAGACGTCGGCCGTCCAGTGGTGGGTGTCGGTGAAGAACGAGGGCAGCATGAAGAGCACCAGCACCGTGCCGACGACGGTGGCCGCGCTGTGCCGGATCAACACGCCCAGGCCCAGCCCGATCAGGGCGCAGACCGGGGCGAACAGCGCGGCCGCCGCGACGTACCGCAGGGCGCCGGGGTGGGTGATCGACAGGCCGATGTGCCGTCCGGACAGGACCGCCTGGCTCAGGCCGAACGACGCCCCGGCGACGAAGGCGCCGTAGCCGAGCATGACCGCCGTCAGCACGCACGCCTTGGCCGCCAGCACCGCGCGGCGGTCGGGGACGGCCGCCATGGTGGTGCGGATCATCCCGGTGGCGTACTCGCCGACGATCACCAGGGCGCCGATACTGCCCGCGACGATCATCAGGACGTCGGCGGCGATGATGTTGAACGAGTCGTCCAGCGCCACCTGCACATAGCCGGAGGCCGGATGCGGGTCGCCGACGGGGAAGTAGTCGTAGGTGTACTTCGCGGACTTGAGGTTGGCGCCGATGATGACCAGGGCGCTGAGGGCGAGCACCCAGGACGTCGAGCGCAGTGACCAGATCCTGATCCACTCGGCGGCGAGCAGATCGCGGAACCGGGCGGTGGGGGTCGCGGTGGTCATCGGTGATCTCCTGCGAGGTATTCGACGCTGTCGGCGGTGAGTTCCATGAACGCCTCCTCCAGGGTGGCCGAGTGCGTGGTCAACTCCTGGAGTGCGAGCCGGTGTTCGAGGGCGAGTTCGCCGATCCGGGCCGCATCGAGTCCGGTCGCGGTGAGTGTGCCGTCGCCTGCGGGCTGCACGGTGGCGCCCGCGGTGGTCAACAGGGCTGCCAGCGTTGCGGGTTCGGACGTCCGGACGGTCACGCTCGACCGGGTGCCGCGGGCGGCGAACTGCGTCACGCTCTCGGCGGCGATCAACTCGCCGCGGCCGATGACGATCAGCTGGTCCGCGGTGTTCGCCATCTCGCTCATCAGGTGGCTGGAGACGAACACCGTCCGCCCCTCGGCTGCGAGGCGGCGGAAGAGGCCGCGCACCCACAGCACGCCCTCCGGGTCCAGCCCGTTGAGCGGCTCGTCGAACAGCAGCACCGGCGGATCGCCGAGCAGCGCGGTCGCGATGCCCAGGCGCTGCTTCATGCCGAGCGAGTACCCGCCGATCCGGCGGCCCGCGGCGGCGGACAGCCCGACCTCGCGCAGCACCTCCTCCACCCGGCTGCGTGGGACGGCGTTGGTGCGGGCCAGGGCGCGCAGATGCGCGCGGCCGCTGCGGCCGCCGTGGACGTCGTTCGCGTCGAGCAGCGCGCCGACATGGCGCAGGCCGCGCGGGTGCTCCCGGAACGGGCGGCCGTCGACCGCGGTGCTGCCGCTGGTGGGGGCGTTGAGGCCCAGGATCATGCGCAGAGTGGTGCTCTTGCCGGCGCCGTTCGGGCCGAGGAACCCGGTGACCTGGCCCGGGCGGACGGTGAAGCTGAGGTGGTCGACCGCAGTGGTGCGGCCGTAACGCTTCGTCAGTTCGGTGACTTCGATCATGCGGTCAACGGTGCCGTGGTGGGGACGGGCCGGGCATCGGACCAGAACTGACACTCGGTCGTCGGGCCCGTCGACCCTGGTTGTACAACCGTGGTCCGATGCCCGCACGCGAGCGGCTGGCTACGATCACCGCATGTCCGCGACACCGACCCTGCCCCTGATCAAACGCGTGCCACCGGGCGCCTGGACGGTCCTGGCCTGGTGCACCTCGGTCGCGTACCCCTGCGTCGTGCTCGGCGCCCGACCGGACCACCCGCCGGTGCTCCCGCCCTACCAGGGCCATCGGGAGTGGGCGACCACTGCCCTCGCCACGCTGGTCGTCCTCGCCGCCGCCGCACTGCTGCGCCGCAGGCCGCTGGTGGCGACCGGTCTGCTGATCGCCGCCACGACCGCGGAGACGCAGGCGTGGCGCGCGAACGTCCAGCTTCCGCCGACCGCACTGCTGGCGGTTGATGTCGCGCTCTGCCTGATCACGGCCGGCTGCCCGCGCCGGACCTCGCGCGCCGCCGCGGCCATGGTGCTCGGCGTTCTCTTCAGCCACCTGGCCGGCCTGTCCGAGATGGGCGGCGGCCTGTTCTACACCGGCACCACCATCGGCGCCTCGGACGGCGGCCTGCTGGTGGCCCTCATCGCCTGGCTGGTCGGCCGCTCGATACGCCAGTCCCGCGAGCACGCCGAGACCTTGGGCGCCCAGGCGGCCGAGCAGGCGGTCACCGCCGAACGGCTGCGGATCGCGCGCGAGATGCACGACACGGTGGCGCACAGCATCGGCATCGTCGCCCTTCAGGCCGGTGCGGCGCGGCGGGTCATCGACAGCCGACCGGACCGGGCGCGCGAGGCGTTGACCGAGATCGAGGCCGCCGGGCGGGAGACGCTGGCGGGGCTGCGCCGGATGCTCGGCGCCCTGCGCCAGGCCGACCAGAACGCGGGTGCGGAGGTGACCGCGCTGCACCACATGTCAGGCCTGGCGGACCTCGACCGACTGACCGCCGCGACGACGGCCGCCGGTGTGCGGGTCGACGTCCGCTGGCACGGCGAGCGACGGCCGCTGCTGCCGGAGATCGACCTGGCGGCCTTCCGGATCATCCAGGAGTCGGTCACCAACGTGGTGCGCCATGCCGGCGCCGGCTCCTGCGTGGTGTCCATCGACTGCCGGGAACCGGACGAGGTGGCCATCGAGATCACCGATCGGGGGCGCGGGCGCGGCAGCACCCTCGGCAGCGGCTACGGCCTCGCGGGGCTGCGCGAGCGGGTCGCCCTGCTGCACGGCGAGTTCGGCGCCGCGCCCCGGCCCGACGGCGGCTTCCGCGTCGTGGCCCGGCTGCCTCTGGCGGGATCTGCGGCGGGAGTTGTTGCGGGATCTTCGGTGGGACCTGTTGCGGGAGCTGTGGGGGGAGGGGCGCGATGACCGTCCGCGTCGTACTGGCCGACGACCAGCCGCTGGTCCGGGCCGCATTGGAGATGGTCATCGCCGAAACGTCGGACCTGGAGGTCGTCGGGGAGGCCGCGAACGGCGCCGAGGCGGTCCGGCTGACCGAGGAGCTGCATGCCGACGTGGTGGTGATGGACATCCGGATGCCCGGCATGGACGGCATCGAGGCCACCCGCCTGGTCACCGCAGGCCCGGGAGACGCGCGCGTCGTGGTGCTCACCACCTTCGACGACGACGACTACGTCTACGCCGCGCTGCGGGCGGGTGCCTCCGGATTCCTCGTCAAGGACATGGCGCTGGACGACATCCTCGCCGCGATCCGGGTGGTCGCGGCCGGGGACGCCCTGATCGCGCCGAGTGTCACCCGCCGACTGATCGCCGAGTTCGCCGAGTTCGCGGGACGGCGCGAGCCCGCCTCCGGCGCGTCCGCCTCCTCGGCGGCGCGGATCGGCGGCATCACCGACCGGGAGCGGGAGATCCTCACTCTCGTCGGGCGCGGTCTGTCCAACACCGAGATCGCCGCCGAACTGGTCATCAGCATGGCCACCGTGAAGACGTACGTGACGCGGCTGCTCTCCAAGCTCGGCGCCCGCGACCGCGTGCAGCTGGTCATCCTCGCGTACGAGACGGGCTTGGTGACGCTGCCGAGCTGAGCGCGGGAAAGCCGCGATGCTTTCCGTTCCTCAAATAATGCTCAAGTATTCCGTCGCCGGGGAATAGTTAACTCATCAGTAGGGTGGCCGGTATTCATCGAGAGGTTTACGGAATTCAGGTATTCGGGCTATCTTTCCTGGCGTTGCCATTGCCGTCACGCAGGAAGGTCAGCAGAAGGCCATGACCACGGATACCAGCTCCAGTTCCGAAACCGTCCCGGATCGGGCCGTTCACGAAGCGGCAGCCGGCGGGAAGTTGCAGGCGGGACTGAAGAACCGTCATCTCTCGATGATCGCGATCGGCGGCGTGATCGGTGCCGGACTGTTCGTCGGCTCGGGTGCCGGAATCGCGGCCACCGGGCCGGGGATCCTGCTCTCCTACGCGCTGGCCGGCGTGCTGGTCGTGATGGTCATGCGGATGCTCGGGGAGATGGCCGCGGCGGACCCGCAGAGCGGCTCGTTCTCCGCGTACGCGGATCGCGCGCTCGGGCGGTGGGCCGGGTTCACCATCGGCTGGCTGTACTGGTTCTTCTGGGTCGTGGTGCTGGCGGTGGAGGCGACCGCGGGGGCGAAGATCCTCAACGGGTGGATCCCGGGCGTCCCGCAGTGGGCGTTCGCGCTGATCGTGATGGCGGTGCTGACCGCCACCAACCTCTTCTCGGTCGCTTCGTACGGGGAGTTCGAGTTCTGGTTCGCGGGCATCAAGGTGGTGGCGATCGCCGCCTTCATCGTGATCGGCGTGCTGGCGGTGTTCGGGCTGCTGCCCGGCACGCACGCGGTCGGCACGACCAATCTGACCGGCCACGGCGGCTTTCTGCCGCACGGCGTCGGCGCGGTGTTCCACGGCATGCTGACGGTGGTCTTCGCGTTCATGGGCAGCGAGATCGTCACCTTGGCCGCCGGCGAGTCGGCCGACCCGGAGAAGGCGGTCAAGGGGGCCACCAACAGCGTGATCTGGCGCATCGGCATCTTCTACCTGGGATCGATCGCCATCGTCGTGACGCTGCTGCCGTGGGACTCCGCCAAGCTGCTCGGCAGCCCGTACGTCGCGGTCCTTGAGCATGTCGGGATCCCGGGCGCCGCGCAGGTGATGAACGTGATCGTCCTGACGGCCGTGCTGTCCTGCCTCAACTCCGGCCTGTACACGGCCTCCCGGATGGCCTTCTCGCTGGGGCAGCGCGGGGACGCGCCGAAGGCGTTCGCCTCGGTCAGCTCGCGCGGGGTACCGCGTACGGCGATCCTCTCGTCGGTGGTCTTCGGCTTCCTGGCGGTCTTCTTCAACTACACCTCGCCGGGCACGGTCTTCCAGTTCCTGCTGAACTCCTCGGGTGCGGTGGCGCTCTTCGTCTGGCTGGTGATCTGCTTCTCGCAGCTGCGGATGCGGAAGATCATCGAGCGCGAGGCCCCGGAGCGGCTGACCGTGCGGATGTGGCTCTACCCCTACCTGACCTGGGCGACCATCGGCCTGATCGGCTTCGTGGTCGGCTACATGTTCACCGACCACGACGGGCGGATCCAGATGATCCTCTCGCTGGTGGCCGCTGCCGTGGTGCTGGCGGCCGCCGCGATCGTCGACCGCCGGCGCAAGGCCGCCGCGGCGGGGTAGCGGCTGACGGGCGACCGCTGATCGGTGACCGCTGATCGGTGACCGCCCCGGTCCGCAGGAATGGACCGGGGCGGTCACCGCAGGGCTGTCATTGCACCGCCGTCATTGCAGGGCCGTCATTGCAGGGCCGTCACTTACCGGTGCCGGCGGGTGCCGCCGGTTCGGGCTGCACGCATCGCCACCCGGGCGGTGAGCAGCTCGCGGGCCCCTCCTCCTCGACGGCCGGGGCGTCCTTGCGCTGCGGGTCGGGCGTACCCGCCGCGGGATCGTCGGTCGAGGGTGAAGCCGGGCCGGAGGGGTTCTGGCTGGTGGCTGTCATCTCAGGTCTCCTTGCTTCGGTGGCGGTTCAGTGAGGCTGGGCCGCGGTGACCGGTCGCTTCGGGCGACAGTTCGACTTTCGCGCTTGCCGTGTCCCGGAGTCATGAGCCAGCGGTCCTGTTTCTCCTGGGACCTTCTGGGACCGGTGCGGTGGTCGGTGGTCGGTGGGTCAGCGGCTCGGTGAGGCGGGGGAAGACCGCGCTGACCACCGTGCCCCGGGCGTCGTTCGCGATGGAGAACCGGCCGCCCAGCTCCTCGGCGCGCTCGGCCATCGAGAGCAGCCCGACACCGGAGCTCGGGCGGTGGTCGGGGAACCCGGCGCCGTCGTCCCGGGCCTCCACGGTGACCTCCTCCGGCCCGACCCGCAGGACCAGCCTGGCGCGTCCGGCGCCGGAGTGGCGCAGCACGTTGTTCAGGGCCTCGCCGGCGATCCGGTAGACGGCGACCTCCACGGCGGCCGGCAGCGGCGGCAGCGGGTCCGGCGCCAGCTCGACGGCGACCCGCAGCCGCCCGCCGTCCAGTCGCCCGGCCAGCTGGCGCAGCGCGTCGGCCAGGCCGACCCGGACCAGTTCGGCAGGGGCCATGCCGTCGGTGATCCGGCGCAGCTCGTCGATGGCCTGACCGATGCCCTCGGCTGCGGCGAGCAGCGAGGCGCGGGCGGCGGAGCCGGCGGGCAGGCTGCTGCCGGTGGCGTCGACCTGCAGGCGCAGGCCGGAGAGCGTCGGGCCGAGGCCGTCGTGCAGATCGTGGCGCAGCCGTCGCCGCTCCTCCTCGCGGGCCAGCACGAGCCGCCGGCGGCTGGCCTGCAGGTCCTCGGAGAGGCGCAGGCAGGCGATCGAGGGGGCGGCCTGGTCGGCCAGGAAGCGCAGGACGACCTGGTCCTGGCGGTCCAGCGCGAGTTCACCGGAGCGCGGCGGGGCGTACAGCTCGCCGATCTCCAGACCCTCGTAGATGAGGGGGAAGACCTCGCTCTCCGGCCCGGCCCGGCCGAGCAGCGCCAGTTCACGCGACCCGCTGCGGGTGTGCACGACCACCCGGGCGCCGGGCAGGCCGAGCGTGCGGACGACGGTGTCGCAGAGCAGCGGCGGCGCGTCGCCCGGGTCGACGGCCCGGCCGAGGTGCTCGGCCAGCGCGCGGACCACCTTGTAGGGATGGGCGCGCTCGCCGTAGAAGAAGCGCTCGACGGCCCGGTTGATGACGCCCGCGCTGGGGCGCACCAGGATGCCGACGACCAGCGCGCAGCCCGCCATCAGCTGCGCGTCGGCGCCGGAGGCGCCGGGCAGCAGGTGGGGCAGCTCCAGGGCGAGCAGGAAGTAGCCGAAGATCAGCGCCCCGGTCAGCAGGAAGCTGGTGAGCACCCGCCGGGTGGTGCGGTCCAGCGACCAGGAGCGGTCCCGGGCGAAGGCGTAGCAGAGCGCGAGCGGCCACAGGGCGGCGGTGAGCGTGGCGAGGACGTCCAGCACGGGGATGCTGAGGCCCAGCCGCTCGCCGAAGAGCACCAGGACCAGCCAGGCCAGGTAGGGCAGCAGTACCACGCCCTGGTGTGGGCGCACGGTCGGCGAGCGGCGCCACCGCACGGCGGCGACCACCAGGTTGAACAGCAGCAGCCCGGAGGCGATCCAGAGGATCCGGGAGTCCAGCGCGTTGGAGAGCCCGGTCGCGGCCCTCGCCCAGCCGCCTTGCACGAACGGGCTCGGCAGCCCGTACCAGTCGGGGGCCGTCGCGTGCCCGTCGTAGGACTGGACGGCGCTCCAGAGCAGCAGGGCGCCCGCGTACCAGGGGCCCCAGCCGCGCGGCAGCCGCCCGTCGGGGAACCAGAGCGCCACCGCGTACATCACGAAGAGCAGGAGCGTTTCGCTCAGCACCAGGACGGCCCCGCCCAGTGCGCCGCCGGCCCGGCCCGCGCCGGTGACCGCGAGGGTGAACAGCAGGAAGCGGGACAGGCAGGTGGCGAACCCGGCGGCCAGCAGCGTCCGGCCCAGCGAACGGCCGGAGTGGTGCGCCAGGATGAACAGCCCTGACAGCGCGAAGCCGAGGCCGAGCAGGATGTTGGTGCGGTCGAACGCGATGTCCCGGTTGTGCGCGTGATCGTCCAGATGGGTGAGCGCGAGGGCCACCCAGCCGAGCGCGCAGAACAGGGTCAGGCCGCAGAGGCCGTAGGCGGTGGCGAGCCCGGAGGTGCTCGGGCCGGCCCGGGTGGCGGTTCGGGCTGCGGGTGGCGCGGCGGTGGGCGCCGAGCCCTCGGGTGTGCTGGTGGCTGTGCGCATCCGGCCCTCCTCGGGTACCCGTCCCTGGTGACGCCTGCCATCCTCGGCGGCCTCGTGTCCCGGTCGCATGAGCCGTGCGTCCTGTCCTCGGCGCGCTCTCGTGCGGGACCGGTGGGGCTGCGGGACCAGTTGCGGACCAGTGGGGCCTAGCTGTCGCCGAGACCCATGTCGCGGGCCCGGGCGACGGCTTCGGCGCGGCTGGCCACGTTGAGCTTCTCGAAGATGTGCGTGACGTGGTTGCGGACGGTCTTCTCGGCGACCACCAGCTCGCGCGCGATCCGGTGGTTGTCCAGGCCGCGCGCCACCAGGTCGAGCACCTCGCACTCGCGCGCGGTCAGGGAGGGGAAGAGCTGGCCGGCGTCGTGCAGCCGGCTGCCCGCCAGCAGCGTGGTGATCCGAGCTGCGACGTCCGAACCGAACACCGCCCCGCCGGCCGCCACCGTCCGTACCGCATGCAGGACTTCCTGGCGCCCGGCGCCCTTGACCAGGTAGCCGCGGGCGCCGGCCTGCAGCGCGGCCAGCAGGCTGCCGTCGTCGTCGGCCATCGTGAGCATCAGGACGGGCGAGTCCGGGCACTGCGCGGCGAGGCGGCGGGTGGCCTCGAGGCCGGAGGCGTCCGGCAGGTTGAGGTCCATGATGACGACGTTCGGGCGGTGCCCCGCGACGGCGTCCGGCACGGCGCCCGCGGTCTGCGCCTCGGCCACCACCCGGACCCCCGGATCGGTCTCCAGTGCGGCCCGCAGGCCCTCCCGGAAGAGCGGGTGGTCGTCGACGATCAGGACCCGCACGAGGGTGTCGGCCGGGCGGCCGTCCGGGCTGTGTCCCCGGCTGTCTTCAGGCTGCTCATCCACGAGTTGAACACTATCAGTAACTGCTCGATGACTTACCGCTGACCTCAGTCGATCAGTAGCACGGGCTTGACGGCCCGTCCGGAACGCGCCTCCCGCGCGGCCTGCTCGATCTGCTCGAAGGGGAAGGTGCGCACCAGTTCGTCCACCGGCAGGCGGCCGGACCGGTAGAGCTCGACCAGCGCCGGGAGGAACCGCTGCGGCAGGCTCGCACCCTGGTTGATGCCGACGATCCGCGGTCCCCGGTCCAGCAGTTGGGGCACGTCGAGGCCGACCTCGGTCCCGGCCGGTGGTGCGCCGACCACCCCGCACATCCCGCCGACGGCGAGCGCGGCGACTGCCTGCCGCAAAGCCCGGACGTCGCCGCTGGTCTCCAGGGTGCGCTCGGCGCCGCGCCCGCCCGTCAGTTCGGCCAGCGCGGCGACCGGGTCGGCCTCGTGTGCGTCGATCACCTCGGTGGCGCCCAGTCGCCGGGCGAGGTCGAGGCGTCCCGGGTGCAGATCCACCGCGACGATCCGGGTGGCGGCGGTCAGCCGGGCGGCCAGCACGGCTGACAGGCCCACCGCGCCGGCCCCGAAGACCGCCAGCGTGTGGCCGGGTTCGGGTCGCAGCACGTTCAGGACCGCGCCGGCGCCGGTCTGCACGCCGCAGCCGAACCCCGCGAGCGCCTGCGCGGGCAGCTCGGAGGGCACCGGGACCACGTTGCGGTCGGAGGCGAGGGCGAGGGTGGCGAACGAGGACTGGCCGAAGAAGTGCCCGTTCAGCGGCTGCCCGTCGCCGCCCCACAGGGTGGGCGAGCCGTCCAGTCGCCGCCCGCCGAAGAGGTTCAGTGCGGGCCAGTGTGCGCACTGGACAGGCCGACCCTCGCGGCAGGGCGAGCAGTCGCCGCAGGAGTCGAAGGTCGCCACGACGGTGTCGCCGGGGGCAGTGGCGGTGACCGCGCCGCCGACGCCGACAACCGTGCCGACCGCCTCGTGGCCGAGCACGCCCGGCAGCGGGAACGGGGTGTGGCCGGCCCGCACGCTCAGGTCGGTGTGGCAGATGCCGACGGCGCGCACCCGGAGCAGGACCTCGTGCGGGCGCGGCTCGGCGACCCGGATCTCTTCGAGCGTGAAGGGCAGCCCCGGGGCGCGGGCGACGGCGGCGGTGGCGGTGGGCATGGCAGTGGTGGCCTTTCTGGAGGGGCCGTCAGGGCAGCAGGGCGCCCTGGCGGGCCGTGCGCAGGGCCTGCGCGACGATGGTGAGGGTGGGATTGACGGCGGCGGAGGACGGGAAGAAGCCGGCGTCCACCACGAACAGGTTCCGCACCTGGTGGCTGCGGCAGTACGGATCCAGCACCGAGCGCGCCGGGTCCTGGCCGGCCACCACCGTGCCGCACTGGTGGCCGGTGGCCTCGATGCCCAGGCGGTGCGACAGCACCAGGGGGTAGCCGGCTCGGTGCAGCATCCGTCGGGCGGCGCGCAGCAGGCCGCGGTGGGCGCGCAGGTTGGTGGCCTCGCGGTGCAGGACGATCCCGCCGTCCGGCGCCAGGGTGACCCGGTTGCGCGGGTCGGGGAGGTCCTCGGACATCACCCACCAGTCCAGGCTGTGCGCGCTGACGGCGCCGCGCAGTCGCCACGGGACCGTGCCGGGCAGCATGGCCGGGCCGATCTTGCCCATCAACTGCAGGTTGCCGAGCGGGAAGGCGCCGTGCGGGCCGGACCGGTAGAAGTCGTTGAGAGCCAGTGTCTTCTGGAAGGTGACGGGGTTGCGGCGGCGCGGGTCGACCGCGAGGAGCACGCTGTTGTTGTGCAGCATCAGGTTGCGGCCGACCAGGCCGGAGCCGTTGGCCAGCCCGTCCGGATGGGACGGACTGCGCGAACGCAGCAGAAGGGCAGCCGAGTTGACGGCCCCGCAGGAGACCACCACGGCGCCGGCCCGGACGGTGGTGGGCCGCCCGCCGCGCTGTACCTGGACGGCGGTGACGGCGCGGCCGGCCGGATCGGTGTCCAGCCGGGTGGCGTAACTGCCGGTGAGCAGGCGGACCGTGCCGCTGCGCAGGGCGGGGCGCAGCGCGCGGGTCTCGGCGTCGCTTTTGGCGCCCACCTGACACGGGAACGCGTCGCAGGTGCCGCACCGGCGGCAGGTTCGCCCGGGGCCCAGGTCGATCCCGAGCTCCAGCGGGTAGGGGTGCAGCCCCTGGGCGCGGAGCCGCAGTTCGAGGTCGGCGACATAGGGTTCGTGCGGGACGGGTGGGTGTGGGAACGGGCCGGAGCGAGGTCCGGCGGTGGGGTCGCCGACGTGGCCGTCCCCGCCGTGGACGCGGAAGAGGCGTTCGGCCTCGGCGTAGTAGGGCTCCAGCGCATGGTAGTCGAACGGCCATGCGGGAGAGGTGCCCTGGAGGTGTTCGACCGGGCCGAAGTCGTCCTCGCGCAGCCGCGGCAGGCCGGCGCCGTAGACCTTGGTGGTGCCGCCGACGTAGTAGTGCGCGGTGGAGTCGAACGGCCGGCCGAGGGCGCCCGTGCGATCGGCCGTCCGCCAGGGCTCGGCGTTGTGGTAGCGGCGCTCGCCGAAGACGGCCCGGGCGGACCAGTTCTCCGGCTCGCGCGGCAGGAAGCCGCCGCGTTCCAGTACCAGCACCCGGGCACCGCTGCCGGCCAGCGCCCACGCGGTGGTCGCCCCGCCGGCCCCGGAGCCGATGATCACCACGTCGGCGTCGTAGCGGTCGTCCGCGGAACCGACCACGGGCGGCGCACCGGTGGCCCAGATGTCGGTCATCTCCGCACTCCTTGCTGCTGGTTGAGTCGGCGCGGATCGAAGAGCCGGACCGCGGTGGTCTCCTGGAAGGGCAACTCGTCAGGAAAATGGACGAGTTCCAGCTGCATCCCCCAGGGTGTGGTGAGGTAGACCCAGCGCGCCCCGGCGATCGGCCCGTCGGTGACGGTGTCGATCCCGCCGAGCACCCGGACTCCCGGGCGGGCCGCCAGTTGCGCGACCGCGGCGTCGATGTCCTCGGTCCACAGGGCGAGATGGTGGCCGCCCCAGTCGCTGTTGAGCGGCAGTGCGCGGCGCTGGTCGGGGACGGCGTACTCGAAGAGTTCCAGGTTGACGGCAGGGCCGAGCCGGAGCATGGCGAGCCGCACGACGGCCCGGGGGTGAACGCCGAGGTGGCGGGTCGTCCAGTCGCCGTCCGGGTCGCTGATCGGCCCGGCACGGTAGGCGAGTTCGGCGCCGAGTGCTTCAGTGAAGAAGGTGATGGCCTGTTCGAGGTCGGGCACGGTGTAGGCGACGTGGTGAACGGCGCCGACCAGCGGGCCGGTGCGGGGGGTCATGGGGTCGCTCCTCGGTTGCTCAGATCGGGTCTGCGGGAGGGGAGTCGGCTGCTGACGGTGTCCGGCAGGACGGTCAGGCAGAGCAGCTCGGCGCCGAGCGGGCCGCCGTGCAGGTGGACCTCCCGGCCGTGCGGGGCGAGCACCAGGTCGCCCTCGACGAGGGTGCGCCGGCTGCCGCCGCGGACGGAGTCGTCGAGCAGGGCGACCGGGCCGCGCAGCACGTACCAGGCGGCCTCGGTGCCGTCGCGGCCGGTCAGGTCGTAGCAGGCCGCCGGGCTGAGCCGGATGTGCTCGAAGGCCTCGCACTCGCTGTGCAGCATGCCCCGGCGGGCCAGGCAGCGGATCCTGATCCGGTGGGTACCCGGGCCGACCAGGACGGTCGGCCGGGCGGTGTCGGTGACAATCACGATGCTCCGCCTCCTTCCGCCGCGCCTGGTACCGCCAGCACGGCGTGCAGGTACTCCAGTCCGTCCGGCCCGGCGGTCAGGACGGCGCCGGTGCCCAGGGGCAGGGTGAGCGCGGTGCCGGGGGCGAGCGGGACCCGCAGTTCGCCGGTCTGCGCGCCGCCGGGCGCGGCCCGGCCGCCGCCGGCGGTGACGAAGGCGGTGTGTTCGACTGCGTCGGCGGCAAGTTCCGCGCGCTCGCCGGGCCGCAGTCGGACGATCCGCAGTCGGCGCAGCGGTCCGGAGAGGACCACACTCGGATCGATCGATCCCACCCTGCGCAGGTTGGTGACGACCGTGCTGCGCATCACTGGTGCGGGGCCGGCCGGGTAGCTGGGGTAGCTGGGGTGGGTGGGGTGGGTGGGGTGCTGTGCGGGGAGCTTGACGGCGGTCATCTCGATCACCAGCCATTCCAGGGGTTCGGGTCCGGTGTTGCGCAGGCCGTGGCGGGTGCCGAGGCCGGTGAGAACCACGTCGCCGGCCTCGACGCGGACGGTGCGTCCGTCCAGGGAGATCTCGCCCCGGCCGGAGAGCAGGACGTAGACCTCCTCGGTGCGGGTGTGCAGGTGCTCGCCGCTGACCGCGCCGGGCGGCAGGCAGGCCCACTCGACGGCCTCCCAGCCGCCGAGCAGTCCAGGGCGGCGGGCCAGGCACGTCCAGTGCGTCAACCCTTCGGTGCCGTGGACGCCGTGGACGTCGGCGGGACCCCGGGTGCTGGCGACGATGACGGCGCGTCGCATGGTGTGCCTCCTTGGCTGGCTTCTTGGGCTGCCCTTCCAGGGGTGCTCAGGCAGCTTCGCGGGCCGTGGCCGTGGCCGTGGTCGTGGTCGGATCGGCGATCTCCTTCAAGTCGGCCGAGGCGAGCGCGAGTTCGTGTGCGGTCAGGTCGTCGACGAAGCAGCCGGAGCCGATGCCCACCGGCAGCGGCAGCCGCTGGCGGCCGTCGCGGTGCCGGACTGTGTCGGCGAGTGCGTCGCTCAACAGCCCGGGCTCCAGCAGGCGGTGGTGGATAGGCAGGCCCAGTCGCCGCATCAGGGACAGGATTCGGGCGCACTGCGCGGCGTCGAGCAGTCCCCTCCGCCGGGCGAGCACGGTGGTCAGCGCCATGTCGACGCAGACCGCCTCGCCGTGCAGCAGCTCGGGCAGCGCGCGCATCTCCAGGGTCGGACTGAAGGAGTGACCGTAGTCCATCGCACGTTCCAACTCCTTTTCCCAGAGGTTGGGTTGAAGCTCCTGAAGCATTCCGTGCACGGCCCGCGCCAGTACTTCGGCGCCCGTGCCGCCCTCGCCGGCCGTGCCGCCCGGTGTGCGGAACCGCTCGGCGAGCAGCCGCTCGCCGTGCAGGTCGAGGGTCTCGAAGAGGCGGCGGTCCTTGATCAGCGCGATCTTGAGGATCTCCGCCAGCCCGTTGCTCAGGTGCCGGGTATCCAGGGTGGCCAGGAACGACGGATCGAGCAGCGTTTCGACGGCCGGGTGATAGCTGCCCAGACGGTTCTTCTGCCGGCCGTAGTTCACGCCGGTCTTCGCTCCCACACCCGCGTCGACCAGGCCGATCAGGGTGGTGGGGACCCGGACGAACGGCGTGCTGCGCCGGTACAGGCTGCAGGCCAGGCCGACGATGTCGGTCAGCACGCCGCCGCCGATCGCGATCACCGGCTCACCGCGCCGGGCCAGGCCGAACCGGTCCAGCTGCTCGACCACCTGGAACACCGACTCCATGGTCTTGACCCGCTCATGGGCGAGCAGGATGCAGCACGACCAGTCGAGCCGCTGGGCCTCGCAGTAGGCGTGGATGCGCTCGCCGTACAGCTCGTGCACGCGGGCCTCGACCACCAGCAGCAGGCGCTTCCTGCGTTGCCGGCCGGGCCCTGCGGGCAGCCCTGCGGTGGCCAGCGCCGGGTTGTCCGGGGCGAGTAGCCGCGGGGCGAACCGCACCCGGTAGTCGACCGGCAGGGCGGTACGGACCGTCCAGGAGGTGACCGGCGAGCCGGTGGTGAAGAGGCCGTGGCCGCGCTGCTCGGTCGGGGCGACGGTGGTTTGCTCGGGTATCACGGGAGACTCCCTCGGTGCGGTGCGGTGCGGTGCGGTGCGGTGCGGTGCGGTGGTTCTGGTGACCACAGTCGCGATCCCGACGTCCCAGGTGCACGGGAGGACGACCTCCTCCCTGTCCCAACCGCGGCCCGGGCCCCGGGTCACCCCATCGCCTGGGCCACGGCCACGGTGACCCGGGCGAGCGGGATCGCGGCGGGCAACGGGCCCTGGCCCTGGCCCTGGCCCTGGGCCTGGGCCTGGGCCGGAGCCTGGGTCCAGGGCAGGACCGCGCGCAGGTCGGCCGCGCGGACCGGGGTGAGCAGGCTGCCGTTCGTGCAGTGCGGCTGTCCCAGGGCGTCCAGCAGCACCAGCTCCAGACCCGCCTCCAGGTCCCGCACCCACTCCGGCGCGCCGGGACCGGTCGCCCGGTGTCCGGGCAGGACTGCCGTGGGCAGACCCGCCCGGGCCAGCAGCTCCCGGTGGGCGCGTCGGCCGTCGGCGTCCAGCAGCCCGAGCCGGCCTGCCAGCCGCCCTGCGACGAGCAGCCCCAGCTCGGGCGGCGCGCCGGCGGCCCGGGCGAGCGGAGTGCCGTACTCCAGGACGGCACCCCGGCCGCGCCCGAGCGGATCGTCGTCCAGCACGGCGCTCCGGGCGTCCACGCAGAGCGCGACGAACCCGGCCAGCGTCGCCGGCTCGTACCGGCCGGCGGCGCGCAGCCGCGCGGCCACCGAGTCGAAGTGGTACGGGCAGACCGCCAGCACGTTGCGCAGCAGCGGGTACAGGCCGGACCGCTCGGCCGGCGCCGCCCGCAGCAGGCCCGGTCGGCTCCAGACCAGCGCCGGGGCCCGGAAGCAGCCGGCGTCGGCATCCCAGTGGACGGCCACGGCGGCGTCGCACATCGCCGTCAGCGTGGTCGGGACGAGCACCAGCGGCGCCGCCCCGGCCGCCTGCGCCGCCGCTCGCAGTAACCGGCTGCCGCCGACCGCGACCACCGCGGTGCCACGAGCGGGCGCAGGAACGGGCGCAGGAACGGGCGCAGGAACGCGCGTCGGCACGGGCGCCAGCTCGGGCGTGGGCGCAGGCGCCCGCACGGACTCCGTCGACTCCAGAGCGGCGAGCACCTCGGCGAGGGCATCGCCAAGCGGGTCGTCGGCCCGGAGCCCGAGCGGTGCGCGGCCCTCGGTGATCACCAGGAACCGGCGGGCGCCCAACGCGGCGAACGCCCGGGACAGCTCCTCCCGGGCGGTCCGCCCGGCGCGCCCGGCGCGGATCCGGACCGGGAAGTGGCAGGGCCCGATCCGGACCTCGCGGTCGAGCTCGGACGGTGCGGCGGAATCGGGCATCGGAACACTCCCGGGCCGGTGGCGGACGGCATGGCGTACCTGGCCACCTTGGGCGTTCCGTGATCCCGGACGCATGAGTCTGCGGACCCGACCCGTCCCAAGGGCCACCGACCCCCCGGCCCTGAGCCCCCACACCCCGGCCCCTGAGCCCCCACCAGCCGGCCCTGAGCCCCGACCTGTCATCCCCGACCCCGCCCCCGCACGGGAATTCTGCGGGCAAGGTTTCGGCGGGCACCGATCGGTGCCCGAACGGGCAACGGAAACGGCCTTGAACGGTCCGCGGTGAGGTCAGAATGATGAGGAATCAGCAACTGCTGCCGGGCCTCGGAAAATCCGTCGACCGCCCGGACCGATGCGCGGCGCGGCGATCAGGAGAGAGGGATCCACTCATGGAGGACAACCGGCCCGCGGTCTGGCTCGACGCCCTCTGCGGCGAGCTGCGGGGCCAGTGGTCCGGCACGCCGACGGTGCTCACCGCGCCCTGGTGCGGGCCGGTCCTGGATCTCTCCTGGTGCCGGACCCTGTTCGCCAGCGGCCTGCGCGCCGGGCAGGTGGCGGTCCTGCGGGGCCGGGAAATGCTGCCTACCCGGGATTTCTGCCGTCCGGGAAAGATCCGCGGAATACATTCGGTGAAATCGGCGGTGGATTCCACCGCACAGGTCGCGGACCCGATGGCGCTCATTCGGCTGCTGGAGGACGGGCACACCGTTCTGCTGCCCCGGATCGACCAGTGGAATGCCGACGTGTCCGCGATCACCGACCGCCTGGCGCGCCTGCTCGGCCGCGAGGTGGAGGCCTACCTGTCCGCGACGGCCTCCGGGACCCCGTGCCGCGACCCGCAGCGCGACGAGGCCGACGTACTGATCGTCCAGCTCAACGGCGCCCGCGGCTGGTACCTCGAACCCGACCTCGCCGGCGCGAGCCAGGGCGCCGCCCAGCTGGAGACCGAACTCACCCTGGGACGACTGCTCTACGTCCCGCGCGGTTTCGCCCGCGCGGCGACCGGCAGCGAGGGACTGTCGATCCACCTCTCGTTCGTGGTCCGCGAGATCGGCGCCCAGCAGCCGGCCGACGCCCGCCAGCGCCTGCTGAGCGCCGTCCCCACCACGCTTGCCGGTTAGGGCCTGTCCGGCCGAATGCGCCGGTCAGGACTGGGACGCGGGCTCGGGCGCGGTCGGCACCGGCTCGCCGCCGGCCCCCGCGACCGCCTCCGCGGCCTTCTCGCGCGCCTCGCGGATGTCCCGACGCAGCAGGATCCACCAGCCGACCGGGATCATCGCGCCGAACAGCCACCACTGGACGGCGTACGGCAGGTGCACGCCCTTGCCGACCACAGCGTCGTCGCCCGACTGACTGTTGTTGGACGCGCTGGGGCCCGGCACCAACTCGGCCTCGTCGGCGGCCGGCGGGGTCGGGCTGGTCGCGGTCAGCTCCAGGTACCCCGCGACCACGGGTTCGGCCAGCCGGGTGGCCTGCTCGCCGCTGTTGATCAGCATGAACTGGCGGTCGGGCATCCCGCCGCGCTGGTGGATCCCGGTCGAGGCGCTGGTCTCGTCCGGCCGCAGCCGCCCGGTCACCGTGATCTCCCCGGACGGCGCGGGCGGCACCGGCGGGTAGTCGGCCGCGCCACCGCCACTGGGCGGTGCGACCCAGCCCCGGTTCACCAGCACCGTCTCGCCCTCCGCGGTGACCAGCGGTGTCACCACGTAGAACCCCATGTCGTCGCCGGACGCGTCGGTACGCTGCCGGACCACGAACTCGTGCGCGGTGTCGTAGTGCCCCGACGCGGTGACGGTGCGGTACGTCAGGTCGCCGGGCACGGTGCCACCGGGCTTGGAGATGGCGTCCATGGCCACCGCCGGCGCCGACAGGCTGGCGTTGATGCTCCCGTTCTGCCGGTTGGTCTGCTGGTAGCGGTGAAACTGCCAGAGGCCCAGCCATGACATGGCGGGAATGAGCGCGAGGAAGACGAGGGTCAGGATCACCCACCGCCTTGTGAGCAGGATGCGGAACACCACAAGAAGGTACCTCCGATCCCCGACAGCCCCACCGCTGCCCCCACCGCTGCTCCCGGCCCTGCGCTCTCTCCGCGAGACGAGAACGAAGGGAAACAGTCGAAGATCAGGCAAGTTCGATCGAATTCGATCATCGCGCATGGTCTGTGCACGGTCGAGGAAGGGATCGGCCTGATACCGGGGGTGGGCCCGGTCGGCGTGCGGGCAGACGGGAGGCGGGCCGAGGATGTGGACTGTTGCTGTCGGGGTGCTCGGCGGGTGGGCGTGATGGGCGGGCTGGTCCCGGTCGAGGGGCGGGATGTCGAGCGGTTCGTCGAGCTGTCGGTGAAGCTGACCGGCTTCGATGCGGGGGAGTTGGGGGCGGCGGGGGTGGCCGCGGAGTATCTGTGGGTGGTGTCGCAGCAGCTCGGGGCCGAGCGGTACGAGCGGCTGGCGGATGCCCTCGACCGCCTGGAGCCGGCGGAGTTGGCGGACGAGGGGCTGCGCGAGGCGGCTCGGGCGGTCGCGCACCTGTGGTACCTGGGGGTCTGGCCGGGGATCGGGCCGGAGCAGGCGTTCGTGGCCTCGGCGCGGTCGGCCGCGCAGGGGCTGGTGTGGCGGACCATCGACGGGCAGGCGCCGGGTACGCCCGGTCCAGGGCCGGGTAGTTGGGCCCGGCCGCCGCAGGGGGCGGGGCGGTGAGCGGCATCCCGGATCAGTCGGTGGCGGAGCAGACGGGCGAGCGGTACGACGCGGTGGTGGTCGGCGCCGGCTTCGCCGGGTCGCTGGCCGCCGGGCGGCTGGCCGGGCTCGGGTGGCGGGTGCTGGTGCTGGAGGCCGGGACCGAACAGCCGGTCCAGGAGCAGCTGGACGCCTACCGCACCGCCGTCGCCAAGGTCCCCGGCTCGGCGCTCGCGCCCAACGCGGTGGTGGCCTCGCCGGACGTCCTGGACCTCGCGGGCCAGGTCGAGGGCGGCTACCGGGCCACCGGGCATTTCCTGCAGAACGGTGAACTCCCGTACGCCAGCGGCTATCTGCGCGCCAACGGCGGCAGCGGACTGGCCTGGACGGGCCTCACCCCGCGGATGCATCCCGAGGACTTCCGCACCGGCGAGTTCGGCCGCGGCCGCAGCTGGCCGATCGGCTACCACGAGCTGGAGCCGTACTACCGGGCCGCCGAGCGCGAACTCGGGGTGGCCGCCGACGTGGACGAGCAGCGCGAGCGGGTCGGGCTGCCGCTCCCGGACGGGTACGTCTTCCCGATGCGCCCGGTGCCGCCCAGCCACCTGGACCAGCTGGTGGCGGCGGCGCTGGACGGCCGGTCCGCGGTCGACCCGAACGGCGGCCCGGGCCCGGAGCAGCCCGTCGAGTTGCGCGTGGTCGGCACCCCCTCCGCGCGCGTCACGTCGCCGACCGGCGCGGACGCGGCGGCTGTCGCCGCCGGGCGCTCCGCGTGCATGGGCAGCGCGAGCTGCATCCCGGTCTGCCCGACCGGTGCCAAGTACACGCCGCTGACCACGCAGGCCCGCTGGCCCTCCGGCGTGACGCTGCGCACCCGGGCGGTGGTGAACCGGGTGCTGGTGGACGCCAACGGCCGGGCCACCGGCGTCGAGTACCAGGCGTACCGGGATCCGGCCTCGCCTCGGCACACCCGGCACACCGTGCATGCGGACGTCGTCGTGCTGGCCGCGCACGCCGTCGAGAACGCCCGGCTGCTGCTCGCCGGCGGCCTCGCCAACAGCAGTGACCAGCTGGGCCGGAACCTGATGGACCACCCGGTGCTGGTCACCTGGGGCCTGATGCCCGAGCAGGTCGGGCCGTACCGCGGCCCGGGCTCCACCTCCGGCATCGAGGGCTTCCGGTTCGGCCCGGCCCGCGCGCACCGGGCGCCGTTCCGGATCGAGATCGGCAACTGGGGCTGGGGGTGGGCCGTCGGGCCGGTGGACGCCGACGTCGCGGAGCTGCTGAACAGCGGTGACGTGGGGCTGTTCGGCAAGGAGCTGCGGCAGTCCGTGCGGGACCGGATCGGCCGCCAGGTCGCCCTCCAGTTCGAGATGGAGCAGGAGGCCGACCCCGCGAACCGGGTCACCCTGGACCACTCCCGCCGCGACCCGCTCGGCAACCCGCGCCCGGTGCTGACCTACGGGCTCTCCGACTACGTCAAGCGCGGGATGGCGACGGCCAGGGCCGTCTCCGACCAGATCTTCGCCCTGCTCGGCGCCGAGGACCACACGTCCTTCCGGCCAGGCCCCGGCATGCCGGGCTACTTCGAGTACCAGGGCGCGCCGTTCGCGTTCCGCGGCGCGGGCCACGGTGCGGGGACGCACATCATGGGCGACTCGCCGTCCGACTCGGTGGTCGACCGCTGGCAGCGCTGCTGGGACCACCCGGGCCTGTACGCGGTGGGCTGCGGCAGCATGCCGTCGGTCGGCACCTCCAACCCCTCGCTCACGATGGCGGCCCTCGCGCTGCACAGTTGCGAGCAGATCCACCGAGATCTGACGGAACGTCACCACCCGGCAGTACTGGGCACCCTGCCCGCCCGGACCCAACCCCGCTGAGGAGTCATCACTGCCATGGCCGACCCGCTGAGCCGCCCACCCGTCCCGGCGCCCTACCAACTGCCCTTCCACTACGGCGCCCTGCACAACGTCGGCCTGGACTTCCTGGTCGAGCCCGGCCCGGCACGGGAGTTGCTCGCCGAGCGTCATCCGGCCCTGACCGTGGCCGAGTTCGGCGGACGGGCCTGCGTCACCCTCAACTACCAGCTGTACTTCGCCCAGTACCCGAACGGCGGCGGCATCACCCAGGAGATCGAGTACAGCGTCATCGCCCACCCCGCCGCCGAGACGGACCGGGTCGCGGGGCTCTCCTACCGGGAGTTCGCCCACGGCCACGACCAGACGAAGCTGCTCGGTATCGCCCGCCTGCACGTGCTGTGCGACAACCCGCTGGCGATCGACGCCGGCACCAAGCTCTTCGGCGAGCCCAAGTACCCCGCCTGGTTCGAGGCGGTGATGCCCTCCCTCAACGGACCGGCCGGCGAACGCTGGGACATCACCTGCCGCAAGGCCGCCTTCACCCCGGACGGTACGGCCCTGGACCGGCACGACGAGGCGCTGTTCTCCTTCACCGCCGACCTCACCGGCCTGACCCCGACCCCGGTCAACAACACCCCGATCACCGGCTACGGCACCGACGCGGACGGCCGGGCCCTGGCCGGCCCGCTCAACGTCTACCAGCCCTACCGCCACCACACCCTGGACGCCGCCACCGCCGACCGCGTCCGGCTTCAGGTCGAGGACGGCGGCTCCGAGATCGGCCGGCACCTGACCGACCTGATCGCCGACCGGCCGGCTGCCGGCGTCTGGTCCTACCAGTCCCCGCCGGTCGCCGCCCACAACTACCCCTACTACCTCCGCTGAGGCTCAGCCCCCGGCTGACGGAAGGGTCACGGGAGCGGTCGGGCGCGGGACCGCGATGGGGTGGCACGGATCGGCCGGGGAGGAGCCGCAGGTCGGGCCGGGGGCGGGCGTCGGATGAGCGGAGCGGCGACGCGGTCGGGCTCACCATCGTGGCCGAGGCCGAGGCCGAGGCCGAGGCCGGGACGGTGGTCGGGCCGACGGGACGTGCGGAGCCCTGGCCTGATCGGACCCCCGTCCCGATCAGGCCCAGGAGGCCCGATCACGCGCAGGCGGCCCGCGCCCGCAGGCGGCGCAGCATCCGGGCGTCGTCGAAGCCCACCTCGCGCGCCGCCGCCTCCACCGTCGTGCCGTGGCTGATCAGGTGCTCGGCCCGTTCCAGCCGCAGCGTCTGCTGGTAGCGCAGCGGGGTGAGCCCGTCGGTGGCCCGGCCGAAGAGCCGGGTGAGGGTGCGTTCGCTGACGCCGGCGCAGGCCGACAGCTCCGCCAGCGACAGCGGCTCGGCGAACCGCGTGTCGATCAGGTCCTGCACCCGGTGGACGGTGTCGCTCAGGTGCGAGCGGTGCCGCAGCATCGCGCTGGCCTGCGGTTCGTCGCCGTTGCGGCGGGCGTAGACGACCATGCTGCGGGCCACTCTCGCCGCCATCGTCGGGCCGTGCCGGACGGCCAGCAGGTGCAGGGCCAGGTCGATGCCGCTGGCGATGCCGGCCGAGGTCACCACCCGGTCGTCGGAGGTGAACAGCACGTCCCGCACCACGGTCGCGCGGGGGAAGCGGGACGCCAGCGCGTCCTGGAGCTCGTGGTGCGTGGTGCACCGGCGTCCGTCCAGCAGTCCGGCCTGGCCCAGCGCCCGCGCGCCGGAGCAGACGCTGGCGACCGTACCGCCGGCGGCGTGGTGCGCGCGCAGCCGCTCGGTCGTGGCCGGGCCCAACTCCGGTCCGTCGGGCCGGATGGCGGCCCGCCAACCGGGCACCACCACCAGGTCGTCGGGGCCCAGCTCCGGCCAGTGGGTGTCGGCGGTCAGCGCCAGGCCCTGGGCGCTGGGAACCTGCTCGCGCTCGGCGACGTAGCCGAGCCGGTAGGACGGCCCGAAGTCCGCCGCCGTGCTGAACACCTGGGCCGGACCGGCCAGGTCGAGCAGGTGGACTCCGGGCACCAGGACGAACAGGACGCGGCTCACCCCTGCGACACCTCGGCCGCTTCCGCCTCCAGTTCGGCCACCGTGGCGATCCGGGCGAACCGGCCGCGCAGGACGGCCTCGGTCCGCTCGATGATCGCGTCCGTGCCGAGCTCGCCGATCGGGTTGGTCGTGGTGGCCTCGGTGACGAGGACGACCTGGTAGCCGAGGTCGCTGCCGACCCGGGTGGTGGTCTCCACGCACTGCTCCGTGCGGATACCGCAGAGCACCAGCTCGCGCACGCCCGCCTCGGTCAGCAGCTGCTGCAGGTTGGTGGTGGTGAAGGCGTTGTGGGAGGTCTTGCGGACCACCGGCTCTCCGGGCTCGGGCTGCTCCAGCTCGTCCAGCGGTCGGACGTGCCCGAGGGCCGGGTCGAACACGCCACCGGTGCCCGGTTCGGTGTGCAGCACCCAGATGACCTTGTCGCCGTTGGCACGGGCGAGGCGGACCAGCCGGTTGACCGGCTCGGCGATCTTCGGATTGGCGGTCTGCTCCCACTGGGGCATCGCACGGAAGGATTCCTGGACATCGATGACGATCAGCGCTCGGTTCATGTCTCCGAGTATGACCAGCGGCGATACCGCCGCGGCAGGCACGATCCAGGCCGGCACCGGAACGATCCGGTCACCGCCTCGCGGCCCGACCGCCCGGCTGGCGCTCCCGGGCGGTCGGTGGGGCAGGACGGTCAGGGTGCCGAGTCCGGCACGTCGGTGCTCTTGGCGTAGGCCTGGATCGGCGTCATCCCGACGCCGTTCAGCTTGACCGTGTAGTCGTGGCTGACCTGGGCGCACTTGCTGCTGTCGTCGGCGGTCGCCGCGCTGGCGTTGCTCAGGGCGGCCTGGGTGTCGACGGGGGCGGGTGCCGCCGCGGCTCCGCCGGACGAGGCCGCGGCGCCGCTGAACGTGGTCCCGCTGGTCCAGTCGGCGCCGATGGTCAGCGTGACGCCGGGGCCCTCGCCGGGGACGACGGCGGAGGCCGGCAGGCCGACCGCGGCGGCCACCCCCTGGGCGTCGGCCTGGTGGCCGGCGGCGTAGCCGACGGTGGACGTCGCCGCGTCGGGTCCGCTGGCCTGGGTGGTCTTCGAGCTGTAGCCCTTGGCGATCAGCGCCGCGGCGACGGCGGCGGCGCGGCCGGTGACCTTGCTGCCGTTCTTGACGTGGACGGCGACCTCGCCGATCGGGGCTCCGGCCGGTGCGGCGGGTGTGGGGGCGGCGGGGGCGGCGGGTGCCGGTGCGGCGGCGGCGGTGGCCTGGGCGGCGGCGCTGGACTTGTCGCCGCTGCCGGTGGTGAGTGACTGGTCGTTGCTGATGGCGTCGAAGAGGTTCTTGGCGGCGGGGGCGACGACGACGCGGGCGGCGTCCTTGGGGTCGGGGAGGTTCTGCATGGTGGTGAAGGTGATCCGGTCGGCGGGGACCTTGTTGAGGTCGTCGGCGAGGCCGACCAGCTGGGGGATGCCGCTGAGGCCGGTGTCGACGGTCAGTGCCTTGGTGGCGGCGTTGGCCAGTGAGTAGACGGCGGTGGGGTCGGCCAGGGTGCCGGCGCTCTTGAGCTGGCGGACCATGGCGCCGATGAACATGTGCTGGGAGACGGTGCGGCCCAGGTCGCTGCCGTCGCCGAAGCCGTGGCGGGAGCGGACGAACATCAGGGCGGCCATGCCCTTGAGGGTGTGGGTGCCGGCCTTGAGCTTGAGGTGGGAGTCGGGGTCGTAGACGTTGTCGCTGACGCAGATCGGCACGCCGCCGACCGCGTCGGACATCTGCACGACGCCGGTGAAGTCGACGGTGATGAAGTGGTCGATCGGGATCCCGGTGAGCTGGTGGACGGCGGCCACGGTGCAGCCGGGGCCGTAGTCCAGGGTGCTGTTGATCTGGCCGTACTGGGCCTTCATGTTGGTGTGGTGCTGGGTGTCGGTGCAGGCCGGCAGCTGGGTCATGGTGTCGCGGGGGACGCTCATGACGGTGGCGTTGCTGCGGTCGGCGGAGACGTGCAGGACCATCTCGACGTCGGCGTTGGCGCCGGGGCCGCAGTCGCCGCCGATCGCGCAGTCGGCGGCGTTGTCGCGGCTGTCCGAGCCGATCACCAGGATGTTGAGCGGGGTGCGGCCGAAGGCGTCCGGCTTCTCGTGGCCGGCGTCGCCCGTGGTGCCGGCGAACAGCGCGGAGCTCTTGATGTTCCCGCTCAGCTTCTCGTACACGAACGCGCCGACGCCCGCGGTCACCAGCACCACACCCGCGCTGGTGAAGGCGAGGACCCGCAGCGCCCGGCGGGGCTTCTTGCGGCCCTTGCCGCTCGCGGCCTTGCGGGCTGCCGCCCGGCCACCGCCTGCCGCCCCGCCGCCCGCTGCTCGGCCACCGGCGGCGGGTGGGGGCGGGGTGGACGCCGCGAGGCGGCGTCCGCGTCGGCCTTCTCCGGACGTGTCCAGCTGTATATCGGTCATGCCCGGGTGTCCTCGTTCCTCGACCGGTCGCCACCAGCGTGCGTAGTTGCGCAACCTAGCAAGTGTGCTCGTCGGATCGCACAGCGGCCCCGTCTCTCGCGCGCGGAGGGTGGTGCGAACCGTGCCCGGCGGCTTGCGACACGCCGTCCCGGAAGAGTGGGTTTTGCGCCATAAGCCCGTCGCGACGGGTCGAGCGGCCGGGTCCGCGCGGACCGGTCGGCGGTACGCGACTAGCGGTCATGGACATGCCCGTGGCCTAGGCATACCGGCGGTCCGCGCACGCCGTCCGCCCGCGGCGCACGGTCCGCGGCGGGCCGGCGGGCGAGCGGAACTCGGACATCGCGCCGTCGCTCCCGGAAATCACCCTCTGGTCGACCCGGCTGACCCTGCGTTAGGTTCGTCCCGTCGCCGCAGCACCAGGCCTCACCACAGGATCGCGCCCCGGACGTCTCTCGGGCGCCCCGGCCTGGTGCGGCGGTCAGATCGGAACACCGGGTTCTGCTGCGAACCCGGGCGGCGCCCACCCGGCGGAGGCCGGGGGCGCCGATGGGGGATCCACAGGAACATCCGCAAGCGGGCAGCCCCGCGACTGCGGCTTGTCTTTCCGAGGCACGAGCGAGCGCGCGTGCCTCTCTCCGTGGAGGAAACCACATGGGCTTGAGAAATCGATGGGCCGCTGCGCTGACCGCGGCCGGACTCCTGGCACTGGGGGCACCGACCGCGCTGGCGCACGCGGACACCGCCGCACCGTTCCGTACCGACCTTCGGGTGCTGGTCGTGGACGACGGCGGGCCCACGGTGGCGGCCATCACCGCCGAGCTGATCGGCGAGGGCATCCCGTACACCACGGTGCTGGTCTCGAACGCGAACCGGCCGGTCGTCAACGCCGCCTTCCTGACCGGCACCGCGCCGGACGGGACGGTCGAGGCCAAGTACCAGGCGGTGGTGCTCTCCAGCGCCAACGCGCTGGGCACCGGCAGCGCCGAGACGAACGCGCTGAACAGCTACGAGCAGGCCTACGGCGTCCGCCAGGTCGACGCCAACACCTATCCGCAGCCGGCCGTCGGCCTCAACTGGCCGCAGAACCCGGGCTATCTGGGCCAGTTGGACGGGATGACCGGCCAGGTCACCGCGGCCGGCACGGCAGGTGCCTTCGGCTACCTCAAGGGCGCCGTCCCGTTCGAGGACAACAACCCGAACGTGATCGAGAGTTACGGCTTCCTCTCCACCCCGCTGGCCACCCAGGCGACCGGCGCCGGCTTCACGCCCCTGGTCACCATGACGATTCCCGGGACGACCGCCGCCGGCAGCCTGCTGGGTGTCTACCACCACGACGGCCACGACGAGTTGGTCACCACCTTCGCCTTCAACCAGTACCAGCAGCAGTGGCGGCTGCTGGCCCGCGGAGTGGTCGACTGGATGACCCAGGGTGTCCACCTCGGCTACGACCGCGACTACCTGTCGGTCCACGTCGACGACACGCTGCTCAGCGACAGCCGGTGGAGCATCACCCACAAGTGCACCCAGGGCGAGGCGGGTTGCACGCCCGACGCCGGCAGCCCGGACGGCGTTCCGATCCGGATGACGGCCGCCGACGTGGACTACGCCAAGCAGTGGGAGGCCGCCAACAACCTCACGCTGGACCTGGCGGTCGACGGCAGCGGCAGCGACGCCGTCGTCAACGCGGTCGGGACCGACCCGGTCGAGCAGGAGTTCGCGGCCAACGCCGGCGCGTTCCGCTGGCTCAACGGGACGTACGGCCGTGGCTTCCTCGGCTGCGTGCAGAACGTGACCGTGGTGCCGTGGGTGTGCAGCACCGACACCACCGGCGCGACCCAGTGGACCAGCCAGGCGACCGTCACGGCGGCGGCGCAGACCAACCTCACCTGGGCGCAGGGCAAGGGCATCCCGGTCGACCCGAGCACGCTGGTCACCAACCAGAGCTCCGGCCTGGCCGTCCTGCCCCAGCAGACCCAGGACAACCCGAATCTGGCCCCCGCGCTCACCGCGCTCGGGATCACCTCGCTGGCCTCCAACGGCTCCGCGGAGTCCGCCGCTCGCCAGGTCGGGTCGGCACTGACCGTGCCGCGCCACCAGATCGACGTCTACTACAACGCCGCCACCGCGGCCGCGGAGACCGACGAGTACAACTGGCTCTACACCGCCACCGCGCAGGGCGGCAGCGGGATCTGCAGCTCGGCCGGCTCCACCTGCCTGGCCGCGCCGCTGGACGAGACCACCGGCTACCAGAGCACCATCGTGCCGACCGAGGCGCGGATCGCGATGCAGCGGGTGCTCGGCAACGACCCGACGCCGGAGGTGCTGCACCAGTCCAACTTCGCCGAGGACCGGATCGCCTACCCGGTGCTCAACCAGATCCTGGCCACCCACCAGGGCCTGCTCAACGCCGACACCCCGCTGGTCAACCTGTCGATGAAGGACATCACCACCCAGCTGCAGAACCAGGCGGCGTGGAACGCGGCGCTGGCGGCCGGGACCGTGACGGCCTACCAGATCGGCTCGACCGTGACCGTCTCGGCGCCCAGTGGGCTCCAGGTCCCGGTGACCGCGCCGAACGGCGCCGTCCAGGTGCACCAGGCCGGTACCACCACCCCGGCTCCGGCCGCCACGCCGGCCGGTTCGGCCTACGCCGGTGAGCTCTCCGGCTGGCTGACCGCCGACGCGGGGCAGACCGCGGTGAGCGTGCAGACCGTCGCCGCCCCGGCCCCGGCCCCGGCGGCCCTCGCGAGCGGTCGCACCCGGTCGCCCGCAGCCGCCGGTGGCGTGACGGTGGCCGCCCGGCCGCTTGAGCCCGCCGGGATCGCCACCCCGGTGCCGTACGGACCGGACGACACCGCGCGCCTGGCGGCCGCCCGCCGCTAGCGCCCGCAACCGGTGGGGGACGGCAGCCGATCGGGCCGCCGTCCCCCACCTGCGTGCCTCGATCGACTCATCGGGCGCCGGGGTCTGGCTCGGGGTGAGCGTCGAGAGAGCGGTGGGCTCGCCGACCGGTCCGGCGGGATCGACTGGGCCGCGGCCGACACCGAGTCCTACCGGCCGCTCGCCGCAGGCCTGCTCGCTCTGGCGCTGGCCGAACAGCTGGACCTGCACGAGCGGTTGATCGCCTGACGGTGAATCAGCCAAGAGCCCGTCGGCCAACTGCCGCGCCCGGGGCCGGCCGGAGTGGGCGGCGGCTCAGGTCGATCAGCGGCTGAAGCGTCGCATCGGGCGCCTCATCGGGTGACGGGGTCGGGCTCGGGGTGAGCGTCGAGAGGGCGGTGGGCTCGCCGGCCGGTCCGGCGGAGCCGGCCCGGGACAGGCCCAGCAGGACCCTGATCTCGGTCAGCAGCGGGACGTCGTACGGCAGTTGCCAGGGGTCGACCTGGTCGGGCCGGCTCGGGTAGCCGCCGTCCGGCGCCCGGTGGCCGACCAGGTGGTCCAGTGCGCGCCGCAGGGCGGGGTGGGTGGCGCGGTCGGCGTGTACGGCGGGGGAGAGGCCGAGCGCGATCGCCCCGCCGGCGGTGCTGACCGGATCACTGGGATCCTCGGGTCGGCGGCCCCAACCGCCGTCCTGGGCTTGCGTTTCGGCGAGCCAGTCGACGGCCCGCAGCCTGGCGGCAGCGGCGAGCGTGGCCGTTGCGTCGGCCGCGGCATCGGCCGTGGCATTGGCCGTCGCGGCGGACTCGGGGGCGAGGGCGAGTACGGCGTGCAGGACGGCCTCGGTGGCGCTGCCGTTGCGGCTGCGCCCGAAGGAGCCGTCCGCCTGCTGGCGGGCGAGGACGAAGCGCCGCGCCTGCGCGATGGTCCGCTGGTGGGCGGGGTCGGGGGCGAGCGCGGTGACGGCGGCCGCGGTGGTGGCGAGTTCGGACGGTGTGCCGCGGGTGGTGGCGGGGAAGCCGCCGTCCGGGTTGCGCCGGGCGATCAGGTGCTCCTCGGCGGCGGTGATCGTCCCGCGGTGGCGGCCGGGCGCGACGCTGCGCAGGAACTCGATGCAGCGTGCGGTGGTCTCCACGTCGCTCTGGGCCATGCCCGGGTGGTGGCCGAAGCCGCCGTCCGGGTTCTGCTGGGCGGCCAACGCGTCGGCCAGTACACCCGGTTGCGGACCTGGCCAGCGGGCAGCGAGCAGCGCGAGGCCGCCTGCGGCGGCGGCGAGGACGTCCGTGCCGGTGATGAACGGCAGTCCGCCGTCGGGTCGTTGGGCGGCGGCGAGGTCGGGCAGGGCGCGTCGTACGGCCGGGCGGTAGGCGGGGTTGCGGCGCAGCGCGAGCAGGCCGAGCAGCCGGGCCAGCTGGTTGCCCTCCGCGGCCGGGCCCGGTCGGCAGGCCGGTGCGAGGGCGGCCCAGTCCTGCCCGGTGACCGCGCGCGGGGTGCCGGAGCTGTGGGCGGCCAGCACCCGGACCGCCGTCAGCTCCGCCGTCCGCCCCGGCAGCGGCGCTACGCGCGGGTCCAGCCCGCCGAACTCGGCCGCTCCGATCCGCGGCAGGTCGCCGACGCCGAGTTCGGCCAGCACGGTCCGGAGCATCAGGGACTCCGGTCCGGCCCCGAGCACCGGCCCGAACCCGGGCGGGGCGCCGCCGCCCGGCGCGCTCCCGCCCAGCACGGCCCGGGCGATCGCGCGTTGCGCGAGGTCCGACGGGTGCGCGGTCCGCACGAAGTGCCGCAGGCGCTCGGCCGCCGCGGGCTCGGCCTGTTCCAGGGTCAGCAGGTGCAGCGCCAGCGCGGACTCCAGCAGCCGGCTCTCGCAGGGCGCCGCGAGCAGCCCGTCGGCGCCCATCCGGGCGGCGATCCGCTGGGCCAGCAGGTCGCGGCAGCACAGCACCCCGGCGTCGGCGGGCAGCCCGCGCCGGGCGCCGGGCACGGGCAGCAGCGCCGGACGGGTCATCGGGCCCACCCGCTCGGGGCGACTCCGCCCGGGGCCCCTCCGCTCGTGGCCTCTGCGGGGCGCCTCGCCCGGCGCGGACCGGGCCGGATGCCGTGCTCCTGCGCCATCCCCTCGGCCACCCGCTCCCGTCGCTCCGTGCGCGCACCGCCGCGCATGACATCGCGGAGCGTAGCGCATCGGGAACTCTGCGTGAAACCGGGTGCGGGGGGCCCGCCACGGGCCTGCGCCGCGTCGCTCAGGCAGCTCGTCGGGTGCTTGTGCTGGTGCGGGCGCGGGTCGGCAGGGTCGTCCCCAGCGCCAGGACGGCGAAGGCCAGCAGCGTCAGGACCGCCGTACGGGCGCCCGCGTCCCCCGGGACCAGGTGCAGGGCGAGCGTGACCGCCGCGACACCGATCGCGGTGCCCAGGCCGCGGGTCATGTTGACCATGCCGCCGCCGGTCCCGGCCGAGGTGGTCGGGATGGCCTTCATCACCAGGGCGTTGTTGGCCGGGACGAAGGTGCCCAGCGCCAGCCCGAGCAGCGCGAGCGGGTAGGGCAGCACGGCGGCCTGCTGCGGCACCAGCGCGAGCAGCGCCAGCGCCGCCACGCAGCCCGCTGCGCCGGCCCGGCAGCGCAGGGTGTCGCCCCAGCCGCGCGGCAGCACGCGCTCGGCACAGGTCGCGGCGACGGCGAAGCCGACCGGGAGCGCCGTCAGCACCAGGCCGACGGCCAGCGCCGAACTCCCGTGCCGGGTGAGCGCGGCCGGGACCAGCACGAGCGGGCCGAACAGCACCAGGTAGCCGCAGAGCCCGGCCACCAGGCCGGGGCCGATCCGGCCGGTGCGCAGCAGTCGCAGGTCGACCAGCGGGTGCGCGCTGCGGGTCTGGCGGCGGGCGAACGCCCAGCCGGCGCCGACGGAGAGGACGGCCAGCGCCGCCGCGGTCCAGCCGGGCAGGCCGAGCCCGGAGGCGACGGAGAGCGCGAGCAGCGCGCAGGTGGTGGCCGCGGCGAGCAGCGCTACGCCGATCGTGTCGATCCGGGTCGAGCGCACGCAGTCGCGGGTGCGGGGCAGCAGATAGTGGCCGGCGACCAGGGCGACGATGCCGATCGGCACGTTCACTCCGAAGACCCAGCGCCAGCCGAGGGTGGCCACCAGCGCTCCGCCGACGGTCGGACCGAGCGCCAGCCCGACGGCCTGGCCGGCGGCCTGGATCCCGAGCGCCGCGCGCATCCTGCCCGGCGGGGCGCTGGTGGTGACCAGCGCGACGCTGTTGGCCTGCATCATCGCCGCGCCGAGGGCCTGGACGACCCGGAAGACGACCAGCAGCGTCAGGCTGGGCGCCAGCCCGCAGGCGGCGGAGGCCGCGGTGAACACGGCGAAGCCGTAGAGGTACATCAGCTTGCGGCCGTGCACGTCGGAGAGCCGCCCGACCGGCACCAGCAGGGCGACCAGGGTCAGCAGGTAGGCCAGCGAGACCCACTCGACGCCGGCCGGTGTGGAGTGGAACTCGGTGCGCAGCGGCCGGTAGGTCAGCGTGACGATGCTGGCGTCCAGTTGGCCCATGAAGGCGCCGAAGCAGACGGTGGCCACCGCCAGCCGCCAGGCCAGTGGGTGCTCCCGGATCAGGTCGGGGCGCGGCCGCTCGGTGGTCAGCAGGGTACGCATGCGGGGCGCGGCCGCGACGGCGCCGGTGGGGGTGCCAAAGGCACCGGAGGTGCTGCGTCGGTTCACATGCTGAGATTACATCGCACTTCGACATATTCGTACGGCGATGTAATCGCTGGCAGATTAGTTCTGCAAGAAAGAAATCATGCCGGAACGCGAGCCGCCGCCGTCAGCTTGCGTCAGCCCCGCGCCGCCCGCGACTCGAAAACCGCCGACAGAGCTCCCCGCAGATCCTCGACGCCGCGGAAGTGCACCGCGCCCATGCCCACCTCGCGCGCCGCGAGGACGTTGTCGAGGCTGTCGTCGACGAACAGGCAGCGCTCCACCGCGACGCCGACCCGTTCGGCGGCGATCCGATAGATCCGCGGATCGGGCTTCGCGACGCCGGCGCGGGCGGTGTTCACCACGACGTCCGCCAGGGCGGCCAGGCCCTGCCGGTCGAGATCCTGCTCCAGTCGGGTGGTCGCGTTGGAGAGCAGCGCAAGGGTGGTGGTGCGGCGGGCGCGGGTGAGCAGGTCCACCACCTCCTGGTCGACCCGCGGCTGCATCGCGGACCAGGCCGCGACGGCTGCGCCGGCGCGATCGGCGGACCCGCAGCTCGCGGTGAGGTCCGCGACCACGGCGGCCCGCCACTGATCGTCGGTGACCGCGCCGGTGATCGCCGGTTGCAGCCGGTGGGGCGCGAAGGCCGCCCCCAGGACCGCCCCCGCCGCGAACCCGTGGTCGCGCTCGACCTCGTCCATGGCCGGCCAGTGCCGCAGCACCCCGTCGAGGTCGCAGAGCACCGCGTCGTACTTGCGGGAACGGTCGGACACCACTCACTCTCCCAGTTGTCCGCCGTGCGGCGGCTCTTGACGGTCGAGGGTGTCGTCAGTACGGTCCCGGGTCAAGTAAGGAAAGTTAACTAACAGTTGAGGAGCCCGGCATGGACCGACGACACCTCCATCGCCCCACCGCGCTGACGGCGCTCGCCGTCGGCGGCGGCCTCGTGCTCGCGGTCCTCCCGTACGCGGCGGTGCCGGCCCACGCCGCGACCACCGCTCAACTCCGCACCGACCAGGTGGGATACGCGACGGGCGAGAGCAAGATCGGCTACCTGATGGCCTCCGGGGCGCTCTCGGGGGAGACCTACAAGGTGGTGAACGCGGCGGGCGCCACGGTCGCGAGCGGAACGGTGGGCAGCGCCAGTCGCGGATCCTGGAACTCGGCGTACCCGGACGTCTATCCCATCGACTTCTCGGGCGTCACGGCCACGGGGAGCTACCACCTGGTCGTCGGCGGGCCGGTCACGGCGAGCTCGGACACCTTCCGGATCGAGAGCGCGGCCGCGCTCTACGGCACGCTGGTCTCCGACGGCGTCAACTTCTACCAGAACCAGCGCGACGGTTCGAACGTCATCGCCGGGGCACTGAACCGCCGGCCCTCGCACCTGAACGACGCCGCCGCGAGCGTCTACCAGACGCCGAGCTTCCAGTCCGGCGGCAACGGCGACATCATCAACGGCTCCTCGCTGACGAAGATCGGCGGACCGGTGGACGTCAGCGGCGGCTGGTTCGACGCCGGCGACTACCTCAAGTTCACCTTCACCACCTCCTACGCCGACGACCTGCTCTACGCCTCCGCCCGGGCGCTCGGCGGCGCGGCCCCCGCCGCCCTCTCCGCCGAGGCCCGGTACGGCAGCAGCTGGCTGAACAAGATGTGGAACCCGTCCACCAAGACGCTCTACCTCCAGGTCGGGATCGGCAGCGGCAACGCCAGTGGCAGCTTCCTCGGCGACCACGACCTGTGGCGGCTGCCGCAGGCCGACGACTCCGACACCGCGAGCGCCGACCGGTACGCCGCCGCGCACCGCCCGGTCTTCGAGGCCGCGGCGCCCGGCACCAAGATCGCCCCCGACCTGGTGGGCCGGGTCGCCGCCTCCTTCGCGCTCGCCGCGCAGGCCGAGGCCGCGACCGACCCGGCCGGCGCCGCCGCCGAACTGGCCGACGCCACCTCGCTCTACGCGATGGCGAACACCAGTCCGTCGGCCACCCTGGAGTCCGCGGCGCCCGCCGCGTACTACCCGGAGAGCATCTGGCACGACGCGATGGAACTGGGCGCCACCGAGATCGCCCTCGCCCAGCAGGCCCTCGGCGAGCCCGCCGCCACCTACACCCCCTACCTCACCCAGGCCGCCACCTGGGCCGCCGACTACCTCAAGAGCGACGCAGGCAAGGACACCCTCAACCTCTACGACGTCAGCGCCCTCGCACACGCCGACCTGGTCACCGCGCTCGCCAAGGCCGCCAACACGTCCGGACTCGCGGTCACCAGCGCCGAGTTGGTCGCCGACCTCAAGGCCCAGGTCGCCTCGGCCGCCAAGGTAGCGGCCTCGGACGTCTTCCGCGAGGGCGGCAACTACGCCTCCTTCGACGTGGATTCGCACACCTTCGGCTTCATCTCCACCGAGGCGCTCTACCAGAAGGCCAGCGGCGACACCCAGTTCGCCGCCTTCGCCTCCCAGCAGCGCAACTGGCTGATGGGAGGCAATGCCTGGGGGACGAGCTTCATGGTGGGCGCCGGGACGACCTTCCCCGACTGCATGGGCTCCCAACTCCCCAACCTCTCCGGCTCGCTCAACGGCGCCGCACCCGTGGACACCGGAGCAGTGGTCAACGGCCCCAACGGCACAGGCAACTTCAGCGGCGGCCTGGGCAGTCTGCAGGGCGGCATGAAGAAGTGCGAGAGGGACGCGTTCACGGCCTTCACCGGTCACGGCGCCGAGTACGTCGACGACGTCCGCTCCTGGCAGAGCAGCGAGCCCGCGCTCGACATGACCGGCAGCGCGATCCTCGCGGGCGCCGTGCAGGCCTCACTCGGCGACACCGCACGGCGGTGAGTTCTCATGCAGGCTCGGTCATGCCTTCCATCAGGACGCGCAACTTGCGCAGTTCGACCTCGCTCCCCAACATTCCGTAGGCCGCCTCGTCCGTCTGATGCCGGCTGAGAGCGAAGCGGACGGACTGCTGGTGTGCCCGCTCTCCCACCTGGGTCAGCAGCGCCCGAATCGCCGCCGTCTCTGCGGCCAGTCGGGTGATGTGGTCCTGCAGTGCGTCGGCCCATCGTTCGGCGACCGGACGTTCTGCGGTCGGTCGCCGCGCTGCGCTGAGCGGAGGCTCGGACTCACCGGTGGCCGGGGCTTCCCGGGCAGCCTCGGTGGGCACGGGTGCCCGGTCCGCCGGTGTCCAGAGCGTCGGATGGGTCTCAGCGGGGCCGGGGGAGTCCGCTGAGGTGGCACGTGTGGCGGGAGCCGGGGGCTTGCGAGGCCGGGTGCCGGATTCCTTCGGGAACTCGCGATTGAACCAGGCGCGGTTCATCGGTTCCAGCAGCGGGACTCCCGCGGGGCTCACCTTGCGCGGCCTGCGGTCGCCCTCGTCCATGGCGGCCGCCAACTCCCGCATCACCCCGACGGCCATGCGCCGGTTGTTCCGCATGGCGTTCAGGTTGTTCTTGACGGTACGTCGGACTCGGTCGGCCCTGGTTCCGTCGTCGTCCGTCTTCTGGCCGGTCAGTGAGCCCCGGTCGGCATCGATGATGTCGAAGGCGGCGAGCCAGTGGGCCGCGCGATAGGCGATCAGCTCCTCGAAAGCCTCGCCATCGATGTCCGCTGCCGCGAGCAGGTCCGGGAGGCGGCGCCTGGAGAGGGTGATGCCGTCCCGGATCTCACTGAGCTGGAAGACCTCGGCGATCCTCGGGTTCCATGGGTGGGGATAGCTCTCCGACGTCAGGGCCGACCAGGCGCGCGCACGTCGATTGACCTCCGGCGCGCTCAACTGGGAGGGCGGGGACTCGCTCAGTGACCTTCTGATGAGATGGCGCTTTCGCGGGTCGGTCGGGAAGAACTCCCCGAGCAGGAGCATCGAGCGCAGGTCGCGCAGCTCCGAGACGGAGGCATCCTCGGGCACCCCAGGAAGCTCCGTGATCGGGGCTGCTCCTGACAGTACCTCAGCAACCCTTTCGTTCAGGGCCGATTCCGCGGCATATGTTCCCAGGACGCTTCGTCCGAGTGCCCGGCCGCGGTCGTTCGGTGTGAATTCGAGGGGTGGATGGACATGGTCTCGCCGGTTGCTCATCTGCGCGATCCGGTAGAGGCGGCGCGGCGTCGGACTGCCGACCACCAGATGGGCCTCCACCACCGCGACCTTGGCGGCCCGGAAACCGGGCGTGGTCAGCCTGGAATCCCACGGGTCCGGCTGTGAGACGTGTTCCTCGTACTGCTTGTTCAGAAGACCCGAAAGTCGTGGGAGCCAGTTGTTCGGGTCGAATACGACCTCCTCGCCGTCCCCTCCCAGCTTGGCGACCGGCATCCCGGTCAGGACCTGCGCGGATGTCACGCCGTAGATTTCCTGCCGCTGCTTGGTGCGATTGTTTCCGCGGACCGCCATCCAGGCCCAGTGCTCGGCAGGATGAAGCGGGCGGCCCTGGGCGTCCTCCAGCGGAGCATCATCGAGCAGGATATGTTGCGCCAGATAGAGACCCGGTTCCTGCTGGCCGTTCAGGACGAGGTCCTCACGAAGATCGTAAGGTCGCATGCCGTCCCTGGTGGAGAGCTCCTCGGCCGCTTTCACGGTGTTGGCGACAAGCCATTCCCGGCTCTCGACGGAGCTCTCCAGTGCGGCGAAATCCTTCTCCTGGCCAGCTTTTCCGATGCGGCTGTACGGTCGGATTCGCGCCAGAGAACGCTGTTCCATCCGCAGGGCGGAAGGGTCGGCTGCGGAGTGCCAGGAAGAACTGATCCGTTCGTTGTGCTCCCAGACAATGCCCCCGACGCCGTGCATGCGGACGACAGCGACAACCATCTCTCCGGCATCCGTGGAAATGCGGCGCAGAATATCCCTGCGGAGCCTGCGGACGTTGTTCCCGTCCGGGCCGCTGAGCGTCTCTGCCGAATCCACAAGGAATGGCGCGATGTTCTCCAGAGCCCCTCGGGGGAGATTGACTTCTGGCGTGGCCAGGGCCGCGTCGATCCACTCTCGCTGCTGATCGAGTGGGTCCGGAGAGCGAAAGGGGCCCTCAGGGCTAGCTGTGATCACTGCCTCGCCTCGCATATCGTCCTGTCATACGTGATGACTTTCATCTCCAATGAATGGGGAACCAGTGCGGCCGCGTTGGAATCCTCAGCAGCCGTCGACTCGGCCATCCCCTGGAGAGCATCATGGAGAAGGCGGCGGACGATGGGAAGGTGTGCGGCATCAGCGTTCGCTTTATCGCATTGAATGACATATTCGGGTCATCTGATGCAGGGATCTGATCGGATCAGGTCGAATCTGATCGTCGAGGGTCGACGCATGCGGCGACCCTTCGATTCGTCTTTCAAGTCGCCGCTGCCGGTGCCAGAACTTAGAGATTCCAAGTCGGGCTGTCGTGGCCGTCAGTTCGCCCGAAAGGTCGGTCTGGCCGCAGGGTGGCGACGGTCACGGCGCCTGCCAGGGTGGTGAAGGCGAGGGCCAGGACCCAGTCGCCGGTGCGGTCGTAGGGGGTGGTGCCGGAGGTCAGCGGGACCTGGACGGTGAAGGAGCCGCGGAACGAGGGTGGGTACCAGGCGAGTTGGCGGCCCTGGGCGTCGAAGGCGGCGCTGACGCCGGTGAGTCCGGACTGGATCACCGGACGGCCGGTCTCCGCGGCGCGGACCGCGGCCAGTGATGCGTGCTGGGGCTGCGCCCAACTGCCTTGGAAACTGGAGGTGCTGGTCTGGTAGACGATCAACTGGGCGCCTTTGGCGACCTCGTTCCTGGCCATGTCGGGGAAGGCGGACTCGAAGCAGATCAGCGGGGCGAAGGTGAGCGAACGGGTGTGCAGCACCACGATGCCGCTGCCGCGCCGGCGGTTGGTCTGGGCGGCCTTGCTGAGGTGGGCGGTCCAACCCAGCAGCGGGCGCAGCGGGATGTACTCGCCGAACGGGACGAGTCGGGTCTTCTCGTAGCTGCCGGCCACGCCCGTCGGGGCGATGAGTACGGACTGCTTGTACCAGCCCCCGCCCGAGGCGGCGGGGGCGTCCACGTTGACCAGCAGGTCCGCGCCGACCGTGGCGGAGAGCGCTCGGAGCCTGCCAAGCAGGTCCGGGTCGCCGCTCAGGTCGGCGCCGACGCTGCTCTCGCCCCACACCACCAGGTCCGCGCCGGGGGCCAGTTGGGCGGTGGCGGCCTCCTCGGCGGCCTCCCGGGCGGTGGGGGAGTCGAGCACCCCGGGCTGGACCACGGCGATCTCGACGGTGCGCTGCACCGGCGGATCGGTGCGCAGCGCGGCCCAGACCGGCCCGGTCGCGGCGCAGGCGGCGGCCACCAGCAGCGCCGTCCCGCGCAGCCGCCACCGCCGCGAGGGCAGAACGGGTTTCGCGACGAGGGCCGCGACCAGCGCGGTGTTCGCGGCCACCAGCAGGAACCCGGTCAGCCAGATCCCGCCGAGCGAGGCCGAGGCGAGCATCTCCGGTTGCCGCCACTGGCTGGCGCCGAGCAGCGCCCACGGCCCGCCGAGGCTCTGCCAGGAGCGGGCCGCCTCCGCGCAGCTCCACGCACTGGGCACCACCAGCAGTGCGGCGCCGGCCCGCCGTGCGGTGACGGGTGCGCCGAGCAGCCGGTGCACCGCCCAGCCCCAGGGCAGCCAGAGGGCGCCGAGCAGCGCGCCCAGCAGGACGATCGCGGGGCCGACGTCGGGCAGCAGCCAGTACTGGGTGGCCATCACGAATGCCGCCGCGCCCCACCAGGCCCGCACCATCGCCTCGCGCCGACTCGGCGCGGCCCGCACCACGAGCAGCAGCGGCACCAGCACCACCCAGGCCAGCCACCACCAGGACGGCGCGGGGAAGACCAGCACCGGCAGCGCCCCGGCCGGCAGCGCGCAGACCCGTCCGCGCCACCGCGGCCACAGCGGTCGGTGACGAAGGCCGGGCCGGTGCAGCCGCACGCCGCGCGCCGAGGCGGTGGCCACCAGCCAGCCGATCGCGAACGCGGCGGCCACCCACCACAGCAGGGCGCGCTCGCGCCCCTGGTGCCACCACGGCACCATGGCCAGTCCGGCGAGCGCGAAGGCCGTGTTGTAGAGCATGTCGTAGATCGAGAACACCCGTCCGCGCACGGCGTCGGGCGTGGCCCCGCCGATCAGCGCGTCGGAGGCGACCTTGAGCACCGCGAAGGCGAAGCTGACCGCGCCGACGCAGGCGATCAGCACGCCGAGCGAGGGCGCCAGCCCGCCGACGTACGCGGCGGCCGCCGCCGGGGGGAACGCCGCCGGGACGAGCGCGCGGGCGCCGTAGCGCGCGGCGAGCGGGGTGGCCGCCATGCTGCCGGCGAAGGACGCGACGCCGGTGACCGCCAGCGCGATGCCGTACCCGGAGGCGCGCAGCCGGTACTCGCCGTCCGCGACCAGGATCAGCACCACGAACCCGGCGCCCAGCAGCAGCCGGTGCGCGGCGACGCTGAACATCGGCCGCCGGATCTCGGGCGTGCGGCCCACCGTGCGGGCGCCGTCGGCCAGGTCGGTGAGGGCGCGGCGCAGTCGTGGCAGTAGCGCCTCGCCGGGCTGCCAGGAGCGCTGCCCGCCGAGCGGCGGCACGGTGCTGAAGACGCCGGCCGACGCGGCGTAGAGCAGGCCGGCGACCAGGAAGCCGGCCACCGCCGAGTGGCCGACCAGCTGGGAGCCGCCGACCGCCCCGACGAACGCCGCGCTCATCCCGGCGATCGCGGACGCGGCGTTCGCCGGGACCAGCCGTGCGCGCGGCACGGTCCGCGGCAGCACGGCGCCCTTGGCGGTGAGCACCAACCGGGAGGAGGAGAGCAGCAGCACCACGGTCACGTAGGCGGCCGGGGTGGAGCGGGCCTGCACGACGGCGGCGCCGGCCACCACCAGCAGCGCGCGCACCAGCGACATCGCGATCAGGGTCCGGCGCCGGTCGAAGCGGTCGATCAGCACGCCCGCGACCGGGCCGACGACGCTGAACGGCAGCAGGGTCACCGCGAGCACCGCGGCGATCCGTCCGGGTGTGGCGCCGTGCCCCACGTCGAACAGGGCGAACTGGGCGAAGGCGATCTGGGCCAGTCCGTCCGCCCCCTGGCCCAGGCACTGGCCGGCCAGCAGCGGGCGCAGCGGGCCGGCCAGGTCGCGGCGCAGCGAACCGGGGCCCGGTGCCGGAGCCGGCGGCGGGCCCTGCGCGGTCACCCGCCGATTGCCCATGGGCCTATCGTCTGGCTGCCGTCGCGTGTACGCCAGGGGGTGGGCGAAGAGACCCCGGGGGAGGGCGCGACCGGGCGCAAACGGGGTGCACATACGATGTCCCGGTGGCCCGATTCCAGCGTCCGATCCGCGCCCTCGCGGCACTGCCCGCTCCGGTCCGGTGGCTGTCGCTGCCGCTCGGACTGCTGGCGTGCTCAGCCCTGCTGTTCCAGAGCTGGGGCAGCTGGCAGCCGCCGCTGACCGCGCCCACCCCGACGGGCGCGGTGGCCGGCTACTGCCAGGCACTGGCGAAGGCCCTGCCGGGCGCGATCGAGGGCCACCAGCGGACCGCCCCCGACCCGTCGCCGTACGTCGCCGTCTGGAACAGCTCGCCGCGGACCGTGCTGCGCTGCGGGGTGCCGCGGCCCAAGTCGCTGAACAAGCAGGCCAATCAGGAGTCGACCGGCCCCAATGTCAACAACGTCCAGTGGTACCTGGAGAAGGACGGCCACGGCGGCTACCGCTTCACCGCGACACTGCGCCTCGCCTACGTGGAGGTGAGCGTGCCGGCCGGCGCCTACCCGAACTACGGCGACCCGCTGAGCCCGGTCTCCGACGCGGTCAACGCGACCGTCCCCGACATCAGCGGGCAGCTCGGCGGAACGGACGACTCGTCCGACTAGCCAGGGCCTAGGCGAGGATGTAGCCCAGTCGCCCTGAGATGTTCTGACCCTCGCAGTTCGGGTCGTTGGAGTCGAAGAGGCCGCCGCTGTACCAGCAGCGCATCAGCACCTTGACCGAGATGCCGGCCGGCGGCGCCCAGTAGACGTAGCCGAGCTGTTGGACGAACCCCTGGCCCTCGCAGTGCGTGTCCGAGGACGTGAAGGTGTGGCCCTGCTCGGTGCACATGAAGAGCGGCATGGTGCCGGGGGCCTGGCTGGTGTCGAGGTAGCCGAGGCTGCCTTCCGAGCTGTAGCCGGCCGGCGGGTTCCCGGTGGTGCTCATGTGGTCCGTGCCGAGGAACCGGACGAGGTCGACGGTGCCGGGGGGCGGCGGGGTCTTGCAGAGGAGTTCGACCCTGGCGTTCCAGTGGATCGGCTGTCCGGGGATCATGGACGGGGCTGCCCACTCCCCGATCTGCTGGCACTGGCTCGTCGCGAAGCCTGCGGCGTTGGCCTGCTGGTCGGCGCCCGCCGTCGCCCCTTCGATCGCGACAGCCTCGAAGGCGCTCAGCCCGTAGGCGTAGTAGGTCGCCACGGGCGGCGGCGTGACGGTGGCCGGCTGGGCGGCGGCGGGGGTGACGGCTGCGAGCAGGAGCGCTCCGGCCGCGAGTGCTGTCCCTAACAGGCGGTTGATCACGGGCATGATGGTCCCTTCGGAAGGAACGGTGAAGCAGGGCTGGTCCATTGAGGCAGCCCGAGCCCCGGATGTCATCAGCTGACGTGAAAGCTGTTACGAGACTGTCCGGAATTGCGTTCACTTTGGCTCATGCCCACAGGCGTTTAGCGAGCCCAGTGCGCAGGGTGGGTCAGCGCGGGCGGCAGCTTGGTGGCGGCGTCGCCCTTGGCCGCGTCCAGCTGGGACTGGATGAGGAAGACGGCGTCCGTCAGGTCCGCGCCGGAGAGGTCGGCGCCGCGCAGGTCGGCACCGATCAGGTCGGCCAGCCGCAGGTCGGCGCCGCGCAGGTCCGCCTCGATCAGGTAGGCCCCGCGCAGGCTGGCGCCGCGCAGGTCGGCGCCCTTGAGTCGGGCGCCCACCAGGTCGGCCCCGCGGTGGTCCTTCTTCTTCCCCTTCACCCCGGCCCGCGCGAGCTCGCCGGCGCGCAGCAGCAGGGTGTTGACCTCGCGCCGGTGGGCCGCCACGTCCAGCTCGGCCAGCTCCTCGGGGCTGCCCTGGGCCAGCAGCTCGGTCTGCTCCAGCGCGCGGCCGAGCTCGCCGTGCAGCGAGCGGGCGGCGGGCAGCGACCGGGCCTCGGTCAGGTACCAGAGCAGCTCGTGCAGGTCCCGCACGATCGGGAACACCGAGAACATCTGCCGCGCGGTGCCGGGGGCCTGTCGCCAGTCCTGCCCGCCGAAGGTGACCTGGGAGACCCGCTGGCCGGCGCCGAAGCAGTCGTAGACGGTGCAGCCGCGGAAGCCCTTGGGCCGGAGCTCGGTGTGGATGCCGCAGCGGAAGTCGGTCTGCAGGTTGGGGCAGGCCTGGCCGGCGCTCTTGTTGATCGCGAAGTCCACCGAGGCGGAGAAGGCCGGAGCGACGCAGCACAGCGCGAAGCAGCTCTCGCAGTCGGCCCGCAGGTGCGCGCGGTCCCCGGAAGTGGCGGGCTGGGCGTGGTCGCGGTTCTCGGACAACGGGTGCGGTCTCCTGGGCGAGGCAAGAACGGGGTCCCCTGCACCCTAGCCGACCGGCCCCCGCCGACCGGCTGCCGCAGCCTGCGGCCCCGACCAGTTGCCCACCAGGCGGCGGTAGCCGGCGGAGCCGGCCAGCAGCTCGCGGTGGGTGCCGAGCGCGGGTGCGGGGGTGTCCATCAGCAGGACCCGGTCGGCGCGCTGGGCCGAGCTGATCCGGTGGGCGATCACGATCAGCGTGCCGGGCCGCCGGTGGAAGGCGTCCTCGACGCGGGCCTCGGCGGCCGGATCCAGGTGGCAGGTGGCCTCGTCGAGGACGACCAGGCGGGCGGGGGAGAGGTAGGCGCGGACGAGCGCGACGAGTTGGCGCTCGCCCGCCGACAGCCGGGTGCTGTCGACAGCCGCGTCCAGGCCGCCGAGCCGATGCAGCAGGCCGTCCAGACCGAGCAGCTGAGCGGTGCGGTCGAGCGCGGCGGATCCCGCGCCGGGGCACAGGTAGCCAAGGTTCTCCCGCAGGGTGCCGCCGAAGACGTAGGCCTCCTGCGGGATCAGCACGCGGGCGGCGTGCAGCCGCTCGGCGCTCAGCGCGGCCAGCGGCGCACCGCCGAGCCGGATCGTCCCGGTCCCGGGGGCGGTGAGCCCGGCCAGCAGGCTCGCCAGGGTGGACTTGCCGATGCCGCTCGGCCCGACCACGGCCAGGTGCTCGCCGTCCGCGACGGTCAGGCTGAGGCCGTCGAGCACCGGTTCGGCCTGCGGGTGGTACGCGAAGCCGACCCGGTCCAGTTCCAGGCCCGAGCCGACCGGCACGGCCTCGGCCAGCGGTGCCGGCGGCGACGGTGGTGGTGGCGGCGCCGAAGCCTCGGCCAGCCGGTCCAGTGCGACGGTCAGCCGCAGGCCGGAGGCGCCAAGTCCCTGCACGAGCGTGCGCAGCGCCGGCTCCAGGCTGACTGTCAGGTAGCCGAGCGCGCCCACCACGTCGCCCGCGCTGAGCCCGCCGCGGACCAGGCGCGGGGCGTCGAGCAGGATCAGCGCCACCGGCAGGTGGACGCCGAGCGCGACGGCCAGTCGGCGTACGGTGCCCAGCGCGGCCAGCCGGGTCCGGGCGCGGTGCTGCACCTCGATCGCGGCCTCCAGCGCTGTGCCGCTGCGCCGCACCGCGCCGCAGGCGACCACGTCCCGCAGCGCGCCGAAGGTGTCCGCGGCCAGCCGGGCGAAGTCCTCCTCGGCGCGCAGCAGGGCGCGTTGGCGCCGGGCCAGCGGGGGCAGTGTGCCGCTGAAGACCAGCAGCGCCAGGGCGAGCGGGATCCCGATCAGCGGCAGCAGCGCGGTGCCCAGCGAGGCGGCGCCGATCAGCACAAAGACGGCGGTGACAGCGAACTGACGGACGATCAGCAACTGCCCGGCCACGCTGTCGCGCACCGTCTCGATTTGCCGGGTGAGCCGGGAGAGCGCGGCGGTGTCGGGCGGCGCCGGGTCCGCGGCGGAGCTGCGCAGTGTGGCGTCCACCACCCGGCGGGTCAGCGCGTCGCGCAACGGCTCGACCACATCCGCCAGTTGGGGATAGACCTGGCGCGAGCCGAGCGCTCCGAGGACGGTGACCGCACCGAAGGCCAGCAGCCAGGCCAGCCCGGTCAGCGGACGGCCGGCGAGGAAGCCGGCGTCCAGCGCCTGGGCGATCAGCCGGCCGGAGAGTGCGGCGGGCAGCGCCTCGGCCGCGGTCCAGGCGGTCATCACGGCCAGCGGCCTGCGGTGGCGGCGCAGTTCATCCGCCAGCAGCCGCCAGCCGGGGGCGTTCAGAGCGTGCCCCCGGTGTCCAGCGGCGGGGCGAACAGTGCGCGGTAGTCCGGGTCCTGCCAGAGCGCGCGGTGCGGGGCCAGCGCCCGGAGGGTCCCGCCGTCCAGCCAGGCGACCAGGTCGGCCCGGGCGGCGGTGCCCGGGCGGTGCGCCACCACCAGCCGGGTGCAGCCGGCCAGCGCGCGGTCCAGCGCCTCGTCCACCCGGCTCTCGGTGGCGGTGTCCAGGCTGGAGGTGGCGTCGTCCAGCACGACCAGGTGTCCGCCGTGCGCGATCGCGCGGGCGATGCCCAAGCGCTGCGCCTCGCCGCCGGACATCGGCGCGGCACTGAGCGCGCAGCCGTAGCCGCCGGGCAGCCGCCGGATGAAGCCGTCGGCCTCCGCACTGCGGGCGGCCTCGCGCGCCTGCTCGGCGCTCGGTTGCGGCTCGTCGGTCCAGCGCAGCGCCTCCTCGACGGTGGCGCCCAGCAGGGCCGGGCGGGCGAAGGCGTACGCGACCGCGGGCCGCAGCTCCTCGGGGCGCAGCTCGTGCAACGGCACGCCGTCCAGGAGCAGTTGACCGCTGTCCGGGTCGGCGAGCCGGCCGGCGAGCGCGGCGAGGGTGGACTTGCCGGATCCGGAGTGGCCGACCAGGGCGAGCGTGCGTCCGGCGGGCACGGTCAGCGAGACGTGGTCGAGGACAGTCCGGCCGCCGTGGCGGACCGTCACCTCGTGCAGCACCAGCTCGCCGGGCCCGGCCGGCAGCGGGCGGCTGCCGGGGAGCAGCGCGGGCGCCGCCAGCACCTCGGCGATCCGCGCGGCCCCCGCCCGGGCGCGGCCCAGGCCCAGCAGGCTGCCCGCGCTGCCGAGGAAGCCGAGCGCGAGCGTGGTGTAGCCGACGGCCGCAAGGAGTTGACCGGGGGTGGTCCGGCCCGCGCTCACGCCGTAGCCGGCCACCGTGATGACGGCGATCTGCAGCGCGGGCAGCAGCAGCGAGGTGCGCCACTGCACCTGGCGCTGGCTCTGCCAGATCACCCGCCCGGCCCGGTCGAGTTCGGCCAGCGGGGTCAGCACCCGCTCGACTTCGAGCGCGTGGGTGCCGGCGGCGTGGATGGTGCGGATGCCGCCCATCGCGTCGAGCAGCTTGGCCAGCAGGGCGGCCTGGGCGAGTTGGTAGTCCCCGGCGCTGCGCGAGACCCGCCGGACGAAGTGCCGGACGGCCGCGGTGCCGGCCGGCGCGCCCAGCAGCAGGACCACCGCGAGCCACCGGTTGATCAGCGCCAGTGCCACCAATCCGCCCAGGGACACCAGGAGTTCGGTGCTCGCCTGAACGATGGCGGCGGGCGCGGAACCGGACTCCGGGGCGCTGCTGATCAGCCGCCCGGTCAGGTCGCCGGCGTTGAACCGCCGGGTGCCGGGGACGCCGAGCGCCAGTGTGTGGCGGGCCAGCCGGCGACTGAGCGCGGCGGTCGCCCCGGCCGTGCACCACGGGTCGGCGAACTGCGCGAGCGTCTCCGCCAGTACCGCCACGGCCAGCAGCGCCAGGAAGGGGACGGCCGCGCCGCTCGACCGGCCGGCGAGCACCGCGTCCACCGCGTGGGCGAGTGCCGCGGGCAGCAGCAGCACCGCGACCGCGTCGACCAGCAGGGCGGCCAGCAGAACGGCGGCGCGCGGCGCGGCCGCCCGCAGGCCGTCCAGGAGCAGCCGGTCCGAGGTGTCCATCAGCTCTGGTCCTCCGGTAGAGGTGCGAGGAACGGGTCCGGCCCGGGAGGCCGCTGGGTCTCCCGGGCCGGCGCCCACGGGCTACAGGCAGAGCAGCGTGCTGACCGTGCTGTTGCCGCAGTTGAGGACACTCAGCGTGCTGGCGTTGTCGTGGTTCTCCTCCTGGGGAAGCTCCAGGCCCTGCAGGTCGAGGATCTCCATGGTCGTTCTCCTTCTGTTCGGGTGGGACGGTGCAACCCGGCGGGTCGCCGGGGGTCTGTGGGGTGCCGCGGGTCAGCGGCGTCCGGGCAGGGCGGTCAGCGGCAGACCCGGCGTGCCGGCCAGAGCCGTGCCCAGCGCGAGCAGCACGCCCGCGGAGCCGGTCGCCAGGTCGGTCGAGAGGCGCAGCAACTGCTCACCGGGGAAGGCGAGATGGCCCTGATAGGGGACCATGTGCCAGGACAGCTGCCGGCGGTGGCGGTCGATCATCGCGGCGATCCGCTCGCTGTCCGGCCCCTGACGCAGCCCGGCCAGGTAGGCGATCAGTCCGGCCCGCCCGCTGAACAGGTTGGGCAGCACGACGAACTCCGGTTCGGCCGCGCGGCGGATGGCCTGCTCGCTGGACGCCAACGGCGAGTCGGGCCGGTGCGCCAGGTAGTTGTTCAGGACGGTGCCGATGCCCGTGCTGCCCGACTCCAGGTAGGGCAGCACCCGCACGCCGTCCTGCACCTGAAGGCTGCCGTCCGCGGTCGTCACGCAGCGCGCCAGATCCCGGCCGAGCGACTCCCCGGCGCGCTCCAACAACCATTCCTGGCCGCTCTGTTCGTAGAGCCGGAGGTAGGCCAGTGCCTGGCCCGCGGCGCCGCGCAGCAGGCCCGCCGGATCGCCGGGTGCCGGGTCCCGCTTGTCCTGCCGCTCGCCGAGCAGCCGGGCGGCGGACAGCGCGTGGTCCAGCAGCTCGGTGTCACCGGTCCGGCCGGCGAAGTGCAGCAGGGTGAGGATCGTGCCGGGCAGCCCGCCGGCGAGGTCCAGGCCCTGTTCCTCCAGCGGGAGTTCGAGCAGCCTGGTGAGCAGGTCCAGGGCGGGGGCGGGGTGGCCGAGCAGGTCCAGGGTGTAGGCGACGCCGTGGCTGCCGGTGTAGAGGCCGGGCCGCGGGGCGCGCCGCTGCTCGGCGCGCAGGAGCCAGCGGACGTGCTCCTCGTCCACCCCGTGCCCGCTGGCGTGCAGCGCGTACAGCACACCGGCCGCGCCGTACGCCAACCCGAGGGCGTCCACGCCGAACTGGGCCACGTCCCCGGGGAAGAGCCGGTCGCTGCGCTCGGGGGTGGCGGTGGCCAGGATGCCGGCGGCGAGCGAGGCGCGCAGGGCCGGCCAGTCGGGATCGGGCGCGGTCAGCAGGGAGGTCAGCCGCGCGCGCTCGGCGCGGGGGAGGCGCACCCGGGTGCCCGAGACGGACGCAGCGGGCTGTTCCAGTCGGCGGCGGATGTCGTCGAGGAACTCGGCGGGCAGCGGGAACAGTTCGGCGGCGGTGTCGATCAACTCGCCGACCTTGTCCGGGTCCAGCGCCAGCAGCTGCTGCATCGGCAGGAACATCCAGAGCTTCAGTGCCGCCAGCGCGTACTCGTCCAGGTCGGTGCCGCTCAGGCCGGGGTCCGCGAAGCCGGCCGCACCCAGTGCGGGGCGGACGAACTCTGCTGACAGGCTGGAGAGTTCGAAGTCGATGAAGGCGATCCGGCCGTCCGGGCGGCGGATCAGGTTGCGCGGGTGCAGGTCGCCGAAGACCACACCGCGGGCGTGGATCTGCGCCAGTCCGGCCGCCACCTCGTCCAGCAGGGCCAGCGCCTGGGCGGTGTAGCGGGCCAGCTCCTCGGGGTCCCGACCCGGGTGCACCAGGGGGTAGTTGGCCACCAGCCAGCTGTTCAGCGTGTCGCCCTCGATGTACTCCTGCACCAGGAAGTGGTGTTCCCAGGCGGTCAGTCGGTCGATCAGGGCGGGGACGGCGGGCACGCCCGCCAGGGCCTGGAGGATCTCGCCCTCGTGGTGCAGCCGGGCCACCGAGTCGGTGCCGCGCTGGTCGAGGCCGGCGTACGGCCGGGCTTCCTTCAGCACCACCTGCCGGTCGGTCCCGGGGTCGCGGGCAAGGTAGATGCCCCCGGCATTGGAGAAGTGCAGGGCCCGCTCGACCTGGTAGGGCAGCTTGCCGGAGCGGGCGGCGCGCCGCTCGTCGAGGGCCGGTCGCAGCACGTCCGGAACCGGCGCCCAGTCGGGCAGTTCGAAGACCGCGGCCCGCACGTCGGGCACCAGGTTGCCGTCCGGATCGGCGAAGGCGAGCTCGGCCTCGCCGGTCTCCGAGCGGCGCCAGCGCTCCACGAAGGCGCCGTAGCGCAGGTGCAGCGGGCCGGCGCCCCAGCGCAGGTCGCTGAGGATGTAGGGCCCCGGCTGCCCGGCGAGCTGCGCGCCCAGAACGTCCAGACATCGCTCCAACTGCCGGTCGTCCAGGGGGTAGAGGGTGCAGAACTTGCCGCTGGAGCCGCGCGCCGCGTACTTGGCGTTCTGCAACTGGACCAGGGGCAGGCCGCGCAGGAACTTGAACGGTAGCCGGTCGCCCAGGCAGTACGTCCGGACCGTGGTCAGCACCGACACGGCGTTGTCCAGGCAGGCCGACACATGGATCTTCCAGCCCTGCTCGGGCAGTCGCGCGCCCCGGGGGTGCATGCCGACCCAGATTCCGCGGTCCTGCTGTACCCACCCGTCCGGCAGCGGCTCCCCGACGACCGCGAACTCCTCCGGGGCTCCCCAGCGGACCGGGGAGTCGTAGAAGAGCGGGTCGGCGAACGAGTAGGCCTCGTAACGGGTGTCCACTGGGTGCCCCTCCAGGGTGAAGTGGGTTGCCGGCGCAGGGGAGTTGGCCAGGCGCTCCGGCCCTGAGCAGCATGCCCGTGCCCATCAGGCCCTGCCAGGGCCTTTCGGGGCTTTGGCTGAATCTGTCAGGGGCCTGCCAACTCGACCATGGACGGCGGCGTTGACCTCGGTTCACTGCGCGCCGCATCCGGACGGCCTCACTCCGTCACCGCCTGATGACCTCCATGGCGGGCGGCGCGCGGCACAGCCGTCCCTGGTGGATCCGGATGTTCCGCCGATCACCTCGGCCGCGTACGGACGGTCGGGCCGCGGTCCGTGCGCCGTCCGTGCGCCGGGTGAGTGCGCTGGCTGCGCCGGGCGTCCTTCACCGCTCGTTCACATCGCACGGTGAGTCGGCACGGAAAGTCGATTGGCCGGTTCCGTCTACTCGGCGTCACAAGTTGGCATCCCCGGGTGGGCCGTGAGAGCTCGGATGGCATCATGTCTCCGCCATGCCTGCCGCCGCTCTCGCCCCCGCCCCTGCTGCTTCCGCCACGGCTGCGCCGCTGCCGGCGCGGGCCGGTCTCGGCCTGCGCGTGTTGCGGGCCGTGCCGTTCGCGACGGTGTGCGTGGTGCTGTCGGCGGCCGGACACGTCTTCGCCTCGGGTGGTGCGCTGCCGCTGCCCGCGCTGCTGCTCGGCTGGCTGGCGATCTGCGCGATGGCGACCGCAGCGGCCGGGCGGGAGCGCTCGCTCCGGGCGCTCTGCGTCGGACTCCTCGGCGCACAGGCGGCGCTGCACCTGCTCTTCCAGCTCGCGCAGCCCGCCGCGCCCGGCACCCCGGCCATGCCCGGCATGGCAGGCATGGCGGCGATGCCGGGCATGGCGCCGCCCGAGCCCTCGCACGCGCATGCGGCGCTGCTGGGGATGAGTGCGCAGATGCTGGCCGCCCACCTGCTGGCCGCCCTGGCAGCGGGCTGGTGGCTGCGGCGCGGCGAGGCCGCGATCTGGCGGCTGGTGCGGATGACCGCCAAGGCGGCGGACGCCGCCGCCCGGGCCTGCACCGCCGCGGTCGGCAGTGCGCTGCTGCTGGCCGCCGCCCGTCCGGGTGCGTTGGCCGCGCCCGCGGCCCGGAGGCTTCCGGCGGGCTGGGACGACGACGGCGCGCACCGACTGCCGACCCCGCTGCTGCTGCGGCACTCGGTGATCCGGCGCGGGCCGCCGGCAGGGGCGTACCACTAACCCCCTGCCACCGGGCACCGTTCGGCAGTCGCCGACGCGTGCCCCGCTCCGATGGAGAACACACCGATGTCCCAGAAGACCCGCCTGCCGCGCCGTGCCGCCGCGCTCTCCGCGCTGGCCTGCGCCACCGTCCTGCTGGTGGCCGGCCCGGCCTCGGCGCACGTCACCGTGCAGCCGTCCGCCGCCCCCCAGGGCGCCTCGGACCAGTCCTTCGCGTTCCGGGTGCCGAACGAGGACGACACCGCCAGCACGAACAAGGTCGAGCTCTACTTCCCGACCGACCACCCGATCGCCTCGGCGCTGATCGCGCCGGTGCCGGGTTGGACCGACCAGATCGTGACCACCAAGCTCGCCACCCCGATCAAGACCGACGACGGCACCATCACCGACGTCGTCTCCCAGGTGACCTGGACCGGCGGGACGATCGCGCCCGGCCACTACCAGGACTTCACCGTGGACTTCGGTCAGCTGCCGACCGGCACCGACCAGTTGGTCTTCAAGGCGCTGCAGACCTACTCCAACGGGAACGTGGTCCGCTGGATCGACACCACCCAGCCCGGCCAGCCGGAGCCCGAGCACCCGGCGCCGACCCTCAAGCTGACCGCCGCCGTACCGGACGGCGACGCCACTCCGGCTGCCACGACCACGACCAAGAGCGCCGCCGACGACTCGACGGCCCGGGCACTGGGCGTGGCCGGCATCGTGGTCGGCGTCCTCGGCGTGGCGACGGGGGCGTGGCTCGGTCTGCGCCGCCGCCCCGCGGCCGGCAACGGCTCGGGCGGTACCGCGGAGTGACGCCGCGCCGGGTCCGGGAGGCCAGCCGCCTCCCGGACCCGGTCAGCGGGGATGAGTGTGCAGCCGCGGCCGGTGGGTGCGCGGGTTGGCTGCGGTGAGCAGGGCGTGGATCCGGTGCCCCACGTGCTCGACGTCCAGCAGCGGCTCGTCGAAGAGCAGCCGGACGTCGCGGTGCGCGTGCAGGTACTCGAGGCGCAGCACGAGGCCGTGGCGGTCGACCGCGAGCGGCAGCACCCGGGTGACGCCGACCAGCAGGTGGGCGTCCACCAGGCGGCTGAGCGCGGCCACGTAGTCCTCGTGGTCGTCCGTCAGGTGGGTCAGCAGCGCGGCCTCGTGGGCGGCCAGCGGGTCCGCCTCGGCCCGGGCGATGGCGTGCAGGTCGACGGGGGAGTCGCCGCAGGAGGTGCCGAGCAGGGCGTGGCTCGGCTCCAGCAGCACGCTGGTCAGGTCGTCCGAGGCGGCCGGCTCGGGTCGTCCGAGCCGGGCGGCCAGGCGCAGTCGACCGCGGATCCGGGCGCGCACGGCGGTCGGGGCGACGTCGGTCCATTCGAGGAGGGCGGGTACGCCGGCGGCGGCGGCCGACGCCTCGTCGGCGAGCCGGCTGCCGGCCGGCACCGCGAGTCGCATGCCGTGGTCGAGTCCGCGCCGGGGGCCGGGCCCGAAAGTGAGCAGCCGTGAGCCGTAGAGCTCGTGCCGACCCGCATCCGTGGTCACCGTCAGCGAGGTGGCGGCGTGCAGGATGCTGCGCACCTGTTCGGCGTCGGTCGGCCCGAACGCTCGGGTGTTCGTGGGATGCATACCGGCCCTCCAGTAAGTTAGGTAAGGCTAACCTTATCCCCCTGAATGGCCGTCGGCCAAGAACCCCGCCTTTCACTCGTGAGGATGAACCTGACGGACAAACGGGTGAGCGGGGCCATCCGGTGGGTGTCCGGCGCCGAATGCTGCGCAGACATGCCCGTACAGAGGACGGGCACCGGAAGAGATGGGGAGCGATGGGCCGAGAGCGCATCGACACCCGATTGCTCGAAGAACTGACCGAGCAGTCAGAGGATTTGAACAGCGACGCGGTGCGGATCACGCACCGCGCGCTGGCGGACTTCGCCCAGTCCGCGCAGCCGCGCCCCGCCCGCTGGTGGCAGCGCGGCGGCACCTTGGCGGGCATGGCCGGGATGGCGGCGCTGCTGGGCACCTCGCGCGCCCTGGCGGCCTCGCCCTCTGCGTCCGCGTCGGAGTCGGCCTCCGGGCTGGTCTCGCCGTCCGCGTCGGAGTCGGCCTCGGCCTCCGCACTGACCTCGCCGTCGAGTTCGGCCTCGGGCTCGGCCTCGGCCTCCGGCTCGGCGGTCTTCTCGGTGGCGAACGACATCATGGCGCTGCAGACCGCGGCGTCGCTGGAGAACCTGGCGGTGAGCGTCTACCAGACCGCCGCCGGGCTGCCGTTCATCGTGGACGGCAACAAGACGGTGGTGGCCTTCATCACCAAGACCACCCAGCAGCACCAGGCGCACGCGCAGGCGTTCAACGCCGCCGCGGTCCAGGCCGGCGGCAAGGCGCAGAACAACCCCGACCCGAAGTACAAGGCGATCGTCGACCAGGCGCTGCCGACCATCAAGACCCCGGCGGACGTGGTCAAGCTGGCCATCTCGCTGGAGGACGTGGCCGCCCAGACCTACACCGCCAACGTCGGCCAGGTCAGCAACGGCGACCTGCGCAAGCTGTTCGCCTCGGTTGCCCCGGTGGAGGCCCAGCACCGGGCCGTCCTGCTGGCCGTCCAGGCGCTGCTGGCCGGCAACGCGGCGGATCTGGTCACGATTCCGGTCGACCCGGCCAAGCTGCCCGCGGCCGCGGGCAGCGTCGGATTCCCGGACGCGTTCTACAAGACCACGTCGGCGTCGCCGATCAGCGAAGGGGCCGTTCAGTGACCACTCGCCGGGGCAGCTGGGAGCTGCCGATCAGCGAACGCGAACTCTCCTCACTCACCAGGGAGATGGAGCAGGCCCACCAGGAGACGCTGCCTGCGATGCGGGCCGGCGCACGCGACCTCGCCGAGGAGATCCGGGCCGGCCGCGGCAGCGGCCGGGCCGCCGACGCCGGCCGCCGGCGCTTCCTGCTCGGCGCCGGCGGTGCCACCGCGGCCCTCGTGCTGGCCGCCTGCTCCAGCGGCGCCAAGTCCGACTCGTCGGTGCCCCCGTCGGGCTCGCCCTCGGCCTCGGGCGGCCAGTACACCGGCGACCTCCAGGTCGTCGCGCTGGCCACCGCCCTGGAGAACCAGGCGGTTGTCGCCTACAAGGCGACGCTGGACGCGGCGACGGCCGGCAAGCTCGGCACGGTGCCGCCGGCGGTGGCGAACTTCGTCACCACCGCGATGGCCCAGCACGCCGACCACGCCAAGGCCTGGAACGCGGTCCTCACGGGTGCGGGCAAGCCCGCGATCACCGACGTGCCGCTCTCCAACCAGGCCCAGACGCTCCAGGCGCTGAGCGCCGCCACCGACGTGACCACGGTCGCCAAGCTGGCGCTGTCGCTGGAGGACCAGGCCGCGCAGACGTACCTCTTCGCGACCTACAACGTCACCAGCCCGGCCGGCATCCAGACCGCGGCGAGCATCGCCCCGGTCGAGGCGATGCACGCCGCGATCCTCAACTACGTGCTCGGCCAGTACCCCGTCCCGGACGACTTCCTGCCCGTCGACAAGGCCGCCAGCCCGAGCCTGCTCACCGTCTGACGCACCCTGTCCGACGCACCCTCCGTACTCCCTGGCGGGGTCGGTACCGGATACCCCCTCCCGGTCCCGGCCCCGCCAGGGCGATCTCCGAAAGGCCGCAGCCGATGTCCCTGACCCTCATCCGTCCTCGGCGCAGCATCCTGGCGGCCGGCGCCGCGTTCGCGCTGCTGAGTCTCGCGGGCTGCTCCAGTTCCAGCAGCACCCCGGCCCCGGCGTCACCCTCCGCGTCCGCGTCCTCCGAGCCCGCGTCCTCCCCTGCTGCGGGCGGCTCGACCGTCACCATCAAGAACTTCGCCTTCAGTCCCGCCAACCTCACCGTCGCGCCCGGCACCACGATCACCGTCACCAACGACGACTCCACCGCGCACACCTTCACCGCCACCGGCGCCAAGGCCTTCGACACTGGACCCATCGACCCCGGCAAGTCCGCGACCGTCACCGCCCCCGCCGCCGCGGGCAGCTACCCGTACAACTGCACCATCCACCCGTTCATGAAGGGCACCCTGACGGTGAAGTGACCCCGACGGTGAAGTGCCGTGACGCGCCCGATACCCCGCGATACGGAGCTGAGACGGCCGCGATACCGGCACCCGGCACGATGGCGGAGACAGCGCAACGGGACCACCGTCCCGCGCTGTCACCGACGGGATCTTGACCGCGGACCCGAATGCCGTACAGGGGTCGGTATTCGGCCGCGGAACAAGCCCATGACCTGCGGAATGCCGAGGTTGGGAAATGATGCGCGCAGCACTGCGGGCCCGGGACAGCAGCTGGACGGTTCCGACGGGCGGGTCAACGAGCAGCCAGAAGCGGTGACCAACCGCCGGTCCGCTGACTGGGCACCAGGGCGAGCCGGACCGGCAGCGCCCGGCCCAGGGCCCGGGCCCGGTCCTGCTCGCCGTCCAGGAGCAGGCTCTGCTCGCGCGCGAACGCGCGCAGCAGGCTGTCGTACCCGTACCGTCCGGGCGCCGTGGAGGTCAGCAGGTGGGCGTCGACCAGCTCTTCGAGCAGCTGTTCGCAGTATCCCGGTCCGGTCTCCAGCACCCGGGCCGCGCCCTCCACGTCCAGCGTCGGCCCGTCCGGCAGGGAGAGCAGCCGGAAGGCGCGGGCGGCCGCCGGGGCGAGGGCGTCGTGGCTGAGCGCGAAGCCGGCCCGGACGTCGAGGCTGCCGACCCGCAGCTCGTCGAAGAGCCGGTACGCGTCGGCCAGCCGGTCGGCGAGATGGCGGATCTCCCAGGACGGCCGGGCGACCAGCCGGGCGGCGCAGATCCGCAGCGCCAGCGGCAGCCGTCCGCAGGCGGCCGCCAGCTCGGCCGCCGCCGCGGGCTCGGCCGCGACCCGAGATGCGCCGAGGGCCCGGCCGAACAGCTCGACCGCCTCGTCGGCACACGGCAGCGCCAGCTCGACGGGCTGCGCGCCGACCAGGTCGACCAGCCGGGTGCGGCTGGTGACCAGCGCGGCGCCGGCCGGGTCGGCGGGCAGCAGCGGACGGACCTGGACGCTGTCCCACGCGTTGTCCAGCACCACCAGCACCCGCCGCTCGGCCAGCACGGACCGGTAGAGCGCGGTACGCGCGTCGAGGCCGGCCGGCAGCGCCTGGAGCGGGACGCCGAGCGCGAGCAGGAAGCTGCCGAGCACGCTGCACGGCAGCGCCGGGACGCCGTCGGCGCCGTGCAGGTCGGCGAAGAGGACGCCGTCGGGGAACCCGGCGCGGACGGCGTGCGCGACGTGCCCGGCGAGCGCGCTCTTGCCCACCCCGGGCTGTCCGGAGAGCACCGCGACGAACGGGGCCGTCCGGCCGCTCGCCGTCAGCCGGGCCGTCAGCTCGGCCAGCTCGGCGGCGCGGCCGGTGAAGTCGGCCAGGTCCGGTGGGAGCTGGAACGGCGTCACCAGCGGCGCCGCGAAGCGATCAGGCTCGGCGGCGGCGGCCGGCGGCTCCTCGACCACCGGCTCGTCAAGGACGGGATCGGCGCACAGGATCCGCTGGTGGACGTCGCGCAGTTCGGAGCCGGGCTCGACGCCGATCTCCTCGGCCAGGATCCGGCGCACCTGCTGGTAGGCGGTCAGCGCCTCCGACTGGCGGCCGTCGCGGTACAGCGCGGTCATCAGCTGCGCCCAGAAGCGCTCGCGCCCCGGGTGCGCGGCCGTCAGCGCGCGCAGCTCCGGCACCACCGACCGGCGGCCCAGCCGCAGCTCGGCCTCCAGCTTCGACTCGACGGTGTGCAGCCGCTGCTCGGCGAGCCGCTCGGCCTCCTCGCGTTGCAGCAGGTCCGAGGGCACGTCCACCAGGGCGGCGCCGCGCCAGAGGCCGAGGGCCTCGTCCAGCCGGGCGCCGGCCTGCTCGAACGCGCCCCGGCGCAGCGCCGCGGCGCCCTGGTCGCGCAGCGCCGCGAAGCGCTGGACGTCCAGCTCGCCGGGCTCGACCCGGATCAGGTAGCCGCCGGCCCGGGTCTCGATCCGCTCCCCGGCCGCGCCCAGCGCCTGGCGCAGCCGCATCACGTAGTTGCGCAGGGCCGCCGCCGCACTGCGCGGCGGTCGGCCGTCCCAGACCACCTCGGCCAGCAGCTCCACCGGCGTCAGCTGCCCTGGCCGCACCAGCAGAGCGGCCAGCAGGACGCGCTGCTTGGCCGCCGGGACGACGCAGGTCCTCCCGGCGTCGTCCCGGACCAGCAGTGGGCCGAGGATGCCGAACTCCATCCGCGCTTCCCTCTCTCCGTCGATCGACCGGACTCCACGACCGGACAACCCGTGACAGGGCCTCCGATCTGCGCTTCTGTTGTATCCCGGGGAACGTTGTCCGGGACGGTTCGAGCGGATCGGTCAATCAACTTCGGACAAAGCGGGGAGTTGCGTGGTCGCTCGACCGCGCAGAGTGACGGCCTCCTAGGCCTCCTAGGGGCGGAAGTAGCCGCAGGCGGTCTGCTCGGCCTTGACCCGGTCGGCCGGGCTCAGCGTCGTCGGCTGCGAGGCGGTCGGCGCGGTGGGCTGGAACAGCCGGGCGTCGATGACGTCGTTCGGCGCCTGCCCGGCCATGCAGGAGACCGCCACCACTGGGATCGGACCCGGGTTGGCCGGGTCGCCGCGCAGCGGGCCGAAGCGCCACTCCGCCGACAGGACGGTCTTGTCGGTGAAGCCGAGCTGGTGCCACTGCGGTGCGGTGTCCGACCCGCCGCCCGTGGACGCGTAGTAGGCGGCGAAGCCCGCGATCCACAGGTGCGGCCCGGTGGCGAGCAGGTCGACCGTGTCGGGATCGCCGTCCTGCCCGGGGTTCACGGCGAGCGAGAGCGTCGTGGGTGTCGGGACGCTGTCGGTGCACGGGGTCGGCGCCATGCTGCTGGGCGGGTTGCCGTGGATGACCGCCGAGGCGACCACCCCGCCGCCGGTCAGCTCCAGCCAGCGCATGTCCGCGTCGCCCTGGAACGCGTCCACCGCGACATCGCCGAGGCAGTAGCCGCTGAAGTACAGCGTGCAGCCGATCGGTACCTCCTGGACCACGGCCGCGTTCAGGTTGGCTCCGGCCCGGACGTTGGTCTTGATCGTGTAGGTGGAGCCGCTGAAGGCGCCGGGGGCCGGGGTGGACACCGGGCAGGGTACGGCGGGGGTGGCGGCCTTGGTGGCCCGGGCCGGGGCCGGGTGCGCCTTGCCGGGCAGCCGTCCGATCACCAGGGCGGAGGCCACCAGGAGGACCACGGCGGCGACCGCGGCCCACGGCGCCCAGCGGCGGCGTCCGGTCCGGGCCGCGGGCTTCTCGTCGTCGTTGCCGACGGGCGACTCGATCCGGAAGACGCCGTTCGCGGACTCCTGGGCTTTCGGCTGGGGGTCGGGCTCGGTGACCGGTGCGGCTACGGGTATCGCCGCGGCCGGCTCGGCCTCGGGTATGGGCTCGGCCTCGGCCTCGGGTGCGTCCGCGGGCTGCTCGCGCTCGCTCGCCAGCAGGCGGTCGAGCTCGCGCCAGCGGCTCTCCCAGAGCGTCACGTCGCCGCCGCACGCGCCGACGTAAGCGAGCGTCACCTCAAGGCTCGGCTGCCGCACACCGCCGGCGGCGTCGCTCAGCGTCGTGGCGCTGAACCCGGCCAGTCCGGCGAGTGCGCGGTAGGTCGGGTTCCCGGCCTCCTCGCGCACGGTCCGGAGGTCGTACGCGAACGCCGGCAACGGACCGTCGGTCGGATCGATCGGCCGTGGTCTGCGGGCCATTGAGCCTCCTGTCTTGCTCACGGGGTGGGTGCACCGCCATTTGTACCGTCCCCGTCCGCGACCGCCGTCGACGCCCTGCTGCTGGGCAGCGCTTCGACGGACGGCCGGCGGCCGATGCCTGACGATGTGTGGTCAATATAGGGGTGCGGGGCACGGTCCGACCTACCCTTGCGGGTGTGACCGTCGTGACGGAGGTGTCCTGATGTCCGCGCTCATCCCGCGCCCGCGGCTGGTGCTCGCGCCCGGCGCGGTGCACGTTCCCGGGTGGCTGTCCCCGGAACGGCAGCGGGAGCTGGTCGCGGCCTGCCGTGCCTGGGCCACCGGGCCGGTGCCGATCCGGCACACCGCCCTGCCGGGCGGCGGGGTGATGTCGGTGCGAACGGTGTGCCTCGGCTGGCACTGGCAGCCCTACCGCTACACCCGGACCGCCGGCGACGTGAACGGCGCCCGAGTGGCCGACTTCCCCGACTGGCTGGCCGAGCTGGGCCGACGCGCCCTGGTGGACGCGTACCTGGACCCGGCGGCCGGCGACGGCTACACCCCCGACACCGCGCTGATCAACTTCTACGACGACCAGGCCCGGATGGGCATGCACCAGGACAAGGACGAGAAGTCCGGCGCGCCGGTCGTCTCACTGAGCATCGGCGACAGCTGCGTGTTCCGCTTCGGCAACACCACGAACCGCAACAAGCCGTACACCGACCTCGAACTCGCCTCGGGCGACCTGTTCGTCTTCGGCGGCCCGTCCCGCTTCGCCTACCACGGCGTCCCGCGGGTCCTCCCGGGAACCGGCGACCCCGACTGCGGCCTGACCTCCGGCCGCCTCAACCTCACGCTGCGGGTCACCGGTCTCTAGTGCCGCGTCAGGCAACCTTTGCCCGGCGAGGAGCGGCGTCCGGTGCGTGCTCTCGGCGTGCCGGGCGGAAGTCCTCGTACTGGACGTACTTGGGCTTTCGTCCGGTGCGGCGAGAGTGCGTGCCGGGCGTCGCGACGGGGCGAAGGTTGCCTGACGCGGCACTAGCGCCGTGCGGGCGCGGGACGGAACAGGGTGGAGCGGGAGGCGAGCACGCCCAGGCCCAGGGCGATGAGATGCCCGGCGTCCGCCAGCCCCTGGTCCAACCCCCAGGTGACGGCCAGCGCCAGCGCGAGCGCGGGCAATCCGTAGCGCCGCGCCGGGCGGGGGCCGAGCGCTAGTAGGCAGCCGGCGGTGGCCACCAGGCCGTAGCTGATGCCGACGTCACGCGCGTGCGACAGCGCGCCCGGGATGCCGGTGGCGAGCATCACCCACATCGAGCCCTCGGTGAGCAGGGTGGCGCCCAGGTGCCCGAAGACGAAGACCGCGCCCGCCCGGGCCGCGCCCCAGCGCCACTCGGCGAGCCCGACCACCGCGGCCACCGCCGCGATGCCGACCCAGGCGGGCACCCCGTCCACCACCAGGCCGCTGGTGAACAGCGTCCACCACTTGCCGACCTCCATGTGGTGCACGTTGCTGCTGTTGTGCCGGATGAAGCTGGCCCGGCCCCGCCGGCTCTGACCGGCCAGCCACCAGGCCACCAGCGTCAGCACCAGGACGTACCCCGTGGTGAGTGGGAGGCGGCGGGGCAGCACTCGCAGCAGCCGCACCAGCCGGTGCACGGGTCCGCGCTCCGGCGCCGGTCGTCCCGGGTCGGGGCGGTCGTCGGTCCTCACCGCGCCGCGGTCCTTCATGCTGTCGCCCGCCGTCGCTTCCGTACTGCCTGCCGTCACGGATTCGAGCGTAGTGACGTGCGGCCCCCGGCCGAACGCTTCGGCGGATCCGCCCAGGTCGGCGGTGGTCACCCTCACCCGTTCGGGGTAGCGGCGGGCTGGACGGGCAGGCTGCCGTCCCGGTGCACGGCGGTGGTCAGCACGCCGAGCCGCCGCAGCCAGGTCTGCTCGGTGGTCGCGTCGCCGATCCGCTTCTTCACGAGTTCGCGTACCACGTCCTGTGCATTCTGCAGCGGCGGCTCGGCGAGCAGCGGGTGGCCCTGGGCCAGCGCGGCGGAGGCGTTGTCGAGGGACTTGAGCAGCGTCTGACGGCGGTCGGCGGGCAGCTGCGCCGGGCCGACCTCGGCGCGCAGCTGCTGGAGGCCGACGGCCGGGCTCTGCTTGTCGGTGCTGTCCACGGCGGACACGGTGGTCGCCGACGTGCCGCTACGTGCTGCGCTCGGCTGCGGGGCGGGCCGGTCCAGCACGAACGCGGTGATCGCGGTGATCGCGACGACCGCGCCCAGCCCGACGGCTCCGTACGCGAGCGGGCGCGAACGGCGCCTGCGCGCGGGGGCGGATGCGGCGGCGGGGGTGGGGGTGGGGGTGGGGGTGAGATCGAGCTGCCGGGTGGGGGCCGCCAGTGCGGCGAGCAGCTCCACTCTGGCGGCGGCCGCGTCGGCGGGCCGATCGTCCGGGTCCTTGGCGAGCAGCCGCCGCACCACCGCGTCCAGCGCGGGCGGGACCTCCGGGCGCCGGTCGGTGACCGGGGCGGGCGGTTCGGAGACGTGCTTGAAGGCGACGGCGACCGCCGTCTCCGCGCTGAACGGCGGCTCCCCGGTCAGCATCTCCACCAGGACGCAGCCCAGCGCGTAGAGGTCGGACCGGCCGTCCAGCGGCTTGGCGGTGGCCTGCTCGGGGGAGAGGTAGGCGGCGGTGCCGAGCACCGTGGCGGTCTGGGTGAGTTGGCTGCCGGAGGAGCCGGCCCGGGCGATGCCGAAGTCGACGACCTTCACGGCGTCGTCGTCGGTGATCATGATGTTGGCGGGTTTGACGTCCCGGTGCACCAGCCCGGCCTCGTGCGCGACGCCCAGCGCCTCGCAGACCGCGGCGGCGATCGCCACCGCCTGTTCGACCGGCAGGCCGGCGGTCCCGGTGGTCAGCCGGCTGAGCGGCTGCCCGTTGATCAGCTCCATGACGATGTACGGCGAGCCCTGGTCGACGCCCGAGTCGAAGACCATCGCGATGCCCGGGTGGGTGAGCATCGCGGCGTGCTGCGCCTCGCGCTGGAACCGTTCGGCGAAGCGCGGGTCGTCGGCCAGTCCGCCGTTCAGTACCTTCACCGCGACCTGGCGCCCGAGCACGTGGTCCAGGCCCCGCCACACGGTGGCCATCCCGCCGACGCCGAGTATCTCGACCAGCTCGTAACGCCCGTTCAGCGCCCGTCCGTGCACCTGTCACCACTCCTCATGTCCGGCCGGGGGGGACGATAGCGGCTGTTCTTGTGGATTCCCTGTGGACCGGGAGCGGCAGCTGGGTAGCGGCATTTCTTATGCAACTAGTTGCAGAGGATCATCCCGGCGGCCTACCGTGGGGTAACCGTCTGCGTCCGCGTCCGAGGAGCCCCTGATGAGCGAGTACCCCCACCTGTTGAGCCCGCTCGACCTGGGCTTCACCACGCTTCCCAACCGGGTGCTGATGGGCTCGATGCACGTCGGCCTGGAGGAGGCCCCGCAGGGCTTCGAGCGGATGGCGGAGTTCTACGCCGCCCGGGCGCGCGGCGGGGTGGGCCTCATCGTCACCGGCGGGATCGCCCCCAACGAGCAGGGCAAGCCGTGGTCCGGCGGCGCCAAGCTGACCACCGAGGAGGAGGTCGCGCAGCACGCGACCGTCACCGCCGCCGTGCACCGCGAGGGCGGCCGGATCGCGATGCAGATCCTGCACTTCGGCCGCTACGCCTACCACCCCGAGCTGGTGGCGCCCAGCGCGATCCAGGCCCCGATCAGCCCGTTCGTCCCGCACGAGCTGACCGAGGAGGAGATCGAGCAGACCATCGAGGACTTCGCGCGGACCGCGCAGCTCGCCCGGCAGGCCGGCTACGACGGCGTGGAGATCATGGGCTCCGAGGGCTACCTGATCAACGAGTTCATCGCCGCCCCCACCAACCGGCGCGAGGACCGCTGGGGCGGCGAGTACCGCAACCGGATCCGCTTCCCCGTCGAGATCGTCCGCCGGGTGCGCGAGCGGGTCGGCGCGGACTTCATCCTGATCTACCGCCTCTCCATGCTCGACCTGATCCCCGGCGGCTCCACCCTGGAGGAGGTGGTCACGCTGGCCCGGGAGATCGAGGCCGCCGGCGCCACCATCATCAACACCGGCATCGGCTGGCACGAGGCGCGGATCCCGACCATCGCGACCTCGGTCCCGCGCGGCGCCTGGGCCTGGGTCACCAAGAAGGTGATGGGCGCGGTCGGCATCCCGCTGGTGACCAGCAACCGGATCAACACCCCCGAACTGGCCGAGCAGTTGCTCGCCGACGGCTGCGCGGACCTGGTCTCGCTGGCCCGTCCGCTGCTGGCCGACCCCGACTTCGTCGCCAAGTCCGCGGACGGTCGGTCCGCCGGCATCAACACCTGCATCGGCTGCAACCAGGCCTGCCTGGACCACACCTTCAGCGGCCAGATCACCTCCTGCCTGGTCAACCCGCGGGCCTGCCACGAGACCGAACTCCTCCTGACGCCGACCCGGCGCCGCAAGCGCGTCGCGGTGGTCGGTGCGGGCCCCGCCGGACTCGCCTTCGCGGTCACGGCCGCCGAACGCGGCCACAGCGTCACGCTCTTCGACGCCGCCGAGGAGATCGGCGGGCAGCTGAACGTCGCCCGCAGGGTCCCCGGCAAGGAGGAGTTCGACGAGACGCTGCGCTACTACCGCTACCAGCTGGAGCAGTACGGCGTGGACGTCCGGCTCGGCACCGCCGTCACCGCCTCGCTGCTGACCAGCTCGGAATTCGAGGAGATCGTGCTCGCCACCGGTGTCACCCCGCGGGCTCCCGGCATCGAGGGCGAGGACCACCCCAGCGTGGTCAGCTACCTCGACGTGCTGCGCGACAAGGCCGAGGTCGGCCCGCGGGTCGCCATCCTGGGCGCGGGCGGCATCGGCTTCGACGTCGCGGAGTTCCTCACCGACCCGGGCGACGCGGCCAGCCTCAACCCGCCGGTCTTCTACCAGCAGTGGGGCATCGACCCCGAGCACAGCACCCCCGGCGGCCTGCGCAAGCCCGAGCGCAGCCCGTCGCCGCGTGCCGTCCACCTGTTGCAGCGCAAGGCCAGCAAGGTCGGCGCCGGCCTGGGCAAGACCACCGGCTGGATCCACCGCACCGAGCTCAAGCACCGCGGCGTCACCATGGTCGCGGGCGCCACCTACCACCGCATCGACGACGAGGGCCTGCACCTGAGCGTGGACGGCGAGCGGCAGGTGCTGGCCGTCGACACCGTCGTCCTGTGCACGGGCCAGGAGCCCCGGCGCGACCTGTACGAGGCGCTGCTGGCCGCCGGACGCACGCCGCACCTGATCGGCGGCGCCGACGTGGCCGCCGAACTGGACGCCAAGCGGGCCATCCGGCAGGGCACCGAACTGGCGGCTGCTCTCTGAGCTTCGGCTGTTCAGGTTCCGGGGGCGGCCTAGGATCCTTCTCATGTCGCTCCCGCACGCCATCCTCACCGCCCTGCTCGAACGACCCTCCTCGGGGCTGGAACTGACGCGGCGGTTCGACAAGTCGATCGGCTTCTTCTGGTCCGCCACCCACCAGCAGATCTACCGCGAGCTGGCGAAGTTGGAGCAGGGCGGGCTGATCCGGGCGGTTCCCGGACCGCCCGCCCGGGGCCAGAAGAAGGAGTACGAGGTGCTGCCGGCCGGCCGCGAGGAGCTGGCCGGCTGGGTCGCCGAGCGCCAGGACCCCAAGCCGGTGCGCGACGCGCTGCTGCTGCGCCTGCGGGCGGCCGCGGTGGTCGGCACGGCCGGGCTCGACGCCGAGCTGGAGCGCCATCTGGAGCTGCACCGGCGACAGTTGGCCGACTACGCGGCGATCGAGGAGCGTGACTTCCCGGCCGGGAAGGCGGACGGCGAGAACCGCCTGCACCACCTGGTGCTGCGCGCCGGGATCGGCCTGGAGGCCACCTGGATCGACTGGCTCACCGAGGCCCGCGCCGAACTGGCCGCTGATCCGCTTTAGGTTTTTTTGGGGTCGACACCCGTCCGCGGCTGCCTCGGTGTCCGGAACCCCGATGCGACCCCGGACGGGTTGCCGCCTCGGTACCCCTCGATCGTCGTGCAGCAGGGAAATCCAAGTCAATCCTCCGGTTTCCTACCAGCAACCCAAGACATACCTTGGGTGCTGCCTCGGGTGCTGCTCTAGTTTGGTGCCATGACTCTCGACGATCTTCGTGTCTTCGTCGCCGCCTGCGAGAGCGGCAACCTGAGCGCCGTGGCCCGCGACCTCTCGCGCACCCAGTCGGCCGTCAGCCAGCACGTCAAACGACTCGAAGCCGAACTCGGGCTGACTCTGCTGGAGCGGCAGCCGCGCGGCGTCGCCCCCACCCAGGCCGGCCGCATCCTGCACCAGGCCGCCGCGCAGGGCATCGGCCACCTCGACCACGCGCTGCGCCAACTCCGCGACCTGAAGCAGGGCGACACCGGCACCGTCCGGATCGCCACCGGCGCGATCACCGTGCGCCATTTCATGGCGGACGCCGTCGTCGGATTCCGGCGTCAACACCCCAACGTCACACTGGAGTTCCGCACCGAGAACTCCAGCCGCCGGTGCTTCGAGGCGCTCGCCGCCAACGCCGCCGACCTCGCCTGGGTCACCATCGGAGCCCCCGCGCGCGGCATCGAGCAACGGCCCGTGATGGAACTGCCCTGGGTCCTCGCCGTCCGCGCGGACGACCCGCTGGCGGCCAGGACCAGCATCGAGGCGGCGGACCTGGCGCAGATCCAGCTCATCCAGCTCCCCGCGAACTCGATCTCCCGTGCTCGCCTCGACGAACAACTCGCCCGTGATGCCATCGAGTTGGCCTCCACCACGAGCGTCGCCGACTGGGACACCGCGATCCTGCTGGCCGAACTGGGCCTCGGCCACGCCGTGGTCCCGGCCCTGCCCGGCTGGTCCACTGCCGTCCCCGGCCCGCTGCGCCTGATCCCGATCCCGATGCTGGCCCCGCTGGCCGCCGGCTGGGCCGTCCGCCAGTGGGACGCCCTCAGCCCGCTGACCCGGGAGTTCGCCGACACCGTGGCCGACAGTCTGCGCTGCTCGTCCTGAGGTCAGACGGGCGGCATCAGATCGCTCTCGCTGATGGTGCACGTCAGCAGGGGGTAGGCGAAGTCCGTTTCGTTGTTCTCACGGCGCCGCAGTTGGTAGAACTCGCGCCTCTGCTCATCGTCGGCCGACGTGAGGCGCGCACCCTGCGGGAGGTAGGCATGTCCGTCGCGAAACCGAACGAAGGTTTTCGACGTTCGAAAGGTCACGCCCAACCACTGGTTGTCCGTCGTCCGGACGGGCGGGTCCAGGACGATTTTGTGCCTGAGTCGCCGATTCGAGTCGACAGAAAACGCCACGATACTGTTGTGGGCGAGGGGGATCTCGAACCTCTCGCCACCGGTCCCCTTTGACTCGAAGATCAGCTTCCTCGGCGGACTCGCTTCGGGATGCTGGTAGCAGGAGAAGACGGCGATGAACGACTCGTCGGCCAGATCGAGGGCTTGGTCGGAATGGCTGCCCATGGTCGTGTAAGCGTTCGTGTAACTCTCGATGAGAGCGTTGTTGAAGTCGACCGAAGGTGCCAAACGTTCCTGGATCTGTTGCGCCAGCCGTTCGTGCACCGCCCCGAAACGCTGCGTCGGGCTGCTGTACCGGGTGGTGGTACGCACGAGGGGAGCGTCACCCGCCTCGTCGATCCTGGTGAGCACGGCGCCTCGCCGGCCTTTTCCCACGTCTTCCAGACGAGCCGACGCGGACAGCTCCGCGAAGAGATTCTCCTCGGTCGGCAGAGTGAACGAGAGGATCTCATCCGAGATCCTGGAGCCGAGGGGCAACGTAGTCTCCCGTGTTCATGCTGAAGAGGAATTCGTCGCCGTAGTCAATGAAGGACGAGGTCCTGTTCTCCTCGGCGTACAGCCTGCGCAGCTCGTCCATGCCGTCCGGTGTGGGTGGCCCCAGCTTCACCAGATCTCCGGCCATTTTGAGGAATGTGTGACCGTCCTTGTGAACGGCTTCGGTGCTCGAACAGCGCACCACGTATCCCAGGCGGGTCGGGAGCAACTCGGCGTCCAACGTCGAGGGTCGGATCTCGTGCGAATACAGGCGGTTGGTGGACAGCGGCATGAAGAACACGGAGCCGGGGTAGAGGGTCACGGTGAACTGCGGGGGGAGCGCGAGTCCGTCGGTTTCCCCGGTCCGCTCCTTGAGGCGGAAGTGGAGTTTGGTCAGCCCGCTGGCACCCTTCCCGCCGGCACTCTTCACACCGTAGTCGAAGGCGTCTTCGGCCAGGGGCTGCAGCTTGTCGAGCCCGTCATAGAAGGTGCAGAAGGCCATGATGCCGTTGGCGGGCATGTCCTTGGTCTTGTCGGCATGGGCCGAGATCTTGGCCTTGGACTGCTTGCGCTCGGCCGTGGCAAGGGTGTTGTGGTAGATCTGCGCGAGGACGTGATTCAGCGGTGCCTGGTTCCGGAAGACGCCGGCGGCCTCGCGGTTCAACGCGTCGACGATGCCCGTGTCGGTCGGGCCAAAGCTCTCGGTCGGCCCCGAGAGATTCGTGGAGCACCGAAGCAGGCGGAAGTGCAGTTCGTCACCGTTTTGTGTGACGGGCGTCAGATAGATCCCGCTGCGATGAGCCGTTCCAGGCTTGGTGGACTCCGTCAGGGACTGGAACTCGTGCTCCGCACGGATCTGCCCGAAGTGATCGGCGCCGAGACCGAAAAAGCGGCGGTAGTACACGCCGGCGCCGTGTACGCGGATGGGAACTCGGCCGATGTCGATGAGGGTCCAAGGCTTGTCGACGCCCTCATGGTAACCGTGTGACAGCTCCCGGACAACGAAGACCCGGGCAGCCGCATGCAGGTGGCTGCCGCTGATCCCGGACACATCGCCACACAGGTAGACGGTCTTCTGCGCGAGGTCGGGAGAACCGGAAGCCAGCTCCTCCGGCGTGATCGTGGAGCCGAAGAAGTCCCTGATCAGGTCATTGTCCTGCACCATCGAAGGCGCAACCAAGATGTTGCCCGCATCCTCGATGAAGGATTCTGCCAGCTCTGGTGTGTGCATCAAACGGTACCTGCCGTTCGCAGATCATGGTGGATTTCTCAGGCTGTGGACATGGCAACGGCCCGCACCCTTTCATTCGCGTTGCGAGGCGTGAACGAAAGGAGGCGGACCAATTGAACCCTGATGCTCTCACGGGGCTCGACAGCGGGCAACGGGTTCTGGCTGACCGCAGTTGCCGCCGGCTAGGACCAGCCCTCCACCGGCCCGACCCACAGCTGGGTGATGCCGGTGACGTACCGCGCGCCGCAGGCGTCGGCGGGTACCACCAGCTGCGGTCCGCTCTCGTCCAGCGGCGCGCCGTCGATGCTGGTCGCGAGCAGCACCTGCTGCCCGCCGAACTCCGGGTCGATCTCGGCCCAGGACAGCACCACGCAGTGGCCGTCCGCCCCGGTGATCCTGAGCAGGTAGCGCAGGCGCTGCTTGCGCCCGCTGAAGTCGATCTGCGGCCGGGCCGCCCGCAGCACGTCCCAGAGCTTCGGCCCCTCGAAGCCGTGCCGCTGCTCACCGCTCGTCAGGCAGTCGAAGCTCACCTCCACCCGATGCGCGGGGAGATCGCGGAGCTGGTCCACCGTCAGTTCGGTCGGCTCGTCCAGGTGGCCGTGCAGCAGCAGGGTGGCGGCGGATCGGGGCATCGGCGTTCCTTTCCCGGGCCGCGCTGTGTGGCCCGGGAAGGTGGTACCCGAGTGGCACGCGCGACACTCGCACGTGCCGCGTGAAATCCAAATTTCACTGGCAGATGCGATGATTCTCTGCCTTCACCCTCGCATCTGCGGCTCGACTCCGGCGTGCTCCGTTGCTGCACCAAGGGCGCGTGGTGCCGGACCACCGGGTGCAACCTGGGTGATTGTCGGCTCGGCTAGTTCGCCGCCGGGCCGAAGCGGTGGCGGTAGGCGGTGGGGGTGATGCCGGTTTCGCGGCGGAGGAGGGTGCGGAGGTTGGTGGGGGTGCCGAGGCCGCTTTGGCGGGCTACCAGGGTGAGGCTGGGTTCGCCGCGTTCGATCAGGCGGCGGGCCAGGGTGAGACGTTGGGCGGTGAGCCAGGTCAGGGGGGTGGTGTCGAGCTGGGCGCGGAAGCGGCGGTGGAGGGTGGCCGGGCTGACGGCTGCGCGGGAGGCGAGGTCGGCCACGGTGAGGGGTTGGTCGAGGTGTTCCTGGGCCCAGGCCAGGACGGGGGCGAGGGACTCGTCGGGGAGGTCGGGCATCGGGCGTTCCACGAACTGGCGTTGTCCGCCGTCCCGGTGGGCGGCGAAGACCAGGCGCCGGCTGACCGTGTTGGCGATCTCCGCGCCGTGGTCGCGGCGGACCAGGTGGAGGCCGAGATCGAGGGCGGCCGCGCTGCCCGCTGCGGTGAGGATGTCGCCGTCGTCCACGAACAGCACGTCGGATTCGAGTCGGACGGCGGGGAAGCGGGCCCGGAAGGCGTCCGCCCACTGCCAGTGCGCGGTGGCCCGGCGCCCGTCGAGGACGCCCGCCTCGGCCAGTGTGAAGGCGCCGCTGCAGAAGCCGACCAGGCGCGCGCCGCGTGCGTGCGCCCGCCGGACGGCGTCGAGGACGGCCGGGCGGCGGGGTACGTCGACGTCCGGGCGGTTGGGGACGATCAGGGTGTCGGCGGTGTCGGCCGCCTCCAGCTCGGCGACTCCGGTGAGGGTGAAGAAGCCGTCGCGCATCAGGGTGCGGGGCTCGGGGGAGCAGAGCCGGAAGTCGTAGAGGTCGCGGCCGATCTCGGGTCGGCGCAGGCCGAAGACCTCGGTGGCGCAGCCGAGTTCGAAGGGGTTGGAGTTCTCGTCCACGATCACGACGACCCGGTGCACCTGCGAGGCTACCTGCGAGGCGACGTGCGATGATTCTTTCGGCATGTGCAATTCCTAGCACTCACGCCGGCCGGACGAGACGGCGGAGGATGGGCGCATGAGCAGCGAACCGATCCTCCTGAGCAGCGCACTGGCCTCCTTCGACGCCCTGTGGAGCCCCCGCATCGTCACGCGCGTCAACGACTACGACGTCCGGATCGCCAAGGTCGAGGGCGAACACCTCTGGCACGCCCACGATGACACCGACGAGTTCTTCCTGGTCCTGGAGGGGGAGTTGCACATCTCCCTGCGGGAGCCCGCCGGCGAGCGCACGGTCCGGCTGCCGCGGGGGGCGGTGTTCACCGTCCCCCGCGGGACCGAGCACCGGCCGTACGCGCCGTCCGGCGCCGCCATCCTGATGTTCGAGCCCACCGGGACGCCGACCGTCGGTGATCGTCACGAGGAGATCCCGGGGCACGTGGACGCGACGATCGGGCACGCGCTCGGCGCCTGAGCGAGCGGCCCTCACTGCTGCCAAGTGCTGCCGGTGGCAAGGGTGGTCAGCTGGTCGAGTGTCAACGCCAGTGGGTCGCCTGCTGGTTGGTGGCCCTTGGGGTCGTTCCATTCGGTGACGGTCACTCGCGTGCCGTCCGGGTGGAGGGTGTCGACCATCAGGTGGAGGGTGCTGCCGGCTCCGCTCGTGCGGGCGAGCACCTCGGTGCCGTTCGGGGTGCGGGTCAGCGGTCCACCGTTGGCGCTGTCCTCGAAGACGGTGTGGGGGGCGACGTTGCCGCCCTGGTCCCAGTTCGGGTAGACGGTGACCTGCAGCACGCTGGTGTGTCCGCCCAGGGTGACCGTGAAGTGGGCCGTGTCGGGCGACGTCTGCCCGTCGGTGCTGGTGCTGTGCTGGGCGCCGGTCGGGAGCAGGGCGGCGGCGGTGGCGATGACCTCGGCGGGTGGCGCGACGTGCGTGCCGGGGGAGGGTGCCCCGCTGGCCGGGGCGGCGAACTGCTCGAAGACGGGGTCCCAGGCGCTGCTGGTCTCGATGGCGGTCACCTGCTCGATGCTCAGCGGCGGCTCCGGCCGGGTGGTCGGGGGAGCGGCGGTGACCGAGTTGTACTCGTCGATCCGTATCTGCCGGCCGTCGGTGCCGGTCCAGGTCACGTTCCAGGTCAGTGGGCCACCGGGACGAAGCGCGAGCTTGTTGACGAGCAGGATCGAGCCGTCCGGTCGGACGGTCCGCACGCAGTTGGCGTCGGGGCTGGTGAACGGGTCCGGGCACTCGGTGTCCTGGGCGCCCCGGGCGACCGGTGCGGGGACCCGGTTGGTGGAGAGGTTGATCATGCCGGCGCCGTGGCCGTCGTCGAACTTGAGCGTGGCCCGCGGTCCGGCGCCGGGCGGGTCCACCTGGCCGATGCCGGCTCCCTGGTCCTCGGTGACCCGGCCGGGTGGCAGCAGGGACTTGAACGTGCGGTCCATGAACGCCCCGGTGATCTGGCTGGAGCGGCCGTCGCTGGTCGCCAACGAGCTTCCACTGGGCTGTAGTTGGGTGACAGCCAGACCGGCGAGCAGCACTCCGGCGGCGCTCGCGGCCACCGCGGTGCGCCGTCGGACGGTGCGGCGGCGACTGCGCGACTGCGCGCCGTCGACCAGCGTGTCCATGGGTATTTCGGGCGCCAACTCGGCTGCTTCGCGCAGTGCTTGAGAGAAGTTGTCGTCAAAGGGCATGATAGGGCTCCCGTCGCACGTCAGTGGTGGTCGAGTTCGTCGAGTTCGGTGCCGAGCGCGGCCCGTAGGCGTTCCAGGGCCCGGGCACTGCGCGAGCGGACCCCGCTCGGGCTCAGGTGCAGCGCGGTGGCCACCTCCTCGGCGCTGCGGTCCTCCCAGAACCGCAGCACGAGCACCGCCCGGTCCTGCGGGGGCAGTTCGCCGAGCGCGCGCAGCAGGGTCAGCCGCAGCGCGGGGTCGGGGTCGCGGACGGCCACCTCGGCGAAGGTGTCGGTGACGTGCTCGGAGCTGCTGCGCCGGCGCCGGTGCGTCAGGAAGGTGTTGACCAGGACGGTCTGTGCGTATCCGGACGGGTTCTCCAGGCGGGATATCCGCCGCCACTTCCCGAAGATCCGGCTGAGGGCCTCCTGGGCGAGGTCCTCGGCGAGATACGCGTCGCCACCTGTCAGCAGGTACGCCGTCCTGACCAGGTGACGCCCCCGCGTCGCAGCGAACTCCCGGAAGTCCAGGGGCTGCGAGAGCCCTGGACTCTTCGTTGTGCGATCCATGGCTATCTAACGCGATGGGCCGACCCTAGCGTCCCGGCGTGCCCTGGAGCAGCTCGTGGACGAGGGCGACCAGCTCCTCCGGTTCGGCGGCCGCGAGTTCCTCGAAGGCGCCGCCGTTGCGGGCCAGCACCACGCCGACGAAGGCGGCGACCGCCACCTCGGCGCGCAGCTGCGGGCGGTCAAGACCCTCGCGGGTGAAGTGCTCGCGCAGCGGGGTGACCAGTCGGTCGTGCAGCTGGGCCCGGGCGGCGTCCTGGACCACGGGGTCGTCGTGGGGGAGGGCGGCGGCGCGGAAGACCGGGCCGGGGCCGCGTCGGGCGAGCCGGTCCAGCAGCTCGCGCAGGCGTCCGGGGGCGAGCAGGTCGGCGGGGGCGGCGTCGCCCTGCTCGGCGCGCATCACGGCGATGTAGAGCTGCGTCTTGCCGCCGTAGTAGCGGGCGATCAGGGCAGGGTCCACCCCGGCGCGCTCGCCGATCTCGCGGGTGGTGGTGCGGTCGTAGCCGCGCTCGCCGAAGAGCTCGGCGGCCGCGTCCAGCAGCAGCTCGCGGCTGCGGCCGGCGTCGCGCCGGCGGACCGGGCCCTTGCCCTCGGTGCTCAACGGGTGCCCAGGTCGGCCGCGCGTGCGCCGTCCTCGCCCGTCGCGGCGTCGGCGATGCTCTCCTCCATCAGCAGCTCCTCCTCCAGGTCCGGGCCGCCGGCCAGGACACGCGTCGTGCCCGCCGCGCCGGCCGCACGGCGCAGCAGGACGATCGTAACCGCGCCGGTGACCACCCACACCGCGCAGCCCAGCAGGGCGGCGCTCTGGTAGCCGGAGCCGGTCGGCAGCAGGCGCCCGGCCGGGGTGTGCGCCTGCAGCACCGCCGCGCTGAGCGCGCTGCCGGTGGAGTAACCGACGTAGCGCAGCACCTGGTTGAAGCTGATCGCGCTGCCGGTCTCGTGCGCCGGCACGGAGCTGACGATCAGCCCGGGCATCACGGCGAACGTGCAGCCGACGCCGAGTCCGGCGATCGCCATGGTGGCGAACAGCTCCCACAGGCTGTCCCGGGCGAACGCGAAGGCCAGCATGGAGAGCAGTGAGATGGCGCAGCCCACCGGCAGCACCAGGGCGGAGGAGGTCCGCCGGGCCAGCACCGGCACCAGCTTGCTGGCCAGCACGCTGGCCACCGAGAACGGCAGCAGTACCAGCCCGGTGACGACGATGGACGCGCCGAAGCCGTAGCCGGCCACGGCCGGGGTCTGCACGAAGCGGGTCACCAGCGACATCAGCAGGTACATCGCGATGCCCGCGATCAGGCCGGTCACGTCGGCCGTCAGCACCACCCGGTGGCGGGCCAGCCGCAGGTCCACCAGGGGATGCGAGGTTCGCAGCTCGTGCAGCACCCACCAGATCGCGAGGGCGATCGCGCCGGCGGCCAGCCCGAGCAGCCGCTGCGAGCTCCAGCCCCACACGTCGCCCTCGCTGAGGACGAGCAGTAGTCCGGCTATCGCCGCGCCGAGCAGTACTGCGCCGAGCACGTCCAGCGGGTGCCGGGCGCGGCCCGCCGTGCTGGGCAGCACCAGGACGGCGGCCAGCAGGGCGAGCGCGCTGATGGCGGAGCCGAACCAGAAGCCGGCGTGCACGCCGAAGGACTGCGCGATCAGCCCGGTGAGCGGGTAGCCGAGGCCGACGCCGGCCACCGTGGTGATCGACAGCAGTGCGACGGCGGGGCGGGCGCGCTCCTCGCTGAGCGCGTCGCGGGCGGTGGCGATGGCCAGCGGTGTCAGTCCGAGCCCGACGCCCTGGAGTCCGCGGCCGATCACCAGGAAGCCGAAGCCGAGCGGCAGCGCGGCCAGCACGCTGCCGGCCAGTACGGCGGCGGCGGCGCCGATGATCACCTGCCGCCGGTGCGGGCCGTCGCCCAGGCGTCCCATGGTGGGGGTGGCGACGGCGCCGACCAGCAGGGTGATGGTCAGCGACCACTGGGCGTCGGAGAGCGAGACGTGGTCGACGGCGGCGATGGTCGGGACCAGCGGTGCGCCCAGGCTGCTGATCACGGCGACCACCGTGCCGAGGAAGACCAGGACCGGGACCAGGGCTCGGCCCCGCCACGTCGGTTGCTGCGCTCCGATGTCCACGGGTGCCGCCTCTCCGGCCGTCTCGGGGCGGCCCGCTATGTCATCGCTTGATGTCTTCAGATGATGACATAGCCCGGGATCGGCTGTCAGTTATTCCTGGGTTCGGTCAGCCACAGCAGCAGGCCGAGGACGGGCAGCGCGGCGCCGAAGGCCGCCACGGCGACCCAGCCGCCGTAGTGGTAGGCGAACGAGCCGGCCTGCGATCCGATCGCGCCACCGACGAAGAAGATCGCCATGAAGGCGCTGTTGAGTCGCGCGCGGGCCTGCGGATCCAGCTGGTAGATCACCTGCTGACCGAGGATCAGGGTGGTCTGCGCGGCCACGTCCAGCAGGATCGCGGCCAGGCCGAGGGCCACCAGGCTGGTGCGGCCGAACCCCGCCAGCGCGAACGCCAGCGCCGCGAGGACGAACGCGGCCGCCGTCATCGGCCGGGCCAGACCCCGGTCGGCCCAGCGCCCCGCGAGCGGCGCCACCGCCGCACCCCCGGCGCCGGCCAGCGCGAACAGCCCGACGCCCAGCTGGCTGAAGTGGAACGGCGCACTGGTCAGGACGTACGAGATCGTGGTCCAGAAGGCGCTGAACGCCCCGAACATGGCGGCCTGGTACAGCGCCCGGCGGCGCAGTGCGGGGTGGATCCGCACCAGGCGCGCCGTCGAGCGCAGCAGTTGCGGGTAGCCCAGCCGGGCGGTGGGCGGACGGCGCGGCAGTGCCGAGCGGAGCACCAGGGTCAGCATCGCCATCAGGGCGGCGGAGGTCAGGTAGACCGAGCGCCAGCCGGCCGCCTCGGCGAGCAGGCTGCCCAGGGTGCGGGAGAGCAGGATGCCGGTGAGCAGGCCGGTCATCACCCGGCCGACGACGCGTCCGCGGGTGTGGTCGGGCGCCAGGTCGGCGGCGAACGGCACGAGGATCTGCGCCACCACCAGCGTCGCCCCGCCGGTCAGCAGGGCGCCGAGCAGCACGCCGAAGCTGGGGGCCAGGCCGGCCACGACCAGCGCGGAGGTGGCCAGCGTCAGCAGGATCGTGATCAGCCGGCGGTTCTCGATCCGGTCGCCGAGCGGGACGAGCAGCAGCAGACCGGTGGCGTAGCCGATCTGGGTGGCGGTGATCAGCCCGCCGGCGGTGACGGCGTCCACCTGGAAGGCGCGCTGGAGTGTGCTGAGCAGCGGCTGCGCGTAGTAGAGGTTGGCGACGGTGAGCCCGCAGGCGACGGCGAGCAGCAGAACCAGCCACGACGGGGGTCCGGCGGGATCGGGTTGCGCGCGTGCGGCTGTCTGATGCGGTGGCGCGTCGAGGTCGCGGGGTGCGGGCATGGGAACCTCACGGAAGGGAAGGAACCGGTTTAACTGGTTCCCGGACCGTACCAGCTAAACCGGTTCCGGCGTTACGCTGTCCGGCATGACCGCAACCACTGAGAATCCCCGCTTCCGGCAGGGCGCGGGGCGGTTGTGCCTCGACTACCTCCGTACCCTGCGCCGTCGCGGGATGCCCGACGCCACCGAGGAGTTGACCGACCCGGCGGCGCTGGCCGCCTGGGTGCGGCAGTGCGGTCCGTGCGGTTCGGCCGCCGGCGCCGCCGATGCCGGGCAGCTCGCCGAGGCCCGGCGGCTGCGCGAGGCGGTGCACACGCTGGTCCTGGCCGGCCGCAGCCCGCAGGGCCCCGGCTCCTGCCCGGCCCCGGACCGCGAGCTGGTCAACCGCTGGGCCGCGCTGCCGGTGCCGACCCCCGGCCTCGACCCCGCCGGCCGCCTGCACTGGCACGCGGACGACCCTGTCGCCGCCACCCTCGCCCTGCTGGCCCGCGACAGCCTCGACCTGGTCTCCTCCGCCGCCATCGGCCGCGTCCGCGACTGCGCCTGCCCGGAGTGCTCGGCCCTGTTCAGCGACACCTCCCGCCCGGGCAACCGCCGCTGGTGCTCGATGGACGAGTGCGGCAACCGCGCCAAGAAGAAGGCCCTGCGCAGCCGGGCCGCGGCGAGCTGAGGAGCACGCAGGTCAGATCCGCGAGAAGTCGGCCGGCTCGACTTCTCCTGCGCCGATGTCTCCTCGGTCAGAAGGCGGGGATCTCCTCCGGGACGAGTCCCGCCTGGCGCAGCAGGCCGTAGAGGTCCGTCTCGCCCCAGAACTCGACGATCCGGCCGTCCTGGAGACGGTAGGACTTGACGCCCGTCATGGTGAGGTCGCGGCCGGTGCGGTCGTGGGTGTAGGTGAGGGTGAAAGCCACGGTGACGCGGTCGCCGGCCTCGAAGAGGTCGTCCACCCGGAGGCGGCAGTGGGACAGCCCCGGCGTCAGGACGGACCCCTCGGGGTACTGCCGGCCCCGGAGGTGCTGACCGGCGCCGTGGATCAGGACATCCTCGGCTACGAGCTCCTGGAACTCGGCCACCTCACGCGTCTCGAACACCCGGAGGTAGCGGCGGACGACGTCGGCGTTGCGCCCGGTGGCGGGGACTACTGATGCTGACATGTGATCAGGTTATCCGCGACGGCCGGTCAGCTGGCTGCGGCCGCCCGGCGTGAGCGGATGGCGCTGCGCAGGGCGTGCGGGACCGGGCCGGTCTGCTCGGTGAGGAGGGCCAGGCGCTCGCGGTGTTCGCGGCGCTGCTGGCGGGTCAGGACGGTGCGCAGCTGGGCGGCGTCGGCCAGCGCGACCAGGGCGGCGTCCGCCGGGTCGATCCGGGAGACCGGGCCGCGCAGGGCCGACGAGACGGTTGCGGCCAGTGCCTTGCGCACCCGCGGGTTCCGTTCGGTGATCCGCGCGCTGCGGAAGAGGCCCAGGATGCGGTACTCCTCGACGCGGATCCAGCCCGCCGCCGCCAGGTCGTCGCGAACGGAACGCACCGGGTGGCCCGGACGGCCGCGGAGCCGGATCCACCAGGCCCAGGGGTGCGGCCTGGTCTCGGCGATCCGGCGCAGCAGGTCGGCGAGGAGGGGGTTCAGTCCGTGCGGCGCCCGGCCGGTGGCGCTCGGCCTGCCGTCCACGTCCTGCACCAGGCCGCGCCGCAGCAGGTCGGCCAGGGCCGCCGCGCGGAGCAGCAGGTCGAGGTCGGCGCGGGCGACCGGGCGCCCGGTCTCGGGGTTGTACGCGAGCAGGTACAGCTTGCCCGGCAGGGTGTCGGGGAGGTCCACGGCTAGCTCCTCACGTGTCGGAGGGGGAGGGTGGGTCGTCCTTCGGGGGCCGGCCCCGCCGGGGGAGGCCGCCGGCCCCGCCCGGCATCCGGCCTCCGTCGGTGAGCGCCCGGCGCAGCAGGAACTCGATCTGCGCGTTGGTGCTGCGCAGCTCGTCCGCGGCCCAGCGGGCGAGGGCGTCGTGGACGGCGGGGTCCAGGCGGAGCAGGATCTTCTTTCGCTCGGTGGCCACCGGGCAGTCTCTCCTACTGGTAGAGGGAACCGGTGTTGACCACGGGCTGGGTGCCGCGGTCGCCGCAGAGGACGACCAGCAGGTTGCTGACCATCGCCGCCTTGCGCTCCTCGTCGAGTTCGACGACGTTCTGCTCGGCCAGCCGCTCCAGGGCGAGTTCGACCATGCCGACCGCGCCCTCCACGATCAGCCGGCGGGCGGCGACCACGGCGCCGGCCTGCTGGCGCTGGAGCATCACCTGTGCGACCTCGGGCGCGTAGGCGAGCCGGGTGATCCGCGACTCGACCACCCGCACGCCGGCCGAGGCGACCCGGGCGCCGATCTCGGCGGAGAGCGTCCGGGTGATCTCCTCGGCGCTGTCCCGCAGCGACATCTGCCCCTCGGCGTGGGCGTCGTACGGGTAGCTGTTGGCGATGTGCCGCACCGCGGTCTCGGTCTGGATGGCGACGAACTCGACGAAGTCGTCCACCTCGAAGAGGGCCTTCGCGGTGTCCTCGACCTGCCAGACGACCACCGCGGCCATCTGGATCGGGTTGCCGTCGGCGTCGTTGACCTTGGCCGTCTCGGTCTCGTGGTTGCGGATCCGGGTGGAGATCCGGCGGCGGGTGGTGAAGGGGTTCAGCCAGGTCAGGCCGTCGGTGCGGATCGTGCCGCGGTAGCGGCCGAGCAGCTGGACGACGCGGGCCTGGCCGGGCGCGATGGCGGTGAGGCCGCAGGCCATGACCAGGCCGAACAGGAGGACCAGCGGGCCGGTGACGGCCAGCGCGATGCCGGCGCCGCCCCCGCCGGCGATCCCGAGGACGGTTATCGCCGGGCCGCCCAGCACGCAGAGCAGGACGAGGGCGAGCATGGGCATCCCCGGCGCACCGGTGATGATCCGCTCGGTGACCTTGGGTGCGGGCATCTCGACGGCGAAGCCGTCACCGGCCGGGGTGGTGCTGTGCTGAGTGGCCATCGGGCCGACTCCTCTCGCAGGGAGATCCGGAGATCACAGGAGATCGCCTATCGGCAATCTAGCATAGTGATATCACTTTTTGACTGCCTCGAAACCTGGAGGGGAGAAGGCGACGGTGGCGGGGGGGGGGGCGGGCCCCCCCCCCCCCCCCCCCGGGGGGGGGCCCCGGGGGCGCGACGGGCGCGCCCCGGGGGGGGGGGCGCGCGGGGTGGGGGGGGT
>NZ_JARZAI010000020.1 GCF_029893355.1 Kitasatospora sp. MAA4
CCTCCTACGAGCCCTTCACCCGCCCGCTCGACCTGCTGGGCATCGCCTGACCGGCACACGCACAAGATCACGGGACTTTGCAACGGCCCTGGGCCGGGCCCTCTTCCCTTTTCCGCGCGGGGCGGGGTACCCCTGGATGGTGGGCGGCCGGTTGGCGGGCGCGGTGCGGAGGGGAACGGATCATGAGCGAGGAACGGTTCGACGGCGACGGCTGGCAGGTGGACGAGCGGTGCACGAACTGCGACGTCGCCCGACAGCTCGCCCCCGGCCTGATCGGCGAGGTCGACGGCCGCTCGGTCGTCCTGCGCCAGCCGCGCGGCCAGCGCGAGCTCCGACAGCTCCAGGCCGCCGCGCACGCGTGCCCCACCCGTTCGATCCGTCCCCCGGACGGGCGGTTGGACGCGGCGTCGGATCCCTTCCCGATGGCGCTGGACGACACCGTGCTCCTGTGCGGACACAACTCCGCGCACACCGCGGGGGCCAACTCCTACCTGCTGCGCCGCCCCGACGGCAGCGCGATGATGGTGGACACGCCGCGCTGGAGCACGTCGCTGGCCGCACGCTACGAGGCGCTGGGCCCCGTCACCGACGTCCTGCTCACGCACCGCGACCACGCGGCCCACGGCCGACGCTACGCCGACCGCCTCGGCGCCCGGCTGTGGATCCACGAGGGTGACCTCGATGCCGCCCCGAACGCCGACCGGGTGCTGCGCGGCAGCGAACCGGCGGAGATCGCCGAAGGAGTGACCGCCTTCCCCCTCCCCGGGCACACCCGGGGCAGCGTTCTCTACCTCGCGGACGAGCGGTACTGCTTCAGCGGCGACAGCTTCTACTGGTCCCGTACCACGGCGGATATCGAGGTGGCGGACAGTGTCACCTGGTACTCCATCAGTGAGCTGGCCGCCTCGCTGGCCCGGACGGCCGGACGGCTGCGCTTCGAGTGGCTGCTGCCGGGCCATGGCGACCGCCGGCAGCTCCCCGCCGACGAGATGAGCCGGCGGCTGCTGCGGCTGGCGACGCGTACCCAGGAGCTCCAGCCCCGACCGGTCGACTTCACCGCGGTGCGTTGGTGAGGGTGCGTCCGGTGAGGGCCTGACGCTCTCAGCCGGCGGCCTCGGTGCTCTCCTGGCCCGGTTCGGCGATCTCGATCAGGCCGCCCCAGGCGCAGGCGCAGGTGCAGGAGGCGGTGAGGGCGGGCAGTGAGTCGATCTGGACCGTCGGCGAGCCGGGCGTCCAGGGGGCGGGGAGCACCGGGAGGCAGGGCATGGGGGTGAGGACGCCCAGGGCGGCGGCCGTCGCGGCCGCGACCTCGGGGTTCTCCTCGCTCAGGCAGAGGCCGAAGGTCGGGATGTTCAGCAGCGGCGCGTTGTCCTGGACGGTGGCGATCGGCAGGCCGCCGACCGTCGCATCGGGGCGCAGCACCGCCAGCACGGCCGGCGGGCCCTGCCCGAAGGAGCACGACAGCTCCGCCCCCATGACCACCAGCAAGCCCACGGTTCTCTCCCCTCGACACACGCCGGCCTCCGTTCTAGCCCCTGCACCCCGTGCGTGCGCAGCGGCGTCCGGGCGGACCTCGGGGCAGCTGCGGCTGCCCGATGGATCGGGGGGACGCAGGATGGTGGGAGGGGCGGCACCCGAGGAGTGGCCCTGAGGAGTAGTTCCGAGGAGTAGTCCCAAGGAGTGGTCCTGATGACGAACGACACGGCGCAGCGGTACGACGTCGGGCGCACGCGGCTGCTGGCGCACTGGCGACAGGCGGCGGACATCCACCTCTCGCCGACGAAGCGCTCGCTGCTGGTGACCTGGGTCAGCTTCGGGACCACGTTCGGCACCGCCCGGCTGATCACCCACGGCATCCGGGGCGGCTGGCTGCCCTGGGGGAACGTCTCGGCGGGCGGAACGCACGTGCACCACTACAACTTCGGCATCGCGGCGCTGGCGGGCGTCGGTCTGGTCGCGGTGCGCGGGGACGAGAAGGCGGTCAGGCACCCGGTGGTCGCGGCGGGCTACGGGATGGGGGCGGCGCTGATCGCGGACGAGTTCGCGCTGCTGCTGGACCTCCAGGACGTGTACTGGGCCAAGCAGGGGCGGGTGAGCGTGGACGTGGCGCTCGGCGTGCTGGCGGGGCTCGGCGCCTACCTGACGGCTGCGCCGTTCTGGCACGAAATCGTCCGGATCGGCCGGCAGCACGCCTCCCGCCATCTGTTCGGGGCCTGCTGAGCCCCTTCCGCCCGACCGCGGGGCCCGGCCACAGCTGTGTCTACGCGCGTCACGAGATGTTCACCGCAAGGCCCCTCCCCGGGTCGTCCACCGAGTGCTGTCATGAGCGCATCCAGTCGGCAACTCGCTGCCGACGCTGCCCTTTTGGAGCTCAGATGCGCTCAGTACCGAGACGCGCCGCCGTCACCGGAACCGCTCTTGCCCTCGCCCTCGGCGGCCTGCTGACGGGCACCGCCCACGCCGCGCCGGCCCACCCCGGCGCCGTTCGGACCGCAGCCGTCCAGGCCGCGGCGACCTGCTCCGAGGCCTACCTGCCGCTGCCCGACCCCGCCTGCACGCCGGGCGCGCTCAACCCCGCCGTCACCCAGGACACCATCGACTCGACCATCTGCGTCTCGGGCTGGACCACCACCGTGCGGCCCTCCACCTCCTACACCAACAAGCTCAAGGCGCAGCAGATCATCGCCTACGGCTACAGCGACACCAACATGTCCGACTACGAGGAGGACCACTTCATCCCGCTGGAGCTGGGCGGCGCGCCCAAGGACCCGAACAACCTCTGGCCCGAACCGCACGACAACGCCACCGGCACCTCCTTCCAGAAGGACGCCGTCGAGAACGCGCTGAAGCGGGCGGTCTGTTCGGGCGCCGTCCAGCTCGCCCCCGCGCAGACCGCCATAGCGACGGACTGGACCACCGCGCTGGCGACCCTCGGCCTCGGCTGAGGACCAGGGTGGGTGGTACCGCAGTACCACCCACCCTGCGGCGCCTCACCCCCGGGTACCACGGATCGGGCGGCGCACGGCTCTAACCTGGGCAGGTGACCCCTGTGAGCGTCGACGACACCACCGGCACGCCGCCGCCCGACCAGCCGCCCGCCACCGACGGGACGGCGGTGGACCCGCTGTGGGCCCACCCGCTGGTGGCCCGGCTGGTGCGGGCCGGCCAGCGCGTGCAGCGCGCCGACCGCGAGCGGCCGTGGGCGCTGGACGCCGCCGTGGTGGTCGCGGTGTTCCTGCTGTTCTGCGTGCCGGACCTGGTGCACGGCGGCGGGCCGCGCGACTCCGCCGTGAAGATCACCCACCTGCCGGTGGCCGGCATGCTCGCGCTCCAGGCGGCCCTGCTGCTACCGCTGTTCTGGCGGCGCCGGGCTCCCACCGTCGCGTTCGCGCTGGTCGCGACCGCCTTCCTGGTCCAGTGGTCGATGCTGGTGCTGCTGCGCGCCGACATCGCGCTGCTGATCGCCCTCTACAGCCTGGCGCTGCACGGCCGCCTGCGGCACCTGCCGTGGGCCTGCGCCGCCGCCGAGTGCCTGCTGGCCGTGGTGGCCCTGCGCGTCTCGCCGGCGGTCAACTTCCTGGACGCGCTGTTCTTCCTGACCAGCGCCGCCACCGCCGCCACCGCGCTGGGGCTCGCCCTGCGGATCCGCCGCTCGCACCTGGCCTCGCTGCGCGAGCGCGCGGCACGCCTGGTGGTCGAGCGCGACCAGCGCAGCAAACTGGCCGCCGCCGCCGAACGGACCCGGATGGCCCGGGAGATGCACGACATCATCGGCCACAACCTGTCCGTCATCATCGGCCTGGCCGACGGCGGCGCGTACGCGGTCGAGGCCGCGCCCGAGCGCGGCAGGGAGGCGCTGCAACTCATCGCCGGCACCGGGCGCCAGGCACTGGGCGAACTGCGCCGGATGCTGGGCGTGCTGCGCGAGCAGCCGGAGGGCGCCGTGCTCAGCCCGCAGCCCGGCATCGCGGACCTGGACGCGCTCTGCGAACGGGTCCGCGCCGCCGGACCGCAGGTCACCTACCGCACCAGCGGCGACATGGCCCTGCTGGACCCTGGCGTGCAGCTGACGGTCTACCGGATCGCGCAGGAAGCGCTCACCAACACCCTCAAACACGCGGGCACCCGCACCCACAGCCGGCTCACCGTCGCCGTCGAGGAGGCCGGACTGCGCGTGCACATCGAGGACACCGGCCCGCCGGACGGCGCCGCGGCGCCCCGGCCGGCCGGCGGCGAGGGCCACGGGATCGCCGGGATGCGCGAGCGCGCCGCCCTCTACGGCGGGACGGTCAGCGCCGGTCCGCGCCCCGGCGGCGGCTGGACGGTGCTCACCGTCCTGGACCTCACCCCGCCCGCCGAGAACTTCCCCAGCACCGCCACCGAACCGGAAGACACCGCCCTGTGACCACCGTGCTCATCGTCGACGACCAGCCGCTGCAACGCTTCGGCTTCCGCATGCTGCTGGAGAGCACCCCCGACACCGAGGTCGTCGGCGAGGCCGGCCACGGCGCCGAGGCGGTGCGCCAGAGCGCGCTGCTGCGGCCCGACGTCATCCTGATGGACGTCCGGATGCCCGGCATGGACGGCATCGAGGCCACCCGCCGGATCATCGCCGCCGGCGGCCGCTCCCGGATCCTGGTGCTGACCACCTTCGACCTGGACGAGTACGCGCACGCGGCGCTGCGCGCCGGAGCCAGCGGGTTCCTGCTCAAGGACGCGCTGCCCGAGGAACTGCTGGCCGGCATCCGGGCGGTGGCCTCGGGCGACGCGGTGATCGCCCCCGCGCTGACCCGGCGCCTGCTGGACGCCTACGCCCACCGGCTGCCCACCAGCGCGCCCGATCCGGACGCCGACCACCCCCGGCTGCGCGCCCTCACCGAGCGCGAACGCGAGATCCTGGTCGCCATCGGCCGCGGCTGGACCAACGGCGAGATCGCCGAGCGGCTGGTCCTGTCGGAGTCGACCGTGAAGACCCACGTCGGCCGCGTGCTGGCGAAGATCGGTGCCCGGGACCGCGTGCAGGCCGTCATCCTGGCCTACGACCTCGGCCTGGCCCGCCCGGGTACCCCTGACTGACGGATTGTCGGACTGTTGACGTTCGGGTTTTGATTTCACGGGGACAACTGGGCGGTGCACGCAGGATCGTTGCGGTGGTCCTACCCGGTGGCGGTGACCGAGCGCCAGTCCAGCTGGGTGGAGAGCACCATGGTGCTGGAGGGCTGCCCGTAGCTGGAGAGCCGGTCGATCAGCGCCTCGAAGGCCTCGATCGACTCGGCCTCCACCTTGAGGATGCTGCACGCGTCGCCGGTGACCCGGTGGATCTCGCGGATCCCGGGCCAGCGCATCACCTCCGCGTCGCGCAGCAGGCAGGTGGGTCCGTAGCAGGACATCCGGATGAAGGCGGGCACCGACCAGCCCGCGCGGGCCGACTCCACATGGGCGTGGTAGCCGGTGATGACGCCCGACTCCTCCAGCCTGCGCACCCGTTCGGTGACCGCCGGCGGTGAGAGGTGAACCCGCCGCGACAGCTCGCTGTAGGAGAGGCGCGCGTCGTTCTGGAGCTCCCGCAGGATCGCCCAGTCCATGTCGTCCACGGCGGACCTTTCGTCCCAGAAGTGATCATGGCGATTCCGTCGCGAACTCAACGTCGCGCGGCGGCATCGCCGTGGATTCACTATTCCACCAACCAGCTCTCCAGCGCCATCATGAGCGGGCCTGCTACCAGAAGGGTGTACCCCATGAACGAGAGCGCTCCGACAGCGGTGCTGCGACCGGCGACGGCACGGGAGCGCACCGATCGCGCCAGGGCCACCGGCGGTGCGCCGACCCTCGACTTCGCGGACCGGGTCCCCTACGACGTCTACGTTCGCACCGGCGAACTGCACTCCCTGCAGTACCCGTTGAGCGACGACGCCGGGGAGATGTCGTTCCTGGTGATCAGCCAGGTGATGGAACTCTACTTCGGGCTCACCCGGTTCGAGCTGCGCGAGGTGCAGCAGCTGCTGCGCGCGGACGACGTCTGGGGCGCGCTGCTGCCGCTGCGCCGAGCCGCGCTGCACCTGGAGGGGCTCAACGCCAGCTGGCAGGGCCTGCGGTGGATGACCCCGGCGGACTTCAACCGGTTCCGCGACCAGCTCGGCGAGGGCTCGGGCTTCCAGTCCGCGATGTACCGCCACCTGGAGTTCCTGCTCGACCTGAAGACCGCCTCGCTGATCCGGCCCTTCCACCGACAGCCGGACGTCTACGCCGAGTTGGCCGACGCGCTGGCGGCCCCCAGCCTCTGGGACGACGTCATCGCGCTGCTCGCCCGGCGCGGCCACGCCGTCCCGTCCGAGCTGACCGAACGCGACTTCGCCGCCGAACGCCCGCCGCACCCCGCCGTCGAGGCCGCCTGGGTGGAGGTCTACCGCGACAGCGGCCCGGACAACCACCTGCGGCTGCTCGGCGAGGCGCTCACCGAGGTGGCCGAGCAGTTCGGGCAGTGGCGCTACCGGCACCTGAGCGCGGTGCGCCGCGCGATGGGCGCCAAGCCCGGCAGCGGCGGCTCCAACGGCCTGGCCTGGCTGGAGCGGAGCATGGCCCGCGAGGTCTTCCCGGAACTCTGGTCCGCCCGCACCTTCATGTAGCACGAGAGGGAAGAGAGAGTACCGGTGACTGGAGAAGAAGAAGCCCTCGCGCTCGACGCGGCCGACCCCGGCCACCGCGACCTGTTCCACATACCGCCCGCCGACGGCGGACGGTACGCGCAGGCCGCGTACTTCGCGGGCAACTCGCTCGGCCTCCAGCCGAAGGCGACCCGCGCCGAACTGCTGGAGGACCTGGACGACTGGCAGCGGCTCGGCGTCGAGGGGCACCTGGAGGCCGGCCGTCCCTGGCTGCCGTACCACGAGCTGCTCACCGAGCCGGCCGCCCGCCTGGTCGGCGCCCGGCCCGCCGAGACCGTCGCGATGAACTCCCTGACGGTCAACCTCCATCTGCTGATGACCTCCTTCTACCGCCCGCACGGCGAGCGGGTTCACCTGGTGATCGAGGACAGCGCCTTCCCCTCCGACAGCTACGCCGTGCGCAGTCAGGCCCGCCTGCACGGACTCGACCCGGACACCGCCGTGGTGCGGCTGCGGCCGCGCGCCGGCGAGGCCGTGCTGCGCACCGAGGACGTCCTGGAGCATCTGGCGCGCGAGGGGCAGCGCACGGCACTGGTCCTGCTGGCCGGGGTCAACTACCTCACCGGCGAGCTGCTGGACATCCCCGCCATCACCGCCGCCGGACAGGCGGCCGGTGCCCGGGTCGGCTGGGACCTGGCGCACGCCGTCGGCAACGTACCGCTCCAACTCCACGACTGGGGAGTCGACTTCGCTGCCTGGTGCAGCTACAAGTACCTCAACGCGGGCCCCGGCGCAGTGGCCGGCGCCTTCGTCCACGAGCGCCACCACGCCGACCGCGACCTGCCGCGACTGGAGGGCTGGTGGAGCACCGAGCCGGCCACCCGCTTCCGGATGGACCCGGTCTCCCGGCCGCCCGCCAGCGCCGACGCCTGGCAGGTCTCCAACCCGCCGATCCTCGCGATGGGCCCGGTGCGCACCTCGCTGGAGCTCTTCGACAAGGTGGGCATGAGCGCGCTGCGCGCCCGCAGCGAGCGGCTGACCGGCTACCTCGAAGCGCTGCTGGACGAGATCACCCCCTCGCGCCCGATCGGCGTGGTCACCCCGCGCGACCCCGGCCGCCGCGGCTGCCAGCTGTCGCTTCGCATCGGCAGCGGCAGCGGCAGCGGCAGCGCCGCCGAGTTGGCCCGGCAGCTGCGCCGCACCCACGGCGTCATCGCCGACGCGCGCGAACCCGACATCGTCCGGCTCGCCCCCGTCCCGCTCTACTCGACCTTCCACGACTGCTGGCGCGCCGCCGACGCGCTGGCCCAGGCGGTGACGGCATGACAGGCAAGGAGAACGACCACGTCGCCGTCGTCGGCGCGGGCCTGGCCGGCTGCCTGCTCGCCTGCTACCTGGCCCGCCGCGGCTACCACGTCGACCTGTACGAGCGCCGCCCGGACCCGCGCACCGGCGGCGCCGAGCGCGGCCGCTCGATCAACCTCGCGCTCTCGGAGCGCGGACTGGACGCGCTGCGCCGAATCGGCCTGGAGGAGCGGATCATGGCCGACGCGCTGCCGATGCGCGGCCGCATGATCCACCCGGTGGCCGGAGCGCTGGACTACCAGCAGTACAGCCACGACGGCGAGCGCGCCATCAACTCGATCAGCCGCGGCGCCCTCAACAACGCGCTGCTGGACGCCGCCGAGGCCGAACCCGGCGTCACGGTCTTCTTCCGGCACCAGCTCACCGGGCTCGACCCGTCCACCGGCTCGATGACCTACGAGACACCCGAGGGCGAGCTGCGCGCCGTCGCCGCGGTCGTGCTCGGCGCCGACGGCGCCGGCTCGGTGGTGCGCGGGCAGCTGGTCGCTCAGCACGAGACCGAGGAGGACGTGGACTTCCTCGACTACGGCTACAAGGAGTTGACCGTCCCCGCCGTGGACGGCGAGTTCGCGCTCGACCCCGGCGCACTGCACATATGGCCGCGCGGCACCTCGATGATGATCGCGCTGCCCAACCCCGACCGGTCGTTCACCTGCACGATGTTCTGGCCGACCGGCGGACCGGACGGCTTCGCCGCGCTGAGCAGCCCGGCCGCCGTCGAGGACCACTTCCGCGCCCACTACCCCGACCTGCTACCGCTCGCACCGGACCTGGTGGAGGACTACCGGCACAACCCGGTCGGCCGGCTCGGCACCGTGCGCTGCACCCCCTGGCAGGCCCACGGCCGCGTCGCGCTGCTCGGCGACGCCGCGCACGCTATCGTGCCGTTCTACGGCCAGGGCGCCAACTGCGGCTTCGAGGACGTGGTCGAGCTGGACCGCTGCCTGGCGCAGACCGGTGGCGACTGGCGGCGCGCGCTGCCGCTGTTCGAGGAGCGCCGCAAGGCCAACACCGACGCGATCGCCGAGATGGCACTGGCCAACTTCGTGGAGATGCGCGACAAGGTCGCCTCACCGGTCTTCCGGTGCGTCAAGAGCGTGGAGCACGCGCTGGAGCGGGCGCTGCCCGGCCGGTTCGTCTCGCGCTACGAGCTGGTGTCGTTCTCCACCGTGCCGTACGCGCAGGTGCGCCGGCGCGTGCGGCGCCAGCAGCAGGTGCTCGGCGGCGCGGCACTCGTCCTGGCGGGCGCCGTGGCCGCGGGACTGTACAGGATCGGGAGGATCGTGTGACCAGCCAACAACTGTGGCATCCAGGGCTGCTGTCCGGACGACCGGACGGTGCGCCCGGGCTGCTGCGCCACTACGTCGGCGGCGAGTTCACGAGCTCGGCCAGGACCTTCGAGAAGCTCAGCCCGGTGACCGGCGAGACGCTCTTCGAGGTCGCCGAGGCCGACGCCGCCACCGTGGACGCCGCCGTGGACGCCGCGCGCGCCGCGCTGCGCGGCCCGTGGGGGCGGATGGGCGAGCAGGAGCGGGCGGCGGTGCTGCGCCGGGTCGCCGACGAGCTGGAGCGCCGCTTCGAGGACGTCGTCGCGGCCGAGATCGGCGACACCGGCAAGTCGATCGCCCAGGCCCGCACGCTGGACGTGCCGCGCGGGGCGGCGAACTTCCGCGCCTTCGCCGACCTCGCGGCCGTCACCGGGACGGAGTCCTTCAGCACCGCCACCCCGGGCGGCGGCCGCGCACTGAACTACGCGGTGCGCAAGCCGGTCGGCGTGGTGGCGGTCATCGTGCCGTGGAACCTGCCGCTGCTGCTGCTCACCTGGAAGGTCGCCCCGGCGCTGGCCTGCGGCAACACCGTGGTGGTCAAGCCCTCGGAGGAGACGCCCAGTTCGGCGACGCTGCTCGCCGAGGTGATGGCCGCGGCCGGCGTGCCCGCGGGGGTGTTCAACGTGGTACACGGCTTCGGGCCGGGCTCCGCAGGCGAGTTGCTCACCCGCCACCCCGGTGTGGACGCCATCACCTTCACCGGCGAGTCGTCCACCGGCAGTGCCATCGCCAAGGCCGCCGCCGACGGCGTGAAGGCCGTCTCCTTCGAACTGGGCGGCAAGAACGCCGGGTTGGTCTTCGCCGACGCCGACCTCGACGCGGCCGTCGAGGGCTCGGTGCGGTCCTCCTTCACCAACGGCGGCCAGGTCTGCCTGTGCACCGAGCGGCTGCTCGTACAGCGCCCGGTCTTCGAGGAGTTCACCGAGCGGCTGGCGAAGCGCGCGGGCGAACTGGCCTTCGGCTGGCCCGCCGACGAGGCCACCGCCACCATCCCGCTGATCTCGCGCGCGCACCGCGACAAGGTGCTCGGCTGCTACGATCTGGCCCGCGCCGAGGGCGCCACCGTGCTGGCCGGAGGCGACGTGCCGGCCTTCGGCGACGCCCGCGACGGCGGCTGGTACGTCCGTCCGACGGTGATCACCGGCCTGGGCCCGCAGGCCCGCACCAACCGGGAGGAGATCTTCGGCCCGATCTGCCACATCGCCCCCTTCGACGACGAGGACGAGGCGTACGCCCTGGCCAACGACGGCGACTACGGCCTGGCCGCCACGCTCTGGACCCGCGACGTCGGCCGGGCGCACCGGGCGGGCGCCGCGCTGGACGTCGGCCTGCTCTGGGTCAACACCTGGTTCCTGCGCGACCTGCGCACCCCCTTCGGCGGGATGAAGGCCTCGGGGGTGGGCCGCGAGGGCGGTCGGCACTCGATCGACTTCTACACCGAACTCACCAACGTGTGCGTGCAACTTTGAGCGCCGAGGCGGTGCGGGAGGCGGCCGCGATCCTCACCGAGGCGTACCGGAGCGGGGTGCCGTGTGCGCCGCTGCGCGGCAAGGTGCTGGCCGTGGGCGACGTCGAGGCGGCGTACGCGGTGCAGCGGGCGCAGGTGGAGGCGTGGACGGCGCAGGGGCGGCGGGCGGTCGGAGCAAAGGTCGGCCTGACCTCTCCGGCCGTGCAGCAGGCCTTCGGGGTGTTCCAGCCGGACTTCGGGGTGCTGTTCGCGGACATGGCCGTGCCCGACGGCGCCGAGGTGGACCTCGGGCGGCTGCTCCAGCCCAAGGTGGAGGCCGAGGTGGCCTTCGTGCTCGGCGCGGACCTGCCGCACGAGCAGCCGACGGTCGCCGACGTGATCCGCGCGACGGACTTCGTGCTGCCGGCGATCGAGATCGTCGACTCGCGGGTGGCCGGCTGGGACATCTCCATCGTGGACACCGTCGCCGACAACGGCTCCAGCGGGCTGTTCGTGCTCGGCACCACGCCGCGTGCGCTGGCCGACCTGGACCTGCGGCTGTGCGGGATGGTGCTGGAGCACGGCGGCGAGCCGGTCTCGGTCGGCGCGGGCGCCGCGTGCCTGGGCAACCCGCTGCACGCCGTGGCCTGGCTGGCCGGGCAACTGGCCGCCGCCGGGCGCCCGTTGAAGGCGGGCGAGGTGGTGCTCTCGGGAGCGCTGGGCCCGATGGTGCCGGTCACCGCGGGCGGCATGTACGAGGCGAGGATCTCCGGGCTGGGCTCGGTCCGGGTCGGCTTCACCGCAAGTGAGAGGGAGGCACCATGACCACCGGCGTAGCGGTGATCGGGTCGGGCAACATCGGCACCGACCTGATGATCAAGATCCTGACACTGTCCGATTCGCTGCGGATGGTGGCGCTGGCCGGCATCGACCCGGCCTCCGACGGCCTGGCGCGGGCGGCGAAGCTGGGCGTGGCCACCACCGCCGAGGGCGTCGAAGGGCTGGTGGCGATGCCCGAGTTCGCCGAGGTCCAGCTGGTCTTCGACGCCACCTCGGCGGCCGCGCACCGGCACAACGACGCGGTGCTGCGCGCGCACGGCCGCACGGTGGTCGACCTCACCCCGGCCGCGATCGGCCCGTACGTGGTGCCGCCGGTCAACCTGGAGGAGCACCTGCACGAGCCGAACGTCAACCTGGTCACCTGCGGCGGGCAGGCCACCGTGCCGATCGTCGCCGCGGTCGGGCGCGTCACGCCGGTGGTGTACGGCGAGATCGTCGCCTCCATCGCCTCACGCTCGGCGGGCCCCGGCACGCGGGCCAACATCGACGAGTTCACCGAGACGACCTCGCGCGCGATCGAGGCCGTCGGCGGCGCCGCGCACGGCAAGGCGATCATCGTGCTCAACCCGGCCGATCCACCGCTGCTGATGCGCGACACCGTCTACTGCCTGTGCCCGGACGCCGACGCCGACCGGGCCGCGATCGCCGCCTCGGTCGCGGCGATGGTGGCCGCCGTCCAGGAGTACGTCCCCGGCTACCTCCTCAAGCAGGAGGTGCAGTTCGACCGGGTGGAGGCCTACGTCCCGGCGCTGGGCCGGGAGTTCAGCGGACTACAGGTCTCGGTCTTCCTCCAGGTCGCCGGCGCCGGGCACTACCTGCCCGAGTACGCGGGCAACCTCGACATCATGACGTCCGCGGCCCTGCGCACCGCCGAACGGATGATCGCCCGCCGCGCCGAAGGGGCAGGAGCACGATGAAGCAGCTGTACATCCAGGACGTGACCCTGCGCGACGGCATGCACGCCATCGCGCACCGCTACACCGTCGCCCAGGTGCGCGAGATCGCCGCCGCACTGGACGCGGCCGGGGTGGACGCGATCGAGGTCGCGCACGGCGACGGTCTTGCGGGCTCCAGCGTCAACTACGGGCACGGCGCGGCAAGCGACCACGACTGGATCGCCGCCGCCGCCGAGGTGCTGACCCGCGCCCGGCTCACCACGCTGCTGCTCCCCGGCATCGGCACCATCGCGGACCTGCGCGCCGCCCGCGACCTGGGCGTCACCAGCGTGCGGATCGCCACCCACTGCACCGAGGCCGACATCTCGGCCCAGCACATCGGCTGGGCCCGGGAGAACGGCATGGACGTCTCCGGCTTCCTGATGATGTCCCACATGAACGACCCGGCAGGGTTGGCGGCGCAGGCGAAGCTGATGGAGTCCTACGGCGCTCACTGCGTGTACGTCACCGACTCCGGCGGCCGGCTCACCATGCGCGACACCGCCGAGCGGGTGGACGCCTACCGGCAGGTGCTGGATCCCGGCACGCAGATCGGCATCCACGCCCACCACAACCTCTCGCTCGGCGTCGCCAACAGCGTCACCGCGGTCGAGCACGGCGCCACCCGGGTGGACGCCTCGCTGGCCGGCCAGGGCGCAGGCGCGGGCAACGCCCCGCTGGAGGTGTTCGCCGCGGTCGCCGACCTGACGGGCTGGCAACACGGCTGCGACGTCTACGCGTTGATGGACGCCGCCGACGACCTGGTGCGACCGTTGCAGGACCGGCCGGTGCAGGTGGACCGGGAGACCCTCTCGCTCGGCTACGCCGGGGTGTACTCCAGCTTCCTGCGGCACGCCGAGCGGGCCTCGGCCAAGCACGGCGTCGACGTCCGCTCGATCCTGGTCGAGCTCGGCCGGCGCCGGATGGTCGGCGGCCAGGAGGACATGATCGTCGACGTGGCCCTCGACCTGGCCCGCACGCACGCAGAGGAGGCCGGCCGTGCCGCTGCCGCAGGATGAACTGACCGCGCTCGCCGCCCGGTTGGACGACGCGGCGCTCACCGCCACCGCCGTGCCGCAGCCGACCTGGCCGCCCGGCGCCGACACCGACGACGCCTACGCCGTGCAGAGCGCGCTGATGAACCGTCAACTGGCGCGGGGCGAGCGGACGGTCGGCCTGAAGATGGGTCTGACCAGCCGGGCCAAGATGGTCCAGGTGGGGGTGTCGGAGGTGATCTGGGGCCGACTCACCGACCGGATGCGGGTCCCCGACGGGGGCGCGGTGGACGTCAGCACCCTGATCCACCCGCGGGTCGAGCCGGAGGTCGCCTTCCTGATCGGCCGGGACGTGCTGCCGGGCGACGACTTCGCCTCCGCGGTGGCGGCGGTGGCCCCCGCGCTGGAGGTGATCGACTCCCGCTACGCGGACTTCCGCTTCTCGCTGCCCGACGTCATCGCCGACAACACCTCGGCGGCCGGCTTCGCGATCGGGCCCTGGCAGCCGCCGCCGACCGCACTGGCCAACCTCGGGGTGCTGCTGGAGATCGACGGGCGGGTGGTGCAGACCGGCTCGACCGCCGCGATCCTGGGCGATCCGCGCCGGGCCTTCGAGGAGGCCGTCCGGCTGGCCGGGCGCCAGGGCGTGCGGCTGCGCGAGGGCTGGGTGCTGCTGGCCGGCGCCGCCACGGCCGCCGTGCCGCTGGCGCCGGGCGCCCAGGTGCGGGCCGTCGTCGAGGGGTTGGGGACGGCGTCGCTCTCGGCGAAGGGAGACGACCGTGCCTGAGGCCAGGGTGGTGGCGGGCAAGGCGGTCCCGCGCGGCCGCTTCCCGCACGTCAAGGTGGCCGGCGGGTTCGTCTTCGTCTCGGGCACCAGCAGCCGGCTGCCGGACAACACCATCGCAGGAGCCCGGGTCGACGCGCTGGGCACCACCGCGCTGGACATCCGGGAGCAGACCCGCGCGGTCATCGAGAACATCCGCGACCTGCTGCGCGAGGTCGGCGCCGACCTCACCGACCTGGTGCAGGTGACGAGTTACCTGGTCTCGATGAACGACTTCGGCGGCTACAACGAGGTCTACGCCGAGTACTTCGACGAGAGTGGTCCCACCCGCACCACCGTCGCGGTCCACCAACTCCCCCATCCCCACCTGCTACTGGAGATCCAGGCCGTCGCCGCCCTGCCGGGCGAGGGCCGAACGGAAGGACGGACACGATGACCGAGATCAGCGACCCGGTGAGCTTCCCGGGGTGGATCGAGGAGAACCGGCACCTGCTGCGGCCGCCGGTCAACAACAAGCAGATGTTCCCCACCGGTTCGGACTTCATCGTCCAGGTGGTGGGCGGCCCCAACCAGCGCACCGACTTCCACGTCGACCCGTACGAGGAGTTCTTCTACCAGATCAAGGGCGACATGCACGTCGACCTGATGACGGCCGACGGCCCGCGCACCGTGCACATCCGCGAGGGCCAACTCTGGGTGCTGCCCGGCAACATGCCGCACTCCCCGCAGCGGCCCGAGGCCGGCTCGATCGGCCTGGTGATCGAGCGGGTGCGCGCCGAGGGCACCCGGGAGCGGTTCCAGTGGTACTGCCTGGAGTGCAGCGCCCTGCTGCACGACGTGGAGCTCCAGGTGCGCGACATCGTCGCCGACCTGCCGCCGGTGTTCCAGGCCTTCTACGCCGACAACGCGGCCCGCACCTGCGGAAGTTGCGGCGCCCTGCACCCGGGCAGGGGCTGATGGGCGGCCCCGTCGTCGACGTCCACACCCACCTGGTGCCCAGGGGCTGGCCCGAGCTGTCGGCAGCCTGCGGCGGGACCGGGTGGCCGTGGCTGCGGATCGACTCCGAGCGCGAGGCCATGATCATGGTCGGCGAGAGCGAGTTCCGGCCGATCGGCGCCGCCTGCTGGGACCCCGCCACCCGGCTGGCCGACATGGACGCGGACGGCGTGGACGTCCAGGTCGTCTCGCCCACCCCGGTGTTCTTCTCCTACGACCGGCCGGCAGACCAGGCCGTGAAGATCGCCCGGATCTTCAACGACCTGACCCTGGAGCTCACTTCGGGCGGCGGCGGGCGGCTGGTCCCGTTCTGCCAGGTGCCGTTGCAGGACCCGGACGCCGCCTGCGCCGAACTCGACCGCTGCCTGGCCGCCGGGCACGCCGGCGTGGAGATCGGCAACCACGTCGGCGACCGCGACCTCGACGACGAGGGCATCGTCGCCTTCCTCCAGCACTGCGCCGAGGTCGGCGCGCCGGTCTTCGTGCACCCCTGGGACATGGCGGCCGGGCCGCGGCTGGACCGCTGGATGGCGCGCTGGCTGACCGGGATGCCGGCCGAGACCCACCTGTCGGCGCTCGCCCTGGTGCTCGGCGGCGTCTTCGACCGGGTGCCGCCGAGCCTGCGGCTCTGCTTCGCGCACGGCGGCGGCAGCTTCCCGTTCTGGCTCGGGCGCGCCGACAACGCCTGGCACCGGCGCGGCGACCTGGTGCGCGGCCGCTCCGAGCACCCGCCGAGCCACTACACCGACCGCTTCCTGGTGGACTCCGTGGTCTTCGAACCGGCCGCGCTGCGCCTGCTGGTGGACACCCTCGGCGAGGACCAGGTGCTGCTGGGCAGCGACTACCCGTACCCGCTGGGCGAGCGGCCGGTCGGCCGGGTGGTCCACGAGTCCGCCTTCCTTACCAAGAAGCAGCGCGACAAGCTGCTCTCCGGCAACGCCCTGCGCTTCCTCGGGAAGGAATGACGACGGTGGAGGACCGATCGGTACTGACGCAGGTCGTGCCCGAGCCCGACCTGACGCTGCGCCACGGCGCCCGCGCCGACCAGGTCGCCGACGCCTGGCCGGGCGACGCCCGCGCGGCGCGCCGTCCGCTCGCCGTGCTGGTGCACGGCGGCTTCTGGCGCCCCGACTACGACCGCACGCACGCCCGGGCGATGGGCGGCGCGCTGCGCGCCGCGGGCTGGACGGTGGTCTCGATCGAGTACCGCCGCACGCCCGGGGCGCCCGACCTGGCGGTGCACGACGTCGCCGCGGCGCTGGCCGCCGTCCCGGCCGCGCTCGCGAGCGCGCCGGCCCCGCACAACGGGTCGACGGTGGTGCTCGGCCACTCGGCCGGCGGCCATCTGGCGCTCTGGTCCGCGGCGGCGCAGCCGGCGCCCGCACTGGTCGGCACGATCGCCCTGGCACCCGTCGCCGACCTCGAACTCGCCCACCGGCTACGGCTGGACGGCGATGCGGTGGCCGCCTTCCTGGGCGGCCCGCCGCAGCACCGCCCCGAGCTGGACCCGGTCCTGCTGCCCACCCCCGCCACGCCCGTCGTCATCGTGCACGGCGGCCAGGACGAGGTGGTGCCCGCCAAGCTCTCCGACGGCTACGCCCGCGCGCACCCGGCCACCCGGCTCGTACCGGTGCCGGACGCGGGCCACTTCGCGCTGATCGACCCGCTCAGCGCGGCCTGGCCGGTGGTGGTCCAGGCACTGGCGTCCTTCGACGGCTGACACCAGGCGTCAGAGGCGCTCGACCTGGGCGCGCAGGGCGTCGTACGGGGTGAAGGCCGACTCGACGGCGGCGCGGGTCAGGCCGTAGCGGGCCAGGTCGTAGCTGTGCGGGCGGCTGCCGCTGGGGCGGGCGGTGATCTCGGGGAGGCGGGCGGCGTCGGAGGCGGTCCAGCGGGCGCCGATGGCCTCGTACAGTTTCGGGGCGCCGGTGGCCGGGTCGGAGCCGAGCCAGGAGTACGGGACGTCCACCAGCGCCTCGCGCGGGATCGCGGCCCGGGCGGCCAGGCCGCGCCGCATGGAGCGGCTGAGGAGTTCGAGCCAGGTGGCGCCGATGCCGTGCAGGTCCAGCGGCCGCACGGTGATGGCCATGCCGTGCTCGACCAGGCTGCAGAACGAGGCCACGACGGCCACCGGGTCGCGGTGGGTCCACACGATCGTGGCGTCGGGGAAGACCGTGCGCAGCGCGTCCAGGTTCTCCAGGTGCATGGGCGACTTCAGCACCCAGCGGCGGCGCGGACCGGGACGGCCGTACTGGAGCACCTGGAAGACCTGCTTGAGGTGCTGGTAGTCGGGGACGAAGTCCCGTTCGTAGTGCCACGCCCGGTACCCGGGGATGCGGGCCTGGGACAGCGGCATCACGGTGTGCGGGAGGGCGAAGGTGCACTCGTCGGGGCCCTCGGCGAGCAGCGGGTGGATGTCGCGGAAGCCCGGGGCGAACAGGTCGATTCCGCCGACCATCCGGCGTGCGGCGGCGATCGCCCTGCGCCGCTGCTCGGGCGTGGGGTCCAGGTCGGGGGTGAGCAGCTCCCAGAGCCTGGGACATCGGTGCCCGGCCGAGAGGGACAGCACGCCGTGGGTCAGCGTGGTGGCCGTGCGCGGCAGGCCCACCACGAACACCGGCCGCTCGACCGGCTCCTGCTCGATCGCGGGGTGCTCGGCGATCAGCCGCCGGATCCGGGCCCGGTTGGTGAGGTGCCGGCGGACGTGGGCCTGCGCGGACAGCCAGCCGACGGGGGTGAGGTTCTCCTCCTTCGCCCAGTGGCGCAGCAGGAAGCGGAAGTCGGCGACGAACCGCTGGTCCCCGTCGGCCTGACCGGCGGCGGCGACCAGCCGGTCGAAGGTCCGGTCCGGGGTGCGACGGGAGCCGAAGCCCGGCCGCAGCAGCAGATTGGCGACGGTCAGGGCGAGCGGGGTCGCTGTCACGGGTTCGGGTTCCCTTCGGCGGCGCGGGCGATCAGGCGGTAGGCGTTGGACAGGCCCGTGCGGGCGGCGAAGGGCGCGAGCAGGCGGTCGAGCAGCGCGGCCGCCACCAGCACGGGGGCGGCGGCCAGGAAGAGCGCCCCGCGCAGCGCCCGCCGCGCCCGCCCGGGCGGTGCGCCGGGCAGCCACGGTGCGTCCTCGCGCGGGGCGACGGCGTCCAGCAGCAGCCAGCAGGCGGCCAGCAGGTCGACCGGGTCGTGCGGCTCGCCGTGCTGTTCCAGCAGGACCTCGAAGCCCAACTCGCCCAGGCGGCGGCGCAGATTGGCTGCCGGCATCAGGTTCAGGTGCTGCGGCTGCAACCAGGGCAGCCACCACCGGCCCAGTAGGCGGGCGTAGCGGCAGTGCGGGTCGGGGACCTCGATCAGCAGCAGCCCGCCGGGGCGCAGTGCCTCCCGCGCGGCCGCCAACTCCCGTGCCGGGTCCGTACTGTGTTCGAGGTAGTGGAACATGCTCAGCACCTCGTACTGCCCGGCCAGCTTCGGCGCCAGTTCGGGGAACGAGCCACGGAAGCCGCGGTCCAACCGGCCGTTCTGCTCGGCCAGTTCGACGCCCTCGCTGAGGTCCAGACCGTCGAAGGAGGTGCCCGGGAAGAGCTCGCGGGCGGTCTCGCAGAAGTGCCCGTGGCCGGTGCCGACGTCCAGCCAGCTGCTCGGCGCGGCGGCGAACGGCGCCACCGACCGGGCCCGGCCTCGGTAGACCGCGGCGCGCGTCCCGAACACCGAGCCGAGCCGCTGCTCGCCCAGGCCGTCGTAGAAGTCGCGGTAGTAGAACTCCAGGCCGCGGCCGGTCAGTCGAGGGTTCTGGAAGACGTGCGCGCAGTCCCGGCACTCATCCAGGACGAACGCGCCCGGCTTGTGCTGGAGCAGGTCGCGGGTGCGCAGGCGGACCCGCAGCCGGGCGGAGCCGCACCAGGGGCAGTCGGTGCGGCGCGGCTCGAAGAAGCGGTCGGTGCCGTCGGCCAGGTCGGCCCGGTAGCCGGGACGCAGGGCGGCGACGGTCGCGGCTCGGACCGCCGCCTTACGCGTGGGCGAAGAAGTCATCGGTCTCCCTCAGCAGTTGTTCGAGGTGGGCGGCCGCCGCGGCCGCCCCGCCCGCCGAGCGGAAGGACGCGCCGATGCGCCGCGCGGCGGTCCGGTGGGCGGGATCGTCCAGCACCGCGTCCAGCGCCTGGCCCAGCCGCGCCGCGTCCGCCCGGCCGAAGCGCACCCGGACGCCGGCGCCGGAGGCCACCACCTGGCCGGCCACCACCGGCTGGTCGTCGCGGATCGGGGCGACCACCAGCGGCACGCCGTGCCAGAGCGCCTCGCAGACCGTGTTGTGACCGGCGTGGCAGACCACCGCGGCGGTGCGCGCGAGCAGTTGGAGCTGCGGTACGGAGGGCAGCACCAGGACGTCGGGGTCGGACGCGGCTGCGCCCAGGACCCCGCCGGGGTCGACGATCACCGCCTGCAACCGGTCGGCGCGGGCCCGCAGCGCCTGCCGGCAGGCCGTCAGGAAGGCGGCGCCCGTGTCGGTGTTGGCCGTACCGAGAGTGACCAGCACGGTCGCGCGGTCCGCGGCCGGCCAGTCCCAGGGGAAGGGCAGGGCCGTGGGACGCGTCGTGATCGACGGGCCGACGAAGCGGATCGGTGCGGCCGACGACCCGACGGGACCGGCGAGTTCGGCCGTGGTGAAGGCGAGGATCAGGTGCGGGGAGAAGCGCGGGTCGGCGCTGCCCTGCGGGTCGCCGATCTGCCGGCGCAGGTCGGCGAGCAGGCCGGAGATCCAGGACTCCACCAGGGGCATGCCGTCCAGTGCGCCGGCGAACTCGGCCGAGGTCGTCGCCGAGGTGGCCCACGGCAGGCCGAACCGCTCGGCGACCAGCGCGCCGGCGACCGCCTGCTGGTCCACCACGACCACGTCGGGGCGAAAGCGCCGGATCGCCGCCGCGACGCCCGGGGCCATCGCCTCGGCGAGCGGGACCAGGAAGTCCTGCCAGAGGAACTTCAGCGCTCCCGGTCCGCGCAACTCCGGTGGCCGCTGGGCCTGTTCGCCTGCGGGGACGGCACAGGGGAAGACCTCGGCGGCCGGGCCGGCGAGCGCGCCGACCACCTCCGGCAGCCCGGCCCAGGCCGTCTCGTGGCCGAGGGCGGCCAGTTCGGCCGCGACGCCGACGGCCGGGTTCACGTGTCCGACCAGCGGCGGGACGACGAAGAGGAAGCGGCTCACCGGGCGGCTCCCAGCGCCGTCGCGCGCTCGCCCAACGGCACACCCGCAAGCCGCAGTTCAGCGCCCTGTTCGCGCAGCCAGGACAGCGTGAGCTCGCGGACCACCTCCGGGGTCTCGACCAGGACGGAGTGCTCCTGGCCGGGGACGAAGGTGCTGCGGCAGTCCCCCAGCAGCCCGTCCAGCCAGTCGGCCTGGGCGGCCAGGTCGGACCGGGTGCCGTAGACGGTCAGCACCGGGCAGCTGATCGCGCGCAGCTCCGCATCGGCGGGCAGGCGGCTGGCGGGGATCTCCCGGGCCAGCGAGGTCTCGGCCAGCAGCCGGCCGGCCGAGCGGGCGAGCCGGGCGGTGTGCGGGCCGCGTTTCGCCGCGACCCAGGCCAGCGTCGACTTCTTCAGCAGCTCGATCTCGGCCCGGCGCAGGATGCCGTCCAACTTGGCGGCCCAGGCCGCGGAGGCCGGTTCGGACTCGATGGCCAGGATGCTCAGCACCTGCTCCGGACGCCGGGCGGCGAGTGCGAACGCCACCGTGCCGCCAAAGGAGTTGCCCACCAGGTGCACCGGACCGGTCACCTCCAGCCGGTCCAGCAGGGTCTCCAGGTCGTCGGCGAAGTGTTCGAGCCGGTAGCCGGTCGGCGGCCGCCCGCTGCGGCCGTGGCCGCGCTGGTCGTACATCAGCACGTCCAGCCCGGCGGCGGCGAGCGCGGGGGCCAGGGTGAAGTAGTAGCTGGCGAGGCTGTCGGTGAGCAGCCCGTGCAGCAGCACGACGGTGGCGGCGGGCGGGCCGGCGTCCTGCGGGTGGAGGCGCTGCACGTGGAAGCGGAGTGCGCCGAGGTCGAGGAAGGCCATGGTCAGCTCCGCTCGGCGGTCTGCAGCCGGTCCGCGACGTAGTCGACCAGCCGGCCCACCGTCAGGCCGATGATCTCGTCCAGCTCCATGCCGGCGATGAACTCGGCGAAGTTGATCCGCTCGCCCCAGCGCTGCTGGAGCTGCCCGGCCAGGGTCACCAGGTCGATGCTCTCCAGTTCCAGATCCTCGGTGAAGCGGGCCTCCATGGTGACCTCGGCGTCGTCCAGGCCGTACTCGTCCAGCACGGCGGCCAGCATGGCGGCGATCTCGCGGAGGATCTCCTGCTCGGTGACGCTCACTTGGCTGCTGCCCCTTCGTGGTTGTCGGCTGTCCGGTTGTCGGTGGCGTCCGCGGTCCACGCCACGACGTAGCGGCGCTGCGGGAGGCCGGGCGGGTTGTCGATCAGCGCGCAGTGCACCCGGTGGGTGCGCGGCCCGTCGGGCCCGGCGACGGTGACGAGCAGGGCCGACGGGTCGGCCCGGACCACCGCGAAGTCGCGTGGCCGACCACCCAGTCCGGTGCCCTCGGCCTTGGCCACCGCCTCCTTCGCCGCCCAGAAGCGGGTGAACCAGAGCGCCTCGCTGCCGCCGTGCGCGGCGCGGCAGGCCGCCAGGAGGTCCAGCTCCGCCGGGCCGAGCGCGACGGACAGGGTCGTGGCCGGACGCGCCACCACCTCCTCCAGGTCGATGCCGACTCCCGGCCCACCAGGGGTACCGGCCCGAACGAGGGCGACGGCCGCCTCTGCCCGGTGGGCGAGCGAGACGTCGAGGTCGGGGAGCGTGCGGCCGTGCAGCCCGGACACCCGGGGCCGGCCGGTCGCGTCGTTGTGCACCTCGATCTCGGCCGGGAACACCGGTCCCTCGCCCTGCTCCCACAGCCGGCGCCGCACCGCGTCCTTCACCGCGATCCGGCCCAGCAGCCACGCCCGGCGCCCGCGCGGCGGCTGCTGCTCGTACCGGGCGCGTTCGGCGGAACCCAGGTGGTTGCGCATGATCAGGTCGCGGGATGCGAGGTCGGGCCAGCGCTCGTGCAGCACCACCCAGCCGCCGGCCTGCGGGGCGGAGAGGGTGTTGCGCTCCACGAAGCGTTCGACGGGACGGGTCTCGGGGTGGCTGTCGAAGCGGCGGTCCTGCCAGCCGTGCACCTCGGCCCAGACCGTGCCGCCCGAGCGCAGCTGCACGTCGGCTTCCAGGGTGGTGTCGGTGAGCTCGGTGATGCGGATGTGGCAGTGGAGTTCGGCGCCGGGCCGGGGCGGCGGCCCGTAGAAGCGCAGCTGCCGCAGGCCGACGGGGAAGACAACGGTGCGCTCGGTGCGGGTGGCCATGATCCAGTAGCCGAGCAGCTGGCCGACGTTGTCCAGCAGTGCGCCGGGGGCGGGCGGCGCGGTGATCACGCCCCGTACGTGCCGCTCGCCGAGGGCGGTCAGTTCGGTCAGGCCCTGGAACGCCGGGCCGTGGAACATCCACCGCTCCTCGTACAGCCCGGCAGCTGTCAGCTCCGGGCTGCGCTCGCTCCCCTCGTCCACCGGCCACGGCGCGGGCGGGACGGCATGACGATCCGTCAGTTCGACGGTGCCGTGCGCGAATTCGCCGAAGGAGGCGGTGAAGCAGTCACGGCCGGCGGCCTGGAGAGTGATCTCCACGTCCAGCGGCGTCGCGGCCGGCACCCACTGCCCGAACCGCATCCCGCTCACGCCGGCGGCCACCCGCCCTGGCGCGGCTCGCTCCGCCGCGTCCAGCAGGTGCTGCACGATGGTGGTGGCCGGGACGACCGGCCAGCGGTCCGTCAGGTCGGGCCAGTCGGGACGCTGGCGGAAGAAGCAGTGGTCGCGCAGGTACGGCATGGCGTCGGGCGAGATCCGGAGCCGTACCGAGTCCCCCCGCAACGGCCGTGCCGCGCCGATCAGTTCGAGAGCTGTCCGCTCGGTGTCACGCAGCAGCGCGTCGAGTTCGGCCGCCTCCGGGAAGCGGTCGGCCAGTGCGGAGAGGCTCCCGGGTGCGACGAGCGGGCCCGGGGCCAGTTCGGCGCGCAGCGGGCCGAGGGCGGCCGGATCCAGCGAGACGAGCGCCGCGCCCAGGTCCAGCCGCACCGACGGATGCGACCGTACCGTCGGCGTCGGCGGCAGCAGCGCGGCCAGATCCGGTTCGGCGCCCTCCACCCAGAGCGCGGCGGCGACCCGGCGCAGCTGCGCCATCCCGTCCCGGTGCGGGGAGTTGGCCGCGACCAGGAGGTGCTCACGGTCGCCCAGCGTGTCGCCCACCAGCGAGGACAGCTGGCCGACTCCCAGCTGGACGAAGACCTGGAAGCCGGACGCGTACAGGGCTTCGACCAGCGGCCGGAAGCGCACCGGTTCCACCAGGTGGCGCAGGAACAGCGCGCGGACCTCGGCCTCGCTCGGTGGGAAGGGTGCGGCGGTCGTGCCGGACCACACCGGCACGGTCGGCCGGTGGAGTTCGAAGCCCTCGGCCGCCCGCTGGATCGGCGCCAGGTAGGGCGCCAGCATCGGGGTGTGGAAGCCGGAGCGGAACGGCAGCAGCTGACCCAGCACCCCCTGCGCGCGGAAGTGCCGCACCAGCTCCGCGACGGCTTGCTCGGGACCGCAGACGATCGACTGCTGCGGTGCGTTGTCGTGCGACAGGACCACTTCCCCCATGCCGTCGGCCGCCGCCATGCCCTCGGCCGAAGCCAGCGCCTCGCGCACCCGGTCGGCCGAGGCGCCGAGCGCGGCGAAGGCCAGCCCCGGGACCCGCAGCGCGTCGGGGTCGAAGGACTCCAGGAAGGCGTCCACCGAGGCACCGGAGTACAGGCCGCCGGCGGCCATCGCGGTCCACTCGCCGACGCTGTGTCCGGCCACGGCGTCCGGCCGCACGCCGATCCGGCGCAGCGCCGCGTCGAGCAGGCGGCCGAGGGCCACCACCCCGGCGCCGTGCCGCCCGAGGTCGCCGACGCCTCCCGCCAGGACGGGTCGGGGCAGGCCGAAGTGGTCGGCGACATCGTCCACGCGCGGGGCGAACTCGGCTTCCAGGCCCGGGAAGAGGAACGCCACCCGGCCGGGGACGGGCCGGGCGAGCAGCGGCTCTGGCGCGAACCAGACGTCGCCCCGCCCGCGCCAGGCCCGCCCCCGGGCGAGTGCGCGACGGGCCAGCGCCAGCCGCTTCGCGGTCGGGTCGGCGATCGCCACCCGATGGCGCGGCGCCGGGCCGCCGTGCTCCGGCAGGCCGGCGGCCAGCAGGACGCGGTCCTCGGACGCGAGCAGCGCCGCCAGCTGCTCGGGCCCCTCGGCGGCCAGCCTCAGTACCCGCTCGGGTTCGGCGACCGTGACGCGCGGCGGGACCGAGCTGACGCTGCCCGGGGCCTGTTCCAGCACCACGTGGGCGTTGATCCCGCCGAAGCCGAAGGCGTTCACCCCGGCGCGGCGGGGTCCGCCGCCGACGGTCTCCCAGGGTTGCGCGGATCCGACGGTGCGGAACCGGGTGCGGGCCAGCGCCGGGTGCGGCTCCTCGCAGTGCAGCGTGGGCAGCAGCACCGCGTGGTGCACGGCCAGCGCCGCCTTGATCAGTCCGGCGATGCCGGCGGCCGGCATGGTGTGGCCGATCATCGACTTCACGGAGCCGAGGACCGCCCGCTCCTCCCCCGCCACCGACGGGCCGAACACCTCGGCCAGCGTGGCCAGTTCGGCCGCGTCCCCGGCCGGGGTCGCGGTGCCGTGGGCCTCCAGCAGGCCGAGCGCGCCGCTCACGGCCGGGTCGAGCCCGGCCGCCCGCCAGGCCGCCCGCACCGCCCGGCTCTGGCCGCCCGGGTCGGGCGTGGCCGGCCCCGCCGTGCGGCCGTCGCTCGCCACGCCGGTGCCGCGGATCACCGCGTACACCCGGTCGCCGTCGCGCTCGGCGTCGGCGAGCCGCTTGAGCACCACCACACCGGTGCCCTCGCCGATCAGCAGCCCGTCGGCGCCCCGGTGGAACGGGCGGATCCGCTGGCTCGGGGAGAGCGCCCGCAGCTGCGCGAACACGCTCCACAGCGTGACGTCGTGGCAGTGGTGCACACCGCCCGCCAGCATCAGGTCGCAGCGCCCGCTCGCCAGCTCGCCGACCGCCTGGTCCACCGCGATCAGCGACGAGGCGCAGGCGGCGTCCACCGTGTACGCGGGCCCGCGCAGGTCGAGCCGGTTGGCGAGCCGGGACGCGGCCAGACTGGGCACCAGACCGATCGCCGACTCCGGCCGGTCGGGGCCGAGCCGGTCGGTGAACGCGGTACGCACCCGGCCGAGTTGGGCAGGCGTCAGATCGGGCAGCAGCTCGCCGAGGGTGCGCACCAGCTGGTGCGCGCTGCGGACCCGCTGGTCGAGCCGGACCAGGCCCGGCGTGAGGTACCCGCCCCGGCCCAGCACCACGCCGACCCGATCGCGATCGGGCAGCCGGTCCGGGCCGCCCGCGTCCGCAATGGCGGCCGAGGCGACCTGCAGCGCGATCAGCTGGTCGGGCTCGGTGCCGGGCACCGAGCTCGGCATGATGCCGAACCGGGTCGGCTGCACCTCGGCCGACGCGTCCACGAAGCCGCCGCGCCGGCAGTAGAGCCGGTCCGCGACCGCCGGTCCGGTGGCAGCCGCCGGGTCGTAGTAGTCCGCGTCCCAGCGGCCCTCGGGGACGTCGGTGATCGCGTCGACGCCGTCCAGCAGGTTGCGCCAGTACGTCGCCAGGTCCGGGGCACCGGGCAGCAGCACCGCCATGCCCACCACCGCCACCGGAGGGAGTTGGGTGTGCGCCACTGCGCCCCTCACCAGCCCGAGGCGGTGTAGACCACGGAACGCACCGACTCGTCGCCCCAGGCCAGTTCACGCAGCAGCGCCAGCGTGCCGGCGGCCGGGTCGATCAGCCGCACGCCCCGCCGCTCGTAGTCCCGGGCCAGCTCCGGCGAGACCATGCCGCCGTGCGGGCCGGACGGCGCCCACGGGCCCCAGTGGACGGTCAGCGCCCGGCGCCCGGTCCGGGCCGCCCAGCGGGCGCCCAGATCCTCCATCGCGTCGTTGGCCGCCGCGTAGTCGGCCTGGCCGCGGTTGCCCAGGGCGGCGGCGATGCTGCCGAAGAGCACCGTGAACCTCGGCCCGCCCGGCAGCTCGGCCAGCGCGTCGAGCAGGGCCCGCGCGCCGTCCGCCTTGGTCGCGAAGACCCGCCGGAAGGACTCCGGATCCTTCTCGGCGAGCACCTTGTCCTCAATCACGCCCGCGGCGAAGACCACGCCGTCCAACCGTCCGTGTTCGGCGTAGACCTCCTTGACCGCCTGCCGCAGAGCAGCCGGGTCGGCCGCGTCCACGACCTGGTAGCCGGCCTTCGAGCCCAGCGCGGACAGCTCGTCCAGCGTCGCCGCCACCTCGCGTCCGGCCAGCAGCCGGGAGGCGGTGCGGTCGATGTCGGCCAGCGGGACGCCCTGGTGGGCGAGCACGGCCCGCAGCGCCGACCGGTCGCGGGCGGCGGCCGTCGCCGGAGCCTCGGGGCCGTCCGGCGGTGCGGTGCGGCCCAGCAGCTCAAGGCGGCAGTGCGAGGCCGCCGCGAGCGTCGCCGCGAAGCGCGCGGTGATCCCGCGCGCGCCGCCGACCAGCAGCACCACGGCGTCGCGGTCCAGTCCCAGCGCGGCGGCCTCCGCCGCGCCGTCACCGGCCGGGCCGGCCCCGGTGCTGCCGAGCACCCCCAGGCCGCGCTCCACCAGGGCCAGGCCCTGGCGGCCCTGCGGGCCGTGCAGCACCACCGGCTCGCGGTCGTCGGCCAGCAGCTCGCCGACCAGCGCCTCGGCCACCTGCGCCGGCGTGACGCCGTCGGCGAACTCCACCAGCCGGGCCGCGGTGTCCGGGTACTCGCGGCCGATCGTCCGGAACAGTCCGCGCAGGCCGTCCGCCCGACCGCTGCGGGACGGCGCTGCGCTGCGGACGGCGAGCAGCCGGGCGGGGGCGAGGGCCAGCGCGCTCTGGAGCGCGGGCAGGCAGCCCGGCAGCACCGGCGAGCCGTCCTGGCCGAGCGGGTCCAGCAGCAGTACGCCGTCCAACGGGCCGTCGGTGGCCGACAGTTGGTGACCGGCGTCGAGCGCCAGCAGCTGCGCGCCGTGCGCGGTGAGGCGCGCCGCCAGGGCCTCGGCGACGCCGCCGCCGTCGGTGCCCAGTACGGCGAAGCGCTGACCGGTCGGCGGCTGGGACACGAGTGCGGGCAGCGGCACCGGGGTGAACTCCAGGCGGGCGGGCTCGTGGCCCTCGACGCCCACCTGCTCGGGAGGCACGGACGGCGTCTCGGGGGCCGGGCCGTCCAGCCTGCCGAGGAGCCAGCGGGTGATGGCGGCGGCGGTGCGGGCGCCGGAGAGCTGCTCGACCTCCTCGTCGCCCAGCGTGACGAGCTCGCCGCTCGGGCCGGCGGACAGTCGGCGGGCGAGTTGGCCGATGATCTCGGTGCGCTTGATGGAGTCGATGCTGAGGTCGGCCTCAAGGTCCAGGTCGGGTTCGATCATGTCGGCCGGGTAGCCGGTGCGCTCGCTGATCACCTCCACCACCGTGCGCAGCACGTCGGCCTCGCCGAAGGCGGCAGCCGCTGGAGGTTCCGGCACAACCGCCGGAGCTTCGACCGAAGTCGTCACGACCGGCACCGTCACCACCGGCACTGTCACGACCGGCGCGGCGAGCTGCGGCGCGCCGACCGCCCCGCCCAAGTGCGCGAGCAGCACGTCCCGTTGAGCCGCGACCAGCTCCCGGCTGCTCCTGAGGAACTCCGCCACCAAGGCGTCCCCGGCGGACCGGTGACCGTTCGCGTGCGGTTCCTGCGTCGTCATGAGGGCCTCCGGTACTTGTCGGGCCGGCGCCAGCGCACCGGGCAGCAGTTCTCCGGCAGCGGTACGCACCAGCTGCCCGTCCACCGTCCAGCCGGGCCGGCGCGTCGTGCGCGCCCGGCCCGCGTCCACCGCGTCGCGGCCGCGCAGCAGCCAACCCATACGCACCGGCAGCCCGGCGACGGCCAGTTCGGCCAGCGCGTCGAGGAAGCCGGGCAGGCCCGCGCGCCGCCGTTCCAGCGACACCGCCAGGTGCGGCCGGTCCGCCAGCACCGCCGACACCAACCGGGTCAGCACCGACCCGGGCCCGGCCTCGACGAACACCCGCGCGCCCGCCTCGTACATCGCCTCGATCTGCTCCGCGAAGCGCACCGGGGAGCCGATCTGCGCGGCGAGTTCGCCGCGCACCGCGGCGGGACCCGCCGGATAGCGCGCGGCCGTCCGGTTCGACCAGACCGGGAACTCCGGGCTGCGCACCGTACATCGAGCCAGGGCCGCGGCGAACCGCTCACCCGCCCCCGCGACCAGCGGACTGTGGAAGGCGCAGGCGACCGGCAGCCGCTTCACCCCGTACCCGGCCTCCGCCAGCCGCTGCATCGCCTGCGCCACCTCGTCCGTCCCGCCCGAGACGACCGTCTGGCGCGGCGCGTTGCGGTTGGCCGCCACTACCCGCCCCGCCAGCCCGGCGGCCGCCAGGACCTGCTCGACCTCCTGGGCCCCGGCCGCCACCGCCGCCATCGACCCGGGGTCCGCGCCCTCCCCGACGGCGTCCAGGATCGCGCCGGCCCGATCGGCGCTGAGCGCGGGCAGCTCCTCAGCCGCCACCGCCCCCGCCGCGCACAGCGCCACCAGCTCGCCGTAGCTGTGGCCGCCCGCCAGCTGCGGGCGCACGCCGGCCAGCCCCAGCAACTCGTACGCCGCGAGGCCGGTCATCCCGAGCGCGGGCTGGGCCATCCGGGTGTCGGTGAGCGCGGCGCGCTGGCGCTCCCGCGCCTGCGGCGTGAAGGCCGCCGGCGGGTACAGCGCGTCCGTGTAGGCCTGACCCGACCGCAGGTGCCGCTGCACGGCCGGGAAGGCCGAGAACAGCTCCGCGAACATCCCCGGACGCTGGCTGCCCTGTCCGGGGAAGAGGAACGCCACCTCTCCCCCCAGGCCGTCCTCCTCGGCCAGGTGCAGTCCGGACGCCGGGGCGCACTCCCCCGCCAGCGCCCGGCGCAGCAGCCCGGTCAGCTCCGCGAGGTCCGAGGCCACCACCGCCACCTGCACCGGCCCGCGCGCCGACTCCGCCCGCCGGGAGGCGGCCAGCGCCAGGTCGCGCAGCCGCCACGGCGAACGGTCCGCCTCGGCCTGCCGCAGCAGCTCGGCCACCTCGCGCAGGGCGCGCGCCCGGTCGGCTCCCCGGAAGGTGAAGAGTTCGGCCGGCCACTCCTGCAGAGCGTGCACCGGCGGTGGCCCGTCGTAACCCCGCAGCACCGCATGGAAGTTGGTTCCGCCGAAGCCGAACGCGCTGACGCCCGCCACCCGTTCGGCAGGCGGCGCGACCCAGGGCCGGGCCTCGGCATGGAAGGCGAACGGACTGCTCTCCTCCTGCCAGGCCGAGTTCGGCTGCTCCAGGTGCAGGGTCGGCGGCTTGACACCGGTGTGCAGCGCCAGCGACGCCTTGATCAGCCCGGCCAGGCCGGCCGCGCACTTGGTGTGCCCGATCTGCGACTTCACCGATCCCAGCGCACAACTCTGCGGCGCCGCACCGGCCTCCGCGAACACCGCGGTCAGCGTGGCCAGTTCGGTACGGTCGCCGACCACCGTGCCGGTGCCGTGCGCCTCCAGCAGCCCCACCTGGCCCGGCCCGATCCCGGCGGCGCGGTAGGCGCGCTCCAGCGCGGCCCGCTGCCCCTCGGGCCGCGGCGCCGTCAGGCCCAGCGAACGGCCGTCACTGGCGCTGCCGACGCCCTGGACCACCGCGTACACCCGGTCGCCGTCGCGCTGCGCGTCCGCCAAGCGCTTGAGCACCAGGCAGCCCACCCCCTCGCCGAGCGCGATCCCGTCCGCCGACGCGTCGAACGGGCGGGAGCGGCCGGTCGGCGAGAGCGCGTGGACCGAGGCGAAGAGCAGGAAGTCGTTGATCCCGTTGTGCAGGTCCGCGCCGCCGCACAGCGCCAGATCGCTGGTGCCCGCGACGAGTTCCTTGCAGGCCACGTCCAGCGCCGCCAGCGAGGAGGCGCAGGCCGCGTCGACGGTGAAGTTGGCGCCGCCCAGGTCCAGCCGGTTGGCGATCCGCCCGGAGATGACGTTGGCCAGCATGCCCGGGAAGGAGTCCTCGGTCAGTTTCGGCAGCTGCTCGGCGATCGCGTCGGGCACCGTGCCGAGGTAGCCGGGCAGCACCGCCGCGAGCACGCCCGCGTTGGAGAGGTCGCTGCCCGCCTCCGCCCCGAACACCACGCTGGCGCGCGAGCGGTCGAAGGCGCGACCGCCCTCGGCGCCGCCGCCGTCGTAACCCGCGTCCAGCAGCGCCCGGCGCGCCGTCTCCAGCGCCAGCAGCTGCACCGGCTCGATGCTGCCCAGCGCGGACGGCGGGATGCCGTAGCTCAGCGGGTCGAAGGGGATCCGCGGCAGGAACCCGCCCCATTTGGACGGCGTACTGCCGGGCCCGCCGTCCGCCGCGTGGTAGAGCGCCGGGTCCCAGCGCTCGGCCGGCACCTCGGTCACCGCGTCCACCCCGCCCACCACGTTCGCCCAGAACGCGGGCAGGTCGGGGGCCTGCGGGAAGATGCCCGCCATGCCGATCACCGCGATGTCCAGCGGCACGGCCTCGGGCTCCGGCGCGGCAACCGGCAGCAGGCCGAGGCGCTCCACCAGCTCCGCGGCCCGATCGGCCAGCAGGCCGGCCGCCCCGGTGCTCACCTCGGCGTGCAGCTCGGCCAGCGTCGTGGTGGCCGAGCGCAGCACCGCCACCTGCCCGGCCATGAACATGCCCCGCTCCAGCTGGCCCTGCTCGTCCACCGCGGTCAACGCGCCCGCCACCCGGTCGACGCCCTTGGCGGCGATCCGCAGGCGGCCGACGTTCAGCCGCTCCAGCTGCTCCCAGGCCTCCCGGTCCGGCACTCCCTGCGCCCGCAACTGCTCGCGCGCGGTGCGGAATTCGGTCGTGAAGGGGCTCGGCACGCACCGCGTGGCGTGCCCGGGCGCCGTCTGCAGCAGCTCCGTCGCGCGCGCCGCCAACACCTGCCGCTGGAACCGCGACCGTACCGCCCCGCAGGCTACCGCCTCCTCGGTGAACAGGTACGCGGTGCCCATCAACACCCCTGCCGCGACTCCTCGTTGCGCCAGTGGTGCGGCCATCGCCGCCACCATCGCCGCCGAGCGCGCGTCGTGCACGCCGCCGGCGAACAGCACCTCCAGGTCCGCCCGGCCCTCGCTCTCCAGGAAGTCCTCCAGGACCGCCAACTGCGCCTCCCACAGCGGGAAGCTGTGGCGCGGCCCGACATGCCCGCCGCACTCCGATCCCTCGAAGACGAACCTGCGGGCTCCGTCCTCCAGGAACTGCTGGAGCAGGCCCGGCGAGGGCACGTGCAGGAAGGTGCGGATTCCCGCTTCCTCCAGCACCCGTGCCTGCGACGGGCGCCCACCCGCGATCACCGCATGGCTGGGCCTGGCCGCCAGCACCTCCGCCAGTTGGGCACTGCGCACCTCCTCCGGCGCGAAGCCCAGGACGCCGACACCCCAAGGGAGTTCACCTACCTCGGCAGCAGTCCTGGCGAGCAGCTCGCGGGTCTGCTCCGGTCCGGCCAGCGCCAGGGCCACGCACGGCAGCGCCCCTGCCGCGGCCACCGCCGCCGCGAAGCCCGGTTGGTCGCTGACCCGGGTCATCGGCCCCTGCACCACCGGCAGCCGGGTCCCCAGCCGCTCGCCCAGCCGCGCCCCCGGTCCGAGCAGGGCCGCCGCCGCACCCGGCGCCGCCGACGCTCGCAGACCGTCCAGGACCGCCTCACGCACCGCGCGCACCGCTCGCGGGACCGTCACCCACTTCTCGGCGAACCTGGCTGCCAGAAACCCGTCCTGACCAACCGTCACTTCCTCTGCCCCGCTCGACCTGCTGGGCCGCAACGCACGGCACCCGTCCACGACGGTCGTCTCGGATCCGTCCATGCCGCGCACGGCCGCCGCGGCCTCCTGAGGCACCGCGGACTCCGCCAGCAGCGCGAGCTGACTGTCCAGCACCACCCCGGCGGCCCCGCCGGCCACGGCCGCCGCCGCCGTGCGCGGCCCGATCCCGCCCCAGGCCCAGACCGGCACCTCGATCTCGGGCTCGGCCAGCAGCTGCTGAAGCAGCACGAACGTGCTCAACTCGCCCACTCGGCCGCCGCTTTCGCACCCGCGCGCGATCAGTCCGTGGGCCCCGGCGCGGACCGCGGCCACGGCCTGCCCCAGGTCCGTCACGTCCACCAGCAGGCGGTACTCGTCACGAAGCTGGGCAATGTCCCAGCCCGGGGTGTCCGCGGCCAGCACGACGACCCGCGGACCGGCCCCGACGGCCGAGCGGAGGTCCTCGGGGACCATCCGGCAACCGGGGGCCGCCCGGACGCCGAACCCGGCAGGGGCTCTCTCCCGCAGCCGAGCGAGTTCCTCGCGCGACCGGCGATCACCGACCCCGAGGTCCAGTACGCCCACGGCGCCGGCACGGCACACGGCCTCGGCGAGCGCGGCGTCCGGTTCCTGGAAGGGGGTGATCCCGATGACGACGTCGGTCAGCGAAAAGTTGGACCTCATGGGCTCTCCGGGTTGCATCATGGTGCAGGCGGGGGGCATGAGCGAGTTCCGAAGCGGAGCACCGGGAGCAGACCCACCGTCAGGTCCACGAGGCGCCATTGCGCCGTCCCGCGATCCGGTTCACCATCAAGGCTACCGAGCGGTAAGGCCTGTCAGATTAAGCCCACGTTGCGCGTACATGTCAACCTCTCTGCACAGAGACATCGCGCCGCCGACCGGCCCCCATTCCCGACGCCAACCAGCGCGAGGAGGTCTTCGCGAGCAAAACGTGATCGTCCGGCCCGTCGCCCGATCGGCCTCCGCGCGGCCACTATGGACTCAGAGCCTGTGCGCCGCCCAGCAAGGAGCCCGATCATGACCTCCAGCAGCTCGTTCAAGCCGTGGCGCGTCGTCATCACCGACGCCGGCGTCGACACCCCGACCGACCACCGCACCAGCCAGGCCGCCGACGACCACGTCATCGCCGTGCGCGAGGCGATCGCGGCCGGCCGGTCCGGCGCCACCGGCATCCGCATCTACGTCTGGTCCGACGGCGACTGGGCGCTGTACGAGCGGGCCTACTCCGCCCAGGGCTGAGCACGCCAGGGCTGAGCACACCGGAAAACAAACCGGTTCGCCGACCTTTTCAGAAGTGACCAACCGTCAGCACATCTGGCACACAACACCCTTGACTTACCGGAGCGCAGCTGCGACACATGAGGTGTGACGCCAGCGAACCACCTCGCAGGGCCGGACCCGACCGACTCCGTCGACCGGCAGCGCTTCGACGTGTCCGCCAAGTCAGCCCGCAGCATCCCTTGTCGTCGCCACCGATGACCCGGACAAGGGTGATCTGCGGGGGGGCCCGCCCGTGGAGAGCTTCGAGAAGCTGACCCGCTTCTCACCGCGCAGACCGACCCGCTGCCAGCCGCGGCAGCGGGACTTCTCGGTGCACTCCCGGACGACACGGCCGGAGACCCCGGACGTCGGCCACGGGTGCGCCGGTCCTGACCGGATGGCGAACTGTGGCAGATTCCATGTACTTGATCGGTCCCGGCCAGCTCGGCCAGCTGCTCGGCGGCTGGCAGTCGGACGACCCCGCCTACACCGCGCTGGCCCAGCGGTTACGGGTCCTGATCCGCGAGGGCCGGCTGATCCCGGACACCCGGATCCCCCCGGAACGCGTGCTGGCGGAGCACCTCGGGCTCAGCCGCACCACCGTCACCAAGGCGTACGACCTGCTGCGCAGCGAGGGCCAGGTGCACAGCGAGCGCGGCTTCGGGACGGTCGTCTCGCTGCCGACCGCGCCACCCCCCGTCGGCCGGCCCCCGGCCGGCCGGCCGCGCCGCCCGGTCGGCGGCTGGACGGCCGACTTCACCTCGGCCGCGCTGCCCGTCCCGGCGCCGCTGATCGAGCAGGCGGTACGGCTGGCGGCCACCGACCTGGCCCGCTCGCTGGCCGGGGGCGAGTACGACCCGCGCGGCCTGCCGGAACTTCGCCAGGCGATCGCCGACCGCTACACCGCGCGCGGCCTGCCGACCTCGCCGGCCCAGCTGCTGCTGACCCAGGGGTCGCGCCACTCCTGGCAGTTACTGCTGAAGCTGCGGGCCAAACCCTCCCAACTCGTGCTGATCGAGGCCCCCTCGGCGCCGCTGGTGATGGACGCCATCTGGCTGCACGGCGCCCGGCCGTGCCCGGTGGGGCTGGGCGAGGAGGGCTGGCACACCGACATGTTCGTCACCGCGCTGCGCCAGGTGCGCCCGCAGATCGCCTTCCTCACCCCGGACTTCCAGCACCCGACCGGCCGGCTGATGTCGGCCGGCGCCCGTCAGCGGCTGGTCCGGGCGGCCCAGCAGAGCGGCACGCTGCTGGTGGCCGACGAGAGCGCCGCCGAACTACGGCTGGACGGCCCCGAGATGCCGCCCACGCTGGCCGCCCACGATCCGCTGGACACCGTGGCGCTGATCGGCTCCACCCGCGCCATGGTGGGCGACGGGCTGCGGGTCGGCTGGATCCGCGCGGCGCCCTCGATCATCCACCGCCTGGCGCTCAACAACGCCGCCCAGGGCACCGGCACCGCACCGGCCGACCAGGTCATCACCACCCATCTGCTGCACTCCGCAGACGAGTTGCTCGCCGAGCGGCGGGCCCTGCTGACCCGCCGGCGGGAGGTCCTGGTCACCGCCCTGCGCACCCACCTGCCCGGGTGGAGCTTCCGCGTGCCGACCGGTGGTTCGGCCCTGTGGGTCGACCTCGGCGCGCCGATCAGCACCGCTCTGGCCACCACCGCCGAGCGCTACCAGGTGCGCCTGCTGAGCGGTCCGCGGTTCGGCGTGGGCGGGGTGTTCGACAACTTCCTGCGGCTGCCGTACACGCTGCCCGAGCGCGCGCTGCGCGAGGGCGTACGCCTGCTCGCCCGCGCCCACGAGGAGACCACCGCCGACCCGGCGGCGAGCGACTGACGGACAGCGCGCGAGCGAGCGACCGGCGTCCGATCGGCGTCCGCCCTGCTCCGCGCCACCGCGGGCCCCGGCTGCCCTGTACAGGCCAAGCCTTGCGAATTGGCTCTTTGCTCGACTGGCCCTGTGACACATGATGTTGGGAGAGCACCGAGCCGAGCGGAATCACCACCGCGCACGCCCGGCTCACCGGTAACGCCCCCCGCGAACATCGCCATGAAGGGTGTGCACAGCCATGTCCAACACCGAGACCAAGCTCGACCGCGAGCGTCTCCAGACGCTGGCCGCGGAACTCCTGGAGAAGCAGTTCAAGCGCGTTCCCAAGCTGCGCGAGCTGCACAGCGGCGAGTGGATCGACCGCGACTACTACATCCGGCACATCACCGAGACCGTGCTGCGGATCCGCCTGAACAACGAGGTGGACAGCTACGCCCTCTACAAGGTCGGCTCGCAGGACGACGCGCTGGCCGCGAAGCTCGCCAAGTACCTGGCCGAGGAGTTCGGCCACGAGAACATGTTCACCCGCGACCTGGAGAAGTTCGGCCTCACCATCGAGCAGCTGAACGCCACCCCGGTCTTCCCCTCCACGGCCAAGCTGATGGGGTACCTGCGCCTGGAGGCCGACCGCTCCGGCCCGGCACCCACCACCATCTGGGACTGGTTCGTCGAGTGGTACTCCGACCGGTACAACCCGGTCATCACCGAGAAGGCCGCCACCGAGTTCGGCAAGGAGTACGTGCACGGCACCAAGGCGCACATCGCCTTCGACGAGTCGCACGACCACGACGAGTTGATGTTCCGCACGGTGGCCCGCGCGGTCGAGAAGTTCAGCTCCCCCGAGCAGGCCGAGGTCTACCTGACCGTCTTCATCGACCTCATCGGGGACTACTTCAACGAGCTCTACGAGTCCACCGTCGGTGCCCGCTCCGAGGCCTCGGCGAGCTGACATGACGTCCCTCCGAACCCCGGGACCGGGCCGCGTCCTGGTCGTCGAACCGATGTCCTCGGGGGTGGCGCTGCTGGGCGCCGCCCACGACCTGGGCCTTGAGACGGTGGTGGTCTCGCACGACCGCGACGACCGCCGGCTACCCGACGGGGTTCGGCGGGACATCGACACCCTGCTGACGCTCGACACCAACGACGAGCCGGCCCTCACCGCGGCCGTCACCGGCCTGCACGCCGAGGGCGGACTCGCCGGCATCCTGCCGGGGTTCGAGTTCTACGTCCCGGTGGTCGCACGCCTCGCCGCCCGCCTCGGCCTGCCGGGGCTGCCCGCCCCGCAGGCCGCGGCGGTCCGCGACAAGGCGCTGATGCGGCGCCGGGTCGAGGCGGCGGGTCTGCGCGTGCCGCGCTACGCCGCCATCGGCTCGGCGGCCGAACTGGACTCCGCCGCCGAGGCGGTGGGATTCCCCTGCGTGCTGAAGCCGACCGACTCGGCCGGCAGCATCCACGTGGTGCGGGCCGACGACCGCGCCCAACTGCACAGCTCCTACCGGGACCTGGTCAGCGACCAGCGTTCGGACCTGGGCCGCCGCCTGGACGGCCGGGCCCTGCTGGAGGAGTACCTGGAGGGCCCCGAGCTTTCCGTCGAGGGCTATGTGACGGATGGTCAGGTACGGATCGTCGCGGTCACCCGCAAATTCCTGGGCCCCGAACCGCACTTCGTGGAGCTCGGCCACGTGGTGCACGCCGACCTGACGCCCTCGGTGCGCCGCGCGGTCGACGCCTATGTCACCGCCGTCGTCGCGGCGCTGGGCGTGACGGTCGGCCCGTTCCACTGCGAACTGCGCCTGCCGGGCGACACTCCCGTGCTGATCGAGCTCGGCGCCCGGATGGGCGGCGACCGGATCCCGCAGCTGGTCGAGATCGCCTCCGGCGTCCCGCTGGCGCACCTGGCGGTGGCCGCGCACACCGGTCTCGGCACGGACGCCGTCCCGGTGCGCTCGCCGCGCGCCAAGGTCGCCGGCATCCACTTCCTCACCGCCCCGGGCCTGGACCGCTACCGGTCCGTGCGCGGCCTGGACGACCTGCGCGGACGTCCCGACGTGCTGGCGGCCGAGCTCTACCTACGACCCGGCGATCCCATCCCCCCGGCACACGACTTCCGCTGCCGACTCGGCCATGTCCTCTACACCGCCGACTCCTACGCCGACGCCCTTGAGGTCCGACGGACCATCGACCTTGGAGTGAGTTTTGAGTAGCCAGCCCCGGGTCAGCCAGCCCGCCCCCCTGCTCCTCGTCATCAACCGCTTCGACGACGAGTTCGGCGAGTACCACCGCTTCGTCCCGGACGGCACCCACCGCCTCGCCTACCTCACCACCCCCGACGGGCTGCCGCCGCTGGACCTGGACGGCGCAGTGGAGACCGTGGTGGTGGACGACCTCGGCTACGACACGCTGCTGCCGGCGGCCCGCGGGATCGCCGAGAAGCACGGGCCGCTCGCGGGCATCGTCGGGGTCTCCGAGTTCGACCTGCTCACCGCCGCCGAACTGCGCCAGGCACTCGCCGTCCCCGGCTGGTCCACCGACCACGTGCTGCGGTTCCGGGACAAGGCCGTGATGAAGCAGTGGATCCAGCGGGCGGGGGTGCGCGCGCCCAGGTACCTCGAACTGAGTGCCGACAGCACCGCGGCGGCGATCACCGCGCAGCTCGGGCTGCCGCTGATCCTCAAGCCGCGCGACGGCGCCGCCTCCCGCGGGGTGGTGCTGGCCCGCACCGAACAGGAGCTGGCCGCCGCGCTGGCGGCGATCGGGCGCCAGGAGGGCTATGAGGCCGAGGAGTTCGTCGAGGGGGCGATCCACCACGTGGACGGCATCCGCGTCGCGGGCCGCTTCCACTTCGTGACGGTCTCCGAGTACGTCAACACCTGCCTGGACTTCATGGAGGGCACCCCGCTCGGCTCGGTCCTGCTCGATGCCGGACCGCTGCGCGAGCGCCTGGAGGGCTTCACCGCCGAGTGCCTGGACGCCCTGGAGCTGCTGGACGGCCCGTTCCACCTGGAGGCGATCGTCACCGCCGACGGCGTGCCGGTCTTCCTGGAGGTGGGGCTGCGCCCCGGCGGCGCCGGCGTGCCGTTCCTGCACCGCGACCTGTTCGGCATCGACCTCTTCGAGGAGGCGTTCCGGACCTCGATCGGCCTGGCCCCGCGCAGCAGCGCCGAGGAGCTGCTGACCAGCGCCGCCGGCGGCTGGCTGGTCTTCCCCGAGCCCCGGCCGTGGCCGCAGCGGGTGCTCGCCCGCAACTCGCTGGTCGGCGCGGTGCCCGAGGTCTACGCCGAGGCGCTGCCGGAGCCCGGCCACCTCCTCGACGGCCAGGGCGGCTACGACCACGCCGGCGGCCGCTTCCTGTTCCGCGGCGCCGACCAGGCTGCGGTGCGCCGCGCGGTCCTGGAGACCATCAGCCGCTACCGCCTGGAGGTCGAGGTGCCGGCGACGGTGGAGCGGTGAGGCGCGGCACCCTTCGCGTACAGGTGTGCGAGCCCTCGGCGATCGACCCTGGGCGGGCGTTCGAGCACGACGGCGCGCTGGTCGCGAGCCTGCTGGCGGACCCGCTGGTGGACTGCGACCCGGTCACCGGCCGGCTGGCCCCGGCCGCGGCGAGAGCCTGGCAGGTGGCGCCGGACGGGCTGAGCGTACGGTTCCGGCTGCGCCCGGGCGTCCGCTTCCACCACGGCCGGGAGGTGACCGCGCAGGACTACTGCTACTCGCTCTCCCGGGTGGTCCGGCCGGAGACCGACTCGGCACTCGCCCACCACCTCTCGGCGGTCGAGGGCTACGCCGAGGTCGCCGCCGGTTCCGCCCATCTCCTCAGCGGAGTACGGAGACTGACGGATAGTCATCTACTCATCCAGCTCACCCGGCCGTTCCACGAGATCGCCGCCGTGTTCAGCCACCGGGTCACCGCGCCGGTGCCGGCCGAGCTCGCCGAGGCCGATCCGGCCGCCTTCGCCCGGCGGCCGGTCAGCACCGGCCCGTACGCGGTCGTCGAGGAGTGGCAGCCGGGCCGCGGCCTGGCGCTGGAGAGATTCGACGGCTACTACGCAGCCAACGGCGCCTACCCGGACGGCGGCGCCGGAGCGGCCCGGCGGATCGAGTTCCGGATCCACCAGGATCTGAGCTCGGCCCACCGGGCCTTCCTGCGGGGCGAACTGGACGTCACCGAGGTGCCGCCGGACCAGATCGAGGAGGCCGGACGCAGCGGCCCGGCCTTCCACTGCACGCCCAACCCGATGGTCACCTACCTCGGCTTCCCGCTGCCGGTCGCGCCCTTCGACGATCCGGTGGTGCGCCGCGCGGTGGCGATGTGCGTGGACCGCGAGAGCATCGGCAAGCGGCACTTCGCCGGGACCAGACCCGTCGCCGACCGGATCGTGCCACCGCTCACCGGCCCGGGCGCGCTGCCGCCCGGCGCTGCGATCGCCCACCGCCCCTCGTTGAACCTCGCCTACGACCCCGACAGAGCACGCCAGTTGCTCGCCGAACGCGGCATCGCCCCACCCGGGGGCGTCCGCGTTCTTTTCAATGCCGGCCAAGGACACGAGGGTTGGATCTCGGACGTGATGCGGGGCATTCGGGACGGCCTCGGCTGGCAGGTCGAGGAGCGCCGGCTGGACTGGCCCGGCTATTTGCGCGAACTCCCGCACGCGACCACGCTTTTCCGTATGAATTGGACCGTGGACTACCTCTCTGCGGACAACGCCCTGCACCCGCTCACGCACAGCGCAGCGGTGGGCGACAGCAACTACGCGCGCTACCGCAACCCGCGCGTCGACGCCCTGATCGACGGCGCCCGCGCCACCGCCGACGCCGCCGAGCGCCGTACCCGCTACCGGCAGGCGGAGCAACTGGTGCTGGACGACCTGCCGTTCCTGCCGCTGTGGCAGGGCGCCCTCTACCACCTGGTCGCACCGGAGCGGGTGCGCCCGCTGGGGCCGGCGATGAACGTCTTCGGCGTACCGGCACTGCGGCAGTACCGGGTGGTCGACTCCGCCCCGGCCACGGCCGGCTCCACGCCGGGAGCCGGCCGATGAGCGGCGCCGTGCTGCGCTGGGCGCGCACCCAGGTCCCCGCGCATCCGGTGGGACGCGCCGTCGCCGCCTCCGCGCTGATCGGCTGGATCGGCACCGGGGTCTGGATCTCCGCCTCGGCCCTGTTCTTCACCCGGCTGCTGAACCTGACGGCCGACCAGGTCGGCGGCGGCCTGGCGATGGGCGGCGTGCTCGGCCTGCTCGCCATGGTGCCGATCTCCTCGCTCGCCCGGCGCCGCCACGCGGGCCGGGTCGCCACCGTGCTGCAGATCGTCCGCGGCCTGTCCTTCCTCGCGTTCTTCACGGTCCACTCGACCGCCACCTTCTACCTCGCGCTCGCCCTGGTCTCGGTGACCGACGGCCCGGGCAAGATGTTCAGCCAGATCGTGGTGGGCCGCTTCGTCCCCACCAGCGAGCGCAGCGCGACGATGGCCAGCATCCAGGTGGCGACCAACATCGGCGTCACGGCGGGCGCGCTGCTGGGCACCGTCGGCCTGCTGCGGGTGGACCGCACGGCCTTCGACGCGGTGGTCGGGATCGTCGCCGCGGCGTTCTTCCTCTCCGCCTGGCTGCTCGCCCACACCACCTGGCGCACCGCCGACCTCGACCAGGCGCAGCCCACCGGCCCGAAGACCGACCGGCCCGCCGACCCGACGGCCGGCCGCCCTGCCGGTGGCCGGATACGGTCCGCGCTGCTGCCGATCCGCGACCGCGGCTTCGCCCTGCTGACCGTCGGCAACGGCCTGCTCTCGCTGCACATCCCGCTGATCAGCGTGATGACGCCGCTCTGGCTCGCCCACCGGACGTCCGTGCCCCCGGCCACCATGGGCGCCCTGCTGCTGCTCAACACGCTGACCGTGGTGGCGCTTCAGGTGCCGCTCGGCAACCGGGTGAAGGACCTGCGCAGCGGCGTGCGGGCCGGCTGGGCCGCCGGGATGCTGCTCGCCGGCGGCTGCGGCCTGCTCGCGCTGGCCGCCTTCGTCCCCACCGGCTGGGCGGTGGCGAGTCTGGCCGGGGCGGTGCTGTGCTTCACGCTGGGCGAGATCGTCCAGGTGACGGCCGGCTGGACGCTCTCCTTCGCATTCGCCCCCGAGGACCACCGCCAGGCGCTCTACCTGGGCTTCTTCGGCACCGGACCGGAGGCGGTGGCAGTGCTGGGCCCCGCCGTACTCGCCTGGCTCACCACCCGCCTCGGCGCGGGCGGCTTCGCCGTGGTGGCCGCCACCCTGATCGGCGCCGCCGCCCTGGTCCGCGCCGGTACGGCCGCCCTCGGCGGCCCGCACCCCGCTCCGGTCGCCGTACCGGCAGCGGAACCCGAGGTCTGCGAACGGACCGGCTGACCAAGCTACTTGGACGTGTAGGCAGCCAGGATCTCCACCACCTTGGCCTCGGTGGCGGTCTTGTCGACGCCGAGGCCGCTGAGCACCCCCTCCCCGGCTTCCAGCTCCAGCAGCGCGAGCAGGATGTGCTCGGTCCCGATGTAGTTGTGCCCCAGCCGCAGGGCCTGCCGGAAGGTCAGCTCCAGCACCTTCTTTGCCCCGGCGTCGAACGGGACGAGCGCCGGCATCTCGGCGGACGCCGGCGCCAGGACGGCGGTCGCCGCCTGCCGCACCGCGTCCAGCGACACGCCCAGCGCGACGATCACCTGCGCGGCGAGCCCCTCGGGCTCGCTCAGCAGCCCGAGTACCAGGTGCTCCGGGCCGATCTCGGCGTTGCCGGCGTTGCGGGCCTCCTCCTGCGAGGCCGTCACGACGTGCCGGGCCCGGTTGGTGAAGCGGCTGAACCCCTGGCTGGGGTCGAGGTCGTTCGCCTCGCCGGGGTCCTTGGCGACGAAGCGCTTCTGCGCCGCCTGCTTGCTGACCCCCATGCTGCGGCCGATGTCCGTCCAGGACGCGCCCGAGCGCCGCGCCTGGTCCACGAAGTGGCCGATCAGGTGGTCGGCCACGTCGCCGAGGTGGTCCGCCGCGATGACCGCGTCGGAGAGCTGGTCGAGTGCGTCGGTGTGGACCTTCTTGATGGCCTCGATCAGATCGTCGAGCCGTACGGGATTCGTCATGCGTCAACCATAGGTTGACGCCCCTGGGATCGTCAACCCTTGGTTGACGTTTTCCTCCATCTTTCAACTCCCGTACCAGGAAAGCCCGATGCGCTTCCCCGGCGCTGCCCGCGGTGCCATGCTGGCCGTCCGGAACGACCGGACGGCGTGGCCGGCGGTCACGGGACGGGGGGCGGACGCGATGGCACAGCAGTGGCGCGAGTCGGCGCGGGTGACCGGCAGGCGGGGATTCCTGATCGCCACCGGTGCGGCGATCGTGCTGGCGATCCCCGGGTTGGCGGCCTGCAAGTCGAAGGGCTCGTCCGACAACAACGACCCGGGCGTCGGCGGCGCCGGAGGCGTCGGAGACAGCAGCGGCGGCGGAGACGGCGGCAGTAGCGGCGGCGGGGGCGAGTAGCGCGGGCCGACCTCAGCCCGCGGGCCGCTTCCCCCAGGCCGACTCGGTGATCAGCAGCCCCAGCAGCAGGCCGGCGGTCAGCGCCAGCGCCGCCCAGCCGCCCACCCAGCGCCCGGCAGGCGCGACCAGCAGCATGGCGGCCGCACCCGCCAGCCGCAGCTGCGGCCAGCTCCCGGGCCCGGCCAGCGCCCGGCGGAAGCAGGCCAGCCCGAGCAGATAGAGCCCGGCCCCCAGCGGGAGCAGCAGCCACCTGAGCCCCTCCAGCGGCCGGTCGAACGCGTCGACGGCCTCCTGCATCCCGACCGCGCTGACCGCGATGCCCAGGATCATCACCAGGTAGGAGTAGCCGAAGGAGTACAGGGCGATCGCCGACCGCCGCCCGGCCGGGGCGTTCTCCAGCAGGGCCTCACTGTCGCGCTCCTCGCGGTCGAAGTAGAGCCACCACTGCGCGGCGGTGAGCGCCAGGGCCAGCAGCGCGCCCGGCAGCACATCGACGAGCGCGGACTGCCGGGTGGCGGCCGAGCCGACCTCCACGATCGACTCGCCGAGCAGGATGATGACGGCGAGTCCGTGCCGTTCCACGAAGTGGCCCGCGCCGACGGTGAAGCCGCCCGTCCCGACCAGGAACGGCGTCACGATCTGGAGCAGGCCGGCCAGGGCCAGCACCGTCAGCCGCCAGCCCGGCGGCGCCAGGCCGGCCGCCACCACCATCAGGGCGCTCACCAGGTTCAGCGGCCCGACCCGGGCGATGCCGACCCGTCCCGAGGTGTGCAGGAACCCGGCGGTGTGCACCAGCACCACACTCAGATAGCCCAGCCCGAGCACCACCCCCCAGGGGCCCGGCTCGAACGCCCGCGGGACCGCCAGCGACATCACGAAGAACGACGCCATCCCACCGAGCAGCAGCAGCCTGGGCCGGGTGCGGTCCAGGTCCAGCGCGTTGGTCAGCCAGGCGTACCCGCCGTACATCCACCAGGTCAGCGCCAACAGCACCACCACCCGCGCCAGCCCCTGCGGGTCGGGGTGCACGGCCAGGACCGAGGCGATCTGCGTGATCGCGAACACGAACACCAGGTCGAAGAACAACTCCAGCGGTCGCACACTCTCGGCGGGCGCGGGGACGGCGGCTCGATCGGTCACAGGCGGATTCTGACAGACCGTCGCACACCGCCCCCCGCCCGCGGGTGTCAGAGACCGAGCACGCGCTGCTTCGCGGCGGCGAACTCGCTCTCGGACAGCACTCCCTGGTCGCGCAGCCGGGCCAGCCGCTCCAACGCCGACAGCGCCTGGTCGTCCAGCGGCGGCGCGGCCTCGGCAGCCGGTGGCGCGACGGGCGCGGGGGCGACGGGGGCGGGGGCGACGGGCGCGGGGGCGCCGGGGGCCTGCTGGGCGCCGGCGCGCTCCTGCTGCCGCGCGGCGACGCGTCCGCTGACGGCGGTCGCCGTGCCGGCCACCACGGCGGTGCGCGCAGCCGCACCGATCAGTCCGGGTCGCCCGCCGCGGGCCATCCGGCGGCCGATCACGAGACCGCTCCGGCCGCTGAGATGGCGAGCAGATCCTGCTCGACCACGTGGACCGGTACGCGCTCGTGCGCCACCAGGACCCCGCCGGCCGCCCGGATCGCACCGGCGATCGCGGTGGCCCAGCTGTTCTCCCAGACCAGCAGCGCCGCCGAGGACCCCGCCGGGATCTCCTCGGCGATCAGCGCGAGGTCCTCCTCGCTCAGCAGCCCGCCCACCTCGCCGTCCAGGTCGGCGAAGAGCGCCGCCTCCTCGGCGTCCACGGACTCCAGCTCCAGGAACCGCACCGTCCCGTCCTCGTCGCGTTTGACGAAGGCCAGGTCGATGATCCGGACGATGCCGCCGTCAACCAGCTTCTTCAGCTCCGGCACGATCTCGCCCCGGAACCGCGATCCGGGAAAGGCGACGACCATGTACTCCACGGGCCCGACATCCGCACCCATCGCAGACCTCCTCCTGCTGTGGCTCCTCCCAGCCTGCCCTGCCCAGCAGCCCCGAGCCACCGCACGGTGCTCAGTAGCGCTGGGCCTGGACGACGCGCGGGACCAGCGCCACCCCGACGTCCTTGGCGCTGTACGCGATCGGTGCGGCCTTCTGGCCCGGCGCGAGCTGCTGGGCGCCCACCACGTCGCTGTCCACGGCGTTCCCGGAGGCGTCGTCGAACTCGACCTTCACCGCGTAGGAGGCCGTGCTCGAGGTGCTGTTGGTGATCGTCACGACCGCCGCGTTGGCCCCGCCGCTGGTGGCCGCGGGCACGCCGGTCAGCGTCACGTCGCTCACCGCGTTGCCGCTCCCGCTCACCGAGGCCAGCGCCGCCACCGCCGCCGCCCTGGCCGCGGCACCGGCCGCCGAGACGGACGCCTCGAAGGACGCCGCGGCGGCACCGGCCGACGAGGCGGCGGCCGACACCGCCGACTTCGCCGCCGAGGCGTTCGAGGCCAGCGCCGACGGCACCGTCCCGGAGAACGAGGCGGTGGCGGGCGAGAGCGCCGACGCGGCGCTCGACGAGCTGCTCGGGGAGCTACTGGAGGAGCTGCACGCCGACAGGACGCCGGCGGCCACCACGACGATGGCGCTGGTTACCGTGCGTGAGTGCCTTCTGTCCACAGGTCCGCCCTACCTCAACGGCGCGGACCGGTCCCGCACCTGCTGCCCTCACACTCGCCCGGCCCGTGCGGTCGCCGCGACCCGCGCTGGTCCGTCCGGGCTCCCCGCATCACAGCGCGTCGCGGACCTCCCCCGCCAGCGCCACCGGGTCCCCGGAGGGCTCGACCGGGTAGCGGTCGGTGCGGTGGGCCCAGGCGTCGTCCACGGCGAACCAGTCGATCGCGTCCGGGGATCCGCCGGTCGCCAGAGCGGTGTCCAGCGTGGCGAAGTAGGCGGCCCAGCGCGGCGCGTAGACGTCGCTGATCAGCCCGGACCACTCACGGTCGGCGTAGTCGTGCACGCCGGCCTCGCTGGGCCCGCGGCCCGCCCAGGTGGTGAGGATCGACCGGGCGTCGTACTCCAGCCGGTCGCTCTCCCGCGCCGAGGCACCCCGGGCGCGGGCGCTCGCCAGCCACGGACCGAGCAGGAACCGCGCATCGCTCGCGACCAACCGGTCCAGCAGCTCCTCGTCGCGGCTCCAGCGCGCCGTCAGCGCCCGGAACCGGAAGAGCTCGCCCGCGGCGTACGCGTCGGCGATCTGCGGCAGCAGCTCGCGGCCCTGGTTGCTGAGTGCCTGGCGGGCGACGTCCACCAGGTCGAAGCGGTAGGCGTCGCTCGCCCGCAACTCGGCGGGAGCCTGGAGCAGTTGGTCCAGCGCCGCCCGCACGTCGGCGGGGTCGTAGCGCAGCGCGGGCGGGCTCCAGGTGGCGGCGGTGGTCGCGCTCAGGCTGGGCCGGGCCGTGAACAGGCTGTCCTGCGCCTCGCTCCAGCTGCCGGACGGCATGCCGTACGGACCTCGGCGCAGGAACTCCCAGGCGGCGGCGGTGTGCGGGTCGGCGCCGCCGTAGCGGCGGGCGGCGTACCGCGCGAACCAGTCCGCCGAGTCGATCGGCCCGGGCTCCCAGGCGAGTTGGGTGAACAGCTCGAACGCGGCCGGGTTCCCGCCGGTGCCCTCGGGCAGGTACGCCAGGCCGGCCAGTCGACTACCGGGCCGGCCGCGCCACTGCGCGAACCTGGTGCTCCAGACCCCGGTGTTCGCGCCGAGGGTGGTGTGGCCACCGAAGTTGTCGATGCTGCCGAAGGCGTACGGCGTGCCGGCCCACTGCGTGTCGCGGTCCAGGCCGTCCAGCCGGTCGGAGAGGCCGTCCACGATCAGCAGCCGGGTGCGGTCGACGCCGGCGAGCAGGGCGGGCGACGGGTTGTCCTCCCAGCCCAGCACCACCCAGGTCGCGCCGGGATGGGCCGCTTCCAGGGCGTCCTGGACGGCCCGGGCGGCGGCGGCCACGTCCACCCCGGCGGGGCTGCCGCCCTCGTGCAGCGGGTCCATCTTGTAGGCGGTGCTGTCGCCGAACGCGGCGCGCTGGCAGGCGTAGTAGGCGGCGGCCAGACGGTCGAAGACCGGCCCGGCGGGGTCCAGCCAGTCCGGCCGCGCGAAGCCGACCCAGCCGCCCTGCGGCAGGACCCGGGCCGCCGGGTTGCGGTCGGCGAAGCCCGGTGGCACGGTGCCGAAGAAGCCCGGGAGCACCGGGGTCATGCCCAGCGAGCGCAGCTGGTCGGTGATCCGGCGCCCGAGCGCCGCGCGGTCCAGGATCAGCCGCTCGGAGACCGGGCCGCCGAAGCCGCTCATGTTCTGCAGCAGCCACCAGCTCTGGTGTGCCGGGGCCGGGATCCAGGAGCGCAACTCGCCTGCACGGTAGCCGAATTGCTGCAGCGCCCGGTAGTACGGGTACTCCGCGCCCTGCTGGACGAACACCTCGTTGACGCCGTGCAGGGCCAGCAGGTCGATCTCGTGCCGGTAGGCATCGAAGCCGCGATAGGCGCCCGAGTAGCCGTCGTCGGTGTCGTTCAGGGCGTAGCGGTGCGGGACCAGGGCCGTACGGGTGATGGTCCCGGCCACCGGCGGCAACAGCACCGGCAGCCGCCCGAGGCTGTCCCCCGGCCAGCCGATGTCGACCCCGGCGACGTGCTCCAGGTACCACCCCACCCCCGTCAGCAGGGTCGCCGGGGAGGTCCCGCCGACCCGGATCGCGCCGACCGCACCGCTCAGCGAGAACGCGTCGCCGCCACCCGCCCGGACCTCGGCGACGAGCGTGAACTGCGCCACCGCCCGGGCGGGCAGCAACCGCAGCAGAGCCGCCTCGGCGGGGCCGGTGTCGAACACGGCCTGACGGGCGCAGGCGACGGGCGCGACCGTCGCACCCGCCAGGAACAGCGCGGCCGCCAGCAGCCGCGCGAGAGACCGACCGGGGAGAGAGACCATGCTGTCCACCGTGACCCGCTGCTCCCGCGCCGCTCGGCCGACATGCGGTCACCTACGCCGATCAGGTGAACTCCGCAGCCAACCACCCCCTGCGGGCCCTGCGGCAGGTTAGTCAGGCCGACACCCGCTACCCACGGAGGCCCCGATGCGTACCGCCGTCCGAACCGCCCTCGCCGTCGCCCTGCTCGGCGCCGCCGCACTGACCACCGCCACGACGGCGGCAGCCGCAGCCGCCGGCAGCACCGCCTACCCGGCCCCCTCCCGCGGCGGCCACACCTACAGCATCCCGGTCGGCGGCATCAGCGACGTCGGCGACCTCACCAAGGTCGCCAACCTCGGCTCCGACCTCGCCGGTCTCCTCGGCCACTGAACCGACACCACTGAACCGACGCCGCTGATCCGCCACCACTGACCCGCCACGCCGCACCCGCCGCACCCGCCGCGTCCACCGCGCCCGCTACTCGGGGGCCAGGACGCGGCGTTCGGCCTCCTCGATAGGCAGGTCGTTGATGCTGGCGAAGCGCTTGCGCATCAGGCCGTCGGCGTCGAACTCCCAGTTCTCGTTGCCGTAGCTGCGCCACCACTGGCCGGCCGCGTCGCGCCACTCGTACTCGAAGCGGACGGCGATGCGGTCGCCCGTGAACGCCCAGAGCTCCTTGCGCAGCCGGTAGTCCAGCTCGCGCCGCCACTTGTCGCGCAGGAACGCGACGATCTCCGCCCGGCCGGTGAGGAACCGGTCGCGGTTGCGCCACTCGGAGTCCTCGGTGTACGCGAGCGCGACGCGTTCGGGGTCGCGGCTGTTCCAGGCGTCCTCGGCGGCCTGCACCTTCTGCCGCGCGGTCTGCTCGGTGAACGGCGGGACGGGGGGTCGGACGGGTCGGACGGTCATAACGGGCTCCTGGCGTCGATTCGCTCGTGAGAACGTGCGTTCTCACGGCCCGACGGTACGCTAGGAGAACGGTGGTTCTCAAGGAGGCGGCAGACAGTGGCGACAGTGGACCTGGAAACAGCACGGACGGCCGCGCTCGACGCAGCCGAGTCGCTCTTCTACGCGCGCGGCGTGCAGAGCGTCGGCATGGACGAGATCCGCAGCACCTCCGGGGTCCCCCTCAAGCGCCTCTACCAGCTGTTCCCTTCCAAGAGCGACCTGGTCGAGGCCTACCTGCGCCGCCGCGACAGCGACTGGCTCACCTCCCTCACCCACTACGCGGACGCCCACGCCGACCCGCAGCAGCGGATCCCGGCCGTCTTCGACTGGTTGGAGCAGTGGTTCGCCGAACCCGGCTTCCGAGGCTGCGCGTTCGTCAACGCCTTCGGCGAACTCGGCGCAACCTCACCAGCCGTGGCGAACGCGGTCGCCGACCACAAAGCCGCCTTCCGCCACTACCTGGCCGACCTGACGACCACCGCCGGCGGCACCCCCGCACTCGCAGCCCAACTCGCCCTCCTCGCCGAGGGCGCGATCACCACCGCCGCCATCACCGGATCCCCCGCCCCCGCCCGCCAGGCCCGCGCCGCAGCCCAGCTCCTACTTTCGCTCTCCTGACCGGCACACGTCGCCGAACTCGCGCCCGAGCTCGATCTACCGGCCGCCCACCCCTTGAGGACTTCGTCCACTCGCTGCCGCGCGTCGCCGCACCGGGACCCTTCCTACGTCCGCCATCGAACATCAGCCGCTGCTACCAGACGACGATCCCGCCGGCCTCGGCCTTGGCACGCAGTGCGGCGGCAACGATGTTGCCGAAGCGCTCGGTGACGTACTCAGCGTCGTAACCGCATTGTCCAGCAAGGTGGTTGAGGTGTGGGCGGATTGCCTCGCACTCGGCGAGGAAGTCGTCGATCTCGTCCCGTTCCACATAGAGGTCTTCGCCGTCGAGTCGCGGGAAGAAGCGGGAGTCCAGGGCCCGGATCGCCGCGGAGCCCCACAGCCGGGCTCGAGTGCCCTCGAAGCCTGCCAGCGTGTCGCCGTACTCGGGGTCCTCCAGAAAGTGGTAACCGCCGTCGGCGTCATAGACGAAGGTGTGTACGAGGAGACTCATGGGACGATTCTCCTGACAACGACCACGCCACGTCGAACGCATTGATGTTCGAAGCGGCCGAGCGTGCCGTTCCAGTGCTCTACCAAGAACGCACCACGCAACGCCTCGCCTCGATCTTGCATGAGGGTCCGCCAGCTTGCTGACGGACCCTCATGCGGCAGGCGCTGCGCAGCCCGGCTCGCGGTTGTCAGCCGACCTCGATGCGGTAGGTGTCGTGAGCCTGGTAGATCTGCTTGAGGCCGGGGGTGCAGTCGAGGCAGTTCTCCAGGACCAGCTGGGTGCTGCCCTTCGCACCGGCGTGGAAGACCACATACAGTTCGCCGCCGTCGCCGCTCGCCCCACTGTCCGGTCTGATCCGGTCGGTGCCGACGACGGTGACCACCGCGGCGTCGGGGCGAGGGGCGACGACCTGCCAGTCGGTGCCCGGCACGACAGCGAGCTTCTTGTGCAGGGAGAAGGTCTGACCCGCTTTCACCCGGATCGTCGCGGTGCCGAAGGCGAAGACCGTGCCGTGGTCCATCGATCCCTGGCTCCGGCATCCAGTCAGGGCGAGGAGTAGGCCGGCCACCGCCGCGAGTGCGATTCGGTGGCTCTGCGGCCCCGCGCTGGACGTCATGGCCGCGAGGGTAACCCGCACAGCGCGGCGGGCGCGCGGCAATTGCAGCGGTTACCGCACCACCATCGCCATCGCCGTCGCCGCCGCCGTCCCGCCGTCCCGCGGTCAGCGGTCAGCGGTCAGCGGTCCGGGTCCAACTCCCTGCCGTAGACCGAGGAGCTGCGCCGGACCGTCATGCCCACCCGCTCGTACAGCGACAGTGCGCCGGTCTTCGAGTGCGTCCACAGCGTGCAGGTCTGCTGCCCGCGCAGGTGGAAGCCGCGGAACGAGGTACGCAGCAGCAGGCGGGCGATCCCCCGGTCGCGGTGGTCGCGCCGGACGGCGACGCGCTCGACGTAGCCCTCGTCCGAGCCGGGGACGTCCAGGGCCAGCACCGCGCCGACCATCTGGTCGCCGGCGAACGCCACGGGTGAGACGGCCGGGGCGAAGGTGGTGCGCTCGACGGTGTGCAGAGCCCACTCCTCGTACGACTTGCGCCGCATCTGCCATTCGTCGAACGCGTCTTCGGTGAGCTGGTACGCCGATCGTTCGTCGCCGGGCCGGAACGGCCGGACGGTGATGCCATCGGGCGGCGCGGGCACCACGGGCTCGGCCGCGATCCCGATCTCCAGCAGCCACTGGGTGACGAACGGGTCGTACCCGCGCGAGCGCAGCAACCCGACGGCCGCCCGATCGCCGTCCGGGACCGTCTGCGCGAGCCGTGCGCTGCCGAGCTGCCGGGCCCGCGCCTCGACCCAGTCGAGCAGCGCGCCGCCCAACCCCCGGCCCTGGTGGGCGGGGTGGACGTCGACGGTGCTGCGCCGTCCGCCGTGCACCCAGGCCCAGCCGGCCAACTCCCCCGCCGGGTCGTGCACGAGGACGGTGTCGAGCGCCAAGTCCACGGCGGGGAGCGCGAGATCCGCGGCGATGGCGTCAAGTCCGGTCTCGGGGTGGCCGATCACCGCACGCTCGCGGGCCGCGACCAGCTGGTGGATCGCGCGTGCATCGGCGGCGGTGGCCGGCCGGCTGCGGTGGGCGGACGGCAGGCGTGGTGGCTGGTGGGTATCAGGCATGGAGGAACCCTGGCAGAGCCCGCATCAGAGCGCGAGCAGCGCCGCCAGCTCGGCTGCCGTCAGGCTGCCCGGTGCACGCCGGTCGCGGGCGAAGCCGGCGGCCAGGCGTTGCAGGGCCTCGTTGAGGGGGGCCGGCACGCCGTGCTCGCGGGCGATCAGCACGATCTCGCCGTTGAGGTAGTCCGTCTCGATCGAGCCGGTGGCGCGGGCCAGGCTCTGCCGCGAGGAGTTGCCGCCCAGCTGCACCCCGTCCAGTGGGACGGTGCGCATCAGGTCCCCGCGCACCTCCAGCTGCTCGGCGATGCTCGCGAAGTCGATCCCCGCGGCGGTCAGGACGGCCGCGCCCTCGGCCATCGTCCGATCGACGAGTTCCCGGGCCGGGCCCTCCTCACACGGGCCGGCCAGCGCCCCGACGGCGTTCGCGAGGTTGCCGATCAGCTTGCCGTACTTCCACCGCAGCACGTCCTCGTGGACCGGCGCGCGGAAGCGCGAGCGTTCCAGGTCCGCGGCGATCGCGCGGACGGTCGGGTCGGTGCCCTGCGGATAGCGGCCCAGGTTCAGGATGCCGCTGAACGGCGCGCCGGGGACGGCGACCGTGCCCGGTTCCAGGTAGGTGGCCGGCATCCAGACCGACACCCCGTAGACGCGGCGGAACCGGCGCAGCGCGGCGCGCTCGTTCGCCACGCCGTTCTGCGCGCACACCAGCGGCAGCAGCTCACCGGCGGTGCCGTCCCCGCCCACCACAGGCTGTGACGGCCAGGGCTCCAGGGCGCTCGCGGTGTGCTGGGCCTTGACGGCGAGCACCAGGACGTCCTGCGCGCCCAGCTCCAGCTCCTCGGGACCGCCGACGGCGGGAACGGCGAGCGTCCGGGTGCCCTCGGGCGTGCTGAACCGCAGGCCGTCCGCCCGCAGCGCCGCCAGGTGCGCGCCGCGCGCGACCAGCACCACGTCGTGCCCGCTCTCGTACAGCCGGCCGCCGATCCCGGCGCCGACCGCCCCCGCCCCAATGATCACGTAGCGCATGCAGCACAGCCTGCCACGTTCCGTTCGCTCGGATGGAGAGAACCCGCACGATCGTGCGAGACAATGGTGACCATGACCGAGCACTACAGCACCCCTCCCACCTCCGCCACCGAGCGCCGCCAGCGGCTGCTGGAGACGATGCGCAGAGAGGGCGGCACCTGGGACTGGCGACGGGCCCAGCAGACCTACGACCCGATGCCCGAGCAGCGCACCGTCCGCCGCGACCTCCAGCAGCTGTACAAGTCCCGGCAGCTGGTCCGCGTCCAGCTCGGCGAGTACGAGGCCGTCTAGCAGCGAGCCCGCCGCCCGTGACCACTCGTAACCACCCGGTCACACGTGGGGCACCGCTCGCTCACCACTGCCTGCTGTCAGCGTGTCAGATCCATCATGCCCTGTCAGCAGCCCTCCGGGGTAGGACCGAGCGCACGTCCGGCCTCCCTTGCCCGGACCCGTCGACCACCCGCAGACTCGACCGCATCCACTCCCACGGCCACGGGCCGGGACCTGTCCCCAGGACCCGGTGCGTACGTCGTGCTGCCCCGCCGTCGGCGGTGGGCGGAGTGGCGGGACGAAGGGGGAACGCGATGGATCAGGACGCGGTACTGCGCGCGAAGGTGATGCTGCTCAGCTCGAACCGGCGGGTGCTGCGCGGCCCGCAGGCCCTGTGGGTCTACCGGGTGCTGACGCAGGCCAACCCGGAGGCGTACGGGTCCAAGCTGGCGTACGTGCTGGTGCTGGCCGGCCGGGCCCCGGGGGCGCAGGACCTGCCGATGCTGCGGCAGGCGCTGCTCGACGAGGCGGTCCAGGTCGCGCGGGCACTGGACCCGGCCAACCCGTTCCGGGCCAAGGTGCTCGCCATGGCACTGGACGCCCTCAGCACCTGACACCGCGCCGCGGCCCCGCCCGCCGGGACGTCCTGGCGGGCGGGGCCGCGCACCGGCGAATCAGGCGCTGAGAGCCGCCGACGCTGCGAGCGGGTGCGGATACCGCGGTGAACGCCCTTGGAACGCCAGGATGTTGGGGTTCTGGACGGCACCGTCGTGGATCTCGATGGCCCGGCGGATGGTCTCGTTGGCATCCCATGCGCTCGGCCCGCTGAGGACGGCCTCCAGGAACGGGAGGAGCGCCTCGCTGTTCTCCCAGGTCGCCGAGTTCCAGAGGTAGGACGGGCTGTGGTCCACGCCGTAGTAGCGCACGTTGTCCCCGACCGTGAACGTCGGCTCGGTGAACGTCGTGGGCCGCGCCCAGGTGAAGCCCATGCCCTCGTCGCAGGAGACGTCGACGATCAGGGTTCCCGGCGCGAGCAGGCCGAGGTCGTCCTCGCCCAGGAACGTCAGCGGCGCATTGGTGTCCTGCAGAACGCAGTTGACGATGACGTCGTGCTCGGCGAGGAAGCCCGCGAGCGGCACCCGGCCGTCCTCGGAGAGGGCGTAGCTGAAGCGCGCGTCCGCCTCGTCGCGGTCGAACTGCACGATCCGCGCGGAGTGGATCGGCGAACTGACCGCGGTGACGCCGCGCTGGGTGAGGACGTCCACGTCGTGCACGCCCAGCGCGCTGAGCGCCGTCACCGCGCCGCGCGCCGTCGCGCCGAAGCCGATGACCGCTGCCCGCAGGCGGCGGCCGTAGTCACCGGTCGAGCCGTGCAGCTGCAGGGCGTGCAGCACCGAGGAGTACCCGGCCAGCTCGTTGTTCTTGTGGAAGACGTGCAGGTTGAACGATCCGTCGTTGGTCCAGTGGTTCATCGCCTCGAAGGCGATCAGGGTCAGCCTCCGGTCGATGGCCAGCTGGGTGAGCGCCTGGTCCTGCACGCAGTGCGGCCAGCCCCACAGGACCTGGCCCTCGCGCAGCTCCGCGACGTCCTCGGCCAGCGGCTTGGCCAGCAGGATCACATCGCACTGCGCGATGAGCTCGTCGTGGGAACGGAAGCCGGCGACCCAGGGTCTCAGCTGTTCGTCAGGGATGCCGAAATGCTCTGCATAGCCGTTCTCAAGGAAGATGCGCCCCTGGAGGTCGGGGTCGATCCGCTCGAAGTGCGCGGGGTGGATCGGCAGTCGACGCTCGTTCTCTTTGCGTGACCGGGCCATGACTCCGAGGTTGAACTGGTGCACGTGGGCCCCTTTGGTTACCTCCTGTTTAGCACGATCGGGTAGGTTGCCGACGCCGCGAGCGTCCCACCGGCCCCTGCGGGTGATATATGTCGCGCCCGAGGCCGTGTCCTCCCTACCCCGCGCGGCGTTGGACACCGGTGACCCGTCCCACCGACCCCCGCGAGCACTGGTGCCTGCGACTGCCGTACGCCGCCACCCCGCGCGCGGGCGCGACCCTCGACACCCTGCACGTCCCGCTGCACGTCGACAGCTGGGCCGCGCTCGCCACCGCACTGGACGACGCCGACGTCCCACTCCAGCTCGGCGACGTCGACGTGCTGCGCCAGGCCGCCAAGCTCAGCCCGGACCTCGTCCACGCCCTCGTCCGCTGGATCCGCACCGCCAACGCCTCCTCCGACCGCTGAGCCCCTGGTCGCGGTACCCGGCCCCGGCCGGTGGCGGCGGCGGCGGCCAGTGCGTCCACCCGGACGCGGCCGGCGATGTGCGTTGCAACTATCCCCAGGCCCAGGCGACTTCGGGAGCGCAGCGCGGGCCGGCCCGCAGCCGGGCGGCCAGTTCGCGGTCGAGCAGGGCGAGCGTGAGCGCCGGTCAGCCGGTCCCACTCGCCCAGCGGGACGGCGAAGAGCCGGAAGCCACCGACACGTCCACCTCCCCACTACTGCTAGCACGTGGTAGCTTCCGTGCCATGGCGAAGACCCAAGTGAACCTGCGGATGGACGACTCCGTCGCCGACATGGCCAAGCAGGCCGCCGAGACCCGTCGGATCCCGGTGAACGACTACGTGGCCCAGCTGATCCGGGACGACAACGAGCGAGTCCGGGCCGCGTTCCTGGCCGGCGCCCAGGAAGTGCTGGACGGGTACGGCGATCTGATCGACCGCATCGAGAGCGCGGCGTGAGCCCCACCCTGCACCTCGACCTCTCCTGGATCCTGGACGTCGTCGAGCGGGCCGGAGAGCCCCGCCCCGCCCCGCAGGACTTCGGCGTCGCCCTGGCCGCCGTCGAGCGGCACCGGGCCGTCCTGGCCGGCCGCGACGTCTACGGCGACCCCTTCGCGCGCGCCGCCGCCCTGGCGCACACGCTGGGCCGACTGCCCTGGCTGGAGCGCTCGAACCTGCGCGTCGCCGTCGCCGTCGCCCACGGCTACCTGCGCGCCGCCGACGTCCCCTTGACGATCGACCAGGACCTGATCGCCGCCCTGGCCACCGCCCTCAAGCGCCCCGGCGCCACCGCCGCCGACATCGCCGACGTGCTGCGCACCTGGCGCTCCTGACGCTCCGGCCGTTCCTGGCGCTCCCGACCGGCCGAACTCGCTCCCCTCCCTTCGTCCAACCCATGTAGGAGGCAGCCCGGCCTCAGTTCCCGCGCCCGCCACCCGGCCGCAGACGGCGAGGCGGACGGGACAGCAGGCGATCGACGTGGTGGCGTTCCAGCCCCTGGTGCGGGTCGACGGGGAGCAGCAGCCGGTCGCGCCGCAGGAGCGAGTTGCGGACCAGCCGGAACGGCATGACGTCGTCGAGCCAGGCGAACGGGCGACCGTTCGCGTGACGCAGCAGCGGCGCCCACTTGGCCCCCGAGAACAACTCCATCAACCGGACGCGCGGGTCCCCGGGCTGCGGCCGGTAGCCGGCGAACCGCACCACGGGCAGCGGCGCCAGGCCGAGCAACGGCGCGAGGTGGATGTTGGCGTCCTCCTCCCACGTGGTGGCCCAGCAGAGTTCGTAGACCTGCCCCAGTTCGCGCAGCCACTCGCCGTGCCGAGCCGACAGCAGGACGCGGAAGTCGAGCACGGTGTGCGCTTCGAAGTCCGTCACCGGGTGCGGCTCGGCCGGATTGAGGACTCCGTCAACGTCGAGGAAGAGCAAGGGCTTCGACAGGTTCGACAGGGGGGACACCGGACTCCCGCATAGCTGGTGAACAGTTGATCTACTGACCCTCTATACGCCCAGCACCGGGGATCGGTTGCAAAACAGTCAAACGCCAACGCGGTTCGGCATGGCGTGCTGCTCGGGCGTGGTCCTGGCGTCGTCCACCAGAAAGCGCGGCCTGATCGTCAGTCAGTTCAAGCCGGTACCTACGGCCCGACAGCATCGGAACAGCCCCCTTCCAGCTACTGCGATCATTCCGTGATCAGGCGGCCTACTCGATCGCATCCCACTTGCTACGGTCGGCGCATGACTGATTACGAGACTGCGTTCCGGTCCTTGGACGGCACAGCACTGTTCGGCACGGTCACCCCATCCGCTACCCCTCCGGCGGCTCTGGCCGTGCTCGCGCACGGTGCCGGAGTGACCCGCGAAGAAGGCGGGTTCTTCGGCCGCCTGGCAGCCGGACTTGCCGCCAGCGGAATCACCTGCTTGCGGTTCGACCTGCGGGCTCACGGAGTGAGCGCCGGCCGCTTCGCTGACATCACGATCGCAGGCATCGCCAACGACATCCGGGCTGCCTCCGATCACCTGGTGGAGATCACCGGTCGTCCCGGTCCGGTTCATGTCCTCGCAGCCTCGTTCTCCGGGGGCGCTGCGGCGTTGCACGCCGGTAGCCAACCCAGCGACGTGGCCAAGCTGGTGCTGCTCAACCCGCGCATGGACTACCAGAACCGCTTCATCACCGAAGCGGCCGGGTGGAACGACGACTACCTGTCGGTGGAGCGGGCCGCGAAGCTGGACGAACGCGGGTTCTCCGTCCGGCAGCCGTTCGAGACCGGCCGCGGGCTCCTCAACGAGGTCTTCCACCTGGACCCGGAAAAGATCTGCGCCGACGTGAAGGCCCCCGTGCTGATCGTCCACGGCACGAAGGACACCTTCGTCGACATCGAGCTGTCCCGCCGGTTCCGGCCACTGTTCGGTGCCGGGGCCGAGCTGTACGAACTCGAAGGCGCACAGCACGGCTTCGCGGTCCACGAGGACCCCACCTACGCGGACCCGCAGTCGCAGGCGTGGCAGCGGGAGGTGATCGCCAAGGTCACGGACTTCCTCGCCTCCTAGCTGGCCACCAGGACGACAAGTCGTTCGTGGAGCTCCCGCACCGCATGCCGCTCACGGTGCGGGAACAGGATCTGCGCAGTCCGGTGAAGTTCGGTGATGGCCTGCCCGTACCGAGGTGGCCCCGCCACGTCCAAGGCGCCCAGGGCCACCGCGGCGGCTTCGTCCGGCTCACCGGCCTCCGCAAGCGCCCCGGCGAGGAACGCGCTGTAGTGCGCGTGGTCGCGGGCGCCGAAGGCCGTGGTGGTGATGTAGGTCTGGAAGACAGTGACGGCCTTGTCCGGGCAGTGGGCCTCGCGCCAGCAGATCCCGGACTGCACCATCAGCCGGTCCCGCGTGTAGCCGTCACCGAGAGGGCCGGCGCACGTCACCGGCCCGTATGGCTCGGCAGCCTGATCGAGCGCAGCATGGGCTTCGGCCAAGGCGCGCTCGATCTCGCTTTCGCTCGCACCGGTCATCGCCAAGCCCCGTGCCTTCTGCTGCAGCGCCTCGGCGCGGGGGCGGGGCGGCAGTGTCCACGGGCCGCCGGTCGCGGCGTCAGCCAGAGCGAGTATCCGCGCCGGATCGTGCCGGCCGAGCGCCTGCGCCTGGCGCAGTAGGACGTAGGCGTGCATCGCCCCGTCACCGGTGAAGGTCGCCCACTCCTTCGACTGGTTGTGCCAGTAGGTGATCGTCTGCTGCGGTGATCCGGCGTCCCGGTGCAGCCATGCGGTGAGTTCGGCCGCACGGGAGCCGAGGCCTAGCAGCTGCTGGCGGATCTCGGGCTTGGCGTCGCGGGCGTTGGTGCTGATGACGGAGAGGATGCCGAGGGCGGCGGGCATGGCCCGGTGCGGCCCGGTGAGGACATCGGTCCGAGCGGTCTCGTCCAGGGCACTGCTCAGGTGCCCGACAAGCTGTTGGTCGGTGTAGCGGTGGGCATCGCGGGCAGCGGCGGCGAGATGATCGAGCGCCGCCAGATCGAGCAGCGGCGCAGCGAGCAGACCGCCGACGAACGTGCGTCGAAGCACGTGGTCCTCCAGGTCCGGCTTGAAATCGGTGAGGGCCCCCAATCGCGTCGACTTGCTGGCCGGCGGCACGAATCCGAGTTGTTCGAGGGGCACGCCGAACATCTCGGACAGCACCTCGCGAGCATCCCGGTTGGGCCAGGTGGTCTGACCCGACTCCCAGCGTCTGATCTGCCGCACCGAGATCTGAGCCTTCGAGCGGAGGACCAGGGCCGCAGCGTCGTATGCCTTGGCGAAGTCCTCCTGTGTGCGCCAACCGTGTTCGACTCGCGCGACGACGAAGGTCCAGTTCGCTGTGTCTTCGGGCAAGTGCACCCCCTCGGTTCCAACTTAGGCCACCGAATTCCACCAGAAGGCAGAGGACACAACGTACCCGCCGAAGTGTCCGGTGATGTGTCCTCCGATCCGGCCTCGTCTCAAGTCCTGGACGGGAGTTGACTAAGCGGCAGCCGCCCGGTGCGAGGACTGACCGATCCCCCTCGGCAACCGTGAAAGCGTGCCAGGGCGGCTGGCTACGGCCGTCCCGACAATGCGTGCCCTGTCACCGAAGGGACCACCGCATTGCGGGTGATCGAAGACTCCCGTCTCGGCCGAACGTTACGCAACAGACCTATGGCTGAGCCGGGGCACGACCCTGCGCCGCAGTGGTGCGGGACCGACATCTCGTGAAAGGAAGAACTTCCTATGACCAACAGCATCAAGGTCAACGACCTGACCCGCCGCCTGGACCACTCCGTCCCGGACGGCGACTTCGTCCCGGAGGCGTCCGTCGAGTCCCTGACGCGCCGCCTGGACCACTCGGTCCCGGACGGCGACTTCGCCCCGGCGGGTACCGAGGTCTGACCGCAGTTCCGAACTGATGCAGGTTAGTTGACGGCATGGGCGGGTCGGCGCGGGTGATCATCCGAGCCGACCCGCCGCTGGGCGTCGCCACACTTCCCAATCAAGGAGAGTCCGCATTGAAGACCACCATCGCCACCCGCGTCCCCGCCGGTTCCTTCTTCGACCTCGAGCGGAAGGACCCGGACCTGATCCGTCTGCGCGAGGTGGGCGCGGAGAGCGCTCTGCCGTTCGCCCTGATGGAGCGCCTTGTGAAGTCGGGCACCCCCTACGCGGAGCACGCCCGCTCCCTGCGCAGCGACAACGTGACCGTGGCCGGGGCGAACTTCGACTGGTTCGACGCCGAGCTTCCCGGCGAGATCGCCAACGAGATCAACCTGACGGACTACGAGATCGTCCAGCACACCAACGAGCGCCGCGCGGCACTGACCCAGGCCCTGGACCGCCTGTCACTGGCCCACCCCGAGGGATTCGCTCGCGTGCGCGAATTCGTCCGTGGGCTGCTGTGGGTGGGCCTCAAACCCGGCGTCCGCGTCTCCTCGCTGACCAGCTCCAGTGACCCGGCACTCCCGTACGTCATCGTGTTCTCCGAGAAGGCCCGGCACCACATCCCGCCGAACACCGTCAGCCCGGAGCCGTCGCCTCTCTTCCTGGCAGAGAACCTGTTGCACGAGGGGACGCACCAGTCGATCAGCTTCCACGTCCTCCAGCACCAGGTCTTCGCCGACGGGTACTCGTCCAAGACGTCCCCCAAGATCGCGATCGCGTGGCGTGCCTCGCAGGGAGTGGCCCGCAACCAGTTCTGGGAAATTGACCGGGCGTTCCACGCGACCTGGGTGTACAACCAGCTGCTGCGGTTCCGCCGGACCGAACTGCGCCGCGACGACCTGACGCCCAACGAGCGCGCGAGCTTCCAGAGCGCCTACGACGCGGGCCTGCCGGCCGTCCGCTACCTCATGCGCGAACTCGAACTCCTGCGTGAGCACTTCTCCCCCCACGGGGTGGAGCTGCTGGCCGACCTGCGCCACCAGACCGACCAGCTGTAGTGACACGCTGAGCAGAACCGAACGAGGGAGGGTCCAGTGCTCCAGCACCTCATCGACCAGGACGAGGGCCTCCGAATGGTCCCCACCGACCGCAACGAGCTGACCACCGCGGTCGGCCAACTCAACGAGGAACTGCGGGGGTTGCCCGAGGAGGCCGACCCCGCTCGAACTCGGGTCCTGACCAGGTGGATCGGTATCGGCCAGATGTGCCTGGGCAACCACGACGAGGCTCGTACGGTCCTCCGGCAGTCGCTCGACCTCGCCGCAGCGCTTGGCAACACCCGGGCCGTCGTCGCCACCGGGCTCAACCTCGGCGACGCGCACCGCTACGCCGGGGACGTTCAGGGCGCGGACGCGCTCTACCGCAGCGCGCTGAACACCGCGCGAAGCCACCACCCGGAACTTGTCGACTTTGCGCTTCAGCACACCGGCAAGAACCTGATGGAGCGCGGTGACCTCGCGAGTGCCAAGGCCCATCTGCAAGAAGCGCTGCGGCTGCGGATCACCAAGGGGGACGCCGGGTTGGTCGAGTCAACGCAGGCGGCACTCGCCCGGGTGGAACTGCTGATCGGCCGAGCCGACGCATCGGCGGCAGACGGCGCGGTGCCGCGCCAGTGGAGCGGCGAGTGGACCTCATGGCTCCAGTCCCGCACCACGGCCCAGACACCGGCCCGGTGGGCAGAGGACTTCCCCGCTCTCCGGGACGCTGTGCGCGGGCTCAACGCACACCAGCGCGTGTACCCGCGCCACCTGCGTGATCAGCCGTTCCCCGCTGAGCTGATCGCCGCTATGGCGGCGGAGGCCGAGAAAGCCGTAGCCGCTGACGGGTACCTCCACAACGGCAAGTGGAACGCGCCCGTCGGCGACGCCGCGAGCCGTTTCGCTGGACAAGTCGACCTCGCCGCAGTCGTAGCGCGGTCCACCGGTCTGGAAGTCGAGCAGCCGCACACCGCCGTCTACATCGCCTACCTGGAGGAAGGGCAGTTCCTCGACTTCCATGTGGACGAGTTCGGCTTCGGTGAGGCCAACCTGATCCTGTGCCTCCAGCACGAGCGCCCCACCGCCGCGCCCAGCGTCAGCACCACCGTCTTCATCACCGCCGACGGCTGCCTCGAATGCGACCTCGCCGCGGGTGACTGTGTCGTATTCGACGGCGCGCTCACGCCGCACGGCCGGACGCCCCTCACTGCCGGAGAGAGCATCACCCTCATCAGCTTGGGCTTCCGCGCGCGTGATCAGGCGTCGCGCACGGTCACCAACCTCCCACCGGTCCCTCGGTAGTGACGGTGTGCTCAGCCGAGCTGAGACCCCCGTCCCTGGACGCCGCAGTGGAGGCGCTGGACGGAGGCGCTGAACAGGAGACGCCCACACGCCCAGCACCGGGGATCGGTTGCAACCCGGTCTCAGCCTGCCACCGCGGCGGCCAGGTCCAGTGTCCAGTCGCGCTGCTCGGCCGTGTCGGGGACGGCGAGGCCGCGGGCTCGTTCCAGGCGGGCCCAGGCGGTGTGGGGGGCGATGCCGTTGAGGATGAGGAGCGAGGCGGCGAGGAGGGAGGAGCGTCCGATGCCGGCGCGGCAGTGGGTGACGATGCGGGCGCCGCTGCCGAGTTGCTCGGCGAGTTCGCGCAGGGTCGGCAGGATGGCGGCGCGGTCGGGGACGGTGCGGTCGGGGATCGGTATCGCGACGAACCGCAGGCCGGCGGCCGCCGCGGCCAGGGGCTCGTCGGCCAGGCCGAGTTCGTCCATCTCGGGGAGGGTGAGGGCGCACACCAGGGTGTCGACGCCGTAGTCGCGCAGCGCGGACATCTCGTCGTCCAGCCAGTCGTTGCCGCGGGGCTTGGCCATGGTGCTCAGCTTGCCCGGGCCGGGGTGTTCGACGGTGAAGAGGGTGGGTCGCATGTCACCAGCGCTTTCGGCAGGTCGGTCGGACGCAGGTCGGTGGGACGCAGGTCGGTAGGACGTTGGATGAGGAAGTTGGATGGTAAGCCCGGACCGGCCGCGCCCGACAGTACGGGCCGCCCGCTCCCACCTCCGGCGCGCGATCGCGGGGCTCCTGCCGGATAGTGGAACCGGGGGTCCGGCAGGCCCGTACCGAGGTTCGGAGGCCCCGTGGAGCGCTACCCCCTCATCGCCGACCACGGCCTGGTGGGCGATCTGCAGACCACCGCCGTGGTGTCCTCCGAAGGCGTCGTCGACTGGTTCTGCGCGCCGAGGTGCGACGCGCCCAGCGTCTTCGGGTCCCTCCTCGACCACGATCGCGGCGGGTACTTCCGCATCTCGCCGGACCATCCGGACAACAGCTGCAAGCAGCTGTACTACCCCAACACCGCCGTCCTGGTGACCAGGTTCATGTCACCGGATGGGGTCGGCGAGGTGCTGGACTGGATGCCGCCGCACCGGGTCGGTGTGGCCACCGACCGGCACACGCTGATCCGGGTGCTGCGGTGCATGCGCGGCCAGGTCACCTTCACCCTGGAGTGCCGGCCGCGCTTCGACTACGGTCGGGCCGCCCACGAGCTGTCCCTGACCGACGCGGAGGCGGCCGAGTTCCGCTCACCCGCGCTCGACGCCCACCTCCAGGCCACGTTCCCGTTGGAGCGCGACGGCGAGGACGTCATGGCGAGCATCACGCTCGCCGCCGGCGAGACGGCCGGCGCCGTGTTCACCGTCTGCGCCCCGGACGGCCCCGCCCCCGCGCCGCCCACCGCCGCCGCGCTGACCGAGCAGCTCTGGGACACCGTGGACTTCTGGCAGGCCTGGGTGCGCACCTCGCGCTACAGCGGCCGCTGGCCGGACATGGTGCACCGCTCCGCCATCACCCTCAAGCTGCTCACCTACCTGCCGACCGGCGCGCCGATCGCCGCGGCGACCATGGGACTGCCCGAGCAGGTCGGCGGCGAGCGCAACTGGGACTACCGCTACACCTGGATCCGGGACGGCTCGCTGTCGGTGCGCGCGCTGCTGGACCTCGGCTTCGCCGAGGAGGCGTCGGCGTTCACCGGCTGGCTCACCGACCGCCTCGCCAAGCAGCGCGACGGCAGGTCCGAACCGCTGCAGATCATGTACCGGGTGGACGGCGACCCCCACCTGCCGGAGGAGATCCTCGACCACCTGGAAGGCTACCGCGCCTCGTACCCGGTCCGGCTCGGCAACGGTGCGGCCGACCAACTCCAGCTGGACATCTACGGCGAGGCGCTCTACGCCCTCGCGCAGGAGCGCGGCGCGGAGACCCAGCCGAACTACCGCGCCTGGCGCGCCATCGCCCGGATGCTCGACTGGCTCGCCACCGCCTGGGACCGGCCCGACGAGGGCATCTGGGAGACCCGCGGCGGCCAACAGCACTTCACCTACAGCCGGGTGATGACCTGGACCGCCTTCGACCGCGGCCTGAAACTGGCGCGCGACTTCAGCCGGCCCGCCGACCTGCCGGGCTGGACCACCGCCCGCGACGCCGTCCTGGAGCAGGCCATGGAACACGGCTGGAGCAGCACCGAACAGGCACTGTGCCAGCACTACGGCAGCGACGTGCTGGACGCCTCGCTGCTGCTGATCCCCCGGGTGGGGTTCCTGTCGGCCACCGACCCGGCCTGGCTGAGCACACTGGACGCGATGAACCGCAAGCTGGTCTCCGACAGCCTGGTCTACCGCTACGACCCCGCCGCCTCGCCGGACGGGCTGCGCGGCTCGGAGGGCACCTTCAGCCTCTGCACCTTCCTGCACGTGGACGCGCTCACCCGGGCCGGACGGCTGGAGCAGGCCCGCTTCGCCTTCGAGAAGATGCTCACCTACGCCAACCACGTGGGCCTGTTCGCCGAGGAGATCGGGCCCAGTGGCGAGCAACTGGGCAACTTCCCACAGGCGTTCACGCATCTGTCACTGATCATGGCGGCCAGCACCCTGGACGAGGCGCTGGACCGCAAGGGCGTCTGAGCCTGCGATGTCCGACCTCACAGCTCCGGCATTTCGCGAGTTGCACAAGCAACTACGCGCCGCGAACGCCTGGGCCGACCCCGAGCGCGGCGCACTCGCCGCGCTGACCCGCGCGCGGGTCGCGGCCGCCGCCGCACTGGTCCGCAGCGGACGGACGGTCGCGCTCGGCGCCCCGGTGGAGACCGCCGCCGGACCGGACAACCCCGACCCCGCCGAGCACCGGATGACCGCCCTCCCCACAGGCGTCGGCCTGTCCTTCGCCCGCGACCGCTTCGCCATGAACGTGCACGGCGACGTCGACAGCCACCTCGACGCGCTCTGCCACGTCAGCTACGACGGCACCCTGTACGGCGGCGTGCCCGCCACCGCGGTCACCGCCGCCGGTGCGACCGCGCTCACCGTGGACGTCCTCGGCGGCGCACTCGCCGGGCGCGGCGTGCTGCTCGACATCCCCCGGCTGCGCGGCACGCCGTGGTTGGAGCCGGGCAGCTGCGTCAGCGCCGACGACCTGCGCGCGGCCGAGTCCGCTCAGCGGGTGCGCGTCACCGAGGGCGACCTACTGCTGGTGCGCACCGGCCACCGCCGGCGCCGCGAGGCGCTCGGGTGCAGTCCAGCCCGGGCCGGACTGCATCCGCGCGCGCTGGAGTTCGCGGCCGAGCGGCGGGTCGCGGTGCTCGGCAGCGACGGCAACAGCGACGCCGCACCCTCCCCGGCGGCGGGCGTGGCGTACCCGGTGCACGTACTGGCCGTCCAGGCGATGGGCCTGCACCTGCTGGACTACCTGGCGCTGGAGGAGCTGGCCCGCGTCTGCGCGCAGGAGGACCGCTGGGCGTTCCTGTGCGTGGTCGCGCCGCTGCGCCTGCCGGGGGCGACCGGCTCCCCGGTGAACCCCGTGGCCCTGTTCTGACCACCCGCCACCGATCGGGTGAACTCGCGAGCCACCGGCCCGCAGCGAGCCCGTCCCACACCCCCGCGCTCGATACCTTCCGAACACAGCACTCCCTACCAGAGCACCGAGGGACGGCCCGGTCCGTGACCGACGATCAGCACTACGACGTCATCATCATCGGCACCGGCGCGGGCGGCGGCACGCTGGCCCACCGCCTGGCGCCCTCGGGCAAGCGGGTACTGCTGCTGGAGCGCGGCGACTACCTGCCGCGCGAGCGCGACAACTGGGACTCCGGCGCGGTGTTCGTCCGCGCCAAGTACCGCGCGCCGGAACTCTGGCTGGACCGGCACGGCCAGGAGTTCGCCCCCGAGACCAACTACTACGTCGGCGGCAACACCAAGTTCTTCGGCGCCGCGCTGTTCCGGCTGCGCCCGCAGGACTTCGGCGAACTGCGCCACCACGACGGCCTCTCCCCCGCCTGGCCGATCGACTACCAGGACCTGGAGCCCTACTACACCCAGGCCGAGCACCTCTACCGGGTGCACGGCCGGCACGGCGAGGACCCCACCGAGGGCCCGGTCAGCGCGCAGTACGCCCACCCGCCGGTGCGGCACGAGCCGCGGATCCAGCAGCTCAGCGACGACCTGGAGAAGCTCGGTCTGCACCCCTTCCACCTGCCGATCGGCGTCGACCTGGTCCAGGACGAGCAGGGCCGGGCGGCCCACGGCAGCAGCTGCATCCGCTGCGACCGGGTCGACGGCTTCCCGTGCCTGCTCGGGGCCAAGTCCGACGCCCAGGTGATCTGCGTCGATCCGGCCCTGCAACACCCCGGCGTCGAGCTGCGCACCGGCGTCACCGTACGCCGGCTGGAGACCGACCCCAGTGGGCGCACCGTCACCGCCGTGGTCGCCGAACTCGCCGACGGCTCCCGGGCCGAGTTCGCCGCCGACCTCGTCGTGGTCGCCTGCGGAGCCGTCAACTCGGCTGCGCTGCTGCTGCGTTCGGCCAACGACCGGCACCCGAACGGGCTGGCCAACAGCTCGGACGTGGTGGGCCGGCACTACATGCGGCACAACAACCTGGCCCTGATGGCCGTCTCCCGGGAGCCGAACCCCACCCGTTTCCAGAAGACCCTGGCGCTGCACGACTGGTATCTCGGCGCGGACGACTGGGACTTCCCGCTCGGCGGCATCCAGATGCTCGGCAAGTCGGACGCCGAGCAGATCCGCGCCGAGGCGCCGCGCTGGGCCGGGCAGCTCTCCCCCGACCTGCCGTTCGAGGTGCTCGCGCACCACGCCGTCGACTTCTGGCTCTGCGGCGAGGATCTCCCGCTGCCCGGCAACCGGGTCACCCTGGACGGCTCCGACAGGATCCGCCTCACCCTGGACGAGCGGAACAACACCGCCGGTCTGGACCGCCTCCAGCACCGGTTGCGCTCGATGCTCGGCCGCCTCGGGATGCACGAGCAGCACCTGCTGCCGCACAGCCTCTACCTGCACAAGACGATGCCGATCGGCGCCACCGCCCACCAGGCGGGCACCGTCCGCTTCGGGACCGACCCGAGCGACTCGGCGCTGGACGTGCACTGCAAGGCCCACGACCTCGACAACCTCTACGTCGTCGACACGTCCTTCTTCCCCAGCATCGGCGCGGTGAACCCGTCGCTGACCGCCATCGCGAACGCCCTGCGCGTCGGCGACCACCTGCTCGACCGCCTGCGCTGAAGCAGGCTGAGGCAACCCGACCCCCACCCTAGGGAGACACCCGATGCCAGCGGACCGCGTGGACGCACTGGTCATCTTCGGCGCCACCGGCGACCTCGCCAAGCTGGAGACCTTCCCGGCCCTGGTCGGCCTGGTCGCGCGCGGGGCGCTGGACGTGCCGGTGGTCGGGGTCGCCAAGAGCGGCTGGGGACTTGACCAGTTCCGCGCCTACGCCGCCACCTCGCTGCACCTCAACGGCATGGACCCGGACGCGCCCGACGCCCGCAAGATGCTGTCGCTGCTGCGCTACGTCGACGGCGACCTCGGCGACGACGCCACCTACGCGGCGATGTCCGAAGCCGTCGGCAGCGCCACCCGGTTGCTGTTCTACCTGGAGGTCCCGCCCGCGCTGTTCGCCCGGGTGGCCCAGGGCATCGCCGCGGTCGGCCGGGCCAAGGGCGCCCGGGTGATGGTGGAGAAGCCGTTCGGCGCCGACCTGGGCAGCGCCCGCGCGCTCAACGCGACCATCAGCAGGTACTTTCCCGAGGACGCGGTCTACCGGGTCGACCACTGGCTCGGCCTGGACCCGGTGGAGAACGTGCTGTTCGCGCGGTTCGCCAACTCGATGATCGAGCCACTGCTCAACCGCGACCACGTCGAGAGCATCCAGATCACCATGGCCGAGGCCTTCGACGTCTCGGACCGCGGCCGGTTCTACGATCGCACCGGCGCCATCCGCGACGTGGTGCAGAACCACATGCTCCAGGTGCTGGCGACCGTGCTCGCCGACCCGCCGTCCGGGCAGGGCCTGGCGTCCTGGCGGGACGAGAAGATGCGGGTGGTCGCCTCGCTGCGCCCGCTCACCGCCAAGGACACCGTCCGCGGCCAGTACGAGGGTTACCGCGACGTCGCCGGCGTCGACCCGCGCTCGACCGTCGAGACGTACGTGGCCGTCCGGCTGGCCGCCGACTCCTGGCGCTGGGCGGACGTACCGATCGTCATCCGGGCCGGCAAGTGCCTGCCGGTCACCGCCACCGAGATCAGCGTGAAGTTCCGCAAGGTGCCGCACGACGTCTTCGGACGCGGGCCCGGACCAGTGCCGGTCGCCAACGCGATGCGGTTCCGGATCTGGCCGGAGAGCCGGGTGAGCCTGACCGTGGCCGGCAAGAAGCCGGGCGCCGGCTGGGAGCCGCAGGCCGAGGAGCTCAGCTTCACCCAGCAGCCCGGCTCCGACATGCGCCCCTACGACCGGCTGATCGGCGCCGCACTGGACGGCGACCGCTGGCTGTTCGCCCGGCAGGACACCGTGGAGGCAGCCTGGCAGGTCGTGGACCCGGTGCTCGACGACGCCACGCCCGTCCACCCGTACACCAGGGGCAGTTGGGGCCCGGCCGACGCCGACGTGCTGCTGCCGGCCGGCGACGCCTGGCACAACCCGGTCGGCTGACCGTCCGTCCTTCCCGTGAAAAGGAGCTGAACCCCTTTGCCGGCAACGCCGTTGGTGGGTGCGACGACCGCAGCGCGGGTGCTGCGATCCCCCAAGATCTGGATCTTCCCGGCGGTCGTGATCGGCCTGGTGACGCTCCTGCTGTCGCTGCTCTACGTCGGCGGCATCGTCAATCCGCGCGGCCACCTGCACCGGCTGCCGATCGGCCTGGTCAACAACGACCGGGGCGCCCTGGTGAACGGTCAGCGCCTCGACCTCGGCGCGCAGATCACCGCCGGCATCGCCGGCGCTCCCGATCCCCAACACCAGATCAGCTGGCGTCAGTTGGACCAGCAGGGCGCGATGAACGGGCTGGCCTCGGCCAAGCTCTACGCCGTCCTGGAGGTGAACGCCGGCTTCAGCGCCGCCGTCACCGCCCTCGGGGCCCCCGCACCGGGCGCCCCCGCGCCGCCGACCATCACCGTACTCACCAACCCCGGCGCAGGAAGCCTGGCCTCCTCGCTGGCCTCCGGCATCGCCCAGACGGCCGCGCACGCCGCCTCCACCCAGCTGGGCAGCACGCTCAAGGCCCCGCCCACCAGCAGCGCCGCCGAACGCCTGCTGCTCGCGGACCCGGTCACCATCGTCACGGCGGTCGGCCATCCCATCGGCGCCCACAGCGGGTTGGGGCTGACGGCCTTCTACTACACGCTGCTGCTGGTGCTGGCCGGCTTCCTGGGCGCCACCGTGATCAGCAACGGCGTGGACGTCGCCCTCGGTTACGCGGCAAGCGAGTTGGGCCCGCTGCGCACCCAGCGGCCGACCGTGCCGATCAGCCGCACGCAGACACTCCTGGTCACCGGCACGATGTCGGTGGGCCTCTCCGTGCTGACGTCCAGCCTGATCATGCTGGCCACCGTCGCCATCCTGGGCATGGACGCCTCCCACCTGCCGCTGCTCTGGGTGTTCTCGTTCTGCGCCACCGCCACCATCGGACTGGGCGCACAGGCGCTGCTCGCCGCGTTCGGCGGGATCGGGCAGCTGATCGCGATGTTCGTCTTCATCGCCCTCGCGCTGCCCTCCTCCGGCGCCACCGTCCCGCTGGCTGCCCTGCCCACCTTCTACCGGGTGCTGGCCGAGTTCGAACCGATGCGCCAACTCACCGACGGCGTCCGCTCGATCCTCTACTTCGACGCCCGCGCCGACGCGGGCCTGACCCGCGCCTGGATCATGATGGCCGTCGGCCTGGCCGCCGCCCTCGCCTTCGGCTTCGCGATGACCCGCTACTACGACCGCAAGGGCCTGCACCGGATCCATCCCGCAGACCCGGACTCCCCGCAGGACGACGGCACTCTGTGATCAACTAGGGCCATGCAGGCCATCGTCACGAGCATGGTCGCGGTCCTCGGCACCCTGCTGGGATCGACCGTGACCCACGTCTTCCAGCAGCGCTCCGCCCGGCGCGCCGAGCAGGGAACGCGCGAGGAGAAGCGGCGCAAGGAGCGCATGGAGGCGTACACCGCCTACGCCGGACTCCTGGTGAAGTTCCGTCAGGCCGAACTCCACCACTGGTTCTGCGTGAACGAGGGTACCGACGCCGAGGACGAGGTGCAGCTGCGGCAGCTCTCCTACGAGCTGCGCTCCGCCACCCAGCACGCTCTCTTCCAACTCCAGATGATCACCGACGAACCGGCCCTGGTCGCCGTAGCCAAGGAGTCGTTCCGGCAGACAGGCAAGATCGACCGAGCCCAGGACCGCGCCGACGTCATCACCCGTCGCGACCTCACCCGCGACCTGATCGACGACTTCGTGGACACCGCCAAGTCCCACGTCCAGGGCGAAATTCCGTAGCCCGCAGGCGGTCCGACCTGCTTGGATCCGAGGATGGACACCGAACTGCCGGACGGCTACGAGATCTCCACCGACCCCGAGCGCCTGGACACCGCCCTGGTCCACCGCTGGCTGTCCGAGGACGCCTACTGGGCGCTGGGCCGTCCCCGCGACAAGCAGGACACCGCCGTCGCCAACTCGCTCAACTTCGGCCTCTACGACAGCGCTTCGGGCGCTCAGCTCGGCTACGCCCGGGTGATCACCGACTGCGCCACCTTCGCCTGGCTCTGCGACGTCTACATCGCCCCCGCCGCCCGCGGCAAGGGCCTCGGCACCGCACTGGCCGCCGCCGTCCGCGACCACCTGGCCCCCTACGGCCTGCGCCGCATCATGCTCCGTACCGTCGACGCCCACGCGGTCTACGCCAAGGTCGGCTTCGCGGCCCCCGCGGATCCCGAGCTCCTGATGGCCCTCGACACCGACGCCGCTCCCGCCCTGGCAGACTCCTCGGCATGATCGACGGTTGGCGCTGGGACAGCACGCTCTTCCAGGGCAGCGCGGCCTACTACGGGCGCGGCCGGCTTCCCTACGCACCCGGCTTCGCCGAGACGCTGCGCGCCGCCCTGGGCCTTGACGGCCGGGGCCGGCTGCTCGACGTCGGCTGCGGGCCGGGGACGGTGGCGCTCGCGCTGGCGGGCTTCTTCCAGGAGGTGGTCGGCCTCGATCCCGACCAGGACATGCTGGCCGAGGCCGAACGGCAGCGCGAGCGGCGCGGGATCACCAACGCGCGGTGGGTGCCCGGCCGCGCCGAAGACCTGCCGGGCGCCGTGTCGGGCGGGTTCCGCGTCGTGGCCTTCGGCCAGTCCTTCCACTGGACGGACCGCGACCGGGTCGCGGCCGCCGTCCTGGAGCTGCTGGAGCCGGGCGGAGCGTTCGTCCACCTGAGCGACCTCAAGAACCCGCCCGCAGAAGCACATTCATCGCCGCTGCCGCATCCGGCCCCACCGGCCGAGCAGATCAGCGAGCTGGTGCGCCACTACCTGGGCCCCGAACGGCGGGCAGGCCAGGGCACGTTGCCGAACGGCACCCCGGGCCGCGAGGACCTCGTGCTGGCCAGGGCCGGGTTCGAGAACGCCGAACGGCACGTCGTGCCCGCCGGCCAGGTCGTCACCCGCGGCGTGGACGACCTGGTGGCCTGGGTGTTCTCCCTCTCCTTCTCCGCGCCCCACCTGTTCGGCGACCGGCTGGAGGACTTCCGGCGCGACCTGCACGCGCTGCTGCGGCAGGCGTCACCCGACGGCCGGTTCGCCGAACACCTCCCGCCGACCGAGATCATGACCTGGCGCAGGCCGCGCTGAGTCAGCTCAGGTCCGAGAGGCGGACGAACCGGTGACCGGCGGCCAGCAGCGATGGCACGGCGGCGGCGATGCCGTCGGCCGTACCGCCGCCGGGATGGTTCATGTGCCCGAGGACGATGGCGCCCGACGGCGCGGCCGCGACCTCCGCGCGCACCTGTGCGGAGGTCAGGGTCGCTCCGGCGTCGCCGTTGACCGTGAAGCCGGCCAGCAGTTGGCCCAGGTCGGCGGCGATCCGGGCGGCCACGTCGTCGTAGTGCGCGGTCCCGGAGCGGAAGAACCGAGGTCGGCGGCCGAGCAGCCCGGTCAGCTTCGCCGCGTTGGCCTCCACCTCGTCGTACACCTCGCCCGCGTCCCGGGTGCCGGCGATGCCGTACGCGGAGCGGCCGGAGACGGAGAGCGGGCGGTGGGCGGTGCCGTGGTTGCCGATCTCGAACAGCGGGTCGCCCGCCAGCTCCTCGAACCGGTCCGGGTTGGCGTCGATCCACCGCGCGTTGACGAAGAGTGTGGCGGGCACTCGGTTGGCCCGTAGGAAGTCGATCAGCCCGGCGTCATAGCCGCACCCTCCCGTGCTGCCACAGGCGTCGAAGGTCAGGGCCAGCAGGGGCCGGTCGTCGGGCAGAGCGGTGATCACGCCCGGCACCTCCATCCCCCACGCGGACGGCTCGACCCCTTCGTACCGGGCCACGATCTCGTCCCGGCTGACATGTGCCGGGACGGGGGCTGCACCCTCCCGTGCGTCCGACGGCGCCCGCTCGGCCCTCGGAACCGGCTGCCAGGGTGCCTGAACCCCCATCAGCGCTCCGCCGGCCACCGCCGCCAGCACCCTTCGCCGACTCACCGCCATGCCGTCTCCTACTGTCGGACAATCCCACCAGCAGGCCAATCCTGACCCCGGGTCGTCCCCCGCAGCCGCCCCAACACTCCGCCTCACCCCCGTCCGGCTGAGCCACAGCCCGACCTCCTGCCTCCCTGCCTCCTCCTGGAGGATGACCCCCCTCCGCGAGGAGGACCCAAGATCGCCCGTCGTAACGACGACCGCTCCCGGCCCCCGCGCCTACCGTCTTCCCCATGACCCGCACTCGCAGCATCACACTCGCCGCCGCGCTCCTCGCCCTCGTCCTGCCGCTACCCATCGCGGCCGCCGGGACGGCCTTCGCGGCACCGGCCACCGCCCCCGCCGTCAGCTCGCCCGCCATCACCGCGCCCGCGCAGCAGCTCCAACTTCCGCGCCCGACCGGACAGTACGCGGTCGGCACCGACGACCTGCACCTGGTCGACCGGCAGCGCCAGGACCCGTGGGTGCCATCGGCCGGACCGCGGCAGCTGATGGTCTCGATGTACTACCCGGCGGTCCACGGCACCGGCCGCCCAGCGCCCTACATGACCACGGCCGCGGCGCAGGACTTCATCGACTTCGAGGTCCCGGGCAGCGCGCTGTCCGCCACCGCGCTGGCCGCCACCAGGACGTACGCCTACGCCGACGCCCGTCCGGAGCACGGCCGCTTCCCGCTGGTGGTGCTCTCGCCGGGGATGGAGCAGCCGCGCGCGATGCTCACCGGCCTCGCGGTGGACCTGGCCAGCCGCGGCTACGTGGTGGCGGTGGTCGACCACACCTACGAGAACACCGGGACCACCTTCCCCGACGGCACCACCCTGGGCTGCACGATCTGCAATCAGCCGGTCCCCGGCGGTCCGGCCGCCATCGTCGACAGCCGCGCCAAGGATCTCGCGTTCACGATCGGCCAGCTGACCGAAAGCCACTCGCCTTGGCCCCACGCGGACCTGATAGACCGTTCGCGGATCGCCGTGGCCGGTCACTCGGTGGGCGGCGCCGCCGCGCTCGCCACGATGGCCGTCGACCCGCGGGTGCGGGCCGGGGCCGACCTGGACGGCACCCTGTTCACCCCGGTGCCGGCCAGCGGCCTGGCCGGTCGGTCCTTCCTCCTGTTCGGCACCCAGATCGACCACAACGTCGGCGGCTCGGACTCCACCTGGGGCGACACCTACGCGGCGTTGGACGGCTGGAAGGAGTGGCTGACCGTGGCAGGCACCGTGCACGCCAGCTTCACCGATATCCCGATCCTCGCCACTGAGGGCGGGATCCCGCTGCCGCCGCAGATGCAGACCTCGGCGCAGCGCGGCATGCAGCTCACCCGCGACTACGTCGCCGCCTACTTCGACCAGCAGCTGAAGGGCCGCCCGCAGCCGCTGCTGACCGGCCCCAACCCGGCCGACCCGGAGGTCGCCTTCCAGCACCCGTGACCAACCCACGAAACGGCTGGGGGCGGCCGCTCGGCGCCGAGAGCACCGTGCGACCGCCCCGGTCCGGGTGGAGCTACGGCGCGTCGTGGCCGCCGTCGTGGTCGTGGTCGTGGTCGTCCGGCGGGCAGTAGGAGCGCAAGTAGTCCGCGCTGGGGGTGCCGACGCCGGTGACGTCGTCGTAGCCCTCGACGGCCGACAGGGAGGAGTCCTTGCCGAGCGTGCGCAGCGAGGTGACCGTACCGGCGCTGGCGTCCACGCTGTTGGTGAAGTCGACGCGCACCTCGGCCAGTTCACTGCCGGGCCCGAACGGGTGGTCGGTCACGTCGTGGTAGGCGCCGGAGCCGAACCGGGCGTAGATCGCCGGGTTGGCGAAGCCCAGCGGCGAACCCTGGGCCTGCTGGGCCAGCGCCTGGAGGCCGGCCGTCACCGGGCACGCCAGGCTGGTGCCGCCGACGCGGTACTCGCTGTACTTGGCGGTGCCGTCGGGGAACGCCTGCGTCTGGCCGACCAGGAAGCCGGTGTTGGGGTCGGCGACCGCTGCGATGTCCGGCACCACGCGGTTGCGCCCGCCGTTCGCCGTCACCAGGGCCTCGGGCACGATGCCGTTCTGGTAGAACGGCGCGTCGAAGCGGGAGCTGGTGCCGCCGCCCGCGCCGCCGTTGAAGGTGCCGGGGAAGTTCGTCCAGCTGGTGCCGTCCGTCGACAGGACCGACTTCAGGGTTCCCCAACCGGTCTCGAAGCGGTAGGAGTTGGAGGAGTCCAGGCCCAGCGAGGTGCCGCCGACGGCGGTCACCCACGGCATCGAGGCCGGCACGTCGCTCTGCTTGGTACCGGTCTTGGCGACCTCGTCGCCGTCGTCGCCGCTGGAGAAGTAGAAGCCGATACCCTGCACCGCGCCGCGTACGAAGATCCGGCGGTAGACCTGGTCGAGCGACGGGTCGCTCGCATTCTCGGCCTCGCCATAGGAGTTGGAGACGATGTCGGCCAAGTGCTGGTCGACCACCCGGTCCAGCGCGTCGATCAGGTCGGGGTCGGTGCAGGAGGCCGCGCCGACGTAGCTGATGTCGGCCTCGGGCGCCATCCCGTGCAGCGCCTCGACGTCGAGCGTCTGCTCGCCGTACCAGCCGCTCGCGTCGCAGGCGTTCGGGTCGACGCTGGTGTCCGCCGTGGTGTGGGTCCACACCGCCGGGTCGTAGCGCAGCAGTTGGTTCTTGCCGTACGGGGCGTCGCCGTGCGCCGCAGCGTACTGCGTGACGTCGTCCCCCAGCGTCGGCGAGTCGTAGGCGTCGACGATCGCGACCTTCACGCCGCGGCCCGTCAGCCCGGTCTCGGCGGCGCCGTACGCGCTGCGCAGCTGGCTGCCGTTGTAGCCCTGGAGCACGTACGGCTGAGTGGCACCGTACGCCTGCGGCGTGCCGGTCGCCGGGTTGGAGCCGTAGAACGTCGAGAACGGAGGCGAGTTGACGAACGCCGGACCCGGACCCGGCAGCGTGTCGCGCGGCTCCGACTTGCCCGCGGGCGGAGCGTCCGAAGCGCGCGCCTTGCCCGGGTGCACCCGGCTCGGCGCGGTGCTCAGGCCGCTGACGCTCAGCACGTCGGCGGCCAGCGCGGCCGGCACGGTGACGTCGGCGGCCGGCGCGCGGTAGGTCCGGCCGTCGCGGTGGTAGGTGCGCAGCTCGGTGCCGAACGCGCGCTCGGCGGTGTCCACGTCGCCCTGGACGGTGAGGTAATGCGCGTTGGACGCGATGACCTGCATGCCGGCCGAGGTCAGCCAGGACCGGACCCGCGCGCTCTGGTCGTCGGTCGGCCCGAAGCGCTCGTTCAGCTGCTGCGCCGTCAGGTAGTGGCCATAGGAACCCGACTTCGGGTCGGAGACCTGCCGCGCCAGCGCCTCCAGGCCCGCCTGGTCACGCCCGGCCAGGTACACCCGGGCGGTGACCGGCGCCGCCCCGGCGGCCGCGCCCGCGTCGGTGGACGGCTGTGCCCAGGCGGGCTTGGTGCCCGCGACGATGGCCCGGCCCTGCCGCGGCGCGGGCGAGGCGGCGTGGGCCGCCGTCGTCGTCCCGGCCGAGACGGCGGCGAGCAGCGGCAGCACCGCCGCCAGCGCCACTCCCCCTCGTCTGCGTGAGCTGCTGATGCGCATGCAAAGCCCTTTCGATTCGAGCCTTTCCGACCGGCCGCGAGAATGCCGCAACCGGGGTGTTTTAGCCGTTTCCCGGGAGACTATTTCGAGCGCGGAGAAGCCTGTGGCGTCCTGGCCGTGTCCCGGAATACTTCACCCGCCTGCCGGTACGTCAGGGCCGTATGCCGAGGACCAGCAGGAGCGTGCCCAGCGCGAGGATCCCGGCGAACGAGACCGCGTACACGGCGGCGCGTCCGGAGGGGACGGGTGGGGCGCCGTCCTCGTCGTCGTGCTTCGCTCCACTCACCCGCGGTCCACCGCAGCCCAGGCAACCATCGCGAGCTGCTCGACCTCGGCCAGGTGCAGCGGCCGGAGCAGGACCAGGACGGCACCGGCCTCGGTGACCTGCCAGCCAGCGTCGAGCGGCGGGTCGAGTGGCAGTCCGGCGGCGGCGAACGCGGCGTTCAACTCGGCTACTGATGCGGCTACTTGCCGACGGATCACACTCATGACACTGCCTCCGGCTCCTGAGACCCAACCGGCTTCTGCAACCAGCGCTGGTCCACCTCCCACTCCGCACCGCCGCGCTCGGGGCGCAGGTAGACCAGCGTGCCGATCCGGTCCATCAGCACGCCGAGCCGTCCGCTCAACGCGTCGCGGACCAACTCCCCGCGCTGACAGGTGACATGAACCTCGGGGGATGGCGGATTGGCGACTCCCGAGCTGACGGTCGGGTACACCGCGACGAGCCGCAGCGACGCCTCCGGGCGGCCGCCGCAGTCGGCCGGGCATTGGCAGTCGGGCATCGTGCGGTCCACGAATGCGGGTTTGGGCATGAGAGGGCCTTCTTGATCGACCGTCATTCCTGTTTCTCCATAGCCGTGCTGGACATCCTGAGCACCTCGGAACGTCACGAATTCCCTCGTGGGGTGGGTTTCATCGCGAACATCGGGGCCAAATCCCCGGTTCGAGTGCACAATCAGTGTCGGCCCTCCCGGGGTCGATCACCAAGCAGGACCGCATGTCTCCTTCCCCGACTCATATCCGGTGGTGTCTGATGCCACGTCGTAAGCTCGTCCCCGACCCCGCCCGCAGCTCAGCCGCCCTGTGGGGACGGGAGTTGGCCCACTGGCGCCGGGCCGCTCATATGACCCAACAACAGTTGGCCGAGCTCGTCCACTGCGACCAGTCGTGGATCTCGGCTCTGGAGAACGGCCGCGCGATCCCGACCAAGTCCTTCGCGCAGCAGTGCGACGACGCCCTCGGAGCGGGTGGCGTCCTGGCCCGCTCGTACGAGTACGTGGAGCGGGTGGGCGACGACCACGCGCCGGACTGGTTCCAGCGCTTCCGCAAGTTGGAGGCGGAGGCGGAGGAGGTCTTGGACTGGCAGCCTTACCGCCTTTCCGGCTGGCTACAGACAGAGGCCTACGCGCGAGCACTCATCGACGGCTTCGGCGCTGCTCCCGACGCAGCGACCGCCGAGGAGTGGGTCCAGGCCCGACTGGCGCGGAAGGCCATGATCTTCGCTCCAGACGGACCCAAGATCGTCTCCCTCCTGGACGAGTCCGTGATCCGCCGTGTGGTCGGATCACCGCAGATCCAAGCCGAAGCCTTGCGTCACCTCCTTGAGTTGAGCACCCGAAAGAACGTGACGATCCAGATCCTGCCCATGGGCGCGGACACAACGTCGGCGTTCGGCTATTTGATGACCTTCCTACACCTGCCGAACGGGCAACGCTGGTTGTACTCCGAGACTCTGACGCGGGGACACTTCTGCGGGGATGGGGCCGAGCTCAAGCAGCTCCGGTGGCACTATGATCAGCTCCGAGCGCAAGCACTCTCGGCGCCGGCAAGCAGGCGCCTGATCCGCCGCATCTTGGAAGAGTTGATCAACGTGGCCAAACCTCGGAACCTCGCATCAGCCTCCTGGCTCAAGTCCTCCTACTCCGGAGGCGAGGGCGGCAACTGCATCGAGGTCTCCACCGACTTCGCCGCCACCGGCGCCGTGCCCGTCCGGGACTCCAAGGACCCCCACGGACCCGCCCTCATCCTTCCCACCGACAGCTGGTCGAGCTTCGTCACCGGCATCCGCAACGGGGACTTCGGCACCCTCTGAGGCATGGGTTGTCTCCACGGCCCGTGCGAGTATGGCGACGTGACAATGACGAACAACAGTTGCCTTCGCACCGCGACCGCAAGCGACGGTGTCGCGTTGCTCCGCCTCTGGGGGCTGTTGTTCGACGACGACGCAGGCCGAGAGGAGCCGTGGCGACGTCACGCCGCCGAGTGGTTCGCCTGCTTCGTGGAAGATCCGGGCAGTGCTCACTTCCCGGTGATCGAGGTCGACGGTGAGATCGTCGCCACGGCGATCGGCAGCCTCGAACTCGGCGTGCCCAACCCCCAGTGCACCAAGGGGCGCGCGGTGCGCCTCACGAACCTTGTCACCCTGACCGAACACCGCGGACACGGCTACGGAACGGCGCTCGTCCTCGACGTGCTCAGCTGGGCCAGGTCCATTGACGCCGACCGAGTTGACCTGAGCGCCACCGCGGAAGGCAAGCGCCTCTACGACAAGCTCGGCTTCAGGATGACCTCGGCCCCGCGGATGAAGTTCGTCTTGTAGCACACCGCTTGCCCTCGCGCACGATCCGCCGCAGGTCTCCCGGCTGACGGTGATGACCACCCCGCACGCGATCAACCGGCTCCGCAAAAATCCGCGGTTGCCTCATGCTGCCGCGCTGGTGGGCAGGGCTTCGGCATAGTCGCGTGACATCCGTGCCCCGTGCGTCACGGAGGTCTGGAACCCCCGCGAACCGTTCCAGCAGTCCAGGGATCTCCTCCGGAGCAAGCTCGGGATGATCGAAAGGAGCCTCCCCAAGACGGCCTCAGGGGCCTCTCCCGGAAAACCCCTAAGGGCTCCGATCTACTCCATCCGCCTCTGAGTTGACGTCAAGTTCCTTTTATACAGCCTACGTTGCAGCTATGACCGGAATTCGTCGCGCCGCCGCGCCGGCCGCGCTCGCGCTTGTCCTCGCCCTGTCCGTCGCCACGGCGGGAGCCGCCTCCGCAGCCGCCGGGCCCGCCACCGCCACGACAGCCGCCCCGCACGGCGTCGGCGTCCAGTCGGCGCTGCCCCGCCCCACCGGCCCGCACGCGGTCGGACTCAGCACGCTGCACCTGGTCGACGCGGATCGCCCGGACCCCTGGGTGCCCACCGCCGGCCCGCGGCAGCTGATGGTGTCGGTCTATTACCCCGCACGGCCCGCCACCGGCGAGCCCGCACAGTACATGACCACCGAGGAAGCACAACTCCTCCTGCAGCGACAGGCACCAGGAGCCGGCATCTCGCCCCAGACGGTCAGCGACACCCGTACCTGGGCACGGACCGATGCCCGACCGGCGCCCGGGCGCTTCCCCCTGGTGATGCTCTCTCCCGGGTACACCATGCCGCGCTCCACCCTCACCAGCCTCGCCGAGGACCTGGCCAGCCGCGGCTACGTGGTCGCCCTGGTCAACCACACCTACGAGGACTCGGGAACCACCTTCCCCGACGGCCAGACCCTCACCTGCGGCACCTTCTGCGACCATCTCCCCGACGGGTGGCCGGCGGTGAACCGGAGTCGAGCCACGGACATCTCGTTCGTCATCAGTCAACTGACTGAGCGCCACTCTCCTTGGAACTACGCGCACATGATCGATCCGCGGCGAATAGGCATGGCCGGCCACTCCGTCGGTGGCAGCTCCGCCGCCTCGGCCATGGCCGCCGACCAGCGGGTGCGCGCCGGGGTGGACATGGACGGCACGTTCGACATCCCCATCCCCGCCACCGGCCTGGACCACCGCCCCTTCCTGCTGCTGGGCACCCAGTCCGGACACACCCCCGGCGAGGACGTCTCCTGGGACAGTGCCTGGGCGAACCTGAACGGCTGGAAGCGCTGGCTGACCGTCAGCGGAACCGACCACGTCAGCTTCACCGACCTGACCGTGTTCGCCTCCGAGTTCAACATCCCCCTCCCGGGCGCGACCCTCCCCGGGCAACGCGCAGCGGAGCTCACCCGCTCCTACGTCGCGGCCTTCTTCGACCTCCAGTTGAAGGGCATCCCCCAGCCCCTGCTCGACGGCCCGTCACCGGCGAACCCGGAGGTCACCTTCCAGCACCCACCGCAGACCGGCTCCCGGCCCCCGTTGTCGGGCTCCACGCCGTGGCCAGTGCTCTGACCGGTTACGTTGGCCGGTTGTGTCGTACCTGCGTTCTATGGTGTCGGAGTGTCTTGATGTCGCGATCGGACCGATGTTCGGGTGGTGCATCGCACCGCCCGGATCGGTCTGTGTCTGGCCCAAGCGCAGGTCCAGCGAGGTTCGGGGCGCAGCGAGTGCTCCGCAGTAGGCAACTCAGGGAGGTAGGCACATGAGAGCACTGCTCACGTCGTCCGGGATCAAGAACAGCAGCATCCACGACGCGCTGGTCGACCTGCTGGGCAAATCGATCGCCGAGTCCAACGCCCTGTTCATCCCCACCGCCATCTACCCCTTCCCTGGTGGGCCGGGCATGGCGTGGCGGGCGATCTCCGGTGAGGGTTCATCGCCGTTGTGTGGATTGGGTTGGAAATCGTTGGGGATCCTGGAGCTGACGGCGCTGCCGAGCATCGAGGAGGCAGCTTGGGTGCCAACGGTCCAGGCCGCCGACGCACTGCTGGTGTGGGGCGGCGACCCCCTGTTCCTCGCCAACTGGATGCGGCGCTCCGGTTTGACCCGCCTACTGCCGACGCTGCGCTCCGAGGCGGTCTACGTGGGGGTGAGCGCCGGGAGCATGGCTGTTGCCTCCACCTTTGTCGAGACCTACCGCGAACCGCCCCGCGGGAACGATGGACCGTTGAGGTCGGAAGACATCGTCTTCGCCACGCCTCAGGGTGACGTCGACAGAATCCTGGTCACGGGACAGGGGGCAGGACTCGTCGACTTCGCGGTGATCCCGCACCTGGAGCACCCGGACCACCCCGACGCCTCCCTGGCCAACGCGGAGAGGTGGGCGGCACGGATTCCCGCGCCGACGTATGCGATCGACGACGAGACCGCCATCAAGGTGGTCGACGGCGCCGCCCAGGTCGTCTCCGAGGGGCAGTGGAGACTGTTCCAGCCCTGACAGCACCGGACAGTTCCTGAAGAGGCGCCGTCACCGCCAACCCGGCGGAACGTTGCCGGTCACAGCACTAGACTCCTCTCGTGAGGATCAGTCAGGCGAATGAGGACGACATAGCGGACTTGGCTCGGCTCCTGTGGCTGGACACCCATCACGAGGAGCCGGCGCAGCAGTCCGTTGACGCATTCGCAGCGGAGCTCGAAGACTGGTGGGCCACCCACCGCGACTCGCACCTGGCGTTCGTGGCTCGACTCCTCGGACCGGAGATCGTCGGCATGGCCTGGGTCGCGCTCGTCCCTCGCGTGCCGAGGCCGGGAGCGACAAGTCGGCTGTCCGCAGACGTCCAGACCGTTTTCGTCATGCCGGAGCAGCGAGGACAGGGGATCGGCTCGGCACTCGTGGACGCTGCTTCGCAGCATGCGACGCACCTTGGGTCCATGCGCGTGACGGTCCACTCCGGCCGCAGGGCAGTTCCGGTCTACGAACGGCTGGGCTTCGAGTCCTCCCGCCAGCTCCTACAGCGGGTGGCGCCCCGCGGAACGGTGTAGGAGCTCCTCAAGGCTCCGCCAGCCCGCCCTCGCGGACTGAGGGCGGACTGAGCAGACAATGGTTTTCACACCATGCGATAGGTTGCCCGCCATGACTGATCTTGGACCCGTCGCCTGGCCGCCTGCCCCGATACGGACCGAAAGGCTCGTGCTCCGTGAGTCCGAGGCCGGGGACCGCGCGGCGTTCATCGAGCTGCTGGCCTCGCCGGAGGTCAACACCTACCTCGGTGGCCCCCAGCCGCGTGACGAGCTCGAGCGCACGGTGCCTGAGCTGCCCGGGCGGCGCCCCGGCCTTTTCGTCGTCGACCTCGACGGAGCGATGATCGGTCAGATCATGCTCACCAGAAGAGCAGAGGACGTTGGTCGGGCTGCCGGCAGGACCGAGCTCGGCTACCTGTTCCTGCCGCAGGCGTGGGGGTGCGGGTATGCCGCGGAGGCGTGCGCAGCGGCACTCGACTGGTTCGCCGACGCGCTTCCCCGCGAGCCGGTGGTGCTCGCCACCCAGACTGCCAACGACCGCTCGCTGCGCCTCGCGGCGAAGCTGGGGTTCACCGAGGTGGAACGGTTCGAGGCGTGGGGCGCCGCGCAGTGGTTCGGCATGAGGTCGTAGGAGTCATGCGAACAGCAGGAACGACAGCAGAACCGGAAACCCCGGCGCAAAGCGGCCTCACGACTCTGGGTGAGCTGGCGTGCCGTTATCAGGCGGGTGAGATCCGCCCGGAGGACCTGCCGATGATCGCTGCTGAGGCGCTCGCGGCCGGCCTGGACACCCCGACGCTGTGTGAGCTCGCCGGTTGGCCGCGCAACGCGGATGCCCACGACATCCGCAACGCGTTCGAGCAGGCACTCTCCGAGTCCGGGATCGGGTTGCCCGATCCGGACCTGGCGCGGCGCCACGGCCTGCGCCGACTGGCGGCGAGACTCGTCGACGGAGAAGTCGCTCCCGCCGACCTGGCGACGGACGACTGGTGGGATGTGGAGGTCGAGACCGCGGAGGAGCGATCGTTCGTACTGCTGATCCCGCAATGCGGGTGCTGCATCGAGTACACGTTGGGGCTTGACCAGCGGACGTGGGCAGCCGAGTTGCGGATCGCCGCGCTCGCCCTGACGTCGTCTGCGTCGATCGGCCCCGGCTGCTGACACGGGCCCAGCGTTCGGCCTCCGACTGGATGCCACGGGGTCAGGTGGGGAGGAGGTCGCCGAGCAGGTCGAGCGCTGATCTCACTGCTGAACGGGTCGGCCGGCGCTGCCGCTCTCGGCAGGCGGTCGGCCACCGGTGAAGATCCAGGCGCGGAAGAGCAGGAAGCGCAGCACGGTGGCGGCGAGGTTGGCGGCGATCAGGACGGCGAGCTCGGCGGAGCGCGAGGCCGCCGTGCCGAGGGTGTGCAGGGCTGCCAGCGCACCGGCGCTCAGGGTCCAGCCGACGGCGAAGACCAGCAGTCCCTGGGCCTGGTGGCGCAGGGCGCGGGCGCGGCCGCGGACGCCGAAGGTCAGCCGCCGGTTGGCGGCGGTGTTGGCCAGGGTGGCGAGCAACAGGGCGAGCGCGTTGGCGAGTTGGGGGCCGGCGGTCTGGCGTAGCAGCGTGTAGAGGGCGAGGAAGACCGCGGTGCTCGCCACGCCGACGGCGGTGAAGCCGAGCAGTTGGCGGGCCAGGCCCGCGGGGACCTGGTCCAGCTCACCGTCGCGCGGATCGTCGCCGAAGGGGCGGCGCAGCCGGTCCAGCGGGAGTCGGCCGGTGGTCAGGGCGCGGCCGATGCGCCAGACGCCCTTGAGGTCGTCGGTGGCGGTGCGCACCAGGTCGACGCTGGAGTTCGGGTCGTCGACCCAGTCCACCGGGACCTCGTGGATCCGCAGGCCGGCGCGCTCGGCGAGCACCAGCAGCTCGGTGTCGAAGAACCACGCGGTGTCCTCCACCAGCGGTAGCAGGCGCTGGGCGACGTCGGCGCGGATGGCCTTGAATCCGCACTGGGCGTCGGAGAACCGCGCCGCCAGGCTGCCGCGCAGGATCAGGTTGTAGGCGCGCGAGACCAGTTCGCGCTTGGGCCCGCGCACCACCCGCGAGGAGCGGGTCAGCCGGGAGCCGATCGCCAGGTCGGAGTGGCCCGAGACCAGCGGCGCGACCAGGGGCAGCAGCGCGTTGAGCCCGGTGGACAGGTCGACGTCCATGTAGACCAGCACCGGCGCGTCGGAGGCGAGCCAGATGGCGCTGAGCGCCCGTCCGCGTCCCTTGCGGTCCAGCCGGACGGCGAGCACCTCGTCGAACTCCTCCTCCAGCGCCCGCGCCACGCTCGGTGTGGTGTCGGTACTGGCGTTGTCGGCGATGGTGATGCGGAAGGTGTAGGGGAAGGCGGTGGTCAGGTGCGCGTGCAGGCGGCGCACGCACGGGGCGAGGTCCTGCTCCTCGTTGTACACCGGGATCACCACGTCGACCACCGGCTCGTCGCGGTCGGTGGGGAGGAACTCCCGGGCCGGCATGGCGCTTTGGCGGAGGGACGGGGTCGGCGTGGGCGTCAGGGTTCGCATGGGACCCACCGTGCTCGCCGCTGCTGTCGCCACCGTGTGCCGCAGATGTGACCTCGCTATGAACCGCCGGCCCGCGCCGTGGCCCGTGCCGCGGCGGCCGCCCGGTGCGGGGGCAGGCTGACGGTGAAGACCGTACCGCCCGGTGCGCTGCGCACCGCGATCTCCCCCTCGTGCGCGGACACCACGGCGTGCACGATGGCCAGGCCCAGGCCCGTACTGCCGGCGTGCCGCGAGCGCGAGGCGTCGCCGCGCGCGAACCGGTCGAAGATGTGCGGCAGCAGCTCGGCGGCGATGCCGGGGCCGTCGTCCGCCACCTCCAGCAGGAGCCGCTCGCCCTGCCGGTAGGCACGCGCGGTCACGGTGGTGCCGGGCGGGGTGTGGTGGCGGGCGTTGCCCAGCAGGTTGACCAGCACCTGGCGCAGCCGTGCCTGGTCGCCGTGGACCAGGGCCGGCTCGTCGGGCAGTTCCAGCCGCCACCGGTGCGTGTCGCCCGCCGCGCGGGCGTCGCTGACGCAGTCCACCACCAGCGGCGAGAGGTCCAGCGGCGCAAGGTCCAGCGGGGCCGTGGATGCCGGGTGGCCGGCGTCGAGGCGGGCGAGCAGCAGCAGATCCTCGACGAGGGCGGTCATCCGGGCGGCTTCCGACTCGATCCGGCTCAGGGCGTGCCGGGTCTGCGGGCCGGTCTCCTCGCGTCCGCGCCGGGTGAGTTCGGCGTAGCCGCGGATCGACGCCAGCGGGGTGCGCAGTTCGTGGCTCGCGTCGGCGACGAAGTGCCGCACCCGCAGCTCACTCTCCTGCCGCGCCGCCAACGCCGAACCGACGTGGTCCAGCAGCCCGTTGAGCGCCGCGCCGACCTGGCCGACCTCGGTGCGCCGGTCGGTGTCGGCCTCGGGTACCCGCTCGTGCAGGTCCACCTCGCCCTGGTGCAGCCGCAGTTCGGCCACCCGGGTGGCGATGCCGGCCACCCGGCGCAGCGGGCGCAGGGCGGAGTCGGTGGCGACGAAGCCGACCAGGCCGACCGCGACCAGGGCGCCGACGCCGACGCAGAGTTCGGCGGTGATCAGCCGGTCCATGGTGTCCTGCTGGTCGGACGCGGGCAGGCCTACCAGGATCCGGTCGCCGTTGCGGTTGTCGTGCACCGACTCCACCCGGTACGGACCGAGTCCGGGCACGTCCACCGAGTGGGCGACGCCCTCGCGGCCGGTCGCGAGTGGGTCGAGCACGGCGAGCTGGGCCGGGGTCAGCGCGGTGGTGTCGGGGCTCAGCGCGCCGGAGCTGGTACGGCCCTCGACCACCTGGCCGCCGTCCACCACCGCGCCCAGCGTGTTCAGCGGCTGGCCGGGACCCAGGACGAACCCCAGGTCGCCACTGGGCGGCATCGGCGCCCCCGGCGGGCCGGCGGCGCGCATCGTGACGGCGTCGAGCTGGCGGTCCAGCTGGCTGTAGAGGTCCTGGTGCAGCACCACCGCGGTGACCACCGCGACCACCGCGCACGCCACGGCGAGCAGCGAGAGCAGGGCGGCCAGCAGGCGGGCCCGCAGCGACCAGCGGCCCACCCGGACCAGGCGGGCGGCAAGCTTCGCCCGGGACTCGGGCACGGCGCTCACCCCGCCTCCGCGGGACGGATCGAGTACCCGGCGCCCCGGCGGGTGCGGATCATCGGCTCCCGGCCGACGTCGATCTTGCGGCGCAGGTAGGAGATGTACAGCTCGACGATGTTGGTCTGGCCGCCGAAGTCGTAGGACCAGACCCGGTCCAGGATCTGCGCCTTGCTCAGCACCCGGCGGGGGTTGCGCATCAGGTAGCGCAGCAGCTCGAACTCGGTCGCGGTCAGCTCGATCTCCTCGCCGGCCCGGCTGACCTCGTGGGTGTCCTCGTCCAGGACGAGGTCGCCGACCACGATCCGCGCCCCCTCGCGGGCGGCGGCCGCCCCCGACCGGCGCAGCAGCCCGCGCAGCCGGGCCACCACCTCCTCCAGGCTGAACGGCTTGGTGACGTAGTCGTCGCCGCCCGCGGTGAGGCCGGCGATGCGGTCCTGGACCGCGTCCTTGGCGGTCAGGAACAGCACCGGGACCTCCGCCAGCTCGCGGCGCAGCCCGTACAGCACCTGCAGCCCGTCGATGTCGGGCAGCATGACGTCCAGGACGACGGCGTCGGGCTTGAACTCGCGGGCCAGCCGGAGCGCCGACATGCCGTCGTGGGCCGTGCGCACCTCCCAGCCCTCGTAGCGCAGCGCCATCGACAGCAGCTCGGCGAGCGCCTGCTCGTCGTCGACGACCAGCAGGCGCAGCGGCGTGCCGTCGGCCCGTCGGAGTTCGGGGTTGCCGCCGGGGCCGGAGGAAGGGGCGGACGAAGAGGAGGGGGAGGGGAAAACGACCATGGCCGCCATCCTGGGAGGCGGCACTGAGACGCTCCTGTGCCGAACCTGTGGACCGGCTAAGAGAACGGCTGCGCCACCGCAGTGGTGGCGCAGCCGTTCTCTTAGCCGGTCAGCTGGTCGGTGCGGTCAGGTCGTAGACCGTGGCGGTGCCGACGGTCTTCGCGGTGAAGTGCGCCGTGACCCAGGCGGTGATCTGCGCGGAGTCGGAGGACGAGCCGCCCATCCCACCGCCGCTCATCCCGCCGCCACCCATCCCACCGCTGCCGCCGCCGATGAAGTAGTGCACCTTGCCCTCCTGCACGTCCTGCTGGAAGCCGGCCAGGCTCAGTGAGGGGTCGGTACCGTTGAAGCCACCCAGCGCCATCACCGGGCTGCCGACCGCGAGTTGGTAGCCGGCCTGGTTCTGCGAGCCGACCGTGGCAGCGACCCAGGTGTAGCCGTGGGCACCCTGCTTCAGCAGTGCGGCCAGCTCCGGGCTCACCCGGGTGCCGTCCAGCAGCCCGCCCATGCCACCACCGCCGCCACCGCCACCGCCACCTCTGCCGCCCGCAGACGCACCAGGAGGCATCCCGCCCGGGCCACCGAAGCCGCCGGCGCCACCGAAGCCACCCGCGCCGCCTGCGCCGACCGGACGACCCGCACCGCCCGGACGGCCCGCGCCGCCGGGCATGCCGCCACCGCCCGGTCCGCTCGCGCCCTGCACACGCGGGCCGGCCGTCACGATCGACCCGGTGTGACCGGTCGAGACGGTGTCCAGCGCGTACGCCGCAGGCCCGGCGAGCCCCACTGCCAGCGCGACCACCCCGGTGACCGCCGCCAGCCGCCCACCCAGGCGCCCACCCAGCCGCCCGGCCGGTACCGCCAGGACGGCCACCAGCAGCCCGCCGACCAGCACCGCCCAGCGCAGCCACGGCACGAACCCGCTGCTGCGCCCGAGCAGGACGAACGCCCACCCCGCGGTACCTGCCACCACCGCCCCGAACAGCAGCCCGTACGGCAGCCGCCGCCGGGCCCGCCACAGACCGTCCGCGCCCATCCCGACCAGTGCGGCGATCGCCGGGACCAGCGCGACCGTGTAGTACTGGTGGAAGATCCCGCCCATGTAACTGAACGTCAGCCCGGTGCTGAGCAGGAAGCCGCCCCACACCAGGAAGGCGGCCCGCGCCGAGTCGGTGCGCGCGTAGCGCCGGGTGACCCACAGGCCGAACACCAGCAGCACCAGCGCCGCGGGCAGCAACCAGGCGATCTGGCCGCCGATGTCCGTGCCGAACAGGCGGCCGAGACCGGTGGAACCCCACTGACCGCCCGCTCCAGCACCGCCCGGCCCGCGCCCACCGCCACCGGGGGAACCACCACCCCCGACGCTGCCGGTCTCGTCACCGGTCAGCCGTCCGAGGCCGTTGTAGCCGAAGGTCAGCGACAGGAAGCTGTCGTCCTGCGACCCGCCGACGTACGGCCGATCGGCGGCCGGCACCAACTGGACCACCGCCACCCACCAGCCCGCGGCCACCACCAGCGCCGCACCCGCCGCCAGCAGCTGCCGAATCCGGCGCCACAGCCCCGTCGGCGCGACCACCAGGTAGACGATCGCGAACGCGGGCAGGATCAGGAACGCCTGCAGGGTCTTGGTCAGGAACCCGAAGCCGAACAGCACCCCGGTCAGCAGCACCCAGCGCAGGCCCGCCGTCTCGACGGCCCGCAGCAGGGCGTATGCGGCCAGCGCCATCAGCAGCACCAGCAGCGCGTCCGGATTGTTGAAGCGGAACATCAGCGCGGCGACCGGCGTCAGTGCCACCACCGCACCCGCGACCAGCCCGCCGAGCGCGGAGAACCGCCGCCGAACCGCGGCGTAGACCGTCCCGACGGTGGCCACCCCCATCAGCGCCTGCGGCAGCAGCACGCTCCAGGAGCTGAGGCCGAAGACGCGCGCCGACAGCTCCATCGGCCACAGCGACATCGGGGGCTTGTCGACGGTGATGAAGTTCGCGGCGTCCGAGGATCCGAAGAAGAACGCCGTCCAGCTGCGGCTGCCGGCCTGCACGGCCGCCGAGTAGAACGAGTTCGCCCAGCCGGAGACGCTCAGATCCCAGCAGTACAGCAGCGCGGTGACCGCGAGCAGCGCCAGGAACGCCGGCCGCACCCACGCCGCGTCCTCCGCCCGCCCCCGCCACCCGCGCCGCACCCACCCGCGCCCTGGCCCGTCACCGGGCGGGTGCCGCGGTGGAAAGATCGGCTCTGCCGCGGGGCCGACGCGCGGCCGGCCCATCTGGTCCACGGCGGGCGGTGGCGGGAGGGCGTCCGAAGGGACGGCACTGGTACTGGTCATGGCGGCCACGCTCCCGCCCCAAGCTGTGAATGCGCTTTGCTGCCCCTCTCGCCCCGCTGTGACCTGCGGCCCGGATCAGCGCGTCCCGCTCGGCGCCGCAGCCTTCGGTCGTCAGCCGGCGTCCTCGGGGACCGCAGCAGGGGATGTCGCAGGGGCCGTGGCAAGGGTCTGGAGGGAGCGGACCAGCCGGTCCGCGTCCGAGGGGGCGAGCGGGGCGAGGAACTGACGTTCCATCTCCGCGCGGGCCTGCTCGCCCTTGCGCAGGCAGTCCTGACCCGTCGGGGTCAGCTGCACGATGTTCTTGCGCCGGTCCTGGGAACTGCGCCGGCGCTCGACGAGCCCCTTCACCTCCAGGGCGTCGACGAGCGCCACCATCGTCGTGCGGTCGACACCGAGCCTGCCCGCCGCCTCCAGCTGGGAGAGCGGGTCCTTTGCCGCGAGCACGACCAGGACCGCCAGTTCGCGGCCGTCGACACCGAACGGCGCCAGCGCCAGCGCGGATGCCTCGGCCAACCGCAGGTGCACGTGCTTGAACAGATAGCCGAGGCGGAAACCGAGGGCCTCGAAGCTTGCGTCGCCCGTCATGCCGACATCGTATCGCAGGACTGATAGTCAGCCTGACTGACGATCAGCTATAGTGACCGCATGACTGCATCACCGTTAACCCATCATCAGGACCGACTGACCTTCGGCATCAAGACCACCCCGATGCGCGTCAGCTACCAGGACATCCTCCGGGTCTGGCAGGAGGCCGACGCGCTGCCGGAGATCGCGGACGCCTGGCTCTGGGACCACCTGCTGCCGGTCGCAGGCCCCAAGGACGGGCAGATACTCGAAGGCTGGACCCTGCTGAGCGCCCTGGCCGCACAGACCCGGCGGCTGCGGCTGGGACTGCTCGTCACCAGCAACCGGATCCGCCCGCCGGCCGTCCTGGGCAAGATCGCCACGACGGTGGACGTGATCTCCCAGGGACGCCTGATCATGGGCCTCGGCGTGGGCGGCACCCACCAACCGCCCGACGCCGGTGGCGTCACGGGCGAGAACCCGGCCCTCGCGGAGTACGACGCCTACGGCCTGACCCTGGTCCCGCCGGCGGAGGGCATCGCCCGCCTCGCGGAGACCGTCACCATCCTCAAGCGCATGTGGACGGAGGAAGTCTTCGATTTCCAGGGGCAGTTCACCACCCTCAAGGGCAACCGCAACGAGCCCAAGCCGGTCCAGCGACCAGGCCCGCCGCTGCTGATCGGCGGCTGGGGAAGCAGAACCCTCCGCCTGGTGGCCGAGCACGCCGACATCTGGAACATCCCCGGCCCGCCGCACAACACCCTCGACTACATCACCCAGCGCAGCAGCGTCCTGGACGCACACTGCGCGGCTCTCGGCCGGGACCCGCGGACGATCACCCGGTCCGTGCAGTACATCGTCTCCTACGACGATCCGGCCGGTGACCGCAAGGCGATCCTGGATCTCGTCGCCGCCGGCATAACGCACATCGTGCTGAGCCTGCGCAGCCCCTATCCCCCACACGTCGCCCAGTGGCTCGTCGAGGAGATCATCGCTCCCGTCCGCGCGGAGTACGACGGGCTGTGAGGAGGACTCGGCGGCGACAGTAGAGTGCGCGGATGACGATCTATCTCACTCTGGCCGAGGTCGAAGCGCTGGCCAGGAGCGCCCATGCCGGGCAGGTGGACAAGGCCGGCCGGCCGTACGCCGAGCATCTGGCCGCGGTGGCGCAGCGCGTGGCGAAGCACGGGGGCAGTGACGAGCAGGTCGCCGCGGCCTGGTTGCACGATGCGATCGAGGACGGCGTGCTGTCGCCGCAGTGGCTGGCCGGTGCGGCGCTGTCCGCGCACACCAGGGCGCTGGTACTGGCGATGACGAAGCGTCCGGGGGAGGATCCGCGGGAGTACGCGGCCCGGATCAGGTCCACCCCGGGCGCGCTGGACATCAAGCAGGCCGACCTGGCGCACAACGCGAACCCCCAGCGCCTTGCCGCCCTGCATCCGGCGACCCGGCACCGGCTGACGGTGAAGTACGCCCGGATGCGCCGACTGCTGCACCAGAACGTCCCGAGGGTCAGCCCGGCCGCCTCGCCTCCGCGCGAGGGGGACCCGGGAGACGCGGTACTGCTGGCCCAGCTGGACCGCAGCCGCCCTGAGGCGTGGCAGCAACTCGGCGCGCTGGTGCGGGACTGGGTGGTCGAGGAAGGCGACGTGAGCTGGTCCGAAATGCGGCGGACCGAGAGTGGCTCCTACCAGTTGCCCTACCCCCGGTACAGCGAGCGGGTGGACACGGTCTGCGGCCTGCTGTCGGGCCTGGGGGCGGTGACCCCGCTGTACCACTGGATGAACTTCCCGCTCCCACAGCTGAGTTGGGAGGAGACCTACAGCCCCGGCGACGCCGTACGGGCGGCGACGGCGGTGGTGCGGGGGGAGCGTTTCAGCGACGGGACCATCGGCACCGCGTTCCTGGACGGGACCCTGTACGCGATCGCCTCCGCCCTGGTGACCTGGTACGAATCAGCGCGCCCGTCACGCAGGCCGGCGACGGGCGCGCTGCTCGGGCTCGCCATCGGCGACACGATGGGATTCCCGACCGAGTTCAAGACGCTGGAGCTGATCGGGTCGCACTGGCCCAACTGGCGTGAACTTCCTTTTCCCAAGCGCGCGTTGGTCACCGATGACACCCAGATGACACTCGCCCTCGCCCGCGCCCTCCAGCGGACCGGCGAGCTGACACCGCACCGGCTGCTGCCGCCGCTGCGGGAGGAGTTGGTGGCCTGGGCCCGCTCCCCCGAGAACAACCGGGCCCCCGGGATGACCTGCCTGACCGCCTGCGGGCTGCTCGGCCGGCCGGGGAAGCCCTGGCAGGAGGCCAGCCAACTGGGTTCCAAGGGCTGCGGCGCCAACATACGGGTGGCACCGCTCGGGCTGCTTCCGGGCCTGGACGACCGCCAACTCGCCGGCGCCGCACAACTCCAGGCGGCGCTGACACACGGCCACCCCACCGCGCTGGCCGCCAGCGAGCTGACGGCGCTGACCGTGCGCCTACTGGTCGACGGCGCCCGGCCCGCCGAGCTCCCCGGCTTGCTGCGCGACCGTGCCCAGACGGCCCGGGAGCGCTACGACGCCTACTGGCTGGACGACTTCGCCGCCCAGGTCGGCATCAAGCGGCCCGAGGAGTTCATGGCGCGCGGCTGGGACGAGTGCCTGGCCGTCCTCGACCGGCTCGACGCCGCGCTGACGGCCCCGGCACCCGAGGCTGATCCCTGCCTGGCCACGGGTGCGGGCTGGATCGCCGAGGAGGCACTGGCGACCGGCCTGCTCTGCTTCCTGCTCTTCCCCGACGACCCGGTGCTCGCCGTGCGCCGAGCCGCGTACTCCTCCGGCGACTCCGACTCGATCGCCTGCCTGACCGGCGCCTTTGCCGGCGCCTACGCCGGGGCGGACGCATGGCCCGCTGACTGGGTCCAGCGGATCGAGCACCGGGACGAACTGCTCGCCTTCGGTGCGCTCTGGGACGGGCGATAGGGGGAGGCCCGGGTCACAGCCGGTGGAGCCCGCCCGCCGCGGGACGGTGGGTCCAGTGCCAGACGACCTGTGACCAGTGCTTCTTGAGCGCGGTTCGCTGATGATCCCGTACAGGAACGACTGCTCCGCGGGGCCTGCCGACGCGTCCTCGTCCTGCCGGTGGCGCCACAGCTGGGACAGGACATAGAGATCCCCGCCCGGTGCGTACGCCAGGCCCTGGTGGGAGAAACCCCAGCCCGAGGTGTAGGGAGCAGCGAGATCGAGCTCGTGGGCATCAACCAGGGCCTGCGGCACGGCCAGCGGGATCGTATGGGACATGGCGTCAATTATCGACGCCACCAGTGACAGCCGTCATCGAGGGCGTAGCGTGCGGGGGCCACTGGATCGACCGGCCCCCGCACCCTCGTGACCGATGCGGCGCGTAGGCGTTGATCCGGTCAGTAGGAAGTCCCGGATCACCAGAGGAGTTGGCAAATGCTGTTCGGCAGCGAGCACGTCAGGCGCTACGTCGAGACCGACGGCGCGGAGGGCCACGATTGGGAGGGCACCACCGCGCTGATTCTCACCACCACCGGCCGCAAGACCGGCAAGCAGCACATCACTCCGCTGATCTACCAGGCCCACGGCGAGGCGCTGCTCGTCGTCGCCTCCAAGGGCGGCGCCGATCAGCCGCCGGCCTGGTACCTCAACCTGCAGGCGAACCCCGAGGTCCAGGTGCAGGTGCTGGGCGACCGCTTCACCGCCCGCGCCCGCACCGCGACCCCCGAGGAGAAGCCGGCGATGTGGCGGACGATGACCGCGGCCTGGCCTCCGTACGACGAGTACCAGACCAAGACCGACCGGGAGATCCCGGTGGTGGTGCTGGAGCGCGTCTGAGGACACGTCAGGCCGGTCAGGCAGGTCAGAAGTCGAAGACCTGGCCGGTCGCGCGCAGCAGGTCGCACTCGTTGGTGAAGGTCTGCCGGTAGGCGACGTTCTGCCCGTCCCAGACGCCCTCGGCCGTGGCGAGCACGGGCAGGTAGAGGTCCGGGCAGAAGCTGTGCGCGGTCGGCAGGTTGCCGAAGTCCCCCTGGACGCCGATCAGGCTGCCGCAGGCCGCCGTGGCGTCCGGGTGGTCGCCGCTGGGCTCCGGGCGACAGCTGAGGGTCACCGCGCGCTCCCCCATCGAGGCGTCCTGCGGCACCGCGCCGCTGACGGTCAGCACCAGCGCGTTGGGCACCGCGGTCACGGTGACGGGGGTGGGGTCGGAGGCGGGGTCGGCGCCGGTCGCGGACACCGGCCCCGCTCCCACGGCCAGGACGGCCACCGCCGCCAGCACCGCTGCGAACGTGCTTCGGGTGGTACGCATATCGAACTCCTTTGGTCGATGTGGACGGAACGGACGAGCTCCGGACGAGCTCCGGATGGACTCCCGTCGAGCTCCGGTCGAGCTCCGGCAGTATCACCACAGAAACTTGTCATGTTCCCAACCGGCGAGACCGGCCCGGCCAGCCCCGCCGCCCGCACGTCGGCCGGAAATCCCCGCCTCCCCCGCACCACTCGTCACCCCCGACCCGCCGGCCTCCCGAGACCCGCGCCACCCGCCCCCGCACAGCCCGCCGCCCACCCACAACCCCCCGCCGCTCGGCCAACCCGGAACGGCCGATACCCCGTCAGAACCCGGCACGGAAAGAAAACCGGACGACCGAAATGCCGTCGCCGATAGGCCCTTCCGCGCTTCCCGCGCCTTCCCGTACCCTCCCAACCGCTGCCGACCGTCCGGGCCGAAAAATTGCCCCACCGAGCACGTGCAGCCATCTGGCGCATCATGATCCGAAGTGCCACTCTTCAGGCATGACTGGTGTTGCCAGTGAGACCCGCGAGGCCAGTGGGTACTCCTGAGGCGCCGTGTCGCCCAAGTGTGAGGAAGCGTCAACTCCCCCAGCAAGATCGAACGTTGCCGCAGGCCGGGGTTCTTGATGGAAACGTGACGAACTGGAGTCCTCCGCGGCTCTTCTCTCCGCTTGAGAAATGAGTCTCACTAGTAGCACTACGCGCGCTGTTGCTCCAAGATGCAACGGAGCGCGGGAGATTCGGGTGGGGCCTCGGCGTTTCACCGGCGCGCGCGCTGCGCAGAATGCTGCCGGACCGAGGGCAGAACCTTCATGGGTATTCACTGAATGGGAGAGGGGCGTCCGCAGAATGACGAAACCGGCAGGACCACGAAGGGCAAGGACGGCGGCGGTACTTCTCGCCGTGCTGGCGGCGACCGCTGCGTGCACGAGCAGCAGCGGTGGGGGGAACCCCGTCAGCGGCCCGACCGGTGCTCCGGTCAAGGGTGGTGTGGTGCGCTACGCGGAGTCGCCGTCCACCTTCCCGGACGCGATCTGGCCGTTCGACACCGCCGCGCAGATCAGCACGATCAACACCGGCCAGTTCCAGCAGTTGTTCTACCGGCCGTTGTACTACTGGGGGTTGAACGACAAGGTCAGCCTGGACCCCGAGGTCTCGCTGGCCGACACCCCGACCTGGAGTGCGGACGGCAAGACCGTCACCATCCAGATGAAGCCGTGGAAGTGGTCCAACGGCGAGACCATCACCGCCCAGGACGTGATGTTCTGGGTGAACATGGCCAAGGCCGAGACGGCCAACAGCGCGTACTACACCCCGCCGAACCCGTCGATCGGCGCCAAGTACTTCCCGGACAACGTGGCGAGCGCGACCGCCGCCGGGCAGACCCTGACGATGACGCTGAACACCCCGGTCAGCGAGAGCTGGTTCCTGGACGACGAGCTCAGCCAGATCACCCCGATGCCCCTGGCCTGGGACGTCACCGGCGCCACCAGCAAGGGTAGTTGCGCCACCGACGCGTTCGGCTCGGACGCCGCCACGACCGACTGCACCGCCGACTACACCTACCTCAGCAAGCAGTCGACGGCCGGCAGCACCTACACCACCAGCCCGCTCTGGACCGTCGTCAACGGCCCCTGGAAGCTCAAGAGTTACGACGGCACCTCCGGCGCCTACGACATCGTGCCGAACGCCGCGTACTCCGGGCCGCAGAAGCCGTACCTGGACGAGGTCGACTTCGTCCCGTACACCGCGGCCACCGCCGAGTACGCGGACCTGAAGGCCGGCAGCTCCGGTGCCAACGCCATCAACTTCGGCTACCTGCCCGCCGAGGACGCCCCGGTCTACAACGCCAAGAACCCGGATGCCGGCAACCCGCTGAGCAGCGGCGGCTACTACATCCCCGCGCCGACCTACCTGGACGAGATCTCGTACTACCAGATCAACTTCGCCAACCCGACGGTGGGACCGCTCTTCAAGCAGAGCTACTTCACCAAGGCGATCCAGGACACCGTGGACCAGCAGGGCATCATCAACGGCATCTACAAGGGCTGGGGCTACCCGAGCACCGGCGCCGTGCCCAGCATCCCGGCCGGTAACCCGCTCTCCCCGAAGGCCGCCTCCGAGCAGGCCGTCTTCGACACGGCGGCTGCCAAGAAGCTGCTGAGCGACCACGGTTGGAACACCAGCTCGACCCCGGCCGTCTGCGCGAGCCCGGGCACCGGCGCCAACCAGTGCGGTCCCGGTGTCGTCGCCGGCGCCAAGGCCGCCTTCTCGCTGGACTACCCGTCCGGCTCGGCCGCGCTGGACACCATGTCCGCGGACCTGAAGTCCGACGCCGCCAAGGCCGGCATCGACATCACCATGGTCAGCAAGACCCAGAACACCATCGGCAACGAGGGCGTCGCCTGCGCCCCCAGCGCGCCGGCCGGCTGCCAGTGGCAGGGCCTGCTCTTCGGCGGCTGGGTCTACGAGCCCGACTACGCCCCCACCGGTGACGCACTCTTCGCCACCGGCGCCGGCCCGAACGTCTGGGGCTTCTCCGACCCGAAGCTCGACCAGCTGATCGTCAAGACCACGACCGGCAGCGACACCAAGGACATGTACGCCTACGAGGACTACATCGCGGGCGAGCAGCCGGTCATCTACAACCCCAACCCGCTGGCGATCGCCGAGGTCAGCAAGAACCTGCACGTGGACGCGGGCGACCCGTTCCAGGGGTACGAGCCGGAGTACTGGTACTACACCAAATGACGAATGACAGCACGCGGGTCATCGCGGTCCCCTTCGGGGGGCCGCGGTGACGGCCTACCTCTTCCGGCGGCTTCTGCAGTCCGTGGTCACGGTGTTCATCGTCACCATCGTCTCCTTCGGCCTGATGAAGCTCATGCCGGGCGGCCCGGTCCGAGCGATCCTCGGTACCCACGCCACCCCGGCCAACATCGCCCACCTGACACAGCAGATGGGCCTTGACCGCCCGCTCTACGTGCAGTACTGGACCTGGCTCGACGGTCTGCTGCACGGCAACCTGGGCTTCGACTACATCGTGCAACGCCCCATCTCCGACCTGCTGTTCAACGCGCTGGGCGCCTCCGCCTACATCGTCGGCGCCTCGCTGCTGCTGGCCCTGCTCATCGCGATCCCGATGGGCATGATCCAGGCCACCCGGCGCAACAGCGTGCTCGACCACGCCTTCACGGTGTTCTCCTTCGTGGCGTACGGCATCCCGACCTTCTTCATCGGCTTCCTGATCCAGCAGTGGTTCGAGGACGACCTCCAGTGGGTCTCGGTGCAGAACCAGGTCTCCACCTTCGGCGCGGCGCTGACCCACCCCGAGGCCGTCTGCCTGCCGGTGCTGACCCTGACGATCACCACGGTGGCCGGCTACAGCCGCTACATGCGCTCCGGGGTCCTGGACCAGATCACCCAGGAGTACGTGCGCACCGCGAAGGCCAAGGGCGCCTCGATGCGCCGCACGATGTACGCCCACGTGCTGCGCAACGCGCTGATCCCGATGGTCACCCTGATCGGCCTCTCGCTGCCCATCCTGGTCGGCGGCTCGCTGATCGTGGAGTTCGTCTTCAACATCCAGGGCATCGGCCTGCTGACCACCCGCGCGGCCCTGCAGAACGACTACGGCATCACCCTGGCGGCCACCCTGCTGACGGCGGTGGTCACCGTGATCGGCTCGCTGGTGGCCGACGTCAGCTACGCGGTGCTGGACCCACGAGTGAGGCTGACCTGATGACGCTCGCACCCGAAACGACGGCCGAGCCGCCCGCGGCCGCGCCCGGCACCGAACTCGCCGAGCCCCCGCGCTCGATGCTCCGGCGCGGCTGGGAGGTCTTCTCCGAGAACAAGCTGGCCCTGGTCGCCGTCGGCGTCCTGGTGCTGATCATCGGCTTCTGCTTCCTCGGCCCGCTCTTCTACCACTCCGACACTTCGGTGGTGGACCTGTCCGCCGTCACGAAGCCGCCCGGCGCCGGGCACCCGCTCGGCACCGACAACGACGGCATCGACGAGCTCGGCAAGATGATGGTCGGCGGCCAGACCAGCCTGGAGATCGGTCTGGCGGCGGGTTCGATCGCCGCCATCGCCGGCGCCCTGTACGGCGCGGTCTCCGGCTTCGTCGGCGGCTGGATCGACGCGCTGATGATGCGTGTGATCGACTCCCTGATGTCATTCCCGCTGATCTTCCTGCTGATCTACCTCAGCAGCGTCTACGGCAAGAGCAAGGGCATGCTGATCCTGGAGGTGGGCCTCACCTCGTGGTTCGGCATCACCCGCCTGGTCCGCGGCGAGGCCCTGGCGATCAAGGTCCGGGACTACGTGGACGCCTCGCGGATGATGGGGGCCGGCGGCACCCGGATCATCTTCAAGCACATCCTGCCCAACACCATCGGCACCACGATCGTGAACACGACGTTCTCGATCGCCGACGCGGTCTTCGCGCTCTCCACCCTCAGCTACATCGGGCTCGGGTTGCAGGCGCCGAACAACGACCTGGGCGGGATGCTCGACGTCGGCACCAACTACGCGGGCCAGGGCTACTGGTGGATGATCTACCCGCCGGCCGTGGTGATCATCCTGATCATCCTGAGCTTCAACGTGATCGGCGACGCGCTGCGCGACGCCTTCGAATCCCGACTGCAGAAGCGGTGATCCCGTGGCACTGCTAGAAGTAATCGGCCTGCGCACCGAGATCCGGTTGAAGCGCTCGGTCGTCCACGCGTTGGACGGCATCAACCTCAGCGTCGATGCGGGGGAAACCCTCGGCATCGTGGGCGAGTCCGGCTGCGGCAAGACCATGACCGCGATGTCGATCATGCAACTGCTGCCCAACGGCGGCACGGTGGTGGGCGGGCAGATCCGGCTGGACGGCCGCGACCTGCTCTCGCTGAGCCCCGAGGAGATGGACTCGGTCCGCGGCAACGACATCGGCATGATCTTCCAGGACCCGACCACGTCGCTCAACCCGACGATGACCATCGGCCGGCAGATCTCCGAGTCGGTGCGGATCCACCGCGGGGCCTCCAAGAAGGAGGCGCACGAACGCGCCGTCGAGGCGCTGTCGCTGGTCGGCATGCCCAGTCCGAAACAGCGCGCGCTGGTCTACCCGCACGAGCTGTCCGGCGGCATGCGCCAGCGCGCCATGATCGCCATGGCGCTGGCCAACGAGCCGAAGCTGCTCATCGCCGACGAGCCCACGACCGCGCTGGACGTCACCATCCAGAAGCAGATCCTGGAGCTGATCGACAACCTGAAGCAGCAGCTCGGGATGGCGGTCATCCTGGTCACCCACGACCTGGGCGTGATCGCGGGCCGGGCGGACAAGATCGCCGTCATGTACGCGGGCAAGGTCGTGGAGACCACCAGCACCAGGGCGCTCTTCGCCAACCCGCGGCACCCGTACACCGAGGCGCTGTTCGCGTCGCTGCCCGAGCGCAGCGCCGAGTCCGGGGAACGGCTCTACTCGATCCCCGGCCTGCCGCCGGACCTGACGAAGCCGCCGGCCGGCTGCCGGTTCGCCGCGCGCTGCCGCTACGCCACCGACGAGTGCCGGACGTCCGAGCCGCCGCTGGCCGGGACGGTCGAGGAGCACCGCTTCGCCTGCTTCCTGCCGGTCGGCGAGCCCGTCTACCGCACCGAGGCGGCCCCCGTCGCCGCGACGGCCGTGGCCACCGAGCGGGTCCGCGTATCGCGCGACAGCACGCTGACCGAGCCGCTGCTGCGCATCGAGGGCCTGGTCAAGGACTACCCGGTGACCGCCGGCCTGGTGCTGCGCCGCAACGTCGGCTCGGTCAGCGCGGTGGCGGACGTGTCCCTGACGGTGCACCAGGGCGAGACTGTCGGCCTGGTCGGCGAGTCCGGCTGCGGCAAGACCACCGTCGGCAAGCTCATCGTCGGCCTGGAGAAACCCACCGGCGGCAGCCTGCTCTTCCAGGACAGGGACCTGGCGCAGGCCCCGCGGGCCGAACGCCGGCACCTGCGCCGCGACGTCCAGCTGATGTTCCAGGACTCGTACGCGGCGATGAACCCGCGCATGATGGTGCGCTCGGTGATGCGCGAGCCGCTGGACATCCACCGGGTCGACAGCCCGGCCGAGCGCGACCGGCGGATCAGGGAGATCTTCGACCTGGTCGGCCTGCCGCTCAGCGCCCTGGACCGCTATCCGCACGAGTTCTCCGGCGGGCAGCGCCAACGCGTCGGGCTCGCCCGCGCGCTCGCGCTGCGGCCCAAGCTGATCGTCGCGGACGAGCCGGTCTCGGCGCTGGACGTGTCGATCCAGTCGCAGGTGCTGAACCTGATGCGGGACCTTCAGGGCGAGCTCGGCCTGTCGTACCTGTTCATCTCGCACGACCTGTCGGTGATCCGGTACCTGTCCGACCGGATCGGCGTGATGTACCTGGGCAAGCTGGTGGAGATCGGCCCGGCGGAGTCGGTGTACGCCAACCCGGTGCACCACTACACCCGCGGCCTGCTCGACACCATCCCGGTGGCCGACCCGGCGGTGGAGGCGGCCAAGAGCAGCCAGGGCATCGCCGGGGAACTGCCCTCCGCGATCGACCCGCCCTCCGGCTGCCGGTTCCGCACCCGCTGCCCGGCCGCGCAGGAGATCTGCGCCAGGGTCGAGCCCAAGCTCGCGCCGTACGGTCCCGACAACCACCTCGCGGCCTGCCACCTGCCGCTGCGGCCCGCCGCGGCGGCCGCCCAGGAGGTGGCGCCGGCCCTGGTGTGACGCACGGGTACGCGTGTTCCGGCCGCCGCGAGGTGTCGGCGGCCGGAACACGGGCCAGGATGATCGGTGACAGGCTCAAGACTTCTGCACCGGGAGGTGGCCCGTGAACACCGTGGCGGCTGTGCTGTTCGCCCTGCTGACCACCCTCAGCAACGCGCTGGCGACCGTGCTCCAGCGCAAGGCCGCCCGCCGGGTGCCGGACGCCGACGGTCTGCGGTGGAGCCTGATCACCCGGCTGGTACACCAGCGGGTCTGGCTGGCCGGCATCGCGGCGGTCGGCGCGGCGGCCTGCTTCCAGGCGCTGGCGCTGGCCAACGGACCGCTCTCGGTGGTGCAGCCGGTCTTCGTGCTGGAGCTCCCGGCGGCGCTGCTGCTCGCCGGGGTGATCCTGCACCGCAGGCTGCCCTCCGAGGTGTGGCGGGCGACGGCCTGCATCACCGCAGGCCTGGGGGTCGCGCTCTGGGCCGCCTCGCCGAGCGAGGGCCACGCCGCCGACGCGGTGCCGGCCGGCCGCTGGCTGCTGGTGCTGGTCTGCTGCCTGTCGACGGCGGCCGCGCTCACCGCCCTCGCGGCGGCGCGCGGGCCCGGAGCCGTCCGGGCGGCGAGCCTGGGGATGGCCGCGGCGGTCTGCTACGCGCTGACCGCGGCGCTGCTCAAGACCTCGGCGCTGCGCTGGGAGGCGGACGGCGCGGCCGGATTCTTCACCGCCTGGCAGACGTACGGCTTCGCCGCGGTGGGCGTGGCGGCGCTGTTCCTGCTGCAGAACGCGTTGCAGTCCGGGTCGCTGGTCTTCTCCCAGCCCGCGCTGACCCTGGGCGACGCCGGCACCAGCATCGCGCTGGGCGTGGTCCTGTACGGCGAGCGGATCCGCGGCGGCTGGTGGGCCGCGGTGGAGCTGGCCGGCGCGGGCCTGATCCTGGCCGGTCTGGTGCTGCTCAGCCGCTCCCCACTGGCCCACGAGCTGACCGCGCCGGATCCGCAGGCCGAGGCGGCGCGGCCGCAGCCGGCCAACAACCACTGAGCGCGCGGGCTGCCGGCAGGTACCGCACGATGGGAGGGCGGGGCCGAACGGCGGAAGGGCCAGGCAGCCACCATGTCCGACGACAACGCACGCCCGGCCGCAGACGCCCGTCCCGACGACCATGTGATCGTCCTGTTCGGCGCGACCGGTGACCTCGCCCGCCGCAAGCTGCTGCCCGGGCTGTTCCACCTCGCCCGGGCCGGCCTGCTGCCCGCCCGCTACCGGATCGTCGGCTCGGCGCCGGCGCAGTTCGCGCTGACCGACGAGGAGTTCCGCCGGCACGCCCGCCAGGCGGTGCAGGAGTTCGGCCTCAGCGCGCCGGACGGCACGGCCTGGCACGCTTTCGAGGCCGCGCTGAGCTTCGGCGCCGCCGACCCCGAGGACCCGCGGCCGCTGCTGGACGCCGTCCGGCACGCCGAACAGGCGCTGGGGGGCGAGCCGCGGCGGCTCTGCCACCTGGCGGTGCCGCCGGACGCCTTCCGCTCGGTGATCGCGATGCTCGGCGACAGCGGGCTCGCCGAGCGCGCCCGGGTGATCGTCGAGAAGCCGTTCGGTACCGACCTGGCCTCGGCCCGGGCGCTCAACAACGCGGTGCACGCCGTCTTCGGGGAGGACCGGGTCTTTCGGATCGACCACTTCCTCGGCAAGGAGTCGGTGGACAACATCCTGGCGCTGCGCTTCGCCAACGGGCTCTTCGAACCGGTCTGGAACCGCTATCACATCAGCCACGTTCAGATCGACGTCCCCGAGACGATCGGGATCGAGGGGCGCGCGCAGTTCTTCGAACAGACCGGCACCTACCGGGACATGATCGTCACCCACCTGTTCCAGCTGCTCGGCTTCGTCGCGATGGAACCGCCGACCTCGCTCGCCGCCAAGCCGCTGCGCGACGAGACCGCGAAGGTCTTCGAGGCTCTCGAACCGATCGACATCGCCCAGGTGGTGCGCGGGCAGTACACCGGCTACCGCCAGGAGCCCGGCGTCGACCCGGCGTCGCAGACCGAGACCTTCGTCGCGCTGCGCGCCATGGTCGACAACTGGCGCTGGGCCGGAGTCCCCTTCCACCTGCGGTCGGGGAAGTCGATGGGCCAGCGCCGCCAGGTCGTCACGCTGCACTTCCGCAAGCCGCCGCTGCGGATGTTCCCCAACTCCCTGGTCGGCCCGCACGCCCAGCGGCGCAACGCCCTGGTGATCGACTTCGACGACCCCGGCTGGATCAGCGTCCGCTTCCTGGCCAAGGAGCCCGGCCCCGCCATGGACCTGGGCGCCGCCGAGATGACCTTCCGCTACGCCGACTCCTTCCGCAGCCGGCACGGCCTGGAGGGCTACGAACGACTGCTGCTGGACGCGATGCTCGGCAACCAGTCGCTGTTCACCCGCTCCGACGGGATCGAGCGCCTGTGGGAGATCTCCGCCCCGCTGCTCGACAACCCACCGCCCGTCCAGCCCTACCCGCAAGGAAGTTGGGGCCCCGAGGCGATCCGCGACCAGATCGCCCCGCACCACTGGTACCTCCCGGACGGCCACCAGGGGTAGCCGTCCGGGGGGCTGCGCTCGTCAGAACGCGACGATGCCCTCGCCGCCGACCGCGTCGGGCACGGTCACCGAGTCCAGCGCGGTGAGCGAACCGTCGGCGTTGACCTGGAACTCGTCAACGATTCCGGCCGCGCCGGTCTGGACATAGAGGAAGCGGCCGTCCTCGGAGGCCGCGGAGTCGACGGTGCCCGGGTGGGTTGCGGTGTTCCCCAGCGGCTCAAGCACGCCGCGGTCGCCGATCCGGAAGCCGCTGACCGTCCCGCTGCCCGCGTTGGAGGCGTAGACGGTGCGTCCGATCAGGGTGTCCCAGCAGGTGGCCGCCTGGCCGGTGAGCGCGGCGCCCGACTGGGTGGCGGTGCCGTCCGGGTTGACCATCACCGTCGCGACCGCGTTCGGTCCGGCCTGGGTGACCAGCAGGTGCGGGCCGTGCTGGACGAAGCCGAAGGGCACCGCTCCGGGCTGCACGGTGACCACCGGGGCGTCCGCGGGTGCGCCCTCGTGGTCGAGCGCGAAGACCAGCAGGCTGTTGCCGTTGGCCTTGGTGGTCACGACCAGCTGCGAGCCGTCCGCGGCGAACCCGACCTGGCCCGGGGTGTTGGTGAACTGCGGTGTGGCGTTCGGGTCCAGGCCCAGGCAGCGGTTCCAGTCGGTGCGCGGGCTCAGCCGGCGGTCGTGGACGGTGAAGCCCTGGATCGAGCCGCCGTCCAGCGCGTTCAGCACGTAGACGGTGTCCTCGTGCACGGCGACGCTGACCGGGAACCGGCCGCCGGAGCCGATGACCTGACGCTTCATCAGGTGCTCGCCGTCGACCGAGAAGACGGTGACGGTGTCGCTGCCGGCGTTCACCGCGTACAGCAGCGCATGGCGGGCGTCGTAGGTCAGCGACCCCTGCGAGGCCAGGTGGTCGACGACCGAGCCGTCCAGCACGCCGCCGAGGCCGCCGGTGTCGTAGCTGCCGGCGGCGGTCAACCGCCCGTCGTCCCCTCGGTGATAGGCGATGATCCGGTTGCCCGCGGGGTTGTCGGTCTGGACGAACACGGCGTGCCGGGCGCCGTGGTGATCGGCGGCGCCCGCCGCCGGGGCGAGGGCGGCGGTCGTCGCGAGCGCGGTCGCGGCGACGATTCCGAGTCGGGTGAGTGTCTGCACGGGGAGCGGCCTCCTGGGGCGATGAGAGGGAACCGGCGCGGACACGACGCGCTGTGGCTGCGTCAGATCGCTGCGCCTGGATGTCAATGTATAGGACGGTATGTCCCAAATGTTCGAGCCCCACCAGGAGGAAGCAGAGTATGAGAAGACGACTCAGCACGACCCTCGCCACCACCGCCTCACTGGCCGTCACCCTCTCGGCGGGCCTGGCCTGCGCCCCCTCAGCGCACGCCCGCGGGCCCTTCGTCGGCCCGCTGAACACGGTCTCCACGATCGCGTCCACCGTGCCGTCGAACGGCGACCAGAACCCGTACGGCACCGCAGTGGTCCCGGAGAGCATCGGCGACCTGCACAAGGGCGAGGTACTGGTCAGCAACTTCAACAACGCGCAGAACCAGCAGGGCACCGGCACCACCCTGATGCAGATCGCCCGCAACGGCACCGTGCACCAGTTCGCGCAGATCGACCCGGCCCACCTCCCCGGCCCGTGCCCGGGCGGCGTCGGCCTGACCACCGCGCTCTCCGTGCTGCCCGGCGGCTGGGTGGTGGTCGGCAGCCTGCCCACCTCGGACGGGACGTCCGCCACCGCGCAGGCCGGCTGCCTGCTGGTGCTGGACAGCCACGGCACGGTCCGCGAGACGCTGTCCGGCAACGGCATCAACGGCCCGTGGGACATGACCGCGGCCAGTGACGAGCACGGCAGCGACCTCTTCGTCACCAACGTGCTCAACGACACGGTGGCCGGCGGCGGGAGCGTCGTGAACGAGGGGACGGTGCTGCGCCTGCGGCTCTCCCGGGGCCACGACGACCAGCCGCCGCGTCTGGAGTCGACCACCGAGATCGGCTCCGGCTTCGGCGAGCACACCGACCCGGCCGCCCTGGTGGTCGGGCCGACCGGCGTCGGGCTCTCCCGCGAGGGCACGCTCTACGTGGCCGACACCGTGGGCAACCGGATCACCGCGATCCCCGACGCCCTGCACCGCTCCCACTCGGCCGGCACCGGACGGGAGGTCAGCTGCGACAACAGCCTGAACAGCCCGCTCGGCCTGGCGGTCGCGCCGGACGGCGACATCCTCACCGTCAACGCCGGCGACGGCAACCTGGTGGAGACCACCCCCGCCGGCCACCAGATCGCGGTGCGCACCCTCGACTCCACCGGCACCCCGCCCGGCGCCGGCAACCTCTTCGGCCTGGCCGTGGCCCCCGACGAGCGCGCGGTCTACTTCGTGGACGACGCGCCCACCGCCAACACGCTCAACCTGCTCCACAACTAGTCGCCGCGCAGCCTTCGGCCGCACCCCCCGGTGGGGGGTGCGGCCGAAGCGCTCGGGCGTGCGGAGGTTGGCCGGCGGCCCCGCTCTCGGGGTGGTGGGGGCCGCCGTGTCCGGAATGCTAGCCCGGCGCCGGAGCGCTGAGAAGGGCTTTGACCAGCGGGTTTCCCGTCACGGACATGCCACACAACGCTACGGGCGGCGTTTCGGGACTCAGGCCGGAACGAGGATCCCCAGCGCCCCCGGCAGGACCCGGACGTCGGCCGGCAGCGGCCCGGCGCAGTCGCCGTCCGCGTAGGCGTTGATGCCCGCGGACTCGATCCGCAGCGAGGCGGTGCGGTAGGTCGCGACCTCGGAGCGCCGCACGTGGGTGCCGCGGAAGACGGTCGGGAAGAACCGCACCAGCGTGCGCCGGGGCATCGCGCGCACCAGGGTGAGGTCCAGCAGCCCGTCCGCGTGGTCGGCGCCCGGGCAGATCGCCATCCCGCCGCCGTAGCTGCGGGTGTTGCCGACCGCGGCGAGGGTCAGCGGCTCCTCGACGACCGTCCCGTCCGCCAGCACCAGGCGGAACGGCAGCGGGCGCAGGCCCGCCAACTCGACCAGCATGGCGAGGTTGTAGCGCATCCGCCCGCGCGGCCAGGTCAGCCGGTTGGCGCGGTCGCTGACCAGCGAGTCGAAGCCGGCGGCGAGCACCGAGCCGAAGTAGCGGGTGCTGCCGTCGGCGGCGTCGATCCGGCCGACGTCCACCGTCAGCACCTGGCCGTCGGCGATCACGTCGGCCGCCGCCTCCGGGTTCTTCAGCGGCAGGCCGTACTCGCGGGCGTGGTCGTTGCCGGTGCCGGCGGGTATCACGCCGAGCGCGACATCGGTGCCGGTCAGCGCCTGGAGGGCGAGCGCGATCATGCCGTCGCCGCCGGCCACCACCAGCGCGTCCACGCCGTTGTCGACGGCCTCGCGCGCCAGCCGGGCGGCGTCCTGCGGGTCACTGCCGGCCACCGCCTGGACCTGGACGCCGCGCTCGCGCAGCCGGGCGGCGGCGCGGGCGGCGGCCCGGTCGGCATGGCCGCTGCCGGCGGCCGGGTTGCTCAGCAGCACGACGGACGCGATCGGCCGCCGGACCGGCGCGGCGGTCACGGGATCAGCTTGCCGGGGTTGAGGATCCCGGCCGGGTCCACCGCGTCCTTGACCGCGCGCAGGATGCTCACGCCGAGGTCGCCGATCTCCTGGGACATCCAGGGGCGGTGGTCGGCGCCGACCGCGTGGTGGTGGGTGATGGTGCCGCCGGCCGCCATGATCGCGTCGCAGGCCGCCGTCTTGGCCGCCGCCCACTGCGTGATCGGGTCGCCCTGCTGGGCGCCGAGGACGGTGAAGTAGAGCGAGGCGCCGGTCGGGTAGACGTGCGAGATGTGGCACATCACCAGCGAGCTGCTGCCGCCCTCCTGCAACGTGCTCTGCAGTGCGGAGGTCACCGCCGTCTTCAGCGCGTCCAGGTTCGACCAGTCGGTGGCGGTCTCCAGCGTCTCGCACAGCGCGCCGCAGTCCAGCAGCGCGTCACGCAGGTAGGGCGCGTTGAAGCGGCCGTGCTCCCAGGCGCGGGCCGGCTCCGCCCCCAGCGAGGTGCCGCCGGCCGCCAGCAGCACCGCGCGGGTCCGCTCGTGGCGGGCGGCGGTCTGCTCCTCGGTGCCCTCGAAGACGGTGACCGCCAGGCAGCCGGCGGCGACCTGGTCGCCGCCGATCTTCTCCGCCATCGCCAGGTTGACGCCGGTCTCGATCTCGTCGGAGAGCCGCAGCACGGTGGGCCCGGTGCCCTGCTGCTCGACGGCGCGCAGCGCGGCGGCGCCGGTCGCGAAGTCGGGGAAGCTCCAGGCCTCGTGGACCTTGACGGCGGGCAGCGGGTGGACCCGCAGCCGCACCGCGGTGATCACGCCCAGCGTCCCCTCGGAGCCGATGAACAGCTGGCGCAGGTCCGGACCGGCCGCCGAGGCGGGCGCGCGGCCGAGGTCGAGCGCGCCGGCGGGGGTGACCACCCGCAGGCCGCGGACCATGTCGTCGAAGCGGCCGTGCCCGGCGGAGTTCTGGCCGGAGGAGCGGGTGGCCGCGAAGCCGCCGATGGTCGCGTAGCGGAAGCTCTGCGGGTAGTGGCCGAGTTCGAAGCCGCGGGCCGCGAGCAGCTGCTCGGCCTGCGGGCCGGTCAGCCCCGCACCGAGGACGGCCTCGCCGGAGACCTCGTCCAGGTCGAGCAGCGCGTCGAAGCGGCGCAGGTCCAGCGAGAGGACGGCGGTGAACGCGCCGCGGATCGGGTCGACCCCGCCGACCACGCTGGTGCCGCCGCCGAACGGGACGACCGCGATCCGGCGCCGGGAGCAGTGCGCGAGGACCGCGGCGATCTCCTCCTCGGTCCCCGGCAGGACGACGGCGTCGGGCGCGTCCTGCGGCTCGCGGCTGCGCCGGCGCAGCAGGTCGGGGGTGGACTTGCCGCCGGCGCGGGGCAGCCGGTCGGCGTCCGCCGCGCTCACGTTCCACTCGCCGACGATCGCGGCGAGCGCGCTCAGGTCCTGCTCGGGCAGCGCGGAGGGGCGCAGCACCACCTCGTCGGCGGTCGGTGCGCTGCCGTCCGCGGCCGACACCCCGAGCAGCTGCTCCAGCAGCGCCCTGATGTCGTCGGAGAGCGGCTTGGCGAGCGCCGGGTCACCCCAGGCGTCCCAACTCATCGGCGGGAGCGGCAGCTTGGCCGCCGCCGGGGCGGCTGTGGGGTGCGTGTCTGAGGGCATGCGTTACAGTGTTCCACATCATGTCAAGTAGCCACGCAGTCCAAGCCGACCCGGCCGCCGCCCGCAGCGTGGACGACGCGATCCTCGACGCGGCCGCCGAGCTGGTCGTCCACGCGGGCCTGCGCCGCACCCAGCTGGCCGAGATCGCCCGCCGGGCCGGGGTCAGCCGCCCCACGGTCTACCGCCGCTGGCCGGACGTCCGCGCGGTGATCGGCGCCCTGCTCACCCGGGAGATCCACGCCACCCAGGCGCAGGTCGTCCGCGCCGGCGACGACCGCGAGTCGGTGGTCGCCTGGGTCGTGGAGGTCGCGATCCGGGTACGCGACCACGCCGTGCTCGGCGCACTGCTGCGCTCCGACGCGGACGTCCTGCTCGAATACGTGGTGGAACGGCTCGGCACCAGCCAGCGCGGCCTGCTCGACGCACTGCGCGAGGCCGTCGAACTCGGCCAGCGGCACGGCTCGATCCGCCCCGGCGAGCCGACCGAGCTGGCCACCATGGTGCTGCTCATCGCCCAGTCCACCGTCCAGTCGCACCGGATGGTCGCCCAGCTGCTCCCCGAAGCGGCCTGGCGCCGCGAACTGGCCACCGCACTGAACGGATACCTCACCCCATGACCCGTCACGCCGGCACCACCGTCCTCGACTCCCGGCGCCGTGCCGAGGAGTTCGACGCGCTCGCCGACGGCGCCGCGATCGACGTGCTCGTCATCGGCGGCGGCGTCACCGGCGCCGGCGTGGCCCTGGACGCGGCCTCGCGCGGGCTGCGGACCGTGCTGGTCGAGTCGCGCGACCTCGCCTTCGGAACGAGCCGCTGGAGTTCCAAGCTGGTCCACGGCGGCCTGCGCTACCTCGCCTCCGGGCGGGTCGGGGTGGCCCGGGAGAGCGCCGTGGAGCGCGGCATCCTGATGACCCGCACCGCCCCCCACCTGATCCGCGCGCTGCCCCAACTCGTCCCGCTGCTGCCCTCGGTGAGCCGGGCTCAGGCCGCCCTGGTGCACACCGGCTTCCTGGCCGGCGACGCGCTGCGGCTCAGCGCCCGGACCCCGGCGGCCGTCCTGCCCCGGGCCCGCCGAGTCGGCGCGGCCGAGGCCGCCGCGCTCACCCCGGCCGTCCGCACCCAGGGCCTGCGCGGCGCCCTGGTCGCCCACGACGGCCAACTCGTGGACGACGCACGGCTGGTGGTCGCGATAGCGCGGACCGCCGCGCAGTACGGCGCGAGCGTGCTGACCCGGGTCCGGGCCGAGCGGGTCACCGGCAGCTCGGCGCAGCTGACCGACACGCTCACCGGGCAGACGCTGAGCGTGACGGCCCGCGCCGTCGTCAACGCCGCCGGGGTCTGGGCCGGCGAGGTGGACGACTCGATCCGCCTGCGCCCCAGCCGCGGCACCCACCTGGTCTTCGACGCCGCCGCCCTCGGCCGTCCGCAGGCGGCGCTGACCGTCCCCGTCCCCGGCTCGACCAGCCGGTTCGTCTTCGCGCTGCCCCAGCAGCTGGGACGGGTCGTGCTCGGCCTCACCGACGAGGACGCCCCCGGCCCGATCCCGGACGAGCCGGTCCCCACCGACGGCGAGATCGACTTCCTGCTCGCCACCATCAACACCGCGCTGCGCCGCGAGCTGACCCGCGCCGACGTCCGCGGCGCCTTCGCCGGGCTGCGCCCGCTGATCGACGCCGGCGGCGGCGAGACCGCCGACCTCTCGCGCCGGCACGCCGTCCGCGAGTCGCCCTCCGGCGTGATCACCGTGGTGGGTGGCAAGTTGACCACCTATCGGGCGATGGCCGAGGACACCGTCGACGCCGCGCTGCGCGCCCGCGGCCTGACCGCCGGCCCCTGCCGGACCCGCGACCTCCCGCTGGTCGGCGCACCCGGCCACCCCGAGAGCCGGCCGGCTCCGGCGACCGCCCTGCCTGCCTCGCTGCTCGCCCGCCACGGCGGCGCCGCCGCCACCGTCCTCGCCGCGGCCCGCACCGCCCATCCGCTGGACCCGATCGCCGAGGGCCTGGACGTCACCCGCGCCGAGGTGGAGTACGCGCTCACCCACGAGGGCGCCCTCGACGCCGGCGACATCCTGGACCGCCGCACCCGCCTCGGCCTGGTCCCGGCCGACGCCGAACACGCCCGCGCCGCAGTGGAGGCCATCGCCGCCGAGCACCAGCCCTCCTGACCTCGTGGCAGAGTGGGGCTCATGGACTACGTTGCGCATTTCCGTCGCGAGATCCTGGCGTTCGAGGCCGCGGTTCGGCAGGCAGCCGACGCCGACGAAGCGCCCCTGATCCCGTCCTGTCCGGGCTGGTCGGTCTCCGACCTGGTCGTCCACCTGGGCGGGGTGCACCGCTTCCTGCACCGGCTCATCGGGGAACGGCTCATGACGCCGCCGGACGCGGGCGACCTCAGCACCTTCGACCTGCCCGCGGACCTGGCCGACTGGCCGGCCCCGGAGCAGGCACCCAACCGCGCACCGGTGGCGGCGCAGCTCACCGACTGGTTCGCCGAGGGGGCCCGCGCGCTGGAGGAGCAGTTCGTCCGGTGCGGTCCCAACGAGCCGGTCTGGACCTTCGGGCCCGAGCAGACCACCGGGTTCTGGCCCCGCATGCAGAGCATCGAGGCGGCCCTGCACCGCTGGGACGTCGAGAACGCACTCGGCACCGCCGGCCCGATCGACGCCGAGCTCGCGGTGGACGCCGTCACCCAGACCTTCGAGGTGATGGCACCGGCCCGGCGATCCTGGATCCCCTCCCCGCCCGGCGCGGGCGAACGCTTCGGGTTCCGGCAGACCGACGGCCCCGGCCGCTGGTCGGTGCACTTCGACGGCGCCGACGTCCGCCTCACCCGCACCCCCGACGGGCCCGGCGACGTCGAACTCGCCGGTAGCGCCTCGGACCTGACGCTCTTCCTCTGGCAGCGGATCCCGGCCGACCGCCTCACGGTCACCGGCGAGCAGGCCGTCCTCGACCGTTACTTCGCCCTCGTTCCGCCCATCTAACCGCTCTCCTGAGCCCGGCGGGTGCGGAAGGCGGCGGCCTTGGCGCGGTTCTGACAGGCCGTCGAGCAGAACTGCCGGGCGGCGTTGCGCGAGGTGTCGACGTAGACGCGGTCGCACCGGGTGCCCTGGCAGACGCCGAGGCGACCGGCGAGGTCCCCGCCGATCACCATCGCCAGGCCGGTCGCGCACCCCGCGCTCCACCCCACCGCCAGGGAGTCGTCCGCGCCGTGGAAGTGGACCTGCCAGGGCTCGCCCGCGGCCCGGTCCAACTGCGGACGGGCCCCGCTCGAGCGCAGCAGCGGGTTCAGCGCCACCACGGCGTCGTCGATGCGATCGGCGCTCACGGCCTCGAACACCCGCCGCAACTCCTGTGCCGTCCGGGCGAGAGCGGCGGCCTGCCCCGGCTCGATCGCGCGGGGACCGGACGCCGTACCGCCGGGCAGTGCGGCGTCGACGGCCGCGCACAGGTCCGCACCGCGCGGGGCGGTGTACGGCCTGCCGCGCGCCTCCCCGTCGGTCAGGGCGTTGACCAACGAGACGCCCGCATCGAGCAGGACCGCCATGTGACTGTCGAATAGCACTTGACCAGTTACTCCTCTCGGCCCTACCGTTTCGTCACTGACATTACCCGATTCGCCAGTGACGACGACAAGGACGGCCATGGGCCTCATCGCACGCGGCGCCCCCCTGCCCCGCACCGTGTGGCTGCTGCTCGCCGCCCGGACGATCAACCGGCTCGGGGCGTTCTCCCTCTCGTTCCTCGCCGTCCTGGTCCACGCCGACTTCGGGGCGAGCATCGCGACGGCCGGCCTGGTCTGCGCCGCCTTCGGGGTCGCCACCATCCCCTCGCGCCTGGTCGGCGGCCGGCTCGCCGACCGCCTCGGCCGCCGTCGCACCATCGTGCTCGGTCTGACGGGCTGCGCCATCGCCCAACTCGCCATCGCCCAGGCCCAGTCGCTGACCCAGGTCAGTGTCTTCGCGGTGCTGCTGGGCCTCGCCTTCGAGCTCTACGAACCCGCGAGTCAGGCCATCATCGCCGACGCGGTGGGACCGTCCGAACGAGTGCGCGCCTACAGTCTGTTCAACGCCGCCCTGGCCGCCGGTGGCATGGGCGCCGGACTGGTCGCAGCCGCGCTGGGCCGCTGGGACCTGCGCTGGCTCTTCGTCGCCGACGCGCTCAGCTGCCTGCTCTGCGCGGGCCTCATCCAGCTGGCGCTGCCCAGGGATCCGCGCCGAACCGTCCTCCCGCAGGCCTCATCGGACCAGCCCACCGCGATCAGCCCCTGGCGCGACCGCGCCCTGCTGCTGGTGCTCGCCGGCGGCACCCTGTTCGCCCTGATCTACCTGCAGATCATGACCGAACTCCCGCTCACCCTGACGCTGGGCGGCCTGGCCCCCACGGACGCCGGAGTGCTCTTCACCGTCTCGGCCGCCACCATCATCGCCGCCCAGCCCCTCCTCCGCCTCGAACGCCTCGCCGCGCTCTCCGCGCCGGCCGCACTCGGCCTCGGCTACACCCTGCTGGCGGCCGGCGTGGCCGGCTACGCCGTGGCGCACACCCTGACCGCGGCCGCGGCCACCACGATCGTGTGGAGCCTGGGCGACCTGCTGATCATGGGACGTGCCTACGCGCTCGTCGCGGACCTCGCCCCACCCGGCGGCACCGGCCGCTATCTGGCCGTCTACGGCGTCAGTTGGGGCATCGCCGCGGTCGCCGCGCCGATCCTGGGCACCCAGCTCCTCCAGTACTGGGGCCCCACCCTCCTGTGGTCCGCCACGGCAGCCGCCTGCCTGGCCCTGGCCGTCGGCCAACCCCTGGTCGCCCGGGCCGTCGTGAAGCAGAGCTGACGCGGCAGCCCTTGTCACCCGTTCGAGGGGTCGCGCCCCGCACCGGCCGCGCCGGATCGATTCTGCGGCACGAAGCGCGAAGCGCGCGGCGGGTAGCTTGCGGACGGTGACAGCGCCCTCCGCACCCCCCGCACGCCACTTCTCGGTGGATCCCGAGCTGCTCCAGGCCAACGGCCGGGCCCTGCGATGCGTCGGGCAGGCCCTCCCGAACGAACTCCCCGCCCTGTACCGGCCCTCGGACGCGGCGAGCGCCGCACTGGGCGGCTGGCGGACCGCGGCCGCCCTCGACCGCTGCACCGCGGCCTGGACCGAGCGGCTCAAGGCGCTCGCCGCCGAGCTGGACGACAAGGGCGGCCGGCTGGTCAGCACCGCCGCCGGCTACCGCGACGCGAACGCCGCTGTCACCCAGGGGATGACCGAGCTGCTGGCCGCCGACGCCGCGAGCAGAGCAGCCAGAACCCGCGGCACGGTCACCACGCCCTACCGTCCGGTCTTCTGATGATCAGTCTGCGGCAGCTCCAGGACGCCGACCCCGACCCGCTCACCGACACCGGCGCCGCCTACGACACCCTCGCCCGCAGCCTCGCCCGCCACCTGGCCGCCGTCTCGGACATCCACACCGACGCGGCCAACTGCTGGACCGGCGACGCGGCCGCCCAGGCGCAGGCCGTGCTGGCCGTCCAGCGCTCCCAACTGGATGCGGCCCAGAGCGAGTTGCTTGCAGCTGGCACACTGCTGCGGGAGGCCGCCGCCGAGTTCCGCAGCGCGCGGGCAACCCTCGTACAGGCCCTGGCCGAGGCGAGCGCGGCCCACTGCACGGTGGCCGCCGACGGCACGGTCACCGCCCCCGACCCCGATCCGCGCGAGCGCCGCGACCGCTCGGTCAGCGCCGAGCGGGCGGCCGCCCTGCGCAGCCTCAGCACCCGGATCGCCCAGGCCCTGCACGACGCGGACCGCGCCGACCGGCAGCTCGCCGCCCAGCTGGACCGCCTGGCCGAGCACGGCACGGACGGCAGCGGCCTGAGCGTCCGCACCGCGCGCACCGACGCGGCCGCCGCCAGGACCCTGCTCGTCGCGACCCTGCCGCCGGCCAGCGCCGACCCGGTCGCGGTCAACGCCTGGTGGCGCGCGCTGCCCCCGGACGCGCGGCAACTCCTCGTCCAGCGCTGCCCGGAGCTGGTCGGCAATCTCGACGGCGTTCCCGCACTCGCCCGCGACCAGGCCAACCGCAGCACCCTCCAGCAGCTCCTCGCCGCGTACGGCGGGCGGCAGCTCGGCGAGGACGAACAGGCCAGGCTCGCCGGCTTCCAAGCGATCCAGGACCGGCTGGACCGGGACGCCGGCCAGTGGCCGCCGGACCTCCTGTACGGCCTCGCGGACGAGGGCCAGGGGCGGGCCGTCCTCTCCTTCGGCGACCCGGACACCGCCACCGACGTCAGCGCCTACGTCCCCGGCGTCGGGACCGAGCTCGGCAGCGTCGGCGGCAAGGACGGCGACCGGGCGCTCAACGTCTGGAAGGCCGCCCAGCGGGTCGACCGGTCCCGCACGACGGCGTCGATGGTGTGGCTCGGCTACGACCCGCCGCCGGGCCTGGACCGGCTCTCGCCCGGCGATCCGGCCCCGGCGGACGTGCTGAGCCCGGAGCGCGCGGTGCGCGGCGCCCGCTCCTACGACCGCTTCATGGCCGGACTGCGCGCCACCCGCACCGGCCCGCCCGCCCACCTCACCGCCATCGGGCACAGCTACGGCTCACTGACCGTGGGCCTGGCCGGCCGGCAGCCGGGCGGCACCGGCGCCGACGACCTCGTGCTGATCGGGAGCCCCGGCGTCGAGGCCCGCAACGCCTCCCAACTGGGCCTCCCCGCCGACCGCGTGTGGGTCGGCGCCGCCGAGAACGACCCGGTCAGCCACCTGCCCGCCGGCGACCGCGTACGAGCCGACGCCCGCGGCGCGGTGACCGGCGCGGGCCTGGGCGGCCCGTTCGGAGCGGCCGTCGGCGGCTGGCTCGGGGACACCCTGTTCGCGCGCGGCGACAGCCACCGGCTCTGGTTCGGCCCGGACCCGGCGAGCGCCGACTTCGGCGCCCACCGCTTCGACGTCGCCGACGGCCCGCCCGGCTTCGCCTCCCACTCCAACTACCTGGACGACAGCGGCGGCAACTCCCTGCACAACATCGGCCTCATCGTCGCCGGCCACCCCCAGAGCGTCCAGCCCCAGCCACCCCGCTGACGCAGCTACGTCCGGCTGTGATCGGCACACCCAACCGCCGCCGACTGGGCGACACTCCCGAGTGGTAGCCGCCGATTGTCCGCTAAGTCCGATTAGTGTCCCCGCGAGCGGGTTGGTCAACGACCGAGCCGCCGTCACCTGATCCAGTGACCGAGAGGACGCCATGCCAGTCGAACCGGCGCGTGCCGAGAACCGCGAGGACGGCCGCCGAACCGTACTACGCACCCTGCTGGGCGGCGGCGCCCTGGCCGGACTGGCGGTCTCGGCGCAGCTCGGGGCCCCGACGACGGCCCAGGCCCAGCCCGCCCCGCCGACGCCGGCGCCGCGACCCCTCGACCCGTTCGCGGTCGAGGACTTCCAGCCCAGCGGCACCGTCCGCGAGTACTGGCTGCAGGCGGAGTCGTTCGAGCACAACGCCGTGCCCAACGGCTACGACGGCATGACGGGGATGCGCTTCACCGCCGCGCAGACCACCTTCTGGGCGATCGGCCTGCGCGCCTACAGCGCCGACTGGGCGGCCCCGCTCGCACCGGACCTCGGGCCGCAGGGCATCGGTCCCAACACCGGGATCCCGGGACCGGTGCTGCGCGCCCAGGTGGGCGACACCATCCGGGTGCACTTCCGCAACAACGACGACCACTACCGCTGGCCGCACAGCCTGCACCCGCACGGGGTCGGGTACGACCGCGACAACGACGGCGGCTGGCTGGCCGACGAGCCGGACCGGCCGGGAACCGCCGTGCCGTTCGGGGCGAGCTACACCTACACCTGGTGCTGCCGGCCCAGCTCGGCGGGCACCTGGCCGTACCACGACCACTCGGTGCCGCAGTCGATCCCGGTGCCCGGCGCGGCCTCCTCCCGGCCCAGGCCCGACGTGATGGAGATCGGTGCGGAGCTCGGCATGTTCGGCATCATCGCCGTGACCGACCAGCACACGCCGCCGGTGGACCGGGAGTTCGTGCTGTTCTGCCACGACGCCTCGCCCGGCGACGTCCCCTCCCTGGCGCAGAACCTCAACATGTTCAACGGCGGCGCGTTCGTGGACAACACGCCGACCTTCACGGCGAAGGCCGGCGAGCGGGTGCGCTGGCGGATCGCCGCGCTCGGCAACGAGACGCACGTCTTCCACCTGCACGGCCACCGCTGGCGCAGCAACCAGGGCTTCCAGGGGTGGGTGGACTCGCAGATCATCGCGCCCTCCACCACGCTCACCGTCGAGTACACCGAGGACAACCCGGGAGACTGGATCTACCACTGCCACGTCACCCACCACATGATGGGCGGCATGGTCGGCCGCTACCGGGTCACCCCCTGACCCCGGCCGGGGGAACCGTGCGCTCCGGCGCGAGCGAGTTGCCCGCCGGGATGTGTCCGCAGTCGGAGGGAGCCGGCTTGCCGGCGAACCGGTCGCCCAGCCAGGACGCCGCCTTCAGCGCCCAGACCGGCGCCGTTCCGACGTGGCTGAGCAGGTTGTACTGGTCGTAGCTGATCGCGCTGTCGCCGGTGGCGCAGTACTGGTCGGCCAGTGCCCGCACGTCGCCGGCGACCATGACGCCGTCGCCGGTGCCGATGCCGGGCGGGTCACCGAAGGTCCCCTCCAGCACGCCGCCGACACCCTGGGCGATGTAGCCGGGGACGGTCGGGGTGGGGGCCGAGCCCAGGTTGATCTTGTTCACCGCCTCGACGAACGCGGTCGCCGAGTCCGGGTTCGCGTACTGGGGCTTCGCGATCTGCTGCCAGGTCAGGCCGGGGTAGTGGCCCAGTGCGTCGAGGAGCGAGCCGTTCTGCAGCCGGTTGTAGATCTGGACGCCGTAGCTGTTCAGGTACGGCGTCAGATCGATCCCGTACGAGCGGGAGACCCCGATGATCGACATGGGGATGACGCCGGACCAGACCAGCGAGCCGTTGACGTAGTTCAGGTTGTGCGCCGGGTCGACGAGCACCCCGCCCTCGGCGAAGCCGACGAGCTTCCTGTTGACGTCGGGCGCGTAGCTCGGGGCGAGGGCCGCCGCCCAGTCGGTGGCGATGGAGCCGCCGGAGTAGCCCATCAGGCCGAACTTCGTCGCGCCGTTCAGGCCGGTCAGCGGGGAGTTGGTCGCGGCCCGGATCGAGTCCAGGGTGTTGAAGGCGTACTCGGGTCCGGCCGCGAAGTCCGCCGACTGGCCCTCGGTGTCCGGGATGACGAGGTTGTCACCTTGCAGCAGCAGCGCCGAGAGGGCGGCGGACTCGAAGTTGGCGATCGTGCCGCCCAGCGTCACGTTCCCGGCGATGGCCCGGGACGGTTCGTCCGCAGGGTTCAGCGAGTCGTAGAACGACTGGTAGGAGACGGCCTTCGTGCTGCTGCCCGTGATGCTGCGCACCACCGAGGTCACGTTCGCCGCCGGTCGTCCCTGGGCGTCGGTGGTGCGGTAGAGCAGCTGGATCGCGGTGACCGGGGTGGCGATGCCCTCGATGTGGTACGGCAGGGTGCGCGTCCTGAGCACGGTGCCGGGTGCGAACGAGGACAGCGGCGCGCTCCCGCTGTAGGTGCCGAAGGAGTCGGCCGCGGTGCTGCCTGCCGTCGCGGCCCAGGCGCCCGGAACGGCGGCGGCCAGCGCCACGGCCGTGACGGCGACGATGGCCAGGCGTCGAGCGGATCTTCTGTACATGGCTCCCCCGAAGTCGTAAGGCAGGTGTTACTCCTGACTGCGGATTAAGTTACCAACGAGTAAAGCGCCCGTACAGAGACATGACAGCGCGGCCGCCACCGGAGGCATCCCGGTGGCGGCCGCGCGGCGCGGGGCCGGTGCCTCAGCCCCGCCCGGAGGCAGTGCCGAAGACGGTGCCGAGCACGGTCTCCAGCTCCTCCTCGTGCGCGTCCGCGAAGCCCTCGGGCGAGCGCCAGGCCACGAAGCCGTCGGGGCGCACCAGCACCGCCCCGCCGGCCGTCGTCCCGTGCAGGGCGGCCCAGTCCGGACCGGGCTCGGGGAGCAGCTCGTGCTCCGCGCCCTCGCCCACCCGGTAGCAGAGCAGCGGGACGCCGGTGCGCTCGGCGACCCGCAGGCCGGCCCGGTGCCAGGCCCCGCCCTCGGGGCCGCTGAGCAGGACCGGCGCCCGCTCGTACAGGTCGAGCGTGGAGAGCCGGACGCCGTCCCGGTGCACCCACAGGTGCGGTGCGCGCCCGCCGGGTTCGGCCACCGGGCGGAACTCCTCGGGGACGGCCGGGCCGGCCCGGTCGGCGCCCAGCACCGCGCCGCCGGGGTAGCGGTAGCCCAGCACCACCGCGAGCATGCCGGCCTGGCGCCCGACGCCGGGGCTGACGTCGTAGCCGGGGTGGCGGTGCTCGGCCGAGCGGGCGGAGGCGCGGGCGCTGGTGGCCAGCGCCACCGGTCGGCGTTCGGCGTCGTAGCTCTCCAGCAGCCCGGGACCGGCCCAGCCGCCGAGCACGGCGGCGAGCTTCCAGGCCAGGTTGTGGGCGTCCTGGATGCCGGTGTTGGAGCCGAACGCGCCGGTGGGGGACATCTCGTGCGCCGAGTCGCCGGCCAGGAAGACCCGGCCCGCGCCGTAGCGCTCGGCCACCCGTTCGGCGGCGTGCCAGGGCGCCTTGCCGGTGATCTCCACCTCCAGGTCGGGCACGCCGGTCGCGGTGCGGATCAGCTCCGCGCAGCGCCCGTCGGTGAAGTCCTCCAGCGTCTCGCCGCCGTCGGGTCGCCAGGGCGCGTGGAAGACCCAGTGCTGCTGGTTGTCCACCGGCAGCAGGGCGCCGGGGCTCTGCGGGTTCGTCAGGTAGCAGACGATGAACCGGCGGTCGCCCACCGCGTCGGCCAGCTGCTTGGCGCGGAAGGTGATGCTGACGTTGTGGAACAGGTCGCCCTGTCCGGTCAGGCCGATCCCGAGCCGTTCGCGGACCGGGCTGCGCGGGCCGTCGGCGGCGACCAGGTAGTCGGCCCGCACGGTACGGCTCTCGCCGGTGTCGCGGTCGCGGACCACGGCCGTCACGCCGTCCGCGTCCTGCTCGAAGGAGAGCAGCTCGGTACTGAAGCGCAGCTCACCGCCGAGGGCGCGGGCGCTGTCCAGCAGCACCGGTTCCAGGTCGTTCTGGCTGCACAGGCACCAGCCGGACGGGCTGAGCCTGGACAGCGTCCCGCCCGGGTCGATCTGCTTGAACAGCCATTCCTGGTCCGCGCCGGTCAGCGTGTCGGCCTGCAGAATGCCGTGGTTCTCGGCCAGCACCGAGGCGGCCTCGCGGATCTGCTGCTCCACGCCCGCGGTGCGGAACAGCTCCATGGTCCGCACGTTGTTGCCGCGCCCGCGCGGATGGTGCGAGGTCCGCGCATGCCGCTCGATGAGCAGGTGTTCGACGCCGAGGCGGCCGAGGAACAGGGAGGTGGACAGACCGACCAGCGAGCCACCCACGATCAGGACGGGCACACGGTCGTCGACCTTCGACGTCATGAACTCTCTCCAGACACACACGCGGGCCCCGCCGCAGGCGCGCGACGGCCGTTCCCGGCTGCGCTCGATCTATTCCCAACCGCTCCCGGCCGCGAGGGCGTCGACCGGATCTTCACTCGCACGACTCACGCATCGCGCGACATCCGTTGCGGTGCGTAAGCATCGAACGCATGCGATCGGTCGCGCCCAGATTCTGTGGCGGCCCGCGCGATCCGGGACGAGCCGCCCCGCCGCATCCAGGAGGAACGAACACCTTGACCACTCTCACCACCGACCAACGCTCCCCGCGCCCCGCGGTCGACACGCCCCGGCTGCGGGTGGTGCTGCTGCTGGACGTCCTCGACGGGCACCAGGAGCGGTTCCTGATGGCCTACGAGCAGATCCGCCACCAGGTGGCCGACCTGCCGGGCCACATCAGCGACCAGCTCTGCCAGTCGCTGGGGAACTCCTCGCAGTGGCTGATCACCAGCGAGTGGGAGGGCGCCGAGCAGTTCCTCTCCTGGGTGGAGAGCGCCGCGCACCGCAAGTTGGTGGAGCCGCTGCACGGCTGCGTGCGCGACACCCAGTCGCTGCGGTTCGTGATCGCCCGCGAGACGCCCGAGCCCTCGGCCGTCCTGGCCGCCAAGACGCACGCCGTCGCGGCTCCCAGCAAGGCCGGCGCGCGCAAGTCCAAGGTCGACCCGGTGCCCGCTCCCCCGCTGGCCAGCGGCGGCGTGGTCCGGCACGCGCTCACCTTCACGGTCAAGCCGGGCAGCGAGCCGGCCGTCGCCAAGATCCTGGCCGGCTACCGCTCCCCGAAGGCCCGGGTGGACGGCGTCACGCAGCTGCTGCGCACCTCGCTGTTCATGCACGGCAACCGGGTGGTGCGGGCCGTCGAGGTGGCCGGCGACCTGGGCAACGCGCTGCGCCACGTCGCGTCCCAGCCCGAGGTGCGGGCGGTCGAGGAGGCCGTCAACCCGTACCTGGAGGAGGCCCGGGACCTCAGCGACCCGACCTCGGCGCGGACCTTCTTCGCCCGCGCGGCGCTGCCCGCGGTGCACCGCGTGGACGCCGCTCCCGGGACCGCGGGCGAGCTCACCCGGCTGGCGTACCTGCACACCGTGCGCCCCGGCTGCGGCGAGGCCGCCGCCGCGCTGCTCGCCGGCCTGGACCGGGCCGCCGCCGCCGACCCGGCGCAGCCGCTGGTGGCCGCCACGGTGTTCCTCAGCGAGGAGGTGCTGGTCCGGGTGGTCGACCTGCGCGGGCCGCACCGCGAGACGGCTGCCGGTCCGGGCCTGCGCGGCGCGGCGGCCGAGCTCGGCCGACTGCTCGACCTCGGCCCGGGCGGGGACCTCAGCACCGAGGAGGGCGTCCGGCGCTACCTCGGCGACTGCGCGATGCAGCCGGTCACCGACCGCCGCACGCAGGAGTCCTGAACCGGGTCCCCAAGTCCCCACCCGCACCACGAGAGAGCCAGAGAGAGATCATGAGCACTGAGCCAAACCGCATCGTGCACCTCGACCAGACGCAGCCCAACCGCCGGCGCGGCGGCGACCTGCGCGCCCTGCTCACCCCGACGTCGGTGGGTGCCACCAGCGGCTTCATGGGTGTGGCGATCATCCAGCCCGGCGAGCGGATCGGCGAGCACTACCACCCGTACTCGGAGGAGTTCGTCTTCGTCGTCAGCGGCTCGCTGGAGGTCGACCTGGACGGCGACAGCCACCCGCTGCGGCCCGACCAGGGACTCATGATCCCCCGTGACGTCAGGCACCGGTTCCGCAACGTGGGCAGCACCGAGGCGCGGATGGTCTTCCATCTGGGCCCGCTGGCGCCGCGCCCGGAGCTGGGCCACGTGGACACCGAGGAGACCGAGGACGCCGCCCAGCTGGGGGCGAGGACGTGACCCGCCGGGTGGCGGTCACCGGGCTGGGCGTGGTCGCTCCCGGCGGCATAGGCGTACGGGCCTTCTGGGATCTGCTCACCGCTGGGCAGACCGCGACCCGCGGCATCACCCTGTTCGACCCCGAGGGCTTCCGCTCCCGGATCGCCGCGGAGTGCGACTTCGACGCGGTGGCCTGCGGCCTCGACCCGGTGCGGGCCGAACGCTCGGACCGCTACGTCCAGTTCGCGCTGGCGGCGGCCTCCGAGGCGGTCCGCGACTCGGGGCTCGACCTCGGCCTGCAGGATCTGTGGCGGGTCGGTGTGTCACTTGGCTCGGCGGTCGGCGGAACCACCCGGTTGGAGCACGACTACGTGGCGGTCAGCAGCGCGGGCGACCGCTGGGACGTCAGCGCCCGGGGCGCCGGGCCGCACCTGCACCGGGCCTTCTCGCCCAGCGCGCTGGCCTCCGAGGTGGCCGAGGAGATCGGCGCGCACGGCCCGGTGCAGACGGTGTCCACCGGCTGCACCTCCGGTCTGGACGCGGTCGGCCACGCCTTCCACGCCATCGAGGAGGGCAAGGCCGACATCATCGTGGCCGGCGCCGCGGACTCGCCCATCTCACCGATCACGGTGGCCTGCTTCGACGCGATCAAGGCGACCTCCACCCGCAACGACGACCCCGCGCACGCCTCCCGGCCCTTCGACGCCGGGCGGGACGGCTTCGTCCTGGGCGAGGGCGCCGCGGTGCTCGTCCTGGAGGAGCTGGAGCACGCGCGGGCCCGCGGCGCGCGGATCTACTGCGAGATCCGCGGCTTCGCCACCTTCGGCAACGCCTACCACATGACCGGACTCACCACCGAGGGCCGGGAGATGTCGGAGGCGATCGACCGGGCGCTGGCGCAGGCCCGGCTCGACCCCAGCGCGGTGGACTACGTCAACGCGCACGGCTCGGGCACCAAGCAGAACGATCGACACGAGACCGCGGCCGTCAAGCGCTCCCTGGGCGCCCATGCGTACGAGGTCCCGATGAGCTCGATCAAGTCCATGGTCGGCCACTCGCTCGGGGCCATCGGGGCCATCGAACTGGTCGCCTGCGCCCTGGCGTTGGCGCACGGCGTGGTGCCGCCGACGGCCAACTACGAGACCCCGGACCCGGACTGCGACCTGGACTACGTGCCGAAGGTCGCGCGCTCGGCGAAGTTGCGGACCGTGCTCTCGGTCGGCAGCGGCTTCGGCGGCTTCCAGTCCGCGGTGGTACTGGCGCGAGACGACGGGAGGTCCTCATGAGAGCACCGGAACAGCAGCCCAGCGGGCAGCAGGCGGGCCGGCGGGCGGTGGTGACCGGCCTGGGGGTGGTCGCCCCCAACGGCGTCGGGACCGACGCCTTCTGGAAGGCGGTGCAGCAGGGCCTGCCGGTGCTCGGCCCGGTCACCCGCGAGGGCTGCACCGGGCTTCCGCTGCGGGTGGCGGGCCAGGTCAACGACTTCGACCCGGCCGGGCTGATCGAGAGCCGCTTCCTGGTGCAGACCGACCGCTTCACCCACTTCGCCATGGCGGCGGCCGATCTCGCCCTGGCCGACGCGCAGTTGGCGACCGACCCGGAAGCACCCTTCGCCATCGGCGTGGTGACCGCGGCGGGCTCCGGCGGCGGCGAGTTCGGGCAGGGCGAACTCCAGCAACTGTGGGGCCAGGGACCGCACTTCGTCGGCCCCTACCAGTCCATCGCGTGGTTCTACGCTGCCAGCACCGGCCAGATCTCCATCCGCGGCGGCTTCCAGGGGCCGTGCGGGGTGCTGGCCAACGACGAGGCCGGCGGGCTCGACGCGTTCGCGCAGGCCTGCCGGACGATCAGGCGCGGCACGGACGCGGTCGTGGTCGGCGCCACCGAGGCGCCGCTCGCGCCGTACTCGGTGGTCTGCCAGCTCGGCTACCCCGAGCTCAGCCTCGCCGAGGACCCGCAGCGCGCCTACCTCCCGTTCACCGAGGACGCCTGCGGCTTCTCGCCGGCCGAGGGCGGCGCGATGTTCGTGGTGGAGGAGGAGGCCGCGGCGCTGCGGCGCGGCGCGCGGATCCGCGCGGTGGTCGCCGGGCACGCCGCGACCTTCACCGGCACCGGCGGCTGGGACCGGTCCCGCCAGGGGCTGGCCCGGGCGATCCAGGGCGCCCTGGCGGAGGCCGGCTGCTCGGCCGCCGACGTCGACGTGGTCTTCGCCGACGCCCTGGGCGTGCCCGCCGCCGACCAGGCCGAGGCGCTGGCGATCGCCGACGCGCTCGGCCCGCACGCCGCCGACGTACCGGTGACGGCGCCCAAGACCGGCTTCGGCCGGGCCTACTCCGGCGCCTCGGCGCTGGACGTGGCAGCGGCCGTGCTCGCACTGGAGCACGGCGTGGTGCCGCCGACCCCCAACATCACCGAGGTGCGCCACGACCTCGACCTCGTCACCGGCCATCCCCGCCAGGTCCGGCTGCGCACGGCACTCGTGCTGAGCCGCGGCCTGATGGGCTGCAACGCCGCCCTGGTGCTGCAACGCGCCGACGACGACCCGAAGCGCTACGCAAGGAGATGACCATGAACAACCCCGTGACCTTCGAGGACCTCGCCGCCCTGATGAAGGGCCGGGCCGGCCTGGCGGTCGACCCGTGGGAGATGGAGCACCAGCCCGAGGCGGCCTTCGCCGACTACGGCCTCGACTCGCTGGGCCTGCTCGGCATCGTCTCCGAGCTGGAGAACCGCTACGCCGTCGCGATCGGCAACGACCCGGAGACCTGCCGGACCCCGCACGAGTTCCTCGAACTCGTCAACGCGCAACTCACTCTTGGAGCCTGACATGACCGGACACACCGACAACCAGATCGTCATCTCCGCACCCGTGGACCTGACCTGGGAGCTCACCAACGACCTGGAGCGCTGGCCGCAGCTCTTCAGCGAGTACGCCTCCGTCGAGGTGCTCGAGCGCGACGGGGACCGGGTGACCTTCCGGCTCACCATGCACCCGGACGAGAACGGCAAGGTGTGGAGCTGGGTGTCCGAGCGGGAGGCCGACAGGACCTCGCTCACGGTGGAGGCACGGCGGGTGGAGACCGGCCCGTTCGAGCACATGAGCATCCGCTGGGAGTACGAGAAGGTCCCCGGCGGCACGTCGATGCGCTGGATCCAGGACTTCGCGATGAAGCCCACCGCGCCGGTGGACGACGCGGGGATGACCGAGCACATCAACCGCAACTCGCGGATCCAGATGGAGCTCATCCGCGCCAAGGTCGAGCAGCACGCCAAGGAGACGGGGCGAGCGGCTCCGGCGGCCATGCCGCGCTGAACCGGACAGTGTGCGGGCCCGATCGGGCCCGCACCTCCGTTTTCCCTTATCGAAAGGACACCACAGAGATGCACCGCGCCCTGATCGTCGCCCGGATGCGACCGGACGCCGCCGAGAACATCGCCGAGACCTTCGCGGCCTCCGACCGCGGGGAGCTGCCGGGCCTCATCGGGGTCACCGGCCGCAGCCTGTTCCAGTTCGGCGACCTCTACCTTCACCTGATCGAGGCCGACCGCCCGCCCGGCCCCGCGGTCGCCAAGCTGCACGGCCACCCCGAGTTCCGCGACGTCAGCGACCGGCTGGCCTCGTACGTCCAGGCATACGACCCGGCCACCTGGCGCGAGCCGAAGGACGCGATGGCCCGCGAGTTCTACCGCTGGGAGCGCACGCTGGGCTGACCCTCCCCCGGCGCGAGCAACCCGGTCACCGCTTCGGTGGCCGGGTTCGTGCGTGTCCGGGGCCCATCGGTGCGGACGCGCCGCAGCCCGCGTTCCACGGCGGGAACGCGGGCTGCGGGCCGGGGCCGGGGCCGGGCGGGGCTAGCCGGCCACGGTGGCCTCGAAGGCGTGCAGGTAGGCGTTGACCGGGCGGATCTCGCCGACGGTCAGCCCGGCCTCGGTCATCAGCGCGATCAGGCTGTCCTTGGAGTGCTTGGCACCCCCGACGTTGAGCAGCAGCAGCAGGTCCATCGCCGTGGTGAAGCGCATCGAGGGGCTGTCGTCGATCAGGTTCTCGACGACCATCACGCGGGCGCCGGGAGGGGCGGACTGAACGATGTTGCGCAGCGTCATGCGGGTGCTGGCGTCATCCCACTCCAGGATGTTCTTGATGATGTAGAGGTCGGCCCGGACCGGGACGGCGTTGCGGCAGTCGCCCGGGACCAGCTGGACGCGCGGGGCCAGCGGGCCGCCGTCCCGCAGGCGCGGATCGGCGTTCGCGACCACCTTCGGGAGGTCGAGCAGGGTGCCGCGCAGCGCCTCGTCCTTCTCCAGCAGGCTGGCGAGCACGTGGCCCTGGCCGCCGCCGATGTCCACGACGCTGGACACCCCGGTGAGGTCCACGAAGTCGGCGAGATCCTGCGCGGACTGCCGGCTGGAGTGCGTCATGGCCTGGTCGAAGACCCGGGCTGAGTCCCCCGCATCGCTGTGCAGGTAATCGAAGAAGCCCTTGCCGTAGAGGTCGGCGAAGACGTCCTTGCCGGAGCGGACCGCCTCGTCCAGCAGCGGCCAGGCCTCCCAGGTCCACGGTTCGGTGCACCAGAGGGAGATGTAGCGCAGGCTGTCGGGTGAGTCCTCGCGCAGCAGGCGGGACATCTCGGTGTGGGTGTAGCGGCCGTCCTCGGTCTCGGCGAAGACGCCGTAGCAGGAGAGCGCGCGCAGCAGGCGGTGCAGGGGCTGCGGCGCGAGGCCGAGTTCGGCGGCCAGCTCCTCCACGGTGGCGGGCGTCTCGCCCAGCGCGTCGGCGACGCGCAGCCGGGCGGCCGCGCGCACCGCGGCGGCGCAGGCGGCGCCGAACACGAGTTCGCGCAGCCGCATGGCGGGGAGCTGGGTGGCGGGGGGTGCGGGGGCGGTACTGGGTGCGGTGGGCATGGAGGCCGTCTTTCTCCTGGGGGGAATTCGGACAGGGACCGGTCAGCAGTGGCCCGCGGGCTCGGAGACCTGGCAGTCGTTCTTGGCGAAGGAGTCGCCGAGGCCGGTGTCGCGGTCGGCGAGGTCGGACGGGCCGTTGCCCCTGACCGCGTTGTCGCGGACGGTGACGCCCGTACTGGCTCCCCCGTTGAAGCTGCGGAACAGCACGACCCCGCCGGACATCGGCGAGGCGCCGACGTTGTCCCGGACCTGGTTGCGCGTCACCAGCGTGTCCTCCACGCCGGTCAGCACGATGCCGACGCCTTGCAGGTAGGGCAGCCGGTCGTTGGGCGGGCAGTAGGCGTTGTTGGCGTCCACCGTGTTGTCGCGGACGGTCAGCGCCCCGGCGCGCGGGCGGCCGTCGTCCCCGACCACGAACACCCCGCTGCAGTTGGCGCGGATGGTGTTGCGCTCGACCGCGAGGTTGCGGGCCCGGCGGACCACCACGCCGATCCGGTTCGCGGAGAGGTCGTTGTCGCCGATCACCGCGCCCTGGGTGTCGATCGCACCGCCCTTGCCGTCGGCGATGTTCGCCAGGAAGACGCCGGCCTGTCCGTTGCGCCGGGCGGTGTTGCCCACCAGCACGCCGCGGGTGGACTTCTCCTGCGCGATACCCTCCTCGCCGTTGTCCTGGACGAGCAGGCCGCGCACGGTCATCCGGTCGGTCTCCGAGCCGGAGACGCCGTTCTTCGGGAAGCCGGCGACCGTCAGCGACTCGATCCGCACGTCGGCGACCGGGTGGCCCGGCGTCCCGGTGACGCAGATGCCGTGGCCGGCGGCGCCGCAGGCGTTCGCGGAGGGCTGGGCGCCGGGCGTGATCACCGTCCGGTCGCCGACACCGCGCAGCGTCAGGCCGGGTCGGCTGATCTGCACGCTCTCGTGGTAGGTGCCGGGTGCGAGCTGGATGGTGTCGCCCGGGCTCGCGGCGTCGACGGCCTGCTGGATCGACTCGCCGGGCATGACGGCGTGCCAACCGGCGGCGTGCGCCGGCGGGGCGAGCACCAGTGGCGTTCCGAGCGACATTCCGAGCGCCAGGGCGGTCCCGGCGGCCGTGCTCGCCAGGTGAAGGGCCCGCGATGTGGGCATGAGTGCCAACCTGCTTTCCAGGATCCCGGCGAGGCGGTGTCGTGCTCGACGGCGAAATCTGATCGGGGTTCGGTGTTCCGTCGGCGGTGTCGCGCTCAGCGCTCCGACGCTCGGTCCGATCGCGTACGCGCCCGCCGAATCGAAGCTATGGGCCGCCATCACCACCCGCCACTCCTGCTCGGCCGCCCGGGACCGGCCCGACTTCCCGCTTTCCGACCGGGAGCCGCGCGTCGGACACTCTGACACTCTGTGCAATGATTGTCAGCATGTCCGAAGACGAACGCATCGAGGCCATCCTGCTGGCGGCCTACGAGTGCTTCCGGGTCCACGGGATCCGGCGCACCACCATGGACGACATCGCCCGCCGGGCCGGGATGTCCAGACCCGCCGTCTACCAGTACGTGCGCAACAAGGAGGACGCCTTCCACCGGCTGGCCGACCGCCTGCTGAGCGCCGCGCTGGCCGACGTGCGCGTCGCGCTCGCCGCCGAGGGCCCGCTCGCCGAGCGGTTGATCACGGCGCTGGGCGCCAAGCTCGCGATGATCCTGCTGATCTACCGCGAGAGCCCGCATGCGGAGGAACTGATCGGCGAGAGCGCGCAGTTGACCGCCGACCTGCTGGCGGACTTCCTCGCGGAGCTGCGCGCCGAGCTGACCGCCGCGGTGCAGGCCGTACTGCCCGAGGACGAGGCCGCCGAGTTCGCCGAACTGCTGCTCGCCCTCACCCGCGGTCTCGAGATCCACTCCGCGGACCCCGAGGTGCCGATGCGGCGCCTGCGGCTCGGCGTGTCGCTGCTGGTCCGCGGCCTGCCGCAGCGCGACGACCACCACTGACAGGAGTTCGAGATGGCCACCCTGCTCTACCGCCTCGGGCACGGCGCCTACCGGCGCCGCAAGCTCGTCCTCGCGCTGTGGCTGGCCGTGCTGGCCGCACTGATAGCCTGCACGGCCGTGTTCGGCGGCAAGCTGGACGACCGCTTCACCGTCCCCGGCGCCGAGTCGCAGACCGCCCTGGACACCCTGGCCAGGACCTTCCCGCCCGCCGCCGGGAGCAGTGCGCAGCTGGTCTTCAGCGCGCCGGCCGGCCAGGACGTCACCGCAGGACCGTACGCGGCGGCGATCGCCCGCAGCCTGGCTGCCGCCGAGCACGCGCCGCAGGTGGCCGCGGTGATCACCCCGCAGCAGGCCGGCACGGTGTCGGCGGACCGCTCGACCGCGGTGGCGCAGGTGCAGTACCCCGTGCAGCGCTCGCAGGTGCAGCCGGCCTCGCTGACCGCCGTCGAGGCGGCGGCGCACACCGCCGACTCGTCCGGGTTGAAGGTCTCGGTGGGCGGCTCGGCCTACGGCAGCCGGGGCGTCGCAGTCGGCGCGACCGAGGTGATCGGCGTCGTCGTCGCGCTGCTCGTGCTGGTGGTGACGTTCGGCTCGCTGCTCGCCGCCGGGATGCCGCTGGTGTCCGCGCTGATCGGCGTGGGGATCGCGCTGGCCGGTCTGCTGGCGCTGACGCCACTGGTCCAGGTCTCCTCGACGGCGATCACCCTGGCGCTGATGCTGGGGCTGGCGGTCGGCATCGACTACGCGCTCTTCATCCTCTCCCGCCACCGCGGCCAGCTCGCCCAGGGCCTCGACCCGCAGGAGTCGGCCGCGCGCGCCAACGGGACCGCCGGCAGCGCCGTGGTGTTCGCGGGGTCCACGGTGATCATCGCGCTGGCGGCGCTGAGCGTGATCGGGATCCCGTTCCTGACGGTGATGGGGCTCGGCGCGGCCGGGGCGGTACTGATCGCGGTGCTGGTCGCCGTCACGCTGCTGCCCGCGCTCGCCGGGTTCGCCGGGACGCGGCTGGCCCCGCGCCCGGGCTCGCGAGCCGCGCGGCGCGCCGTCCCCCAGAGCGTGACCGAGGCCCCTGCCCGAGACACCCTGGGCGCCCGCTGGGCCAGGCTGGCCACCGCGCGTCCGCTGCTCACCGTGCTCGCTGTGACGGCCGTGCTGATCATCGCCGCGCTGCCGGTGGCCGGACTGCGGCTGGGCCTGCCCGACAACGGCTCGGCGGCCAGGAACTCCACCGAGCGCCAGGCCTACGACACCATCAGTGCGCGCTTCGGCGCCGGTTTCAACGGTCCGCTGCTCGTCCTGACCGACACCGCGAACCCCGCCGACGGCCGGCAGGCGGCACTCCAGGTAGCGCAGAGCCTGAAGGAGCTGCCGGGCGTGGCGGCGGTGGCGCCGCCGCAGGCCACCCGCGCACCCGGGCAGGCCGTGATCCAGCTGGTCCCGACCACCGGACCCGAGGACCAGCAGACCGCCGACCTGGCCCGCACCATCCGCGACCGCGCACCCGCCCTGCTGGCCGACACCGGCGCCAAGGTCGCCGTCACCGGTACCACCGCCGTGAACATCGACGTCTCCGACCGGCTGGCCGCCTCGCTGCTGCCGTTCGTGGCCATCGTCGTCGGGCTGAGCCTGCTGCTCCTGACGGTCGTCTTCCGCTCGCTGGTCGTCCCGGTCAAGGCCACTGCCGGGTTCCTGCTCTCGGTGGCCGCCTCGCTGGGCCTGGTCGTCGCGCTCTTCCAGTGGGGTTGGCTGGCCGACGCGCTCGGCGTGGCGCACACCGGACCGGTGGTCAGCTTCCTGCCGATCATCCTGATCGGGGTGCTGTTCGGCCTGGCGATGGACTACGAGGTCTTCCTGGTCTCCGGGATGCGCGAGCAGTGGATCCACACCGGCCGGGCGCAGGAGTCGATCATCACGGGCACCCGGCAGAACGCCCGGGTGGTGACGGCGGCCGCGCTGATCATGTTCACGGTCTTCGCCGGCTTCTTCCCCGCCGACGACGCGATCATCAAGCCGATCGCCTTCTCGCTGGCCGTCGGCATCCTGATCGACGCCTTCGCCGTGCGCCTGACCCTGGTTCCCGCGGTGCTGGCGCTGGTGGGACCGCGCGCCTGGTGGCTTCCGGCCCGACTGGAGCGGCTGCTTCCGGACCTCGACGTCGAGGGCGCCCACCTCCCCCCGGTCGGCGTCGCAGCAGGGGCGAAGGAGCCCGCCCTGGTGGACTGAGGACGGCGAACTGCCCCCGTACCGCCGCGCGTTGCGGCGATGCGGGGGCAGTGGCACGGTCAGAACGGCTTGGTGGGAAGGTACTTGCCGTCCAGGGTGATCACCGCGCGGTGGCCGCCGTCGGGGTCCTCGACCTTCTTGACGTCCAGCTTGAAGTTGATCGCGCTGATGATGCCGTCGCCGAACTGCTCGTGCACCAGGGCCTTCAGCGTGGTGCCGTAGACCTGGAGCATCTCGTAGAAGCGGTAGATGGTCGGGTCGGTGGGCACCGCGCCGGGGATGCTGCCGCGCACCGGGATCGACTGAAGCAGCAGCGCCGCGTCCTCGTCCAGGCCGAGCAGCTCGGTCACGGCCTTGGCCGCGTCGGCGGGCAGCGGGTGCTGGCCGAGCAGGGCGGCGGTGACGAAGGCGACCGACAGGCCTGTGGCGTCGGCCAGTTGCTGCCAGCTGAGGTCCTTGCGCATCTTCGCCTCGACGGCCTCGATGGCGAGCTGCTGACGGGCCTGCGGGTCTGCCTGGGAGTGCATGATGTGATTCCTTTCGAGGGGTGAAGCTGGGAAGGGGGTGCAGGAGTGCCGGGTGGTCATCCGACCAGTTCGGCGAACTGCCCGCTGGTGGCGTCGAGTTCGGCGACCGCGCCGGAGGCGATGTCGTAGACCCAGCCGTGCAGGGTCAGCTGCTCGCGGGCCAGCGCCCGGACCACCGAGGGGTGGGTGCGCAGATTCGCCAGCTGGCTCAGGACGTTGTCGCGGATCAGGGCCGCGACCGTCTCGGCGCCGGCCGGGTGGCTCCCGGCGTCCGTCCGGGCCTTGGAGGCCTCGGCGTGGCGCAGCCAGTCGGCGACGGCCGGCAGTTCGGTGAGATCGCTGCCCGCCGCGAGAGCGGTCATCGCGCCGCAACCGGAGTGGCCGCAGACGATCACGTCGGTGACGCCGAGCACGCCGACCGCGTACTCGATGCTGGCCGCGACACCGTCCGCGCCGGGGGCGTAGGGCGGGACGAGGTTGCCGGCGGTGCGGATGACGAACAGCTCCCCCGGCTCGCGCTGGGTGATCAGCTCCGGGACGACCCTGGCGTCCGAGCAGCTGATGAACAGCGCCGGGGGCCGGTGGGTGGTCGCGAGCTGCGCGAAGAGCGCTGCGCGGGCGGGGTAGACGTCCCGCTGGAAGCGGTTGACTCCTGCGGCGAGCTCCTTCATGGGGTGACTCCTTGTCCCGGCTCCTGGCCGATCGGGTCGATGGCTCAACCATGCATGAACTGGGCCTATAGCGTCCAAGTCGTGGAACGGATCGAACCCATCGATGCTGCCTATAGTGGAGGGCATGGAACTGCGCCATCTCCGGTATCTGCTCGCCGTCGCCGAGCACGGCAACTTCACCCGCGCCGCCGAGGCGCTGCACGTCTCGCAGCCCACGCTGTCGCAGCAGGTCAAGCAGCTGGAGCGGTCGCTGCACGTCCAGCTGCTCGACCGCTCGGGCCGTACCGTGCGGCTGACCGACGCCGGCGAGGGGTTCGCGCGGTACGCGCGGCGCGCGCTGCAGGACCTGGCGGCGGCCGAGCGCGCCGTACTGGACGTGCAGGACCTCTCCCAGGGCACCCTCCGACTGGCCATGACCCCGACCTTCACCGCCTACCTGATCGGACCACTGGTCGCGCAGTTCCACGAACAGTACCCCGGGATCACCCTGGAGATCAGTGAGTTGACGCAGGATCAGATCGATGCGGCACTGCTGGACGACCGGTTGGACCTGGGCATCGGCTTCGCCGGCTCGCAGCGGCCGGCCGTCGCGGGCACGCCGCTCTTCGTCGAGACGCTCGGCCTGGTCGTCGGCGCCGCCCACCCCTACGCGGGCCGCCGGGAGCCACTGCCGGTCGGCGACCTCGGCGACCAGCAACTCGCGCTGCTGAGCCGCGACTTCGCGACCCGGCTGCACATCGACGGCTACCTCGCCGCGCACCGGGTCCGGCCGCGGATCGCCGTCGAGGCGGACTCGATCAGCGCGCTCGTGGAGATCGTCAGCCGCAGCACGCTGGCCACCGTGCTGCCGGAGGCCATCGCCCGCGAGCAGCCGCGCCTGCACCCCGTCGCCGTCGAACCCGCGCCGCCCGCCCGGACGGTCGTGCTGCTGCACCGCGACGCCGCCTACCGCAGCGCCGCGGGCCGTGCGTTCACCGAACTGGCGACGGGCTGGGCGCAGTAGCCAGGTCAGCCGAAGGAGGCACGCACCGGTTCGTCGACCCGGCCGACGGACTCCTGCTGGAAGGAGCTGTCGTACTGCCGGCGGATCGCCTCGATGCTGGTGTCGGCGGCGGCGGCCGTCCCCCGCGGGTAGACGAGCACCACCTGGTACGAGCGCTCCCGCTCGATCACGCCGAACCGGTCGCGGTACTGGCCGCGCCCCTCCTGGACGGTCAACCCGTCCGGGAACTGCGGGGTGACCTGGTTGTCCAGGAAGGCCTGGAACTCCTGGTCGGTGACCGCCGGGCCGCCGCCGGGCCGGTCGGTGCCGAAGTACAACTCGGTGCGGGTGTAGGCGTCGCGCGGCGCGTCGGGCCGGTCGGCGGTGGCGGCGAAGGCGGGCACCAGCACAGCGCCGCAGGCCAGCAGGGAGCAGCCGGTCAGCAACCCGATCCGGGTCTTGTTGTCCATGTCCGGCTCAACTGTCGAAGCCGTCCCGAGGGCACGGGCCGCCGCCCAGCTCGACCGACAGGTGCGGGCTCAGCGCCCGGAGGAAGTCCGCCGCGTCGAACATCGCGCCGGCCGACGCCACGCCCGTGGTGCGGGTCTCCCCGGCCAGGATCCGCCGGACGGCCTCCACCGCCAGGGGCGCGGTGATCGCGTAGATGTCCTGGCCACGGGCAGTGGCACGTCGCTCGACGCCGCCCGCGCGGACCAGCACGTCCACCACGAACGTCTGGTCCGACCGGCCCAGGGCGTCGACGGGCTCCGGCGCCGGCGTGTCCTCGCTGGCCAGCTCCCGCGCGGCCTCGACGCTCATGTAGGTGCGGACTTCCGGCACGGCCAGGTGGCTGGGCACGGTGACGACGTCGGCCATGGTGAACTCCGCGACCACCCTGCGCCGGCCCAGCGGCTCCGGAAAGGACCAGTCCTGCTCCGACACCCCGTCGTCGTGGTACTGCAGCGCGCCGTCCGTGAACCGCACCCGCCGGCCCGCGCGGCGCTGCTGGGACACCTGGCCCGCCACCCGGGTGCCCGCGGTGGGCTGCCAGCCGCTCAACCCGTACGCGACGTGCGCCTCGTCCGCGGCGGTCGTTTCCCCCATCGCCGCGGTCACCAGCAGGTCGCCCAGCCCGCCGTAGAAGGCCATCGCGGGCACCACGGATGTGCCCGCCTCTCGGGCCGCCTCCGCGTGGTCGGCGAACATCGAGACGTTCGCCTCGATCTCCGCCGCGACGTCGACGTACGGGATCCCCGCGCGCAGGGCCGCCTCGACCACCGGGCCCGCCGTCACCGCGAACGGCCCGGCGCAGTTGACGACGGCCGCCGCGCCGGCCAGAGCCCGGTCCAGCGAAGCCGGGTCGTCCACGGTGGCCGGCCGCACCTGCACGTCTCCCCGTTCGGCGGCCAGCGCCGCCAGTTGAGCTGCGTCGCGGCCCGAGACGATGGTGGTGAAGCCGCGCCGTCGCAGTTCCGCGACGACGAATCGGCCGGTGTGCCCGGTCGCGCCGTAGACCACTACTGCAGCTGCTGTGCTCATGGTTCCCTGCTCTCCGTGTTGGTGGTGCCCAGTCTGGCCGCAGGCGGGACCCGAGCGCGATGGTCCGGAACGACGTCATCCGTACACTTTCGGACATGCCCACTGTCGCCCTGCTGACCGCCGGTCACCTGCTGCACTTCGAACTGGGGGTGGCCTACGAGATCTTCGGCAATCCGCCGCGCGAAGCCACGGCGGGCTGGTACGACGTCCTGCTCTGCGGGCCCGGGCCGGTGCAGGTCGGCCCGTTCGCGGTCGAGCCGGACCACGGGCTGGAGCGCCTGGTCGGCGCCGACACCGTGATCGTTCCGGCGTGCGCGGACATCGACGTTCCGCCGCCGGCGGAGGTGGTCGAAGCCGTGCGCGCGGCCCACGAGTCGGGGGCCCGGGTCGCCTCGCTCTGCACCGGCGCCTTCGTACTCGGCGCCGCGGGCCTGCTGGACGGTCGACGGGCCACCACCCACTGGGCGCATGCGGCGGAGCTGAGTGCACGCCATCCGCTGGCCGAGGTCGACCCGGACGTGCTCTACACGGACAACGGCAGCGTGCTCACCTCTGCCGGCAAGGCCGCCGCCGTGGATCTCTGCCTGCACCTGATCCACCTCGACCACGGCGCCGCCATCGCCAACTCCGTCGCCCGGCGCCTCGTCATGCCGTTGCACCGGCCCGGCGGTCAGGCCCAGTTCGTGGCCACACCGGTGCAGGCCAGGGGCGACCACGCGCTCTCCCAGCTACTCGCCTGGGCCCAGCAGCGGCTGGACCAGCCGCTGACGGTGACCGACCTGGCCCGGCGGGCGAACACCAGCCCGCGCCATCTCGGACGGCAGTTCCGGTCGGTGATCGGGCAGACGCCGCTCCAGTGGTTGCTGACCCAGCGCGTGCGCCGCGCCCAGGAGTTGCTGGAGACCACCGACGAGAGCGTCGAGGCGGTGGCCCACGCCACCGGCATGGGCACCGCCACCACGCTTCGGCGCCAGTTCAAACGGGTCGTCGGAGTCCCCCCGGACAGCTACCGCCGCTCTTTCCGCAGCTCGGAGCCGGCAACGAGCAGGCGGTAGCCTCGCGTTCGGCTACTGCGCGAGCGTCTTGCCGGTCTCCAGCAGGGACTTGAGGTCGCTGAGGATCCAACTCCAGCCACCGCCGCCGCCGGTGCCCGCGTCCTCGCCCGCGCCGCTGACCATCGCCGCCAACTTCGGCGCGCCGGTGAGCTCGTGGACGACGGTGAGCCGAGTGGCACCACCCGCCGGCGTGATGTCGTAGCTGAGGCGGGTGAAGCCCTCGGCGGCCGCCTCGGGGTCCATCAGCATGCGCCAGAGCAGGACGAGCCTGCGGGGCGGGTCGGCCTCGACGACCTCGCCGTCGATGATCGTGTCGGGGATCTCGAAGCCCTGCTCGGCGCCCGACGCCTTCATCGACTCGCTCGGCCGGGTCCGGAAGGTGGCACCCGGGCGCAGATCGTAGTCGGTGAGGCCGCCGTAGCCGTACCTGTCCGTCCACTCGGGTTCGGTGATCGCGGCCCAGACCTGCTCGGGGGTACGGAACTGCTTGATGTCGATGACGATTGAGTGAGTATTAGGTCGTTCTGCCTAGCGTACGATTTAGATCGTGAATCTGACGGAGTGGGCGAAAGCGCAGGGTGTGCACCCGCAGACCGCGTATCGCTGGTTCCGTGAGGGAACGTTGCCGGTACCGGCTGAGCGTGTCGGACCGCGCATGATCCTGGTGAATGTGGAGGCATACTCGTCACCAGCTGCAACGGGTGGCGTGGGTTTGTATGCCCGCGTGTCGTCTCATGATCAGAAGGATGATCTGGCGCGGCAGACCGCCCGGCTTTCCCAGTGGGCGGGCCTGGCCGGTCACCGGGTGGTGCGGATCGAGTCGGAGATCGGCTCGGGCATGAACGGTGGCCGGTCGAAGGCCAAGCGGCTGCTCGCCGATCCGGACGTGACCTCGATCGTGGTCGAGCACAAGGACCGTCTGGGTCGGTGAACGTCGAGCTGATCGAAGCCGCGTTGTCCGCGACGGGGCGTCGTCTGGTCGTGCTGGATGACGGCGAGGTGGAAGACGATCTGGTACGGGACATGGTCGAGATACTGACCTCGTTCTGCGCACGTCTGTACGGCCGCCGGTCGGCGAAGAACCGTGCCCGGAAGGCATTTGAAGCGGCTGCCGCCGGTGAGTGATCCCCGTAAGCCGCTGCGGCAGATCGCCCGTCCGTTCGTGGCGGACGGCCCGTCGGGAGTGTCGGTACGTGACCGTCTCAAGGGCCTGACACCGCAGGACGAGAAGGTGTTGCGTCTGGTCGGCGCGCACATGGGTTCGCTGGCATCGCGGGATCTCAAAACCCGGTGCTCGGACGGTCTGGATCACTCGACGGACACGTGGGCGGCGCGCAAGCGTGGACTGACGGCGGTGTCGTCGTCCCGCTGGGCCGGGTCGGTCGCCTCCGCGACACACGACCAGTGGGGCCTGTCCCGGCGTGCGCAGTTCGCACACCTGCAGAGTCTGGACGCCGGGATCAGGACCATCCGGCATCGACTGTCTCTGCCGGTCGGGGAGAAGGGATCGAAGAAGGCCCCCGGTGGTTACCGGTCCCGGCACGAGTGGTTCCACAAGTCCCGTCGGCTCAACATCCTGGAAGCCCGGCGCGCCCAGGTGGCCGCTGATCGTGAGACGGGCCGGGTGCGGGTGGTGCGCGGGGGCCGCAAGAGGGCCAACACCCGCCACAACCTGGACGCCGCGCACCTGACCCTGCACCAGTGGCGGCAACGATGGGAGGCCTCCCGATGGTTCCTGACCGCCGACGGGGAGTCCGGTAAGCGGTTCGGGAACGAGACGATCCGGGTCACCCCGGACGGTGAGGTGTCGATCAAGCTCCCCGCCCCGCTCGCTCAGTTCGCAAACGCCAGCAACGGTCGGTACGCGCTGGCCGCCCGCCTCTCCTTCCCCCACCGGGGGCAGGAGTGGGCCGACCGCGTCTGGGCGAACCGGGCTGTTGCGTACCGCATCCACCTCGACGTGGAACGCAACCGCTGGTACCTGGACGCGTCCTGGACCCGCAAAGACCTACCCGTCGTCCCGCTGGACGCGCTCCGCACCGATGGCGTGGTCGGCGTGGACATGAACGCCGACCACCTGGCTGCCTGGCACCTGGATCAGTACGGCAACCCCGTCGGCGAACCCCGCCGCATCGACTACGACCTCACCGGATCGGCCGGTCACCGAGACGCGCAGCTCCGCCACGCGATCACCCGCCTCCTCCACTGGGCCAGCAGCACGGGCGTGCAAGCGGTAGCAGTGGAAGACCTCGACTTCACCGACTCCAAGACCCGCGAGAAGCACGGCCGCAAGAAGCGCTTCCGGCAGCTGATCTCCGGCATCCCCACCGGGAAGCTCCAGGCCCGGCTGCTGTCGATGGCCGCCGAGCAGAACATCGTGGTGATCGCAGTCGATCCCGCGTACACCAGCATGTGGGGCGCACAGCACTGGCAGAAGCCCCTCACCACCAAGACCCGTGCCACCAGCCGCCACCAGGCGGCAGCCGTGGCTATTGGACGACGCGCCCTCGGACACCCGATCCGGCGACGGACGGCACCGCCCCGCCAGCACCAGAGTGATGCCGGCGGGCATCGGACCACCCAGGCCGGACCAGATGACCGAGGACGCGAGGAAACCCGTCGCCCCGTCACGGAGCGTGCACACGATGCACGCCGCCGGACAGGGATCACTCAAGGAACACGGGCGACCAGCGCACCCAAAACCGTTCGGGATGCGCGCAGCGATCAGGGCTGGGTCCAAGACTCACTCCTGCTCACTGAATAGGAACGGTCGCCTTGATGTAGACCCGGTAGACCTGCGTGGTCTCCGGGCTCTGCTTGCCGGTCATGGTTCCTTCTCCAGCTCTGCCTTGAGCGCTGCGAGCGCCGAGACGTGGCGCTCGGTGTACTTGTCGATCCACCGGTCGTGGATCAGCCGGATCGGCACCGGGTTGAGGAAGTGGAGCTTCTCCCGGCCGGACTTGCGCGGGACCACCAGGCCCGCGTCCTCGAGCACGCGCAGGTGCTTCATGACGCCGAAGCGCGTCATGTCCAGCTCGGACTCCAGCTCGGTGAGCGTGCGGCCGTCCCGTGCGAACAGCAGGTCGAGCAGGAAGCGACGGGTCGGGTCGGCCAGCGCCTTGAACACCCGGTCCTCGTCGTCAGTCATGACTCCAGAATAGGTGACCAAAAGGTCACATGTCCAGGGCTACTGGCGGCGGAGTGCGCCGCGGACGAAGGCGGCCTGGCCGGCGTGCTGGAGGTCGTCGGCCAGCACGCTCACCAGGCGCACGCCCAGCGTCACGTGCGGGGTCCAGCGCTCGTCCACCACGCGGTTGAGCGCAGCGCCGTTGAGCCCGCTCAGGAAGTCGAGGGTGGACGCGTGGACAGCGTCGTAGTAGCCGGTGAGCAGCTTCGGGGAGCCCACCCGGACGGCGGCGACCTCCGCCGGGCTGTGGCCGTACCCGGTCGCGTCGACGGGCAGCGGCAGCGCGAAGCGGTCGGCCCAACCCTGTGCCGTCCAGATCTGCTCGGTGCCCGCGACGTCGGCGATGTGGTCGTCCTGAATCCGGGCCAGGTGCCAGATCAGCCAGCCGATCGAGTTGGCCCCCTCATCCGGGCGCGCCGCCAGCTCCTCGGCGCTCAGACCGCGCACCGCGGCGTGCACGGCCTCCCGGACCCGGCCGAAGGCGTCGGTCAGCAGCTCTGCGCAGTTCATCGCGGGCTAGCTCCGGACCCGCTGGCGGCCGGCCCACCAGGGACTGACGATGCCGACCAGGGCCACCGCGCAGGCGATCTGCAGCAGGTGCCGGATCCAGTCGATTCCGGAGGTGTGGCGGACGCCGATCCAGCCCGCCACCGCGTTGCCGAGCAGGGCTCCCACGGCGCCCAGCACCGCGGTCAGCCAGAGCGGGATGGCCTGGTCGCCGCGGAGCAGTAGGCGGGCCAGTACGCCGAGAACGAGGCCGATGATGAGGATCCACACGATCTGGAACATGTCGCCTCCAGAACTACGTCGGCCGCACCGGCTCCCGCGTGCAGAGGCGCGAGCGGGTACGGAGGCGGGGCAGAGACACCTGCGCGGCCCTTCTCCCCCGCATCAGGCTAGACCGCCGACCCGGGTGGCGGCATCCGCTGCATGGGGGCCAGGCGTCGGCTCCGCCCGCAGGCCCGTCCGGCAGGCCTGCCGGTAGGCGCCGAGGGCCGGCGGCGCGAGGACCACCACCAGGGTGAGCGACCAGAGCAGCGCCCAGGAGGTGTCCGCGCGCAGCCGCTCGTCGTACGGGTGGCCGACCAGCAGGCCGCGGACCGCCTGCGCGACGTGCGAGACCGGGTTGGCGTACAGCCAGCCGCGCACCCACGGCGGCAGGTCGCGCCCGTTCAGACAGGCCGTGCTGGCGATCGTGAGCGGGAGCAGGACGGCCAGGCCGACCAGCTGCGCCGTCGTCGCCGAGCGCGCCAGCAACCCCACCAGGATGCTTCCCCAGGTCACCGCCGCCGAGAACAGCACGACCAGGGCCAGCCCGGCCAGCACCTCCGGCCGGCTGGTGCCGAACCGGAACCCCAGCACGAATCCGAGCCCCAGGCAGACCGCGGTGGACAGCAGCGTCGTCGCCAGGTCCGCGACCAGCAGGCCCACCAGCGGCGCGCCGCGGTGGGTGGGGAGCGCGCGGAGGCGGTCGTGGTAGCCGTTGCGCAGGTCGGCGTGCAGCCTGGTACCGGTCACCACGGTGGCGGTCAGCGCGGACTGCACCAGCACGCCGGGCAGCGCGAAGGCCAGCGCCGCCCGGTGGTCGCCGCCGACCGCCGGGCCGCCCGGGAGGTAGACGAACAGGCCCAGCATGACGGCCGGTTGGGCGAGGTAGCCGGCCAACTGCCCGGGATGGTTGCGCAGCGGGAGCAGGTGGCGCCAGGCGAGCAGCCGCCACTGCGCCAGCAGGCCGGCGAGGGTGGTACGCGCAGTCGTCAGCGGGGCCATCAGCAACGGCCTTCCGGGCGGCGGGTGGTGGCGCAGGCGCGGGGTTTCCCGGTGAGGGCGAGCAGGACCTCGTCCGGACGGGACCGGCGCAGCGCGAACTCGGTCGGCGGGACGCCGGCCCGGCCGAGGTCGCGGAGCACCACGGGGGGCAGCGCCGGGTCGCTGATCGGGAAGCTGAGCCGCCCGCCCGCCGTACGTTCGGGCAGCTCACCGAGGGTGCGGGTGGCGATCACCGCCGTCCGGTCCAGGTCCGCCGGCCGGGCGGGCCGGACCTCCAGGCGCAGCGCGCCGCCGGCGGTCCGGAGCTGCTCCGGGGTGCCGAGGGCGGCGAGCGTTCCGCGGGCCAGGACCGCGACCTCGTCGGCCAGCCGGTCGGCCTCCTGCAGGCGCCGCGTGGTGAACAGGACGGCGGCGCCGCCCGCGGCGACCTCGCGGACGACGTCGCCCAGTTGCTCGCGGGCGTCGGCGTCGAGATCGGCGGCCGGCTCGTCGAGGAGCAGCACGCGCGGGCGCCCGACCAGGCCGAGGGCCAGGTCCAGCCGACTGCGCAGCCCGGGTGGCCAGTGCGTGGGGCGGCGGTCCGCGACGGCGCCGAGCTCCAGCCGGGCCAGCAGCTCGCGCGCCCGCACGGCCGCAGCGAACCGGTCGAGTCCGGTCAACCTGCCGACCAGGTAGAGATTTTGACGAACCGTCAGGTTGTCGTCGAGCCGGGAGCGCCCGCCAGCCAGGCCGATCAGCCGGCGCACCCGCACGGCCTCGCGGACCGTGTCCAGCCCGCAGATCGCGGCGGAGCCCGCGTCAGGAGCGGCCAACGTGGCGAGGATCCGCAGCAGCGCGGTCTTGCCCGCACCGCTGCCGCCGACCACCGCCAGCACGTTCCCGGGCCGCACGGACAGGCTGACGCCGTCCAGCACGCTGCGCGCGCCGCGGCGCACGCCGAGTCCGGCGGTCTCGACGGCGTCGGCGCCGTGCACCGCCGGCGGCTGCGGCGGCGTCAGGAGGGTCAGGGGCATGGTCCCAGCCTCGCTCCGCGCGCGGCCCGTCCGGTAGGGCAGCGTGCACCGGTTCGCCCGCACGGTGTCGCCGTCCGACCGTGCATTCTGCATACCGGGCCGACCGGAGCGGCCGAGCCGTTCCGTAGGCTTGCCCCCCATGATCCGTGTGCTGATCGCCGAAGACATGCGCCTCCTGCGGGAGACCCTGGTGAGCCTGCTGTCCCTGGAGGACGACATCGAGGTGGTCGCCGAACTGGAGGACGGCTCGGCGATCCTGCCGGCGGTGGACCGGCTCCGACCGGACGTCGCGCTGCTGGACATCGAGCTGCCCGAGCTGGACGGCATCAGCGCGGCGGCGGAGGTTCACCGGCTCTTCCCGGACTGCCGGGTGGTCATCCTGACCGGCCTCTCCTCCCCCGCCCAGCTGCGGCGCGGCCTGGACGCCCGGGTCGCCGGCTTCCTGGTGAAGAACGCCGGTTCCCAGGAGGTGGTTTCGGCGATCCGCCGGGTCGCAGCCGGCGAGCGGGTGGTGGACCCGCAGCTCGCGCTGGCCGCGCTGGAACGCCCGGCGAACCCGCTGACCTCGCGCGAGGTCGAGGTGCTGCGGCTGATCGCCCGCGGCGACGACCCGAAGGACGTCGCCGCCGCGCTCTTCATCTCCTACGGGACGGTGCGCAACTACCTGGCGTCGATCAGCACCAAGGTGGACGCGCGCAACCGGCTGGACGCGGTACGGATCGCCACCGAGCGGGAGTGGATCTGAGCCGCTTCGCCCACGTCAGGCCACTGTGTCGCCCGTGATCCCGCCCGCAGCCTCGGCGTGTGCCGCGAGCGGGACGTCCGCGACGAGCCGGAACTGCCCGCGCCCGGTGGTCACCGCCAGCTCGCCGCCCAGGCGTTCCAGGCGCTGGCGCAGGTTGCCCAGGCCGCTGCCGCCGTGCGGGTCGGTCGCTGGGGTGACTGGGAGTGAGGCGCCGTCGTTCTGGACGGTCAGCCGGACCACCCCGTCCAGCTCGGTGATCTCGACCGAGCAGCGCCGGGCCGCGCTGTGCCGCAGGATGTTGTTCACGGCCTCCCGAAGCACGGTGGCCAGCGCGGTGTCCAGCTCGGCGGGCGGCTCGACCAGGTCGTTGACCAGGTAGTTCTCCACACCGGCCGCGTCCAGGGTGCAGCGCACCGAGCGGATCTCCTCGGCCAGCGACAGGTCGCGGTAGCCGCTGCTGACCGCCTCGACATCGGTCAGCGCCTGATCGATCAGCTCCAGGCAGGCGGCCGCCTCGCCGACCGCCCGCTGCGGCCGACGGGTGATCAGTTTCGCCGCGAGCTCGCTCTTCAGGCCGATCGTGGAGAGCGTGTAGCCGAGCAGGTCGTGCAGGTCCCGGGCGAAGCGCAGCCGCTCCGCGCCGACCTGGGCGCGCACCACCTCCCCCTCGGCCCGGCGGACGGCCGCCACCAGCTGCGCCATCCGGACCACCGCGAAGACGATCGCGGCCCGTTCGGCCATCCACACCACGTTGTAGACAATGTTCCACGCGCCCCAGCCCCAGACCCCGAACGGCGCCTCCTGGACCAGCAGCAGAACCGTCACCACCCAGCGCAGCGGCCCGCGCAGGGCCACCAGCACCAGGCCGGCCAGGTACATCCGTACGCACCACTGGGCCGGCCCGAACAGCGGGATCGCGGCGTAGCCGGCGACCACCAGCGCGCCCAGGGCCAGCCGGTACCCGACGGTCGACCGGTGCTCGGCGGTGCGGGCGCAGAACCAGAGGTAGCCGGCCGTGAACGCGGCCAGCAGCAGCACGAATCCGCCCAGCGCGGGCGTCGAGCCGCCGATTCTGAGTTCCTCGCGCAGCGGCAGCGGCACGATCATCAGCACCAGCGTCAGCGCGCCGAGCAGGGCCACCTCGGGGTCGCGGACATCCGCGATCCGCGCGACGGCGAGCGGATCGCGCCGGGCCGCGGAGACCGCGCGCATGTCGTCGTTGGCACGCCCGGCGAGCTGCTGGACCTCGGCGAGCAGCGGCACGGCCTCGGCATCCCCGGGGTCCCGCGTCAGCCGCGCCACGGCGCTCTCACAGGCACCGCGCATGGTGCTGAGCACCCGCGCCACCCGCTCGTCCAGGTCCCGGTCGAAGCGGACGCGCTCGGCGGCCACCGCCAGCCGGGCCAACTGCTCGCGGGCTCCGGCCAGCCGCGCGACCAGGTCGGCCAGGCGCCCCAGCACGTACACGGTGATGCCGACCAGCAGCGTCTGGCCGACCACCAGGTAGAGGCCCTCCTCGGTGGTCCGGCGGATGTCCAGCGCCGGCGGCACATCGGCCAGCACCACCAGCGCGAAGAGCAGCCAGGCGACCGAGCGGCGGCGGACCAGCAGCAGCACCGCGCCCGCGAGGAAGCCCGGGTTGCCGTACCAGGTCGTCTCGAACCAGCCCATCGGCAGCCAGGTCAGCACCGCCTGCGCGGCCAGCGTCAGCCACCAGGCGCGCGGGCGGCGGCCGTCGACCCGGCGTACGCAGTTGTAGAGGTGCAGCAGCAGGATGGCCACCAGCAGCAGCACGCCGAGGCCCTGGTGACGGACGGTCGGCGTGCCGGTGAGCAGGCCGTCGAAGCCGCCGAAGAAGAACCCGCCGGTGACCACCGCCACCACGCCCCGGGCCACCCGGGGAGCGATCACCTCCGGCGTTCCCGATATCGCCGTCGCCGCCGTGTTCATGAGCCCTCCCCGTGCCGCTGCCTGCCCGTTCGCCGCCCTGCGATCGAACGCGCGCAAGTGTACGAGTGGGCGGCGCGGCGGCCGCGACCGGCTCGCATCCGCTGGGTTGCCCGGTCGTTGATCGGGACATGGATGCGTTTGACGAGCTCTGGAACCGGGCCACCACCCCACGCGACGCGGCCCCTGCCGACCCCGCGCAGCCGCTGCCGACCGCTCCTCCGCCCGGCCGGCCGGACCGCTCGGGCACGCCGGAGTGGATCACGGCGGCGGCCGCGGCGGCGGAAGCAGCAGAGCGACGCCGGCGCCGGCTCCTGTGGGGCGTGCCCGCCGTCCTGGGCCTGGCGGCGCTCGCGGCGACCCTGACGACCTGCGGCCCGGGCGGGACCGGTGCACGGACGGCGACGCTGGTCCGGGCGGACGCCTCGGCCCTGCCCGCGCCTGCGCTCGCGGCCTCGGCGTGGGCGGTGGTGCCGTGGGCCTCGGGTGCGGGGAGGGATCCGCTGCTGCCGGTGCTGCCGCCGCCGTCCGCGCCTGCTGCCGCCGCGACGCCTCCTGCCGCGGCTGCGGCGCCCGCTGCCCCTGCTCCGGCGTCGGCGTCGGCTGCGCCGGAGACCTCCGCCTCCAGCTCCAGCTCCAGCGACGTCACCGCCGATGACGACGGCGGCACCGACGACCCCCCGTCGCCGTCCAGGTCCGCGCACCCGGTCTCCCCGCGCCACCACCCGTCCGCAGCCGCACCACCCGCCGGCGGCCAGTCCGCCTCCACGGGCGAGGCCCCCGCACCCGCAGCGGGCGCGGCAGGCGAGGGGCTCTGCGCGACGGCCGAGCAGTACGGCCAGTGGTCGGCGGGTTCGGCGCAGGAGCAGCTGTGTCGCGAGGTCTACGGACGCTGAGCTGCGCTTAGCTCACACGTTCCCATGATCGGAATCACGTTCGAATGCAGACTCGCGCGCCTTATCGATAAAGCATCTCATCGCATTCTCAGCAGCAACTCTGACACCTGTGGCCCCACCATTCCCACACGAGAGATCACAGTTCATCAGACATGATAAAAACCCTGCGTACTAGTTGTTTTAAAGCCGCTATTCACGTCAGCATATGACTTCTGTCGCAGGTCATCCCAAACTCCCCGAAAGGAAGACTCCCGTGGCATCCCAGCAGTCCGCTCCGCCAGCCGCCGCCACCGCCGAGATTGCCGACCCCGCACCACTGGGCCTGGCCGGCTTCGCCATGACGACCTTCGTGCTCAGCTGCTTCAACGCCAACCTGCTGGACGCGAAGCTGGGCGCCGTGGTGCTGCCGCTTGCCCTCGCCTACGGCGGCCTCGCGCAGCTGCTGGCCGGAATGTGGGAGTTCCGCAAGGGCAACACCTTCGGCGCCACCGCATTCAGCTCCTTCGGCGCGTTCTGGCTCGCCTACTACTTCCTGGTCAAGGACGCGTTGCCCGCCCTCGGCACCAACCCGGACACCCACAAGGCGGTCGGCCTCTTCCTGCTCGCCTGGGCCATCTTCACCGCTTACATGACAGTGGCCGCACTGCGGATCAGCGGGGCCGTGTTCGCCGTCTTCGTCTCACTGACCATCACCTTCGTCGTCCTCTCGATCGGCGCCTTCGGCCCGAACGACTCGGCCACCAAGATCGGCGGCTGGCTGGGCCTGATAACCGCAGCGCTGGCCTGGTACACCTCCTTCGCCGGGGTCACCGCCTACACCTTCAAGCGCTCGATCGTGCCCACCTGGCCCGCTCGCTAGCGGATCGACGTCGGGCCGGGGGCGCCGCCGCGGCCCCCGCCCGCCGGGCCGTCCCGCGGTTACCGCGGGGGGTAGGGCGGGGCGGGCAACGGGCGGGGCGCGGCGCCGGGGTGAGGGGTACGGGGGGGGCA
>NZ_JARZAI010000021.1 GCF_029893355.1 Kitasatospora sp. MAA4
GTCCCCGGGGGGGCCCCCGGCCGCGCCCCCGGCCCGGGGGGGGGGGGGGGGCGGGGCCCCCCCCCCCCCCGGGGGCCGGCCCGGCGCCCCCCCCCCCCGCCCCCCCCCGGCCCCCCCCCCCCCCCCCCCCCCACGCCCGTTCGTCTTCCCAGCGACAGAGCCAGAAGGGCATCCACCGGTGCGCAAAGAAGCAGAGTTCACCGCCTTCGCCGAGGGCGGTGCAACCCGTCTGCGGCAGATCGCCTACCTGATGTGCCGGGACTGGCACCTGGCCCAGGACCTCACCCAGACCACCCTCACCAAGATGTACGTGGCGTGGCCCCGGATAACCCGGCGGGACACCGACCCGTTCCTCTACGCCCGCAAGGTGCTGCTGAACAGCCTGCTCGACCACAAGCGGCTGCGCAGCACCGGCGAGGTGGCCACCGACAAGCTGCCGGAGCAGCCGGACACGCCGGACGCCACCGCCGTGCGGCTCACGCTTCTGGACGCCCTCGCGCAGCTCCCGCGCCGCGACCGGGCGATCCTGCTGCTGCGCCACTGGGAGGACCACAGCGTGGAGGTCACCGCCGAGATCCTCGGCGTGAGCACCTCCGTCGTGAAGACCCAGAGCATGCGCGCGCTGGCCGTACTCCGCTCGCACCTGGGCGAGGACCGCGAGCTGCTCTTCTCGTGAGCAGCCCTCGGCCGAACGGCAGTGCGGTCACGATTCGGTATCGCGGGGCTGATTTGCGCGACGTGCGCAGTCTGGCGGTCTAGAACAAGGCCATGTGGCTCGTCTTTCTCGTCCCGGCCTGCGTCGTCGCCGTGGTCTCCTGTCTGCGCCTGATCCGCACCGCCGCAACGGCGGACGCGCTGGCCGGCCCGCAGGACGAGGAACCCGCCGAAGCGGTCGGGATCGGGCTGTACGAGACCGCGTACCTGGCCGGCGGGCCCGAGCGGGTGGTCGACCTGGCACTGGTGCTGATGAGCGGGCGCGGCCGGCTGCACCTGGCGCACACCGGCTGGACGACCGTGGTGGACCCGCAGGGCCGCAGCCGCCTGGAGCGGGCGCTGATCGGTGAGATAGGTCCGGACGGCCAGTGCCTGACCGCGCAGCTGCGCGAGAACCTGGCCGCGCACCGCACGGTGCTGGAGATAGGCAGCCGGCTGGCGCTGGCCGGCCTGGCCACTCCGGCGGCGATCCGGGAGAGCGTCGTCCAGTCGCTGCGCCAGGTCCGGCAGGCGCTGCTGCTCTCGGTGGTGCTGATGGTCGCGGCGATGTCGCTGACTGCGCCCGGGGGCCGCGAGACCACCGCCGCCGCGCTGGCCTGGTTCTCGCTGCCGCTGGTGCTCACCACGGGGACGCTGCTGATGGCCCGGGTGGACGTCCAGCCGTACACCCGGTGGGCGGCGCCGGCCGGGCAGGAGGTGCTGGAGGCGGTCCGGCTGCCGCAGCGCCTGAGCGGGCCGGGCGAGCGGGTGCAGGACGAGAAGCGGCTGCTCACCGCCGTGGCGATGGGCGGTCCCGCCGCCGTCCCGGACGCCCGGCTGCGGGCCGCACTGCGGCCGCTGCGGCGCTGACGGACAGCTGCCGCAGCGGCCGGGCGGGGTGGATCAGACCAGGCCGTTCAGCAGTTCGGCGACCGGCTTGCGGCGCCCGGTGAAGAACGGCACCTCCTCGCGGACGTGCAGCCGCGTCTCGGAGGCGCGCAGGTCGCGCATCAGGTCGACGATGCGGTACAGCTCGTCCGCCTCGAAGGCCAGCAGCCACTCGTAGTCGCCCAGTGCGAACGAGGCGACCGTGTTGGCGCGGACGTCCGGGTAGCCGCGGGCCAGCTGGCCGTGCTCGGAGAGCAGCCGGCGACGCTCGGCGTCCTCCAGCAGGTACCACTCATAGCTGCGGACGAACGGGTAGACGCAGACGTAGCCGCGCGGGGTCTCGTCGGCCAGGAAGGCCGGGATGTGCGACTTGTTGAACTCGGCCGGGCGGTGCAGCGCCATGTTCGACCAGACCGGCTCCAGCCGGCGGCCCAGGCCCGTGCGGCGGAAGCGGTTGTACGCCTCCTGCAGGTCGTCCGAGTTCTCGGCGTGCCACCAGATCATCAGGTCCGCGTCGGCGCGCAGCCCGGAGACGTCGTAGGTGCCGCGCACCGTGACGTCCTTGGCGGCCAGTTGCTCGAACAGCTCCTCGACCTCGGTGGCCAGCGCGCTGCGGTCCTCGGGCAGCGCGTCCTTGAGCTTGAACACCGACCACATGGTGTAGCGGATGACCTGGTTGAGGTCCCGCGCCTTCTTCTTCGCCTGCTCAGCGGTATCGGTCATGCCGACATTGTTCCTTCCGGACGGGATGCGCCGAGCGGCGGGGTCAACAACTCGTTGACCGCACGCCGGGCGCTGGCGATGCAGGCCGGGATGCCCACGCCGTCGAAGGCCGCGCCGGCCAGCGCGAGGCCGCCGACCTGGGCCGCCTGCGCGCGGATCCGGGCCACCCGCTGCGGGTGGCCCACCGGGTACTGCGGCAGGCCGCCGGTCCAGCGGGTGACGGCGGTGTCGTACGGCACGGCGGTCAGGCCGACGGCCGTGCCCAGGTCGACCAGTGAGCGGGCGACCAGCTCCTCGTCGGGCAGCTGGAGGGCCTGCTCCTCGCGGTGGCGGCCGAGCGAGGTCCGCAGCACGACGGTGTCCGGCGCGGAGCGCGCCAGCCAGCCCCACTTGTTGGAGGAGAAGGTGGAAGCCTTGACCGCCCGGCCGTCCACCGGCGGGACCAGGAAGCCGCTGCCGCTCGGCGGCCGGGGCAGGTCGGCCCGCCGGAAGGCCAGCGTGACCAGGGCCATGCTCGCGTACTCGACGGCGGCCAGTTCGGCGGCCGCGCCCGGGGCGGCGTCGCCGAGCAGCCGGGCCGCGACGGGGGCGGGGACGGCCAGCAGCACCGCGTCGGCGCTGATCGTGCGCTCCGCGGTGCGGACCTGCCACCCCTCGGGGGTGCGGCGCAGCCACTGGACGGGGGCGTGCGTGTGCAGCTGCGCCCCGGCGCGTTCGCAGGCGGCGACGAGCGCGGGCGGCAGGGTGCCCACGCCCCCGCGCAGGCCCTGGAAGACCGGTGCGGGCGCGGCGGCCGTGCTCCCGCGGGAGACCAGCTCGTGCACCCCGGCCACCAGCGAGCCGCCGCCCCGGGCGATCGGCAGCAGCTGCGGGACGGCGGCGCCCAGCGAGATCTCGTCGGCGTGCCCGGCGTAGACGCCGCCGAGCAGCGGCTCGACCAGCCGGTCGAGCACCTCGCGGCCGAGCCGGGCTTCGATGTAGCGGCCGATCGCGATGTCCTCGCCGACCTCGACGGGCTCCTCGCGGCCGGCCCGGCGCACCCCCTCGGCGGAGACCACTCCGGAGGCGGCGAGGGCGGCCAGGTCGCCGGGGACGCCCATCAACTGCCCGGCGGGCAGCGGACAGAGGGCGTCCCGGCTCCAGATGGCGGCCTTGGCGGTGGTCGGCGGCTCCAGGAAGTCGGCCAGGCCGACTTCCCGCGCGAGGTCGACGGCCTCGGGACGCCGCGCCAGCATCGCCTCGGCGCCGAGGTCCACCTGGACCCCGCCCACCTCACCGACCCTCAGCTTGCCCCCGAAGCGGTCGCTCGCCTCCAGCAGCGTCACGACGGCCCGCGCCGGCCCGCCGACCGCCCCGCTGAGCAGAGCGGCAGCGGCAAGGCCGGCGATGCCGCCGCCGATCACGACGACCTGCGGTAGTGGTTCAGACATGCTCCACAGTCTCGCAGAACGCGTCAGGACGCCTTGCGCCAGACCAGCGCCGCCGACACCGGGTGCCCGCGGTAGCGCTCCCACTTCGGCTTCACCGCCACCCAGCGGTCGTCCACCACGCCCTCGCGCAGCTCCGCGAGCTGCCAGCCCGCGCCGAGACCGGCCGCGACATGGTCGCTCAGCAGGTGCACGTGGGTGGTGATGGCGACCGGCTCCCCGTCAGCGGCGGTGAAGTGCGTGGGCATCCCGCTCAGCATGATGAAGTGCGAGTGGAAGACCACCAGGACGAAGAGCGCGCCGGGCTCCGCCAGCCGCGCCGCCTCCCGGTAGAGCGGCCGCAGGTCGGCCAGGTGCTCGTCGATCAGCGAGCAGATCACCAGCCCGTACCCGCCGCCCGGCAGCCCGGTCGCGGCGACGTCCGCCTCCACCAGGCGCTCGTGGACGCCCTTCTCACGTGCCAGCGCGAGCATCTGCGGCGTCAGGTCGACCCCGTCCGCCGCCGCGACGCCGGCGCCCCGCAGCCACACCCCGGTGCGCCCGGTGCCGCACCCGAGGTCCGCCGCGCGGCGCACCGACGGCCAGTCGGGGACGGCGAGTTCGTCCAGCAGCGCCAGGTCCATCACGTCCTGCACGGTGTCCTCGTAGTCGGCGACCCACTCGCCGTACCCCGTGCGGACGTCCACCGTCCGATAGCCGCGCCTGTCGAAGTCCTCGAAACGACTCATCCCCCGAGTATCGACAGACACCCGGGGGACGGCGATCCAATTATCAGCGCTGGCTGTTCTCGTGGACGAAGGCGACCAGCCGACTCAGGGCGTCCGGGTCCATGCCGGGCGTAACGCCGTGGCCGAGGTTGAAGATGTGGCCGCTCTCGCCGATCGCGCAGGCGGAGTGCAGCACCTCGCGGGCCTTGGTCTCGATCACCGAGGTCGGCGCGAAGAGCACCGCGGGGTCGAGGTTGCCCTGCAGCGCCTTGCCGGGGCCGACCCGGCGGGCGGCCTCGTGCAGCGGCACCCGCCAGTCGACGCCGACCACGTCGGCACCCGCCTGGCCCATCAGACCGAGCAGCTCGCCCGTCCCGACGCCGAAGTGGATCCGCGGCACGCCGTAGGAGGCGACCGCGTCGAAGACCTTGGTGCTGGCGGGCATCACCGAGCGGCGGTAGTCGTCGGGCGCCAGCGAGCCGACCCAGGAGTCGAAGAGCTGGACGGCCGAGACGCCGGCCTCGATCTGCACCTTGAGGAACCCGGCGGTGATGTCCGCGAGCCGGTCGACCAGCTCGGCCCAGAGCTCGGGCTCGCCGTACATCATGGCCTTGGTGCGCTCGTGGTTCTTGGAGGGACCGCCCTCGACCAGGTAGCTGGCCAGCGTGTAGGGCGCGCCGGCGAAGCCGATCAGCGGGGTGCTGCCCAGCTCCGCCACCAGCAGGCCGATCGCCTCGGTGATGTAGGGGACGTCGTCGGGCTCCAGCGGGCGCAGCCGCTGGAGGTCCTCGCGGGTGCGGATCGGGTCGGCGATCACCGGGCCGATGCCGGGCTTGATGTCGACGTCGATGCCGACCGCCTTCAGCGGCACCACGATGTCGCTGAAGAAGATCGCGGCGTCCACCTTGTGCCGGCGCACCGGCTGCAGGGTGATCTCCTTGACCAGCTCGGGCCGCATGCACGACTCGAGCATCGGGATGCCCTCGCGGATCTTCAGGTACTCGGGCAGCGAGCGGCCCGCCTGGCGCATGAACCACACGGGGGTGTGCGGAACCGGCTCTCGCCGGCAGGCGCGCAGGAACGCGGAGTCGTACGCGGCGCCGCGGCGCGCGGGAGCCTGCTGACCGGTCTGGGCTGCGGTTGTCTCACTCACGCGGCCATCCTCCCACGCGAGTCCTCAAGGACCGCCCGGGGCCACTCGTCAGTTCCTCCAAGGTCAGCCGGTCGGGGCGTACCGGCACAGAACGGGACAGCGGGCCAAGACACAGCGCCACGCGGGCAGCAGTTCCGCGCATCATGGCCGCGCGCCGCCTAGTCTTCAGGTCATGGCAGCGGTCGGCGGGAACCCCGCACAGAGTGGCGGGACGAGCAAGGAATCGGCGCCGATCGAGTTCCGCAGCGCGGTGGAGGCGCTGGCGGGAGCGCGGTTGCGCCCCGAGGTGCAGCTCGCCCCCACCCCGGCGCCGCGCCGGCTGGCGCCGTACAGCTGGGCGGTGACCGCCTCGGTCGAGGTGGACGGCGAGGAGGTGGCCGACGGCCGCCTCGTGCTGCTGTACGACCCGGCGGGCCAGGAGGCCTGGAACGGCGAGTTCCGGATCGTCACCATGACGCGCGCCGAGCTGGAGCACGAGATCGCGGACGACCCGATGCTCTCCGAGGTCGGCTGGGCCTGGCTGACGGACTCGTTGCAGACCCATGGCGCGATCGCGGGCGAGCCGAGCGGCACGGTGTCGCGCAGCTCCTCGCAGTACTTCGGCGCGCTGTCCGACCGGGCCTCCTCCACCGAGATCGAGGTCCGGGCCTCCTGGACGCCCTCGGACGGCCGCTTCGAGCGGCACCTGGCCGCCTGGGCGGACCTGCTCTGCATCTGCGGCGGGCTCCCGCCGTCGATGCCCGCGCCCCTGTCACTGCCTGACGCGCCGTCACTCGGCGGAGTGGTCCCGATGCCTGCCCGTCGCCGGCCGCGCTCACACTGAAGGCTGACGGGCCCTCGCACCCCGCCCACCGCCCCGCGCCGTGCCACCGCACGCACGCGGGGCGTCACCATGCGTCAACTCGGCGCCCCGGCATGTCCGTTTACGACTTTTCGGGACCGATTTCCGCCCGAGTCGCAGGCATGTCGCATCACTCGCCTGCTCGATTTGTCCGTATTGTGACTCACTAGATAGTGATCTTTCGCTAAAGCCGGGCGCGGATGATGCCGAAGCAGTCTGTGACCCTTTCCATACGCGGAACACTCCGACTCCTTCCCCCCTCGGGGTTCCGTCCGCCACTCCCCACAGGAGGCCTGGTGTCGGTCCTTCTCGACCACCCCGCGAACGTGGTTGCCTACCGTCCGACGAAGCCCACCGCCATGGTGGTGATCGCTGACCCCCGGGTCCGCAACACCGTCACGCGGCATCTGTGGGCTCTCGGTGTGCGCGACGTCATCGAGGTGTCCTCCATTGCCGAGGCCCGTCCCCGGGTCGGCACGCCGCGCGACATCTGCGTGGCCGACGTCCACCTCCCGGACGGCTCCGGGCTCACCATCCTGGCCGAGACCCGGGCAGCCGGCTGGCCCAACGGCCTGGCGCTCTCGGCCGCCGACGACATCGGCGCGGTCCGCAGCGCGCTGGCCGGCGGCGTCAAGGGCTACGTGGTGACCGGCACCCGCACCAACGTCGCGATGCCCGGACGCCCCGGGCTGCCGATCGGCGCGGGCGGCCTGGCCGGCCGGATGCGCCGTCCCGGGATGCCCGGCACGCCCGGCCACGGCGGCGCTCCCGGGGCGCCCGGCGCGCCCGGTACGCAGCCGACCACCTACCGCGAGCTCTCCGGGCGCGAGGTCGAGGTCCTGCGGCTGGTCGCGGAGGGCCAGTCGAACAAGGCCATCGGCGTCGCGATGGGCCTCTCCGCCCTGACCGTCAAGAGCCACCTGGCCCGGATCGCCCGCAAGCTGGGCACCGGCGACCGGGCGGGCATGGTCGCCGTCGCCCTGCGGACCGGCATCATCCACTGAGCGGCCGCGCGGCGGTCCGGAGGAACGTTTCCTCCGGACCGCCGTTGGCGTTCCGGCAGGTCCACGGCTGACGATCAGGCTCCCGCCCACGAGGCTCGTCGTACCCTTGGTGAGTGACCGAAGCCATCGATGCCATCGCCGTAGAGACACAGCCGGTCCCGCTCCTCGAACCCCGGGACGGCCTCCCTCCCGTCGTCGCTGACGAAACGGCGCTGGCCGCCGTCGTCGCGGCCTTCGCGGCAGGCACCGGACCGGTGGCCGTCGACGCCGAGCGGGCCTCCGGGTACCGCTACGGCCAGCGTGCCTACCTGATCCAGCTGCGCCGCGCGGGCGCCGGCACCGCGCTGATCGACCCGGCGGCCTGTACCGACCTGAGCGCGCTCGGCGAGGCGCTGGCCGACGCCGAATGGGTGGTGCACGCCGCCACCCAGGACCTGCCGTGCCTCGCCGAGGTCGGAATGAGGCCGCGTCAGCTCTTCGACACCGAACTCGCCGGACGGATCGCCGGGTTCCCCCGGGTGGGCCTGGGCCCGATGACCGAGAGCGTGCTCGGCTACACGCTGGCCAAGGAGCACTCGGCGGTGGACTGGTCCACCCGCCCGCTGCCCGAGCCGTGGCTGCGCTACGCCGCTCTGGACGTCGAGGTGCTGGTCGAGCTGCGGGACGCACTCGAACAGGAGCTGGACGGCCAGGGCAAGCTCGAATGGGCGCTGGAGGAGTTCGCCGCGATCGCGGCCGCACCGCGCGCGACCCCCCGGGTGGACCCCTGGCGCCGCACCTCCGGGCTGCACAAGGTGCGTCGGCGCCGGCAGCTGGCAGCGGTCCGCGAGCTCTGGCAGGCCCGCGACCGGATCGCCCAGGAGCGGGACGTCTCGCCGGGCCGGGTGCTCTCGGACGCCGCGATCGTCGCCGCGGCCCTCGCCATGCCGCTGAACGTGCCGGCCCTGCAGGCCGTCCAGGGCTTCGGCCCGCGGGTGCACCGCCGGCAGCTGGAGCAGTGGATGGCCGCGCTGGAGCGCGCCCGGGCGATCCCGGAGGCGCAGCTGCCGCCGGCCACCGCGCCGCACGAGGGCCCGCCGCCGCCGCGCGCCTGGGCCGAGAAGGACCCGGTGGCCGCCGCCCGGCTCTCCGCGGCGCGCGCCGCGGTGACCGAGCTGGCCGAGCAGAACAACCTGCCGGCCGAGAACCTGATCACGCCCGAGCTGGTCCGCCGGGTCTCCTGGGAGCCGCCGGCCGAGGCCACCGCGGCCACCATCGCCGGCGCGCTGCGCACCCTGGGGGCCCGGCGCTGGCAGGTCGAGCTGGTCGCCCCGGTGCTGGCCACGGCCTTCGAGACGGCTGCGAAGACGCCGCCGAGCGAGTAGCCGCACGCGTTCCCCGGGCGAGCCCTTGGACTCGCCCGGGGACGTGTCGCGGGACACAAGCCCGTGGGGACCCCGGCCCTGGGCAAGTTGGTTACCGACCAGTAGCATGGCGGTGAAGCAGTGCTGCTCGGCCGTCCCCGTGACGGGGTTCCGGTGGCGGCCTGCCACCTGTTCTGTTGGTCCCTGGGAGGAGAGCCCCCGTGCCTCGTACCGCGAGGGACGTCGTCTTCGTCGATGGCGTCCGCACCCCGTTCGGCAAGGCCGGCCCGAAGGGCATCTACCACGAGACCCGGGCGGACGACATGGTCGTCAAGTGCATCCGGGAACTCGTGCGCCGCAACCCGAACCTGCCCGTCGAGCGGATCGACGAGATCGCCATCGCGGCCACCACCCAGATCGGCGACCAGGGCCTGACCATCGGCCGTAGCGTCGGTCTGCTGGCCGGGCTGCCGAAGTCCGTGCCCGGCTACGCGATCGACCGCATGTGCGCCGGCGCGATGACCGCCGTCACCGCCACGGCCGGCGGTATCGCCTTCGGCGCGTACGACGTCGTCCTCGCCGGTGGCGTCGAGCACATGGGCCGCCACCCCATGGGTGAGGGCGTCGACCCGAACCCGCGCTTCATCTCCGAGAAGATCGTCGACGAGTCGGCGCTGTTCATGGGCATGACGGCGGAGAACCTGCACGACCGGCTCCCGCACATCACCAAGGAGCGTTGCGACGCCTACGCGGTGCGCTCGCAGGAGAAGGCCGCCAAGGCGTACGCCAACGGCGACATCCAGCCCGACCTGGTGCCGATCTCGGTGCGGAACACCAACCCCGACGCCGGCGAGACCGGCTGGGGCCTGGCCACCACCGACGAGCCGATGCGCCCGGGCACCACGATGGAGAACCTGGCGGGCCTCAAGACCCCGTTCCGGGTGCACGGCAACATCACCGCGGGCAACGCGGCCGGCCTGAACGACGGCGCCACCGCGTCGCTGCTCGCGGCCGAGGACGTGGCCCTGGAGCTCGGCCTGCCGATCAAGATGCGCATGGTCTCGTTCGCCTACGCGGGCGTCGAGCCCGAGGTCATGGGCATCGGCCCGGTGCCGGCGACCGAGAAGGCGCTGGCCAAGGCCGGTCTGACGATCGACGACATCCAGGCCTTCGAGATCAACGAGGCCTTCGCCGTCCAGGTGCTCTCGCTCCTGGACCACTACGGCATCGCGGACGACGACGAGCGCGTCAACCCGTACGGCGGCGCGATCGCGTACGGCCACCCGCTGGCCTCCACCGGCGTGCGCCTGATGAACCAGCTGGCCCGCCGCTTCGAGCAGCGCCCGGACATCCGGTACGGCCTGACCACCATGTGCATCGGCATGGGCATGGGCGGGACCGTCATCTGGGAGAACCCGCACTTCGAGGGTGGTAAGTGAAGATGAGCACCACTGAGCTTCTCAAGCGTGCCGCCGAGCTGTTCCCCGGCGAGGTCGTCACCACGGCGCACGTCCGCCACCTGGACCTGCCGCTGCAGGCCGGCAAGCTGGCCCTGATCACGCTGGACAACGGCTTCGACCACACCAAGCCGACCACCTTCGGCCCGGGTTCGCTGGCCAAGCTGTCCGAGGCGCTGGACCAGGTCGAGGCCGAGGCCGCCGACGGCAAGGTGGTCGCCGTCGCGATCACCGGTAAGCCGTTCATCTTCGCGGTCGGCGCCGACCTCAAGGGCGTCGAGGTGCTCAAGGAGCACAGCGACGCGCTGGCCATCGGCAAGGGCGGCCACGACGTCTTCAAGCGGATCGCCGCACTGCCGGTGCCGACCTTCACCTTCTACAACGGTGCCGCGATGGGCGGCGGTGTCGAGGTCGGTCTGCACTGCACCTACCGCACCGTCAGCACGGGCGTCCCGGCGTTCTCGCTGCCCGAGGTCTTCCTCGGCCTGGTTCCCGGCTGGGGCGGCTGCACCATCCTGCCGAACCTGGTCGGCCCGGCCAACGCGGTCAAGGTCATCATCGAGAACTCGATGAGCCAGAACAAGCAGCTCAAGGGCAAGGAGGTGTTCGAGCTCGGCATCGCCGACGCGATCTTCGAGCCCGCCGACTTCCTGGAGCAGTCGATCCTGTGGGCCGCCAAGGTCCTCAAGGGCGACACCGTGGTCGAGCGCCCGGAGATCGACCGCGGCGACAACTGGGACCAGTGCATCGCCTGGGGTCGCGCGGTCGCCGACTCCAAGGTGCACGGCGCCGCCCCGGCCGCCTACCGCGCGCTGGACATCATGGCCGCGGCGAAGGACGGAGACTTGCAGAAGGGCTTCGACGCCGAGGACGTGGCGCTGGCCGACCTGATCATGGGTGGCGAGCTGCGCGCCGGTCTGTACGCGTTCAACCTGGTGCAGCGTCGGGCCAAGAAGCCCTTCGGCGCGCCGGACAAGTCGCTGGCCCGCCCGGTCGGCAAGGTCGGCGTGGTCGGCGCCGGTCTGATGGCCTCCCAGCTGGCGCTGCTCTTCGCGCGCCGTCTGGAGGTGCCGGTGGTGCTCACCGACATCGACCAGGAGCGGATCGACAAGGGCGTGGGCTACGTGCACGCCGAGATCGACAAGCTGCTGGCCAAGAAGCGGATCAACCAGGACAAGGCGAACCGCCTCAAGGGCCTGGTCTCCGGCTCGCTGGACAAGGCCGCCGGCTTCGCCGACGCGGACTTCGTCATCGAGGCCGTCTTCGAGGAGATGGGCGTCAAGCAGCAGGTCTTCGCGGACCTGGAGGCGGTCGTCTCGCCCACCTGCGTGCTCGCCACCAACACCTCCTCGCTGTCGGTCACCGAGATGGCCTCCAAGCTGGAGCACCCCGAGCGAGTCGTCGGCTTCCACTTCTTCAACCCTGTCGCGATCCTCCCGCTGCTGGAGATCGTCCGCGGCGAGCAGACCGACGACGCGTCGCTGGCCACCGCGTTCGGTGTCTCGAAGAAGCTGAAGAAGACCGCCGTCCTGGTCAAGGACGCCCCGGCGTTCGTGGTGAACCGGATCCTGACCCGCTTCATGGGCGAGATCCAGGCCATCATCGACGAGGGCACCCCGATCGAGACGGTCGAGCAGGGCGTGCTCCCGCTCGGCCTGCCGATGTCCCCGATCGTGCTCCTGGAGCTGGTCGGCCCGGCCATCGCGCAGCACGTCTCGGAGACCCTGCACCGGGCGTTCCCGGACCGCTTCTCGGTCTCGGAGAACCTCGGCCGGGTGGTCAAGGCCGGCAAGCGCGGCTTCTACATCTGGGTGGACGGCCAGCAGGTGCTGGACCCCGAGGTGCTGGCGCTGCTCCAGTTCGGCGACACCGTGCTGACCGGCGAGCAGGTGCTCGCCCGCTCGCTGGACGCGGTGGCGCAGGAGATCGGACTGATGCTCGACGAGGGCGTCGTCGGCGAGGCGCAGGACATCGACCTGTGCATGATCACCGGCGCCGGATGGCCCTTCCACCTGGGCGGGATCACCCCGTACCTGGACCGTGAGGGTGTCTCCGAGCGGGTGAACGGCAAGAAGTTCCTCGCCCCCGGCCTGGCCAGCATCCCGGCCTAGTCGCGGCACACGCCGAAGGGCGGCACGCTCCCACCGGAGCGTGCCGCCCTTCGGTGTTTCCGGCCGCTCTGGGCCGTGCAGCAATTTAGGACAAAGCGCATAATACGGATAGGCCAAGCACATCGCACCACTTGCACACCCGAAGGAGGCGAGTCGTTATGGCCGACGTCTCACATCACCCCGGTGACCTCTCCACCCACCCGGACATCTCGGAGATGCGGAACCGGTACGCGCGCATGATGGACGGGCCGCAGGGAGTGGCAGTCGACGGACTGGTCTTCCTCGCGGGTCTGTACCTGGCCATCTCGCCCTACGTCGTGCACTTCAGCGCCGCCAGCCACGAGCTGACCCTCGTCAACCTCATCATGGGGCTGTCGATCGCGGCACTGGGACTCGGCCTCACCGTCGCCCCGGCCCGGATGTTCGGGCTCACCTGGGCGATGACGGCAGCGGGCGTCTTCCTGATCATCTCGCCGTGGGTCGTGACCATCGGCCACACCGCGACAAAGGGCATGATCTGGAACAACGTCGTGGTCGGAGGCCTGACCTGCCTCCTCGGTTTCACCGCCGCCGGGATGGTGATGGGCACCCGTCGCACGATCGGCCGTCGTAACACCTGACGACGCAGCACGTCGGTCCTGGTCTACCGGTTCACTTCCTGAGCCGGTAGACCATCGTGTCTCCGAAGGCGCCGACCACGTCGTAGTGGCTGTCCAGCAGGTTCTCGATGACCGGCACCATGGTGGGCTGGTAGGGCGCGTTGCCCGAGTCGTCGACCACGATCTCCGGCAGGCCCTTGGCGTTGATCTCCTGGTCGAAGGTCTGCCAGGCGTCCGGAACGCTGTACTGCTCGCCGACGTCCGCGGTGCCCTTGCCGCCGCTGAAGTTCGTCAGGAAGCCGGCGGTCAGGTAGCGGGTGACCGGCTTGCGGTCGGAGAGGTAGTAGAGCTCCGGATGCATGCCCCAGACCAGGACGGTGTCCTTGGGGGTGCTGCGGGCCGCAACGGCGGTGGCCACCGCCGTGGTCTGGCTCAGCTGCTCGCCCGGCCAGGCCACCGCCAGCACCCAGAAGGCGAACGAGGCCACCATGCTGTACGCCAGCACCGGGCGCCAGCTGATCGCCGAGACCGAGACGGCCCCGACGCCCAGCAGCACCAGCGGCGGCATCAGCTGCAGGTAGTAGTGGCCGAAGAAGTGGAAGCCGGTGGCGACCGCGACCACCGAGGAGAACAGGAAGATCCACAGGTCGCCGGTGGAGCCGCGGGAGGTGCCTGCGGTCGGCAGCTCGCGCCCGACGCGGTAGCGCAGCCAGAGCCGCCGGCCCAGCGGCAGCAGGAAGCCGAGGCCGGCCGCGGCCAGGATCGCCGAGTTGCCCAGCGCCCGGCCGAGCATCTGCCACCAGGCGCCGCCGCCCAGCGATGCGTAGTCGCCGCTGCCGGTGACCACCCAGAAGAGGAAGCCCTTCGGCTTGGTGAGGATCACCGCGACCAGGGCTATCGGCACCGCGAAACCGAAGCCGATCTTGAGCAGCGCGGGCCGCCAGCGCACTCCGCGCCGGCGGGCGTCCTGGAAGAGCATCCAGAGCACCGGCAGCAGCACCGCGCCGCCGGTCTGCTTGGTCAGCGAGCAGATCGCGACCGCTATCCCGGCGGCCAGCCAGCGCCGGCGCTCGGCATAGCGGAAGGCCGCCACCATCGCGGGCAGCATGAAGACCTCGAAGGTCGCCGCCTGGGTGTCCTCCGGGGAGAGCCCGATGGAGAGCAGCAGGTAGAGGGCGCCGGCCGCGCCGCCCGCGCGGTTGCCCCAGCGGCTGCGGGCGATCGAGGCCAGCAGCAGGGCGGTGGCGAGGTGGGCCACGATGGCCAGGGTGCGCAGCGGCCAGAGTGAGAGCGAGCCGAAGACCGAGAAGCAGGCCTCGTAGAGCCAGGGCAGCAGAGGCGGCTTTCGGTCGACCACGGTGTCGTAGAGGACTCCGCCGTCGGCCAGCATCCGGGCCTGGGTGGCGAGGTAGCCCTCGTCCGGGCTCCAGACCGGCCGCAGGAACGAGGGGATGTGCGTGGCGACCGCCAGCACGGTGAGCACCGGGACGACTCTGGTCCAGTACCCCGTCCGTACGCGGTCAGGCAGCCTGGCGTACAGCGCGACGAGGCGCGTGAGGGTCGTGGAGTCGGTCGGCACGAATGACAACCTACCCGGAGGGACCGGCGGGAGTGCCGCCGGTCCCTGCACTATGAGCTGTAAATCATGCAATTCCGGTTCCCTGCAAGGGATCAGGCACGCACCGTGACGGATTCCAGCCGCGAGACCAGCGCGGTGACCTGGCGGGCGATGTCCGGCGCGGTCAGGCCGATCTCGGCGAGGATCTCCTCGCGCTTGGCGTGGTCCAGGAACTCCTGCGGGATGCCGAAGTCGCGCAGCGGCAGGTCCACCTCGGCGTCGCGCAGCGCCTGGGCGACCGCGGAGCCGACGCCGCCGGCCCGGCCGTTGTCCTCGACCGTGACGACCACCCGGTGCTCGGCCGCCAGGCCCGGCAGGGCGGCGTCCACCGGCTTGACCCAGCGCGGGTCGACCACGGTGGAGCTGATGCCCTGGGCGTCCAGCAGCGCGGCCAGGTCCAGGCAGAGCGGGGCCAGCGCGCCGACCGAGACGATCAGTACGTCCGCCCGGTGCTCGCCCTCGGGCAGCTGGTCGGCGGAGCCGTGCAGCACGTCCATGCCGCCGATCCGGCCGACCGAGGCCACCGCCGGGCCGACCGAGCCCTTGGAGTAGCGGACCACGGTCGGGGCGTCGGTGACCTCGACCGCCTCGCGCAGCTGGGCGCGCAGCTGGTCGGCGTCGCGCGGGGCGGCCAGCCGCAGCCCGGGGACGACCTGGAGGATCGACATGTCCCACATGCCGTTGTGCGACGCGCCGTCGGTGCCGGTGACGCCCGCGCGGTCGAGCACGAAGGTGACGCCCAACTTGTGCAGCGCCACGTCCATCAGGACCTGGTCGAAGGCCCGGTTGAGGAAGGTCGCGTAGACCGCGACCACCGGGTGCAGACCGGCCGTCGCCAGGCCGGCGGCCGAGACGGCCGCGTGCTGCTCGGCGATGCCGACGTCGAAGGTCCGCTTCGGGAAGGCCTTGGCGAACGGCGCCAGGCCCACCGGGTGCAGCATCGCGGCGGTGATCGCCACGATGTCCTTGCGCTCGCGGCCGAGTTCGACCATCTCCTCGCCGAAGACCGAGGTCCAGTCCTTGCCGGAGGTCTTCACCGGCAGGCCGGTGTCGGGGTGGATGACGCCGACCGCGTGGAAGCGGTCCTCCTCGTTCTGCAGCGCGGCCTGGTAGCCGCGGCCCTTCTCGGTGATGCAGTGCACGATGACCGGGCCGCCGAAGCCGCGGGCGCGGCGCAGCGCCGACTCCAGGGCGGTGATGTCGTGGCCGTCGATCGGGCCGAGGTACTTGAGGCCGAGGTCCTCGAACATGCCCTGCGGGGCGATGAAGTCCTTGAGGCCCTTCTTGGCGCCGTGCAGCGCCCCGGCCAGCGGCTGGCCGACCACCGGCGTGCGCTGCAGCGCGTCCTTGCCCCAGGTCAGGAAGCGCTCGTAGCCCTGGGTGGTGCGCAGCGTGGTGAGGTGGTTGGCCAGGCCGCCGATGGTCGGCGAGTAGGAGCGCTCGTTGTCGTTGACCACGATGATCACCGGGCGGTCCCTGCCGTCGGCGATGTTGTTCAGCGCCTCCCAGGCCATGCCGCCGGTCAGCGCGCCGTCACCGGTGACCGCGACCACCGGGCAGTCCTTGAGGCCCTGCAACTGGGTGGCCTTGGCGATGCCGTCGGCGTAGCCGAGCACCGTGGAGGCGTGCGAGTTCTCGATCACGTCGTGCTCGGACTCGGCCCGGGACGGGTAGCCGGACAGGCCGCCCTTCATCTTCAACCGGGTGAAGTCCTGCCGACCGGTCAGCAGCTTGTGGACGTAGCTCTGGTGCCCGGTGTCGAAGAGGATCCGCTCGCGCGGGGAGTCGAAGACCCGGTGCAGCGCGATGGTGAGCTCCACCACGCCGAGGTTGGGGCCGAGGTGGCCGCCGGTCTTGGCGACCTCCTCGATCAGGAAGTCCCGGATCTCCTGCGCCAGGTCAGCCAGCTGTCCCGGGGTGAGCCGGTCGAGATCGCGCGGTCCCCGAATGCGGGTCAGCAGGGCCACCCGTTCCTCCTCAGTCAGTACGTGTCCGGGTGAACCCGGTCCCGGGAGCCCCTTCGGACTCGTCCGGCTGGTCGAGTCTAATGTCCACCCGCCGGACAGAGTGCGGGGAGGGCGGCCCCGGCGGGGCGCGCGAAGGCCCGGAACGCGCCCCCTTTGGTGGCGCGTTCCGGGCTTCGGGGTGGTATCAGCCGCGGCCGGCGGACTTCTGGGTGCGGCGGGAGACCGAGTCGAGCACCACGGCACCGAGCAGCACCGCGCCGGTGATCATGTACTGGATCGACTGGCTGATGCCCTCCAGGTCCAGGCCGGTGATGATCGACTGGATCACCAGCGCGCCCAGCAGCGCCGACCAGGTCTTGCCCCGACCGCCGAAGAGGCTGGTCCCGCCGATGACGGCCGCCGCGATGGCGTTCATCAGGACGAAGCCGCTGCCGGTCTGCTTGTCGGCGAATCCGGCCTGCGAGGCCATGAAGAGGCCGCCGACCGACGCCAGGCCGGCCGAGATCATGTAGACCGAGATCCGCAGCCGGGCCACGTTGATACCGGCCCGGCGGGCCGCCTCGACGCCGCCGCCGACCGCGAAGACCTTGCGGCCGTAGGTGGTGCGGCGCAGCACGAAGTCGGTGACGATCACCACACCGAGCAGCACCACCAGGGCCAGCGGCAGGCCGCGGTCCTGGTTGAGGACGTAGGCGGCACCGAAGGCGAGGACGGCCAGCAGGCCGGCGCGCAGCGCGATCTCGCTGACCGGGCGGAACGGCAGTCCGGCCTCGCGGCGGCTCCTGGCGCCCCTCAGCGCGGCCACCAGGTAGCCGGCCACGCTGACCGCGGCCAGGCCGTAGGCGGCGGCGACCGAGTCGAAGAAGTAGTTGTCCAGGTTGGCGATCACGCCGTTCGGGATGTTGTTCAGCGTCCCGGTGTTGCCCATCACATAGCCCTGCAGACCACTCCAGGTCAGCATGCCGGCCAGCGTGACGACGAAGGCCGGCACGCCGATCTTCGCGAAGAAGAAGCCGTGCAGCGCGCCGATCGCCAGCGCCGCCACGATGGCGATCACGATCGCCAGGTACTCGTTGACGCCGTGCTGGATGGAGAGCACCGCGGAGATGGCGGCCGAGACGCCGGCCACCGAGCCGAGCGAGAGGTCGATCTCGCCGAGCAGCAGCACGAAGACGATGCCGACCGAGATCAGGCCCGGGCCCGCGATGTAGAGGGCGATGTTGGAGAGGTTGCCGGCGTTCAGGAAGTTGCCGGTCAGGCCCTGGAAGATGGCGGCGATCAGGATCAGACCGAGCACCACGGGGACCGAACCCAGGTCGCCGCTGCGCAACTTGCTCTTGAACTCGGCCAGGTAGCCGGCGAAGCCGCGCTCGCGCACCAGCAGCCGGGGGTCCACGGCGGGGACGTTCGTCGCTGAAGTCTCGGTCACTGTAATGCCGTTCGTCCGGGAGGCGTTCTGGGTGGTGGAGTGCTTGCTCACTGGTTCGCCCCCGCCACCCGGGCCTGGCGCCGGGTCACCGCGTTGTCGGTGGCGCCGGTGATGGCGGAGATGATCGTCTCGTGGCTGGTGGTCGCGACCGGGAAGACGCCGTTGTTGCGGCCCAGCCGCAGCACCGCGACCTCGTCCGCCACGGCCCGCACGTCCGCCATGTTGTGGCTGATCAGGATCACGCCGAGGCCGCGCTCGCGCAGCCGCTCGACCAGGTCCAGGACCTGGGCGGTCTGCTCGACGCCGAGGGCGGCGGTCGGCTCGTCGAGGATGACGATCTTCGGGTCGCCGACCAGCGCGCGGGCGATCGCCACCACCTGGCGCTGGCCGCCGGAGAGGGCCGCGACCGGGATGCGCACGCTGGGGATCCGGATCGAGAGCGTGTCGAGCAGCTCCTTGGCCCGCTTCTCCATGGCCACCTCGTCCAGGCGGCCGCCGCGCACGAGCTCGCGGCCGAGGAAGAGGTTGGCGACCACGTCGAGGTTGTCGCAGAGCGCGAGGTCCTGGTAGACCGTCGCGACGCCGAGCGCCTGGGCGTCCTGAGGACGGTTCAGGTGGACCGGCTTGCCGGCCCACTCGATGGCGCCCTCGTCGATCGGGTGGACCCCGGCGATGGTCTTGACCAGGGTGGACTTGCCGGCGCCGTTGTCGCCGACCAGCGCGACCACCTGTCCGGCGCGCACCTCCAGGTCGACGCCGGTGAGCACCTGGACGGCACCGAATCGCTTGGAGACCGAGCGCAACGCCAGGATGGGTGCGTCTGTGTGAACCATGGTGTCTGGGCTCCTTCGTGCCCGGGTCCTGGGGGATCTGCCACCGGACCGGGTCAGCCACGCGCCGCCCCGGGCGCGAAGAGGTAGTGCGGGAGACAAGGGGAGGCGTACCCGGCCAAGGCCCGTACGCCGGACGGCGAACAGCCGGCCGGACCCGTCAGGAGGGTCCGGCCGGCCTCGGCCGTTTACTGGATGCCGGCGGCCTTGCAGGCGTCGGCGTACTGGGCGGTGCAGATGTCGCTGGCCTTGTAGAGGCCGTCCGCGATCACGGTGCTCTGGATGTTGGCCTTGGTCACCACGACCGGGGTGAGCAGCAGCGAGGGGATGTTGCTGCTGCCGCTGGCGGTCATCGAGGTGGCCACGCCGGACACGCTCAGGTTGTGCAGCAGGTTGACGGCGATGGTGGCCGCACCCTCGGCCTCCGGCTTGTACGCCTTGTAGATGGTGTACGCCTGGTCACCCGTCAGGATGCGCTGGATGGCGTCCGAGGCGGCGTCCTGGCCACCGACCGGGACGTTGGTGATGCCCTGGGCCTTGAGCGCGGTGATGATGGCGGCGGCCATGCCGTCGTTGGCGGAGTAGACGCCCTGGAAGCCGGTCTTGCCGAGCGCGGTGATCGCGGCGCCGATCTTCTGGCTGGCCACGGTCGGCTGCCACTGGCCGGACTGCTCGTAGGCGATCTTCTTCACGCCGGTGTCGAGCACCTTGTGCGCACCGGCCTTGAACTGACCGGCGTTCGGGTCGGCGTCGTCACCGTTGATCATGACGATGCTGTCGCTGGAGGCGTTCGCGCCGAGCGCGCTGATCAGCGCCTGGCCCTGCAGCTCGCCGACCTTCTCGTTGTCGAAGGAGATGTAGGCGGCGACCGGGCCGGCGGCGAGGCGGTCGTACGCGATGACCTTGACGCCCTTCTTGGCGGCGTCGGTCACCCAGGACTCGGTGCCCTTGGCGTTCACCGCGTCCAGCAGGATCACCTTGACGCCCTGCGAGACCATCGTGTCGAACTGCTGCTTCTGGGTCGCCGCATCGCCGTTGGCGTTGTTGTACTTGACGTCGCAGTCCGAGCAGAGGTCCTTGATCTTGGCCGTGATCAGCGGCTTGTCGAAGGACTCGTAGCGGACCGAGGAGGAGTTCTCCGGCAGGAGCAGGCCAACGGTCTTGGTGTCACCGCTGCTTGCCGAGGTGCCGCCACCGGCCTTGCCACAGGCGGCCATGGTGAGGGCCATCGAGACCGCGGCGGTGCCGATGACGACGCGACGCATCATTGCGTTCATGGTGGGGGGTGCCTCCCTGACGGAGCCGCAACGTCGCGGCAAGGTGGAAGGGAGTCAACCCGTCACTCCACCTTGTCGTCAACAAGTAAACCCAGCGGTGCTGCGATCCAAACCCTTTCGTTATCTTCTCGAAGGCTAAGTTGATACATTTGTACGGTTTGCGGGTCAGCTTCGAGCGGTTGACGAGTGCGCGGAATGTCCGAGTGCGCCCGTTTCGCCCATCTCGCTCATGACCAGCGCGAGCGCTCCCAGCACCTCCGCACGGCCCCCCAGGGTGCCCGGGACGATGGAGAGCTGACGGGCTGCCGAGGGGATCGCATAGCGCGCCACGGAGTCGCGAATCGGGGAAAGTACCAGCTCACCGGCCTCGGCGAGGTCTCCGCCGAGGATCACCCGGCGGGGGTTGAGCAGGTTGCAGAGCATCGCGACACCGGTGCCGATCTGCCGTCCGGCGTCGGCGATCACCCGACGGCACCCCAGATCCCCGTCCTGGGCCAGTTGGACGACCGAGGAGAGGGTCAGCTCGCGTTCATGGCTCGCGTTCAAGAGGTTGAGTAGGTAGCGGGAGCCGACGAAGGTCTCCAGGCACCCCCGGTTGCCGCAGCGGCAGACCGGCCCTGCCTCGTCCAGGGTGATGTGCCCGATCTCACCGGCCGTGCCGCCCGGGCCGCGGTAGATCTGACCGTTGATCACCAGGCCCGAGCCGACGCCGCTGGCCACCTTGATGTAGGCCAGGTCGCTCAGGCCGCGCCCGGCGCCCCAGACCAGCTCGCCCAGTGCGCCGAGGTTGGCGTCGTTGTCGACGTAGACCTCCATGCCCAGCCGGGAGGAGAGTTCACGGCCCGGCGCGATGCCCGTCCAGCCCGGCAGGATCGCGGTGGAGCCGAGCGCGCCGGTCTCCACGTCGATCGGGCCCGGCACTCCGAGGCCGACCCCGATCACCTTGTCAGGCCGGAAGCCGGCCTGCTCCAGCAGCCGCTCCACCAGGGCCTCGGCCCGGTCGAAGCCCTGCGCGGCCGAGACGTCCACGTTCATCGGCTCGCTCTCCTCGGCGAGCACCCGGTGCGCCAGGTTGCCGACCGCCACCCGCAGGTGGGAGTGGCCGAAGTCGACGCCGACCACGATCCCGGCGTCCCCGCTGAGCGAGACCGAGCGCGCCCGGCGCCCGCCCGAGGAGGTGTCGGCGACCACGACGGTGCCGCTCTCCTTCAGCTCCCGGACGATGTTGGAGACCGTCGCCGCCGAGAGACCGGTCCCCCGGGCGATCTCCGCCTGCGTCAGCGACCCCGCCATCCGCACCGCGCGCAGCACCCGCTCCAGGTTGGCGCGGTGCAGCGACGACTGTGAACCCGGCGTGTCCATCGACATGATTTACCCTCCCAGGGGCCCGGAGACCCGACCGTCCCCGCCCCAGGCCGCGCCCTTGCGGCGGAGCTCGTGAATGAGGAGCTGCCACGCCGCGTGCCGCCGACGTTGCAACCAGTGTTCACCTTCAACTTTTGAACTCTATGCTGAGTGGGCCCGGCAATGCGGCTCTGGCGTCGGTGGCGGTCCTGCCACGCCGAACGGGACCTGCCAGGGGCGCCAAATGGAGCACCCTTACGATGTCCTTATCTCAGCCGCCCCACGGGCACCAGAACCGGTCCGGCCGGGCGGCACCCATACAGACATGACGGGGCATCATATGTCAGGGGATCACCCGAACCCGGGCGGCGGGCCGCAGGACTCCACGGCGCCGGACCAGCGAGGCGCAGCGGCCGGCCGACGGCCCGGCGTCGACCCGGCGGCAGTCGCGGACCAGATGACGCAGCTCGACGGAGCACCGATCCCCGCCCAGGCCGCCGGCCCGGTGCCCCCGCAGCCCCCGGCCGCGCCGAGCGGACCGCTCGCGGACGTCAGCTACCAGCCGACCGCACCCGCCTTCCCCGCGCAGGCCCCGGGCGCCCCCGGCCCGGCCCCCGCCAGCTCCCCCGGGTACGGCGCGCCCGTGCCGCCGGGGGCGCCGATCGGCCCCTACGACCCGCCCCAGGCCGCCGCCTCGTACGGCTACCCGCAGCCCATGCCGACCCCGCCGCCCGCCTACAACGCGGCGCAGGGCGGCTACGGCCACCCCGGCCCGGCGCCCGACCAGGGCGGCTACGGCATGCCGCCGCAGTACGGCCAGCAGCAGGTCGGCTACAGCTACCCGGGGCCGGTGCTGCCGGCGCCGGCAGCACCCAAGCAGCGCAACGGGGTGCTGGTCTTCGGCGGGGTCGCCGGCGGCATCCTGGCGATCGGCATCGTGATCGGCCTGATCATCCTCTTCACCCCCGGCCCCGCCCCCAAGCCCAACGCCACGGGCGGCACCAGCGCCGGCGTCACCGGCGGCGGCACCGGAGGGGGCGGCGGCGGGAGCAGCACCGGCAAGCTCAACGTCAGCTGGACGGTGCCGAAGTCCAGCGTCAGCGGCTCCGACTCGCACACCCTGGGCGAGTGGACCACCGACAAGCTGCTGGTGCGCGGCGACGCGACCGCGCTGACGGCCTACAACCTGAGCAACGGCCAGGTGGCCTGGACGCTGACGCCGCCGAGCGGCACCAAGGCGTTCTGCTCGATGTCCGCCAGCACCAACAAGAAGGACGTCGGCGGCGTCACGTTCAACCTCGGCGACGACGACTGCGCCTCGGTCGGCGCGGTGGACGCCACCACCGGCAAGCTGCTGTTCAACGTCGGCAGCTCGCTGCCCAGCAAGAGCTTCGACACCCAGGTCACCGTCACCGACACCACGGTGGCCGCCGCGAGCGGCGCGCTGCTGGGCGGCTTCAACCTCTCGGACGGCAAGTCCGCGTGGAACTACAAGGACCGCGGCGACTACTGCAACGAGAGCTCGGACACCGCCGGTTCGGTCGTCGTGGTCAGCGACTTCTGCCCGGACGCCAACCCGAAGCAGCAGCTGTCGGTGCTCAACGCCGACACCGGCCAGATCACCTCGTCGTTCGCGCTGACCACCGACAACGACCGGCTGACCAACATCGTCTCGACCAAGCCGCTGGTGCTGCAGATCTCCTCCGGCTACGACAACGACTACATGGTGGGCGTCGACGCCTCGGGCAAGACGATGGCCAAGATCCCACTGAAGGTCGCCGGTGAGGACCGGCTCCAGCTCAGCTCCGCCTCCGCCGCGCTGAGCAAGAACATCGTGCTGGGCAACACCCTGTACGTCGAGGTCACCAAGAACGACAAGACCGCGATCCGTGCCATCGACCTGGTCTCCGGCACCACACTGTGGACCGTCGACGGTGGCGCCGAGCAGGGCCTGCGCCTGGTCGACGGCAGCAAGGACGGCAAGCCGCTGGCGATCGCGATCGACGGCTACGGCAAGGGCGCCCGGCTGGTCTCGCTCAGCCCGGCCGACGGCTCGCTCACGGCGGTCTCCTCCTTCAACGTCAAGAGCGACAGCTTCATGCCGTTCCAGGACGCGCAGGTACTGGTGGCGACCGACCTCAGCCAGGTGCTGACCGTCCCGCAGCTGCCGATCGAGGCCACCGCCACGCTCTACAGCAAGGGCTGACCGGGCGTCGGTGCGCGGGCGGAGCAACCGCCCGCGCACCGGGCCGATATCCCTGCGGTGGCGGGGAAGGGTCATGGGAGGATGCCAAGCAACAAGCCTGACGAAGGAGTCCTGCGAGTGCCTGGCACCAACTTGACCCGTGAGGAGGCCCGGACCCGGGCCCAGCTCCTCCACGTGGACGCGTACGACATCGAGCTCGACCTGAGCTCGGCCCGTGACGGCGGCACGTTCCGGTCCACCACCGTGGTCCGGTTCACGGCCGCCGAGCCCGGTGCCGCCACCTTCATCGACCTGGTCGCCCCGGCCATCCACGAGATCGTGCTGAACGGCACGCAGCTGGACCTCGCGGCCTTCGCGGACAGCCGGATCGCGCTGACCGGCCTGGCCGCCGAGAACGAGCTGCGGGTGGTCGCCGACTGCGCGTACACCAACACCGGCGAGGGCCTGCACCGCTTCGTCGACCCGGTCGACGGCGAGACCTACCTCTACACGCAGTTCGAGGTCCCGGACGCCCGCCGGGTGTTCGCCTCGTTCGAGCAGCCCGACCTCAAGGCCGCCTTCACCTTCACGGTGACCGCCCCGCGCGGCTGGGTCGTGGTCTCCAACTCCCCCACCCCGCAGCCCATCGGCGACGGCGACACCCAGGTCTGGAACTTCGCGCCGACCGGCCGGATCTCCACCTACATCACCGCGCTGATCGCCGGCCCGTACGTCGGCGTCTTCGACGAGTACACCGACGGCGCCCAGAGCGTCCCGCTCGGCATCTACTGCCGGCCGTCGCTCAAGGAGTTCCTGGACGCCGACGCGATCTTCGACGTCACCAAGCAGGGCTTCTCGTACTTCCAGGAGAAGTTCGACTACGCATACCCGTTCGAGAAGTACGACCAGCTGTTCGTACCGGAGTTCAACGCCGGCGCGATGGAGAACGCCGGCGCGGTGACCCTGCGCGACCAGTACGTCTTCCGCTCCAAGGTCACCGATGCCTCCTACGAGGCCCGCGCGACCACCATCCTGCACGAGCTCGCCCACATGTGGTTCGGCGACCTGGTCACCATGGAGTGGTGGAACGACCTCTGGCTGAACGAGTCGTTCGCGACCTACGCCGAGATGGTCGCCCTGGTCGAGCCCGAGGGCACCCGCTGGCCGAACGGCTGGACCACCTTCGCCAACCAGATGAAGACCTGGGCGTACCGGCAGGACCAACTGCCGTCCACGCACCCGATCATGGCCGAGATCAACGACCTGGAGGACGTCCAGGTCAACTTCGACGGCATCACCTACGCCAAGGGCGCCTCGGTCCTCAAGCAGCTGGTGGCGTACGTGGGCCAGGACGCGTTCTTCAAGGGCCTGCAGGCCTACTTCAAGCAGCACGCCTGGGGCAACACCACCCTGCCCGACCTGCTCGGCGCCCTGGAGAGGGCCAGCGGCCGCGACCTCAAGTCCTGGTCGAAGGCCTGGCTGGAGACCGCCGGCATCAACATCCTGCGCCCCGAGATCGAGATCGGCGCCGACGGCCTGGTCAGCTCCTTCACCGTCGTCCAGGAGGCCCCCGCGCTGCCCGCCGGCGCCAAGGGCCAGGCCGCCCTGCGCCCCCACCGCATCGCCATCGGCAGCTACCAGCTGACCGACGGCCAACTGGTCCGCACCGACCGGATCGAACTGGACGTCGACGGCGAACGCACCGCCGTCCCGCAGCTGACCGGCCGCCCGCGACCCTCCGTCGTGCTGCTCAACGACGACGACCTCTCCTACGCCAAGCTGCGCCTGGACGCCCACTCGCTGGCCGTCGTCACCGAGCACCTCGGCGCGTTCACCGACACGCTGCCGCGCGCACTGGTCTGGGCCGCCGCCTGGGACATGACCCGCGACGGCGAGATGGCCACCCGCGACTACCTCGCACTCGCCATCGCCGGTCTGCCCCGCGAGTCCGACATCGGCGTCGTCCAGTCCGTCCAGCGCCAGGTCAAGCTCGCCCTCGACGCCTACGCCGACCCCACCTGGCGCACCGAAGGCCAGGCCCGCTGGGCCACCACCGCCGAACAGCAGCTGCGCGCAGCCGCCCCCGGCAGCGACCACCAGCTCGCCTGGGCCCGCACCCTGGCCGGCGCGGCACACTCCGACACACAACTCGACCTGCTGGCAGGGCTGCTGGACGGCTCGGTCGAGATCGAGGGCCTGGCCGTCGACACCGAGCTGCGCTGGGTGCTGCTGAGCAGCCTCGTCGCCGCCGGCCGCGCCGACGAGCAGGCCATCGCGGACGAGCTGGTCCGCGACAACACCGCAGCCGGTAAGGAGCACGCCGCCAGCTGCGGCGCCGCCCGCCCGACCGCCGCCGCCAAGGCCGAGGCCTGGGCCTCGGTGGTGGAGTCGGACGAGCTGACCAACTACGTCCAGGACGCGGTCATCGCCGGTTTCGTCCAGGCCGACCAGCGCGAGCTGCTCAAGCCGTACACCGCGAAGTACTTCGCCGCGGTGCAGGGCATCTGGGAGACCCGCAGCCACGAGATCGCCCAGCAGCTGATCGTCGGCCTGTACCCGGCGATCCAGATCGAGCAGGCCACCCTGGACGCCACCGACGCCTGGCTCGCCGCCAGCGACCCGGCCCCGGCCCTGCGCCGGATGATGATCGAGGCCCGCGCGGGCGTCGAGCGCGCCCTCAAGGCCCAGGCCGCCGACCGGGCCGCCGCGACCCGCTGAGGCTGACCGCACCCGGACAGGCCGTCGACACCGCCCACGCGGTGTCGACGGCCTGTCCGTTTCCCCGCACTACGCTGGAGACACAGATCCCCCGGAGGAGACAGCGCATGGACTACGCCAGGATGCGGGCCGTCGCGGACGAACTCGCCGCCCACGCGCCCGAGGACGTCTGGGCCATCGAGATCAGCGGGGACGAGATCATCATGACGATGAGCCAGGTGAACCTGCACGAACTCATCGTCTACCGCCTCGCCAAACACCTCGACCGCCAGCTGGAGCAGTCAGCGCTGGGACTGATCGCCCACGGCGGGGCCGACGTCGAGGACCCGGCGTCGGGGATCAAGCGCCGACCGGATGTCATGGTGTTCCCCGAGGCCGCCCTGGAATCGGGTGAAGCCGTCCACCCGCGCGACGTCACAGCCGTGGTCGAGGTCGTCTCCAAGTCCAACCCGGAGAACGACTACGAGGGCAAGATGCGCGACTACCCCACCATGGGCATCCCGTACTACCTGATCGTCGACCCGCGCACCGGCACTGGCCTGGTGCTCTCCGCCCCGCACAGCACCCCCGAGGGCCCGCGCTACAGCACCCGCCGCGAGTTCCGCTTCGGCGAGACCGTCCAGCTCGGCGCGTACGAGATCGGGACGGCCGACTTCCCGACCTACTGATCCCCGGGGGTCGACACGCCACGTGCGGGGTGTTCCCCGGGGCGGGGAGTGGGGAGACTGGCGGGGTGGACGACGTGACGGTGACTGGTGTGGATGCGGACTCGGGTGGGCTCGGGGTCCGGTTGAACTGGTTGCGGGCGGGGGTGCTCGGGGCCAATGACGGGGTGGTGTCGACGGCGGGTCTGGTGGTCGGGGTGGCGGGGGCGACGCAGTCCTCGACGGTGCTGCTGGCTTCGGGGCTGGCGGGGCTGCTGGCGGGGGCGCTCTCGATGGCGTCCGGCGAGTACGTGTCGGTCAGCACCCAGCGGGACGCCGAGAAGGCGGCGCTGGAGACCGAGCGGCGGGAGCTGGCGGAGCAGCCGGTCGCGGAACTCGCCGAGCTGGCGGGGATGTTCGAGGAGCGGGGGCTGACGCCGGAGCTGGCCAGGGAGGTGGCCGAGCAGCTGACGGAACGGGACGCGCTCACCGCGCACGCCCGGGTGGAACTGGGGATCGACCCCGAGCAGATCGTCAACCCGTGGCACGCGGCCTGGGCCAGCTGCGCGGCGTTCACGGTCGGGGCGACGCTGCCGCTGCTGGCCATCGTGCTGCCGCCGACCGATGTGCGGGTGCCGGTGACGGTCTGCGCGGTGCTGTGCGCCCTGGTGCTGACGGGCTGGGTGGGCGCGCGGCTGGGTGAGGCGCCGGTGCGGCGGTCGGTGGTGCGCAACGTCGTCGGGGGCGGTCTGGCGATGGCCGTGACGTATGCGGCGGGCTACCTGATCGGATCGGGCTGAGACAGCGCGAAGAACCCCGCCGCCCGGGTGGGCGGCGGGGCGGGAAGAGCCGGTTACTTCTTCTTGCTGACGGTCGACTTGGACCCGACCATCACCAGTCCGGCGATGACCGCGAAGGCGAGCAGCGGGATCCCCACGTACAGCCCGAGCGACTGTGCGACGGTCAGGCCCTTGTACGGGGCGTCCGCGAGCTCACCGGCCTCGGCGAAGGCGGGCGACGACATCAGCATCATCAGCGTGGCCGCTGCGGTGACCGCACCAGCGCGCAAAGCGTTCCTCTTGTCCACGTTTCCTAAGGTAGCGGCCCTTTATCGGGGGCCGCTCGCCGGGGTCGGCCTTCCGGGGGCCGGGGGCGAAGGCAGCAGCGCGGCGAGGGCCAGGGCGCCGGGGGCGGCGGCGAGCTGTTCGAGGGTGACCGGGGTGCCGGCGGCGTCGGCGACCGGCAGGCGCCAGTTCGGGTACTGGTCCCAGGTGCCGGGGAGGTTCTGCGGCCGCGGGTCGCCGACGGTGTCCGGCAGCCAGACGCCGACCAGCTTCGCCGGGGTGGCCTCCAGGAAGCGGTAGAGCGCGGCCGGGTCGAGCGGGGCTCCGGGTGCGAGCAGGCCGATCCTGGTCAGCTCCGCACGCCAGTCGGCCAGTTCGGCGGCGGCCTCGGCCTGTTCGTCGGCCAGCGGCCGGGCCAGCAGGCCGAGCTGGTGGCGCAGCTCCACGTGCTCGCCGGAGAGCCGGGCCGCGGTGCTGGGCAGGTCGTGGGTGGTGAGCGTGGCGAGGCAGGCGGCGCGCCACCGCTCGGGGGGCAGCGGGCTGCCCTTGTCGCCGGCGTCGCCCGCCCAGTCGCGTTCGAACCAGAGCACCGAGGTGCCGAGGATGCCGCGCGCCGCCAGCTCCTCGCGCACGCCGGGCTCGACCGTCCCGAGGTCCTCGCCGATCACGGCGGTGCCCGCCCGGTGCGCCTCCAGGGCGAGCACGCCGAGCATCGCCTCGGCGTCGTAGCGGACGTAGGTGCCCTCGGTGGGCGGGCGGCCTTCCGGCACCCACCAGAGCCGGAAGAGGCCCATCACGTGGTCGATCCGGATCGCGCCGGCGTGCCGGGCCGCCGAGCGCAGCAGCTCCGCGTACGGGGCGTAGCCGGTGGCGGCCAGCGCGTCGGGGCGCCAGGGCGGCAGGCCCCAGTCCTGGCCGTGCGCGTTGAACGCGTCGGGCGGGGCGCCGACCGAGATGCCGGCCGCCAGGACGTCCTGGTGGACCCAGGCGTCGGCGCCGTCCGGGTGGGCACCCACCGCCAGGTCGTGGATCAGGCCGACCGCCATGCCGGCCTGCTCGGCGGCCCGCTGGGCGGCGCCGAGCTGCTCGTCCAGCTGCCAGGCGAGCCAGCGGTGGAACTCCACCGCGTCGGCCAGCTCGGCGCGGGCGGCGGCGACCTGCGGGGTGCCGGGGCGGCGCAGGCCCTTGGGCCACTGGTGCCAGTCGCCGCCGTGCTGCTCGGCCAGCGCGCACCAGGTGGCGTACTGCTCCAACCAGTCGCCCTCGCGCCGGACGTAGGCCCGGTAGGCCTCGGTGCGGCCCGGGCCGCGCGGGACGGCGTGCAGGAGGTGCAGCGCCTCGCGCTTGAGTGACCAGACGGCGTCACGGTCGATCAGTCCGTCGTGCTGGAGCACCTCCTGGCGCAGCCGCTCGGCCTGCCGGGCCAGGGTGTGCAGCCGCTCGCGCGCCTCGGGTGCGGCGTAGGCGTACTCGGGGACGGCCTCGACGCGCAGGTGGACCGGGTCGGCGAAGCGGCGCGAGGAGGGGCGGTAGGGCGAGGGGTCGGAGGGGGTGCCGGGGAGCGCCGCGTGCAGCGGGTTGAGCTGGAGGAAGCCCGCGCCGAGCGCACCCGCCGACCACTGGGCGAGCTCGGCCAGGTCGGCCAGGTCGCCCATGCCCCAGGAGCGTTCGGACAGGACGGAGTAGAGCTGGGCCAGGAAGCCCCAGCCGCGGCCGGCCGGCGCGGTCAGCCGATCGGGGGCGACGATCAGCGGCGCGGACTCGGCGCGCTCGTCCTGTCCGGGCTCGGCCAGCCGCAGGTGCAGGGTGTGCCGGCCGAGCGGGAGGTCGGCCGGCAGCCAGTGCGAACGGCCGGGCGGCAGCTGCCAGTCGGTGCCGTCCTCCAGAGCGATCGTCAGCCGGGCCTCGGCGGGCACGTCCAGGGCGGTGCGCCGGCCTGCGCGGGCGACCAGGCAGAGCGGCAGCAGCCGGGCGGCGGCGCGGGCGCGGTGCTCGGCCAGCGCCCGTTCGACGGCCTGCGGGGTGCTCGCGTCGACGCCCAGCGCGCCGAGCACGGCGACCAGGGTGTGGGCGGAGACCGGGACCGGCCCGGCGCCGGGGTCGTAACTGGTGTCCACCCCGTGGGCGTGGGCCAGTGCCGCCAGCGGCGCGGGCGCCGGCGGGGCATCCTCGGCCGGCGGGGCTCCGAGCGCGGTGCCCGGCGCGGTGGTGGGCTCGACTCCGGACGAGGCGTCGGTCGGGGACGTGGCGGCGTCGGGACGGTTGAGGTATGCGGCCAACACAGGCTCCTGGGGTGGCGGACGGCAGGGGCAACGCGGGGGGACGGCACGGTAAGTGACAGCACCACTCCTACCCGTGCGCGCCCGCCGCGACCCGCACCGGCACGCCGGGAGAGGGAACCGACGAGGGGTCCGGAGGCGTCTGATGATCGACCGTGGAGCACCCGGCGACAGCGGATCGTGACCGAATTGCCAGGCAATGTGGGGTAAACCGGACAGAATGGTGTACCGCGTTGACACTGACGCGCCCAACTGGTGGGCTGGGGCGGCGGCACCCGGTGCGGTCTGGCGGAGAGCCCGGACGGGTTCGCCGCACGCCCTTCGATCACCCCGTTCGGCCGACTGCCCCCGGCCGCGAGGAGGCCCCTGTGCAGACCCGTGTGTCCGCAGCCGCCGGGAGGCGGTTGCGACAGCAGCTCGAACAAAGCCCGGCTCTGCGCGAAGTCCTCGACCACCCGGCCGTCCTGGTCACCCGGCGCGCCACCGCCCGGACCGCCCGCCGGGTCGCGCCGCGCACCGCCGACCGGCTGATCGCCGAACTCAAGGGCACCGAAGCGCTGCTGCCGGAGGTGCGGGTCCTGATGGGCCGGACCACCAGCGGCACCGGCACCCTGACGCACCGTCGGGCCACCCTGCGGATCGCCGCCACGCTCTCCGCCGCCGCCGTGATCGGCACCCTGCTGGTCACCGTCCCGGCCTCGGCCGCGCCGTCGCAGCCGTCGGGCGTCTCGGTCAGCGCACCCTCCCGAACCCCGCTCGGCAATCTGACGAACCCGCAGGTCTTCCCGCGCCCGCAGGAGCAGCACCTGAGCGGCAAGCCGGTCACCGTGCCGGCCTCCGTGACGCTGGTGCTCGCCCCACAGGTGGACCCGGGCGCACTGGACGCCGTGCGCGAGGTGCTGAGCGACGGCGGCGCGACCGGGTTCGCGGCAACGCCCCAGGCACCCGCCGCCGGCTCGCTGGTGGTCTACGTCGGCGGGCCCGGCGAGGAGTCCGACGGCGGCGCCGAGCAGGCCTTGCAGGCCCTCGGCGCGCCCTCCCCCGCCGGACTCCCGGCCGGCGGCTACGTGCTGGCGGCTGGTCAGCTGCCCGCCGCCGGCGGCGGGACGTACGGCGCCGTGGTGCTCTCCGGGGTCGACGGCGAGGGCACCTTCCACGCCGCCCAGAGCCTGCGCCAGCTGCTGACCACCGTCCCGGCGGGCCAGGGGCAGCTGGCGGGCCAGTCGGCCGCGGCCTTCGGGTTCCCCGGCGTCGTGCTGCGCGACTGGCCGTCCGGGGCGCCCGTCCGGGGCGTCGCCGAGTCCTTCTTCGGCACGCCGTGGACCCCCGCCCAGCGCCTGGACCAGATCGACTTCCTGGGACGCACCAAGCAGAACTTCTTCCTCTACGCCCCCGGTGACGACCCGTACCGCCAGGCGCAGTGGCGCGACCCCTACCCCGCCGACCAGCAGTCCCAGCTGCGCGAGCTGGCCGACCGGGCCCGCCTCAACCACGTGACGCTCGGCTACGCGGTCGCCCCCAACCAGACCTTCTGCTACAGCTCCGCCAAGGACGTCGACGCGCTGATCGCCAAGCTCGGCGCGATGCGCGAACTCGGCTTCGAGGCGTTCCAGTTGCAGTTCCAGGACGCCAGTTTCAACGAGTGGCACTGCTCGGCCGACAGTAGTAGGTACGGCACCGGCGCGGCCGCCGCCGCCAAGGCGCAGTCCGACCTGGCGGCCAAGGTGCAGAGCCGGCTGATCGCGGCCAACCCCGACCTGGCGCCGCTGTCGATCGTCCCCACCGAGTACTACCAGGCCGGCCGGAGCATCTACCGCACCGCGCTGTCCGCCGGGCTGCCCGCCGCCGTCCAGGTCGCCTGGACCGGGGTCGGGGTGATCCCGGGGAAGATCACGGCCGCTCAGGCCGCGGACAGCGCCTCGGTCTTCGGCCACCCGCTGGTCACCATGGACAACTACCCGGTCAACGACTCCACGCCCGACCGGCTCTACCTCGGCCCGTACGTCGGCCGCGACCCCGAGGTGGCCACCCACTCGGCCGCCCTGCTGACCTCGGGCATGCAGCAGCCGCTCGCCTCCCGGGTCGCGCTCTCCACCGCCGCCGACTTCGCCTGGAACCCGGCCGGCTACCAGCCCGACGCGTCCCTCCAGTACGCGCTGAGCGCGCTGGCCGCCACCGCCGTGCCCGGCAACCCCGCCGACGCGGGCACCGGCCCGGCGCTCGCCGCGCTCACGGCGCTGGCCGGCAACAGCGCCTCCTCCCCGCTCGCCCCCAAGGAGTCCGGCTACCTGACGCCGCTGCTGACGGCCTTCTGGGCCGCGCTGCAGCCCAGCGGCGGCGGCACGGTGGACCTCGGCAAGCTCCAGCAGGCCGCCGACCCGCTGCGGGCCGCCTTCACCACGATGGCCGGCGCCCAGGCCGCGCTGACCGACCCCGCCGCTTCCGGTGGCGGGCCCCTGGCCGGCGAGATCGCGCCCTGGCTCAGCCGGCTCAGCACGTACGGGCAGGCCGGACAGGCGGCCGTGGACATGCTGGTGGCCCAGCACCACGGCGACGGCGCCGGCGCCTGGCAGGCCCGGGTCAAGCTGCGGCAGCTGCGCGACACCCTCGCGCAGGGCTCGGCGACGGTCGGCGCCGGCGTGCTCGACCCGTTCCTCGACCGGGCGACGCAGGCCTCCGACAGCTGGTCCGGGGTGAGCGCCGGCTCGCTCACCCCCACCACCACGATGGGCACCGCGGACGACCACGCGCCTGCCCTGATGACCGACTCCTCGCCGGACACCTTCTACTGGGGCGCCGCGCCGCCGCAACCCGGCGACAGCTTCGGGGTCAGCCTGGGCGACGGCCGCCCGGTGGACACCGTCACCGTGCGGATGGGCTCGACGGACGGCACCGGCGACCCGGGCAGCGACGCGGCCGCGGCGAAGGACGACTACCTGCACGACGGCGTGCTGGAGTACGCCACCGGCGACGGCAGTTGGAAGCAGCTGCTGAAGGTGCACAACCAGAAGACGGTGGCCGCGAAGCTGCCGGACGGCGCCGTGGTCACCGCGATCCGGCTGCGCGCCACCGCCACCCAGCAGACCGCGGTCGCGGTACGGGACTTCAGCGTCAGCGCGCCCGGCGCGGCGCTGGCCAGCGTCTCCGGCGGCCCGGCCGCGGCGCCCGGCTCCTCGGCCGCGGCGGTCCTGGACGGCGACCCGGACACCGCCTACCGCGCGGCGGCCGCGCCGACCGCCACCGACACCCCGCTCACCGTCGACCTCGGCGGCACCCGTCCGCTGGACCGGATCACCGTGCTGACCGACCCCACGGTCAAGGCCACCGCCACCGTGGAGATCCGCAAGGCGGACGGCAGCTGGGCCCCGATCGGCACTCTGAACCCGGGCTACAACGAGCTGCCGACGGGCGGTCAGCCGGTCGGCGCCGTCCGACTGACCTGGGCACCGGGCGGCGACGCGCCGGTGGTCAACCAGATCGTCCCCTGGTACGCCGACACGCCGATCGCCCGGCTGACCCTCTCCGACCCGGAGCTGGACGTGACCGCCGGTGCGGCCGCGCCCGCGAGCACCCAGGCCGTGGTGGACGCGGTCCGGCCGGAGGGCGCCACCGGCGAGATCCGGGCCGAGCTGCCGGTTGGCGTGCCGGGCCTGACCGTGACGCCGGCGCCCGCACCGGGCACCCCCGGTGCCCCGGTGAGCGTGCCGCGCGGCGGGCGGGCCAGCACCACCGTGCAGGTCTCGGCGGCCGCGACGACGCCGTCCGGGACGTACCAGGTGCCGGTCGACTTCACCACCAACGGGGTGACCATCCACCAGACCCTCCAGGTCCACGTGGTGCCGCCGACCGGCGGTCCCGACCTGGCGCTCACCGCCACCGCCGGCTCCTCCGGCGACGACTCGCCGAAGACCCCGGCCTCGGCGATCACCGACGGCAACGCCGCCACCCGCTGGGCCTCGCCCGCGGTGGACAACGCCTGGGTGCAGCTCAAGCTCGCGCAGCCCACCCGGCTGGGCGAGGCGGTGCTGCACTGGCAGGCGGCCTACGCCTCCGCCTACCAGGTGCAGACCTCGCCGGACGGGGTGACCTGGACGACGGTGGCGACCATGGCCGGCCACGGCGGTACCGAGACGGTGCACTTCGACGCGCCGAACACGCTCTACCTGCGGATGCAGGGGGTCAGCCGGGCCACCAAGTACGGCTACTCGCTCTTCGGCATCGAGGCGTACGCGGTCACCGATCCGGCGTCCCCGCCCACCACCGTGCCGACCCCGCCGACCGCCCCCGCGACGCCGGCTCCCGGCGCGCCCGTGCCGGCGCCCACGACGTCGCCCAGCGGGGTGCCCGCGGCGCCCGGCACGGCGGCGCCCTCGGCCCCGCCGGTGATCGTCCCGACGCCGTCCGGGCAGCCGAGCCCGGGCGCCGGGGCGAGCGCCGGCCCGGCCCAGCCGTCCCCGGGGGCGCAGGCGGAGCAGCGCTGACGCGCCTCGTTCGTGCGGGGGAGCTGCTCCCCCGCACGGGCGAGGCCGCGGGTTCACCGTCGTCGGCGATCTCCCGCGGGCCGTCTCTGAGCAGGATCTTCCCTGTCGCCAGGAAGACTCCCGCAGATCGGACGGATCACCATGACCAGCCGCCTCCACACAACTGCCTACCTCGCCGCGCCGGCCCTGCTCGCCACGTACGGCGTCGTCCGGCTCCTCGACGGGCAGCACGGCCCGGGGCCCGGCTGGACCACCGGGCACCTCGCGCTGCTGGGCTCGCTGCTGATGTTCGGGGTGGTCATGCACGGCCTGTACCGGGCGGCCGCCGCCCGCGGCCCGGTGGCGCCCGGGGTCGCCTTCGGCGCGGGGCTGCTGGGTCTGGGCGCCTCGCTGGGGCAGGTCGGGATCGACCTGTACGTCGGACTGCGGACCGTCGACTCGGCCGGCAAGGACCGGCTCTTCGAGCAGATCCAGAGCCACCCCGGCGTGCTGCCGGTGTTCTACACCGTGCTGCCGCTCTTCTTCTACGTCGGCCTGCTGGGCCTCGCGGGCGTCCTCGCGGTGCGCCGGCTGGTCCCGTTCCGGAGCCCGCTGCTGGTGCTGGCGGCGACCGTGCTGATGGCCGCCTCGCTGGACCTGATGCCGGTGGGCGCGGCGCTGCTGGCCCTCGCGACGGCGCCGCTGGTCGTCCGCCGGGCCGCGCCGGTGCCCGTACCGGCCTGAACACGGCGGGCCGGCGGCGTGCTCTCTGAGGAGCGCGCCGCCGGCCCATGAGGCATACCGTACGGCCAGGCCTTGGTGTGGTCAGGCGGTGAGCGTTTCGGGCTGCTCACCGCGGTGGACGGGACGGGACCGGCCCAGCGGGACCGGTGCGGTTCCCCCGTGGTCGGTATGGTCGTGGTGCTCGAAGTCGCGGAACTGGTCCGTGGCTCCGTAGGGCTCCAGGTAGGGCCGCCAGCGCGGGTCCTTGATCCCGGTTCCGATGATGCGCCAGGCCAGCCCGCTGGGCGGGGCCGGTGGTCGCTTCATCCGCCAGCCCAGTTCGGTCAGGTGGCGATCGGCCTTGACGTGGTTGCAGCGGCGGCAGGCCGCCACCACGTTGTCCCAGCGGTGCTGTCCGCCGCGGCTGCGCGGGATGACGTGGTCGACGCTGGTCGCGGCGGCCCCGCAGTAGACGCAGCGCCCGTGGTCACGGGCGAAGAGTGCGCGGCGGGTGAGAGGTACGGGCCCGCAGAACGGGACCCGGACGAAGCGGGTGAGACGGACGACTGACGGCGCCGTAACGGCGCTGGTGGCGCTGTGCAGGGTGAATTCCGAGTCCTCCAGGCTGACCGCCTTGTGGTTGAGGACGAGGATGAGTGCGCGGCGCATCGATACGACGCCGAGTGGCTCGTAGGACGCGTTGAGGACCAGGACATGCGGCACGGATGCCTCCTTGGACGCCTGCGGCGCGTGGCTCGCGCCGGGACGAGCGGATGACCGCACATCGCTGCGCGATCACCCCCAGTGTCGCCTTACGGGTTTGTACGGCGCCACCATTACCGGATAACGGACCGGGGTGGCTTCTGTCATAGCCCGCTGTGCTTCCTCTATGCCCAGAGGCGTGGTGTGCTGCACTCGAACGGTTCTCGGGCGGCCCCGGCGGATCGCCTGTTCGTATGACGCGACGATTCGGAGGGCGGCCTGACGGGCGATAGGCTCGTCCGAAACGTGCACTCTGCAGGAAGGTTCTCCCCGTGAGTCGGTCCGGATTCCCGGCCCTCCTCCCGCTGGCCTCCGACGGCCACACCTCGACCGGGCTGAATCTGCCCACCAGCGCCGACCAGGTCACCACCAGCACCAAGCAGGCGGCCAGCTGGCTCGACGCCAACTGGCAGAACTGGGTCGAGGGGGCGGTGCGGATCGTCTTCATCCTCGTGCTGGCCCTGGTGCTGCGGGCCGTGGTCCGCAAGCTCATCGCGCAGTTGATAGCGCGGATGACCAAGGAGCACGAGAGCGACTCCAGCGAGACCAGCCGGCTCGGCGGACTGCTGGTCAACACCGAGCGGCGCCACCAGCGCTCCGCGGCGATCGGCTCGGTGCTGCGCAGCGTGGCCTCGTTCAGCATCATGGGCACCGCCGCGCTGATGATCCTGGCCGCCCTCGGGGTGAACCTGGCACCGCTGCTGGCCAGCGCCGGGGTCGCGGGTGTGGCGATCGGCTTCGGCGCGCGCAACCTGGTGACGGACTTCCTGTCCGGGGTCTTCATGATCATGGAGGACCAGTACGGCGTCGGGGACGAGATCGACACCGGCGTCGCCAGCGGCACCGTGCTGGAGGTCGGCCTGCGGGTGACCAAGCTGCGCGGCGCGACCGGCGAGATCTGGTACATCCGCAACGGCGAGGTCAAGCGGATCGCCAACATGAGCCAGGGCTGGTCGACCGCGACCGTGGACGTCCAGGTCGGCTACCGCGAGGACCTCGACCGGGTGGAGGACCTGATCCTGGACACCGCCGAGGCGCTGGCCAAGGAGGCGCCGTGGGACGAGCTGCTCTGGGAGCCGGTGCGGGTGCTCGGGGTGGAGTCGGTGGCCGCCGAGACCGTGGTGCTGCGGGTCGAGGCCAAGACCATGCCCGGCAAGGCGGCGCTGATCACCCGCGGCCTGCGCCAGCGTCTCAAGGCGGCCTTCGACGAGGCCGGGATCAAGCTCCGGGAGGAGCCCACCCCCGCTGCCGCGGCGCCCGCGCCGGTGGACACCCTGCCGCCCTCGGCGCTGTCCGACCCGGCCTCGGCCCGCTCGCTGGCCACCCGGCCGATACCGATGCCGGTGCAGCACCCGAGTGAGGACCCGACGAACCCGGTCAAGACGCCGTAGCCCGTTCCGAAAGCCCCGCCCCCTGAGGACTTCTCCCGGGGGCGGGGCTTTCGCGTTCTCTTGACACCCTCCGGAGGCGGGCCCTACCGTCCTCTCAGCGATTGGAAACTTTACTAACAATCCTGAGTGGCAAGCAGCACGGCCGACGGAGGAGGATTCAGCACGTGACCGACAGCACCCGCCCCGCCGCCACCTCCGCCACCGCCGCCCCGCGCCCCGGCACGCCGAGCCGACTGCGGGCGATCAACGACCGCGCCGCGCTCGACCTGCTGCTGGAGCACGGCCCGCTCTCCCGGACCAGGATCGGCACGCTGACCGGGCTCTCCAAGCCCACCGCCTCCCAGCTGCTGGCCCGGCTGGCGGCGGCCCAGCTGGTGGTTCCGGTCGGCACCACGGCCGGCGGCCCCGGACCCAACGCCCAGCTGTACCAGGTCAATCCGGCCGCCGGGTACGTGGCCGGACTGGACGTCAAGCCCACCCACACGCTGTTCGGGGTGGCCGACATCACCGGCCGCACCCTCGCCGAGCACCTGGTCCCCACTCCGCCCCGGCAGGCCGCCGGGACCATCCAGCGGCTCGCCGACGGCCTCGCCGAGACGGTCCGGCTTGCGGGGCTCGCCCCCGGCAGCCTGAACGAGATCGTGATCGGCACCCCCGGCGCGCTCGACCCGGCCACCGGCAAGCTGCGCTACGCCGCGCACCTGCCCGGCTGGCACTCCCCCCGGCTGCCGGCCGAGCTCCAGGCAGCCCTGGGCGCGCCGGTCTCGATCGAGAACGACGTCAACCTCGCCGCCGTGGCCGAGCGGGTGCTCGGCAGCGCCCGCGGCTGCGAGGACTTCGTGCTGCTCTGGGCCGAGGAGGGCATCGGCGCGGCGATCGTGATCGCCGGGCAGCTGCACCGGGGCTTCACCGGCGGCGCCGGCGAGGTCGGCTACATGCCGGTGCCCGGTGCCCCGCTGATCCGCAACGTCCGCCGGGAGAACTCCGGCGGCTTCCAGGAACTCGCCGGGGCGGACGCGGTGCTCGCACTGGCCAAGGAGCACCGGCTGGCCGGCACCACGGCCGAGGCGGCGATTGAGCAGGCGCTGGCCACCCCGGGGGCCGGCGACGCGTTCCTCGCCGTCCTGGCCAACCGGCTGGCCACCGGGCTGGCCGCGATCGTCGCGGTGATCGACCCCGAGCTGGTCGTCCTCTCCGGCGGCATCCCCACCGCCGGGGGCGAGCGGCTGCGCGAGCTCGTCCAGGAGGAGCTGACCGGGTTGGCCGTGCCGCGCCCGCAGCTGCGCAGCAGCACCGTCCCGGGCTCCCCCGTCCTGCACGGCGCCCTCCAGCGCGCCCTCACCGCCGCGCGGGAGACGGCCTTCACCACCGGCTGACCCCACCCCGCCTCGCACCTCCCTTCCCCCCATTCCGCACCCGGGCCGGCAGGCGATGACGCCTGCCCCGGTGTACCCCCAGGAGGACCTCCGTGCCCAGCACCCGCACCTCTGGACGCACCCGCAGACTGGCTGCCGCCGTGAGCCTGAGCGCCACCGTCGCGCTGCTGGCCGGCGCCTGCACCGGCACCGACTCCACGGGCGGCAGCGACGACTCCGCCGGCGGCAAGGACGTCACCATCACCTTCTGGCACGGCTGGAGCCAGGACAACGAGACCGGCGCGATCAACGCCAACATCGCGAACTTCGAGAAGCTGCACCCGAACATCCACGTCAAGGTGGTCGCCAACATCTCGGACGACAAGAGCGAGCAGGCGCTGCGGGCCGGCGGACCGGACGCGCCGGACGTGGTCTCCTCGTTCACCACCGACAACGTCGGCAAGTTCTGCGACTCCAAGGTCTGGACCGACCTCACGCCCTTCCTGAAGAAGGACGGCATCGACCCGGCCGCGACCTTCCCCGCGCCGATGCTCAAGTACAGCCAGTTCCAGGGCGATCAGTGCTCACTGCCGCTGGAGGGCGACGCGTACGGGCTCTACTACAACAAGACCGCCTTCGCCGCCGCCGGCATCACCGCGCCACCCAAAACGCTGAGCGAATTCGACGCCGACGCCGTCAAGTTGACGATTCCCAAGGGCGACGGCTTCCAGCAGCTCGGCTTCCTGCCGAACTACCACGGCTACGAGTCCGCGCCCTCGCACTACCTCAGCCAGTGGGGCGCCACGTACTTCGGCCCGGACGGCAGGTCGAACATCGCCACCGACCCGTCCGTGACCGCCATGCTGACCTGGCAGAAGAACCTGATCAACCAACTCGGCGGCTTCGACAAGCTGGAGAAGTTCCGCACCTCCTTCGGCGACGAGTTCAGCGCCAAGAACCCGTTCGAGACCGGCCAGCTGGCGATGGCCATCGACGGCGAGTGGCGGACCGCCTCGATCGCCGACGACAAGGCCACCCTCGACTGGGCCACCGCGCCCTTCCCGGTGCCGGACGCGCTCGCCTCGACGTACGGCCGCGGCTACCAGACCGGCACCATCGTCGGGATCGCCCAGGGCAGCACCAAGCAGGCCGCCGCCTGGGAGCTGGTGAAGTACCTGACCACCGACACCGACGCGGTGGTGAGCTTCGCCAACGCGATCCACAACGTGCCCAGCACCATCGCCGCGCTCAACTCGCCCAAGCTGGACGCCGATCCGAACTTCAAGACCTTCCTGGACATCGCCCGCGACCCCAACTCCACCACCACGCCCGCCAGCATCAACGGCGGCGCGTACCAGGTGAGCCTGCAGAACCTCGGCTACGACGTCGAGAGCGGCAAGCAGACCGATCTGGCAGCCGGCCTCGCGGCCACCGCCAAGGAGATCGACGCAGCCGTGAACCAGGCGAAGTGACGGCGGGTGACACGCGCTCATGGCACTCGCACTCGGCTCGCGTAAGGCCGCCGCCACCGCTCCGACCGCCCTGCCCGTCCCGCCGGCGCTGCGCCGCAAGCGCCGCCGGGAGGCGGCCCGCACGCTGGCCTTCCTCTCCCCCTGGCTGATCGGCTTCGGCGTCTTCTTCGCCTACCCGCTGCTGTCCACCGTCTACTTCTCCTTCATGAAGTACGACGGGTTCCGGCCGCCGGTCTTCACCGGGCTGCGGAACTGGACCTACGTCTTCACCGACTACCCGTTCTTCTGGGAGGGGTTGCGCAACACGCTCTGGCTGGTCGTGGTGATGGTGACGCTGCGGGTGGTCTTCGGCCTGGGCATCGGGCTGCTGGTCACGAAGATCAGGAGCGGCCTGGGCTTCTTCCGCACCGCGTTCTACCTGCCCTACCTGGCACCTCCGGTGGCCGCCACGATCGCCTTCGCCTTCCTGCTCAACCCCGGCACCGGCCCGGTGGACCACTACCTCGGCAAGCTGGGCCTGCCGCAACCCGGTTGGTTCAACGACCCGAACTGGTCGAAGCCGGCCCTGACGATGCTGGCCGTGTGGGGCATCGGCGACCTGATGGTGATCTTCATGGCCGCGCTGCTCGACGTGCCCACCGAGCAGTACGAGGCCGCCGAACTCGACGGCGCGGGCCCCTGGCAGCGGTTCCGCTACGTGACCTTCCCCAACATCTCGCCGATCGTGATGTTCGCGGTGGTCACCGGCGTGATCCAGACCATGCAGTACTACACCCAGGCGATCGTGGCCGGGCAGGTCGCCAGCGGCATCATCGGCGGCTCCGGCGAGCAGTTCGAGCCCGGTTACCCGAACGGCTCCACCTGGACCCTGCCGCAGATGGTCTACAACCTCGGCTTCCAGCGCTTCGACACCGGCTCGGCCTGCGTGGTCGCGCTGATCCTGTTCGCCATCTCGATGGCGTTCACGTCGCTGCTGCTGCGCCGGAAATCCGGCTTCATGTCGGTTGAGGACTAGGAGAGTTCACCATGACCGACATCCTCAGCTCGGCGGCCCGGGTGGCCCGCCGCCGTGCGGCACTCCAGTGGGTCGCCGTCCACTCGGTGGCGGTGGTCGCCGCGCTGTTCTTCCTGCTGCCCTTCGTCTTCGTCTTCCTCACCTCGGTGATGACCGACCGCCAGGCGCTCACCTCCGACTTCTGGCCGCAGCACTGGGAATGGGGCAACTACGCCAAGGCCTGGGAGACTCCGGGCTTTCTCACCTGGTGGCGCAACACCCTGGTCTACGCCGGCGCGGGCACCGCGCTGACCGTCGTCTCCAGCGTTCCGGTCGCCTACGCACTGGCCCGATTCCGCTTTCGCGGCCGCAATCTGGCGCTGATGGCGGTCATCTCGATGATGATGCTGCCGCCGCAGGTGACGGTCATTCCGATGTACCTCTTCTGGGCGAAGCAGCTGCATCTCACCGGTACGCTCTGGCCGTTGATCATTCCGATGGCCTTCGGAGACGCCTTCACCATCTTCCTGCTGCGGCAGTTCCTGCTGACGATTCCCAAGGAGTACGTGGAGGCGGCCCGGATCGACGGCTGCGGGGACGTGCGGACCCTGCTCCGAGTGATTCTGCCGATGGCCAAGCCGGCCGTCGCGGCGGTCGCGCTCTTCCAGTTCTTCTACTGCTGGAACGACTACTTCGGGCCGCAGATCTACTCCAGCGAGAACCCCGGGGCCTGGACGCTCTCCTACGGCCTGGAGTCCTTCAAAAGCGCCCATCACACCAACTGGAACCTCACCATGGCAGCAACCCTCCTCGTCATGGCACCCGTCATCGTTCTGTTCTTCTTCGCACAAAAGGCCTTCATCGAAGGCGTGACACTGACAGGGGTCAAGGGCTGATGTCTCTCAAACTCTCCATCGTCGGCGGCGGTTCGACGTATACGCCCGAACTCATCGACGGATTCGCGCGGTTGCGCGACACCCTGCCGATCGCCGAACTGGTCCTGATCGACCCGGCCGCCGAACGCCTGGAACTGATCGGCGCGTTGGCGCGGCGGATCTTCGCCAAGCAGGGCCACCCGGCCAAGGTGACCACCACCACCGACGTGGACGCCGGGGTGCAGGGCGCGCACGCCGTGCTGCTGCAACTGCGGGTCGGCGGGCAGGCAGCGCGCAATCAGGACGAGACCTGGCCGCTGGAGTGCGGCTGCGTGGGCCAGGAGACCACCGGCGCGGGCGGGTTGGCCAAGGCGCTGCGGACCGTGCCGGTCGTGCTGGACATCGCCGAGCGGGTCCGCCGGGCCAACCCCGAGGCGTGGATCGTCGACTTCACCAACCCGGTCGGCATCGTCACCCGGGCCCTGCAGAGCGCCGGCCACAAGGCCGTCGGGCTCTGCAACGTGGCCATCGGGTTCCAGCGGAAGTTCGCCCGACACCTGGGCGTCGCACCGGAGTTGATCCGGCTCGACCATGTCGGCCTGAACCACCTGACCTGGGAGCGCGGGGTCACCCTGCTGGACGCACCGGGCGCGAGCACCGGGCGCGAGGTGCTGCCGGAGCTGCTGGCCGGCTTCGGCCAGGAGATCTCCGAAGATCTGCTGCTGCCGCTGCCGGTGATCCGGCGGCTGGGCGTGGTGCCCTCCTACTACCTGCGCTACTTCTACCAGCACGACCAGGTGGTCGAGGAGTTGAAGGTCAAGGGCTCGCGCGCGGCCGAGGTCAGCGCGATCGAGAAGCAGCTGCTGGAGCTGTACGCGGACCCGACCCTGGACACCAAGCCGGAGCTGCTCGCCAAGCGCGGCGGCGCCTTCTACTCCGAGGCCGCGGTCAACCTGATCGCCTCGCTGCTGGGCACCGACGGCGGCACCAGCGTGCAGGTGGTCAACACCCGCAACGACGGCGTGCTGCCCTTCCTGCCGGACGACGCGGTGATCGAGGTGCCGGCCGAGGTGGACGCGGACGGCGTGCGGCCGCTGCCGCAGCGCCCGGTCGAGCCGCTCTACGCGGGCCTGATCGCCGGCGTCACGGCGTACGAGCAACTCGCCCTGGAAGCAGCCCTCAAGGGCGGCCGCGACCGGGTCTTCGACGCCCTGCTCGCGCACCCGCTGGTCGGCCAACTCGACCTGGCCGACCGGCTGACCGACCGCCTGCTCGCCCACAACCGCGAGCACCTGAGCTGGGCGTGAGAAGAGAACCGATGGACCACCACCACCACCTTCCAGAGCCAACCCTGCCCGGCGTACTGGCCATCGACGCCGGGAACAGCAAGACCGACGTCGCCCTGGTCGGCGCCGACGGCAGTCTGCTGGGCACCGCCCGCGGCGGCGGCTTCGCACCGCAGCTGCTCGGCCCGGAGGCCGCCGTCGCCACGCTGGCCCCGCTCGTCGCGGCGGTCGCGGCGCAGGCCCGCCTGCCGGCCGGCGCGGTACTCGCCGGCCATGTCAGCGCATGCCTGGCCAACGCCGATCTCCCCCTGGAGGAACGGCTGTTGGAGGACGCCATCGCGGCACACGGGTGGGGTCGCAGCAGCGCCGTGGTGAACGACACCTTCGGCCTGCTGCGGGCCGGCACCGACACCCCGCGCGGGGTGGCAGTGGTCTGCGGGGCCGGGATCAACTGCGTCGGCCTGCTGCCGGACGGGCGGACCGCCCGGTTCCCGGCACTCGGACAGCTGACCGGCGACTGGGGCGGCGGCGGCGGCCTGGCCGCCGAGGCGATGTGGCACGCGACCCGGGCGGAGGACGGCCGCGGGCCCGGCACGGCGCTCGCCCCGGCCGTCGCCGCGCACTTCGGCCTGCCCAGCGCCGGGGCGGTCGCCGAGGGGGTCCACCTCGGGCAGCTCGGGGCGGCCCGGCTGCACGAGATCGTCCCGGTGATCTTCCGCTGCGGGGAGGAGGGCGACCCCACCGCGCTGGAGCTGATCGACCGCCAGGCGGACGAGATCGCCCGGATGGCGCGGGTCGCACTCGCCCGGCTCGGCCTGCTGGACGAGCCCGCGCCGCTGGTGCTCGGCGGCGGGGTGCTGGCCGCCCGGCACCCGCTGCTGATGGACAACCTGACCGCGCGGCTGCGGGCGGTAGCCCCGTACGCCGAGCCGCGGATCGTCACCGCGCCGCCGGTCCTGGGCGCGGCCCTGCTGGGCCTGGACCGGCTGGCCCAGGCCGGCCAGGGCGGCGGCCCGGACGCCCAGCGCCGGCTGCGCGAGGCGTACGCGGCTCCGACGGCGGTGGCGGCTTAGACCGACGCTCGAAGTCGCACCAGCACGGGAACGCCCGCGCTCGGACCGTTCGTCAGGTCCGAGCGCGGGCGTTCCCGTGCTGGTTCAGCGAGCCTTGTTCCGTTTCGTCCAACCAAGCGCGAAGAAAACCAGAAAAGCTGTGAAAGCCGCTCCGCCGAGGATGCTGGCATCATTTCGGGTGGAGTCCCACTCCGCGACGAAGGCGACCAGTGCCGCCAATGCCAGGAGTCCGACGACGACTGCGGCGGCTACCTGTTTCATCGAGCCTACCCTTGTCCGATCCGTTGAGTTCGCCCAGGGAAATGCTTACCCAAAGGGGTTGCAGACGAAGCCGCCCGCCCCGATGGTCCCCAGCCAGTAGATGATGGTCCACCCGTCCCGGTGCTGGCAGACCTGGATCCCGCCGGCGATGATGCCGAGCGCGGCGGCAGCGGCCCCGGCGTACGGGCCGCCGCCGAGCGCGGCCGCCAGGCCGGCGACACCTGCGCCGACCCAGAAACCGCCCTCGACCTTGTTGGTCAGCCACGAGTCCAGGCCGACCTCGATGCCGTACCAGTGCGTCTTGATGTAGCCGTCGTGGCTGCGCCAGGTCCCCATCGGGATCGGGTGCAGGCCGCCGCCGGTCGACTGCCCGACGCTCTCCAGGAGCGCATCGGTGGGAACCGCGACGCCGTCCGCCGACATTTCGAGCTTGCCGCTCTTGATGTTGCCGTTGACCTGCGCCAGGAACGACTGAAGCTGCTCCAGCTGCGCGGCGGGCACCTTGTTCAGCACCGACGCCGGGGCGTCGATGGCGTACCCGGACTTGGAGAAGGTGACGTAGCCGTTGAGCACGTGGAGCGGGCTGGACTGCGGAGCAAGCTCGCTGGCCGGGAGAGGGTCACCGGCCCCCGAACCGTGCAGTGCAGCCGCGCCGACCTGGACCTGCTGCGAGTTGGTCGCCGCCGAAGCCGCGGGCGAGATCGTCAGCAGCATGCTGGTGGCCGCGGCCAGCGCCACCGCGCCCAGCGAGGCACGCCTCACAACACTCTTCAATTTAACCCCCATTGACGTTACGCCAACTACTGGTTGGCGCGCCTCAATATTCACACCAACCACATTGCGCTGGCGAGTCAGGGAATCGTCAATTCCTCGAACTGGCGTACCGTGCACCAACGTCGGGCGACCTTCGAGCGGCGACCCCTCAGGACCGGGTGGCGGCTGCCCGGTCGCGCGGGCGGGCGGGGGCAGGGCGGCGGGAGGTGGCCGCCACCCGGTGCCGTCCGGCCGTCGGGCGGCGCGGTGCGCCGATCACCGGGTGCAGCTGCTCGGAGGGCCAGGCGGCCACCGGGTTGCCCGTCCACCGGCTGTCGGCGGGGACCTCCTCGCCGCGCATGACCAGCGAGGACGCCCCCATCGAGGTGCCGTCGCCGACCCGCGAGCCGGGCAGCACGATCGAGTGCGGGCCCAGCGTGGCGCCCGCGCCGACCCGGACCTCGTCCAGGCGCATCAGGCGGTCGTGGAAGAGGTGGGTCTGCACCACGCAGCCCCGGTTGATGCTCGCGCCGTCCTCGATCCGGACCAGGTCGGTCTCCGGCAGCCAGTGCGTCTCGCACCACACGCCGCGCCCGATCCGCGCGCCCAGCGAGCGCAGCCAGATGTTCAGGAACGGCGTCCCGAGCAGCGTCCGGCCCAGCCACGGCATCGCGAGCTCCTCCACGAAGGTGTCGTGCAGCTCGTTGCGCCAGACGAAGCCGGACCAGAGCGGGTGCTCGCCGGTCCGGAAGCGTCCGACCAGCAGCCACTTCGCCACCGTCGAGAGGAGGCACGCGGCGATGCCCGCGCCGATCAGGACCAGTCCGCCGAACGCGGCCCCGGCGGCCAGCCCGCCGGAGTCGACCAGCTGCTGCATGCCGACCACGGCCAGGTCGCCGAGGACCACCGCGAGGATCACCGGCAGCAGCCGGCACAGTTCCACGGCCGCCCGGGCCAGCACCAGCCGGCGGGCAGGCGCATAGGTGCGGCTGAGGTCGCCGGCCTCGGCGACCCGGGGCAGCGGCAGGCCCGGCCGGCCCAGCCAGGACGAACCCGGCTCGGCTCGCTCGGGGGCGTCGGAGAGCACCCCGACCAGCGAGTCGTCCGGCAGCTCGCGGCCCGGTCCGACGATGCCGGAGTTGCCCACGAAGGCCCGTCGGCCGACCCGTGCCGCGCCCAGCCGCAGCCAGCCGCCGCGCACCTCGAAGGGCGCGATCAGCGTGTCGTCGGCGAGGAAGGCGCCGTCGTCCACGGTCATCAGCCCGGGCAGGGTGAGCACGGTGGAGGACTCCACCCGGCGGCCGACCCGCGCGCCGAGCAGGCGCAGCCAGACCGGCGTGAAAAGGCTCGCGTAGAGCGGGAAGAGCGAGCCGCGCGCCGTGTTCATCAGCCGGCTGACCGCCCAGGTGCACCAGGCCGCCCGGCCGTGCGCGGGGTGGAAGCCGGGCCGGATCGGACCGCTCAGCAGCCGGACCAGCAGCACCACCAGAGCCGCGTAACAGGTCATCGAAAGCAGCGCGAGCAGCGGGGAGACCACCAGCAGCTGGGTCAGCACGGCGCCCAGCGAGCGGTCCGTACCGATCAGCGAGAAGACGATCGCGATCGACGGCAGCGCGGCGATCAGCGGCAGCAGGCTCAGCAGCGGCAGCGAGACCGCGTAGGCGAGGTTCCAGCGGCGGGAGCGGCGGTGCTCGGGCGCGGGCCAGTGCGCGGCCGGGTCCACCGCGTCGGCGCGGCGGGCGGGCGAGCCGTGCCAGCTCTCGCCGGCCGGCACCTCGCCGAGCACGCAGGCGCCGGCCGCGACGTCCGCGCCCGCGCCCACCCGGGCGCCGGGCATCAGCATCGCGCGGGTGCCGATCCGCGCGCCGGCGCCGACCTCGACGCCGCCCAGGTGCAGCACGTCGCCGTCCAGCCACCAGCCCGCCAGGTCCGCCTCCGGCTCCACCGAGCAGCCGGCGCCGAACCGGCCGAGCCCGGTGACCGGGGGCATCGCGTGCAGGTCGGCGTCGCGCCCGACCCGGCAGCCGAGCGCCCGGGCGTAGTGCCGGGCCCAGGGCGTGCCGAGCAGCGCGGCCAGGTTGAACAGGGCGACGGCCCGTTCGGCCGTCCACAGGCGCAGGTGCACCGCGCCGCCGCGCGGGTGGCTGCCGGGCCGCAGGCCCAGCGTCAGCAGCCGGGCCGCGGCGGTGCCGAGCACCAGGCGGCCGGCTGCGCTGGAGAGCAGCAGCCAGCCCGCGACGATGATCCACCAGGGCGCGTGCGGCGCCCACGGCAGTCGGCCGGTCAGGTTGTCCACGGCGGCCAGTGCGAGCACCCAGCGCAGGCCGCTGACGGTGAAGCTCGCGGTGAGCACCAGGAGTTGGACCAGTCCGGCGCGCCGCGGCGTCGGGCGCACGGTGCGCGGAGGCAGCGCCTCCGCGGGGGCAGGCCGCAGCTCGTCCAGCCGGGCGGCGAGGTCCAGCAGGCCGGGGCGGCCGTAGACGTCGGTGACCGAGACGCCGGGGTAGTGCTCGCGCAGGACGGAGACCAGCTTCGCGGCGGCCAGGCTGGTGCCGCCGAGGGCGAAGAAGTCGCTGCTGGCGGTCACCGGCAGGCCGAGCAGCTCGCGCCAGGTGGCGGCCAGCTGGGCGGCGGTGCCGGTCAGCGAGTTGTCGTCGGCCGGTTCGGACGCGGCGAGCGGCCAGGGCAGCGCGTTGCGGTCCACCTTGCCGGAGGTCTTGGTCGGCAGGTCGTCGACCAGGGCCAGCACCGGGACCAGTGACTGCGGCAGCCGCTCCAGCAGCAGGGCGCGGGCGGCGGCGGTGTCGAAGGGGGTGTCCGCACGATCGGCCACCAGGTAGCCGACCAGCAGCTCCCCGCCGGCGGCGGTCCTGCGGACGGCCGCGGCGGCGGCCCGGACGCCGGGCAGCGCCTGGAGGGCGGCGTCGATCTCGCCCAGTTCGATCCGGCGGCCGGCCAGCTTGACCTGCTCGTCGGCGCGGCCGACGAAGACCAGGCCCGCCGGGTCGGCCTGCACGAGGTCGCCGCTGCGGTAGACCCGGGGACCGCGCAGCCAGGGGTGCGGCTGGAACTTCTCGGCGTCCTTGGCGGGGTCCAGGTAGCGGGCCGCGCCGACGCCGCCGATCAGCAGCTCGCCGGTCTCGTACCAGGAGACCGGCTTGCCCTCGCTGTTGACGACGGCGATCTCCCAGCCGTCCAGCGGCGCGCCGATCCGCACCGGCTGCCCCGGGGTCAGCAGCGCGGCGCAGGCCACCACGGTGGTCTCGGTGGGGCCGTAGGTGTTCCACAGTTCGCGGTGCGGGGCAGCCAGCCGGTCGACCAGCTCGGCGGGGCAGGCCTCGCCGCCGAGGATCAGCAGCCGGACCCGGTCCAGGCACTCGACGGGCCACAGCGCGACCAGGGTCGGCACGGTGGAGACCGCGGTGATCCCGCGCTCCACCAGCCAGGGCCCGAGGTCGGTCCCGGCCCGGACCAGCGAGCGCGGCGCCGGGACCAGGCAGGCGGTGTGCCGCCAGGCGAGCCAGATCTCCTCGCAGGAGGCGTCGAAGGCCACCGAGAGGCCGGCCAGCACCCGGTCGCCCGGGCCCAGCGGCCTGTGCCGCAGGAAGAGCCCGGCCTCGGCGTCCACGAAGGCGGCCGCCGAGCGGTGGGTGACCGCGACGCCCTTGGGGCGGCCGGTGGTGCCGGAGGTGAAGATGATCCAGGCGTCGTCGTCGGGCGTCGGACGGCCCGGGCGGCCGCCGGGGCGGACGGACGCGCTGGGTGTGAGGGCGAGGCCGGCGCCGATCACCGCGCAGACCGCGGCGTCGGACCAGATCAGCTCGGCCCGCTCGTCCGGGTCGTCCGCGTCCACCGGGACGTACGCGGCGCCGACCCGCAGGACGGCCAGGATGGCGAGGTAGAGGTCGGCGGTGCCGGACGGGACGCGTACGCCGACCCGGTCGCCGCGCCCGATCCCGGCGGCGGCCAGCCGGGCGGCCAGTTCGTCGGCCGCGCGGAGCAGGGAGCGGTAGTCGAGCAGGACGCCGCCCGCGTCGAGCGCGGCGGCCTCGGGACGGAAGCGGGCGGCGGCCTCCAGGATGTCGACCAGGGTCCGGACCGGGCGGGCGGGCGCGACCGGCCACACGGCGCCGGCCCCTGATCCGACGGTCTCCTGGCTGGGTGCGTCCTGGTAGACCGCCTGCTGTTCCACTGCTGTCATCAACCTTGCTCTTGCCGGATGCTGTCTGGCCGGCGTGGAGCGGAAGGGCTGCTCCGCCCCCCGGCCTACCAAGGGAGCGTAGAGAGCAGGAGCTGACAACCTCGACTAAACGGACAATTGTTTAGGAAAGACTCATCACTTCCTCATCTTCTGTTCGAGGCGCGGGTGCCGCAGGCCGCCCGGCAAGGACGACCAGGCTCCGCACGCCCCGGGTGCCCGCCGCTGCCGCCGTCGCCGCCAGCACCAGGAGCGCGCCGACCAGCAGCGTGGCGCGGGTGCCGAACCGGTCCGCCAGCGGCCCGGCCGCCATCTCACCGAGCGGCAGCGCGAGGAACGAGCCGAGCGCGTCGTAGGAGTACACCCGGGCCAGCCGGTCCGCCGGGACGTTCTCCTGGAGCGAGAGGTCCCAGGCCACCGCGAACCACTCCAGCGCGAAGCCGCAGACGAACATCACCGACACCAGCAGCGCCACCCCCGGCCGCTGCGCCAGCGCCAGCAGCGGCAGCGCCTCGGACGCCACCGCGACCACGCCGAGCAGCAGCGCCCGCCGCACCCGAAGCCGCGCCACCAGGCCGCCGGCCACCACCGCGCCCGCCATCTGCGCGGCCAGCGCGAAGCCCCAGGCGGTGCGCCCGATGGTGGCGTCGGCGATGCCCGGGCCGATCACCTGGATCCCGCCGGACACCGCCGCGTTGACCACCATGAACTGCAGCACCACCACCCAGACCCAGCTGCGGGCGATGAACTCCCGCCAGCCGTCGTGCAGTTCGGCGGTCAGGCGGAGCTTCTGCGGGACACCGGACCGGTCGGCGGCGGGGACCCGGACGGCGAGGTAGCAGCCGGCGCCGACCAGGAAGGACACCGCGTCGACGGCCAGCGCCCACCCCGGTCCGGCCGTCGACGCCAGCAGGCCGCCGAGCGAACTCCCGGCGATCGTCCCGACGTTCATTCCCATCCGGGCCAGCGCGTTGGCCTGCCGCAACTCGCCGGCGGGCACCGTCTGCGGGGTCAGCGAGGCCGCCGCGGGCAGCGACAGGGCGGCGAGCAGACCGTTGCACATGCTCAGCACCAGCAGCAGCGGCATCGAGGCGAACCCGAGCAGGACGCTCAGCGCGAGCACGCCCTGCACCACGGCCGACCCGAGCGCCGACCCCTGCAGGATCACCGCCCGCCGCACCCGGTCGGCGAGCACCCCGCCGAAGAGCAGCGCCGCCACGTTCGCCAGCGAGCGCACCCCGACCACCAGCCCGAGATCGCCGAGCGAGCCGGTGAGGTCCAGCACGGCGAACGACAGGGCGACGGGCGCGAGCGAGTTGCCGAAGACGGTGAACGCGCGCCCCGCGGCGAGCTGGCGGAACGCGCGATGCCGCAGGACGGCCCGCACGGGGGCTTGGTCGGTCATGGCAGCAGGATGGTCCGAGCCGCGCCGACTGTCAAAGAGTTATTTGGAGGTCATCCGCTTGCGAGTCAGGAGATCAGGGCCTCGACACGAGCCCTCAGCCGGTCGTCAGCGATACTCGCGATCGGCCGCCACGTGTAGCCGCTGACCACCTCCTCCTGGAGCGTCACAAGCTCGCTCCCCGTCGTGCGGAACACGAAGCGGAAGTCCACGTGGAAGTGGTCCGGTTCACCCTTGGCGGGGTTCTCCGGGATGGGGTGCACGTCGATGTGCACAGGGCCGCCCCCAGCCAGCGTGACGGCGGTGGCGGGGATGCCTGCCTCCTCGGCCAGCTCTCGCAGCGCGGCGCCGCTCAGCGTGGTGTCCTCGGCCTCCAGGTGCCCGCCAGGAGTCAGCCACTTGTCGAGTGCAATGTGACGGATGAAGAGCACGTGTCGGTGCTCGTTGACCAGGACGGCCCCGGCCGTGACATGCCCCCGGAACTCCTTGCGGCTGGCCAGCTCGGCCCCGGAGTCCAGCAACGAGAGCGGCAGCGCCAGACCCGCCATGTCCTCCGGGTGCTCCTCAAGGTAGGTCGCCAGCGTGGCGCGGATGTGGTCGGCCGTGATGGTCATGGGATCACCTGTTGTAGTAGTTGAGCCAGGTAGCCGCGATGGCAGCCCGGTCCTGCGGCGGTACCTCGTGCATTCCGGGGTCGAGGTCACTCCGGGCCAGCATGCGAATGCCTGCCAGGATCTCCGCCTGAACGAGGAAGATGAACGGTCCAACGCTCGCGCCGTGAAGGAAGTTGACGGCGTTCCCATTGTTCATCAGATAGAAGTAGTGCCCCGTGGCGCTGTATCGCGTCACGCTGTCGCCGGAGCCGGTCCGGGTGTATCCGTCCGGCAGGCCGTCGAGTTCCAGCTCGTCCTCACTGCTGGTGACCGTGGCGACGTAGGCCCCGTTCCGGAGCTGCGGGAAGTCCTCCCCACGTAAGGCCAGTGCGCCCGTGGCGCAGAGCACGAGGCCCGCGCGCTGGATGGCCCTCTCGCGGTCCTGCGCGACGGCGAAGCCCTGAGAGAGGGCCTGAGCCCGTCGCACGGGGTCGATGTCGTACACCGTTACCTGAACTCCCTTGGCGTGCAGCAACCTTGCGATGCTCGACCCCAGCTTGCCGAGGCCGATCACCAGTGCCGGCCGACCCGGCAGGATGTCACCCCTCCCGCGCATCAGGGCCTCGGCGCTGAACACGACGGACTGTCCTACCAGGAAGTCCTCGGGATCCTTGAGCGGCGATCGCGCGACCGACAGCACCGGGCAGGCAGGTTTGGGAAGTTCGGCGTACCTCTGATGCCCGTTCTCGGTGTCTTCGACCACGCCGAGAATCCGGCCGGAGAACCGCTCGCACAGCGCATCCAGCGACGGCGCGAAGTACCCGCCCACGTCCAGCAGCACGACGTCTTCGCCGGCTGCCCGACTCTCCAGGTAGGTGACGGCCGTGGCCGGATCGGCGAACAGCTCACGCGACAGCTCGTCCACAGGAGTGCGCTGTTCGATCTCACGGCGGGCCCCGGGGTCGATGCTCTTCGGTTTGGGCAGCACGGCCCGCAGCTCAGCCAGCACGCCGACCGATCGCACGAACGACGGCCGCTCCGGGAGAAGGTGAGTCACCAGGAATGCCGACGGCCGAACCTCCGGGACGAACTGACCAGTGATCTTGGCGAAGTACGTGTCGAGGCGCGCACGATCCGAGGTCTCCACAGGGTTTCCCTCCTTGTCTCCGATGTAATGAGCCGCCCTCCGGCTCACAGCGAGCGCAACCGCGCTGATCAGGGCTGCCGGTCCGGACAGTTCGCCGCACCGCACTCGCACCTGGGGAACCCCGGACTGTCGATGGGCGAAACCATGGTGCATCCCTCCGGATCAGCGTTAACCGTTGTGTGATTCACCAGTACAGACCGGGTCGTCAGCCGCGGACAGCGCACGCATGCCGCATCTGCGCCGCATCCATGCCGCAGACCCGCTGCGCCAGCCACCCTGACCTGGTAGAACGGCAGTCAGGGATTGGGAGGTGGGACGGCAATGAGGCGAGAGAACTTCGCAAAGCGCCGGAAGGCTCTGGGTTTCAGTCAGGAATCACTAGCTCAGGCCGTCGAAGTAGACCGTTCCACGGTGGGCCGCTGGGAAAACGGGGAGACTGAACCCCAGCCGTGGCACCGCCCCGCGCTCTGTCGCGAACTTCGGGTCACGGCTGAAGCCCTGGACGCTCTCCTCATGATTTCGAGCAAGGCCGCACTCGTGCCAGTTGCACCCACGACTCGGATCATCTTGGCAGGTCCGGAATCCGATGATGAGCTGGACGCAATGGAGCTTGCCCGAAGGGTCACCGCAAGCGACGTTGGGAGTGAGACTCTCCTCCGTCTTGAACTGGCGTTTCATGACCTGGCTCGCAAATATCCGTCATCCCCGCCCCAAGATCTCCTGGAGCGTGTCAGGAAGTACGCTCGGTATGTTGCAGGGCTGCTCGACGCGAAGAAGACTCTGTCCGAGCATCGCCAACTACTGGTGCTCGGCGGATGGTTCTCTCTTCTGGGCGCCACTCTGCATATCGACCTCAACCAACAGGACGCAGCTACGGCACGCCTGCGAACGGCCGCGACGCTCGCTCGGGATGCCGAACATGCGGAGATCCAAGCCTGGTGCCATGAAACCGACGCCTGGCGGGTGCTCACCGACGGTGAATATTCCAAAGCCGTGGAGTTGAGCAAGGCAGCACAGGCTCTCGCCCCCAGGGGCAGTTCCATTGAAATACAAGCCACAGCTCAAGAGGGGCGGGCATACGCCAGGCTCAATCAGCCCAAAGAAACCTATGGCGCCATCGCCAGAGTTCACGGACTGGTGTCCCAGATGAAGCAGCCAGACAGCCCTGAGCATCATTTTCAGTACGACCCGGCGAAATCCACCGCCTACACGGCGACGACCCTTGCATGGGTGGGAGACCCGGCAGCCGAGACGTACGCTCGGGAAGTCATTGCGGAACTTGGAGCACCCGACGACGTGTCACGGTGGCCGCGCCGTGTCGCATCGGCAAACATTGATCTGGCGCTGTCACTGGTGGCCTCCGACCACCTTGACGAGGCCGCCAGTGCCGCTCAGCGAGCAATTCTCTCCGGCCGTATCGTTCCCTCGAACCACTGGCGCGCACTTGAGGTAGTGAGGGCCGTCGAAACGCGCAAGCTGTCCGAAGCGAAGGACTTGCGCGAGGCCTACGAAGCCATGAGGCCAGCGCTGGAGCGTTAGGCCGGAGGCCCTCCCGCTCTCCCGCGTCCGGCCCGAACAGCAGAACCGTCGCCGCCACCCGCCACCGCGCCCGGCTGATGCGGAGGCTTGGCGGCGCCGGGCAGCCGAGCACCCAACTCCCGGGCCAGGATGGTCCGAGCCGCGCCGGCTGTCAAAGAGTTATTTGGAGGTTGGGGCCGAAGGGTCCAGCGGGTCAGACCCGGTCCGGGGTGAGGTAGGTGGAGACGAGGGCTTCGGAGCGGCCGAGGCGGTAGGCGACCTGGACCCGGGACTGGGCGTCGAAGGCCTTGAGGATCTTGGCGATATGGGCGCGGCAGGTGCGGACGTTGAGGCTCATCCGGCGGGCGATCGCGTCGTCGGGTTCGCCGTCGACCAGCATCCGCAGGATGGCCTGCTGGACCTCGTTGAGGGCGCCGTCGGCGGAGCTGTCACGGTAGCGGTAGCTGTAGGCGCTGGCGCGCCGCCAGTCCCGCTGGAAGCCGTCGGCCAGGAAGGCGACCAGGGCCGGATGGCGGACCACCAGGGCACGTTTGCTGTCCTGGGAGGTGGAGAGGAAGGCGGTCTTGCGGTCGAAGATCATCAACCGCAGGGGGAGTTCGTCCAGGGTGCGGACCTCGCCACCGAGCGCGGTCACCCTGGCGACGTACTCCCTGGTCGGCTCGCTGAACCGGGCCGGATGCTGGTAGAGGGTGCGGAGTTGGACCCCGCGGGCGAGCAGCACCTCCGCCTTCGCCAGCGCCCGGCCGAGCGCGTCGACCTTGCGGCTGTTGCCGGGCTGGGCGGTGAGGGCCTCCTGCTCGCAGGTGCTCAGGGCCTCCTCGATGGCCGAGTTGATCAGGCCGAGGCCGAGCAGCTCCTGGACCGGGGAGGCGTCCGACCTGGCTGCCGTCCACACCTCGTCGTAGCGGGCCGAGAGCAGCGCTAACTCCCCCACCATGCGCGAGCCGTACTCCTCCAGCCGGGCCGACTGGAGCCGCACCCCCCGCCGCACTCCCGCCGCCACGAGCTGAGGATCGACCGGGACCAGCAGGGACGGGTCCGCCGGGTCCACGGCGAGCAGACCGAGCCCCAGCAGCAGGGCCAGCGCCTCCTCGTCCTCCGGCGACCGCTCGGGCACCACGGACAGCGGTAGGCCGTCGCCGGAAATAGCGCTCTCGTAGACGCGCTTGGCGGCCGGGGTGAGTTGGGGCGTGAGCGTTTCGTTGCTCTCGTGGGACCACTGACTACCTAGTGTCATGCCACCCTCATGATCATGCTGTTCATCAACATGAGCCAGCTCATCGCTTGCTCGGCTCGGCCGGGTCGGCCAATGATGTGTCAGGTAAGCGCGGGATCGCCGCAACATCCCTGGTACAAAAGTGGAGTTGAGGAAATGCTTGACAATCGGACCGACGGGGGACGTCGCTGGATTGCAGGGCTCCTGCTATCCGTGGCCGCGGTCACCGTGGCGGTTGGCACGACGGCGAGCACGGCCGCCGTCCGTACACCCGCCGCAACTTCCCACGTCCTCGCGGACCTCGAGTGGGACGCCGTACCGGCCGGCCACTGAGCCGGACCGAGGGGCGACTGGAGCAGGCCTCGGCAGCCCGTCACCCGGAACGTCGCACCTCGCAGGCCCGGCCTGCTACCCAGGTCGGCGCCCGCCGCCGACGACACAGGGCACCGTGGTGTTCCCCATACATCCCCCAAGCGTGGAGCCCGAGCCATCGGGACCAGTCGAAGAGCCAACCGCCGGTGGCTGAGCAGGAATTCTACAGGAGCCGCCTGATTTGCGCCTGCCGTTAATCAGCACCGTTCGCACACCGCTGGTCCTCGATTCACGCAAACCCACACCGTCATGACGTCGCGTCAACACCCCGGCCCGCCTCTCGCGCCCACCGGTGACCACCCATCCCGGAGGTCCGGCGCACGACCCGGCCCATAGGCGCGACGACCCTTTCCGGCAGCCGCCTCAGCGTCAATCCGCACAGCCGTCCCCCCGCGCCGCAGCCCAGGCATCGCACCACGCCCGGCGCCGGGGCAATGACGCCTGCCCAGTACAGGAGAAAAGTCCGGGTATGAAGAAACTGCTGCTTATCGAAGCCAATGGAATGGTCGGCGGGGATCTGCTCGACGCCGCGGCCGAACTCGGCGTCGAGGTCCATGTCGCCACGCACGAGGCCCTGTTCAAGGACTACCGCGCGGAGCTCAAGCCGAAGATCACCGGCACCGTCTTCACCGATCTCGGCTCGCCCGAGACCGCGCTGCGCGACCTGCTCGCCTTCAGTCGCACGACCGGGATCGACGGGGTCATCACCGGCTGGGAGTTCTTCTCGCCGCTGGTCACCCAGCTGACCTCCGAACTCGGCCTGCCGGGCCACGACGTGGCGAAGGCCGCCGCCTCGCGCAACAAGCGGGTGATGTCGCAGACCTTCGACGCGGCCGGTGTCCCGGCACCGCGCACCGTGGTGGTCGAGAACGCCGACGGCGCACTCGACGCGATCGCCGCCGCCGGTCTCGACTACCCGCTGGTGGTCAAGCCCTGCGAGAACGCCGGCTCGGTCGGGGTCTCGGTGGTGAGGACGGCGCCGGAGCTGCTCGAGGCCGTCACCTTCGCCCAGGGCTGGCCGAACGAGTTCCCGCACGGGACGCCGCTGGAGACCACCGTGCTCATCCAGGAGTACATCGGCGGCAAGGAGTTCAGCATCGAGACGGTGGTCTTCGCCGAGGAGTTCCACCACCTCGCGGTGACCGAGAAGTTCACCACCGACGATGCGAGCCGCGCCGAGATCGGGCACACCGTCCCGGCCGAGCTGGACGCCGAGGCGTACGCGGCCGTCATCGCCACCGTCGAGCAGGGCCTGGGCGCGCTCGGCTTCCGCTACGGGGTCGCGCACACCGAGCTGAAGCTGCTCCCGGACAACTCCGCGCGGATCATCGAGGTCGGCGCCCGTCCGCCCGGTGACCACATCGTCAAGCTGGTCCAGCTCGCGACCGGCGTCAGCGAGGCCCGCGCCTACATCCAGGCCGCGCTGGGCGAGCAGCCCGAGGTCCAGCCCACCGAGAAGTCCGCTGCGGCGATCCGGTTCTTCACGCCGCCGGCGGCGGGCGTGTTCCACGGCCTCTCCGGCATCCCCCAACTGCCGGAGCTGGTCGCCGAGGTGCGCTATGTCGAGCCCGGCCGGGAGATGGGCCGGCTCCAGGACAACATCTCCCGGATCGGCCACGTCATCCTCAAGGCCGGCGCGCCCGCCGAGGTCAACCGGCTCGCGGCGGACGTGATGGCCGCCGTCACGATCGAGATGGACTGACATGGCGCGCATCGCTCTCCTGCGGTCCATCGAGATCCAGCAGACCGACCCGTACGTCGGCCAACTCTCGTCGCTGTGCAAGGAGTTGGATCTCCAGCTCAAGCTCTTCTACACGGACGGGGAGTGCGCCCCCGGCGACTTCCCCGGCGAGTCCGAGAAGCTGGCGAGCGACCTGTCCAGCGAGGCGATCGCCGAGCTGATCCTGGCCTGGGGCGCCGACGGCGTGATCTCGCTGTCCATCCCGGACGAGAACTCGCTGCGCGACGCGGTGGTCAAGGAGCGGCTGGCCGCGCACGGCGTACCCATGGTGATGCACGGCCTGGACGCGACCTGCGCACTGGCCAACAAGTGGGAGACCAAGCTGGTGCTGGCCGCCCACGGGCTCGCCTCCCCGGCCGGGCTGCTGATCGACGGCGACGTGCTGAACGGGCGCAACGTCCCGGTGCCCGCCTACCGCGACTTCCTCACCGCCAAGGCGTCCGAGATCGGCTACCCGGTGCTCAGTAAGCCGCTCTGGGACTGCCTGGGCACCGGCATCCGCTTCCTCCCCGACCAGGACGCGCTGGTCGCCTACCTGGACGACCCCTACGACGGCAACACCGTGCTGGAGAAGTGCCTGTCCGGCGAACTCTGCTCGGTGGAGATCATCGGCAGGACCGGCAGCTACGCGGTGCAGCCGCTGATCTGGAAGGGCCCGACCGGCGGCGCGCCCTCGTTCGCGTTCGGGACGGTGCGCTACACCGCGCCCCGCCAGGAGCCGGACGCGCACTTCGAGCCGGTCGCCGAGCGACTGCGCGGGCTGTGCGAAGGGCTGGGCATCGAGGGGGCCATCGAGGTCGAGATGATCTACGCCGACGGGGACTACCACGTCATCGAGATCAACCCCCGGGTATCCGGCTCGACCACGCTCTCGATCGCCGCCTCCGGCAGCAACACGTACGCCGGACTGATCCACCTCCTGCTCGGCAACTGGGCGCAGGAGTCCCGGGGTTTCGGCGAACGACGGCGGCTGGCCTTCCAGTTGCCGATCTGCCCGCCGACCCCGGCCCTGAGCGCCGTCCTCGGGCAGCGGCTCGACCTGATCCGGGCCAGCAGCTTCCACATCGACGGCCGGACCTACGCGAACATGGTCGTCACCTGCGAGTTCGACGGCACGGCCACGCTCGCCGCCACCCTGCTCGAACTCACCCTGGAGCACGGCCTGCTGGCCCCACCGGTGCTCGCCGAGCTGGAGAACCTGCTGGATCAGCAGGTCCCGGCCACCGTCTGACCGCCACCCGATCACGCATCAATTCAGCACCCCCTCTACTGGATTGGAACTCCACCATGTTGGTGACCGAAGTCAACACCCCGCTGCTCGACGAGCCGGGGGTCGAACTCCGAAGCGACATCACGGTCGAGCTGGTCGACCACTCGGCGAGCGACGCCGGGGTGGTCCGGGCCGCCCGGGTCTCGACCATCGGCGAGAGCGCGCAGCTGGAGGACAAGGGCGAGGGCTACAGCGCCGGACTCATCAACTACCTGATGAAGAGCCGGCACGGCAGCCCGTTCGAGCACAACTACCTGACCTTCCTGATCACCGCGCCGATCTTCACCGTGCGGCACCTGATGCGCCATCGCACCTGGTCGTTCAACGAGGAGAGCGCCCGCTACCGCGAGATCCGCCCGGTATTCTACGTGCCGGACAGCGACCGCCTGCTGCGCCAGGAGGGCAAGCCGGGCGACTACACGTACGTCGCCGGGGCAGCCGACGACCACGAGCACGTGCTGACCTCCGCGCACTCGGTCTACTCCAAGGCGTACGAGGAGTACAGCTCGATGCTGGAGGCCGGCATCGCCCGCGAGATCGCCCGGATGGTGCTGCCGGTGGCGACCTACTCCTCGGTCTACGCGACCTGCAACTCCCGGGCGCTGATGCACTTCCTGAGCCTGCGGACGAACCGCCAGGACGCCAGCTACATCTCGCACCCGCAGCGCGAGATCGAGCTGGTCGCGGAGCAGATGGAGGCCGCCTGGAAGGAGCTGATGCCGGTGACCCAGGCGGCGTTCGAGGCCTACGGCCGGGTCAGCCCGTAATGCGGGTCACCGTCTACGCCGGATCCTCGGCCGGCCACCAGCCGGCGTTCGCCCAGGAGACCGCCGTCTTCGCACGTGAACTCGCCGGCGCGGGAGTGGAGATCGTCTACGGCGGCGGCAGCGTCGGACTGATGGGCGTCCTCGCCGACAGCGCGCTCGCGGCCGGCGGCAAGGTCACCGGGGTGATCCCGCAGTCGCTGGTCGACGCCGAGGTCGCCCACCTGGCGCTGACCGAACTGCGCGTCGTCGACTCGATGCACGAGCGCAAGGACACCATGGCGCAGCTGGCCGACTGCTTCGTCGCGCTGCCCGGCGGGCTGGGCACGGTGGAGGAGCTGTTCGAGGTCTGGGCCTGGCTCATCCTCGGCCACCACGCCAAGCCGGTCATGCTGCTGAACATCGACGGCTACTGGGACCGCCTGCTCGACCTGGTCGACGGGATCGCCCGGGCCGGCTTCATGAAGCCCGAGGAGTGCGCCTCGCTGGTACCGGTGGCCAACGCCGCCGAACTGTTCGACGTCGTCGCCTCCTGGCAGCCCCCCGCCCCTCGCTGGGGCTGAACCCGTCGCTGGGGCTGAACCCCCACGCCTTCCCCGAAGGGATCAACGATGCACGAGAGCATGGTCGTTCCGGCCTTCTCCAACCTCCCGGGCGCGGCCCGCCTCAAGGGCGACTTCGACGTCGCCCGGCTGGAGGCCGACCTCCAGACCCTGCGGCACGAGAGCTGGAGCCGCCAGCGCAGCTACAGCTCGGACGGGGTCACCACCGTCGCCGAGGTGGACTGGCGGATTCTGCCGCTGCGCAACGCGGGCGGCAACGCCGAGCGCACCGACCCGGGCGGCCCCGGCCTGGTGGACTTCGAGTTCACCCACTGGGTGGCCGAGGCGCCCTACCTCCGGGAGATCCTGGAGAGCATTCCGGCCCAGCTCCGGACGGTCCGGCTGATGGCGCTGGGCCCCGGCGCCTCCAGCTGGGTGCACTACGACAACAAGTACGGCATGGCCTGGGGCATCGTGCGGATGCACATCCCGATCACCACCTACCCCGATGCCAAGCTGTTCATCGAGGGCGAGCTGCACCAGTGGCAGCCCGGCAGCTTCTGGTTCGGCGACTTCACCCGGATGCACCAGGTGGAGAACACCGGCTCCGAGACCCGGGTGCACCTGGTGATCGACGCCTTCCCCAGCCGGGAGCTGCTCGAGTGGTTCCCGGCCGAGTTCCGCGAGCCGAAGGTGCTCGACGAGATCCTCTTCGGCCGGGCCGTCCAGCCGCTGACCGAGGCCGAACTGGCGGGCTACCAGGTCGAGTTCGACCTGCCGGAGTCGTTCGCGGACTGGGAGGAGGAGGACGGCGCGTTCCTCAAGCACCAGCGCAGGCTGACCGCCTCGGTCGCGCCGGTGGACGGGCAGCTGCTGCTCTCGCTGGACGGCGAGCCGACCTTCGTCCTGGTCCACCACGGCGACGGCGAGTTCCGCTTCGCCGGCTGGACCGACGAGCGCACCGTCCAACTCCCGCCGGCAGGTGCGGAGCAGGTGGTGCTGCGGACCCGCCGGGGCAGCCAGGTGCGCGAGCTGACCGTGAAGGCCCGCCGGGGCTGAGCCTCACACGAACCGAAACGAGGTGTGACTGTGGAGACCACGGAGGCGACGACCGCCGCGCCGGTGACGCTGGTGGACGGCTATGTGCCGGTCATCGACCTGAGCGGCGCCCGGATCGGCGACCCCGATCGGCGGGCGCTGGTCGCGGAGACCATCGACAAGGTCTGCCGTACCAGCGGCTTCCTGGTGATCGCCGGGCACGGTGTCCCGGAAGCGACGATCACCGAAATGTACCGCGCCACCCGCGAGTTCTTCGCGCTGGCAGCGGAGGAGAAGAACGCGCTGCGCTCGGAGCCGGGCGACCCGCTGATGCGGGGCTTCGGGCGCCAGGGCAGCCTGGCCGCCTCCAACCCAGACGCGGCGGTCGAGGCGGAGCGGGCACTGCCCGATCTCTCCGAGACCTACACGATCAACCGGCTCGGCCAGCCCGAGGGAGCCCGCTCGCTCCCGGCCGAGGCGGACCCCCGGCTCGGTTCGCCCAACCTGTGGCCGGACCTGCCCGGCTTCGCCGAGGCGTACCTGGCGTACTACCGGGCGATGGAGGAGCTGGCCGGGGAGCTGATGCGGCTGTTCGCGCTCGGACTCGGGCTCCCGGAGGGCTGGTTCGACGACAAGATCGACCAGCACATGACCAACCTGACGGCGAACTACTACCCCGCGCAGCAGGTCGCCCCCGAGCCCGGCCAGCTCCGCAAGGGCGCGCACAGCGACTGGGGCAGCCTGACCATCCTGTACCAGGACAGCGCCCCGGGCGGTCTCCAGGTGCTGGACCGGGCGGCCGACCGGTGGCTGGACGTGCCGGTGGTGGAGGGCTCGTTCGTGGTCAACATCGGTGACCTGATGGCGATCTGGACCAACAACGCCTGGGTGAGCACGGTCCACCGGGTGGTCAACCCGCCCAGGGCGCTGGCCCACACCGAGCGCTACTCGGTGCCGTTCTTCCATCAGCCCAACTACACCGCCCTCATCGAGTGCATCAGCACGTGTACCGACGAGAGCAACCCACCCCGGCACTGGCCGGTCAGGTCGGGTGCGTACATCATGGGCAAGTTCTCCAGGGCATACGGCACCTGAGACACAGTCATGCAGGTGGCCGCCGGCACCCCGGCGGCCACCTGCCCCAGACACCCCGGCAGTAGAAGCAGGAGCACCATGGACAGCAGCTCAGCCGCGCCCCGACCGCAGCGGGGCCTGCGGAACGCCCTCGGCCTTCCGGATCTCACCGGCAACGGCCGATTCCTCTCCGCCAACATCATCGACAGCCTCGGCAACGGCCTCGTGCTGGCGTTCACCCTGGTCTACTTCACCAGGACCACCACACTCCCGCTGGTGGAGATCGGCGCCGCGCTGACGCTCGGCCAGCTGCTCTCGCTGCCCGCGCCCGCGCTGGTCGGGCCGCTGCTCGACCGGATCGGCCCGCGCGCGATCGTCGCGGTCGGCAACCTGGTGTCGGCCGTGGGCTTCCTCGGCTTCCTGTTCTCCGACACCCTCTGGCTGATCGTGGTCTTCCAGGTGGTGGTGCAGATCGGCTCCAACCTCTACTGGACCTCCAGCCGTTCGCTGGTGGTGCTGGCCGCCGCCAACAGCGGGGAGCGGCAGCGCTGGTTCGCGATGATCGGCGCGCTGCGCAACATCGGGGCCGGCTTCGGCGCGGCCGTGGCGGCGCTGATGGTCCAGTTCGCCGGGGCCGACGGTCTGCGCGCCGTGCTGCTGGCCAACACCGGAACCTTCCTCCTCGCGGCCTGGCTGATCCAGTCCTGGCGGCCGGCCGGCGAGGCCCCGAAGGCTTCGACCGGGGCCGGAGCCGAGGCCGCACCCGCCGGCGGCTACCTCGACGTACTGAAGGACACCGCCTACCTGCGACTGGTCGGGGCCAACCTCGGCCTGGTGTTCGCCGGGATGGTGCTCCCGGTGCTGCTCGCGGTGTACGCGACCGAGGCCCTGCACGCGCCCGCCTGGATCGTCGGCGTGCTGGTGGTGCTCAACACCGCTCTGGTGGCGGGCACCCAGACCCTGGTGAACCGCTGGGGCGAGCGCTTCCGGCCGAACCGGCTGCTCGCGCTGGCGGGCGTCGTGAACGCGGTGTCCTTCACCGTCTTCGGCGCGCTGGGCTCCCTGCCGTCCTGGGCCATGGAGGTCGGCCTGGTGCTGGCGGTGCTGGTCTACACGCTCGGCGAGATGCTGTCCGGACCGCCGTCCAACGAGTTGAGTGTCGCGATGGCCCAGGACCACATCCAGGGCCGCTACCAGGCAGCCTTCCAGCTCTCCTGGACGCTGGGCGGCGCGCTGTCCCCCGTACTGCTGACCGCCCTGCTGGCGCGCGGTCCGCTCTGGCCGTGGATCTTCCTCGGCGCGTTCAGCCTGCTCAGCGTCCTGCTGGTGCAGGGGCTCGGCCCCCGTCCGGCCCAGCAGCAGGACTCCGAGCAGCCCGTCCGACAGGAGGTCTGAGATGGCGATCGAATCAGCCGCGACCGGCGCGGCGGGTGCCGTGATCCGCTGGATCGAGCTGCCGGGCAGCGGGCCCGTCCGGGTCTACCTGCACGGGCTCGGGGCGATGGCGGCCCCCTACTTCACCGAGATCGCGGCGCACCCGCTGCTCGCCGGGCACCGCTCACTGCTGGTGGACCTGCTCGGCTTCGGCCTCAGCGACCGCCCGGCCGACTTCGACTACCGGCTGGAGTCGCACGCCGACGCCGTCGCGGACGCGCTGCGCGCCGCCGGGGTCTCCGGGGCCGATCTGATCGGCCACAGCATGGGCGGCGCGGTCGCCATCGTGCTGGCGCACCGCCACCCCGAGCTGGTCGCCCGCCTGGTGGTGGTCGAACCCAACCTCGATCCGATCACCCCCTCCCGGCGGCCCGGCAGCAGTGGCCTGGCCACCTACACCGAGTCCGAGTTCCTGGCCGGCGGCTGGGCCGAGGTGCTCGACCGGGTCGGCCCGTACTGGGCCGCCACCATGCGGCTGGCCGATCCGCTGGCCGTGCACCGCAGCGCCGTCGAGCTGTTCCGGGGCAGCGTGCCGATCATGCGCGAGCTGCTCACGGCGCTGCCGCAGCGCCGGACCCTGCTGGCCGGCGAGGAGTCCGGACTGCCCGACCGCGCCGACGAACTCGAAGCCGCCGGCGTCGAGTTGATCACGATCCCGGCGGCCGGCCACAACGTGATGCTCGACCAGCCGGACGCCTTCGCCCGAGCCGTCGCCGAAGTCCTCGGACGCGCCTGAGGCCGGCCCCGCGCCGGCTGCCCCTCGCACCACCGCACACCTCTCATCACAAGGAGAACCCGAGCCATGACGCGCACTCAGACCGGCGGTCCCACCGTCACCGAGAACGCCGTGACCGCCGCCTACCTGGCGAGCCGCCCCTCCGCCGAGTCGCTCGCGGCGCTCTGCTCCGGCGACGACGCGTTGCGCGCCGCACTCGGCCCCCACTACCTGAACCGGCCCGTCTTCCTGGACGGCAGCGTGACCAGGGACCTGGGCGAGCGGCTCAGCCGGCTGTACGACATCCTGCTGTCGCTCCCCGAGCGGCTCTACGGCAACGACGTCCGCAAGCTGGCCACCGCCGTCGGCTGGTCACCCCTGCTGATCGACACCGCGCTGCGCCCGGACGGCACCCCGCGCAAGGTGCCGCGCGCCGCCCGCTCCGACTTCTACCAGGAGGCGAGCGGCTTCCGGCTGCTGGAGCTCAACGTCGGCAGCCCGCTGGGCGGTTTCGACACCCCGCTGATCAACCGGGCGATGCTCCGCGACCCGCAGCTGGCCCGGTTCGTCGCGGAGCACAAGCTCCAGTACGCCGACACGCTCGCGCTGCTGGTCGAGCTGTGGCGGGAGAACTTCCCCGCGCTGGACTTCGACAACGCGCCGCTGGTCGCCCTGGTGGACTGGCCCAACAGCTTCCCGACCCTCGGCCCCCGGCTGGAGACGATGGCCTCGATGCTCGCCGAACTGGGCATCGAGGCGATACCGTGCCACGCCGGCCAGGTGGAGGACCGGGCCGACGGCCTCTACGTGCACGGCCGCCGGATCGACCTGGTGCACCGCTGGTTCGTCAGCGAGGACATGATCGAGAGCGCCGACGCCGCCCTGGCCCGGCCGATCCTGGCCGCCGCCGAGCAGGGCCGGGTCGAGCTGTTCGCCACCCTGGAGACCGAACTGTACGGCGCCAAGGGCTGCCTGGCCGTGGTGAGCGACGAGCGCCACCGTTCGAGCTTCGACGCGGCCGAGCTCGGGCTGATCGACACGCTGCTGCCCTGGACCCGGATGCTCGCCGACCGCAAGGTCGACGCGGAGGGCGAGTGGGTCGACATGGTGCCCTATGTGCTGGCACACCGCGAGGAGTTCGTCCTCAAGGCCACCGCCGGGCACGGCGGCCTCGACGTGCTGGTCGGCTGGGAGGCCGAGCCGGAGCAGTGGCGCAGCCGGGTGCTCGCGGCCGCCGACGGCCCGTACGTCGTGCAGCGCCGGGTCCGCCCGCTGGTGGAGCGGTTCCCGGTCGGCGACGGCTCCGGGGCGACCGAGCCGGTGGTGATCAACTGGGGCGTTTTCCTGCTCGGCCGGCAGTACGGCGGCGCGTTCAACCGCGGCATCGCCAACCCGGACCCGGGCGTGATCAGCCTGGCCAACGGCGCGAGCTTCACCGCCGCATTCCACACCACCGACTCCTGACGGTCAGACGGCGTCCAGCTCGAACAGCACCACCGTCGCCGCCACCCGCACCGCGCCCTCGTGGTGCGGGGGCTTGGCGGCGTCGTGCAGCAGAGCGCCCAACTCCCGTGCCATCGCGAGCGCTCGGTCCCAGACCTCGGGGTCGACCCAGAGCTCCGCATCGGTCAGCGCGTCGGGCGCGCCGACCACGCGCTCGCCCGTCCGGCGGCGCAGCTCCTCGCCCAGCGCGGCCGCGAGCAGCTGGTGCTCGGCCCGCGCGGTCGCGCCGACCCTCTCGCCGCTCTCGGGGTCGTGCCGGTAGCGCTTGGCCCGCCCGCCGCGCACCGACACCTCCTCCACCACCTCCAGCAGCCCGGCCGTGTGCAGCCGCCGCAGGTGGTAGCTGACGTTCGCCTGGCTCTCCCCCACCGCCCGCGCCGCCTCGGCCGCACTCATCGCGTGCCGGGTCAGCAGCGACAGCAGCCGCAGCCGCAGCGGATGGGCCAACGCCCGCAGCCCCTCGGCCATCTCGCCGTTTCCTCGTTCGGTCACGCCAAGCAGCATGACCGCCCCGACTCCCGCGGTCAAAGATCCACGGGACTCAGCGCAGGTCGGTGAGTTCGGCGGCGAAGACCGTACCGAGCGGCTCGGGGCCGATGTACTGCTGGCAGTTGCAGGGGCGGGGTTCGTACTGGAGGGGCTTGCGGTCGGCGTCCCAGGCGGTGGGGGCCTGGACCAGCTCGTGGCACTTGCCCTGCCTGTCGTGCTTGGCCAGGTGGTGGGTGCAGCCGCAGATCGGCTCCGGCGGGCGGTTGGCCGCCTCAAGGGCGATGCGCTGGCGCTCGTCGGCCTGGAGGATCTCAAGCTTGCGCTCGTGGCGGTGCTTCAGTGCGGCCCGCCCGTTGTTGACGATCCAGTTGCCGCCGATGAGCAGCGGGATCACCGCGGACCACAGCCATCCACCCATTGCCGTACCTCCCCCTCGAACCGATGGTCCCAGGCTACCGACCGTCGGCGGCGGCCGGTACCAGGAGGTCAGTCGGAGTCGGAGTCGTCGGGCCGGTTGCGGCGGCGGGCGATCAGCCAGAGCGCGAGCGTCCCGACCACGAACAGGCCGATCAGCACGGTCGCCACCGTGCCCACCACGTTCTCCACCCGCCGGTACGCCGAGCCGAGCGCGTACCCGAGCAGGCAGTAGCCGACGCCCCACAGCGTGCCGCCGGCGATGTTGAAGGCCGAGAACCTGCCGTACGGCATCCGCGCGATGCCGCACAGGGTCGGCACGAGGGCGCGGAACAGCGTGAAGAACCGCCCGAAGAAGACCGCCGCCGCGCCCCGCTCGTGGATGAAGCGGCGGGCCCGTTCGATCGTCTGCCGGTGCCGGACCGCGCTCCCGGTGCGCAGCAGCCGCGGGCCGAAGTGCCGCCCGAGCCAGTACCCGGCCGCGTCGCCCAGGATCGCCGCGACCACCACGACCACGATCAGCACCGCCAGGTTCACCCCGCGGTTCGCGGAGGCGATGGTCCCGGCGATCAGCAGCGCGGTCTCGCCCGGCAGGACGAAGCCGACGAAGAGCGCGTCCTCAGCGAAGATCAGCAACCCCACCACGGCGTAGACCAGAGGGCCGGAGAGTCCGAAGAGCCAGTTGCTGAGCGACTGCACGGGGTGAGGCTCCTTCCCGAAGGACGGCTCTACCCCACCGTAGACGAACCGGCCGCCCGGGCCCCGATCGAGTAAGGCGCCTCCGCAGGCAGCAGGGCCGCCGCGGCCTCCCGCTGCCCCGCGCGGACCAGCTCGTGCACCTGGTGCGCCAGCGGCGTGACGTCGCGGACGCCGACCAGCCAGTGGTCGGCGTAGTCCCTGGTCGCGCTCCCGCTGAGGCCGAGCTGGAGCGAGCGGTACGGCAGCGGGCGCAGGTCCAGGTCGCGCTCCGGGTCCCACTGCACCCGCACCGGCGACTCGCGCAGCAGGGCCTTCCACTGGGCGCGGTCGGCGTGCACGGCGGAGTCGTAGTGCGAGAGGCAGGCCTGCGCGAGTGCCTGGTCGAAGCCGGTCCGGCTGATCTCCAGGGCGAGCACGCGCTCCTGGCCGGGCTTGGTGCCCCAGCCGCTGCGGTACATCATCCACAGGAAGCTCGGCTTGATCCAGGTCATCCGGGACCGGCTCCAGCTCTCCGGGAAGCGCCCGTCCCGCGCGGTGGGGTCGCCGATCTCGGGGTTGTACGCCTGGTAGACCGTGACCGTGTCGGCGGTGTGGAGGGCGCGGATCTCCCGAGGAGGGGCGTCGCGGACGGTCATCGGTGGTCGCGGACCCAGCCGGCCAGCACCTTGGCGCAGTCGTCCACCGCGTCCCGCCAGGCGCGGGCGGCGCCCTCGCCGGCCTCGTCGCTGACGTACTTGACCAGCCGGACCGGGACGTCCGCGCGCCGGGCGACGCTGGCGAGCGCGTAGCCCTCCATGTCGACCAGGTCGGCCAGCTCGGCGAGCCGGTCGCGGGCGGCGGGGTCGGAGACGAAGAGGTCGCCGGTGGCCAGCGTGACGCCCTCGGCGGCGAGGGTGAGCGGCCCGCCGACGTGGTGGCCGGTGAGGCTGGTCAGCAGCGCGGCGTCCAGGTCGTGCTCGATGACGGTGCCGATCTCGTGGACGCGGCCCTGCAGGCCGGGGCGCAGCGCGCCGGCGGTGCCCAGGTTGACCACCTCGGACGGCAGCGGGCCGCGCGCGAGGACCGACGCCAGCGCCGCGGTCGCGTTGACCTTGCCCATGCCGGTGAGCAGCACCGGGAGGTCCGTGTCCAGGTGGGCGGCCTCCTCGGCGACGGCGAGGACGAGGAGCGGGCGGTCGGGGGCTACGGTTCCGGTCAGCTGCATGGCGGCCATGGTAGAGCGGTCAGCCCTCGGCGCCGTAGCGGTGGCGCAGGTTGGGGTCGTCCAGCCACCAGGGGCGCATGCCCTGCTCGTCCTCGGGGGCCGCTCCCCCGACGGCCGCAGCCTCGGCGGCGGCTTCGAAGCGGGCGTCCAGCTCGGCGTCCACCGCGGCGGTCTCCGCCTTGCCCTGCACCATCATCCGCCGCACCAGCGCCCAGACGAACGGCAGGCCGACCAGGTCGCCGAGCACCCACAGCGAGTTGCCGCCCCAGGTCTGGTCCTGCGCGATGCTGGGCCCCCAGGGCCGGGCCAGTTCGGTGTAGTAGTGGCCGCCGACCAGGTGGCCGCCGTAGATCAGCACGATGCCGAGGCCGGCGTCGAAGATCACTTCGGCGAAGGTGATGAAGAGGCCGACCAGGTGCGGGTACTCGTGGCCGACCGGGTCGATCTGCAGCCGCGGCCAGAAGTAGGCCAGGCCCAGCGCGACCAGCGACAGGTGCAGGCCGATGTTCCAGGCGCCGCTGGTGAGGGTCCTCTCGTACCAGGGGGTGAAGTAGAGCAGCCACGGCGGCGCCATCAGCAGCGCGGTCGAGATGGCGGGGAACATCAGCAGCTTGGACGGTCCGCTGCGCAGCGCCCGCAGGATGCGCTCGCGGCGGGCCGGCGGCGCGGTCTCCACCAGCAGCGAGACCGGGGCGCCGAGCGCGAGCAGCAGCGGGACGACCATCAGCAGCAGGACGACCTGCACGGCGCGGTCGGTGAACAGGATCCGCTCGTACACGCCGAGCCCGGAGCAGGTGACCCAGATCCAGAGCAGCAGCCCACCGAGGAAGGCGGCGGTGCGGGTGGGCTGCCAGGGCGTTCCGGCCCTGGCCAGCGCCCGTACGCCGAGCAGGTAGCCGCCGCCGAGCAGCACGGCCAGGGCCAGCACGACCGGCTCGGCCTGCCAGGAGGTGGCCAGGTCGGCCCACTGCCACGGCGGCGGGCCGTGGTAGCCGGTCGCCAGGACTCCGGTGGCCAGGACTGTGCTCTGCATCGTTCGCGCTCCATGCTCCGCCCGGGCGCGACGGTCTCCCGGGCATGGAGCCATGATGGCCGACTCGCGGACGATCACGGGCGGCGGGGCACCCGCGCGGCGGCCGGCAATCCGTACGGCATAGGGTGCCCCTCGCACGAGCGGCGAAGCGGGCGAAGCTCAAGTCCGGCGCAAGTCACGTGTGGCCGTCGGAGCGGGTGGCCATACTGCTGGCAACGGGCCGGTACCCGATCGTCGGGCGGCCCCAGGGGAGGGTGGGGCAGGTGGCGACACCACTGATGACGGGGGCACGACCTCCGAGACCGGACGGCGCCCCGGCGCTGCCGCCGCAGCCGTCGGGTCCACCGGCCCGGCGCCGGACGGGTTTGACGGACCGGCTGCGCCGGGCGGCCAGTACCGCACCGGGTCGGCTGCGGCTCTCCGCGGTGACGCTCGTCGTGCTGGTGCTGGCCTTCGGGGCGCTGACGGGCTGGCAGGTGACCACGCGCACCCAGGCCGCCGACCAGGTGCTGTCGAGCAGTCAGCCGCTGAGCCAGAACGCCGCCGAGATCTACCGCTCGCTGGCCGACGCGGACACCACCGCGGCGTCCGGGTTCCTGCTGGCCGGCAACGAGCCGGCGGCGGTCCGCCAGCGCTACCAGGGCGACCTGGCCAACGCCTCCCAGCTGCTCACCCAGGCCGCCGCGCACGCCGGCAGCTCCGCCGACGCGCAGTCCTGGGTCAGCCAGCTCAACCAGCAACTCCCGGTCTACGCGGGCCTGGTGGAGACCGCCAGGGCCAACGACCGGCAGGGCCTGCCGCTCGGCGCGGCCTATCTGCGGTACGCCTCCGACCAGATGCAGAACACCCTGCTGCCGATCGCCCAGAAGCTCTCCGACTACGAGACGGCCCGGGTCGGCCAGGACTACGGCGACGCGCAGAGCACGCCGTGGTTCGCCTACGCGCTCGGCGCGGTGGTGGCGCTGACGCTGATGTGGTTCCAGGTCATGCTGTTCCGCCGCACCAACCGGGTGTTCAACCTGGGCCTGCTCGGGGCCACCGCCGCGGTGCTCGCCACGCTGGTCTGGCTGACGGCCGGGGTCACCGGAGCCGACTCCGCACTGTCCCGCAGTCGCGCCACCGGGGCCGGCCCGTTGCAGGCGCTGGACAGCGCGCGGATCGACGCGTTGCAGGCCCGTACCGCGGAGAACCTCAACCTGGTCGCCCGCGGCTCGACCACCGCCTACGCCGACCAGTGGACCAAGTCCACCGACCTGCTGGCCACCGCGACCTCGGGCGGACAGCTCGGCCGGGCCCAGCAGCTCGCACCCGGCGGGGCCGGCCAGGACGTGGCCGACGCCCGCACCGAGTTCTTCACCTGGAAGCAGCGCCACGACGCGGCCTCGGCCAAGAACGACGGCGGCGACTACCAGTCCGCCCTGGACGCCACGGTGGGCACCGGCGCGGACACCAGCCAGCAGGCGTACCAGGCGCTGGACGCCAAGCTGGCGCAGGCGGCGGACGTCGAGAAGGCCGACTTCCTGAGCGCGGCGAGGAGCGGGCGGGACGCGACCGGCCTGGTCGTGGTGGCGGCGGGCGTGCTCGCGGTGCTGGCGGCCGCAGGGGTGCTGACCGGGATCGGCCGACGGCTGGCGGAGTACCGATGAAGGGGGCTGGGACGATGGCGAGGACGAGAACGCGGATCCGCTCGGCGGTGCTGGCGGCGGCCCTGCTGGTGCCGCTCACGCTGACCATGAGCGCGAGCGCGCAGAGCGGTGCTGGGGGCGTCCGCATGGCAGCTGCACCGGTGCTCGCACCGGGGGCAACCCCGACCTGCGACCCGACCAAGAGCGTGCGGCCGAGCCTGGACGAGAGCGGTCCGGCGGTCAGCGCCATCAAGCGGCGCGGCGTGCTGATCGCCGGCGTCGACCAGAACAGCTACCGCTGGGGCTTCCGCGACCCGGCCAGCGGCCAGTTGGAGGGCTTCGACATCGACCTGGTGCACGCGGTGGCCAAGGCGATCCTGGGCGATCCCAACAAGGTCCAGTTCAAGACCGTGCCGACGGATCAGCGTATTAATGCCATTAAGAACGGCCAGGTCGATCTGATCGCGCGTACGATGTCGATCACTTGTGATCGACTCAATGACGTCGCCTTCTCGACGGCGTACTTCGAGGCGGGACAGCAGGTGGTGGTGCCGCGGTCGGCCAGGGCGACCGGCATCGACCAGGCGCTGAAGGGGAAGACCGTGTGCGTGGCGGACTCCTCGACCGCGCAGACCGAACTGAAGAGCAATCAGCACGGCGCCGCGAAGGTCAGGGTGGTGGGCAATCAGCTGGACTGCCTGGTGCTGATGCAACTGGGTCAGGTGGACGCGACCATGACCGACAACGCGCTGGCCGTCGGCCAGGCCGCCCAGGACCCGACCGTCCAGGTGATCGGCCCCTCGCTCACCTCGGAGCCGTACGGCATCGCCATGGCGAAGGGGGCCACCGACCTGGTGGCCCGCGTCAACCAGGTGCTGGCGGACTACCGGCAGAGCGGTTGGCAGGCCAGCTACGACAAGTGGCTCGGCCCCTACCTGGGCCCGTCCAACGGCCCGCCGCCCGCCAACTACCTTCCATAGCAGGACAAAGAGCAGAGGACGAGAGTGAGGGCGTGGCGTTGACAGGATCCGCGGGCCCGGTGATGAGCCGGGAGGAGGTGGACCGCGAACTGGCCCGGCTGAGCGCCGAGCGCGAGGCCGTCGAGGCCGCGCTGCTGGCACTCCAGGACCACCCGGGCCGGCGGCTGCTGGAGGGCGCGGTCCTGTCCGGGCGCACCGAGGAGCGCTGGTCCGTGGCCGAGCCCGGCCTGACGCTGCTCTGGGCGCTGTTCGACCGGTACGTCGAGGCGCTCGCCTCGGCGCGCGCCGTCCGTTCGCGCCGGGTGCGCCCCAGCTCTCCCGAACTGGCCGAGCTGAGCGAGCTGCTGCGCGGCCGGGCGGTCACCGTCCCGGGCGGCCAGCTGCCCGACGTGCCCCGCCAACTGGGTGGGCCGGCCCGGCTGGTGGAGCAGGTCAGCCTGGCCCAGCTGCTGGACCGGATGAACGCCTGGTACGCCACCGTGCTGGACGTGGTGAACGCCGCCGACGCCGTCTGGTCGGCGCTGCCCGCCCGGATCGACCTGCTGCTCGCCGAGCTGCGCCGGGTCCGCACGCTGGCCGGATCGGTGGGCGTACAGGCCGGGGCGCACCCGCTCGGCGACGACATCGGCTCGCTGGAGCGCGAGTTGACGGCGCTGCGGGCCGAGGTGCTGACCGACCCGCTCGCGCTCTGGCGCCCCGCCCGGGTGCCGGCCCAGCGCGGCACCGACCCGGGAGCAGCCACCACGCAGGGCGTGGTGGACACCGAGCGCTTCGACCGGGCCGGCCGCGCGCTGGACGGCGTCCGGGTCGAGTTGGAGCAGCTGCTGCGGCTGCGCGACGAGGCCGACGAGCGGTTGCAGCAGGTCGCCGACCTGCTGCAGCGCGCCGACGCCACCCTCGTGGAGGCCCGCCAGGCGCGCGGCGAGGTGCTGGCGAAGATCGCGGCCACCGAGGTGCCGGCCGTCCCCGGTCCGCTCTCCGCCCTGCGCGAGCGGATCCACCAGGCGGCCGAACTCCAGCAGAACGGCCAGTGGCACCGGCTCGCGCCCCTGCTGGACACGCTGGAGGAGCAGGCCGCCAAGGAGCTGACCCGGGCCCGCCAGTCGCTGGGCGAGGTGACCGCGCCGCTGGCCGTCCGGGCCGAGCTGCGCGGCCGGCTGGACGCGTACAAGGCGATGGCGGCGCGGCTCGGGGTGGCCGAGGACCCCGAGGTGATCGAGCGCTACGAGAAGGCCCGCTGGCTGCTGTGGAGCGCTCCGTGCGATCTGCGGGCGGCTGCGGCGGCGGTCGCCCGGTTCCAGCAGGCGCTGCGTCCCGCGAGCGGGGCGCACGGGGCAGCACCGCGGGACGCCCCACCCAGTGGCGGCGGACAGCATTACTACGGACAGCAGAACGGTCAGGGGGTCTGAGAGTCATGGGCGAAACGTGTGTACGGCCGGGGTGCTCCGGCGGGGTCATCGACGCGGACGGCTACTGCAGTGAGTGCGGGCTCGCGGCGGCAGCGCCGGTGAGCAGTCCGGTCAGCAGTCCGACCGGCTCGTTCGGCAGCCCGCGCTGCGCACAGCCCGGCTGCACCGGTGCCATCGACGCGGACGGCTACTGCGACGAGTGCGGCATCGCGGCATCGGCCGGAGCCCCGGCCGCCTCCGGCGCCGCCGCGATCCCGACGGCCCGCCACGCGCCCGACTCCGCCCGCTCCTCGCGCACCGGCTCGGCCCGCTCGATGTCCGGCCGCTCCCGCTCGCACCGCTCCTCGCGGACCGGCACCGGCACCCGCGGCTCGGTCTCGGTGCGCAGCAGCAAGGGCACCACCACCGGCAGTTCGCGCTCCCGGCTCGGCGCCGGACTCGTGACGGTCCCTCCGGTACCCCGGCTCGACCCCGCCTCGGCGGTGCTGGCCAACCCCGAGGTGCCCGAGCGCAAGCGCTTCTGCAGCAAGTGCGAGTCGCCGGTGGGCCGGGAGAAGAACGGCGTGCCCGGCCGCCCCGACGGCTTCTGCACGCAGTGCGGCACGGCGTACTCGTTCACCCCCAAGCTGCGCCACGGCGACCTGGTCGGCGGTCAGTACGAGGTGCTGGGCTGCCTGGCGCACGGCGGCCTCGGCTGGATCTACCTCGCGGTGGACCGCCGGGTCAGCGACCGCTGGGTGGTGCTCAAGGGCCTGCTGGACACCGGGGACGAGGACGCCCTGGCGGTGGCCATCGCCGAGCGCCGGTTCCTGGCCGAGGTTGACCACCCGAACATCGTGCGCATCATCAACTTCGTCGAGCACCCCGACGGCTCCGGCTCGGTCGACGGCTACATCGTGATGGAGTACGTCGGCGGCAAGTCGCTCAAGGACATCGCCAACGAGCGCCGCACCCCGGACGGCCGGCGCGCGCCGCTGCCCGTCGAGCAGGCCATCGCGTACGCGCTGGAGGCGCTGCCGGCGCTCGGCTACCTGCACAGCCGCGGCCTGATCTACTGCGACTTCAAGATCGACAACGTGATCCAGAGCGAGGACTCGCTCAAGGTCATCGACATGGGCGCGGTGCGGCGCTTCGACGACGACGGCCCGATCTACGGCACCAAGGGCTACCAGGCGCCGGAGATCGCCTACGACGGCCCGTCGCCGTCCTCCGACCTCTACACGGTGGCCCGCACCCTCGCGGTGCTCACCTTCGACTTCCAGGGCTACAGCACCCAGTACCTCGACGAGCTGCCCGGCCCCGAGCTGGTCCCGATCTTCGAGCAGTACGAGTCCTACTACCGCCTGCTGGTGCGCGCCACCGACCCCGACCCGAGCCGCCGGTTCTCCTCCGCCGAGGAGATGGCCGACCAGCTGACCGGCGTGCTGCGCGAGATCCTGGCCCTCCAGGACGGCCTGCCCAGGCCCGCGCTCTCCACCCTGTTCGGCCCCGAACTGCGGGTGGTGGACACCGAGTTGCTGGCCGAGGGCAGCGGCTCGGCGCCCGGCCTGCCCAGGGTCGGCGCACTGGACGCGGCCGCCGCGGCACTGGCCCTGCCGGTGCCCCGGGTGGACCCGAACGACCCCAACGCCGGCTTCCTGGCCACCCTGATGGCCACCCGGCCGGGCGAGGCGATCAGCGCCCTGCAGAGCGCGCCGACCCACTCGGTGGAGCGCCAGCTGCGCGAGCTGCGGGCCCGGATCGAGCTGGGCGACCTGGCGGCCGTGCAGCGCGCGATGGCCGCGCTGGAGGCCGACCAGCCCGACGACTGGCGGGTGGTCTGGTACCGCGGGCTCGCCTCGCTGGTCGCCTCCGGCGCCACTGGTGACCGAACGCAGATTCAGGCCGCCGCCGAGGCCTTCGACGCGGTGTACGACGCGTTCCCGGGCGAGGCCGCGCCGAAGCTGGCGCTGGCCGTCTGCGCCGAGCTGCTCGGCAACGGCGAGGACGCCGCCGAGTTCTACCGCCTGGTGTGGAGCACCGACCACTCCTACGTCAGCGCCGCATTCGGCCTGGCCCGGGTCCGGCTGGCGGCCGGCGACCGGGCCGGGGCCGTGCTGGCACTGGAGTCGGTGCCGGAGACGTCCAGCCACTTCACCGCCGCCCGGATCGCCGGCGTGCGCTCGCGGCTGCGCGAGCGCGCGCCGCACGAGCCGCTCGCCGCCGACCTCGGCGCGAGCTCGGCGCAGCTGACCGCGCTGGGCCTGGACGACCGGCGCCGCGAGGAGCTCTCGGTGGAGCTGCTGGGTGCCGCGCTGGGCTGGGTGCTGGCCGGGCGCCCGGCCGGAGCGCCCGGGGTCGCGGCCCAGGGGGAACTCACCGTCCTCGGACATCCCGCCGACGAGCGGGAACTGCGCTTCGCCCTGGAGCGCTCCTACCGGGTACTGGCCCGGTTGTCCGATCGGGCGGAGAGCAGGATCGCGATGGTGGAGCGGGCGAACCGGACCCGTCCCCGGACTTGGGTGTGAGCTGATGCCGCAACAGACCGTGTGCCCGACCTGTGCGGAGCCGCTCGACCCGGACGACGTCTTCTGCGGCGTCTGCGGGATGAACCTCTCCGCGCCCCCGCCCGTCCCCGCCCCTTCCACCGAGCCCGACTTCGAGCTGGAGCCGGCCGCGGGCGCCGGCCCCGGCTGCGTGCACTGCGGCGGCCGGCAGGTGGCCCCCGACGGCTACTGCGAGGCCTGCGGGGGTGTCCAGCCGCGCCCGCGCGACCACATGGAGCAGTCGCTGCCGGGCGTCGCGGGCGTCAGCGACCGCGGCGTGCGCCACCACCGCAACGAGGACTCCTTCATGCTCGCGGCCACCTCGCTGCCCGGCGGCGCGTCCGCCGTGCTCGCGGTGGTGTGCGACGGCGTCTCCTCCGCCTCGCGCCCCGACGAGGCCTCGCAGGCCGCCGCCGAGGCCGCCTCGCAGTCGCTGCTGAGCACGCTCGAACAGGGTGTCGCGGCCGAACCGGCGATGCGCCAGGCGATCCTGACGGCCGCCGACGCGGTCGCCGCGCTGGCCTACGACGGCACCGCCCCGACGCCGCACTCCAACTCCCCCGCCTGCACCTTCGTCAGCACCGTCGCCGCGGCCGGCGTGGTGACGGTCGGCTGGGTCGGCGACAGCCGCGCGTACTGGATCCCGGACGACCGCGAGGGCGCCGAGCCGTACCGGCTGACCGAGGACGACTCCTGGGCGGCCCGGATGGTCTCGGCCGGCCTGATGGGCGAGGCCGAGGCGTACGCCGACGCCCGGGCGCACGCGATCACCGGGTGGCTGGGCGCCGACGCGGAGGAGGTCGAGCCGCACACCGTCAGCTTCACCCCGCACGTCCCCGGCGTGCTGCTGGTCTGCACCGACGGCCTGTGGAACTACGCCGAGGCCGCCACCCAACTCGCGGACCTGGTACGGGCCGACGCCCGGGCCGACCCGCTGCGGGCGGCCCGGGTGCTGGTGGACTTCGCGATCACCGCGGGCGGCCACGACAACATCACCGTCGCCGTGCTGCCGGTCGCGCCGCTGACCGTCGAGGGATACACCGAGACGCTGCTGGACATGAAGGTGCTGGGGCCGCTGCCCACGCAGCCGGCCGCCCCGCTCGCACCTCCCATGCCGCCGGTACCGCCGGCCGTCCCCGCACCCGCTGTCCCGTCCGACTGACGCTTCGGCAGGCCCGTCCCACCCCTTCTCGTCCCCGAATCAGGAGCTCTCGGCATGGCCAAGCTGTCGAAGTCGAACCCCCCCACTTTCAACACCGACATCTTCCAGAACGAGTACCTCGCCGACGGCGCCCGCGAGGTCAACGCGATCGTCACCGTGACGTCGACCGGCGGCGGCACCACCGGCGGCCGCCCGCTCGGCTCGCTGGACGCGGCGGCCGCCGCACCGAGCGGCGACTCCGCCGTCGTGATCATGGTCGACTGCTCGGGCTCGATGGACTACCCGCCGACCAAGATGCGCAACGCCCGGGACGCCACCGCCGTCGCCATCGACACCATCCGCGACGGCGTCGCCTTCGCCGTGGTCGCCGGCACCCACGAGGCCAAGGACATCTACCCCGGCGACGGCACCCTCGCGGTGGCCGACGACCGCACCCGGGAGGCCGCCAAGCAGTCGCTGCGCAAGCTCAGCGCGGGCGGCGGCACCGCCATCGGCACCTGGCTGGACAAGGCCGACAAGCTCTTCCTCAGCCGCCGCGAGATAGCGATCCGGCACGGCATCCTGCTCACCGACGGCCGCAACGAGCACGAGAAGCCCGAGGACCTCCAGCGCGTGCTGGACCGGGTGACCGGCCACTTCACCTCGGACTGCCGCGGTGTCGGGACCGACTGGGAGCTGCCGGAGCTCCGCCGGATCTCCTCCGCGCTGCTGGGCACCGTGGACATCGTCGCCGAGCCGTCCGGCCTGGCCGAGGACTTCCGCGGCATGATGGCGACCGCCATGAGCAAGCAGGTCGCCGACGTGGCCCTGCGGATCTGGACGCCGGCCAACGCCTCCGTGAAGTTCGTCAAGCAGGTCGCGCCCGACCTGGAGGACCTGACCGGGCGCCGGGCCGAGGCGGGCCCGCGGGCCGGCGACTACCCCACCGGCTCCTGGGGCGACGAGAGCCGCGACTACCACGTCTGCGTCGAGGTCCCCTCGGCCGGCGTCGGCAACGAGATGCTGGCCGCCCGGATCAGCCTCGTCCTGCCGCAGGCCGACGGCAGCACCGAGGTGCTCTCCCAAGGACTGGTCAAGGCGGTCTGGACGGACGACCTGGCCTCCTCCACCCGGATCAGCCCGCAGGTCGCGCACTACACCGGCCAGGCCGAGCTGGCCGAATCCATCCAGGTCGGACTGGAGGCGCACCGCGCCGGCGATCTCGACCTGGCCACCGCCAAGCTGGGTGCGGCCGTCCGACTGGCCCACCAGACCGGGAACGAGGGCACGTACCGGCTCCTGCAGAAGGTGGTGGATGTGGTGGACCCGAAGGAGGGTACGGTTCGGTTCCGTAAGGATGTCAGCGAGGCCGACTCGATGACCCTGGACACCCGCTCCACCAAGACCGTACGTGTGAAGAAGTGACCTGACCGTTTACCGTGACCTGGTTCCTGTCAGGGCCGGACCTGCTGAGATGTGGGGGACTTGATGCCGATCTGCCCTAGGGGCCATGAGTCGCAGGCCGAGGACTGGTGCGACTTCTGTGGCTTCCCGATGACGCCGCCGGGCGCTGCCGGACCCGGCGGTGCGGGCGCCGCCGGGCCGTTCGGCGCGCCGCCACCGCCCTCGCACCTGCCCCCGATGCCCGGGTCCGGGGGGATGAACGGCGGCATGGGCATGGGCATGGGCATGGGCGCGAGCATGGGCGGCGGCATGACCGAGGGCCTGGTCAACTGCCCGATCTGCCGGACGCCGCAGACCGGGCGGTACTGCGAGGAGTGCGGGTACGACTACGATCTCGCCGCCCAGCAGGCCCCGCCGCAGCATCAGCAGCATCAGCAGTACCAGCCGCCGCAGCAGCCCCAGCCGCCTCAGCAGCAGAACGGCTACGGGCAGCAGCAGGCGTACGGCTACCCGCCGCCCGCCCCCCAGTCGCCTCCCCCGCCCCCGCCGTCCCACCAGCCGCCGGTCTCCGGCTACGGCTACCCGCAGCAGCAGGAGCCGGAACAGAACGGATACGGCCAGCAGCAGCCCCCGATGGGCGGCGGCGAGCCGTACGCGACCTCGTTCCACCTGTCCCCGCCGTCCCAGCCGGTACGGCCGGAGCCGCCGGCCCGGGCCAACTGGATGGCCGTGGTCAGCGCCGACCGGGACTACTTCACCGACATGATGGCGCGCAGCGGGCCGGAGGCCTCCGGCCTCTTCTTCCCGCCGTACTGCCCCGAGCGGCGGATCCCACTGACCGGCCGCGGCCAGCTGCGGATCGGCCGGCGCAGCCAGCACCGCGGCACCGTGCCGGAGATCGACCTGTCGGTGCCGCCGGAGGACCCGGGCGCCTCGCACCAGCACGCCCTGCTCGCCGAGCAGCCGGACGGCAGCTGGGTGCTGGTGGACCAGGACTCGACCAACGGCACCACGGTCAACGGCGGCGCGGAGCCGATCGCCCCGCACACCGCCATCCCGCTGAACGACGGCGACCGGATCCACGTCGGCGCCTGGACCACGATCACCCTGCACCGCGCGTAGGCTCCCGGGGGTTCCGTCCTACCGGACGGGACCCCTTCGCGTTCCTACTCCTCCTGCTCCTGCTGCTGCTCCTGCTGCTCCTCCCAGCTGACCTGCCCCACCAGCGCCCCCGCGAAGACCGTGAACCCGACGCCGATCAGCCAGGACTGCACCACCAGCACCGTGCCGATCGCGCCGTAGGAGAGCGCGCTGGAGATGATCAGCGGCGAGAACACCAGCCAGGAGAAGACCCGCAGCCCCACCAGCGCGAGCATCGTGTAGCACGCCCCGGGAAAGAGCGCGCGCCACTCCACGCGCCCGCTCAGCAGCAGCCGCTGGAGCCACCAGAAGAACAGCACCCCGACCAGCAGCGTCCAGGTCAGCCCGAGCCACGGCTGGATCGCGTCGCCGCGCCACGGCGTGCCCGTCCAGGAGGCGGCCAGCAGGTACGCCGTCAGCCCGGCCAGGCCCAGCGTCTGGCGCCAGGCCGAGTGCCAGGGCGCGCTCTTCAGCCGCCAGATGCGCTCATAGCCGTTCTGCACGGCCGCCATGAACGAGACCCCGAAGAAGGCCACCGCCGCGAGGCTCAGCGCCGTCGTCGTGCTCAGCACGTTGCGGGGGGACGAGAAGAGCTGGCGGACCGCGTCGGCCGACCGCCCCGACACCCCAAGACCGTCCACCATCCAGCCCGCGAACCCGGCACCCCGTCCCGGCGAGGCCGCCGCCACCACGATCAGCAGCGGCACCAACGTCACGAACCCGAGCGCCGCGAACCCCAGCGCCCGGTGCATCAGCTCCAGCTCCCGGCCCCGGGCCCACACCCGCTGCCCCAGCACGCTCAGCTTCGTGCCCAAGGACGTGCCGGCCATGCCACCCACCACCTCCGCCTCGTAGTCCGCCGCCCACAGACTCTCAGCACCCCCAGGCCCACGACAGCCCCCGCGCCGCACGCTCGTCCGACCCGAGCTGCCACGACGCCCGGACGGCCCTGGCGCGAGAGATCACCGATGTGGTGGGCTGGGGGCGGCAGACGACGAGACCGGCGAACTCCTGTAGGAGGACTGGTGTTCCGATCCGTGAGAAGCGTCATGGTGTTCACGCCCGACCCCGAGCAGGCGGCCCGCTGGTGGGCCGGCATCCTGGACTCGGACGTCCACCTCGACCGCGACGGCGACTCCGTCTTCGCCTGGCTGGACATCGCCGACACCGAGTTCGCCTTCCACCCCGCCGACGACGAACGCAACCCCCGCGGCGGCAGCCCCGTCCCGTACTGGTCCGTCGACGACCTCAGCGCCGCCCGCGAACGCCTGCTGACCGCCGGCTGCACCCACCACCGCGGCCCGCTGGAAGTCGGCCCCGACCGCCGGATCTGCCAGATCGTCGACCCCTTCGGCACCGTCATCGGCCTCGACGGCCCCTGACGGCGGCGCCCTACGCCGGAGGGCGCACCGGTAGGAAGTACTTCTCGGCCCAGCCGAGGCGCACCAGCACCTCGTACTCGGCAGGGGGATCGTCGGTCGTTCTGCTGATCGCCTCGAACTTCTCCGCGGCTTCGCTCAGAAACTTGAGGCCGAGCTCGTACCCGGCGACGGCCTCGCGCACGTCGGCGCGCGCGGCCACCCGCTCGCGAACCTCGGGCATCCGGGCCGCCCAGCGGATCCGCAGGTCGCTGTGGGAGAGCCCGGTCAGGGAGGTCAGCCACAGGTCAGCGTGCGACTGCAGGATGGCGTCGAAGTCGCGATAGTCGAACAGTTTCCCGCAGCTCCAGGACAGCAGCTCCTCCGGGACGGTGGTGAGTTCGCCGGGCCAGGCCGAGACCGGCTCGGCGTGCTCCGGGCACAGGTAGAGGCAGTACTCCCTCGTGCCCGTGTGCGGGATCACGCGGCCGTTGATGATGTGGGTGGCCGGCTCACCGCAGGCGCTGACCTCCCGGGTGGACCGTGGCGCGGGTGCCGGAGGTGCCTCGCTCCCGGCATCGTCGGTGTCACGGGTACCGCGCTTCACGAATGAGCGGATTCGCTCGGATATCTCCTGCTGCTCGCGCTCGCCGTACCCCTCTTGTTCGAGGCGCGCCTGCAGCAGCACGATGTTCCCGATCTCGCGGGCGACGGATGCCGGACGCTGCTCGGCGGGCACCTCCCGGTAGCAGAAGAGGGCGGTGTCGGCGGCGTCGCGCGCCCCACGGCGCCTGCCCTGGTCGAGCAGACGGGAGGCGAGCATCATGTAGGACTGGCCCAACCCGATGCAGTACTCGGCCTTCCCGCGTTCGGCGCGGTCCAGCTTCTCCCAGATCCGGACGGCCTTGCGTGACCAGCGGACTCCGCCGAACCCCGACCGGGCCGTCCACAGCCCCAGGTTGCCGTAGCAGCGGGCGAGCTGGGCGGCCGCCTGCGGATCCTGTACCGGGTCACGCGGAGCCAGCCGCCGGAACACGCGCATCGCGGCCCAGTTGAGCCTGGCGGCCTGGCGGTACTTCCGCCGCTCTCCCTGACGGGAGCTGAGCACGAAGAGCGCCTCGGCCAACTCCCCCCGCTGCCCGCGGTCCTGCCGCGCGGCACGCCTGAACGTCGGGATCGCCCTGCGCAGCGCCTGCACGTCCTCGTCATCGGCGTACGGGCTCATCGCGACCCGCAGCACCTCCCCTGGTGACCGTCCCGCTGCCGCCATGAGCATCCCCTCGGCTTGCCGAATCTGTAGTCTGAAGTGAAAATTGACGGTTAGTCAATCCATTTGAGCAGCAGACTGACAGTCAGCCAACCACGCGGCAATGACAGCGAAGTCCGCATCGACGAGCCCCCGGCGGGGGTCAACGCGGTGGAGCAGCGCCGGTCCCCGGTGCTGGGCCGACACCCAGGCCCGGTCGGCATCGGTGATCTCGTCGTCGACCCAGACAAACGGACGTCCCGCCGCCCACGCGACCAGGGCACGGGTCTTCCAATGCACCCCGTGCCGCCAGTCCCACTCCTCCTCGTCGGACGGCTCCGGCCAGCTCACCACCGCCAGCTCCGGCAGGCCCAGGCGCGGCGCGACGTACGCGTTCGCGTCCTCCATCCACGCGGTGGCCCAGACCAGTTCGCACGGGAGCGCCGCCAGCCGGGGCCCATGGTCGGGGTTGATCCTGCCGAGCAGGCTGTCCTCGTCGCCCGCCTGCGGTTCGGAGCGCCACCGGAACGTCGGATACCCGTCCGGCGCCCCGAACGGGATGAGCGGGCCGTCGACATCGAGGAAGAGCAGCGGACGCTGCGCGAGAACGCTCATGGCTGCATTGTCGTAGCTGCTCAGTAGCATCGGCAGCCCTGGCAGACCACCGACGGCCTGATCAGCGAGGTCTGGTCGGTCTCCAGTCCGCGTCACGTGCGGATGCCCGACGGCACCGAGGGCCGTCGGGCACCTGTCGGCAGGCCAGCAGTCGGCGGGAAAGCCCCCGGAGCGCCCACTCGGTCGGCTGTCGACGCAGCGTGACTTGAGTTCTGCATCAATGGGGCATATCCCACCTGACTGACCATAAGAATCGGATACGCCTGACGAGCCCTTGGCTCCAGGTCCACGATGGAAACTGAGCAAGATCTCGCAACCTCTTCGGAGAGTGGGCCAACATGTCGCTACGGTTCATCGCAAAAGACCCGAACTCGCCGGACGGCGACTCGCCGACGGTGTGGGTGGACGAGGAGAACAACGACCTGGTGATTCAGGGGTGGAAGGCCGACGACGCCACCGAGGCCGAGTGTCGCAAGGTCGGCAACATCCCGGAGCATGAGGGCGTGTTCCGAGTGCCTGCGCGGCTCGCGCAGGCGATCAGGGAGGCGTGCGATGTCGCAGAGCGGGGCACGGATTGACGAGTTGCTGAGGGGGACCCAGCACTCCGCCGTTCACCTGGAGATGCGGGACGGTTACATGCAGGACGATCCAGCCCTCCATGCCTGGCGGGCCGGGCACCGGCTGGATCCCGGAGATCGGGCATCCTGGTGGCGGCCGTGGTTGGATGTGATCGCCGCAGCGACCAGTCGGGGCGTTGAAATCCGGCGCGCTCGGATCGTCTCCGAGCCCGTCAGCGAGTACATCCACTACGAGTACGACGTCACCTTCCCCAACGTCGCGGCGGGGGAACAGGTCCGCTGGTTGCCGAGGCGCAACGCCTCAGATCTCACCCTGCCGGGCAATGACTTCTGGCTGTTCGACGGCAAGCTCGTCCGCTGGGGACACTTCTCCGGCGACGGGGACTCGCTCGGCGGTGAGCTGACCGAGGACCCGGTAGCAGCCCGACTCTGTGCTGAATCGTTCGACGCCGTGTGGGCCAGGGCGATCCCACATGACAAGTACAGCGTTTGACCCTCAGCGAGAAAGTACAGAGCACCGGACCCACCAGTTATGTCGTATACGCCGTCATCAAGCGTGGTCGCCGCCCGAAAGGCCCTGGCGGTACGCCTTCAGGATCTCCGAAAGGATGCGGGCCTCACCGGGCGCAGACTCTCGGAACTGTGCGAGTGGAACCCGTCCAAGACCTCTCGTATCCAGGACGGGCAGGCTGCTCCGTCCGAGAGTGACATTCGGGCCTGGTGCCATGCCTGCGGTGCGGACGACCGGGCGGAAGAACTCATCACGGCGTCCCGGGCCGTCGACTCCATGTACGTCGAGTGGCGACGGATGGAGCGGTCCGGGCTCCGTCAAGCCCAGGAATCAGTGTTCGACCTGTACCAGCGCACACGCGCGTTCAGGGTCTATGCCAGTCGAGTTGTGCCCGGCATGCTCCAGACCCGCGCCTACACCGAGGCGGTCCTCAGGGCTGTGCAACGCGCCCGAGTCACGGTGGACGACGTCGAGGCGGCAGTGGAGGCGCGGATGGAACGCCAACGCATGCTGTTCTCCGGTGGCCGGACCTTCGCGCTGGTCATCGAGGAGGCTGTTCTCCGTGGTGCCGTCTGCGACCCCGACGCGATGGCCGGCCAGCTCGGGCACCTGATCACCGTAAGCACGCTCGCGAGCGTGAGCCTCGGTGTGATCCCTCTCGCGACTGGCCGCATCCGATCGCCGGCTGAGGACTTCTACATGTTCGACGATGTCCAGACATCCGTTGAACTCGTCTCTGGCTACTTGAGGTTGACGGAACCCAACGAGGTTTCCATGTACGCGCGAACCTTCAACGAGCTGGCAGGGATGGCTGTGTACGGGGTGCGCGCCCGTGCTTTGATCACATCGGCGATCAGCTCTCTCAGGTGATGCGCTCGCAATTACTCGCAAGCCCCTGGAGGCCGACTCAGGCCACTCCCTAGCGTCTACCCATGACCACCCCGCCCCGCTGCCTCTGCGGGATGTGACGGGGTGATCTGCAAGTTCAAGCACTTCGATGCCTGGAGGTACGCGCCATGAGCGAAACCGTCACGCCGGTGTCGGCGGGTAGTGACCCGCGCACCCTCATCCTCCCGGAGGTCCGCGCCCTGATCATCACCACGATGCGGGCGCAGCACCCGGAGGTGACCGAGGAGCGCGCGGAACTGGGGGCGGGCCAGATGGCGGCGTTCCTGACCGCCTGCGCCACCAGCGACCGGCCGCTGAGCCCGTCGCCGGAGGTGGACGACTACTGGCACGCGTTCGTCCTCAACACCGAGGCTTACATGGCCTGGTGCATGGCCTCGTTCGGCAGGATGGTGCACCACAAGCCGGGCTACCTGGACCCGGAGGAGCACGGCGGCGGCAAGGTGCTGCGGGCCCGCGCCATCGACGCCATCGCGGAGTTGGGGTTCCTGCTCGAACCGGACTTCTGGCCGGAGATCGAGTTGGCGGACTGCTCGCAGTGCCACGCCAACTGCTCTGACAGCCCGTTCACGGGCAAGAGGAGCTGACTTCCCAGGCCCGGCCGGTGCCCCGAACCGGGGCACCGGCTCCCCCGGTTCAGGCAAAGGAACATCAGTGGCGTCGCAGCGAACCGAATGGACCCAACTCCCGCGCGAAGCAAGGGAAGCGGTTCAGGAGCGCACCGGTCCGGTACTCAGCGCGCAGAGCGCGGAGGCCGGAGTCATGTCAGCCTTCGCCAGCATGCTGGGCACCCGATCCGGCGCCGTCTTCGTCAAGGCAACTCCGGCGGAAAGTCCTACGGCATGGGTCTACCGGCACGAAGCACGGGTGACTGCTGTCGCTCCGCAGGCGCCGCCGTTGCTCTGGCAGGCCGAGGGCGGGGGCTGGCTGCTCTACGGGTACGGCGCACTCGCGGGCAGGCATCCCAGCTTCGCCCCCGACTCCCCGGACCTGCGCCCGATCGTCCACGCGCTGACGGTCGTGTCGGGTCACCCGTGGCCGATCGAGATCAGTAAGAAGCCGCTGAGTGACCGGCTGGCCCGGTTCGTGCCCCCTGGCGGGGAGGGAGCGTTGGATGGCAGCACACTGGCTCACACCGACGCGGGGGAGTTCAATCTCCTCGTGACCGCCTCCGGTGTCCGGCTGATCGACTGGGCCCTCTCCTGCCCAGCGCCGGAGTGGACGGACGCAGCCCTGTTGGTGCCCAGACTGATCGCTGCGGGACACACATCCGATCAGGCGGACTTCGTCGCCCGCCACGTCCCGGCCTACCGCGACGCCGACCCGGAGCGGCTGGCCGTGTTTGCCCGGACCATCCATGCGTTCTGGGCCAGCCGGACTGCTGAGGACCCCTTGCCGCAGCGGGTGAGACTCACAGAGGCGGCCGAGCGGTGGACGCGGACGGCGCGCTTGTACGGCTAGGAAGTGCATCTGGGCGACCGTGGCGCGCCGAGGGCTCAGACCTGTGTGACCGCGCCGGTCGCCACGTCGTACACGAGGCCGGTCAGCCGCAGGCCGGCGGGGATGGACGGGGCGCTGCGCAGGAGTTCGAGGTCCGCCTGCACCGCGGCGACCGGGTCGGTGAGGTGCTTGGCGGCGAGTTCGTCCTCGGCGATGCCGAAGATCCGAGCAGCGAGGGCGGTGTGCTCGGGGGCTGCCAGGCGCGAGGTGCCGCAGTCGGTGTGGTGCATCACGATGATCTCGACGTCCAGGGCCAGGTTCTCGACCATGGCCACGGTGGCGAGAGTGGTGAGCGTCCGCAGCACGTCCGGCGTGACCCGGCCGCCCTCGTTGCGGATCACCACGGCCTCGTCGAGCCGCAGGCCCAACACGTGGGCGGGGTCGGCGCGGTGGTCGCAGCAGGTGATCAGCACCGTCTGGAGCGACGGCACCAGGGACGAGGCGCGGCCGGGGTGGCCGGCTGCGTGGGTCCTGTTTCGCTGCAGCAGGTCTGCGATGACGGTCATGGGTGGTCTCCTCCTGTGCTGGGCCGGCGAGTGGCGCGCCGACCTCCGAAGAAGATCGTCGCTCGGTGACCACAGCCGTGCCGAGAGGCGGGATCGCCCCCTTCGAGGGGTAATCTCGCCACATGAACACGTATCGGGTCGGCGTGCTGGCCTTCGACGGGTGCTTCGCCTCGGAGGTGTTCGGCTTCGCCGACCTGCTGACGGTGGCCAACCAGATCGCCGCGCACCTCCACCACGACGCGGCGCCGAGGTTCGAGGTCGCGGTCGTGGCCGCCCGCCGCCGGGTGACCGCCTCGGGCGGCGTCTCCCTCTCCGTCGGCGCCGTGCCCGACGCGCTCGACCTGCTCGTCGTGCCGGGTTTCGAACTGCTCCCGGCCCAGGACCTGGACGCCCGACTGCGGGCCCTCGGCAGGGAGGTGGAGATGATCCGCCGGGTCGCCGGACGCGCGGTGCCGATCGCGTCGATCTGCCTCGGGGCGTTCCTCCTCGGCGAGGCCGGACTGCTCGACGGGCGCCGCGCGACGACCGCCTGGCTGTTCGCGCGGGCGCTGGCCGAGCGCTACCCGCAGGCGGCGGTGGACGGGAAGGCCCTGCTCGTGGACGACGCGGGTGTCACCACCACCGGGGCGTTCAGCACCGCCTTCGATCTCGCCATGGCGGTGATCAGCCGCTCCGCCGGGGAGGCGGCGGAGGAGCGGGACGAGATCGCCCGGCTGACGGCCCGGGTCACCCTGGTGCCCGGTGGTCGCACCAGCCAGGCGCCCTATGTGGACGACGCGATCGCGGCGGTGACCGGTCGGCGGTTCTCCGGCGAGGTGATGCAGTGGCTCGACGCCCGGGCCCCGCAGCCCTACAACCTGTCCGAACTCGCGGCGGCCTTCCACGTGAGCACCCGGACGATGCTGCGCCGGTTCCGGACCGAGACCGGCCAGAGCCCGCTCGGCTACCTCCAGGGCGTGCGGGTCGGCCGGGCGAAGACGCTGCTGGAGAGCTCCGACCTGCGCCTGGTGGACGTCATGGCACAGGTCGGCTACCTCGACCAGGGGACGTTCCGGCGCCTCTTCGCCGCGCACACGGGTCTGAGCCCGGCCGAGTACCGCCGCCGGTTCGGCGCAGGCCGCGCCGCTCAGGAGCTCCAGGTGCGCGAGCAGAGCACCAGGCGGTAGCCGTCCGGGTCGGCGACGGTCACGCCGTGCTGGTCCCAGTAGGGGTTGTGCGCGGCCACCCGGGTGCCGCCGGAGGCGAGCAGGCGGTCCGTCAACTCCTCGGTGACGGGTTCACCCAGGTAGAGCACGAAGAGGTCGTCCACCGTGGGGGCGGGGTCGAGCGGGTGGTCCGGGTCGCGGGTCAGCTCGAAGTGCCAACTCCCGCCGGACGGGCCGACCATGAGCAGGTCGTGCTCGCCCGCCACGCGCTCGGTGGTGCGCCAGAGGATGGTCAGGCCGAGCCCGTCGACGTAGAACCGCTCGGCGGCGGCGAGGTCGCGCGACGGGCGGGCGATGCGGACGTGCGTCGTTGAATCGATCATGACCGAGAGCCTAGGACAGTCGGCGGGATAGGGTCATCGGCATGCCGACTCCTCCCTTCATCACCGAGCTGCGCACGCTGATCGGAACGCGTCCGCTCTGGCTGTCCTGTGCCGTCGCCGTCGTCCTGGACGACGACGGCCGGCTGCTGCTGGGACGTCGCACGGACACCGGGGCCTGGGCGCTGCCCGGTGGGATCATCGACCCGGCCGAGGAGCCGGCCGACGCGGCTGTCCGCGAGTGCTTCGAGGAGACCGGGGTGATCGCCGTCCCGCAGTCGCTGACCTCGGTGAGCGTCTCGCCGCTGACCACGTACGCGAACGGCGACCAGACCCGCTACCTCGAACTCACCTTCCGCTGCAAGGCGGTCGGCGGCAGGGCCCGGGTGAACGACTCGGAGTCGCTGGAGGTGGCCTGGTTCCCGCTGGACGCGCTGCCCGAGCTGGACGCGCGCGGCCTGACCCAGCTCGCTCAGGCGCTGGAGGGTGGCGGCGAGGCGGCCTTCACCTTCTCCGGGCTCGCCGAGGTGCTGCCGCCCGACGCCTCCTGAGGCTCCAGCAGCACCCGGCACAGGGCTTCCAGCGCCGCACCGTAGCCGTGCTCCGGCGCGGCGGCGTAGCCGACGACCAGGCCGTCGGCGGCGAGCGGCGCGGCGTCCGGGTGCCGGAAGGCAGCCAGCCCGTCCAGGGCCAGGCCCTGCCGGGCAGCGGCCTCCAGCGTGCCGGGCTCGGTGCCGGGCGGCAGGCGCAGCACCGCGTGCAGACCGGCGGCGATGCCGATGGGGGCGATCTGCGGGGCGTGTTCGGCGAGCGCCGCGACCAGCCGGTCGCGGCGCCGGCGGTAGTGCTGGCGCATCCGGCGGACGTGGCGGTCGTAGTGGCCCGAGGCGATGAACTCGGCCAGGGTGAGCTGGTCGAGCACGCTCGCCCAGGCTTCCCGTTCGCCCTTGACGGCCAGCACGGCGGGGACCAGGTGCTCGGGGAGGACCATCCAGCCCAGGCGCACCGCCGGGGACAGGCTCTTGCTGACCGAGCCGAGGTACACCACCCGTTCGGGGTCCAGTCCCTGGACGGCGCCGACCGGTTCGCGGTCGTAGCGGAACTCGCCGTCGTAGTCGTCCTCGACGATCAGCCCGTCGCGGGCGCGGGCCCGGTCGACGACGGCGGCGCGCCGCTCGCGGTGCAGCGGTACGCCGGTCGGGAACTGGTGGGTGGGCGTGAGCAGCACGTTGCGCACGCCGGCCGACTCCGCCACCCGGGCGCCGAGTTCGTCCACCTCCAGCGGCACCGTGCGGACCGCGGCCGCCGCCAGGACCGAGCGGTGGAAGGGGAGCCCGTACGCCTCGACGGCCAGCGGTCCGCGCAGCACCCCGCCGCCGAACAGCAGCCGCAGGGCGTGGGCGACGCCCGAGCAGACCACGATCCGCTCGGGTGCGGTGCGCACCCCGCGGGCGCGGGCGAGGTAGTCGGCGAGCGCGCGGCGCAGTTCGATCCGTCCCTGCGGGTCGCCGGGGCCGAACGCCTCGTTGGGCGCGGTGTTCAGCGAACGGCGGGCGGCGGCCAGCCAGGCGGCGCGCGGGAAGGAGGCGGCGTCGGGGCGGCCCTGCCGCAGGTCGTGCACGGGGGCGGCGGGTGCCATGGGTGCAGCGGCGGAAGTCGGCGGGCTCGACTTCTGCCGCACTGCTCGCGGCGCGACGCGGGTGCCGGAGCCCTGGCGCGCGGTCAGCCAGCCCTCGGCGACCAGCTCGGCGTAGGCCTCGGCGACCGTGTTCCGGGCCAGGCCGAGGTCCGCGGCCAGTGAGCGGTAGGGCGGCAGCCGGGTGCCCGGCGCCAGCCGTCCGTCCTGGACGGCCTCGCGCAGCGCCTGGCCGAGGGCAGCACGGCGACTGCCTGCGGCGGACAGCTCCAGGTGCAGGTCGGCACCGATCCGCTGCGCCGAATTGACCCATGATTCCGCCACGGGAGTGCACCCTATCCAAGGTCGGCGAGGCGCCTAGATTCATGGTCATGACGCACACCGCAGACGCTCCCCGCATCGACTTCGCCAAGGCCGCCCCGAAGGCGTACCGGGCGCTGGTCGGCCTCGACGCCGCCGCCCGCGAGGGCCTGGACCCGGCGCTGGTCGAGCTGGTCCAGATCCGCGCCTCCCAACTCAACGGCTGCGCCTACTGCCTGCACCTGCACACCTCCGACGCCCGCAAGGCCGGCGAGAGCGAGGAGCGGCTGCACCTGGTCGCCCTCTGGCCGGAGGCCGGGCACTTCTTCACGCCCAGGGAGCAGGCCGCGCTCGCCCTGGCCGAGGCCGTCACGCTGGTCTCGCACGGCGGCGTCCCGCAGGAGGTGTACGCCCGCGCCACCGCGCACTTCACCGAGGACGAACTCGCCGGCCTGCTGGCCGTGATCGTCACCATCAACGCCTGGAACCGGATCGCCCTCACCTCGGCCAAGGTGGCCGGCACCGACCTCCGCCCGGGCCGCTGACGGACTCCGCACAATGGCTGGTTACCCTGTCCCGCATGGCTAGAACCAGGCTGTACCGCAGCGGCAACCTCGTGCTCGAGGACTTCCCCGTCGAGGACATCTCCGAGTACGTCTCCGACCCCTCCGCACTGGTGTGGCTGGACCTGTGCGCACCCGGTCCCGCCGACCTCGCGATGATCAGCGAGGAGTTCGGCCTGCACGAGCTGGCCGTGGAGGACGCCCGCAACGATCACCAGCGCCCCAAGCTGGACCGCTACCGCACGCACTCCTTCCTGAGCGCGTACGCGATCGGCATCGACCAGGAGACCGGCCAGCTGACGAGCAGCGAGGTCTCGGCCTTCATCACCGACACCGCGCTGATCACCGTCCGCAAGGACGACGGCTTCGACATCGAGCAGGTGGTCGCGCGCTGGGACGACACCCCGGACCTGGTCAAGCACGGCGTCGGCTTCCTGCTGTACGGCCTGCTCGACTTCGTCGTGGACAGCCACTTCACCGCCGTCCAGGAGCTCGACGACCGGATAGAGGAGGTCGAGGACATCCTGTTCGAGGACAGCGCCAAGGAGATCGAGTCGGTCCAGCGCCGCTCCTTCGAGCTGCGCAAGAGCCTGGTACGGCTGCGCCGGGTGGTCCTGCCGATGCGCGAGGTGGTGAACAGCCTGCTCCGCCGCGACCTGCACATCGTCGGCGACCCGCTGATGCCCTACTACCAGGACATCTACGACCACGTCCTGCGGGCCACCGAGTGGACCGAGTCGCTGCGCGACATGGTCACCTCGATCATGGAGACCAACCTCACGGTCCAGGGCAACCGGATGAACCTGATCATGAAGAAGGTCACCAGCTGGGCCTCGATCATCGCCGTCCCCACCGCCATCACCGGCTTCTACGGGCAGAACGTCCCCTACCCGGGCTTCGGCACCGAATGGGGCTTCCTGCTCTCCACGGGCCTCACCGTCGTGCTCTCCGCCGTGCTGTACGTCAGTTTCAAGCGCAAGGACTGGATCTGAAGCCCGGCTACGGCCTCAGCAGACCCCAGTACAGCGCCCACGGCACGAAGACCGCACCGGCGGTGATCAGGAGTCCCAGCCGGCACCGGGCGCCCCGGCCGAGCTCGGTGCGGTGCAGCCAGGACACCCGGGCCGTTCTCGCCGTGGCCAGGACGGTGCAGACGGCGAGGAGTTGCAGGACCAGCCAGGGGAGCGGCCGGCCCAGCACGACGGGCCCGACGAACCCGGCCGCGGTGAGCACCAGGAAGAGGAAGTAGCCCAGCCAGCCGAGCACGGTGGCCGCGCCGAACACGGCGAGCAGGCGCGCGGCGCCGCGGGTCGGCAGCGGTGTCCGCGTGGCCACGCGGACCCTGCGGATCCGCCGCACCGCGGCCGTCAGCGGGTAGCCGAGGAAGGCGAGTGCGAACAGGACCAGCGCGCCGAGCTGCCCCCAGGGCGACTCGTACCAGGCGAGCGGGGCAAGCGCGCTGCTGACCCGGTCCTGCTGCGGCGGCGCCGCACCGGCCGGCACCGGCCGACCGTCGATCCAGGACGCGACCAGGTCGGCGCTGCCGGGCGCGAGGCCGTCGGGCCGGTCGAACCCGCCGTCGGCGGTGACGTGCAGGTCGTGCCGGGCCCCGGGAACGAACCGGATCGTCCAGTCGGTGTTGCCACCGCGCTCCAGGGCCTGCCGGACGATGCCGGAGCTCTCCACCGGCGCCGCCTCGCGGTCCAGCGTCCCCCACAACGCGAGCACCGGCTGCCGGACCTGCTCCCAGGACGGGACGGGGTCGTAGTCGGCCTCCGGGAACAGGCCGGCGGCGACGGTCTGGCGCACGCCGGTGTTCTGCATCATCTGCCGCAGCGACCCCGACACCCCGGCGTGCTGGAGGAACTCGCCGTAGCTCCAAGCCTGTTGCCGGGCCGGGGAGAGGCCCACCGCGCCGACGGTGACCAGGAACGACACGTCGGTGGAGCGGTCCGCCGCGAGCGCGGCCACCCAGGCGCCTTCGCTGAGCCCCCAGATCCCGGTCCGCGCCGGATCCACCCCCGGTCGGGCCCGCAGCAGGAGCACCCCCGCGAGCGCGTCGTCGGCGAGCACGGAGTAGTCCCGGTGCACCGAGGAGTACCCGGCCGTCCGCTTGTCGTAGACCAGGGTGACGATGCCTCGGCGGGCGAACGCCTCGGCCTCGGCGGCGAACTCCCCGCGGGTGACGGGTCCAGCGCCCTGGACGAGCACGACGGCCGGATGTGCGGTGCCGTCGGCGGGCGGCGCCACCACACTGCCGTGCAGGGTCACTCCCCCGTTCCCGGTGAAGGACACCTCCGTCGTGCTGAGGCCGGGAAACGACAGTGACGTGCCGCCGCCGCGCGGGACCCCGCACGAGGAGAGCGCCACCGCCAGTAACGCCGTCAGGACGGCCACCCACAGCGCTTTCCAGCGGGCGGTCTTCGAGGAACGACTGAATCGCGTCATGGTCCAAGACTGGCGATCGGCGCAGCGGCGCTCCATGGTGGCGGCAGGCGTCCGCGGGCGGGGGCTGGCCCCCGTAAGCCCGGATGCGGGGGCTCGAAGATAGGGTCTGCCCTCATGACAACAGCAATATCCGCTGAAGGAATCCGGAAGCGGTACGGGGATGTCCAGGCTGTCGACGGGGTGTCACTCACCGTCGAGACTGGCGAGTTCTACGGTCTGCTCGGCCCGAACGGCGCGGGCAAGACCACCACACTGGAAATCCTGGAGGGGATCCGCGAGCCCGACGAGGGCCGGGTCGAGCTGCTGGGCATGGCGCCCTGGCCGCGCAACAAGGCCCTGCTGCCGCGGATCGGGGTGCAGTTCCAGGCCTCCGCCTTCTTCGACAAGCTGACGGCGCGTGAGACCATCCGCACCTTCGCCTCCTTCTACGGCGTCGGCCCCAAGCGGGCGGACGCGATGCTGGAGCGGGTCGGGCTGACCGACTCCGCGGGCATCCTGACCGACAAGATGTCCGGCGGTCAGGCGCAGCGGCTCTCGATCGCCTGCGCCCTGGCGCACGACCCCGAGTTGGTCTTCCTGGACGAGCCGACCACCGGCCTCGACCCGCAGGCCCGCCGCAACCTCTGGGACCTGCTGAAGGACATCAACGCCGAGGGCCGCACGGTGGTCCTGACGACCCATTACCTGGACGAGGCGGAGATCCTCTGCGACCGGGTCTCGGTGATGGACCACGGCAAGGTGCTGCGCACCGGTGCCCCGGCCGCGCTGGTCCGGGACCTGGACGACACCGTGCGGGTCAGCGTGGAGTCCGGCCAGCTCGGCGCCGAGGCGGCGCGCGAGCTGTTCACCGCGGCCGGCGCCGAGATCGCCAACCTGGAGGACAACGGCGTCTCGCTCTCGGTCTCCACCAGGGCTCCCGGCCCGATCCTCACCGTGCTCGCCGACCAGGGCGCCCTGCGCGGCCTCGAAGTGCGCGGCGCCACCCTGGAGGACGTCTTCCTCCACCTGACCGGACGGGAGTACCGGGCATGAGCACTGCCGCTCCCGCGGTCGAGAAGGTCGAGAAGGAACGGGCCAGCGCGTTCCTCAACCTGTCGCGCGTGATGATCGTGGCGTTCGTCCGGGACCGGATGGCGCTCTTCTTCGTGCTGCTGATGCCGCTGATCTTCCTGGTGATGTTCGGCGTCCTCTTCAAGGGCGCCACCAGCCCGCACGTCAAGGTCGCCCAGTTCGGACCGGTGCAGGTGCTGGACGACATCCAGGGCCCGGGCCGGGCGGACCTGGACAAGGTGCTCACCATCACCAAGGTCCCCGACGAGGCGACCGGCCTGGAGAAGGTGCGCAAGGGCACCCTGGACGCGCTGATCGAGACCGGTCCGGACGGCCAGCCGGTGCTGCACTTCAGCGCCTCGGACCAGGTCAAGGCCGGCGCCGTGCAGGCCGTGCTGAACTCCGTCGTCCAGCAGGCCAACCAGGACGCCACCCACCAGCCGGCGAAGTACACCCTGACGACCGCCTCGGTCGAGGACAACTCGCTCAAGCCGATCCAGTTCCTCACCCCCGGCCTGCTGGGCTGGGCGATCGCCACCGGCGCGATCTTCGGCGCCTCGCTCACCCTGGTGAACTGGCGCAAGAAGCGGGTGCTGCGGCGGCTGCGGCTGGCACCGGTGAGTGTGGCGGCGGTGGTCGGCTCGCGGGTCGCGGTCAGCCTGCTGGTCGCGCTGACCCAGACGGCGATCTTCCTGGCGGTCGCCACCACACCGGCGTTCGGGCTGAAACTGACCGGCAACTGGTGGCTGGTGGTCCCGCTGGTGCTCTGCGCGACCCTCGCCTTCATGTCGATCGGGCTGGTCACCGGCGCCTTCGCGAAGACCGAGGAGGCGGCCAACGGGATCAACCAGCTGATCATCCTGCCGATGTCCTTCCTCTCCGGCTCGTTCTTCCCGCTGGACAACTCCCCGGGCTGGCTGCAGAGCCTCTCGAAGGTGTTCCCGCTGCACTACCTGGTCACCGCCGCCCAGTCGGTGCTGAGCCGCGGCGGCGGAGTGATGGACGCCCTGCCGGCGATGGGCGGCCTGCTCGCCTTCGCCGCGGTGATGACGCTGATCGCGCTGCGCCTGTTCAACTGGGACGACGCCTGACGCCAGTCGCGCGGGGTCGTACGCCGGAAGTCCCGGTGTACGGCCCCGCGGGCGTCTGCGACGATGGTCGGGTGAACGAGATCCAGCGGGGAACGCTGCACGAGGAGAGCTTCTTCGAGGCGGTCGGCGGCGAGCCCGTCTTCCGCCGGCTGGTGCACCGCTTCTACCAGGGGGTGGCCGCGGACGAGCTGTTGCGGCCGATGTACCCCGAGGAGGATCTCGGTCCGGCCGAGGAGCGGCTCGCGCTGTTCCTGATGCAGTACTGGGGCGGCCCGCGGACCTACAGCGACGAGCGCGGCCACCCGCGACTGCGCATGCGGCACGCACCGTTCAAGGTCGACCGCGCCGCGCACGACGCCTGGCTGCACCACATGCGGGTCGCGCTGGACGAGTTGGAGCTCGCCCCGGAGGCCGAGCGGCAGCTGTGGGACTACCTCACCTATGCCGCAGCGTCGATGGTCAACTCCGCCGAGTAACCGCCGATCGGTGACACCCGGCGGCCCGATGTGCCCGTTGGGACACTCTTCAAACCAGCCCCTTCTACCCGGCTGCCCGCTCTGACACCATCGCCCGATATTCGGTACGCCTGATTCCGTACGGCGGAGTCCGGTCGGGGGAGGGGACTGACGCGATGGGCGGCTTCGTCCTGCGCAGACTGCGCAGCCGACTGGCCCTGGCCGGTGCCGCGTTGCTCACCGTCCTGCTGACGGCGGGGGTGCTCACCGCGCTCTCGGCCTTCGACGGCGGTGTCGGCGACGCCGGCCTGCAACGGGCGCTCGGCAGCCGCGAGCGGGCCCAGGCGACCGTCCAGGTCGACGCGAATCTCGCGCTCGACGGGCGGGCGGACGCCGACCGGAAGGCCCGCCGGCTCGCCGCCGACCTCTTCGGCGCCCATGCCGCCCCGATCCGCGAACTCGCCGTCAGCAACCCGTACGGGCTGCCGCCCGGCGCCGGTCCGGTCGGCGCCTACCCCGACCTCACCGTGCTCGCCACGCTGGACCCCGCCCGGGTCCGGCTGACCTCCGGGCGGCTGCCCGCGCCCGCCGCCGGCAGCGGCGCGCCGACCGAGGTCGCCGTCCCGGACATCGCGATGGCCCGGCTCGGCCTGACCCCGCAGGCGCTGCCGGCCCGCCTCCAGCTCGCCGACCGCTACACCGGCGCAGCGCTCAGCGTCACCGTCACCGGCAGCTACCACCCGCTGGATGCCGGCGACCCGTACTGGCAGCTGGACCCGCTTGGCGGGCACGGCCTACAGGTCAACGGCTTCACCAGCTACGGCCCGCTGCTCACCGACGACACCGCGTTCACCAGCGGCGCCGCCACCCAGCACGACCAGCACTGGCTGATCACCGCGGACTTCAGCCGGATCGGCACCGCCGACCTCGGCGCGCTGCGCACCCGGGTGGCCACCGCGACCGCCGACGCCCAGGCCGACTACGGCCTGCACGCCACCAGCCAACTACCCGCAGCCCTGGACGAGTTGCGCTCCGACCTACTGGTGGCCCGCTCGACGCTGCTGATCGGCGCGCTGCAACTGGTGGTGCTGGCCGGCGCCGCGCTGCTGCTGGTCACCCGGCTGCTGAGCGAGCGTCAGCAGGCCGAGAACGCGCTGCTCACCGCGCGCGGCGCGGCCCGCAGCCGGATGGTCGCGCTGAGCGCCGCCGAAGCCGTGCTGCTCGCACTGCCCGCCGTGCTGCTCGGCCCGCTGCTCACCCCGCTGCTCTTCGACCTGCTCGGCTCGTACGGCCCGCTGGCCGCAGCCGGGGTACGGCTCGGCAGCGGACTGTCGCTCGGCGACTGGGCGGTGTCGCTGGCCGTCGGCTGCTGCTGCGTGGTCGGGGTGCTGGCGCCCACCGCGCTGCGCGCGGCGGCCTCGGTCGCGCTGCGGCGCGCCGGCCGGCGCCAGGCGCTGGTCTCCGGGCTGGCCCGCTCCGGCGCGGACCTGGCGCTGATCGCCCTCGCGGTGCTGGCCTACCTCCAGCTCGCGCACTACGGCGGCGGCGCGCTCTCCGCCGACGCGAGCGGACGGCTCGGAATCGACCCGGTGCTGGTCACCGCGCCCACCCTGGCGCTCTGCGCGGGCACCCTGCTGGTGCTGCGGGTGCTCCCGTTCGTGGCGCGGATCGGCGAGCGGCTGGCCCCCCGGGGCCGCGGGCTGGCCGCCGCGCTGGCCGGCTGGCAGTTCGCGCGGCGGCCCGCACGGCAGTCCGGCCCGGTGCTGCTGCTGGTGCTCGCCGTCGCGACGGGCATGCTGGCGATCGGTCAGGGCGCCACCTGGAACCGTTCGCAGAGCGACCAGGCCGAGAGCGCGACGGCCGGCGGCCTGCGGGTGACCAGCACCGCGCTCCCCTCGCTCGGCCAGGGCGGCGTGCTCGGCGCGCTGCCCGGCGGCGAACGGCTGGTGCCGGTCTCCCGGCAGCAACTGCCGCTGAAGAACGGGAAGTCCGGCGTGCTGCTCGCGCTGGACAGCGCCGCGGCCGCGCGCTACGTCCGGGTCCGCCCCGACCTGACGGACGGGCACACCCCGCAGCAGCTGTTCGGGCCGCTGGCCGCACCGGTCCCGGCCGGGGCCGCCGGCGGGATCGTCCTGCCGGGCAAGCCGGTCCGGATCGACCTGGACGTCTCGGTGCGGACCACCGAACCGGACAGCCGGTCCCACCAGGACTCCTCGCAGGACGACACCCCGCCGCCGGGCCCGACCCTGCGCCTCGAGCTGCGCGACCGCTTCGGGGTGCCGTACGAGGTGGCGGTCCCGGCCCTGCCGCACGACGGCGACGCAACGGTCTCGGTGGACCTCGGCCCCCTCGTCGGCCTGCCGCTGGGCTCCGCCGCCTACCCGCTCACCCTGACCGGCGTCGAGAGCAGCTACCGGGAGCCCGACTGGAGCGCGTTCAGTCTGGCCCTGACCCTGCGCCGGATCGCCGGCGCGGACACCCCGACCGGGCCGGCCACCACCGCCGCCGCGCCCGCCGACCTGCGGTGGTCGGTGCGCTGCCTCGGCTCGTCGAACACCGACCAGTCCGGCAGCCGGTCCGACACCACCACCTGCGCGGAGCAGATCAGCGCGCAGGCCCCGCTGAACCTCGTCTACAGCGCCGGTGCGGGCGGCCAGGGCAGCACCGCGGTGATCGGCGCCGCCGGCCCGGACGGCGGGCCGGCGCCCGTCCCGAGCACCGTGGACGCCGTCGCCACCGACGACTACCTGCACGCCACCGGGTCGGCGGTCGGCCAGACCGTGCCCGTCCAGTTCGACACCAGCACCGTGCGATTCCACATCGTGGCCGCCGTCCGCGGCCTGCCCACCCTGAACGGCGAGGAGCCCGGCGGCACCGGCGCCGGGCTGCTGGCCGACCTGGCCTCGATCGACCGGGTCATCACCGCCGCCCGCCAGCCGGCCCTCACCCCGACCGAGTGGTGGCTGCCCGGCGACAGCCCCACCGACCCGCAGCCCGCCCGGGCCGCCGCCGCGCTGCGGTCGAGCAACGCCTCCGCGCTGTTCCAGGTCGACTCCGAACAGGCCGCCGCCCTGCGCACCGACCCGCTGGGCGCGGCGCCGCAGAGCGCCCTGCTCGCGCTCAGCGTGATCGCCGCCGCGATCGCCGCGATCGGCTTCGCCGCCGGGGCGGCCGGAGCGGCCGGCGAGCGCGCCGCGGAGTTCGCGGTGCTGCGCGCGCTCGGCACCCCGCAACGCCGGCTGGCTCGGACCACCGCCGCCGAGCAGGCGCTGCTGATCGTGCTCGGGCTGGGCGTCGGCGCGGGCCTGGGCACGCTGCTGGTCCGCCTGGTGGTGCCGCTGGTGGTGCTCACCCCGACCGCGCACCGGCCGGTCCCCGCGGTGCTGGTGCAACTGCCGCCGGACCAGGTCGCCCTGCTGCTGCTCGCGGTCGCCGCGCTGCCCGTCCTGCTGACCGTACGAGCCGTGCTCAAACCGACCCGTGCCGCCGATACCGCCGCCCGGTTGCGCTACTCGGAGGACACATGAACCCGCTGAAGCCCTCCGGGCGCACGACGGCGCCGTGGGTGCGCACCCGCCTGCGCACCAGCCGGGCCGCCGCGCTGCTGCTGGCCGTCCTGGTGCTCGGCACCGCCTTCCTGGCCACCGCGCTCCCCCGCACGCTGGACCGCGACGCCGACCGGGCGGTCAGCGGGCTGCTGAGCGGCAGCGCCCCGCTGGGCCGCAGCCTGGTGGCCCGGGCCACGATGCCCTCCTCCGGCGACCCGGACCCCGACCAGGTGCGCGCCTACTACAGCGACACCCGCCTCACCGCCGGCGCCCAGGCGATCCGGGCCGACCTCGGCGCTCCGCTGCGTCCGGCTCCCGCCGCCGAGGACACCGTCGGCGGGCGCACCACCGGCGTCCGGGTGCTGACCGACCCCGCCCTGCCGCGCCCCGACGGCCTCCTCCCCGAGCTGAAGCTGTTCTACCTGCACGGGCAGGCCGACCAGGTCCGCCTGGTCGCCGGGACGCTGCCGACCGCCGCAGCGCTCGTCAACGCCAACGGCTACACCACCAGCTACCAGATCGCGCTGTCCAAGGAGACCGCCGACCGGCTCGGGGTCACGGTCGGCGCGGTGCTGAGCACCGCGTCACCGACCCTGCTGCACGACGACGCGCCCGCAGTGCACGCCGTGGTGGTCGGGATCTTCCAACCCCTCGACGCCCAGAGCCCGTTCTGGAGCGCCACCACCTGTCTGACCGGCCCCTGCCTGAGCACGAAGCCCGCGACGGCCCTGGACCCGCCCGCGCTCTACTGGAGTGCGAGCGCGCTGGTCGGCGCCGCCCAACTCCCGGTGCTGCCCTACTGGCAGGGCAGCGCCGAACTGTTCTGGCAGATCCCGGCCGAGCCGAACGGCCTGCCCGCCCACCAGTTGGGCCGGGCGCAGTCGGTGCTCGCCTCGGCGCTGGACGGCGCCCACGCGGACGCGCTGCCGCAGCAGTCCGGAGTCCCCGGGCTACAGCTCAGCTCGATGCTGCCCGGCCTGCTGACGCAGGCCCAGCAGGAGCAGTCGGCCGCGGCGGCGCTGTACGCGATCGGTCCGCTGGGCGCGGGCGCCGTCGCGCTGGTGGTCCTGCTGCTGGCCGCCGCGCTGGCCGCCGACCGGCGACGGGCCGAACTCGTGCTGGTACGGGCCCGCGGCGGCTCGCTGCGCGGCATCGGCGCGCGGCTGCTGGGCGAGAGCGTGCTGGTGGTGGCGCCGGCCGCGGTGGCGGGCACGGCGCTGGCGCTGCGGCTGCTGCCGACCCAGCGGTGGACGGCGGCGGTGCTGGCCGGCGGCGCGGTCGGCCTGCTCGCGCTGCTGGCCTTCCCGCTGCGCGCGGTCGGCCTGCTGTGGGGCGCCCGACTGCGCCGCGGGGCGGGCGGTACGGCGGGCGGCGGCGCCCGGCGCGGCCGTAGCAGGCTGCGGATCGGCGATCCGCGGCGGCTGATCGCCGAGGCGGCCGTGCTGGCGGCGGCCGCGGCGGCCGTCCTGGCGCTCCGGCGGCGCGGTGCGGCGGCGCCCGGGACCAGCCTGGACCTGCTGCTGAGCGCGGCTCCCCTGCTGCTGGCCGTGGCCGGGGCGATCCTGCTGGCCCGGCTCTTCCCGCTGCTGCTGGCGCCCGCCGCGCGCTGGGCGCGGCGCCGACCGGGAGCGATCGGGTTCCTCGGGCTGGCCCGGGTCGCCCGCGGGTCGGGCGGCGGGCGGCGCACCCCGACCGTCCTGCCGCTGCTGGCCCTGCTGCTGGCGGTGACCACGGCCGGTTTCGGCGTCACCGTGCTCGCCTCCGCCGACGCCGGGCGCATCCAGGCGGTGCGCCAACTCGTGGGCGGGGACGCCCAGGTGGAGGCGATCCGGCCGGACGGGCTGCCGCCGGGCTTCGCCGCGGCCGCCGCCGCGCTGCCGGGTGTGCGGGGCGGCACCACCGCGGTGGTGGACGGGGTCGCGCCGGTCGGCGCGGTCGCGGGCGTCAGCCTGGTGATCGTGGACCCGACGTCCTACGCCGCGCTGGCCCGGCACATCGGCATCGGACGGTTCGACCCCGCGCAGCTCTCCGACGCGGGCTCCGCACCGGGCGACCCGGTGCCCGCGCTGGCCAGCCCGCAGCTGGCCGCCCGACTGGGCGACGGCTTGAACTTCACCGAACTACCGCTCCCGTACGGCCGGTTGAGCCTGAAGGTGGTCGGCACGGTGGACGGCACGCCGGCCCTGCCGAACGGCGGCGGCGACAAGCCGGTGCTGCTGGTCTCCGGCCCGGCCGTGCTGCGCCAACTGCCCGGCGCCCAGCCGCTGTGGGACCACCCGACCACCTGGTTCGGCACCGGCGGCGGCAGCAGCCTGGAGGCCGCGCCGCTGCGGGCGCTGCTGAGCAGGCTCGACGCCGCACGGCCCGCCCAGCCGCCGGACCCGGTAGCCCTTGCCGTGGCCGGCGGCGATCCCCGCCAGATCCCGACGACGAGCACACCCGGGACGCCGTCTCCGGACGAGGTGTTCACGGACTCCTCGTACACCATCCTCACCCGCGCGAGCTACACCCGACTGCTCGGCGCCGACCCGCTGGAGCGCGCGGCCACCCGGCTGTTCTGGGGTTCGGTGGGCGGCGCCGCCGGCTTCACCGTGCTCTCGCTGCTGCTCACCCTGCTCCGCGCGGCACCCGAACGGGCCGCCCTGCTGGCCCGGTTGCGCACCATGGGCCTGCGGCCCCGGCAGGGCCTGGCACTGATCCTGATCGAGGCGCTACCGCAGGCGCTGATCGCCGCCGTGGCCGGTGCGGGCATCGCCTGCCTCGCGGTGCCGCTGCTCGGCCGGTCGATCGACCTGTCGGCGATGGACGGCGCCACGGTGACCGGCGGCCTGCAACCGGCGGTGCTCCCGGTCCTCCAGCAGGCGGCGGCGCTGGCCGCCCTGGCCGTCGTGGTGGTGTGCGTGGAGACCGCGATCTCCGGACGGCGGCAGATCAACACCGAACTGAGAGCAGGTGAACAGCAGTGAGCAGCACCGAGACCGACAAGCCCGCTGAGCCCACGTACGAGGAGCTCCAGCGGCGCGCCAAGGCCTCCCGGGACGTCCCCACGTACAGCCACGACGCCGTCATCGTCTGCGACCGCCTGGTCCGCATCTTCACCACCGACACCGTCGAGGTCCAGGCCCTCCAGGGCCTGGACCTGACCGTCACCAAGAGCGACCTGGTCGCGCTGGTCGGCGCCTCCGGCAGCGGCAAGTCCACGCTGCTCAACATCCTGGCCGGCCTGGACGCCCCGACGGCCGGCTCCGCCACCGTCGACGGCAACGACCTGCTGCAGATGACCTCGCGGCAGCGGCTCGACTACCGGCGCCACACCATCGGCTTCGTCTGGCAGCAGACCGCCCGCAACCTGATGCCCTTCCTGACCGCCGCGCAGAACGTCACCCTGCCGATGCAGCTCAACGGGCGTCGCTTCAGCCCCGGTCTCGGCAAGCAGCGCGCCAACCGCACCAATCAGCTGCTGGAGACCCTCGGGATCGGCCACCTCGCCGACCGCCGGCCGGCCCAGCTCTCCGGCGGGGAGCAGCAGCGGGTGGCGATCGCCGTCGCGCTGGCCAACAACCCGGCGCTGCTGCTCGCCGACGAACCCACCGGCGAGCTCGACACCGAGACCGCCGACGGGATCTTCCAGGCGTTCCGCACCGTCAACCAGGAACTCGGCACGACCGTCGTCATCGTGACGCACGACCCGATGGTGGCCGGCGAGGTGCGCCGCACCGTCGCCGTCCGCGACGGGCGTACCAGCACCGAGATCCTGCGGCACACCCTCACCGGCGACGACGGTGCCCGGCACACCAGCCACACCGAGTACGCGATGCTGGACCGCAGCGGGCGCGTCCAGCTCCCACGGGAGTTCCTGGAGGCGCTCGGCATCCGGCACCGCGTCGCGCTCAACCTGGGCACCGACCACATCACCGTGCACCCGCACAACGAGCCGGCTTGACGCTGCGCCAGAGCAGCAGCCTCAGAGCAGCGGCCTCAGAGCAGCGGCGTCAGGCCCAGGCCCGCGCCCGGAGCCGCCGCGGCGCGCACCGCGACCGAACCGTGCGGCGCGTTCAGCCGCAGCCAGCTCCCGGCGCGGTGCGCGGAGAGCGGCGTGCCCGGGTGCAGGAACCCGATCACGTACGCGGCGTGGGCCGCCCGCAGGGGCAGCTCGGGCACGGCGTCCAGCGGGCGCGACCAGATCTCGTCGGCCAGCTCGTCGAGCACCGCCCGACTGCGGTGGTGCTCCGGAACGGCCGCGCTGCGTTCCTTGAACTCCCGGACACCGGACATCAGTTGAGGGAACACCTGGTCGGTGGCGGCCGCGCCGAGCGGCTTCCAGCCGGTCCGCGGCGGGAGCAGTCCGGCCCAGGCCGGACCGGTCACCGGCGCGGGCACCGCGACCGTACCGCCGTCCTCGTCCACGCCCTCCAGCAACTGGCCGGCCGAGACCGTCAGATCGGCCGCCTGCGCGAGCGCGGCCAGCCGAGCCGTGCGGACCGCGATCACCCCGGTCGTACCGAGCGGCAGCCGTCCGAACACGGCCAGCACGCCGGCGCCCTGCTCTGCCGTCTCAGGGCTCTGGACCGCCTGGAGCCGAACCGCCGCCGCCCGGTCGAAGCGCAGCAGCCGGGTCAGGAAGCCGCCGAGGTCGGCCGCCTCCGCGGGATCGGCGAGGGCGAGCGTGGCAGTGCTGGTCACAGGGTGCTCACTTCGTCGGGTTTCGGTTACGGGTTCCACGTTCGGTCCGCGGCTCAGGCCGCGGTCCGCAGCTCCTCGCCCACCAGGAACCGGCCCAGGAACTCGCGCTCCACCGGGCTGATCCGCCGCGGCCGGCCGGCCGCCAGGTCGTACGGGACGACCACGCTGGACGCGCGCACGTACACCCGCTCGGAGCCGTCCTCGTCGGTGTCCTTCACCTCGTAGGCGACCGTCACCGAGGCGCCGCCGATCCGGGTCACCCAGGTCTCGATGGTCACCGGCGCGGGGCGGTGCACCAGCGGCAGCTTGTAGTCGATCTCGTGCCGGGCCACCACCGAGCCGCCGGCGAACTCGCCCGCCCCGGCCTCGGCGGCCTGGGTGAACATGAAGTCGATCCGGGCTTCCTCGAGGTAGCGCAGGAAGACCACGTTGTTGACGTGACCGAAGGCGTCCATGTCGGACCACCGCATCGGGCAGGCGTAGATGTGGCGTGCCACGACAGTTCTCCTTCGTACTTCACAGATGACGGGCATCGGCCCGGCAGGCCACCTTTTCAGGCGCCCTGCCGGGCCGGTACTGCTCCCTGCTGCGCGGCCGGTCGGCCGATCAGCCGCGGGTCAGCTTCTTGTAGGTCGCGCGGTGCGGGCGAGCCGCGTCGGCGCCCAGCCGCTCGATCTTGTTCTTCTCGTACGACTCGAAGTTGCCCTCGAACCAGAACCACTTGCTCTCGCCCTCGTAGGCGAGGATGTGGGTGGTCACCCGGTCCAGGAACCAGCGGTCGTGGGAGATCACCACGGCGCAGCCCGGGAACTCCAGCAGGGCGTTCTCCAGCGAGGAGAGCGTCTCGACGTCGAGGTCGTTGGTGGGCTCGTCGAGGAGCAGCAGGTTGCCGCCCTGCTTGAGGGTGAGCGCCAGGTTGAGGCGGTTGCGCTCACCGCCGGAGAGGATGCCGGCCCGCTTCTGCTGGTCCGGACCCTTGAAGCCGAAGGCCGAGACGTAGGCCCGCGAGGGCATCTCGACCTGGCCGACGTTGATCCAGTCGAGCTCGTCGGAGACCACGGCCCACAGCGACTTCTGCGGGTCGATGTTGGCGCGGCTCTGGTCGACGTAGCTGGTCTTGACCGTGTCGCCGATCTTGATGCTGCCGCCGTCCGGCTTCTCCTCGCCCAGCAGCATCTTGAACAGCGTGGTCTTGCCGGCGCCGTTCGGGCCGATCACGCCGACGATGCCGTTGCGCGGCAGGGTGAAGCTGAGGTCGTCGATCAGGATCTTCTCGCCGAAGGACTTCGAGAGGTTGTTGACCTCCACGACGATGTTGCCCAGACGCGGGCCCGGCGGGATCTGGATCTCCTCGAAGTCCAGCTTCCGCATCTTGTCCGCCTCGGCCGCCATCTCCTCATAGCGGGCCAGACGCGCCTTGGACTTGACCTGGCGGCCCTTGGCGTTGGAGCGGACCCACTCCAGCTCTTCCTTGAGGCGCTTGGCGCGCTTCTGGTCCTTCTGGCCCTCGACCTTGAGACGGGACTGCTTGGTCTCCAGGTACGTGGAGTAGTTGCCCTCGTACGGGTACGTGCGGCCGCGGTCGATCTCCAGGATCCACTCGGCGACGTGGTCCAGGAAGTACCGGTCGTGGGTGACCGCGACAACGGTGCCGGCGTACTTGGCCAGGTGCTGCTCCAGCCAGTTCACCGACTCGGCGTCGAGGTGGTTGGTGGGCTCGTCGAGGAGCAGGAGGTCGGGGGCCTCCAGCAGGAGCTTGCACAGCGCGACGCGGCGGCGCTCACCACCGGAGAGCTTGGTCACCGGCCAGTCGCCGGGCGGGCAGCCCAGCGCGTCCATGGCCTGCTCCAGCTGGGCGTCGAGGTCCCAGGCGTTGGCGTGGTCCAGCTTCTCCTGGAGCACGCCCATCTCGTCGAGCAGCGCGTCGGAGTAGTCGGTCGCCATCAGCTCGGCGATCTCGTTGAACCGGTCGAGCTGGCCCTTGACCTCCTTGACGCCGTCCTGGACGTTCTCCAGGACCGTCTTGGACTCGTCGAGCGGGGGCTCCTGGAGGAGCATGCCGACGCTGAACCCGGGCGAGAGGTAGGCCTCTCCGTTGGAGGGCTGCTCCAGGCCGGCCATCATCTTCAGCACGGTGGACTTACCGGCGCCGTTGGGGCCGACAACGCCGATCTTCGCTCCGGGGAGGAAGTTGAGCGTCACGTCGTCAAGGATGACCTTGTCGCCGTGTGCCTTGCGCACCTTGCGCATGGTGTAGATGAATTCCGCCACGTGAGATCGCTCCGGCGTCGTCTAGGGGTAAGTCGAGGAGTGTTGAGGCTTGCAGCGTTCCATTGTGCCGCACCGAGGCAGCCAAGCCGAACTCCCGTCCTGCCTGCTGCCGTGACAACGGCAGTGGCCCGGGTCACCCCACTCCAGGAGTGGGGTGACCCGGGCCACCGAACCCGCCGCTACCGGCCGATCATGCTCGGTCGATCACTGCGGGTCACTGCATGCCACTGCGTGCTCAGGCCGCGGTACGACCGTGGCGACCACGGCGACGCATCGCGAACACCGCGCCACCGCCGGCCAGCACCAGCGCACCGGCGATACCGGCGATCATCGGAGCCTGGCTGCCACCACCGGTGAAGGCGAGGCCGCCCGAGGCGGGGGTGGAGCTGGCGGACGGGACCGGAGCGGCCGAGTGGCTCGGGGTGCTGCTCGGCGTCGCCGAAGCGCCGGTGGTCGGCGTGGCCGACGGGGTGGAGCTCGGCTTGGTCGACGGGGTCGGGGTCGGGCTCGTCGACGTCACGGCGGCGGTCCAGCTCGCGCCGGCGGTGGCCTGCACGGTCTCGGTCGAGCTACCGGCCAGGATGAGGGTCTGGCTGTGGTTGCTCGGGGTGTAGTTCAGGCTGATGAAGGCCCGACCGAGCTCGACCGCGGTGGTGCTCGACGCGTTGATCGTGGCCTTGCCCGCGGCAGCGGCCGCCGGCGCCTTCACGAACAGCTGGTCGTTCGACTTCGCCGGCTTCAGGAGCTTGCCGTCCGCGCCGGTGAGCACGGTGCCGGACTTGTCCGTCAGGACGACGCCGGCCTTGGCCGACGACGAGTCCAGCGCGACGTCGACCTGACCGCCGCTGCTGTTGACGGTGATCGGGCCGAGGCCCGCACCGGCGGCACCGCTGACCGTGTCCGGCGTCAGCGAGAGCGACGGCGCCGGCTCGGTCACGCTGGTCGCGTGAGCGATCAGGTAGTCCGTGAGGAGCTTGGCCTGGCTGTCCGTCGGCGCCGCATTGACGTTGTCGGAGAAGTGCCAGATCGCCGCCTGGGTGGCCGCGGCCGCCTGGCCGGTGTCGAGGGACCCGGCACCGGCTTCCTTGGCGAGGGCACCGAGGTCACTGATGTGGGGGTAGGAGTTCTGGAGGATCCAGAGGACCTTGCCCTTGTTCGGGTTGGTGTCGAGGGAGGTGGCCTTCCAGTCGGCCTCCTGGTACTTCGAGTGCGGCTTCGTCTCGTGGCCGAGGTCGATGCAGTACGTCTCCAGGAACTTGCCGGGAGCCGTGTCCAGCTGGATCAGACCGCCGGCCGTGTCACCGCTGTCCCCGTTGATGCTGATCGGGCCGCTCATGCCCGCGATGAGCTCGGGCTCGTGAAGAGTGGCAACCGCACCGGAACCGGTGCCGGTGTCAGCGGCGGCCGCACCCGCCAGGGCGAGACCGCTGCCGACCACCACGCTGGACGCGAGCATGACAGTGGCTATGCGGGAGATTCCCCGCCGTTGCATGTGGAACATTTGACTGAACCCCTCCGGGCAGGGCCGCGCCCTGACGGCCCGCCGCGCATTTTCGCGCTCCGTGTGGCGCTGCTGCACTTGTGTGAACCAGACGCATCATATTGATTGCGCAAGGCATGCAAACCTCCGTGTCAAACGATGACGATTCCGTATCTGGATCGTTATCAAGCGGGAGGACTACCCTGGAAGCTGACGGGGTGCCAGTTTTTCGTCACTTTATCGACTATCCGAGGCCCATTGCGCTGGCAGCGCCAAGAAGTGCCGCGCCTCGCTCAGTTGACGCCAGGTCGGCGATCAGCTCACGGTCAGCCGGTGATCACACGGTGATCACCTCTTCCGTCTCCGCACGATCCGATGACATCCCGACCTCATCGGCAGCGCCCTGCGACTCCCCCGCACTGCGCGAACGGCGTCCGGCCGTCGGCCTGGACGGACGCGCAGCCCGCCCCGGACGCACAGCCCGCGCCCCCGCCACCAGCTGCCCGGGCGGCCCTGCCGAGGCCACCCCTGACGCACTGCCACCACCGCCCCCCGCATCCACCCCGACCGCTCCTCCGCCCCCTCCCGGCCCTCCCGCTGCTCCGACTGCTTGCGCCGCCTCCGGCCCTCCCGCCCGGGCCTCCTCGGCCGCCCGGCGCGCCTGCACCGCCGCCACGATCCACTCCGGCACCGCCTCCCCCACCGGCAGAGCGCCCTGACGCGGCCTCGCTTCGTCAGCGAACCGCCCCGACCCGCGCACCGCCCCCGGCCACCCGCCCGACCCGGCGTCAGCCTTCCCCTCGGGGCCGACTCCCCACGGGTCGACGACCCCGACGCCGCCACCGCCCGCTCCGGCTGCTCCGGACGCTCCACCGCCCGCCGTCACCGCTCCGGCCGCCGCACCCACCGCCTCCGGCCTCCCCCGCACCGCCCAGCGGAACGCCGAGGTGCCGCGACCGAGGTCGTGGCCCACGACCCGCGCATCGATCTCCACGGCCGACCGCCGCTTGCCGCCGTCGTCCCACTCCCTGATCCGCAGCCGACCGCTGACCACCACCGGATCGCCCTTCCCCAGCGAACTCACCACATTCGCCGCCAGCCAGCGCCACGCGACGACCGTGACCCAGTGCGTCTCCCCGTCGACCCAATCCCCGCGGTTGCGGTCATAGCGCCGCTCGGTGGCCGCCAGCCGGAAGTTGGCCATCGGCACCCCGCCGGCGGTCTGCACATAGCTCACCGTGGAGGCCACATTGCCGATCATCGTCACCAGGGTCTCATTCATGACGCTTCCTCACTTCTCCTCGACCCTTGCCTTTCGGACCGTCAGAAGTGAGGATCCACCTACCCACCGGACCGCGCCAGACTTTCTTTTTTCCTGTGGACAACCAGGGGGGTGTGGATAACTTTTTCCCATTCCTTGGCAGATAACATGCCCGGATAATCACGAACGGCCCAGTCTGACATTCAGCGTTCATGACAACTTTTCCCGCGCTACTCCCCCGCGACCACCGGAGCACCCCCTGAACGGGTGGCCCCGAAGACGTTCTGTCCACGTCATCCGACCGGACGAACCGAAATCCCACCCAGCCCGATGCTCCACCCCCGTCACCTTCCCAGCACGCCCCGCAACCGGCGCCCCAAGTCCATAACGGCTGAGGCGACAGCGCCGTAACGACTGCACAACGTCCGGCGCCAAGACTCCCCGGAGCGCTGCGCTCAGACCCTCCACCTGCGATTATCAGACCGCTCTCTCATGGCCGACACACCCGCTACAGCGGCGACAAAGCCAAGAGAGGCACCAGTGCACCCTTATCCTGTCCCCGACAGGTCGAGGGTCCCACCAACCCCAACCCATCCCCATGGGAATAGGCACGGGAAGCCCCCGGGCCCCACGCCCGCCCCGCCCCCGTAGCTCAGCGGATAGAGCAGGTGCCTTCTAAGCACTTGGCCGCAGGTTCGAGTCCTGCCGGGGGCACCAGCACGGCCCACCGATCGAAAACCGATCGATGGGCCGTTTTCGCACTTCAGAGGCCTGCCGAAGCCATTGGCCCCGAGCCAGTGGACCACTCGGCCACCGATCGTTGAACGTTTTAGTGTCCAGTTGCGTGCGGTCCGTAGCGGGCGTTTCCGACTGTTTGCGTCGTATTCGCGTCGCGGTTTCCGATACGAGCAGCCCGCCGGCACCGGTCCTGGGTCGCCCCGATCGCCCGGCCGCCCGTACGCGCCGCCCCGAGCCCGGTCGACGCCGGCGGGCATCATCGGCGTTCCCTGGCGACCGTGGGACCGGATGCGAGATCATGCCGGTCATGCCACAACTCGAGGCCCGCGAGGTCCCACTCCACAAGGTCTTCTGCAGCGACTACGACTTCCGCATCCCCGACTACCAGCGTCCGTACGCCTGGGAGACGGAGCAGGCGGAGCAGCTGCTCACCGACCTCGAAGAAGCCCTCTCGCGCGGGACCGACGAGCCCTACTTCCTGGGTTCCGTCGTGCTGGTCAAGGACAGCGGCGCCGCTGAGGCCGAGGTCATCGACGGCCAGCAGCGGTTGACCACCCTGACCATCCTGCTGGCCGTGCTGCGGGACCTGGCGGACAACCCGGACGTCGTCAACGACCTCACGGCACTGATCGCGGAGCCCGGCAGCACCGTTCTCGGGCTGCAGGCCAAGCCCCGGCTCACCCTGCGCCCGCGCGACGCCGACTTCTTCCGACGACACATCCAGACCCCCGGCTCCACTGCCGGGCTCATGGGCCTGAATCCGCACACGCTCAAGACCGACTCGCAGCGTGCCCTGCAGGCGAACGCCAACGCGCTGCACACCACCCTCGCCGGCTGGACCGACACACAACGCCTGGCGCTCTGCCGGGTACTGAGTGTCCAGACGTTCCTGGTGGTGGTCAGCACTCCCGATCTCGACAGTGCGCACCGCATCTTCAGCGTGATGAACTCACGCGGCCTGGACCTCTCACCCGCCGACATCTTCAAGGCACGCGTCATCGGCGAGATCGACGACGACGCCTCCGAGATCTACGCCGCACGGTGGGAGGACGCGGAGGAGGCATTGGGGCGCAATGACTTCTCCGATCTCTTCCAGCACATACGCATGGTCTTCGCCCGTGAGCGAGCCCGCCAGGAACTGCTGAAGGAGTTCCAGACGCAGGTCCTGTCGCACTACCAGCAGGGGCGCGCAAAGGAATTCGTCGACGAGGTCCTGGTGCCCTATGCCGAGGCTTTTGCGACGATCCGTGATCAGCGCTATCAGGCGGGGGCCGGGTCCGAGACCGTCAACCACTGGTTCCGCCGCCTTCTCCAGCTCGACAACAGCGACTGGTGGCCCGCGGCCCTCTGGGCGCTGCGCCACCACGGCGGTGACCCGCGGTGGCTCGGGGAGTACTTCGGTTCGCTGGAGCGGCTGGCTGCCAGCATGTTCATCCGACGTGTCTATACCACTCCCCGTGTCCAGCGATTCGCCGAGCTGCTCAAGGAGTTGACGAACGGCATGGGTCTGCGGGCACCGTCGTTCCAGCTGACGGGAGACGAACGTGCCGAAACGCTCAGGCGCCTTGACGGCGATGTCTACCATGAGACCAAGACGCGCCGGTACATCCTGCTGAGGCTGAACGAACTGGTCTCCGAAGACGGAGTGGTGACGACCTATCATGCTCCGCGGATAACCGTCGAACACGTCCTGCCGCAATTTCCCAGGTTCGGCTCCCGATGGGCGACGGATTTCACCCTGACCGAGCGCCATGAGTGGACTCATCGACTCGCCAACCTGGTGCTTCTCAGTGACCGGAAGAACGCTCAGGCACAGAACTTCGACTTCGCGGTCAAGAAGGAGAAGTACCTCAAGCGAGGCGTTGTCACATTCCCACTCACCACCCAGGTGCTGGGTCACAGCACCTGGAATCCCCAGGACCTGGAGAGGCGGCAGACCGAACTGCTCGGCCTCCTCGCCAAGGAATGGCGACTGTAGGCGTCTCAGCACACCTACGGAAGCTGCGGAATGACGTCCTTGCCGTAGGCGTCGATAGTGGGCTCGACGGCGTCGTGCATGGCGTAGACGGCGAACTGGTCGACGCCGAGGTCGCGCAGTTGGGCGAGTTTGGCCCGGTGGGCGGCGGGTGGGCCGATGAGGCAGAAGCGGTCGACGATCTCGTCGGGGACGAAGGCGGTGTCGGGGTTTCCGGCGCGGCCGTGGTGGCTGTAGTCGTAGCCGTGGCGGTCCTTGATGTACGCGGTGAGGGCCTCGGGGACCAGGCCGGAGTGCTCGCCGTAGCGGCTGACCAGGTCGGCGACGTGGTTGCCGACCATGCCGCCGAACCAGCGGCACTGCTCGCGGGCGTGCGCGAGCGCCTGCGGCGAGTCGTCGGCGGTGACGTACGCGGGGGCGGCGACGCAGACGGTGACGGCGGCCGGGTCGCGCCCGGCCTCGGCGGCGGCCGTCCGGACCGCCTTGACCATCCACTCGGTCAGGTAGGGGTCGGCGAGCTGGAGGATGAAGCCGTCCGCCTGCCGGCCGGCCAGGGCGAGCGCCTTGGGCCCGTACGCGGCCATCCAGACGGGCAGTTCGGCGCCGGGCCGCACCCAGGGGATGCGCAGCACGGTGCCGTCGACCTCGGCCTCGCGGCCCTCCGCCAGCTCCTTGACGGCGTGCATGGCCTCGCCGAGCCGGGCCAGCGTGGCGGGACTGCGGCCGGCGACCCGCATCGCGGAGTCGCCGCGGCCGATACCGCACACCGTCCGGTTGCCGAACATGTCGTTGAGCGTGGCGAAGGTCGACGCGGTCACCTCCCAGGTGCGGGTGCCCGGGTTGGTGACCATCGGGCCGACCCGCAGGCGCTCGGTCCGGGCCAGGATCTGGCTGTAGATGACGAACGGCTCCTGCCAGAGCACGGCGGAGTCGAAGGTCCAGCCGTGGGTGAAGCCCGCCCGTTCGGCACGGACCATCCGTTCGACGAGCAGCTCGGCGGGCGGGTCGGTCTGGAGCACGAGGCCGATGTCCACGGAATCCACCTTTCAGGGGCGTCGGGTCGGTCAGTCGATGAACTGGCAGGTGGCGCGCGGCTGGTAGCGGCCGTGGCCGGGGCGGCCGAGGTAGGCGCCGTCGTCCACGATCACCGCGCCGCGGGAGATCACCGTGCGGGCGCGGCCGGTGATCCGGCGGCCCTCGTAGGCCGAGTAGTCGACGTTCATGTGGTGGGTGGCGGCGGAAAGGGTCTGCTGGGCCTGCGGGTCGTAGACCACCAGGTCGGCGTCCGCGCCGGGCGCGATGGTGCCCTTGCGCGGGTAGAGGCCGAACATCCGCGCGGGGGCGGCGCAGGCGATCTCGATCCAGCGGCGGCGGGAGAGGTGTCCGTCCAGCACGGCCTGGTGCAGCAGGTCCATCCGGTTCTCCACGCCGGGCAGGCCGTTGGGGATCTTCGAGAAGTCCCCGCGGCCGAGTTCCTTCTGCCCGGCGAAGCAGAACGGGCAGTGGTCGGTGGAGACCACCTGCAGCTCGTTGGTGCGCAGGCCGCGCCAGAGCGCCTCCTGGTGTTCGCGGGGGCGCAGCGGGGTCGAGCAGACGTACTTGGCTCCCTCGAAGCCGTCGGCGCCGCGTTCGGCCAGGTTGTCGGTGGAGAGGAAGAGGTACTGCGGGCAGGTCTCGCCGAAGACGTCCAGGCCCTGGCTGCGGGCGGCGGCCAGCTCGGCGAGCGCCGAGGCCGCCGAGACGTGGACGACGTACAGCGGGGCGCCCGCGACCTGGGCGAGCTTGACCGCCCGGTGGGTTGCCTCGGCCTCCAGCAGCTCGCGGCGGACCTCGCCGTGGTAGCGGGGGTCGGTGCGCCCGGCGGCGAGGGCCTGTTCGACCAGCACGTCGATGGCGATGCCGTTCTCCGCGTGCATCATGATCAGGCCGCCGTTGTCGGCGCTGCGCTGCATGGCCCGCAGGATGCGGCCGTCGTCGCTGTAGAAGACGCCGGGGTAGGCCATGAAGAGCTTGAACGAGGTCACGCCCTCCGCGACCAGGAGGTCCATCTCCTTGAGGCTGTCCTCGGTGACGTCCGACATGATCATGTGGAACGCGTAGTCGATCGCACAGCGGCCCTGGGCCTTGGCGTGCCAGGCGTCCAGGCCCTCGCGCAGGGCGGCGCCGACGCTCTGGACGGCGAAGTCGACGATGGTGGTGGTGCCGCCCCAGGCGGCGGCGCGGGTGCCGGTCTCGAAGGTGTCCGAGGCGGCGGTGCCGCCGAACGGCAGCTCCATGTGGGTGTGCGCGTCCACGCCGCCGGGGATCACGTAGTGGCCGGTCGCGTCGATCACCCGGTCCGCGGTCCAGCCGGCGGCGACGGCGGAGTCGGTGCTGGCGAGCGCGACCACCCGTTCGCCCTCGATCAGTACGTCGGCCGCGGTCTCCTCGGCGGCCGTGATCACCAGGCCGTTGCGAATCACCGTACGGGTCATGGGAGTTCCTCGCCCTCTGCGCGGTTCTGGGTCAGGCCTCGGTGAGCGGTCCGTAGGCGTCCGGACGGCGGTCGCGGTAGAACGCCCACTGCTGGCGCACCTCCTCGATCAGGTCGAGGTCGAGGTCGCGGACGACCAGCTCCTCGTCCTTGTCCGAGGCCGGCTCGCCGACGAACTGCCCGCGCGGGTCGACGAAGTAGGAGGTGCCGTAGAAGTCGTTGTCGCCGTACTCCTCCACGCCGACCCGGTTGATCGCGGCCACGAAGTACTCGTTCGCGACGGCGGCGGCCGGCTGCTCCAACTGCCAGAGGTAGGCGGAGAGTCCGCGGCTGGTGGCGGACGGGTTGTAGACGATCTCGGCGCCCGCCAGGCCCAACGCCCGCCAGCCCTCGGGGAAGTGCCGGTCGTAGCAGATGTAGACACCGACCTTGCCGACCGCGGTGTCGAAGACCGGCCAGCCCAGGTTGCCGGGCTTGAAGTAGTACTTCTCCCAGAAGCCCTTGACCTGCGGGATGTGGTGCTTGCGGTACTTGCCGAGGTACGAGCCGTCCGCGTCGATGACCGCGGCGGTGTTGTAGTAGAAGCCCTGCTGCTCGACCTCGAAGACCGGCACCACCATCACCAGGTTCAACTCCCGGGCCAGCGCCCGCATCCGGACGACCGTCGGGCCGTCCGGGACGGACTCCGCCCAGCGGTAGTGCTCGGCCTCCTGCACCTGGCAGAAGTACGGTGCGTTGAACACCTCCTGGAAGCCGATGACCTGCGCGCCCTGGGCCGCGGCCGCCCGGGCGGCGCGCTCGTGGGCCGCGATCATCGACTCGGCGTCGCCCGTCCACGCGGTCTGGAAGAGGGCTGCGCGTACTACTCGACTCATGGGCACGTCTCCTCGGTCGGCGCGGCGAAGCCAGGGCTGCGCGAACGCGGTCGCAGCAGCCCTGGAGCTGAGACTAGGAGCCCCAGTGTGCGAGTTCGCAGCGCCACGCGGTAGAGGCCGCCGTCAGATCCCGGTGATGGTGGAGGCGACGATTCGCACCTCGCCGTCCTCCCGCGCGGCCAGCGCCGCCCGCAGCCGCAGCTCGCGCGCCGGGCCGAGCAGCACCATCGCCTCCGCGGGCTCCACCCAGCGGTACTCCTCCAGCTCCTCCTCCTGGAGGTCGATCGGCGTGCCGACCGGGACCGTCCCCGCGTCGAAGATGAAGTGCACGGCAGGGTGGTTGAGTTCGGCGGACGGGTGGGTCCAGGAGACCACCAGCAGCCGGCCCGGCTCGATCCGCAGGCCGGTCTCCTCCAGCAGCTCGCGGCGGGCGCACTCGTACGCGTCCTCACCGCGGTCCACCGTGCCGCCCGCGAACTGCCAGCCGGGGCGGTAGTTGGGCTTGAGGACCAGGACGCGACCGGATTCGTCGGTGAGCAGGGTCCCGGCGGCGGTGTACGAACGCGGCAGCGAGGCCAGCCACTGGTCGCGGGGAAGCAACGGCTCTTGGGCCATGGTCGGTCGACTCCTTGACTGGCTCAACACGGTCTGCGGGACGCTCTGTCGCGGGCATTCAACCATGTGGTCGGACTCGAGCGGCGACCTGGCAGAGTGGGGGCCATGACCGACCAGATCCTGCTCGCAGGCCGCAGCGCGCTCCCCTCCCAGGTGACCGGCCTGCAGGCGTACGTCCCCGAGGGTGTGCGCCACGACGGCGTCGCCGTCCTCGTCATCGACCGGCCCGAGCGGCGCAACGCCGTCACGCTGGCGATGTGGCGGGCCCTGCCGGACGTGCTGGGCGCTCTCGCCGCGCACCCGGGGGTGCGCGCCCTGCTGCTCACCGGCGCGGAGCGGACGTTCAGCGCGGGGGCCGACATCGCCGAGCTGTCGCAGGTGTACGGCGACAGCGCGAGCGCGGACGCGTACCACGCGCAGAACGTCGCGGCCGAGCAGGCGCTGGCCGCCTTCCCGCACCCGACGCTCGCCGTCGTGCACGGCTCCTGCGTGGGCGGGGGCTGCCAGTTGGCGGTCGCCTGCGACCTGCGGTTCGGCGCCGAGGACGCCCGGCTCGGCATCACGCCGGCCAAGCTCGGGGTGGTCTACCCGGCCGTGCCGACCACCCGGCTGGCCCGCCTGGTCGGACCGGCCCGGGCCAAGTACCTGCTGTTCTCGGGCGAGTTGGTGAGCGCTCGGCGCGCCGAGCTGTTCGGACTGCTGGACGAGGTCCACCCCGCCGACCAACTGGACGGACGCGCGCTGGAGTTCGCCCAGCTGCTGGCCCGGCGCTCACCGCAGACGATCGGCGCCGCGAAGGCGGCGCTGGAGTCCGAGGACCCGGCGGCCGCCCTCGCCGACTGGGAGCACCGCTCCCGCCGGACGCCGGACGTCCGGGAGGGGCTGGCGGCCTTCCTGGAACGGCGCGAACCCCGTTTCTGATCCCGGCCCCCGCTGCCGTACGGAGTAACGCGAGGCGTGCACCCGGCGGCTCTCTGGTGAGATGCATTCCAGGAGCTGTCCTCTCACCAGCAAGGAGTCCCGGCATGCAGGCAACAGTGGGCGACCGGTTGCACATCCACAGCAACGCGGTCGGCGTCGCCGACCGCACCGGCGAGATCGTCGAGGTGCGCGGTGCGGACGGCGGGCCGCCGTACATGGTCAGGTACGACGACGGAACCGAGGCGCTGGTCTTCCCCGGCCCGGACGGCATCGTCGAGCACCCCGGCGACCAGGGCTGATCCCGAGGAGATCAGCGGATCGGCAGGCCCGAGATGGTCCGCGCGATGACCAGCCGCTGGATCTCGCTGGTCCCCTCGAAGATGGTGTAGATCGCGCTGTCCCGGTGCATCCGCTCCACCGGGTACTCGCGGGTGAACCCGTTGCCGCCCAGGATCTGCATCGCCTGCGCGGTGACCCACTTGGCGGTCTCACCCGCGTAGAGCTTGGACATCGAGCCCTCGGCGGCGGTGAACGGCTGCTGGTTGGCGGCCATCCAGGAGGCCCGCCAGACCAGCAGCCGTGCCGCGTCGATCCGGGTCCGCATGTCCGCCAGGGTGAACGCGACGCCCTGGTTGTCGATGATCGGGCGGCCGAACTGCACCCGGGTCTTCGCGTAGTCGAGCGCGACCTCGTACGCGGCCCGGGCGATCCCGATGGCCTGCGCTCCGACGGCCGGCCGGGAGGCCTCGAAGGTGGCCATCGCGGCGTTCTTCCCAGCGCCCGAGCCGGTCTTGCCCCCGCCCGCCGCCCGCTCGCGGGCCCGCGCGAGCCGCTCGTCGAGCTTCTCCTTGCCGCCCAGCAGGCAGTGCCCCGGCACCCGGACGTTGTCCAGGACCACCTCGGCCGTGTGCGAGGCGCGGATGCCGTGCTTCTTGAACTTCTGTCCCTGGCTGAGCCCTGGCGTGGCCGGCGGGACGACGAACGAGGCCTGGCCGCGCGCGCCGAGCGCCGGGTCGACGGTGGCGACGACGACGTGGACGGCGGCGATCCCGCCGTTGGTGGCCCAGGTCTTGGTGCCGTTGAGCACCCACTCGTCCTTGGCCTCGTCGTAGACGGCACGGGTGCGCAGCGCCGAGACGTCCGATCCGGCGTCCGGCTCGGAGGAGCAGAAGGCCGCCACCTTGACGTCGTCGGGGGTGCCGAACATCTGCGGGGCCCAGGTGCCGATCTGCTCGTCGGTGCCGTTCGCCAGCACCGCGACGGCGGCCAGCGTGGTGCCGACGATGGCCAGGCCCAGGCCCGCGTCGCCCCAGAAGAGCTCCTCCATGGCGACCGGGATGCCGACGCCGGACGGGTCGAAGTACTGCTGGGCGTAGAAGTCCAGCGAGTAGATGCCGATCTTGGCGGCCTCCTGGATGATCGGCCAGGGGGTCTCCTCGCGCTCGTCCCACTCCGCGGCGGCCGGGCGCATCACGTCGGCGGCGAAGCCGTGCAGCCAGTCGCGGACGGCGAGCTGGTCCTCGCCGAGCTCCAGTGAGAAGGGGCTCATGGTGCCTCCAGGGATCATGGGTCGAAGATCGGGGGTGGCGAGGGCTCAAGGTCGCGCCGCCAGGTGTTACCGCGGGTAACATCGGTGGGAGTCTGCTACTCATAGGTAACGGATGTCAACGAGCGCACGAGAAGACGGAGGGGCCGGGTGGCAGCCCTGGAGGCACCGCGCAGGGAGCAACTGCTCAACGCCGCAGACCGAGTGGTCCGCCGGGACGGGCCGGGGGCGAGCATGAACGCCATCGCCGCCGAGGCGGGCATCACCAAACCGATCCTGTACCGGCACTTCGGCGACCGCAACGGCCTCTTCCAGGCGCTGACCGAGCGCCACACCTCCGGCCTGCTGGACGCGATGCGCGCCGCGCTGGCCGAGCCGCTGGAACGCCGCGAACGCGTCGAACTCGTCCTGGACACCTACCTCGCCGGGATCGAATCCCGGCCGCAGGTCTACCAGTTGCTGACCCATCCCGAGGCGGGCGACCCGAACGGCGTCGGCAGCGCACTGGCGCCCGCGATGCGGCAGATCGCCGACGAGATCACCCGGGCGGTGACCGCGCAGGTCGACCTCGGCCCGGACGCGCCGCTGCTCTCCGAGACCTGGGGCCGGGCCATCACCGGGATGGTGCTGGCGGCCGGTGACTGGTGGCTGGAGCAACGCCCGTGCCCGCGGGCCCGGATGGTGCAGGCGCTGGCCGACCTGCTCTGGGGACGGCTCGCAGCCGCCGCCCCGCTCCCGGCCGCGCCCCTGCCCTCCGCACCCCCGCCGACCCCGCCCACGCCGTAACCCTTGTGCAGCTCCGGACGATCCGGCAGGATCGGCGATCCCTCATCACCGAGCCCCGTGCGAGGTGCCCGTGCGCGTCCGCCGAACCGCCGCCGCCCTGTCGCTGACCCTCGCCGCCGCCCTCACCACCGGCGCCGCCGCGCCGGCTGCCACGAGTAGTCAACTCCACTACAGCCAAGCCGAGTTCCCCACCGGAACGACGACCGCCCCGGACGGCAGCACGCTCTTCACCGACCCGGCCGGCCGCACCCTCCAACTGCGCGGCTTCAACGTGGACAAGTACGACGAGACCACCGAAGCCGACGTCCGCTCGATCGCCGCACACGGCTTCACCCTGCTGCGCGTCGCGATCTCCTGGAACCGCCTGGAGCCCGCCCGCGGCCGGTACGACAGCACCGAACTCGGCAAGCTGCGCCAACTCCTCTCCTGGGCCGACCGATACGGCCTGCTCGCCCTGATCGACTTCCACCAGGACGTCTACGGACCGCAGTTCGGCGGAGGCGACCGCGGCATCCCGGTCTGGGCCACCCGCGACGACGGGCTGCCGTTCGTCCCCGACCCGAGCGACTGGTTCGCCGGCTACTTCCAACCCTCCGTCCAGGCCGCCTTCCGGCACCTCTACGACGACCCCGACCTACGGCAATGGCAGGCCGAGTTCTACACCCGGATCGCCTCCGAACTGCGCGGCTACCGCTCGCTGCTGGGCTACGACCTGTTCAACGAGCCGTTCGGCCCGATCGACGGCGACCCCACCGACCCGAGCGTGCTGGCGGCCTCCTCCGCCGTCCTCGAACAGGGCCGGCTCGCCGCCATGTACCAGCGGCTGATCGGCGCCATCCGCTCGGTGGACAACCGCAGTTGGCTCTTCGTCGAGCCCACCGTGCTGGTCGGCCAGGGCGTGCCGACCCAGCTGCCCGGCTTCACCGACCCGCGCGCGGGCGCGCCGCGGCTCGGCTACGCACCGCACTTCTACGACACCGCGGTGGAGAACGGCGCCGACTGGAACCCCTCCGACGGCTTCATCGGGGCCTACACCGCCGCCATCACCGGCTACCCGCGCGCCCACCGGCTGCCCGTCCTGGTCGGCGAGTGGGGGCCGCCGAACCCGCGCACGCCGGGCAACACCGAGCTGGTCCGCGAGCAGGTCGCTGCGATGTCCGGCTTCGCGACCGGCTGGACCATGTGGTACTGGTGCCAGGGGGACGGCGGCTACTGCGCGCTCGGGACCGACGGCCGTCCCGCACCGGGTGACGGGCCCGCCTTCGCGCCGTACCCGATCGCACTGGCCGGCCGGCCGGTCACGGTGTCCTTCGACGGCACCACCTACACCCTGGAGTTCAGCACGGGCCAGGGCGGCTGGAGCGAGCTGGCGATCCCACCCGGCGCCCGGGTACGGGTCACCGGCACCCCGGTGGCGGTCGTCGACACCAGTCGGCCCGGCCACGCCCGCGTCCTGCTCCCCCGCGCCCGCCCCGGCACCGCGGTCACCATCACCGTCACCGCAGGGTCTTAGAGCAAGTCCGCCCTGGCCGCCTGGATACCGGCCTGGAACCGGGTGCGGGCGCCGAAGCGGTCCATCAGCTCGCGCACCCAGCGCTGCACGGTACGGGTGGAGACGCCCATCTGACGGGCGATGCTCTCGTCCGTCAGACCGGCGGCCAGCAGCGCGAGCAGCTGGCGGTGGCGGTCCTGCGGCAGCTCGGCGGACTCCGGCGCGGGCATCCGCATCGCGCGCGACCAGTACAGCTCGAAGAGCCCGGCCAGCGCGTCCAGCAGCGAGGACGGCCGGACCAGCAGCACGCTCTCCAGCTCGGTGCCCGAGCTGACCGGCAGCAGCGCCCAGCGATCGTCCACCAGCGCCAGTTTCAAAGGAAGTTCGGGCAGCACCCGGGCCAACTCGCCGGCCTCCATCACGGGATAGATCTCGGCCAGCCGGGACGGCTCGCGCAGTACCCGGCTCTCGTACACCGTCTTCAGCCGCACCCCGCGGGCCAGCATGGAGAATTCGAGTTCCGGGTCGGATCGCCGGATGTACGGGGGCTTGTCCATCACCCGCAACTGGGTGCGGACGCCGAGTTGGAGACTGCGCCAGAGCTCCGCGACCGACTCCCGGCCGCTGATGATCTCGACCAGCTCGCCGGCCTCCGAACCCGGCCGGGAGCGGCGGTAGGTGCGCATCAGCTCGTTGATCCGGCCGCGGGTGCGCCGCAGTTCGACCTCGCGCCGCAGCAGCAACTCCTCCAGCGCCACGTCCGGCGCCGCCGCGCTCCACAACAGGCCGTCGGTGCCCGGCCGTTCCACCAGGCCGTGGACGGCCAGCGCCGCCAGCGCGGCCAGCGCCCGCTCGATGCCGAGGCCGAGTGCGGTGCCGAGCTGCTGGGCAGTGCCGGCCGTGGTCCCGAGCAGGTGCAGATAGATCAGTTCCTCGTCGGCGGCCAGCCCCAGGCCGCTGAACCGTGCGGTCCGCTGCTCCGCCACCCGGCACCACTCCCCGCTGTCCAGGCTGCCGTTCCGTTCGGCCCGAGAGACCCGACTGTGGTCCACGTCAGGCCGGAAATCAAGAGCTTGATCGAATGACATGTTTCCGCCATGTCGGGTTCCGGCCCCGCCCACCACCTTCCTGTAGGTCGTCCACCGACCCCAGGCTGATCCGCATCACTCAGGAACTCCGCCGGTCCCCCACCCGGCGGTGCGCCGGAGCACATCCACGTACCCCCACGCGAGGAGACCCCCATGTCCAGCCTTCGCACTGTCCGGGCCGCCCGCGCAGGGCTCGCCGCCCTGCTCGCCCTCTCCGGCGCGGCGATCGCCGCACCCGCGACCGCGGCCACCGCGACGAGCTTCGGAACGGCCCACCACTACGGCAACCCGGCCAACTTCTCGGGCAACAGCACCTGGGGTGGCTACGTCGCCCAGGGCCGCAACTTCACCAGCATCTCCGGCTCCTGGACGATGCCGCAGGTCCAGTGCAACACCACCAACGACCTGTTCGCCCCCTGGGTCGGCATCGACGGCTACGGCTCGCAGACCGTCGAGCAGACCGGCGTGCAGGTGGACTGCTCCAGCGGCTCCCCGGTCTACTCCGGCTGGTACGAGATGTACCCGGCGGGGCCGGTCTACTTCAGCAACCCGGTGAGCGCCGGCGACAACTTCACCGCCAGCGTGGTCAGTGCCAGCCGGGGGAGCTACACCCTCAAGCTGACGGACAACACCCAGGGCTGGACGAAGACCACCACCAAGCGCCTGAACGGCCAGAACGTCAGCGCGGAGGCGGTCATCGAGTCGCCGAGCCAGAGCTACCCGTCGTGGGACAGTCTGAGCTTCTCCAACATCAAGGTCAACGGCCAGGTCTTCGACAACTACAGCCCGGAGTCCATGGACAGCGGCCCGTACACCGAGACGGCCCTGCAGAACGGCGCCTTCTCGATCATCCCCGGCTGACCACCGGCTCCCTGAACTGCCCGGTGCGCCGCGGGGATTCACCCCGCGGCGCACCGGTGCACCAGTCTCTCGCTAGCCGGCCAGCCCGCGCCGGGCCAGCAGCGGCATGGTGTCGGGGTCGCGACCGACCACCGCGCGGAACGCGTCCATCGCGTCCACGCTGCCGCCCCGGGCCAGGAGTTCGCGCCGGAAGATCTCGCCGCTCTCGCGGATGGTCAGCCCGTTGCCGCGGAACCACTCCACCGAGTCGGCGTCCAGCACCTCCGACCAGATGTACGCGTAGTAGGCCGCGCTGTAGTCGTGGGTGAAGATGTGGTTGAAGTAGGTCGACCGGTAGCGCGGCGGGATCGCGGCGACCGCGAGCCCCGCCTCCTTGAGCGCGTTGGCCTCGAACTCGGCGGCGTCCGCGATCGGCGCACCGGCCGGGACGGAGTGCCAGGCCCAGTCCAGCAGCGCCGCCGCGAGGTACTCCACGGTCCGGAAGCCCTGGCCGAAGTTCCCGGCCGCGGCCAGCCGTTCGACCAGCTCGGCCGGGAGCGGCTCGCCCGTCACGTGGTGCTTGGCGAAGTTGGCCCGCACCGCCGGCCAGCTCGCCCACATCTCGTTGACCTGCGAGGGGAACTCCACGAAGTCCCGCGGCACGGCCGTGCCGGCCAGCAGCGGGTAGCGGACGTCCGAGAAGAGCCCGTGCAGCGCGTGGCCGAACTCGTGGAACAGGACGGTGACTTCGTCGCCGGTGAGGAGCACCGGCTCGCCGGGCCCGGCGTGGCCGATGTTGAGGTTGTTGAAGACCACCGGCTTGCGGTCGAACAGCCCGCACTGCCCGACGAGTTCGTCCATCCAGGCGCCCCCGCGCTTGGAGGGGCGGGCGTGCAGGTCGGCCAGGTAGAGGCCCAGCGGGCTGCCGTCCTCCTCGAAGACCTCGAAGACCCGGGTCTCGGGGTGGTAGCCGACCAGGTCGGTCCGCTCGCTGAAGGTCAGCCCGTAGACCTGCCCGGCGGCGTGGAACACCCCGTCCCGCAGGACTCGTTCGAGCTCGAAGTAGGGCTGCAGGGCCGCCGCGTCGAGGTCGTACTCGGCCTTGCGGACCTGCTCGGCGTAGTACGCCCAGTCGTGCGCCCCGAAGTCGGTGACACCGTCCGCGGCGGCGGCCCGGACCAGCCGCTCGGCCTCCCGCTCGGCGTTGGCGACGGCCGGCGCGACCAGCCGGGCCAGCAGGGCGTCGACCGCCTCGACGGTGCCCGCCGTCTCGTCCGCGACCACGTACGCGGCGTGGCTCGGGTAGCCGAACAGGGCGGCCCGCTCGGCCCGCAGGCCCGCCAACCGGACGGCGACCGGGCCGTTGGTCCGCTCCGCCCGCCCCAGCGAGGCCGCCATCAGCCGGCGGCGCACCTCGCGGTCGGTCAGAAAGGCCAGCTCGGGCTGGGCGGAGAAGTTCTTCAGGCTCAGCACGTACTTGCCGGGGTGGCCGAGCTCCCGGGCGCCGGCGGCCGCGGCGGCGATCGCGCCGGCCGTCAGTCCCGCCAACTCCTCGGCGCTGTCCAGCACCAGCGCGTCGGCCGCGGTCGCCTCGAAGACGTTCCGCTCGAAGTCGCCGCCGGCGGCCGCGATCTGCGCGTTCAGCTCGCGCAACCGCTGCTGGTCGGCCGCCGGAAGCTGCGCCCCGGCCCGGACGAACCGGTTGTGGCGGCGCTCCACCAGCCGCAGCGACTCCGGGTCGAGGTCGAGTTCGGCGCGCCGGCGGTACACCGCGTCGATCCGCTCGAAGAGCGCCTGGTCGAGGTGGACGGCGTCGCGATGCGCGGCCAGCCTGGGCCGGAACTCGGCGTCCAGCGCCTGCACGGCCGGGTTGGTGACCGCGGAGTTCTGGTTGTCGAAGACCGCCAGCACCCGCCGGAGCAGGCCACCCGAGCGCTCCAACGCGACCACGGTGTTCTCGAAGCTCGCCGGCTCGGGACTGCCGGTGATCTCGGCGATCTCCGCCAACTGCTCGTCCATGCCCTGTTCGAGGGCCGGCCGGAAGTGCTCTTCACGGATCGCGGCGAAGTCCGGCAGCTGGTACGGCAGTGCGCTGGGCGCGAGGAAGGGATTTTTCGTCACCCGCAGACCCTACGCGCCGTCATCGCGCCCGACGAGGCCCTCGCGGGCAGAGCCCGTCCGGCTCGGCCTGGCGTCCACTGTCAGTACCACCGGCTAACGTCGCACCGACCACCCGCATCATCCGTACCGACCCACCCAGGGAGGAGGCCGCCATGGCGCCCCGGATCGCCCTTGTCCCGGATGCCCACGGCCCCGGCGGCCGCCTGCAGCGGCTCACCGACGACGGCACGGCGCTCGGCGCCCCGATCACCGTCACCGAGCTGGCCGGCCCGGTGGCCGAGCTGGAGGCCGCCGACCATCCGCGCTGGGTCTGGGCCGCCACCGAGCCCGCCTACGGCCCGCTGCTGCCCGACCTGCCGGACCGGCTGGGCCGCTGCCACGACCTGCGCCTGGTCGAGGCCCTGCTGCTGGCCCACGAGGGCCGCTTCGGCGCGCCCCGCTCGCTCGGCGCCGGCTGGGCCCGGCTGCACGGCCTGCCGGTGCCGGCCGACCTGCCCGACACCGCCGGCGCCGAGCTCCAGGACACCCTCTTCGCCCCCGACCGGTTGCAGCTCCCGCCCGGCACCGACCCGCTGGCAGCCGTCCTGGCCGTCCACGCCGACCAGCAGCGACGGCTGGCGGCGATCGAGGACGACGCCGAGCGCTCCCGGTTCCGCCTGCTGGTCGCCGCCGAGTCGGCCGGCGCCCTGGTCGCCGCCGAGATCCAGCAGGACGGCCTGCCCTGGCGTACCGAGGTGCACGACGCGCTGCTGACCGAGCTGCTCGGCCCGCGCCCGCAGATCCCCGGCACCCAGCCCGCCCGGCTGGCCGAGCTGGCCACCCAGCTGCAACAGGCGCTCGGCGGGCGCCCGTTCAACCCCGACTCGCACAGCCAGGTGCTGCGCGCCTTCGCCGACCAGGGCATCCAGCTGACCTCCACCCGGTCCTGGGAGCTGCGCCAGGTCGACCACCCGGCCGCCGAGCTGATGATCCGCTACAAGGAGCTGGCCCGGATCCACGCCGCGCACGGCTGGGCCTGGCAGGACGCCTGGGCCCGCGGCGGCCGGTTCCGCCCCGAGTACGTGGTCGGCGGCGTGGTCTCCGGCCGCTGGGCCAGCCGGGGCGGCGGGGCGCTGCAGATCCCGCGGATCCTGCGCCGCGCGGTGGTCGCCGACCCCGGCTGGGAGCTGGTGGTGGCCGACGCGGCCCAGCTGGAGCCGCGCGTGCTCGCCGCGCTCTCCGGCGACACCGGCCTGATCCGCACCGCGGCCGGCGGCGACCTGTACGAGGCGCTGGCCGCCTCCGCCTTCCGCGGCGACCGGGACAAGGCCAAGCTCGGTCTGCTCGGCGCGATGTACGGGCAGACCAGCGGCGACATCGGCCCGCTGCTCGCCACCCTGCGCCACCGCTACCCGGCCGCGATGGGCTACGTCGAGGCGGCCGCCCGCACCGGGGAGGACGGCGGGATCGTGCACTCCCGGCTGGGCCGCACCTGCCCGCCGCCGTCCGACGCCTGGCTGGATCTCACCGAGGCGCTGGCCCCGGGCACCGACGCCTCCGACCCAGCTGGGCGCTCGGCCCGCGCCCGCGGCCGGTTCACCCGCAACTTCGTCATCCAGGCCAGCGCCGCTGACTGGGCGCTGGCCCTGCTCGCCGCGCTGCGCCGAAGGCTCCTGGCGCTGGACGCCCCGCCCGCCGACCGGCCGCACCTGGTCTTCTTCCAGCACGACGAGGTGGTGGTACACACCCCGGCCAACCTGGCGGACGAGGCCGCCGCCGCCGTGGCCGAGGCCGCGGTCGAGGCCAGCCGGCTGGTCTTCGGCGACACGCCCGTGCAGTTCCCGATGAGCACCGCCGTGGTGGAGTGCTACGCGGACGCCAAGTAGCCCCGGGGCCCAGAACTTCCGCCGGGGCCTAGAACTTCGGTGCGTGCCGGGCGTCCTGGGCCGCCGCGAGCACCTCGGCCAGCTCGGCCCCGGTCGAGGCGGTGACCACCGCGGCCACCGCCCCCTCCACGAACGGCGCGTCCACCAGCACGACTTCGTCCCGCCCGAGGTCCTGCAGCGCGGCCCGCGCGGTCAGCACCGAGCTGCCGAGGTCGGGCAGCACCAGCACGCCCGCGCCGCTGTCGGCCTGCCGCACCGCGCTCAGCACCAGGTCGTAGCTGGTGCCGAGCGCCCCGTCCGCCGTCCCGGCCGCGACGGCCACCGCGACCCTCCCGCCACCCAGTTGCCCGACCAGCTCGCTCAACCCGGCCGCCAACAGCGGACTGTGCGAGACCAGGACGATTCCCACCGATACCGTCGTCATGCCACCAGCGTAGAACCACCGCGGTGGGCTAGCGTCGAGGGCGAGCCCGGTTCGACCGCCCCCACCGGAGACGCCGCCATGAAGAAGCTCATCAACACCCCGGAGTCCGTTCTCGACGACGCCCTCGCCGGAATCGCCGCCGCCCACCCGGAGTTGACGGTGGACCGGGCCGCCCGGGTGGTCCTTCGCGCCGGCGGCCCGCGGCCCGGCAAGGTCGCCGTGATCTCCGGCGGCGGCTCCGGCCACGAGCCGCTGCACGTGGGCTTCGTCGGCCCCGGCATGCTGGACGCGGCCTGCCCGGGCGAGGTCTTCACCTCCCCGGTGCCCGACCAGCTGCTCGCCGCGATCAAGGCGGCCGACGGCGGCGCCGGAGTGGTCTTCGTGGTGAAGAACTACACCGGCGACGTGCTGAACTTCCAACTCGCCGCCGAGCTGGCCGCCGAGGACGGCATCGAGGTGCGCACGGTCCTGGTGAACGACGACGTCGCCGTCCGGGACTCCACCTGGACGGCCGGCCGCCGCGGCACCGGCGCGGCGGTGGTGGTCGAGAAGGCGGCCGGCGCCGTGGCCGAGCGCGGCGGGACGGCCGCCGAGGTGGCAGCGGCCGGCCAGCTCGCCAACTCGGCCTCCCGCTCGTTCGCCGTGGCGCTGTCGGCCGCGACCGTCCCGGCCGCGGGCAGGCCGGGCTTCGAGCTGCCGGAGGACCAGGTCGAGGTCGGCGTCGGCATCCACGGCGAGCCCGGCCGCCGCCGCGCACCGCTGCGCCCGGCCCGCGAGCTGGTGGCCGAGGTGGTGGAGGCCGTGCTCTCCGAGCACACCCTGAGCGCCGGCCACGAGACGATCGTGCTGGTCAACGGCCTGGGTGCGACCCCGCTGCTGGAGCTCTACATCGTCTTCGGCGAGGTCGCCGCCAAGCTGGCCGAACGCGGCATCCGGATCGCCCGCAGCCTGGTCGGTAACTACGTGACCAGCCTGGACATGGCAGGCTTCTCGCTCACGCTCACCAAGGCCGACGCCCGCCTGCTGGACCTCTGGGACGCCCCGGCCAGCACCCCGGCCCTGCGCCGACCGTAGCCCCGGCTCAAAAGGAGAGAGATGGACACCGATCTCGCCCTCGGCTGGCTGCGCGCCGCCGCCGCGGCCGTCGAGCAGCACGAGCCGGAACTGACCGCACTGGACGCCGCGATCGGCGACGGCGACCACGGCGCCAACCTGCGGCGCGGCTTCACCGCCGTCCTCGCCGCCCTCGACGCGCTGCCGCCCGACACCCCGGTGGGCGGGGTGCTGAGCAGGGCCGGCACGACGCTGATCTCCACCGTCGGCGGGGCCGCCGGCCCGCTGTACGGCAGCGCACTGCGCACCACCGGCGCCGCGCTGCCCGCGCCGGCCGCCGACATCACCGACCTGGCCGCCGCCCTGCGCGCGGGCCTGTCCGCCGTCCAGAAGCTCGGCGGCGCGGTGCCCGGCGACAAGACCATGGTGGACGCCTTCGAACCGGCGGTGGCCGCGCTGGAGCGGGCCGCCTTCGACGGCTTCAGCCTGCGCGAGGCCGCCGCGCTGGCCGCCGAGGCCGCCGAGCGCGGCGCCCGCGACACCGTCCCGCTGGAGGCCCGCAAGGGCCGCGCCTCCTACCTCGGCCCGCGCAGCGTCGGCCACCAGGACCCGGGCGCCACCTCCACCGCCCTGCTCTTCCGCGCACTGGCCCGCGCCGCCGGAGCCTAGAAGCCAACCATCACCGCGTGCGGCTGAGGAGCAGCAGCAGCGCGTCGTCCCTCAGCTCGCCGCCGGTGTGCTGCAACAGGTCCGCGTAGAGCCGCGCGAGCGCCGCGTCCAGGTCGGCGCCCGAGTCCCCGCAGCCCGCCACCAGCGCGCCGACCCGCTCCTCCAGCGGGTAGAACGCGCCGCTGGTGCGCTGCCGGGCCTCGACCACCCCGTCGGTGCAGAGCACCATCACGTCGCCCACCTCGAAGGGCTGGTCCCAGCTCTGCGGCTTGCCCGGCGCGAGGCGCCCGAGCCCCAGCGGCACCCAGGGGTCGGGGGCCTCCAGCACCGTGGTCTCGCCGTCCTTGCGCACCCGCAGCGGCGGCACGTGCCCGTACTGCAGCAGTTCGACCACCCCGGGGCCGCGGAACTCGGCGAACAGCGCGGTGGTGAACTCGCCGTCCGGCACATGGCGCTCCACACTGGCTTCGATCCGCGCCGCGACCCCGCGCAGCCCGGCCTCGTCGTAGGCCGCCTCGCGGAACGCGCCGAGCACCACGGCCGCCGTCTGGACCGCCTCCAGGCCCTTGCCCCGGACGTCCCCGATCACCACCCTGGTCGCGGCCCCGGTGTCCAGCGCCGAGTAGAGGTCGCCGCCGATCCGCGCCTCGTCGGCCGCGGAAGCGTAGCGCGCCGACAGCCGCAGCTGCCCGACCTCCGGCCCCGGCTGGCGCAGCAGCGCCCGCTGGGCCGCCTCGGCCACCGAGCTGACCGCCGCGAAGGCCGCCGCGCGGCGCATCCGGATCTTGGCGACATACGCGCTGAACAGCGTCAGCGAGACGTAGGTGATCATCGAGCCGAAGAGGAACCGCCGGTCGTGCGGGTCGGTGACGTGGTCGTAGTGGTTGAGGCCGATCAGCGCGCCCAGCCCCACCGTGCAGATCATCAGCACCTCGGTGGCCGAGAGGGTCAGCGAGGCGATCGACGGCACGACGATCATCAGCGGTGCCAGGTAGCGCTCCTGACCGATCGCCAGATCCGCCGCCGTGACGGCCAGGATGGCCAGCACCGCCGGCGCCACCCTGCGGTGCAGCGGGACGTCCCGGAGATCGACGGCGAGCAGTGCGCGGCGGCGGCGCGCCCGGGGCAGCCCGGAGGCCTCGGGCGCAAGCGCGGTGACAACGCGGCGGAGACGGGACACGAGGGGAACATTACGCGGCGAGTCGGACAGAGGGTACCCGTACGACTACTGTCTGCTAGCGGACGGTGCCATCACCCGATCCGCCCCGAGACCCCCCGCCTTTTCGGAATACCCCTGGGGGGTATCGTGTTCTTGACTGTGCGGGTGCGAGCCGCACCCTGACCCCTACGGAGGCCCACGATGTCCAACATCACCACCTACACCGTCACCGGCATGAGCTGCGGCCACTGCGAGAAGTCGGTGAGCAGCGAGATCTCCACGATCGCCGGCGTCACCGAGGTCGCCGCCGACGCCAAGGCCGGAACCGTGACGGTCTCCTCCCAGCAGCCGTTGGACGAGAGCGCCCTGCGTGCCGCGATCGACGAGGCGGGCTACGAACTGGTGGGCCGGTCAGCCTGAGCACCGTACGGGGGCGACCCCGCGGCCGCCCCCGTACTCTCTCCCCCAAGGAGCGGAACTGATGAGCACACTTTCCCCAGGCATAGACAGCCCGATCGTGCGGGACCGGATCGAGCTCTCGATCGGCGGGATGACCTGCGCCTCCTGCGCGGCCCGGATCGAGAAGAAACTCAACCGGATGGACGGCGTCGAGGCGACCGTCAACTACGCGACCGAGAAGGCCCGGGTCGACTTCGGGCCGGCGGTGACCGTGGCCGACCTGATCGCCACCGTCGAGCGCACCGGCTACACCGCCGAGCTGCCCCCGCCGCCGCCCGCGCCCGCCGAGCCCGCCGATGCCGAAGGAGAGACCGCTCAGGCGCCCGACCCGCTGCTCGACCGGCTGCGCGTCAGCGCTGTGCTCACCGTCCCCGTGGTGCTGCTCTCGATGGTGCCCGCCCTGCAGTTCAACGACTGGCAGTGGCTGGCCTTCGCGCTGACCGGCCCGGTCGTGGTGTACGCCGGGTGGCCGTTCCACCGGGCCGCCTGGACCAACCTCAAGCACGGCGCGGCCACCATGGACACCCTGGTCTCGCTGGGCACGCTGGCCGCCTTCGGGTGGTCGGTCTGGGCGCTGTTCCTCGGCACCGCGGGCATGCCCGGGATGCGCCACGAGTTCCGCCTCTCGGTGGGCGGCCAGGACACCTCCTCCGCCCTCTACCTGGAGACCGCGGCCGCCGTCACCACGCTGATCCTGCTCGGCCGCTGGCTGGAGGCCCGCTCCAAGCGACGGGCCGGCGCCGCCCTGCACGCCCTGCTCGACCTCGGCGCCAAGGACGTCGCGGTGCTCCAGGACGGCCGCGAGGTGCGGATCCCGATCGGCCGGCTGACGCTGGGCAGCCGCTTCGTGGTCCGCCCCGGCGAGAAGATCGCCACCGACGGCGTGGTGGTCGAGGGTGCCTCCGCCGTGGACGCCTCGATGCTGACCGGCGAGTCCGTCCCGGTCGAGGTGACGGTCGGCGACCAGGTCACCGGCGCCACCGTGAACGCCGGCGGCCGCCTGGTCGTCGAGGCCCGCCGGGTCGGCGCCGACACCCAGCTGGCCCGGATGGCCAAGCTGGTCGAGGAGGCGCAGAACGGCAAGGCCGCCGCGCAGCGGCTGGCCGACCGGATCTCCACGGTCTTCGTACCGGTGGTGATCCTGATAGCGCTGGGCACCCTGGTCGGCTGGCTGCTGGTCACCAGCAGCCCCACCGAGGCCTTCACCGCCGCCGTCGCCGTGCTGATCATCGCCTGCCCGTGCGCGCTCGGCCTGGCGACCCCGACCGCGCTGATGGTCGGCACCGGCCGTGGCGCCCAGCTGGGCATCCTGATCAAGGGCCCCGAGGTGCTGGAGACCACCCGCCGGGTGGACACCGTGGTGCTGGACAAGACCGGCACGGTCACCACCGGCCGGATGTCGCTGGCCGCCGTGCACACCGCCGAGGGCGTCTCCCGGGCCGAGGCGCTGCGGCTGGCCGGCGCGCTGGAGCACGCCTCGGAGCACCCGATCGCGGCGGCCATAGCGGCTGCCGCGGCGGCCGAGCAGCTCGGCGCCCTGCCGCCCGTCGAGGGCTTCGAGAACCTGCCCGGCCGGGGCGTGCAGGGCGTGGTGGACGGCCACGCGGTGATCGCCGGACGGGCGGAGCTGCTGGCCGACCGGTCGCAGCCGCTGCCCCCCGCGCTCGCCGAGGCCAAGGCCGCCGCCGAGGCCGCCGGGCGCACCGCGATCGCGGTCGGCTGGGACGGCGCCGCCCGCGCGGTCCTGGTGGTGGCCGACACCGTCCGGCCCACCAGCGCCGAGGCGGTGCGCGAGCTGCGGGCGCTGGGCCTGCGCCCGGTGCTGCTGACCGGCGACAACCGCGCGGTGGCCGAGGCGGTCGCCGCCGAGGTCGGCATCGACGCGGCCGACGTGATCGCCGAGGTGCTGCCCGAGGACAAGGTGGCCACCGTGCGGCGGTTGCAGGCCGAGGGCCGCTCGGTGGCGATGGTCGGGGACGGCGTGAACGACGCCGCCGCGCTCGCCCAGGCGGACCTGGGCCTGGCCATGGGCACCGGCTCGGACGCCGCCATCGAGGCCGGCGACCTGACCCTGGTCCGCGGCGACCTGCGCTCGGCGGCCCAGGCGATCCGGCTCTCCCGCCGGACGCTGGCCACCATCAAGGGCAACCTGTTCTGGGCCTTCGCCTACAACGTGGCGGCGATCCCGCTGGCCGCCGCCGGCCTGCTCAACCCGGTGGTGGCCGGGGCCGCGATGGCCTTCTCCTCGGTCTTCGTGGTCACCAACAGCCTGCGCCTGCGCCGCTTCGCCGCCTGAGCACACCCCGCGGACGAGATGCTGGAGCCTAGTGCCCCAGCATCTCGCCGCCGTTGCAGTGCAGGATCTCGCCGGTGATGAAGCCGGCGTCCGCCGAGGCCAGGAAGAAGACCGCGGCGGCGACCTCGCCGGTCTCGCCGATCCGGCCGAGCAGGGTGCGGGCGGCCCGCCGGGAGACCTCCGCCTCGTCCAGCCGGGGGCCGAAGAACTCCGTCCCGGCCACGGTGCCCGGGGCGACGATGTTGGCGGTGATGCCGGACGGGCCGACCTGCGCGGCCAGGAAGTTGTTCCAGGCGTGCAGCGAGGCCTTGGCGGCCCCGTACGAGCCGGCGCCGCGCAGCGCGGCGATCGAGCTGACCGTGACCACCCGGCCGGAGCCCTGGGTGAGCCGGTCCCGGACGGACTCGGTGAGCAGTACCGCGGTCAGCACGTTGCGCTCGAAGTCCCCGCGCCAGCGGGCCAGCAGCGCGTGCGGTCCGGCGACGAAGCCGGTCTCCCGGCTGCCCGCGTTGTTCACCAGGACGTCGATCCGGCTCGGCAGCGCCCCCAGCGCGGCCTCCACGGCGTCCGGGTCGGCCAGGTCGCAGACCAGCGGCGTGACGGATCTGCCCAGGCTCGCGGCGGCCGCCTCCAGGACCGCGCGCCGACGGCCGACGATCACCACCCGGTCGCCCGCCTCGGCGAACCGCCGGGCGATCTCGAAGCCGATGCCCGTGCCACCGCCGGTGACGACTACGTTTCTGGCCATCTGCACAACTCCCGCCCTTCCGTACCGGAATGCCACGATTCCTATCACGCTGGGTTGCGAGAGTTACGGGGAGGGTGACGTAACTCCGGCCGGGCGGTGTGGTATGAGCAGACTGTCCATCCGTATACGGAATGTAGCGAGAGCCAACTCACACTGCCCAAACGTAACTTTGCCGACCCCAATACGTCTTACCTTGTGAAGTGCGGCAGGGAACTGCGGAACGGCAACTGTGCGGCCCACCCCCCTCCGGGGCCCGCACGATCGCGGTGACTGCCGCCGACGGGGCTCCGGCGGGCCCCGGGACGGCCGTCCCATCCGGACGGCCTCGCGCACGGCGCCGGGGACCGGTGTGGTCGGGGATGCTTTGAGCGGCCTTCCCCGGCAGCACCGACTCCCTGGGCGTCGTGCGCCGCACCACGTCGCCGGCTGCGGCCGGTACGTCGAAGGGCCCCACTGCCAGCAGCAGTGGGGCCCTTCGGCTGAAGCGTGAGCGGGAGCGGTCAGCGCTCGCCCAGGGCGACGTAGTCGCGGATCGCGGTGCCGGTGTAGATCTGGCGCGGACGCCCGATCCGGCTGCCCGGGTCGTTGATCATCTCGTGCCAGTGGGCGATCCAGCCCGGCAGCCGGCCGATCGCGAACAGCACGGTGAACATGCTGGTCGGGAAGCCCATGGCGCGGTAGATCAGGCCGGTGTAGAAGTCCACGTTCGGGTACAGCTTGCGCGAGATGAAGAAGTCGTCGTTCAGCGCGTGCGCCTCGAGCTTGAGCGCGATCTCCAGCAGCTCGTCGGACTGGCCGAGCTGCGCGAGCACGTCGTGCGCCAGGCCCTTGACCAGCTGGGCACGCGGGTCGAAGCTCTTGTACACGCGGTGACCGAAGCCCATCAGCTTCACGCCGTCCTCGCGGTTCTTCACCTTGCGGATGAAGGCGTCGACGTCGCCGCCGTCCTGCTGGATCTGCTCCAGCATCTCCAGCACCGCCTGGTTGGCGCCGCCGTGCAGCGGGCCCCAGAGCGCCGAGATGCCGGCCGAGATCGACGCGAACTGGTTCGCGTGGCTGGAACCGACCAGGCGCACGGTGGAGGTCGAGCAGTTCTGCTCGTGGTCCGCGTGCAGGATGAACAGCTTGTCCAGCGCGTCGACGATCACCGGGTTGAGCTCGTAGTCCTGGGCGGGGACCGCGAAGGTCATCCGCAGGAAGTTCTCGACGTAGCTCAGGTCGTTGCGCGGGTAGACGAACGGCTGGCCGACCGACTTCTTGTACGCGTAGGCCGCGATGGTCGGGAGCTTGGCGAGCAGCCGGACGGTCGACAGGTGGCGCTGGCCGGCGTCGAACGGGTTGTGGCTGTCCTGGTAGAAGGTCGACAGCGCGCCGACCACCGAGGACAGCATCGCCATCGGGTGGGCGTCCCGCGGGAAGCCCTGGTAGAAGCGCTTGACGTCCTCGTGCAGCAGGGTGTGCTGGGTGATCTCGTTGCTGAACTCCGCCAGCTGGTCGGCGGACGGCAGCTCACCGTTGATCAGGAGGTACGCGGTCTCGATGAAGCTGCCCTGGTTGGCCAGCTGCTCGATCGGGTAGCCGCGGTAGCGCAGGATGCCGTTGTCGCCGTCCACGAAGGTGATCGCGGACTTGTAGGCAGCGGTGTTGCCGAAGCCGTTGTCCAGGGTGACCAGGCCGGTCTGCGGCAGCAGCTTCGAGATGTCGAAGCCGGCGTTGCCCGCAGTGCTCGCGACGACGGGGTACTCGTACTCGCCGCCCTGGTACCGCAGTACTACTGCGTCCTGACTGTTCTCGCTCACGCTCATCCTCACCAACGAAATGAATCCTCTTCCAAGGTGCCCTGACTGTCTCCACCCTCCCCCATCCGGAGGACGGTCGCGCACCCGGGGTGGCCCGAAAGAGCCTTGTTCTACAAAAGCTGACGCCTCAGCCACTACGAACCGGACAAGATCGCGTCAAGACTAGGCTGGTCCATCAATTTCTTCACGTCAAGATACCCTCGCCGGAGCCCGCGGCCCGCCCCGCGCCTTCAGAGGTCATCCGATGGTCACCCGGTGGCCAGCCGGTGATCCAGCGCCGAGTGCCGCCGGCCCGCACTGACCGTACGGACCGCCTGGCCAAGGGCCTTGCGGGACCCGACCAGCACGACCAGCTTCTTGGCGCGCGTGACGGCGGTGTAGAGCAGGTTGCGCTGCAGCATGGTCCAGGCCGACGTAGTGACGGGAATCACCACCGCGGGGTACTCGCTGCCCTGCGAGCGGTGGATGGTGACGGCGTACGCGTGAGCCAGTTCGTCCAGCTCGTCGAAGTCGTAGGGCACCTCCTCGTCCTCGTCGGTGAGCACGGTGAGCTTCTGCTCCTCGACGCTCAGCGCGGTGACCACGCCGACCGTGCCGTTGAAGACGCCGTTCTGCCCCTTCTCGTAGTTGTTGCGGATCTGGGTGACCTTGTCGCCGACCCGGAAGGTCCGCCCGCCGAACCGCCGCTCGGGCAGCCCCTCCCGGCCGGGAGTCACCGCGGCCTGCAACAGCGTGTTGAGGTTGCCCGCGCCGGCCGGGCCGCGGTGCATCGGGGCCAGCACCTGGACGTCGCGGCGCGGGTCCAGCCGGAACTTCTGCGGGATCCGGCGCGCCACCACGTCCACCACCAGACCGGCCGCCCGCTCGGTGTCGTCCTCCACGAAGAGGAAGAAGTCCGGCAGGCCCTCGGTGATCGGCGGCAGTCCCTCGTTGATCCGGTGCGCATTGGTCACCACGCCGGACTGCTGGGCCTGCCGGAAGATCCTGGTCAGACGCACCGACGGGATCGGGCCGCCGTCCGCCAGCAGGTCGCGCAGCACCTCCCCGGCGCCGACCGAGGGCAGCTGGTCCACATCCCCGACGAACAGCAGGTGCGCACCCGGTGCCACCGCCTTGACCAGCTTGTTGGCGAGGATCAGGTCGAGCATCGAGGCCTCGTCCACCACCACCAGGTCGGCGTCCAACGGACGGTCCCGGTCGTAGGCCGCGTCACCGCCCGGCCGCAGCTCCAACAGCCGGTGCACGGTAGAAGCCTGATGTCCCGTCAGCTCGGCCAGCCGCTTGGCGGCCCGCCCGGTCGGCGCGGCCAGCAGCACCTTGGCCCGCTTCGCCAGGGCCAGCGTCACGATGGACTTGACGGTGAACGACTTGCCGCAGCCCGGGCCACCGGTCAGCACCGCGACCTTCTCGGTCAGCGCCAGCCGCACCGACTCCTGCTGCTCCGGCGCCAGTTCGGCCCCGGTCTGCCGGGCCAGCCAGCCCAGCGCCTTCGGCCAGTCCACGTCGGCGAAGCCGGGCATCCGGTCGGTCTCCGCCCGCAGCAGCCGCAGCACCTGGTTCGAGAGGGAGATCTCGGCCCGGTGGAACGGCACCAGATAGACCGCGGTGACCCGCTCCCCGCCGTCGCCCGGCAGGCTCTCGCGGACCACGCCCTCCTCCGCCACCAGCGCGGCCAGGCAGTCGATCACCAGGCCGACGTCCACCTGGAGGAGCTTCACCCCATCGGCGATCAGCCGCTCCTCCGGGAGGTAGCAGTGGCCCTGGTCGCTGGACTGCGACAGTGCGTACTGCAGGCCCGCCTTGACCCGCTCGGGGCTGTCGTGCGGGATGCCGACGGCCTGCGCGATCCGGTCCGCGGTGAGGAAGCCGATGCCCCAGACGTCCGACGCCAGCCGGTAGGGCTCGTTCTTCACCACACCGATCGAACTGTCGCCGTACTTCTTGTAGATCCGCACCGCAAGCGAGGTGGAGACGCCGACGCCCTGGAGGAAGACCATCACCTCCTTGATCGCCTTCTGCTCCTCCCAGGCCGCGGCGATCATCTTCGTCCGCTTCGGCCCGAGCCCGGGGACCTCGATCAGCCGCTTCGGGTCCTGCTCGATCACCTCCAGGGTGTCGGCGCCGAACTTCTCGACGATCCGCTCCGCGAAGCGCGGGCCGATGCCCTTGATCAGGCCCGAGCCCAGGTAGCGCTGGATGCCCTGGACGGTGGCCGGGAGCACGGTGGTGTAGTTCTCCACCACGAACTGCTTGCCGTACTGCTGGTGGGAGGCCCAGCGCCCGTGCAGCCGCAGCGACTCGCCCGGCTGGGCGCCCAGCAGGGACCCGACCACCGTCAGCAGGTCGTTGGCACCGCGGCCGGTGTCGACCCGGGCCACCGTGTAGCCGGTCTCCTCGTTGGCGTAGGTGATCCGCTCCAGCACCCCCTCCACCTGGGCGAGCTGCCGCGGAGCCGCCGCCTGCACCGGCTGCGCACCCATCCGGGACCCCCTCGTGGTACTCGTGAGCTTCCGCTACGCACCGTACCGTCCCGCGGCGACAGCCCGGGCCGAGCCGGTCGAAGCGCAGGTGTCAGTACCTGGTGCCAGGCTGAAGTGGCAGAGGGAACACTTCGTCCTGCCCGGGGCCGCCGACGCGGCGTCCGGGCCCGCAAAGGAGCGGAACGACCATGCTGACGACCAACTTCATTCCCGGCACCCCGAACTGGCTCGACCTCGGCAGCGCCGACAGCGAGGCCTCGCAGGCCTTCTACGGCGGCCTCTTCGGCTGGACGTTCGCCTCTGCCGGCCCCGAGTCCGGTGGCTACGGCTTCCTCCAGCAGGGCGGGCGGACGGTCGCCGCGATCGGCCCGCTGACCGAGGAGGGCGCCAAGAGCGCCTGGACGATCTACTTCCACACCGCCGACGCCGACCAGACCAGCAAGCTCGTGGAGCAGGCCGGCGGAACGGTCCGGTTCGGACCGTTCGACGTCTTCACCAACGGCCGGATGGCTGGGTACACCGACCCCACCGGCGCCGAGTTCGCCGTCTGGCAGCCCGGCGAGACCGCCGGTCTCGAGGCCGTCACCGAGGTCGGCACGCTCTGCTGGACGGAGCTGCACACCAGCGACCCGGCCGCTGCCAAGCCCTTCTACCGCACCGTCTTCGGCTGGCAGGAGCAGGACGTCCCGTTCGGCGACTTCACCTACACCGTGGTCACCCCGGTCGGCGGCGGCACGGACGCCAGCCAGGGCGGCATCGCCGTGCTGCTCCCCGAGCGCACGGCGGCCGGCACCGGCTCGCACTGGCTGCCCTACTTCGAGGTCGCCGACGTCGACGCCGTCGTCGCCAGGGCCACCGAGCTCGGCGGCGCCGTCCGGGCCCCTGCGTACGACGCCCCCGGCGTCGGCCGCTTCGCCCAACTCGCCGACCCGCACGGCGCGGTGTTCTCCGTCATCACGAGCGCCGCCCCCGGGGAGTGACCCCTCCAGGCCCCTTCTAGGCTGGGCCAATGAACGATCTCGTGATCCGCCCGGCGACACCGCAGGACATCCCCGCCATCGTCGCCATGCTCGCGGCCGACTCCCTGGGAGTCGGCCGCGAGTCCCCCGACGATCTGACGCCGTACTACGAGGCCTTCGAGCGGATGGCCGCCGATCCGAACCAGCATCCGACCGTGGCCGTCCGGGACGGCCGGGTGGTCGGTACTCTCCAGCTCAGTGTCATCCACGGACTCTCCCGCCGCGGCGCGACGCGGACCGTCATCGAGGCGGTCCGCGTCCACGCCGACGAGCGCGGCAACGGCCTGGGCAGCCGGCTCATCGAATGGGCGATCGCCGAATCCCGCTCACTGGGAGCCAATCTGGTGCAGCTCACCTCGGACGCGAGCCGGGCCGACGCGCACCGCTTCTACGAGCGGCTGGGCTTCACCGGATCGCACGTCGGCTTCAAGCTCCAGCTCTGACCGGAAACGCAAAGAACCCCCATCCGATTTCTCGGATGGGGGTTCTTTGGAATGATTGTTCGGCGGCGTCCTACTCTCCCACAGGGTCCCCCCTGCAGTACCATCGGCGCTGTGAGGCTTAGCTTCCGGGTTCGGAATGTAA